>NZ_QLMH01000058.1 GCF_003259935.1 Paranoxybacillus vitaminiphilus | reverse complement strand
TCCCCATTCACCGTTAATACGATTTCTAATTCGTGCGGATTCGGAATTTCATCTTTCGTCACTAGCCACGGTCCCATCGGTGCACTGCCATCGAGCGTTTTTCCTTGTAACCATTGTAGTGTTCTTCGTTGTAAATCCCTTGCCGTGACATCGTTGACGATGGTGTATCCAGCCACATACTCCAGCGCCTCCGCCTGAGAAACATTCCGCGCCCGCTTTCCGATCACAAACGCAAATTCGGCTTCATAATCGAGCTGTTCGGTAATTGGCGGCAATGGAATGTCATCTTCCGGACCGATAATCGTATTGTTAAACTTCGCAAAAATCACTGGAAATTTCGGTAATTCTCGTTTCATTTCCAAGATATGTTCTCGGTAGTTATGGCCGACACAAATGATTTTGTTTGGCTTTAAAATCGGCGCTTCGATTTTGACATCCGCCCGATTGATAACGATGTCATTCGCCAGCGCAAATTCCATCGCTTTATACGCTTCCTCTAAACTTCTTTCGCCGCCTTCTAGAAGTTCAATCGTATTAGACGGTACAAGCGCCTCCGCCAGTTTTTCCGCTCTTGGTTGTCCTTGTGCTTTTAACATTTGGACATAGGCGTCGTTCAAATCAATGATTTTTTTATCGATGATGCAAGCTGCCCGGACGTTGCCTCCTGCTCGATAATTGACAATCTTCACAACGACTCCTCCTTCATCATTTAGAAATCTTTTCTACCACGAACATTAGACAGTCATCCCGATGTCTGTCATCGCGCTTCGGATCGCTTCCGGTATGGGAACCGCTTTTGGTTTTCCACTCTGAAAACTTGCCCATACGCGTATTTCATAGCCTTCGGCCATTTTGCTTCCTTCTTTGAGAAACACATGTTGAATTTTGAACGCTTTGTCACGTAATTCGACGACGGAAGAGTGAACGCACACTTCATCGTCAAAAAAGAGCGGCGATTGAAACTGACATTTTGCTTCTACAATGGGGATGCTTACATGATTTTCTGTAAACATTTTGGATGTTGGGTAGCCTA
>NZ_QLMH01000057.1 GCF_003259935.1 Paranoxybacillus vitaminiphilus | reverse complement strand
CTTTTATACATTGCCGTATCTTTAGTGCTAACAGGGATTGTTCCGTATGATCAATTAGGCGTAAAAAATCCTGTTGCCTTCGCATTGAGCTACATCAATCAAGACTGGGTAGCCGGATTTATTTCATTAGGCGCAATTACAGGTATTACAACCGTACTGCTTGTTATGCTATACAGCCAAACCCGTTTGTTTTATGCGATTAGCCGCGACGGCTTGTTGCCTAAAGTATTTTCTAAAGTTAGTGAACGGAAAAAGGTGCCGCTTATCAATACATGGTTAGTTGGTTCATTTGCAGCGTTTTTTGCTGGCGTACTTCCTCTAAATAAACTTGCGGAATTAACGAACATCGGAACATTGTTTGCCTTTATGACTGTATCCATTGGCGTATTAATTTTACGGAAAACACAACCAAACTTAAAACGCGCATTTAAAGTTCCGATGGTTCCGCTCATTCCTTTGTTGGCTGTTGCATTTTGCGGTTATTTAGTTCTTCAATTGCCGGCAACAACATGGCTTAGCTTCGCTGCATGGCTATTTATCGGGATTGTTATTTACTTCTTGTATGGCCGCAAGAATAGCACGCTTAATGATATTGAGAATGTTGAAAAAAAAGTTGGCTAAATTTATAAGAGGCTGTCCCAAAGCAAAGTGTCAGACCACACAGCACAATATATAGGACATAAATGAACTATATATTGTGAAATGCACGTGAGGTCAGATACTTATGGGTCAGCCCTTTTTTCTTTTAAAATGTGGGAAATATGTTTAGGGTGAATAGTAATGGTGTTTAATTCTCAACCTACTCAATAGTAAGCTGAAGTTTTCCTGATTTCATTCAATTTTTTAGTAAAGTATTAAAAAATGAAAAATGAAGAAAATAAAGGATTTTTAAGTTTTCTTTCATTTTAGAACTTTACAATAATTAAAAAGTATTGTAGAATTTTTCTACAATGTTCTTCATCAAACGACAAAAAACGACAAGGAGAGACATTATATGAGTTTGTTTCGAAAAAAGTCTATTGATGTTCTTCTGAAAGAAACAGGCGCCAAAGGTGTGTCTTTGAAAAAAGAGTTAGGAGCATTTGACTTAACGATGCTCGGGATTGGCGCGATCATCGGTACAGGAATCTTCGTCTTAACAGGAGTTGCGGCTTC
>NZ_QLMH01000056.1 GCF_003259935.1 Paranoxybacillus vitaminiphilus | reverse complement strand
TTCTGCCAGTAAGAAAGGCCATATCCCTTTCATGATGTCCTCCATTCCTATTTTCCCTACCCCACAGGCTACATTTAATACAGTACCAACCGGAGGAGTCAATAACCCAATGCAGTTATTGAGTATAAAAAGGACGCCAAAGTACACCGGGTCAATCCCGGCTTTTTCGATAATAGGCATTAAAACAGGAGTAAGAATGAGAACGGTAGGTGTCAAATCCATTGCCGTACCAACTAACAGAACTAATGCGTTAATCGCCAATAGAAGCAGCAGTTTATTCTCCATGAACGGGCCAAGCATGTCGGTTACGATGGACGGGATATTCGCGACCGTTATCAACCATGCCGATACCATAGCTGCTGCAACAAGGAACATTACCACACTGGTTGTTTTTGCAGAAGCTACAAGCACCTTAAACAAATCTTGTATTTTCAATTCACGATAAATGAACAAACCAACAAATAATGCATAGAATGCAGCCACAACCGCCGCCTCTGTAGGAGTGAAAATCCCTCCACGAAGCCCTCCAACGATAATGGCAGGCAATAGAAGCGCCCAAATGGCTTGACGGGTAGCCGATAATATTTCTTTTACAGATTTGCGAGGAAAAACTTCCACCTTATCCTTTCTTACCATGAGCCACCAACATATAACTAGAGATAAACCAATGAGAAGACCTGGAATTATTCCCGCCATAAACAATTTTGTAATCGACACACCGCTCGTTACTCCAAAGATGATCATCGGAATACTTGGAGGAATGATCGGAGCAATAATACCGCCAGCGGCAATAAGACCAGTAGACCGGTTTCGATCATATCCAGCCTTAACCATCATCGGAATGAGAATGGCACCAAGAGCCGCTGTATCCGCTACCGCTGAACCGGATAAACCGGCAAAAAGAACGCTTGCAATGATCGCTACATACCCCAATCCTCCACGAATATGACCAACGAGAGACATCGCAAAATTAATAATCCGATTGGAAATTCCGCCGGCATTCATTAATTCTCCGGCAAGAATGAAGAAAGGAATCGCCATCATCGGAAAGCTGTCAGCCCCGTTAATGAGATTTTGCGCGATAATCTGGGTATCAAAAATATCAAGATAAAACATCAGGGCAACACCGCTTACCAAAAGTGCAAAAGCAATAGGCATCCCTAACGCCATGACACC
>NZ_QLMH01000055.1 GCF_003259935.1 Paranoxybacillus vitaminiphilus | reverse complement strand
AAATCCGGAACAATCCGCAAAAATTTTGCACATTATTTCCGAATCCGCCTGAAATAATTTGAAAAAGGGATTCTGAAATAATGTGCTAGTTTACACTTATGAGAAAGAAAGAATTGAAAATCATTATCCTAATGTATCTCTCAATGTATATGGCATTAAAGAGATAAACGAATTGATCCTATTATCATTACAAGGTTTACCATCTGAATATCGCAAAGTTCCTAAAAAGCTTATGCTAAAAAATTACTTTGTTACTGGAGATTCATGCGTAGCCGAAGTGGAGTTAAAGGAGTTTGCAAAATTCGTGAAAAATAACCATCAATATTTATTTTTTTCTAACATTAGAAATTATCTTGGTGGGACAAAAATTAACAAAGAAATTCAAAAAACATTTAGAGAAAATCCAACTAATTGGTACCGTCAAGAATTTTGTGTAATATAATGGGGGTAGGGTTTCTCTGAAATGGATTTGAATTGATAGGGGACTGATTTTCTCCACACAGGAGACTGAATATTCAGTCTCCTGTGTGGGAAGGGAGAATCCCCTTATTTCGTCCATTTACAGCATTTGGTTAATTGTAACGTTCTTCAAACATTCGTTGAAGGGCTTCATGCGCTTCGGCAAATCCTCGTAACTTTCGCCCTGCCCACTTCTCATTAAAGTCTTGGATGGTCAAATATACGATTTTTTCAGCGGCTTCTAAACTATTCAAACTGTTCATTGGTTTTAGGCGTTTCCGGATCTCCTTGATTGTTCGTTCAATCGCATTCGTCGTGTAAATCACACTTCGAATACTGTTCGGATAGTCCATAAATGTGAGGAGAACATCCAGCTCATTGACCCAAGATTGGACTTCCCTCGGATACTTACTAGACCATTTCAACTCAAACTGTTGAAACATCTGTAACGCAATCTCCTTATTCGGTGTGCGATAAATCAGTTTGAGATCCTCTGCCACTTCAAATTGATCTTTTTTCCGAACACGATTGAGCGTGTTACGAACTTTATGAACGACACAACGCTGCACATCGGCTTTCGGATAAATCGTCTTAAAGGCTTCCTCTAAACCCGGTAGTCCATCGAATACGCCCAAAAGCACTTCCTTTCCGCCTCTTTTGTAGAGGTTTTGAAGAATTTCCTGCCATACATAGGCGCTTTCTTGTCCTCCCACAAAGAAATCAAGAATTTCGCGATATCCTTCTTCATTCACAC
>NZ_QLMH01000053.1 GCF_003259935.1 Paranoxybacillus vitaminiphilus | reverse complement strand
CTCGATGGCAGTGCACCGATGGGACCGTGGCTAGTGACGAAAGATGAAATTCCGAATCCGCACGAATTAGAAATCGTATTAACGGTGAATGGGGAGGAAAGACAACGCTCGAATACAAAAAATCTTGTGTTTAATGTTCATTACTTAGTCGAGTTTCTTTCCGGCATTATGACACTCGAACCGGGCGATGTCGTATGCACAGGCACGCCGGGGGGAGTCGGAGTAGCCAGGGAGCCACAAGTATTTTTACAGGATGGAGATGTTGTGCGGATTGAAGTGGATAAAATTGGCGTTCTCGAAAACAAAGTGAAAGCCGTTCCAAAAGCTGTAAAGGTGGGACAATGATGAATAAAGTGAAACAATATCAAGAAGAGATGAACCGACATATCGATGAAATGGTCCGAAAAGTTGAACCATTATCCGAAGAGATGATTCGCTGGAAACCGTCCGAAGACGAATGGTCAATCATGGAGATTCTTTGCCATGTAGAAGAAGTGATTCGGTATTGGGTGAACGAACTTGTCAGGGTGATTCAAGCCGGAGGTACGGAGTGGGGAAGAGGGCTCCAAGATGAGGCGCGCCTGGCTGCGGTTCGCCAAGCCGACCATCGCTCCATCGATGATGTAATGGACGGGATTTAAAAGGCGAGAGACTATGCCAATGAACAATTTTCTTCTTTAAAGGATGAAGATTTGTCAGTAGAGGCCCCGCATCGAAATCCGAAGTTTGGGGTGAAGCCGATGACGTTTTTGATCGAACATTTTATTACCGAACATCTTTACAATCACGGAAAACAGATTGAACGAAATATTTCTAAGTATCATCAGTCCGTAAAATGAAGGAGGAAGAAATGTGGGAGAAAATTCCTTTTTCAAAAGCCAAGAAGTGAAAGAGTTTACGAAAAAAATCGAACAGTATTATTTGGGACCGTTATGGAAAGCAATTCCCGATTTAATGCATAAAGAGCCGACCACGGAGGCGATTCCGTACCTGTGGAAAGGAGAAATGATTGAAAAACTATTATTAGAAGCCACTAAAATTTTCACTCCTGAGCGAGGAGGAGAACGACGGGCGATTTATTTACAAAATCCAGGGTTAAAAGATCGCTATCCTTGGGGATGGGCTTCGACGACGAATACGTTATATGCGGCGGTGCAGTTAATTTTGCCTGGTGAAACTGCCCCATCTCATCGCCATACGCAAAATGCGCTGCGCTTTATTACGAGTGGAAAAGGAGCTTACTCGATTGTGCAGGGAGAACGGTTGTTTATGGAAGAGGGCGATTTCTTAATCACTCCGGGAGGG
>NZ_QLMH01000052.1 GCF_003259935.1 Paranoxybacillus vitaminiphilus | reverse complement strand
CTCGATGGCAGTGCACCGATGGGACCGTGGCTGGTGACGAAAGATGAAATTCCGAATCCGCACGAATTAGAAATCGTATTAACGGTGAATGGGGAAGAAAGACAACGCTCGAATACAAAAAATCTTGTGTTTAACGTTCATTACTTAGTCGAGTTTCTTTCCGGCATTATGACACTTGAACCGGGAGATGTCGTATGCACAGGCACGCCGGGGGGAGTCGGAGTAGCCCGGGAGCCACAAGTATTTTTACAGGATGGCGATGTCGTGCGGATTGAAGTAGAGAAGATAGGGGTTCTTGAAAATCGTATTAAAGCAGTATCGAACGCCGCGGAGGTGGGACGGTAATGTCAAAAATTCAACAGTATCAAGAAGAAATGAACCAATCGATTGATGAAATTATTCAGAAAGCAAAAACATTGTCAGAAGAAGTGATTCGCTGGAAACCATCTGCCGAGGAATGGTCTATTATGGAGATACTTTGTCATGTGGAAGAAGTCATTGGTTACTGGACAAGAGAGCTCGTCCGTGTCATTCGCGCAGGCGGAACCGAATGGGGAAGGGGACTGCAAGATGAAGCGAGATTAGCAGCTGTTCGTAAAGCGGATCAACGCGCTGTTTCCGATGTCATTAAAGGAATCGAACAAGCAAGACAGTTTGCCAATGAACAATTTGTTTCGTTAAGTGACGCGGATTTAGCGTTAGAAGCGCCGCACCGTAATCCAAAATTCGGGGTAAAACCGATGACTTTTTTAGTCGAACATTTTATCACAGAACATTTAGCAAACCACAATAAACAGATCGAAAGAAACTTGAAAAAATATGAATCACAACAAGGGGCATGAAGGAGGAGCGAAAGATATGGAAGCCAATTCGTTTTTCCAAAGCAAAGAAGTGAAAGAGTTTACGAAGGAGATTGAGAAGTATCATTTAGGGCCGTTATGGGAAGCGATTCCGGATTTGATGCATAAGGAGCCGACACCGGATGCGATCCCCTATTTATGGAAAGGAAAAATGATTGAAAAACTATTATTGGAAGCCACAAAAATTTTCACTCCTGAGCGGGGAGGAGAACGACGGGCGATTTATTTACAAAATCCGGGGTTAAAACATCGCCAGCCTTGGGGATGGGCTTCGACGACGAACACGTTATATGCGGCGGTGCAGTTAATTTTGCCAGGAGAAACAGCTCCTTCACACCGCCATACGCAAAATGCGATGCGCTTTATTACGAGTGGAAAAGGAGCTTACTCGATTGTGCAGGGAGAACGGTTGTTTATGGAAGAGGGCGATTTCTTAATCACTCCGGGAGGG
>NZ_QLMH01000051.1 GCF_003259935.1 Paranoxybacillus vitaminiphilus | reverse complement strand
CATAGATTTTGTCAACCGGAAAATATTTTTCGTGTTGAGTGCAAAACTGTACATTGTTATTGTCTAGTATACAAATCCGCAAATCGTGCCTGTTTGTGATAAAACTATCCAGCTCTTTAAAGTTCTCACTGACCATCTTATACATGATTCAATCCCTCTAATGTCCGGCGAAATTGGTTGAGAAACTCTTCATGTTCCTTATACATTTCGACTTCTTCATTTTCTGCGCGCTTTTCTTTGATTTTTGTTTCTAATGCTCCTAAGTCGATAATATTGCTCGGCTGAACCAATGATACATCTAGGGCCAACTTGCGGAACATCTTCTCGAATTCTTGCTGGCTGATTCTAATATCAAAGTTCTTTTTTATTTGCTGGCGCAGTTCTTCGTTTTTATATTCTCCTGCTGATTCATATAGTTGGATGAGGATGGCTTTGTAGGGTGCTTTGAAAGTATCGATGCAGTGCATAATTCGCTCAACAAATGGCAAGTGATGGCCCACCTGATAAAAATACTCATACACATCATGACCTAAAAGCATTTGGCTGGCAAAATAATCTGCTTTTCTCTCAGAAAGGTCAAATTCTGTTGAAATTATGTGGGACGAACTTTCTTCAATCCCTTTGATTAAGTGGTAGATTTCATGCCAATAGATAAAATACTGATACACCCTCGGTTGTGCCGTGTTAATGACAAACACTTTCTTACCATTAGGCAATTCCCGGATGGCGCCACCCCAATTTTCGTCAGGTATAGGAACTTGAATAAGATAGTGTTCTTTTAGTATTTGCAGGGCCTGCTTTTCAGGTGAAAGGATGCGGATTTTTTTATATCTTGTCTCCACAACCGTAATAAGTCGTTCAATTTCCTCTTTGATTTCTTTGTTCAGCTTGACCGTCTGATCCAGATTTTCACTAGTAATTCGCATCATTTTCCCATGCCTTTCATTTATAGATAGATGGCGGCAATATCTAATAAGTCATCAAGATCGTTTAAAACCTTTTGGATGTGTTCCGGCCTGTTTTCTTCCTGTAAACGATCAGAATATTGCATAGCCGGTCTCTGCCATGATTCAGGAATGATCACAGGAGGATGCAGAAAGTAATCCTCAGGCAAATTGAAAGCTGCCGTAATTTTTTTTAGATGGGTTTCAAATGTAACTGGGCTTGAAATTTCCCCGGCAAGAATTAAATTTAATGTTGGACGGGAAATGTTTGTCAACTTGGAAAAGGATAATTTGGAAAATCCTTTTAACCTAATAAAAGTGGCAATATTCTCGCCAATTTTCTTACGATGTTGAAAGAAGTTCATTTTTCCTCCCTCCTTATGCCGCAGTATCAACTTCTTTTAAGATATACTTGCTGTTAATAATTATACCCTAAATATCTTTTTTGTAAAAATAAATTTTACAATTTGTAAAAAATCAATGCTACTTTAAAATAAAGGAGGTTTATGTTCACCTTAACTAATTTTGGTAAAAACCACTTCAAAACATGTCATAAAAACAAAAACAGAAGCCAATACAGCTTCTGTCATTAAACTTCGAGGAGACAG
>NZ_QLMH01000050.1 GCF_003259935.1 Paranoxybacillus vitaminiphilus | reverse complement strand
AATCCCCATCGATGGAGCATATCGCAAATACCGCCACGGGACATGGTGACAGAAAATTTCTCTTCTAACACATGTTGAATGATTCGTGTATTCCAACTGGTTTCGATGCCATATCCTTCATCGGCAGGCGTGCTTTCTTCCAGCATCTTTCGCAATTCACGTTCTTGGTCTAAAGACAGATATGGCTTTCTACCGGGAGCATAATGACGTTCTAATAGCGCATCCATACCACCTTGATGAAACTTTTGAACGTAAATCGAAACGGTTTCACGATGGATGTTCAAAAGCTCAGCGACTTGGATTCCTAAGTAGCCTTGCATAATAAGACGAATCACCGCAATCCGTTTCGCCATGTTCGCATTTTTCATTCTGCGCTCCTGTTCTTGAAGACGTTCAATGGTCCAACCGTGGTCATTCGTAATTTGTAATCCTTTTTTCTTCATGATTCATCCGCTCCTTTGATTAACCCGTTTAGGAGCAGTATAGACAAGAATAGATGTTGATTAAACATGTCGGGATTTCAAACTGAATTTATATAGTTATACACATTAATAAAACTGCTATTTTTAACACATAATTAGCAAGATAATTATCATTTGATTTCACTTAAAAAATTTTGTAATTTTACATTTTTTTAGTGTAATGATTAAGTAAAGATATACCTCTTTTAACTTAAGATAAAAAACTTATACACAAGTCTTTTTTTTTACTAAGTTCTTTAAGCATTAAACTATTTTTGGTGAATTGTATCCATTCTAAATTCTTTTTAATTTTAATAATATTAAAAAAATTAAAAAATAAAAACATACGTTACCTTGTAGGTTTTACTAAATTTGTGGCTGGACTATATTGACGGTAAAACGATGATAAACATCGTTATTATGAAAGACACCCAAAAACAAACGATAACATCTTGCTTCCAATGAGTTTTCACGAAGTGGCTCTATTTTCCACCTAATAAACTGAATATTCTAGCTATCGGTACACCGAATACAAAGTTAAGAAGGTAAGGAAATAGCCCAATTTTACGTTCCTCCAATTAGTTAAAAAAGATTACTAGATTTGAAAAACATTTGATGATAGGCGTTTACGCTTCGATTGAACCGTATCCAGCCTCTTTTTTATTTCGAACCATTGTGCGATGTTTGCGAATCAGTAAAATGGCCGTAATCATATAAACAATACTTAAAGCAAATGGAACAAGGTGAAATGCTTGATCCATAAACCTAATGCCAATAACCGATGCAACGATTACCGTTGTCATCGTTTGGAATAAGTAAATTTTCGTGCCGTATATCCAAACATATGGAAGAAAATGTGCTCCAGCTAAAACTCCGATGACAAAAGGCATCCACTCAGGTTGGCGATAGGCAACCATAATGACAATAGGCGCAAAGAAAATTTGCACGCCCCCTACTAACCCGCCGACGGTTGACAACGGATTGTGAGCAGCTAAAAAGTTAATTTTTAATAACCCGTGGTGCTAGATAAAATCAAACAAGCATAAAAATAGCCCTTGCATGAAGGATCTCCTTTAAAATGAAAGTGCTACCAAACATTTAAAAGGA
>NZ_QLMH01000049.1 GCF_003259935.1 Paranoxybacillus vitaminiphilus | reverse complement strand
TTTATAAGGATGGGCGAAAAACCCCTACGCCTTTAGGCTAGGGGATGTAAGCCCTAACGACCTTGTTCTTGAATATATTTTTGGATAATCTCTTTGCTTACATTCCCAATACTACAAGAAAAATATCCATCACTCCAAAAGGTTCGTTCTTTCCAAAAATGTTGAGAAAGATATTTGTTATGCTTTTGCCACATTCGATAAGTTGTGAGTTGCTTCAATAATCTAACGATTTCAAGAATACTCCATTTTGGAGAATATCTGATTAAGATATGAATATGGTCTTGGTCTATTTCTTGCTCAATAATTTGCCAACCGTAATGATTAGCTATTGATTCGATTTCAGTTTTAATATCATCACCGACTTTTAATAATAACTTTTTTCGATACTTGCAAACAAATATTAAATGGCACATAAGCAAATACTTGCTATGATTTTCAGAGATATATTCCATTACTTTTCTAAGCCTTTGCGAATTAGTTCGTAAACAGCGCCTGAAAAACTTTTAATATTATTCTTCTTTTGATATTCCTCAATCCTCACTACTAAATCGACAGGGAATTTAATTAATTTTGGTACACGTTCCATTTGTATCACACCCCTTTAAAAAAAGTATATGCTATTGACATATACTAATACTCTGTATATACTTATAGTATATATGGAAAAGAAGTGAAAATCAATGATGGTAAATAAGGCATATAAATTTAGAATCTATCCAAACAAAGAACAAGAAATATTAATTAATAAAACATTTGGTTGTTCCCGATTTGTATTTAATCATTTTTTAGCAAAATGGGACAATACTTACAAAGAAACAGGAAAAGGTTTAACTTATAATTCTTGTTCTGCTCAGTTAACACAACTAAAAAAAGAATTAACTTGGCTAAAAGAAGTAGATAGTATTGCAATTCAATCATCGTTGAAAAATCTTGCTGACGCTTATTCTCGTTTCTTTAAGAAACAAAACGATAGACCACGTTTTAAGTCCAAGAAAAATCCTGTTCAGTCTTACACAACAAAGCATACAAATGGCAATATTGCTATTGATGGTAATAAAATCAAATTGCCTAAACTTGGATGGATTCGTTTTGCAAAGAGTCGTGAAGTAGAAGGTCGTATTCTCAATGCAACAATTAGACGTAATCCAAGTGGAAAATATTTTGTATCCATTCTTGTAGAAACAGAAGTACAACCGTTAGAAAAAACAGATTCTTCTGCGGGTATAGATGTCGGCTTGAAAGATTTTGCTATTCTTTCAGATGGAACTGTCTACTCTAATCCTAAGTTTTTTCGAAGATTAGAAGAAAAATTAGCAAAAGCACAACGTATTCTTTCAAGACGTAAGAAAGGTAGTTCTAATTGGAATAAGCAACGAATTAAAGTTGCTCGTATCCATGAAAAAATCACAAACGCTAGAAATGATTACTTGCATAAAATCTCTACCAAAATCATCAAAAACCACGATGTAATTGGTATTGAAGATTTGCAAGTATCTAATATGTTGAAAAACCATAAATTAGCCAAAGCTATTAGTGAAGTATCATGGTCACAATTTAGAACGATGTTGGAATACAAAGCGAAATGGTACGGAAAGCAAGTTGTAACGGTGGCGAAAAATTTTCCATCCAGTCAGCTTTGTTCATGTTGTGGCTATAAAAATAAAGACGTTAAAAATCTTGGATTGCGTGAATGGGAGTGTCCTAATTGTCATACCCATCATGACCGAGATATTAACGCAAGTTTAAATCTTCGCAAGGAAGCCTTGCGATTAACCGTAGGAACTACGGGGATAGCCTAATCAATTAGAGTTCGATAGAACTCTGTACTTAGGAATCCACTATGGCTTTAGCCTAGTGGTAGTTCAA
>NZ_QLMH01000048.1 GCF_003259935.1 Paranoxybacillus vitaminiphilus | reverse complement strand
TAGTTCCAGGCTGGGTGTATGCTGAAATTGCACAGAGTGAACATCGGCTTCAATATATTTCTTCTCTCCCTCGACCGTTGCTTTATTTGGATGAAGCAACGGATTACCTTCCTTTGGTAGATTATCATGACTTGAAACTCATGAAAGTGTTTGCCAATGCTACTTCTCCCGGGTCGAAGCCGCATCGATATTTAAAAAAACAGATTCAAGAAGCGGAATCAGGCAGTGTAGATATTGATGATGAATGGATTAGGAATTATTATGAAAACGGCTTTGACAGCAAAGAAGAAGGAATGATAAAGAAAAATGCGGGAGAAACTTCTATTCTTGCATTGGCTTTCCTGCTTGTTCACCATTATGGAAATAAAATTAAACAAATTTCCATTAGCACAAGTGATTTTGCGGTTGTGGAAATAAAGAAAAAAATTATGGATTATTCATCTAAACATAACTTGTTAAACGTGCCCACTATCAATCCAATCAGCTTTTTAAGTACAGATGTCCTTTTGGCGAGAGCTTTTCGGATGGGAATGATTGGAGAAGCAGAACTTATTCGTCTAAGAAAAAGTACGCATCGAAAAAGAGTAATCTGCACCATTAGAAATAATGATGATACCGTTGTTACGGTCGATACCATGATGGAGACGGGAGATTTTTTACAGCTGTTAAAAGGCAATGAATCTTACGATATTATTTTTTAGGCTGAGCAATGATTAAAACAGCTGCCAAATATTACGCAAACGTGAACGGACGAGAAGTCGAAATTCTTACCGGCGATGAAGGATTAAAAGCATACGAACCCGCTAAAAGTTACTAGGAGAGATGATTGGATGAAGATTTACAAAGAATCTCTTAATATTTCAGTTCGCCAATGGCTTGAATTATTAACTCAACTTTCGCACACAGAAATATGGAGACAGTCCTTGATATAACGAGGTAAAGAAGTAATCCAATTGGACAGTTGACACTGAAAAATGTCCATACTCAAATAAACCTTAGCTTCAGCCAAAGTTTAGAAAAGAGAAATTAATTGTAGTAAAGCCGTTTTTAAAGTCCATCTCCTTTACTTCGTCACATAGAAACAAGAATAAGTTGCCCATGGTCTTCGGATCCTCTTCTTTCCGAAGTTGCCAAGCAATCAAGATATACCGAGTGAAGACAATGGTAGTATGGCTAATCATCATGTCATAGGAACGACCTTGAAACTCTTTGGCTAAATGTAAAAACGATTTACTGAATTTAAAAAAGGTTTCGATGTCCCAACGCATCCCATAGATTCGAACGATTTCTTCATAGACAGCGTGGTATCTGTACTCAAAATGGCCAGCCATTCACTTTGGTTGTTTCGATTCCGCACAAACACGATTTTCACTGGTAAACCCGTATGAAGGGTTGCGTGAATCGAGCCGAGTGTTTCTTTTTTGCCAATGTCTCGTTTCGCTTTTCGATACAGTTGTTCCAAGGTTAAACGTTCTCCGTTGAAAAGATACCGTTGTTTCAGCTGTTTGACCATGCCAATGACAAAAAGGCCTTTGGAGTGAATCTTCTCCACCAACGGGGCATGAGTAAACCATGTATCCATGAGCACATAATCAGCGAAAATTCCTTTATCCAATGCATGTTCTACTAATTTCAACACCATGTTTGGTTTTGCTTCCAATGCCTCGAGCCGTCGTTTGTAGCCTGTGGTTCGTTTATCAATGGACGAATGGATTTCGTTCAAGCGATTCTTTTGGTTCGCTGAACTCAAAAGAGCGAAATCGATAGGTACAAATGTAAAGCCATCGGACCATCCGAGCGTTAATCGTTGAAAACCATTGACAAACTGACGAGTGGAATGATCGAATACTTTAGCTAGAAGCTCAACCGATTTACTACGGTTACGAGAATAAATCGAATCGTCTACAATAAACACGGTAACACGGCGCTTCGAAATCGTTTGTTTCACACGACGAATCACTTCGGAGCTCAGAGACAGTAAAAAGGTTCTCCAGTTATACGTAGACGAGTTCAAAAAACGATAAATGGTATCTTTTCCTGGTAAATCGGCAGCCTTTTTGCTTTGTAAGGCGTGGTACCAGTTTCTGTATTGAAAAACAAGAAGAAATAATAGTTGAAAAATCGATAAACAAGAATAACCACAAGCCTTGATAATTCCAGCTTTTCTTAAATGTTTACCAATTTGTCATTCAGAAAATCCGTCTTTTATTTCTTTTGGTAATTGCGCAAAGTACTCTTTTTTCGTTATCATAATGGTGACACCTTTCTTTCTTTGGTTTTTGGTTTGGTCACCAATCGTTTACCAAAAGAAAGAGGTGTCTTTTTGTTTTTTAGACGAATTTTT
>NZ_QLMH01000047.1 GCF_003259935.1 Paranoxybacillus vitaminiphilus | reverse complement strand
TTGGTTAAGTCCTCGATCGATTAGTATCCGTCAGCTCCACGTGTCGCCACGCTTCCACCTCGGACCTATCTACCTCGTCATCTTCGAGGGATCTTACTCGCTTTAAGCGATGGGAAATCTCATCTTGAGGGGGGCTTCACGCTTAGATGCTTTCAGCGCTTATCCCTTCCGCACATAGCTACCCAGCGGTGCCCCTGGCGGGACAACTGGTACACCAGCGGTGCGTCCATCCCGGTCCTCTCGTACTAAGGACAGCTCCTCTCAAATTTCCTGCGCCCGCGACGGATAGGGACCGAACTGTCTCACGACGTTCTGAACCCAGCTCGCGTACCGCTTTAATGGGCGAACAGCCCAACCCTTGGGACCGACTACAGCCCCAGGATGCGATGAGCCGACATCGAGGTGCCAAACCTCCCCGTCGATGTGGACTCTTGGGGGAGATAAGCCTGTTATCCCCGGGGTAGCTTTTATCCGTTGAGCGATGGCCCTTCCATGCGGAACCACCGGATCACTAAGCCCGACTTTCGTCCCTGCTCGACTTGTAGGTCTCGCAGTCAAGCTCCCTTCTGCCTTTACACTCTACGAATGATTTCCAACCATTCTGAGGGAACCTTTGGGCGCCTCCGTTACCTTTTGGGAGGCGACCGCCCCAGTCAAACTGCCCACCTGACACTGTCTCCCACCCCGATCAGGGGTGCGGGTTAGAATTTCAATACCGCCAGGGTGGTATCCCACCGGCGCCTCCACCGAAGCTGGCGCTCCGGCTTCTCAGGCTCCCACCTATCCTGTACAAGCGATACCAAAATTCAATATCAGGCTACAGTAAAGCTCCACGGGGTCTTTCCGTCCTGTCGCGGGTAACCTGCATCTTCACAGGTACTATAATTTCACCGGGTCTCTCGTTGAGACAGTGCCCAAGTCGTTACACCTTTCGTGCGGGTCGGAACTTACCCGACAAGGAATTTCGCTACCTTAGGACCGTTATAGTTACGGCCGCCGTTTACTGGGGCTTCGGTTCGCACCTTCGCTTGCGCTAAGCGCTCCCCTTAACCTTCCAGCACCGGGCAGGTGTCAGCCCCTATACATCGCCTTACGGCTTCGCAGAGACCTGTGTTTTTGTTAAACAGTCGCTTGGGCCTTTTCACTGCGGCTCTTCGGGGCTATGCACCCCAAAGAGCACCCCTTCTCCCGAAGTTACGGGGTCATTTTGCCGAGTTCCTTAACGAGAGTTCTCCCGCGCACCTTAGGATTCTCTCCTCGCCTACCTGTGTCGGTTTGCGGTACGGGCACCTCTCACCTCGCTAGAGGCTTTTCTTGGCAGTGTGGAATCGGGAACTTCGGTACTTTATTTCCCTCGCCGTCACAGCTCAGCCTTACGGCAAGCGGATTTGCCTACTTGCCGGCCTAACTGCTTGGACGCGCACAACCAGTCGCGCGCTTGCCCTATCCTCCTGCGTCCCCCCATTGCTCAAACGGTGAGGAGGTGGTACAGGAATATCAACCTGTTGTCCATCGCCTACGCCTTTCGGCCTCGGCTTAGGTCCCGACTAACCCTGAGCGGACGAGCCTTCCTCAGGAAACCTTAGGCTTTCGGTGCAGAGGATTCTCACCTCTGTTTTCGCTACTCATACCGGCATTCTCACTTCTAAGCGCTCCACCAGTCCTTCCGGTCTGGCTTCGACGCACTTAGAACGCTCCCCTACCGATGACCAACGGTCATCCCACAGCTTCGGTGGTACGTTTAGCCCCGGTACATTTTCGGCGCAGAGTCACTCGACCAGTGAGCTATTACGCACTCTTTAAATGGTGGCTGCTTCTAAGCCAACATCCTGGTTGTCTAAGCAACTCCACATCCTTTTCCACTTAACGTACACTTTGGGACCTTAGCTGGTGATCTGGGCTGTTTCCCTTTTGACCACGGATCTTATCACTCGTAGTCTGACTCCCAAGGATAAGTCATTGGCATTCGGAGTTTGACTGAGTTCGGTAACCCGATGAGGGCCCCTAGCCCAATCAGTGCTCTACCTCCAAGACTCTCACCTTGAGGCTAGCCCTAAAGCTATTTCGGGGAGAACCAGCTATCTCCAAGTTCGATTGGCATTTCACCCCTACCCACACCTCATCCCCGCACTTTTCAACGTGCGTGGGTTCGGGCCTCCAGTAGGTGTTACCCTACCTTCACCCTGGACATGGGTAGATCACCTGGTTTCGGGTCTACGACCACGTACTCAACGCCCTATTCAGACTCGCTTTCGCTGCGGCTCCGTCTTTTCGACTTAACCTTGCACGTGATCGTAACTCGCCGGTTCATTCTACAAAAGGCACGCCATCACCCATGAACGGGCTCTGACTACTTGTAGGCACACGGTTTCAGGTTCTCTTTCACTCCCCTTCCGGGGTGCTTTTCACCTTTCCCTCACGGTACTGGTTCACTATCGGTCACTAGGGAGTATTTAGCCTTGGGAGATGGTCCTCCCTGCTTCCGACGGGATTTCACGTGTCCCGCCGTACTCAGGATCCACTCAGGAGGGAACGAAGTTTCGACTACAGGGCTGTTACCTTCTATGGCGGACCTTTCCAGATCGCTTCGTCTACCCCGTTCCTTTGTCACTCCGTATTGAGTGTCCTACAACCCCAAGAGGCAAGCCTCTTGGTTTGGGCTGTTCCCGTTTCGCTCGCCGCTACTCAGGGAATCGCTTTTGCTTTCTTCTCCTCCGGGTACTTAGATGTTTCAGTTCCCCGGGTGTGCCCTCCATACCCTATG
>NZ_QLMH01000046.1 GCF_003259935.1 Paranoxybacillus vitaminiphilus | reverse complement strand
CAGTCTACATTCGGTATACTTTTAGACATAGGTAGGGTTCTCCTTTCTCTAAGATTTTTGGTCCAATCAGAGAATACCCTACCTTTTTTCTTTTGTTCTAGCAAAATGCTTTACACAAAATTTTATACATCATCAAGTTTATACGCGATTATTAAGTTAACTTACTGGCTTATCATTTTTTTATCCTTCACTTTATATTATGTTATGTTTAAAAACTGAATCAATCAGATACGAATCTGCTCCGTTAGCTCAACAAGAAAAAGGAGTTGTCGCAAACAACTCCCTTATTTCACTCTTGCTCCGGTTAGTTTAACATAAGAATTACCTATGAATTTCATAGTCAATTGACCACTTCTTGTTTTTATGAACCAATTTAGCAGAATATCTGGAACGCCCTATATGTCTTCTAAGTCCGTTGTACATTTCATCCATATCAATAAATTTCCCAATGGTATAGATGGGTATTTCAATTGAATTACTAGATCTCAAAGTATTACTAAAATCAATTAGTAAGCCATCAACCGCAAGAGAAAATAACACTTGTTTTAGTTCTTCAGAAAAAGCGTATATCTTCCTTCGTTTGGACGTTGATACCATCCCAATTACTTTATTTGCAATAATTTCTTTAAAATCATCTAAATACCTACAATATAATTTGCAATACCATCCATCATCATGTGCCAGATAGGCATATCTATTGTCTATTCTTTCAAAAAATGGACTTTTGAGTGGTTTAAACATATGTCCAAGATATAGCAACTCAGCTATTTCCATTGGTTCGAGTTCTTCAACGTTTTCCTTTTGATTGAAGTCCACCCAACAAAAATTACCGTAACTATATACATGCTCTTTTAAGAAATCATCCATTTCTTCTTTATCGACAATTTCAAACTTTTTCCTTGAACTGAACCCTCGAC
Organism: Paranoxybacillus vitaminiphilus; assembly: GCF_003259935.1. Lineage (GTDB taxonomy): Bacteria > Bacillota > Bacilli > Bacillales > Anoxybacillaceae > Paranoxybacillus > Paranoxybacillus vitaminiphilus. Next base: position 3,432 of record NZ_QLMH01000046.1, on the reverse strand, counting down.
CGAAATATTCAGCTTCGAGAAGCAATAAATGGTTGATTTCTATTGGTGCATAGTTTAAAAATTCTTTCAATTCCATTCCATAATAGATAATTTCATTGGTTTCCGGAAAAGCATTGATATAAAACACATCTCTTAATCTTCGCACACTACACTACCTCTCACAGTCTTCTTTAGATAAATATTATCACTAAAACCATTTACTTGTTAGGTTTTAGTATCTAATTCTTTAGGGAGTGCTATATAAATTACTTATTAGTTAATTAAAAATATTCCTTCTTTCAACCTGCCCCGTTCAACACAAAATAAATTGTTAATACTTAATTTTCCAGCATCAGATAATAACCAGTCAATATAGGGTTTTTGTACTTTCATTTGTTCTTGTAACTCTCCAACTGGGTCTGCAACGAACGATGCAGTACATAAAAAGAATAAACTTGCTCGTGCTATAGCCACCGGCAACATTTCGACTTCAACAGGTGAAATTGGACCATAACCTTTTAAAAAGTGCTTTCCCAACTCTTCGTTATTCTTCGCATTTCGAACAGCCCAAAGAAAATAACTTATATCATGAATACGTTCTCCTTTTTGGAGGAAATCAAAATCAAGGATATATTTTACCATTATCATTGTCAAATAATACATTCCATGGATGCCAATCTGCATGAATAATTAATTTTGTTAAAGAGTTCGCCTTTGGTAACCACTGTTCCATAACTGTTTGGTAAATTTTTTCGACCTCTTTGATTAGAAATGGTTCATGTAATTCCCTTTGTTGTTCTTTCAATCTATCCATTCCTTTTTTTAACACTTCACATGATGGATAATTTGACCAAAAAGGAGTAGGAATTTCTTTTTCATCCATTAAAGCATCATGAAACTTCCTAAGTATATTGCCACATTTATAAGCTTGTTCTTTTGAAAATTGAAATGGTATCCCCTCAACAAAAGGAGTTAGTTGAACAAACCGATTATACAGTTTTGAAAAATAACTTCCTGTTTTTGTATTTAAAGGAGTTAATACAGGAATTCCATATCCCTTTAATTTTCTTAACACGACCTTTTGGGCATTAATGTGATTTTTGCAGCTTAATCCAGAATGCACACGTATGACATATTTCCCTGACGTAGTCGTTATTTTTAAATTAACATTAAATAATCCACCCAATTCTCCATCAATGCTTACTAATTCCCCAACTTGGTGATGGGTTTATTACAGTATTAAGGAATACGCACTAAACATGCTTCCTTTTTCATGATGTTCGTAGAGAGGATTTTCCCTCTCTACTATAACTTCTCGCATAACAGTGCCTTGCCGCTTATGTATGAAGGGGCAGCTGAACGGTAAACTCCGCTCCTTCTCCCACTTGGCTGCGAACAGAAATACTACCTTGATGCATGTCTACAATCTAGTCCGATCATTCATCTATAGAAACAGCAGTAATTGAAATTTATAAAACCTTTTCTCTCAGTTTTATAAATGCAGCATTTGCAAAATCTAACTCAGATTGATAATTATGAGGATGAACACCTGTTTTCGGTATCGTTTTCATGATTTCCTTATATCCGTCTAGTACATAAATCCGACCGTTTTGGATATCAGATAATGTTTTCTCAAGCTCTTTCTTTTTATAAGCAATATACTGTATATCTTCATCTTTCATTGCCGTTAGTTTTTGAAGCAATATTTCATTGGTATGGCTTTTCTCCGATCCTTCTTTAAGCTTATGAAGCTTATCATGTCTGATTTCGATTTTTTCATCCACTTTTTTCAATATCGGTTCTGACAGATAGAAGACCGAGTCTTTTAGTTCTTTTTCTTCCTTGCTTGCCAGAGCTTTTTTAATAAAATCTGATGCATAGCGGCTTTGAGATCCAAAAAGTATGGCACCTATGCCTGCTGATAAAATTCCATACTGTGGGCCAAATAGTGCAACACCAAGGGCTGTTCCTGTCATTTTTCCTAAACTTGCAAATGCAATCTTTGCGGTAGAATCAACTAAAATATTTATAACAGCTTGCTCAATTGTAAGGTCATTTCTCCATACTCTCTTTACATTTGAAGCAGTATAAATAATAAACGTAATATAAGGAATCTCAAAATCAGTTAAATCGGCTGCGTGAGAAAGCGTCTGCTTTGTTGTATTGATGACTTCTTCATGTGAAACAGAAGTAACATATACTTGAGGATTCCCCTCGAAATATTTCCCTAGTTCCTCATTAACGTAAACAGGAATATCAGGATATCTCTCTAAATGTTCTCGTACTCCTTGTGGATTAATTAAATTTTTTACTTGATATTGTTGAAATTCTTTATTCTTTTTCTGAAACTCATTAAAAGCCCAATCCACAATCTCTTGACACTTATCCTCTATTTCTTTTTTTAAATCGTATCTCCCACCTTTTAACTGTGCGATTTTTGTTAATTCTAGAAATAATGACAAATGAATTTCTTCATCTGTTTTAGATAGCAACTTTTTCGCTTCTTCTTCGAGATGTTTTGAAAAATGATTTGATTCATCAGATGATAGTAAGTCCTTAGTCTTAGTGGAAATAAGATTGAAAATGTTTGTTCGGGATTGTTACCTGAATGATTATCACAAATGCTCTTGGTCTATGAATCATACAAAAACTTCTTTATTTAAATTTAACAGTTAAAGTGACTTACACTATGTGATACATAAAGTAACATTTTACAAATAAATTCCATTTCTATATCTATACAATAATCTATATGTTCTGGTAAAATATATCAAGAAAAAACTGGAACATTTGGTATTTACTTTAATATGAGTTGTAGTCATATTTAACTATGTAGCTCTTTACTTGATCGGAATGCTCAACCTTATTACTCAAAGAAAGGAACAGAAAAGTGATTTCGCAAGTACTGATCATAAAAGACGCTCATATATTAATAGTCAAACAAATCGTTCAAAGAGGTGACATCGTGTGGAACTTCCCGGGTGAGGAATAAAGTCGGATGAAACACTAAGAGAAGCTTGTATGCAAGAAGCTTCTTTTTAAAGATAATCAAACAATTGGGGAATTTCTTCTCTTCTACTCTCATTGCTGATTTGAATCAAACGATCATAATCTGCAAACATTTTGTATAAAGCATTCCGACTGTTCTTTTGCCTAATCTTAACCTTACTTATGTCGGTTTTTCAGTCTGAACCTATATAAAAAAGAAGAAGATCAAATGACCTTCTTCTTGAATACTTTGGTGATAGACGGGATTCTACAGCCATCTTGAAAATATTGAAATTGTAGAGCGTGCCAATTTGAAACATTCGAAGAAATGGATTTTACTCCTTTTTGTCAAGCATCTTTTATATCATGGGCGTTTATTTTGAATGACGAAATGAACTTTTTATTTGGGAAAGTTTATTTTGTAAGTTTGCATGATCGCGCTTCATTTGACTAAGACGATTCGTT
>NZ_QLMH01000045.1 GCF_003259935.1 Paranoxybacillus vitaminiphilus | reverse complement strand
TGGCGTTTTACATAGGCGTTGTCCTCCAAACGAACCCGAACGGCCTCCGCCACCTTCCTTCCATCTTCGTACACATAGACGCCCCGTTCATCATAAGGGAAAAACTGCGCGTACGGCACAAACCGCGAGCAGTCATCGATATAGGCGATCAAAAACGTTTTCTGGGATTTCATAAAGGTAAGGAGGACATCCAACTCGTTGGCCCAAGATTGAACTTTTCTTGGATATTTGCTGGACCATTTCTACTCAAACTGTTGAAACATCTGTAATGCAATTGTCCTGATACACCGAATAAATTAACCAAGACTGCACCTTACCCCATTTTTATATACCTTTATTAAAGATGTTTGAGTATATTTTTCGCTGATTTTGTCCAATTTATGAATGAAATTCATTTTGAATAAAAAGGAAAACGAAGAAAACAGATAATTAAATGGATGTATGGCATTGATGAGCAAAAAAATGGTTATTGGGATTCATTAACAATTAAATGATGATCATTGACTGAATAAATTCCGTGGAATATAATGAAAATACAAATGTAGGGTAATTTTAAGATACCTACGAATGGCTTTTCGCTGCCATTAATTATCAGACTTGAAGTTGCGCCGATAAAAGGGCTGGACAAATAATTTGAAAACTTGTCGCTAATCCGCACGCGACTAACAAATGGCGGACTCGAAAACTTGTCGCTAATCCGCACGCGACTAACAAATGGCGGACTCGAAAACTTTTCAAAAAAGAAGCGGGATATCCGCTTCTTTTTTTGGACTCTTAGATAGGAGTATTAGAGATGTCCGAAAATTTTAAAATTTATTTTATCAAGGAAGAATTTTTTTCCATTACGGACTGGGCACAATATAAAATACCTATAAAAGAGAAAAGGCCTGTGTTAATTTTAGTCATTGAAAAAGAAGAATTCCCTGATGGGCTTTTTTGTATCCCCATCACAAAAGATGATGATAAAAACAGAAAGATAAAAGCATTATCGATGAAAAGGCCAGATTTTATACACCCGATTAAAATAAATCGATATGATAGTTATTTATTGATACAAAATATGTATATTCTTCATAAAGAATTCCTTGGAGAACAATATACTCTAAATGGCGTTCCTTTTGAAATTAAAAATACAAAGATTCAAAGAGAAATAATGAAAAAAGTTAAAAAAGTTGATGCACTTTTGAAACGAGGAATAATTAATTACGTGCCGAGGGAAAAAGTGTTTGAAATTCAATTAAAATATTTAGAAGAGAAAAAAAGAAAGAATCCTTGAAAAGAAAAATATAAATTTTATATCCGTGGTGCTAGTTGAGTCTTAACGCTCAACTAGCCCAAGAACAACAAGCGAGTAAGCCAGTAAAATACCATCCAGTGCCGTTTCAAATCCAAAAATCGAGTTCGCTCGAATCTCGGTGATCCGATACGAATCAACTAAAATCGAAAACACGGTTTCCACCACTTTGCGTTTTCGTTTCATCCACTGTTTTCATGCGTTGGGTTGGCGATTCGCTGATTTTTCCGAACAGGCGTCCAAAAAGCGATTCGTTGCTCTTCGTGCAGCTTCTTTTGCAGCTTTTGGATGATATACCCTTTGTCACCTAGGTTATACGGATGTGGAATTTGCGTCATAACGGTTTCAGCAGCCACCCGATCGTGACAAGACGCTTCAGTGACGACATATCCCATCGGAAGCCCTTGGTCGGTGACCTTGCAGATGAAGTTTCACCCCATCAAAAGCGATCTTTTTCGAAGCACAATAGCCAATATCGGCAATTCCACGAAATCGTTTGACGCGATGTATTCGAGCTGAATGACACAGCTCGATCGGCAAGCTGTCCACCACCGCATACGCATGGTGTTGCCCGCGCTTGGCCAGCTGGTGCCGCATCCATTTGATCGCAAAGCCAAGTGCCCGGTAGCGATGGTTGTACCGAGAACGTTCAGGGAACAAGGACTTGGGAAACAAATTCCCGATCACAAACCGGTGCCAAGCCCGTTCGGAAGTGAAGCCCAACAACTTTCCAAGGACATGGATGGTGATAATGACTTCGTCTTTCTGTTTCAACAAATGACGATTTCGACGTTGAAGATGAATCTGGATGCTCGACAGTTGAGCGGATACAAAGAATAAAATCGCTGCATATTGTTTTTGAAGTTTGGCTCGATCTGTTGTAAGATGAAAGTGCTCTTGCATGGGGATTCTCCTTTTCAATGTTTGATCGCACTTTCATTTTAAGGAGATCCTCATGCAAGGGCTATTTTTATGCCACGGGTGTATAAAATATTTTTTTATTAATATGTACATTGACGGTTGTAACCCAAAAACAAAATCAAGTATTTTTATAGATCTGCAATACGTATCCCCTCTTTATTATTATAAACTTGTAAACCCAGCCATTGACCTTATGCTTTTCCAAGGATAAAATGGGAGACAATCAAACGATTAAAGGAGTATGTATTTATATGCCTAGCTTTCAATATGGCAAGACAACGATAGATTATGCAATAGAGTATAAGCCAGAGAAGCGGGATGTGACGATATCGGTTGAGTGGTTAGAGGGAGTAAAGGTAGTAGCTCCTAAAGGTATAGAGGATTCGCTGTTAAATTCAATTCTTTATAAAAAAGCCCCATGGATTATTGATAAATGGCAGGCGTTGAATCAAATTTCCGATCCCCCCGCTCCAAAAGAATTTGTAAGTGGGGAGAAATTTGCTTATTTAGGGCGTAACTATCGGTTAAAAGTATATAAAAGCGAAGAAGTTACAAAGCCAGAGCTTATGTTTAAACAAGGTAAATTTATTGCCACGCTGCCACTGCATTTAACAGAAGAAGAGAGAATTACATTCTTTCAACAAGCATTCAAAGATTGGTATATTCAGCATGGGGAAACGAAATTACAGGAACGCTTAAAATTGTATTGCCCTAAAATGGGGGTAACTCCTGCTAAAATTAAACTAAAAGAACAAAAAATGCGCTGGGGAACATGTACGAACGAAGGAGCCATTTATTTAAATTGGAGAATTATGATGGCGCCAGTGCCGATTATCGATTATTTATTAGTACATGAATTGGCACATTTGAAATATCCGAATCACTCCAATGATTTTTGGCAATTTGTTCAATCTGTAATAACGGATTACGTGGAAAGAAAAGAATGGTTGCGTGTGAATGGCCCAACGTTAACTTTATAAAGACGAAAGCCTCCCTTGATTGATGGGAGGCTTATCGTTTATAATGTACCATCGCTAACGACATAATCTGTTGTGTGATGTTCTCTAACTGGTCTTTAGGAATTACACTTGCCCGCAACTGCTTTTTAATTTTCTTCCGCATTTCCCGTTTTACATCTTCTTTGTTTACCCAATCAATGACTTGACTTTCCTCGGCGATAATGTCTGTCACGAGATGTGTCAACGCATCGATCGCATCTTTATGTTCTTCGTCTGGAAGAATTTGTTGGAACAGTTGATAGAAAGGATATTGCTCTCGCGTAAAGCCAAGATTTTGCGCTTGTTGGTTGACGTTTCGCATATCATTGACCATGCTGCGTAGCTTTTCTACCAATTCGGCAATATCCATCATTTTTTTCCGTCTTGCTTCGATTAATTGTTCAAGTTTTTCTCTTAACGACGTGTAGTATACAGGGTTTTCTTCCAGCTTCACTTTAATCTCATGACGAATCGCATGTTCCATTTCCGCCGCCTGTGCTTCTTTTGAAGGGGCTTTTTCTAGCCGTTCATCAAACTTATTGGACAAAATATCAATTGGTTCATGGATGACTTCGACAGACTCAGCATATAAATGCTCTGCAATTAATTGTTTGACCTTCTCGCCACACTCGGAAATGTCCATTTGTTCGTCACGATATAACGTTTTTGCCATTTGCCGTACTTTACCTAAAAACTTTAAGTCTTCTACATATGGAGAAGCTTCAGGGTTCGGTAAAATCATATCCATTCGTTTGGAAAACTCTTTGAACGCTTTTTCAAATTCATGACGCACATCTTCAGGTTCTAATACTTGAACGCATGCATCGGCATCACTTCGGTTAATATAGTCGAAAAAGCTCATCGCTTTTCGGTGGGCTTGTTTTAACTTAGGCAATTCGCTTTCAATCGGGAGTAGCGCCCCTTGAATATCTTGTTTAGAGAAAATCGCAAGAGCTTTCTCCAAGAATTTGGATACACCAAAGTAGTCTACAATGAGTCCATACGTTTTTCCTTCATATGTACGGTTTGTACGGGCAATGGCCTGAAGAAGGTTATGCTCTTTTAATGGTTTATCTAAGTACATCACTTGCTCGATTGGTGCGTCAAAGCCTGTGAGAAGCTTATCACAAACAATTAAAATCGCCAGTTTGTCTTCTGTAAATTATCACTTTATTTCGGAACAAAAGAGCCATTTTTTTGCACATTCCTTCAGAAAGCCCTCTCCCCTTTTCTGAAAGAATGTGCTAAATT
>NZ_QLMH01000044.1 GCF_003259935.1 Paranoxybacillus vitaminiphilus | reverse complement strand
GTGTGAATGAAGAAGGATATCGCGAAATTCTTGATTTCTTTGTGGGAGGACAAGAAAGCGCCTATGTATGGCAGGAAATTCTTCAAAACCTCTACCAAAGAGGCGTAAAGGAAGTGCTTCTGGGCGTATTCGATGGACTACCGGGTTTAGAGGAAGCCTTTAAAACGGTTTATCCGAAAGCCGATGTGCAGCGTTGTGTCGTTCACAAAGTCCGTAACACGCTCAATCGTGTTCGGAAAAAAGACCAATTCGAAATGGCGGAAGATTTGAAACTCATTTATCGATCTCCGAATAAAAAAATGGCACTGGAGATGTTTCAACAGTTTGAATCGAAATGGTCCAGCAAGTACCCGAGAGAAGTCCAATCTTGGGCCAATGAGTTGGATGTCCTCCTTACATTTATGGATTATCCAAGCAGTATTCGAAGTGTGATTTACACGACGAATGCGATTGAACGAACAATCAAGGAGATCCGGAAACACCTAAAACCAATGAACAGTTTGAATAGTTTAGAAGCCGCTGAAAAAATCGTATATTTGACCATCCAAGACTTTAATGAGAAGCGGGCAGGGCGAAAGTTACGAGAATTTGCCGAAGCGCATGAAGCCCTTCAACGAATGTTTGAAGAACGTTACAATTAACCAAATGCTGTAAATGGACGAAATAAGGGGATTCTCCCTTTCCACACAGGAGACTGAATATTCAGTCTCCTGTGTGGAGAAAATCAGTCCCCTATCAATTCAAATCCATTTCAGAGAAACCCTCCCCCCATTATATTACACAAAATTCTTGACGGTACCAAAAAACTCTTCCCGGCTAATTTCATCTTCTTTTAATTCTTTTAATGTTTTTCCATTGTATCCGCTCGCTTTTGCAGTTATAAATGCATTAGAAACAACGTCAAATGATTTAAATAGCACTGTTTCATTTAAACTTCTTTCTAAGACCCTGTTGGTTAGTATTTCTCGTGTAACTTCTGGAGCATTTTTGCTTAAATCAGTCAAAGGTTGATTTCTTAAAAGGGTTTTAATTTTGTCATTCAAACGTCTTTTGGAAGTACCCATTTTTGATTTCCTCCTAAACTCCTTATTGTATAGAATTATGACAAAAATCAGTTTATTTTTCCATAACTTCGACAAAAATGTCAGGATGAGAAATGTAAGATATGATTTCTTAAAACATGGTATACTATGTATAAAACCTCAACGAAGGTGGGGATACAAATGAGAACTAACAAAAAAGAGAACCGTGATGCATATCATATAGCAAAAGCACTAGCCAAACGCCCTATTTTAAGGAGAAGAGTGCACCAGAACCATTATCATTACCGAATTGGATTGCCTGTTCTAACGGAAGAACAAATGAAGGAGGTCATTCAAGTGCGACCTGCAAAGAAGAAGCTAACCAAAGAAGAAAAGAAAGCTTTACACAAACGTCTGGCTGGCAGTGCTAAGCTATTTAGTAAAGAAGGTGTGATAGAATCACTCAAAATTGCAAATAGAGAAGATTGGGAGGATTAAACGTTGTCAAAGAGAGTATTAATCGATACAAATATATACGCAGCAGATGAAATGGGCTACCCTGATGCAGTGGAGTTCATTGAACAGCTGATTGAAGATGAGGCAGAAATTATTATGACTACCTTGATTGAGATGGAGATTATGTCTCATTTCGAAATCGAAACAGATCCTTCTATAAGAAAAAACAGGGAAGGATATATTCAAATGGCTGATCAAATCTACGATGTTACTAGAAAAGATATGGAGCTAGCGGCCGACATAAGAAGGAAAGCAAGAGCGGACAGCGCACGCAAAAAGAGTATTAAAGCTCCTGATGCTCTTGTTGCAGCTGCTGCTCTTATACATAATGCAACATTAGTTAGTAATAACGATAAAGATTTTAATTGGATCCGGGATAACTATACTTATAAAGGGCGAAAGCTAGATTATGTGAATCCTATAATAGATAAGAAAGCTTACGGAGAATTTAGCAAAGCCTACGCCGAAAGCAGAGGATTTTAATATTTATTCGAACATGTTATTCCTTATGTATTGCGGGATAATCTACTTAACCACCGCAACAATCATCATAATACTATATAGAATGTAACTTAACATTTCGGCTTCTCAAACCCCCCCTAAGCGCTGTAAAACTTCTTCACAATGATGTGCAATGTACTTCTAAAAAGCTGTTCCCCAACTGTTCGATGGCATGAAGATCTTTGTGAAACCGATTGGCAATGACAGATTCCTTCCGCCATTTCCACAGGTGTTCAATCGGATTCAATTGTGGGAAATAAGGTGGTAAAAAAAGCAAACCATAATTTGCTCTTCCTGTTCACGCAAAAACTCTTGCACTTGTTTGGCATGGTAAATCCGATTGTTATCTAAGACCAAAAGAACATACTTCCCCTAATGTGTTTGTAACAGGTGCTTGACAAACTCAAGGAATGATGCCGTGTTACAAGCCAATGCCTGTTGAGTGAGGACATTCACCGCACCAAATAGGGTCACACTCATTTATTGAGTTAATTTTAATATTTTTGATTTTTCCTCTATGATTCTCTAGCTCTTCTTTTCTCTCGATTAACTTTTATATCATTTTGCAGTAAAGTGGTAATTCTATTTTCTACATACTCCACAAAATCATGAACAAACCGTTGATTTATAAGGCTTTTGTTGTTATTTTACATTTTTAAGGTTCACTGCAAAATTCTCGTACTAAATTTTTATTAAAACAAAAACCCGAACTCTCCATCTTGAGTTCGGGTTTCACTTGATGATTCCGACTGGGCGAAATGCGCGACCTCTACCCTGTCAAAATAGAAAGGGGAAAAACAAGCGAGTTAAATATATAAAATGAGTTAAATCGAATTAAAATGTGTCTTGAAAATACGCGATATTTCAAGGTTTTTCTGTTTAAGAGAGTTAATAAAAATTAAATAAATTAATTGTGTTAAAGTGCCTCTTGTGCAGATTTTGTGCAAGTTTTGTGCAAATTTTTCTTCGGTGTGTAGTATGTGGGTTCCTAAGTTAAGTCCGTATAATTGTGTAAAAAGGGAATAAACAAAAGAGCCACGTTGCTTCCCCTTTGGTCAAATAAACAGTGAACCCCAAACATAAGGAGGTATGCAACGATGGCCCAATATCATATTCCTGTAAATGATGAACTTTTGCACGGGTTATTGCTGAAAGATCAAGGATTGACTAAGCTGCTCGAACAAGTTCTGACTCAAATCCTCGAAGAAGGGTTTGAAGACGCCACGGCGGTTTTAGACTATCGAGACCGTTACTGCCACAGTTTGCACACAACCAATGGGATGGAACGGCTGAACGAAAATATTGAATTTTTTAGTTAAAATTATAAAAATTTGGTTCATCACCAAAAGATGTACTTGATTTTTACGTTAAAATGTGATAAAGGTCTCTAGACGGACACGCAAAGTAAAACGCTGGATATTTCGATACCCATATCCTCGCCTTTTGATCAATTTTATTTTGTTGTTGATTCCTTCCATTGGACCATTTGAGTAAGAAAAAACGATGCAAGAAAGCACTGCGTCTCTTCGGGTGATGAGTGCCTTGGCAATACTGCGTATGGCGGCACAGTCGCTAAAAAGGTACCGGTCAAACCATTGGGTCAAACGAGTTTCGGCTTGCTTTCTTGTTTGGCTTTTGGATACATAACGGAAATGTTGAAGTGCTTGATAAACGTCACGTAAATAAGCGCTTTCTTAGCACCATTGTCGAACTTCCTGTCTCTCTTCTTCTGTTAATTTTTCTGGACGTTGGCTTAACAATCGGCACACGCGGCGAACGCTTCCATGTTTAGTTCCGCCTTTGGCAAGGTATTTGCGACAACGTTCCAGTGCATCGGTGAATAACTGAATCACATGGAAGTGGTCAAGAACATGGATGGCTTTTGGACATACCTTTTCAATGGCTTTTCTCATGGCAGGAGCCAAGTCGCTGACAACATACTTCACTTTGGAGGCGACGGGTTGAAGCGCCTCCACAATGGCTTCTTCATTTTTTCCAGAAGCAATGGAAAGGACATTCCTAGTCTGTGTGTCCATCACCGCTACTCCGTAATCATGTCCCTTTCGGAAAGCGAATTCATCCACACATACTACTGTAGGATTCGATGTTGGTAAAAGAGCCGGGGCATATTGATAAAACCAGCGTTCTACTGTCGTGTAGGCGAGTTGTAACAAGCGAGCGACTTCTTGAATCGTTTTTCCGATGCATAACTGGGCGACCCAATGTTGAAACGATTCCGTCGCGATACTGTGAGACGGAAGCCCCGGATAGGAAACGGTAAACGTAAGGGAACAAGCTTGGCAGCGACGTCTTTCTATGGAAAGCTCAATCCAAAATAGACCAATGTTATTCGTATAGCCATGAATCCATTGTTTTCGTTTCGATGATATTTTGGTTGTCCGTCCGAAGCAAGTCGGGCAGATCGGACAATGAGGAGGGAGGGAAAGTTCAAAAATCCATCGTTCTCCCTCTTTTCGTTCTCCATGAATAAGAAAGCCTGGTAAAGTGATCAAATCTTTGATAAACTGAGATTGCATGCGAAATTTCCTCCATGGTTGATGGTTTGGTCACCTTTACCATACAGGAAATTTCGCATTTTTTGTACCCTTGATCAGAAAACAACCTGATTGTCAAGTACATTTTATGGTGAAGAGCCAAAATAAATATATTTTAGAAGGTGCTGGTAGTGGAGGTCGAATCATACAAGTAAGAAATAAATCAAACGGTTCGGTTGTATTTCGACTTGATTATTTTCCAATAAAGCATGGAGGCCCTTATGTATTGCATTATCATGTTCCACCTAATTTAAAAGAACATCATGTTATTAAATTTTAGAATAGGGGGCACAATTTGATGGTTAGATATGAAGATTTCCACTTACATGTTGGATATTATAATGACGGTCTTGATTTGGAAGGGATTTTTTTTAAAGAGAAGAATAAACCAAAATGGTACTTATACTTTGATGCGGATGGATATGATATACAATTGAAAAAGGAATATAAAAAAGAAGAGCCTTTTGGTTATCTTGTAAGAATATACGATATAGAGGAAATTGATGAAACACAAGGGAATGAGCTCTTCAAAAATTTTTTAATTGAAGAATCAATTATTAAATAAATAAGTGTTTGGCATAATGAAATATCAACATTCAACCAATTACTTATAGATAGGCATTTTCTAAAGTCGAATTATCCCCTTAACAGTTTCTTTAATATAGAAATAATATTGTAAACTAGCACATTATTTCATCCCGCGAAAGGGAGTAAAACGATTTATACACCGTGTTCTCCCTCCTTCGCCGGAATCGCCGCAAACGGGGACCGATGGCGTTTTACATAGGCGT
>NZ_QLMH01000043.1 GCF_003259935.1 Paranoxybacillus vitaminiphilus | reverse complement strand
TTTTTCGTTTAATGCAGCGATTTGTGTGCGAAAATCAGATGCATGCAGATCGAGCGCCTTTAAAATTTCTTTTAATACTGTTTGTTGTTCCATTTCATTCACCTCCTCATTAGACAGTATAACCGGATCATATAGACAAGAAAAGCATTAAATAACATTGTGTAACGTTATGAATCAGATTGAAAAAATCAACGACCGTTTGCCTAAACATGCCATGTTTCCGGCATCGCCGCCTTTCCATGACAGCCCGCTAAAATCAATGCCGAACAAGCCGATGAACAGCATAAGTCTGGCATAACTTAACATAAACAGTGAAACAAAAACATAGAAAATCAATCTAATTTATAGTATTATATAGTTTGTTTAATTTTAGTAAAGGGGGAAGATAACTTGGATATCGCAGCGCAAAAACAAACGGATGTCCGCGTTAAGCAGGCAGCGAACGCTCCGAAAAATCCAACGTCGTGGATCATCGCCATTGCGTCCATTGTGTTGATCGGAGGTGCGTTGTTTTTATATAGCCGCGTTTCTTGGCAGCAAGCGCTCCTTTACGTGTTAGGAGCATTCGGCGGATTTATTTTGTACCAAGCGCACTTTGGTTTCACATCCGCATGGCGCAAATTTATTTTATACCGCCAAGGCGAAGGGATTCGTGCACAAATGATCATGATGCTGGTGGCAAGCATTTTCTTCTTGCCGCTGTTGTTGAAAGGCTCGATTTTTGGCCATGCAGTTGTGGGAAACGTTCATGATGTCGGGATTTCCGTCATCATCGGCGCGTTTATTTTCGGGATCGGCATGCAGCTTGGCGATGGCTGCGCATCGGGGACGCTATACCATATCGGCGGAGGCGATACGAACGGCATCGTCACCTTAATCGGATTTATCGCCGGTTCGGTCATTGCGACGACCCATTTTGATTTTTGGATGAACACGCCGCATCTGGCGCCGATTTCGCTCATCCACCAGCTTGGCGCGTTTGGCGGTTTTCTGCTTCAGATCGCGCTGTTGGCGCTCGTTTATTACGTTGTGGCCGTCATCGAAAAACGCCGCCACGGCAAACTAATTTCAACGAAAATCGAAAACAAAAACGGCTGGAAAGCGATTTATAAAGGTCCATGGTCGCTTCTTGCCGGCGCGTTCTTGCTTGCCGTCTTGAACGTTCTTGTATTAATGGTCAACGGCAAACCGTGGGGCGTCACTTCCGCCTTCGCGCTTTGGGGAGCGAAATTCGTGCAGTTGTTTGGCGTCGACCCAACCGAATGGGCTTACTGGCAGGATCCGGCGAAGCTAAATGCGCTGAAAAGCCCATTGTATCAAGATACAACGACAGTCATGGACATCAGCTTAATGTTCGGCGCCTTGCTGGCGGCGGCATTTGCCGGCCGCTACGCCAAACCGATCCAATGGCGACGCCCATCGCGCATGACGATCGGCGCCCTTATCGGCGGTTTGATGATGGGATACGGCGCCCGTCTTGCCTTTGGCTGCAACATCGGCGCGTACTTCAGCGGCATTGCCTCCTTCAGCGTCCACGGCTGGATTTGGTTCGTGTTCGCTTTCCTTGGCAGCCTCATCGGCGTCAAGCTGCGTCCGTATTGTGCGTATAAAAACTAAATAAAAAATAAGAAAAAGGGGCTGTCCAAAAAGTCAGGGTAACTGACTTTTTGAAGCCCCTCATTTTTTCACTTTTAAAAAAATGCACAAAAAAAATCGTCCTTTCTAGTAAAATGAAGTTGCGACACAACATTACAGAAAGGACGATTTTTTATGGCAGCGTCTGGATTGAAGACAGAACGATTGTCGCAGTCGGAACAGATGAAGAGCTTTTCAAGCAGTTTCAGCCGCGCATCGCTGAAGCGGAAACGGTTGATGCAACGGGAAAAACGGTCACGCCAGGCCTTGTTGATCCACATACCCATCTCGTCTATGCCGGAAGCCGCGAAAATGAGTTTGCCATGAGACTGAATGGAGCAACATATATGGAAATCATGAACGCTGGCGGCGGCATTCACGCGACGACGAAAACGACCCGGGAAGCGACAGATGAAGAGTTGTTCACGGCAAGCAAAAAGCGCCTCGACCAATTTTTACTGCACGGCGTTACAACGGTCGAAGCGAAAAGCGGCTACGGTTTAACTTTAGAACACGAACTGAAACAATTAATCGTCGCAAAAAAATTACATGAAACTCATCCCGTCGATGTCGTCCGCACGTTTATGGGAGCGCACGCTGTGCCCACAGAGTTCAAAGACAATCCTGATGAATTTGTGCGCATCGTAGTCGAGAAGATGATTCCGAAGGTAAGTGAATTGGCCCTTGCGGAATTTAATGATGTCTTTTGCGAACGAGGCGTTTTCACTCCAGAACAAGCAAAAGTGATTTTAGAAGCGGGAAAAGCATACGGGCTAACGCCAAAAATTCATGCCGATGAAATTGAACCATACGGCGGTGCAGAGTTAGCTGCGGAAGTCGGCGCGATTTCCGCTGACCACCTGCTTTGTGCTTCCGATGAAGGTATTCAAAAAATGGCGGAAAAAGGCGTCATTGCCGTCTTACTTCCAGGAACGGCGTTTTTCTTAATGACGAAAGCGGCAAACGGCCGAAAAATGATTGATGCGGGTGTACCTGTCGCCCTTTCCACCGATTGCAACCCAGGCTCTTCGCCAACCGTGTCACTTCCGTTTATCATGAACCTCGGCTGCCTCCATATGGGGATGACGCCGGAAGAAGTCATCACCGCTGCGACGATTAACGCTGCTCATGCGATTCGGCGCGGACATGAAATCGGCAGCATCGAAGTCGGCAAAAAAGCCGATATCACCATTTTCAATGTGCCAAACTACATGCAGCTTATCTATCATTACGGCATGAATCATACCGATACGGTCATCAAGAACGGGCGAATCGTTGTTGCAAAAGGACAGCTTTGTTACTAGTTTTTCCTCTAAAAGGAAAGTGCGCGTGTTGGCGCGTACTTTCCTTAAAACAAGAATGAGGTGGTGCGCAGAATGAAAACGGATACAAATAAACAACCTTATTTGCCACTGCAATCTCCTGTCGGGCAGTCATGGAAGTTTTTTGTCTATAGCGCAATCGGCATTTTCATGTTTTTTATCCCTGTGGAAATCGGGGGAAAATCATCGATTATGCTTGATCATATTGTCTCTTGGATACGCATGCAATTTCCTGCCATCGTGCCATATTATGCGTTTATTGTTATTTTACTAGGTGCCGTGTATCCGTTTATCACTAAAACATGGAACAAAGATGCAGTTACCATTGTCTTTTCCGTGTTAAAAGTACTAGGTCTTATTGTAGCGGCAATGCTCCTTTTCAATGTCGGACCGTCATGGTTATTGAAGCCGAATATGGGGCCATTTTTGTATGATAAGCTCGTCATTTCTGTCGGCCTTCTAGTTCCGATTGGCTCAGTATTCCTCGCGCTCCTTGTCGGCTATGGGCTTTTAGAATTTGTTGGAGTGTGGATGCAGCCAGTTATGCGGCCGATTTGGAAAACGCCGGGACGTTCAGCGATTGACGCGGTGGCGTCGTTTGTTGGAAGTTATTCACTAGGATTATTAATTACTAACAAAGTATTTAAGGAAGGAAAATATACGATTAAAGAAGCAGCGATTATTGCGACAGGGTTTTCTACTGTATCCGTCACGTTTATGGTTGTCGTCGCCAAAACACTTGGACTCATGGACATATGGAATACGTATTTTTGGGTAACATTTTTCGTCACTTTCCTTGTCACTGCTATTACGGTTCGAATCTGGCCGTTAAGTAAAATGAGCGATGATTATTATGACGGCAAAGGCCAGCCAGAGGAAAAAGTAACGGGGAACTATATGAAAGAAGCTTGGTCAGAAGCAATGAAAGCCGTGCAACATTCGAAAGGACTTTTGCAAAATGTATGGGTGAACTTAAAAGACGGTTTTATTATGACGATGAGCATTTTGCCATCGATTATGTCTGTCGGGCTTAGAAAAAAGGTCGACACTTGCTTTTTACGTAACTAAAGCACTGCACCTTGTATTTGTGTTAAATTATACTTATGAAAAAACAAGAAAGGAGCGGAAAAGGTGGATATTCGAACCATTTTGAAACGCATTCCGCATGACGATCTGCTTGATCTTGTCATGCACCTCATCCAATCTAACAAAAAAGCCCAAGAAAAAGCACTTCATTTTTTAGAGAACAAAGGCTATTTGAATGATGAAGAATTAGCACAAAAACATTATAACGAGTACCGTGAAAAATTTGCAGAAGCGATTGATATTATTTCCGAGTTTAATATGTATGGCGGCGGTCCGGAAGAAGATGAAGATCGCGCCTATGAAAATATGGAACAAGTTCTTTCATTGCTTGCAGATGGGACGCTTCCGGATAATTGCAGGGAAGAAATGATTCACGAATTGATGGAGCAATATCTTGAGGGAAATTCAGGGTTTGATGACGCCATATGGGACTGGATTGAGAGAATCGCCTGCGAAGAAGCGCATTGGCGGATTGTGTTATCATACTTGAAGCAGTCAAACAGCAAATACAATCAATCGCTCATGCTTGACATTTATCGGTACAAGCTCGGCGATGAAGAGACGTATGAACAAATGCGGATACAGCAATTAACATACGGCAGCGACTATTTGGATTATGCCCAATTTTTAGAGCAGAAGGGTGAAAAGAAAAAAGCGCTTGAAATCGCTGAGAAGGGATTAAGAGAAGGAGAAGGATTTTTAGGAGCTTTGTATGAGTACGTGTTCGAGCGATATGGGCAAATGGGGGAAAAAGAAAAAGCGCTTCAATTATTAAAGCAACAATTTCAACACCGCCCTTCTTACGAACTGTATAAAAAAGCGATCGCTTATGCTGCGCCAAGCGTGAAAGAAGCGGTGAGAGAAGAATTGTACGCATTGTTAACTAGACAATCGTTTTATTCTTATGTAAAAGCAGAAATTGACTACAATGAAGGAAACAGCAAAGAACTGCTTCAATACGTCACAAAAACGGCGTCTTTTCCGATCTATTTCGATCCATCTAAGTATGAACGTTACTTAAACGAACGTCATCCGTTGGAAATGATCGCATATTATAAACAAAAAGTCGAGCAGCTTATTGGGCAACGAAAGCGTTCAGCGTATCGCCGGGCCATTGTGTACATCGAAGAAATCCGTCGCGTCTATATCGATATTCTCGGACAGCCGGATAAGTGGAAGGCGTACTTCAACAGTGCCATCGCCCCTTACCAACACCGTCTGCCGGCGTTTTTAGATGAGTGGAAGAAGCGGGGCGGGGAGTGAGGCCACTTCCCGTCACACTGAGAGAAATACCGAGGATTCTATGGGACATGAACCTTTCCCACCTACACTTCGCTTAGAGGTGGGAGATTTCTCGGTGAACATGTTAAATGGGAAGATATAAACTTGGAACAAATGTATATGAGGAAAGGAATTATTGAGGCGACAAAAAACTATTGGAGAATTAAGTTGAATATAAAATTCTGAATGAAAATAAATAGGTGATTTTTTAGATCATGAACAAGATACTACATTAGTTCAAAAAATATTAAATAAGTATGATTACCATGAAAAATATGGTTACAAGATTTTTACTATTG
>NZ_QLMH01000042.1 GCF_003259935.1 Paranoxybacillus vitaminiphilus | reverse complement strand
AATTTAGCACATTCTTTCAGAAAAGGGGAGAGGGCTTTCTGAAGGAATGTGCAAAAAAATGGCTCTTTTGTTCCGAAATAAAGTGATAATTTACAACAAACAAAACGAAAATTCAAAAACAATATGCCGCCATTTTATCGATCGTAATTACACAGTTGTCTTATATCGAACCACATTTGAAGAGACGCAATCGGCACTTGTTGAAGCAAACTGATGATGTGATCATTGCGATTCATGTGCTTGGAAAGTTATTCGGCTTTACGTCGGAACGAGCATGGCATCGCTTTGTCGTTGGAAACTTATTCATGGAAGAGTCGTTCCCTGAACGTTCTCGATACAACCGTCGATGCCGTTCGTTACGTTGGGCCATCAAATGGATTCGACATCGGCTGGCTAAACGTGGACAACATCATGCGTATGCTGTCGTGGACAGTTTACCAATCGAGTTGTGTCACTATGCACGCTTTAACACGGGTCAAACGATTCCAAGATGTGGCGGATATTGGATATTGCGCTTCCAAGAAGATGTTCTTCTACGGATTTAAGTTACACATCCAGATTACGGACCAGTCGCTTCCTATGGGATATGTGGTCACGGCTGCTTCGTATCATGATCGAATCGTGGCAGAAGAAGTCATGGCTCAACTTCCACATCCTTACACGTTAGGGGATAAAGGATACGTCAGTCGACCATTACAAAAGAAGCTTCATCATGAATACGGAATTGCTTTTTGGACACCATTCTGCAAGAATCAACAGGTTTCTTACTCGAAAGAATGGGAGCAATGGATGCGTCGAAAACGAAAAATCGTGGAAACCACTTTTTCTGTTCTTACCGATCTATTTCGTCTTACTGCCATCCGTGCCAATAGCGTCGATGGGTTTGAAACAGCACTAGATGGCATTTTATTGGCTTACACGCTTGTTTCTCTTGAGCTAGTTGAACAGTAGAGTTCAACTAGCACCAAGGGTATTATTTATATAAAGTTAACATATCACCGTTGATTACAGATAGTACAAATTTCAATAAATTCATATTATTATAAGGTTAGAAGGTTGCACCAGAGCTTATTCCCTCTTCATAAATATATTGAACTTCATCAAATAAATCGGTATCACCCATTAAATATTGGCATACAGCTTCGGTACCCTTACTTATTTTTACCCATACCTTCTTATTATTTAAATGTAGCTCGTAGCACTTAAATGTAGCGGAATCATGAATAATCGAAACCGTAAAATGATAGTTATTTTGCAAATAATCCATAAAAAAGTCGGATTGTATTACACTAGCTTTTTTAATTGGTAATAATTCCGTTAGTAGTTTATAGTAGGTTGCCGCTATTGGATCAATGATATTTACTGAGGTACATCGGAAAAACTTGTTATAATGAACTTTTAATCGCCCTACTTTTTCATCTTCATTTGTACCAATCTCAAGAATAAAATGGTAGGGGTGATCCTTTTTAGAGCGAATACAAAGATTACAGACCTGAAGCGTCTTTTTTATTTCGCTAAATAATTCTTCAGAGGAATTAAAACTTTGTCCAGCTATTTTACTCATTCCTTCACCTCACAAATATATTCAGCTACTTTGGATGGTTGGTTTTTCACGTAGTCAAATGAATCACTTATTACAAAGGTCACTTTTTTCCCTTCTTTTACAAGTTTTTTAGAAAATCTAACATCAGATAATTTGAAATAAATTCTATTTTTATTAGAATATTCGATAAAACCTGCTCTTCCATTAGGTAGTATGCTCGTAATAGTTCCTTCCTGCTTTTCTGCTTTACTGTAAATAATATCAAGCCAAAAATTTTCAAGTTCTGTTTTAATGCTCTTAGGGTTTTGGTATCTTGAACTTAAATCTTTATATGTTTTTGCTAGAGCATTTGAAATATTATAACGATTTTTCTTGTAAATTTCGATTATATACGCTATATGTAGGAAAGCATGATAATTGCTACTATCTGAGCTTTGTAGAAGTTCATACATTGTCTGATATAGCTTACCGCATTTAGATGGATCTGCGTCCTTACTTAAACATGCTTTTGTTCCATAATACAAGGCTTCATTTTTCTTTCCAATACTTTTGTAAAATTTAGCAAGTTCATGATACATAAACCATGTAGGGTGCTTAATGATCAAAGATTCATATATTTTGATAGCCTCTTCTGTTTGCTCAGTTTCATTCAGTGAAAGTGCCTTTAATCTTTGTAGCCAAATATCCTGTTTATTATGCCAAGAGATTGTTAGAGAATCTGAAAAGGCACAATCAACTGTTTTAATACAATCCTTATATAACTTTAAATCAAACTGAAGATTGGCTACTTTTACAACCCATTTTTCATAATCGGAGGGAAATGATTTATCATTACTTTTAAAAGGTGTTCGGTTAAGTTTTATACTGTCTAGGGATTGTAAAAATACTAATGCTACTTGTTTATCTGGATTCTGTTGATTCAACAGATAATCAACATGTTTAAAGTAAATATACCTGTATTCATTCTTTAATTCCTTAACCCCATTCAATATTTTATCAATGTATGTTACTGTAGCTATGTATTCTCTATCTGAAAAACGTTTATCTGTATAAAATGGTTTAATAATAACCTTATATATTTTAGAAACAATCGATTTCAAAATATAAGGATTTTGAGGATACACTCTCACTGCATTTTTTAATATTGTAATACTTTCAAGTACATGACCATTCTCGTAAAGTTTTTTTGCAAATGTACTATATACATACTCATTTACTTTTGTTGAATCGGATTCATATTTTTGGAAAAGCTCTATTGCTTTTTCTATTTGATTTGATTGCACTAAACGAACTAAATCATTGAGTAAGTCAAACGTCATAAAAAATTACCCTTTCTTTATTAAGGATTAATCAAATAATTTTAATTGTTGTATACTTTTGTCTAGCTCTTCTTTCATGAAGTGAGTATTAAGGGATAATTCTTCTAATTTAACAGAAATATGGTTCTCTATTATTGGAATATCATCTGAATCACGAAGCGGTAAAGCACCTTCTTCAAGAAGTTTGAAAATACCTCTTGTTGCTGGAACTTTTTCTATTGGAACAGGACAGAATAGTAATCGTTTTTGTTCTTTTGTAAATTTAATAGTATGTTGAGTTCCCCCTTTGATATCTGTCTGAACTGGGCAAACTGCAATGGATAAACCACTTTGGATACGATCTCTTTGTACAAAAGCTGCACGAAACATTGGTGTGTGCATCGGATTTTCTGAAACTAATAATCCATCTTTTTTTATAATTTCCCCTGCTAATTCTAGATTTTCTTTCGGGAAGATTGAATCTAATCCCCCTGCTAGTACGGCAATTGTTTTACCATTTGCTTCTAGAGCGCCAATATGAGCTTCTGTATCAATTCCGAGGGCTAGTCCGCTTATAATTACATATCCTTTTTCTGAGAAAATCTTGGCAATCCTTCTTGCCATTTTTTTGCCTGTAGAAGTAGGGTTTCTTGTTCCAACAATGGCAACATTTTTGTGTGACTGTAAAAGATTCATATTACCTTTACAGTAAAGTACAATAGGAGCATCATCTATTTTTCTTAAAAGTTCAGGGTAACAGGAGTCTGAAATGGTTATGACTTGAATATCGTTTTGCTGGTGATAAGTAATGGATTCTTCCGCTTTTTTTACGTATTGTTTGATTAAATCATAGTTCGATAAACTTTCAGCAATTGTTTTATTTCTTAGCATTTTGATTATTTGGTTTAATTTATCATCTTTAAAATCAGACAAGGTTAAGTCAGGAAATTGATTATATATTCGTCTAATTCGTTTTGTACCTAACCCTTTAACAAAGGTTAACGCTAACCATAAAGATCTCATTATAAGGCTCCTTCCTACTAGGATTTTGTTTTTCCTAATGCAAGTTTTGTAACATGCAATGCACCATATTCAAGGAGTAGTATTTCGCTTGCAATAAGAGAACTTCCAGATGTAGTTACATCATCAAGAAGAAAAACATGCTTGCCTTCTATTATTTCTTTATTTTTTACAATCATCGTCTTTAGATGAGCATCAATATTTCTTTCCCCACCAAATGAACTTCTTTCCTTTGTTTTAAATCGAACTAGGCAATGGGTACCATCTATTCCTTTAAATGTGGATAAAGCTTGCGCGATTTTTCTAATTCCTGTAACGATTTTCTCTTTATCAGAAGATGGAACATAACATAGAACCAATTCATTTGTTAAAAATTGTTTCAGTATTTGAGTAAAATAAGTGATAGCAGATTCATCCTCGCTTTTTACCTGTAATATTTTTTGAGAAAATAAATCCTGATATTTTTCTTCCGGAAGATAATAATCAAAATAGAAAATAGCATTACTTTTATCATACTGAAGATGGTTCTTTAGAATATTTTCGAACTTTATAGCTTTTTCGATGTCATTTAACAAAAGTTTTGCATTTTGCAAACCATTTGCATACGATTTTTTAATCCATTTATAGGAAATTTTTAATTTGGTATAGGACGAATTTGTTTTTAACTTCATTTTTCCAAAGCGAAATTGAGCATGTGCACATCCCAAATTAGCGGCGGTACGATAAAAATTTTGTGCAATTTCAGTTTGATTTTCTTTCTCAAAAAAATACCCTAGTTCATAAATAGCCTCTGGGACCATTAGTTTCGCAGCTTCCCACATATAGTATTCATAGTTTTTATTGTCTTGAACAAGAAAAGGATTTTTTTTTAGTAACTTTGCTAATTTATATTGTGCTCTCTCATGCCCCATATCACTTGCTTTTGTCAAATAGTGATAATAGTATCTTGGATTATTTTTCAGTTTTGCCCTCTGTGCATATTGGAATAAACTATTCATTTCTTTCTGCCATAAAGGATCTTCTCGTTTACTTAGAAATTGCTCAAGTTCCATAAAGTTTGATATTATTGCGTCTGGCATGAAAGGAATTAATGTTTTTACATATTCACGCTTAGTTGAAAATCCAATTGATGTAAAACCGGCTGCTTTTGCTGCAACAATGTCATTTGGATCATTGCCAATATAAATACATTTATATGGGTTCACCTGAAGTTCCTCAGCGCAACGTAGCAGTTGATCAGGATATGGTTTATTTCTTCCTGTTTTTTGATAGGCAATTAATTTATTGTATTTTATCTGATGATATTCTAGTAATTTTTTTGCATAATTGAAAGAAGAGTTAGTAACAATCGCTATTTTCTTGTTTGAAACAGATTGAAGGAACTTTTGAATATTTGGGTATAACGTGGTTAAGTGGAAATGACTCAAACATTCTTCCCATTGTTGCTCTTTCCGCCATTTTTCAATTTTTGAAGTGTCTACTAACGTTTGATCAAGATCAAACATTAATGCTTCATAATACATGAATGTCCCCCCCATGATGTAGGTTCTTTCACTTTACTAGGTAAAACCTGTGGTGCTAGTTGAACTTTAACGCTCAACTAGCCCAAGAATTACGAGTGAATAAGCTAGTAAAATGCTATCCAAAGCTGATTCAAATCCAGAAACAGAGTTGGCTCGAATCTCTGTGATCCGGTACTGATCAATGAGAACTGAAAACACGGTTTCAATGACTTTGCGCTTTCGTTTCATCCATCGTTTCCATACTTTCGATTGATGGATTTTCTGGTTTTTCCGAACGGGCGTCCA
>NZ_QLMH01000041.1 GCF_003259935.1 Paranoxybacillus vitaminiphilus | reverse complement strand
TTTTTCGTTTAATGCAGCGATTTGTGTGCGAAAATCAGATGCATGCAGATCGAGCGCCTTTAAAATTTCTTTTAATACTGTTTGTTGTTCCATTTCATTCACCTCCTTAAAAAGGCAGTATATGCTCTGTTTATTAAGAATATACCACATTTTCATGTTGCATTCATTATTCTTGAGTGGCCGTCGTCGTTTGGGAGTTGTATGTTTGGAAAGCCAGTGCAAAGGATTGTATTGGCGGGGGATTTTTTCTTGTATTGATGCGGGGTATCTACGGGATTCGACAGTTTTGTCATTTTTGTTTTAATACAATATAACTATGTCGAAATAAATAAAGGGAGCCCTGTTATCATGAATATAACAATATACGCTCTATTATTGAAACGGGCAAGCATATCGCCCAAGCAGCAAAAGATCGCTATGCATGTGCGCAAAAGCTCGTTCACATTATTCGAAAAGCGTTAAATAAAGAACCCCCTAGGCGCAATTTTCTGAGCAACCTGAACTGTGGAAAGTGGATAAATTGCATAAACTCATTGTCGAATGGCTGGAGCAAGTGAACCGACGTTTATCGATTGGCGACGCAACTATCAAAACAGTCAAAAGTTAGCGCTGGGAAGTCGAATTTCTTACCGGCGACGTAGGATTAAAAGCATACGAACCTGCTAAACGTGCCTAGGAGAGATGATTGGATGAAGATTTATAAAGAATCTCTTAATATTTCAGTTCGCCAATGGCTTGAATTATTAAGAAATAAAGAGATTTTTCAAGAAGAAGATGCCAAGCTCATGATGATGCTTTATTATCAAACGAATTGCAAAGCGACGGGAAAACAACTTGCGAATCTTCTAAATAAAAAGAGCCATTCTGTCCTAAACCTTCAAATCGGAAGACTCGGGAAAAGAATTGTAAGCAAGCTTCAAGATGTACAATTTCCAAGAAGAGCGAAACACGGCTGCCCTAATGTAACACTACAATAAAGTCGATTAAATTTTAATAAAGCACCGTTTGATTTACGAACGGTGCTTGGAAAAATACTTAAATTTGTTTCAGACAGCAGTAACAAAAAGGTTGTTTAAAAAACCCTCCTCTATTCAACTATTAATCCTCGTTAGCGTAATAAAGCTCTTTCAAAGAAACTCGCTCAAAGCTGTTTTTAAGCAAACTCTGAAGCTACGGCTTCCGCCACTGTGGTGTGTATGTGAGGAAGATGATGCCTTGGCTCGTCATCAATCACCCTGCTTGACCATCGTACAAGAGGGATGATCAGCAGCCATCGTCTCCGCCCTCTCTGATCAAGTATCAATTTGACCGAACCGATTCAATGTACGGTAGACCGCTGACTCGAATTCGATGAAGCCCAAGTATGAAGCCACATCTTGGAACGGAAATATTTGCGAAGCCCAAAATCCTCCAATACCGTTCTTGCGGTCGATCCAGTAGAACAGGTTGGCCAGTCCCGCCCACATCAATTGGCCTGCTGGACGGCCTGTAGGGGTAGGATCTTCATTTACCTGGAATGTATAAGCCCACGATTTTTGCACGCCAGGGTAGAACTCACCGTCATTAGCCAGCGATGGATCAGACGAAATCCAACCGCCGCTCTTTAATTCCCCAAGCCCGTTCTGAGACATTTGCGCGACCGTTTCCGGTTTGAGGACTCCCTCACCGTCATTCAGGATCATTCGGATAAACTTCATATACTCACCAATGCTGGCATACAAACCGTGTCCTCCCATGTCCATTTCCGGAGATTGCGGCAGAATGAGATCAGGCTGAGGCGTGATATTACCGTCCTGGGCGCGAGTGTGGATGGTTGCGCGGCGTTCCATCATCGACGGTGTTAACGTGAATCCGATGTCGGTCATGCCGAGAGGGGCAAAAATACGCTCGGCCATCACTTCGCCCAGTCGCTTACCGCATACGGCTTCGACAACCTTGCCAACCCAGTCGATGTTGACGCCATAGTTCCAGCGTTCACCTGGCTCGAATAGAAGTACACTCTTAATGGAGTCAAACGTACTAGTGAGAATGGAAGGTACTCCCTTTTTTTCACGGTATTTTCGATCTTCATGACTGAAGAACTCGTAGCCGAAGCCGGCAGTGTGAAGCATCAGCATGTCGATCGTAATGTCGGTTCTCGGTTCCCTTAGTTTCGGCTGCCCGTCTGCGTCAAACCCTTCGAGAACTTTAATCTCGGCAATCTCAGGCACATACTTCTTGACCGGATCGTCAAGACGGACTTTTCCCTCCTCGACCAATTGCATCAATGCTGTGCCGGTGATGGCTTTCGTGGTCGAGAAAAGAGCAAACACTGTATCGGTGCTCATCGGCGTTTCCTTTCCGAGCTCGCGTACCCCGGCTGCACCCTCGTAGATGTTTCCTTCCCGGTCAGTTATCATTGCAACTACCCCGGGTACCCCTCCAGCCCTGCCTACAGCGTTATCCAAAACTTCGTCAAGAGTATCCTTGAGAGCATCCTTGACTGTTTGCCTCGTCATATCTTCACCCCTCATACATATTATTTCTTAATTTTCTTTATTTACATAATTTTCTGTATTTTTAAAACTAACTATATCATGCTTAGGTAGGGCTCGTCAAATTTTTTTACTTTGAGCTTTTTCCATTGTCCTTTTTGAAGTTGTGCCTGGAACAAATTCGGGATTGAAGGAAAAGTCCGAGCGCGATGTCCGTTTTGGATTTCGTTAATGGAATGTGCGGGTGTCTTAACCAATCCGTTTCCGATGTCTATATAATGGCGAAAAAGCGGTCACTTAACATACAACGCTCATCCTAATCATAAGAAAAATTCCTCCCAATCCTCCGTTTTCAGGTTCACGATAAATATTGCAAATTCTTCAATGACTTGTGGCGGCAAATCTAATTCAGGTACTTCTAGAAAATGAAGTGCTTTAAAAATCAACAATTATATAGATCAATTATTCATATCAGTAATAATGGAATTTTATGCTAAAATAGAAGAGTACACTGAATGTATACAATATATGATTAATATGCCAAGTTTAAATGGACAAAAATGGATGTGGAATCTTTGGGGGAAAGCGTAGATTTGACCGTAGTCGGTTTTCATAAAGAATCCAACACCGTTCACAAGATTTTCATAGATGGCTGGACAAAAACGACGGCCGGCCCAAATAATGGTGCAGATGCCCATATCTCTTCCAGCGTGAAAATACCGAAGCCAGGTAAGTGGGCGATTTTGCTTTATACCGATGGAAAACTATTTGATATATTAGTCTTTGAAATTAATGAGGAAAAAAGAATTTCTTAAGCAGGAGTGTCCTATTTATGCGGCAAATGACAATGGAAGAACTATTGGATTGGGAGGATAATTGGCTCGATCGGGACGGCCTTGATGAAGGTGATGAGAGAAATGCATGGCTCGAAGAAGGGATAAACCTTTACAAGCAATTTCTTCAGCTGGACCCAAAAGAACCCCGCTATGCGATTATGCTTGCCGATTTGTATTTACAGTGGGGGCGGGATGAAAAAATTCGCAGAGGGAACTATCTGAAAGCTTATGAGATATTGCGAAAGGCTACAATTTACTCACCATCAAAGCCCGATGCGTTCTACCACCTATCCTTTATTTTGGCCAGTCAAGAGCGGAAGTGGGAGGCGGTTCTTTTTTATGGAAAAGAAGCGCTTGAAAAAGGGATCGACGGCAGCAAACGCATCAAACTGCTTTGTAATGTTGCGTTAGGATATGCAAGACTTGGTTATATTCAGAAAGCGATGGAGTACATGAAAGAAGCATGCGACTTGGATAAAATGGGCGAACACGGCTGGTTTATCGAATTGTATATGGACAGGATTAAAAAGAGAGTAACAGAACCGATCTTGTTGAAGGAGCCCGAGGAGAAGCGGAAGACGGTTTCAAAACACGATGCTAATAAAGTCAAAGAAGACGCAATGGAAGGAAAGTGTGTCGTTCTCGATTTAGCTGGGGATGAAAAATATTTTTATGCATACCATGATACAGTCCGGCTTGAACGGAAAGAGGCGGAAATTCTTGGTTACTTGATTGATCATCAGATGACATCGTGCCCGAAACATAGAATAGAAGAAGCGATCTGGCATGATCGCCCGGTAGGAGCTGCCACGGTGAAGCGGTATATCGCCAGTCTTAGAAGAAAGCTTTCTCAAGCAATGGGACGTGATGATATTTCTGAGAACATTTTAGTCACTACAGCTGAAGGATACGAATGGAAAGCAGATATTCCATCGATTGTCCTTCGTAAAGGGTAACGGTCCGGTTACGATTTCGTAACCGGGCTTTTTTTATACTTAGAGTACAAACTGAACAGGAGGATGATAAATATGAATTTAATGAAATTAGAAATGATGGATGCAACTGCTCGCATCGCCGAGTCACTACAAATGAGAGGGTTATTTGTAGAAGTAAAAGACGATTTTATTATCCTAACAGACGGAAACACAAAAGAAGATATCAGCAAAGTTCGTGAGTTGCTTCATCATCTCGGTATTCCAACCTTTTGGCAAGGAAACAAATTTCAAGTATTGGTTACCCGTGTGCCAATTTCTACGATGAAACGCATCATGAATACACCAGGACGGGAGTTTCCAATTTTCATGGAAGGCTATCACTACAAATGGAAGCCGTTCGTCCAAAGACGATTCGGTATCAAAGTGAATGCGTTAGATTTGGATGCGAACATGGCGATGTTGGTGAAATCATTGAACCTTGCAGGAATCACGGCTCTCGCAGGATGTAACGGCCATCACCGTTATGCCCCAAATGTTCAACTTTCAGGAATATACCAGGGAGCGTGGTTTGAAGTAATTCAGGAAAAATATTTAAGCAACTGTTCTCTCCACTACAAATGGAACGTTCATTACGGCAACGAATCCGGCTCTTGCATCACTGCTGATAAAGGAGAAGCGGAACGCTGGGATATGAATTTAATTTATCAAGACGCGGTGCAGATGGCGCAAATCCTGCAGAAACACGCGGCGGAGATTCGGGAGTTGAAGAGAGCTGCTTTTAAGCGGAAAGGCGAGATGAAGGAACAAGCTGAGCGATTTGTTCAGAAGAGAGAGTTTGTGGAGCTTGTGGGGTGGATGAAAGAGAAATCAGGAAAATAATGTAGGAAGGCTGTTTTTGGTTGATAAATAGAATGGAAAGCTCTTCGTATATGGGTTTGTGGGCACCATCCGAAAGCAGTTGAATGGATAAGAGAAGTTCGGATGGTGTCAGACGATGGAGCGAACAGTGCCTGCTCGCCATTCTTGTCCCATCTGATTATTGGGTCACATCATTTAAGGAAGCGTTTTTTTATTGTTTATCGGTCTATGTTTTGTACAAATCTGCTCACCATGTTTGGGCTTCTCTTACCAAGCCTCGATTCGCTCGGATTTGAAGGGACAACGTTTGGAGAGTCGGGTTTTGGGATTATTTGGGGATTTGATGGAGTTGTTTTCATAGTTAAGAGGAACTCTCTCTTTTGATGACAAGGGGGCTTATGATAGGACCACAACTTGTTATCGCATTTAAAACAGAAGGGAGCTAATATAGCTCTCTTTTCTCTTATGTACAAAAAACTTAGCAATGTAGTAGAAAACGATGGACGGCTTTTTTGATGTTTTTGTAAAATAGAGTACAAATATTGGTTCATCACCAAAAGTCGGGGGTGACAAATTTCCCTCCCGTTTCTAGGCGGATGCGCAAGAAAAGATGTGCGTTGTTTCGGTATCCATACCCTC
>NZ_QLMH01000040.1 GCF_003259935.1 Paranoxybacillus vitaminiphilus | reverse complement strand
CTCCGGTTGGTACTGTATTAAATGTAGCCTGTGGGGTAGGGAAAATAGGAATGGAGGACATCATGAAAGGGATATGGCCTTTCTTACTGGCAGAAGTCCTTGTTCTTATATTGCTTATTTTATTCCCATCCATTGTTACTGTTCCGCTTCATTGGTTAACCAATAATTAATAAAATTTATTTTGGATTTTGAATGCAACCTTAATGCAGAAAAATATGTTTGAGCTGTGCTTGCTAATTCATTATATGATTGTTGTAGTAGAACTAGTGCTGAATGAAAAGAATGATTCACATAAAATGAATGTTTGCATCAATGAATTTTAAATTTAACATGTTCCCCGAGAAGTCTCCCGCCTCTAAACAATGTGTAGGTGGGAGAGGTTCATGCAGGTTGATTTTTCTAGCCCCCTAATGAATTGGGACAGGGGGCTTTTGATATACATATAAAAGGATTTTCAGGTGTTTTAATCGGGATGGAAATACGATAAGTTTGCTGTAATCATTTTTATGTGTTAATGCACGTGCAAATTACTTAGTGAGGCAAGGAACTTCTTAAATTATTTTGCGAAAGATCTGGGCTAGATGCATTGATTGACAATGTTTAGAAAATACGTTTATACTTTTTTTAGATCGATCTAACAAATACTTGAGTAACAGAGGAATAATGCAAAAATGTCGCAAGCAGGTGATGATATTATGACGCGAAAAAAGAGAGCCCGCGTTACTCTAGAACAAGTGGCCAATCACGCTGGTGTGTCGCGGGCAACGGCTTCTCTCGTCGTTCGGGGCAGTCCACATATATCGAAAGAAACAAGGGAAAAAGTATTAAACTCGATGAAGGAGTTAGGATATATTTATGATCGTGTTGCGGCTAATTTACGATCGCAGCGGTCTTCCACTGTAGGACTGATTATTACCGAAATTGGTAACCCGTTTTTTTCTGAATTATTGGTTGGTGTTCATGAAGCATTAGATAAAGAAGGATATACTGTTATCTTAGGAACTACGTTTGATTCTCCGTCTAAACAGGATGCGCTTCTGTCAACGATGCTTGAGTATCGGGTAGGCGGGGTGATTATGAGCCCGGTTCCCGGATGTTCTGTAGACATGGTGGAACGATTAAAACAATGGGAAATTCCTGTTGTTTTAGTAGCGAGGGAAATGCCGTCAGGAGAGCAGTTTGATTATATTGGTATTGATAATGTGGCTGGGGGCCGATTAGTGACGGAGCATTTAATTCAACAAGGACATCGCCGCATTGCTTTTCTAGGCGGTTTTTCTGGTTCATCTGCTTGGCGAGATCGAAAGAAGGGATATTGCCAAGCGTTTCATCAAGCTGGTTTAGAAATTGATGAGTCATTGATAATAGAGGCACCGGCTACAAGACAAGGTGGTATCAATGCAATAAAGCAGGCTCTTCAACATCCCAATCCGCCGACGGCAGCTTTTGGCTATAACGATATCGTAGCATTTGGCGTAATGCTTGGGTTAAAGGAAGCTGGAATGATTCCAGGCCGTGATTTTGCAGTAGTCGGGTTTGACAACATTCAAGAATCTTCAATGTTTAATCCTCCATTAACGACTGTTTCGGCATTCCCACAACTCATTGGAACGTATGCAGCTGATATTTTGCATCAACGTATGAACGGTGATGCTGGAGAGGCGAAACGCCTTATTTTACAGCCAGAACTCGTTGTGCGGGAATCGAGTTTATTGCATAGTGATCATCAATTTTAGGGGAAGTGGATTGGACATGAAAGAACATTCTGAAATCCCTCTCCGGGAGAGAAACATTGTATTAATTGGTTTCATGGGAGTAGGGAAAACAACGATTGGCCAGCTTGTGGCAAAAAAGCTGTATCGCGATTTTATCGATGTCGATCAAGAAATAGAAAATAGGTGCAATATGCCGATTCCAATGATCTTTGAACAGATGGGAGAAGACTATTTTCGGAAAGTGGAGAGAGAGTTAATTGTTGATCTCTGTACAAATACGCGGTTAAAAATTATTTCCCTCGGAGGAGGCGCCTATTTACAAGAGGAAGTAAGAAACGCATGCTTATCTCACTGCATCGTGTTTTTTTTAGATTTATCGTGGGAGTATTGGAAAGACCGCCTTCCGTTAATTGTCAACAGCCGCCCTCTTTTGAAAAATAAAACGTTAGAGGAAGTCGAACAATTATTTTTTAAACGGAGAGAAGCGTATTCGCTTCATAATTCCCGCGTTTTGACGAACGAGCTCGACCCTGAAACCGCAGCGGAGCAAATTGTGGAATCGATAAAATTGACTTGGGATCTGTATCAACCACATGATAAATGATGGCATTGGAAAGGATAAAAGCACGCCGATTTTACATGGCTAAAAAATTTTCATGCATGCGTTATCTAAATCATTTTCTTTTCTGGACTATTGTTTAGGTAATTAGTGGTATTGGTGAGATGTATATTGGAATCTTTGCTCACTGTGAAGGAAGGTTCCTTTTACATCTCATTTTTTATGGCTTTCTTCACCGTGTCGAAATCATTTTTATGGCATGAAAAGAGTTAGATGAACCTCTCCCATCTACACTCCGCTTAGAGGTGGGAGACTTCTCAGTGAACATGTTAAACGGTCGGCGGAACATCGGAAATGGTAGAAAAAGGTTAACAGGCATAGTGAAAATAGTCGGATTTATTTTCCATTTTTTGATTTTATGACATGATTCGACATGTTTTTCTATGAACGTCGTTTATTATGTAAGAGAAAGCGTTTTTAAAGGAGGGATGGTTTTTATGAAGGCTTCGCTTAGGCTGAAATTTGTTTTATTACTAGTCATTGTCGTTGCGCTGCCTCTTGGAGCAGTCGGATTTTTCAATGCAAAATCGATTACGAGTGGAATGTATCGTTTGACGGTGGCGGATTTAGAGTACATGACAAAAATTAAAGCGCAGGAAATTTCTTTATGGCTGCAGGATGGCGTGATGACCGAGGAGGACGAAAAAAGAATTCGCACAGCTGTAGAAGAAGTCGCTCAAGCGTACTATAAGCCGAACGGCATGAAAGGCTATGCATATGTGGTAGATGAAACAGGAACGCTGCGCATCCATCCGAATATGGAAGGGCAAAGCTTAGCGAATGAGCCATTTATGCAGACCATTTTGCGCGAAAAAACGGGCTATGTCGAATACATGTGGAAAGATGGATTAAAAGTCGTCAGCTTCCGCGAGCTTCCTAACGGCTGGATTTTAGCGATTGGCAGCTATTACGATGACATCATGCAGCCAGCTTATGACGTTCGCAAGCAAGTCATTGTATTTGTTATCGCGGCTATGCTGCTCGCTCTAATTGTCGGAATGATCTGGTCGTATCGTTTGACAGGGGCGATTCGACAGATGATGAAAGTAATGAATCGGGTGAAAGAAGGGGATTTGACCGTTTCGATTGCCGTCAATCGCAAAGATGAAATTGGCCAGTTAGGACAAATATTTAACAAAATGATCGACCGTTTACGTGAGATGATCGATTCGTTGAATCGAACGTCACAGCAATTAGCCGTCTCTTCCGAACAACTTTTTGCAGCGTCGACAGAAAGCACGAAAGCGAGCGAGCAAATTGCTAATTCTGCTGAGGACATCGCACACGGTTCAGAAGAGCAAGTAAATGAAGTGAATCATATGATAAAGCTGGTTGATCAAGTCGATCGAGAGGCGAAACAAATCTTCAATCGGGCTCAAGCTGTCGGCGAACAAGAGGATCGGGCGCAACAAGAGGCAGTTCAAGGGAAGAAAGCCGTCGAAGAAGTCGCAAAGCAAATGCGCGAGATGGTACAAAAAGTAGAAAACACGGCTAAATCTGTTCAACAGTTAAGCAATCGGTCACAAAAAATAGGAAAAATCGTGACGTTTATCGAACAAATTAGCGAGCAGACAAACTTGCTTGCTCTCAATGCGGCCATTGAAGCAGCAAGGGCGGGTGAACATGGGCGCAGTTTTGCTATCGTTGCAGAAGAAGTACGGAAGCTCGCGGAACAAACTGGGAAAGCAACAAAAGAAATTTCTGAATTTATTCATCAATTGTGCGAAGATATGATCAAAGCAGGAGAGCAAATGACGCAAAGTGCTGCTGTGGTGAAGAGAGGAGAAGAGGTTGGAGAAAAGGCGCAGCGGGCGTTCTCTGAAATTGTTGCCTCTGTTTCAGAAGTCCATCGCCAAATACGCGGGGTAGTTCAAGGAACAGAAGAGATTGCCCGTCATACGGAAGATTTAGTGAAACAGTCTCAATTAGTTTCACAAACAGCTGAACGGGTTTTAGGAGACACGGAAGAAGTATCGGCAGCCTGCGAGGAGCAAACAGCGATGATGCAGCAAATCCATTCAGCAGCTAAAAGCTTGGCGAACTTAGCGAAAGAATTGGAAAGGCAGGCAAAGGGGTTCACTACTGTTTCGGCTCATGGCAATGCATAAGGAGCCGATTGTTCAATGAGTAAACAAGCAAAAAAGATAATTACTGAAGCTTTTTAATCGCGATGAAAGAAAAAACATCCCGCGTAACTTTTAAGCTTCAGGGGAGTGCAGATTTATAGGGGAAATGACCACTATTATATATTATTATATATCTCAACTTTTCCGCGTACTGCAGTTCACTCTTCATATAATCACGGTAAAGTCACCATCCAATGAGAGAGTTGATATTAAAAAATAAACTTAGCTCAGCCGCCGTTTGGAAAAGAGAAATCGATTCATTGTAATAAAGTCTTTTTAAAGTCCGCTTCCTTTCCCACTAATAGATGGCTAATGGTCTTCGGCTCTTTTTTTCAAAGATG
Organism: Paranoxybacillus vitaminiphilus; assembly: GCF_003259935.1. GTDB lineage: Bacteria > Bacillota > Bacilli > Bacillales > Anoxybacillaceae > Paranoxybacillus > Paranoxybacillus vitaminiphilus. Next base: position 1,227 of record NZ_QLMH01000040.1, on the reverse strand, counting down.
CAAAGCAATCAAGATAACAATGGCGGCATGACTAATCAGCATTTTCATCAATTCCTTCTTTTCCCGCCTTAAACTTAAAACAAAAATTATTTTTTTGGATGTAAAACCGAGGAAGAACTTTCACAAACCATCGCACCATATATCTTGTTTTACAATCATGAATACTTTCAGAAAAAACTAAACCAGTGTGCAGCGATAGAATACGAGAACACACTGGTTGCTTCGTCTTTTTTATAACTGTTTGAGAGTAGGAATTCTGAAAAATGAAGCGAAATGGTTATATATTGTAAAAATCAGGAGGTATAAGAAAATGAAAAAGTTAACATTGCAATTTTTTGATTATCACTCGTGGGCAACTAAACAACTGATCGAACATTTGAGCAAGTTACCAAAAGAAATTATGAATAAGGAAGTAAACAGTGTTTTTCCTTCCATTTCACAAACTTTTGCCCATATGTATGCTGTGGATGAATTATGGTTTTTAAGGATAAGCGGAAAAAGTGTGAATTCCATTGAACCGAAACCATTTAAGACCATACAGGAAATAAATGATGCATTTACTTATTTACATAATGAGATGTTACAGTTTCTCAACTTTAAAGATGATTTGGAACAAACAGTCATTTATACGAACACGAAAGGCCAGCGCTTCAGCAACAGTATCCGTGAAATGATTTACCATATCGTTAATCACGGAACTTATCATCGCGGCAATATTTCAGCGATGATTCGGCAGTTGGGTTATCAGGGAGTATCTACCGATTATATTTACTATTTAAGGAACATAAACAAGGCATAGTAAACATAAAAAAATGATTTATCATTAGAAGCACACTTAGGTTATCCGGTATTTATTGCCGGGATTTTATTTTGGTTGTTTGTTGGAATTAGCAGCTTTTTTTATCTCAAGAGACGTTGGTATGGCTTTATCTGTTTGGAATTGGAGTTATTTTACCTTTAGCTATTTTCATTGCCAAACTATTAAAAACCTGTGGTGCTAGTTGAACTTTAACGCTCAACTAGCCCAAGAATGACGAGTGAATAAGCTAGTAAAATGCCATCCAAAGCTGATTCAAATCCAGAAACAGAGTTGGCTCGAATCTCTGTGATCCGGTACTGATCAATGAGAACTGAAAACACGGTTTCAATGACTTTGCGCTTTCGTTTCATCCATCGTTTCCATGCTTTCGATTGATGGATTTTCTGGTTTTTCCGAACGGGCGTCCA
>NZ_QLMH01000039.1 GCF_003259935.1 Paranoxybacillus vitaminiphilus | reverse complement strand
TCCTTTTAAATGTTTGGTAGCACTTTCATTTTAAAGGAGATCCTTCATGCAAGGGCTATTTTTATGCTTGTTTGATTTTATCTAGCACCACGGGTTAGGTAAATTATTTTTAGCCGAGTGATTTAGATTAGTTTTTATGCTAAAAAATCTAAAATTCGTGTAGCAAGCTTAGATATCTTGCCTTCTCGGAGAGTCTTAACTTATTAGATATAGGCTCTTCTATATGCTTTTCCCTTTTATTTGCTGTAGTAGTTCACCTTATATAGCTATTTCAGAATCTTCTTAGTAAGGGAGTATGAGAAATTCAATATTATATTTGTTATCGACTGTTACCGCCATGGTAATATTTCTACGATTTTTAGATTTTCTAGGATTTTTTGATTCAAATACTGTTTTATCTCTTGGTAATAATTCATTCAATTCTAAAAAGGTAAATCATCATCCGAAATATCTATTGGATGTGCAGTCACATCAAGCTGGGCAAGTATCTGTTCCTTTTCACTTTTAAGTTGGACAACTTCATTTTCTAGTATTAAAATTCTTTCTTCGTAGTCTTCCTCTAGCCTTTTAAGTTTTGTATTAAGACTTAAAACCATTTTTCTTAGTTTTACAATTTCTTCATTATGATTTGGAATAAATGGTTGAACTAAAGACTTCATATCATTCTCAATTCTTTGTAGAATCACCATCATGTCTCCATGTTTTTTATCGCTTAAATTCCCTTTTTCAGATATGTTAGTTGAGTTTAATAAAATATTTATTGAATTAAGTAAAGTATTTATTTTTTTTAATTGATTCTCAATTTTTTGGTTACTGTTTTGATTCTTTCCAATGACATTTTCTATTTCCTCTTTAAAAACCTTCAAATGTTCTGAGATGCTTTCGCTAATAATATCTTGTAATCGTTCAATGAGTTGGTATTCATTAAACGATTTTATTTCATTTAGTTTACTGATGGCCTCATTTGATAAATTGTTAATTTCTGTTATAGAAAATTTTTCATCTATATCAATTAATATTTCGTTAAAGTATTCGGTAACTGATGAAAAGTTTGATATTACAGCATTTAAATTCTCCGTATTTTTTAAAATCTCATTGAATTTTTTGAGAAGTAAATCAAGAGACTTATTATCAGTTGCACCCATATTTCTTATCTATCTCCTTTGTTTTTTGACTGTAAGTGTTTTGAGTAACTTCTTCGTTTTCTCGGAGTTTTCAACCAATTCATTAAGATTATGGTTGAATGCATGAATTACTTTATTCAATAACATTTTCAATAAATGTTCATCATTTACTTCTATTAATACTTTTAAAGGATCGGTATTAAATCGCTTCATTTCTTCATATAAATCAAATTGCTCATCAGATCCTGATTGTAATAAAATAGCTTTTAGTAATTTATATGCATCTTTACCTTTGCGCAAGTAATAGATAGCTTCCTCATATTCTTCTAAATCAAACAACTTGTTTCCACAACTAGAATAGTCTTTTGTTAATTGGTACTCCATTTTTATTTGGCATCGTTGAATTCCTTTTTGTGCTAATAAAGTTAATGATGGTTCATTTTTTTCCATTAAATTTCTATAGGCTGCAATTGCATTTTCGAACAGCTCATCTTCTTCAAATTTTTTCGCCTCATTATATAATTGATCTAATGTTGAATTTTCACGTAATCCCAATAAATCAATATCGAATTTGGTGATAATCTCTATTTTGTTTTCGATAGTTTTAAGCAGGTCTTCACACGGATCGTCTTCAATCATGCCTAATATATCTCTAGCGCGTGTGATGGCGACATACAGTACATTAAAATAATATCTATATACTTCTGAATGTAGCTTTTTTGGCTGAAATATTTCCTCCCATTGCTCTTTAAAAGCTGAAATAATATTATATGTAATAATATATTTCCGCTCGATTCCTTTTATTTCAGATACAGTTAATACACGTGATTTTAGACTTGGAAAAGACTGTAGAAGTTCTTTCTTGTAAAAATCATTCGCAACTACTATTAAGACATAACTTTTATCTTTTACAAATTTCAATAAAGCTTCTTTTGGCCCTCGAAATAAATAAGGTTTTCTAGTATAGTCCCTTGTTGGCACCTCAGTATATTCAAAATCTGATTTACTAGGCATTAATTTTTTCCGTACACTTGCTACGTTGTTTGCAAGCTCTACAATATCCCTGCTAGAACGATAATTTCTTTTGAAAGTTACTTTTTCAAAATTTTCAATTCCCCCCAAGAACTTGAAGATGCTTTCAATTCTGCCGACATTAAAAAATGTTGGGTTAATTGTTTGGTGAAAATCGCCACATACAAAAATATTTGTTTTATTTTTTAGTAATTGGCAAAGATAGTAGATTTGGATTTCTGTAAAATCCTGAACTTCATCAATGACCATATAATCATATTGGGGACTGCTTTTTGCTAATGCACGTCTAACTAAATCCCCTTCTTCACAAAAACCTTGTCTTTTTAAAGAGTTTAAATAGGTCTCGTACTTTTTAAAAATTGAAAAAACCTTTTTTCGCTCCTCTTGTGTAAATGATGAATAACTTTCATTTAATTTGTAATATTCTTGTTCGTTTAGTTGCTTTTTGTTAGTAATTGTGTGGTTGTATAATTTAATAATTTTCTCTCTAAATGTAGCAGATTCACCAACTTCTTTATTTAAAAAATTACAAATCGTATTCAATTCCTTGCGAAGAGAAAACATTTTTTTATTTGTTGAGAAAGTAATATATTGATGATGATTCAATAACTGCAGTATATCTTGATTAAAATCTTTAACAGGTAATTCAATCTCGTATTGCCAATTTGCCCCTATAATTCCTTGAATGATTCCTCTCTTCTCTTTCCATAGCGCAAGAGGATCAAACTTATTACCTTGTTGTTGACTATACCATTCTCTAAATTTTGCATAAGAAACTAATTTAAATTGATTTTCAGTTATTTGTTCTAAATAATCTTCTAACGTAAAAAAATGTACTTTTCCTTTAAAATCACCTTGTTTTAAATCAAAAAGTTTGATTGCTAAATCTTTAAATAATTTTTCAGCTTGTTCTTTTAATTTTTTCGAAAATGTAAAATAACATATATTTAAATCTGGCTTATTATTATTTTGAAGATAGCCTATTAGTTTGTATACTCCTATTGTTGTTTTTCCACTTCCAGCTGTTCCAAGAACAAACTGACCTTTACCATATGATTGAACACACTCATCTTGAATATCGTCTAAGTAATAAAAACGCCCTTCTTCCCCAAATATTTCGTTAATTCGATTCTTATCTATAATAATTGGTGTTGAATTGGTAAGAGACAAATCAATTGATTTTTCCTCATTGTTAGTATCTGTTACTACAATTACTGTATCCTTTTCATATTCCTGAATTCCCTGTTTAGTAAACTCCCTATCTTTTGCAATTCTGATTTGTGAGTCATGGCTACAATATTCTAGTAAAACTAGACAATTTATATATTCCTCTCGAATATTAGAATAAAACTTTCCGCCCATTGAACATAAAATGCGATCACTGCTATCCACTTTAAATTTATAAATAGGTTTATTCACAGTTTCTACTTTTCTCAATCCAAATCCGTTAGGTAACCTTTCAAAATCAAATCCGTTTTTTTCCAACTCCTGAACCAAAGAGATAACTTTTTGTTTAACACGCTGTTCTTTTTCTTTTGGAACAGATTTATAAAATTTATCAAGTGCTAATACCTTCAATTTTTCACCTCAATTCACTTCGTAAATATTTACTAATATTAACATTTAAAATCGAATTCACGATTCCGTTAGTACATTCTTTTTGTTATACTTAAAAACCGTATGTGCATCCTTATAAACATTTCTTGCAGTAATATTTCTTTGTTTTTGATTAGTCCTCTTTGATATGAGATATCTCTTACACTTACATATTAATACAAAAAAATGGCTTTCTCGTTATATTTTAACAACAAATTTCGACATTTGAGCTTGATTGTAAAAATGTTAAACTTGAATCCACGATAACAAATAAAAAATGAATTCGTTCCTCTAGAAATAAAAGGGATATGTGTCTAAAATTTCAAGAATGTATTTAGAGTTGAAATCTTACTAATAAAGGAAACACCGTTCAAGTATCAGAACGGTGTAATAAGGGGTGATTGAATATTCTTATTAAAATTGTTACTTCCTTGTTGTAGTTTTTAACCCTCTTAATATCTCCGCTCCCTTAATTCCTTCATAGCAGCCATAACGGAGTCCATATCTTGTTCAATAATATGACATGGGTAATTCTCTCTTATTTCTCCTTTTCTTCTTGCTTGTTCAAAATCCTCAGTTGCTCCATATTGAACAAATACGGTACAAGCCTTATGAATGTTCTCTGGATCAGCTGTGTGCCAATGAACTGTCCCATAAAACACACGGTAATAACGTTTCTTTCCGTTTAGTTCACCGTAGCTAGATGGGATTAATTTATGACCCCATTCTTGATAAAGTGGCTCTTTGTTCATTACAATCACCTCAACCCTATATTATGAAGTCATCATACTCCGAACTAAATTGATCTGTAAAACACCAAAATAGTGGTTTTTCACTATTCATTTCCTATAACGGTTATAGAAAAAACTCCAGAATACTCCTAATTTCATACAAATTCATTATTCTTGTTCCAATCGAACATTTGTAAGAATAAATTTTGTAGTTTTAACTGTGGTTCAATCATAAAAATTAAGACTAGTCATTAGAGCTAGTCTCAGACTGTGGACAAAATAGATTTCAGACGAATGTATGGAACCTATTTTGTCCTATAAATTGTATATATTTTTAAGAGAGGTAAAAATATTTTTTGCTTTTGAAAACAGCATTTATTCATTGCAAGGTAAGATTCGCATTGAGTTTATACTGCTTAACCTTTCCCTTAATGCGTTATTTACCAATCCTGATCATTCTTTAAATATCTGTATTACATGCTTTTGCTATTCTATGTATTTCAGACACCTATCTTATTTAGGTCACTTGGATGAAAAAACCCAACCTTATCGTGTATCCAAATTCATATGGGGAACAGTCACTATTACAAATTTGAAATAAAAAGCTCCACTTGTACGGAATGCTTCATCTAGGAATTCTTCAAAATAAATGTTCACTGACCATCAACCGAAATAAAGTTTAACTTGTTCTCTTGGGTCGTATCCCTTTTCTGGATTTAATAACAGCATATTTTAATTATTTGATAGGTTTTATAATTTTATGTCTTTCAACTAGACAAATAAGAACGCACGTGCTAATATTTATATAAATTAACTCATTTTATTTTTTCGCTACAATTATCATTTTTTTATACGAATTATCAAAGTTTATGGTACCGTCAAGAATTTTGTGTAATGTAAGATAGATAGGGCATCTCTGAAATGGATTTAGAATAGAGAGGGGGCTGTTTCTTCCACACAGGAGACTGAATATTCAGTCTCCTGTGTGGAAAGGGAGAATCCCCTTAGCTCATTTATTTACATTATTTGGTTAATTGTAACGTTCTTCAAACATTCGTTGAAGGGCTTCATGAGCTTCGGAAAATCCTCGTAACTTTCGTCCTGCCCATTTCTCATTAAAATCTTGGATGGTCAAATACACGACTTTTTCAGCTGCTTCTAAACTACTCAAACTGTTCATCGGCTTGAGACGTTTCCGAATCTCCTTGATCGTTCGTTCAATGGCGTTCGTCGTATAAATCACACTTCGAATACTGCTTGGATAATCCATAAATGTAAGGAGGACATCCAACTCATTGGCCCAAGATTGAACTTCTCTCGGATACTTGCTTGACCATTTCGACTCAAACTGTTGAAACATCTGTAACGCCATCTCCTTATTCGGTGCACGATAAATCAGTTTGAGATCCTCTGCCACTTCAAATTGATCTTTTTTCCGAACACGATTTAAGGTATTACGTACTTTGTGAACGACACAACGCTGTACATCGGCTTTCGGATAAACTGCCTTAAAGGCTTCCTCCAACCCCGGTAGTCCATCGAATACGCCCAGAAGCACTTCCTTGACGCCTCTTTTGTAGAGCTGTTGGAGAATCTCCCGCCATCCATAGGCGCTTTCTTGTCCTCCCACGAAGAAATCCAGAATTTCTCGATACCCTTCTTCATTCACTCCTAACACCACATAAATGACTTCTTTCTCTACCGTATCGCGGCGAAGTTTCACGTACAAGCCGTCCAAATATAAGACAGAATAACGTTTGGATAG
>NZ_QLMH01000038.1 GCF_003259935.1 Paranoxybacillus vitaminiphilus | reverse complement strand
AAGATCCCTCGAAGATGACGAGGTAGATAGGTCCGAGGTGGAAGCGTGGCGACACGTGGAGCTGACGGATACTAATCGATCGAGGACTTAACCAAATGAGAAAAACGGAGACGAGCGCTTAGCGCCGTAAGGAAAATGTTCTTCCGACGAGAAGTGCTTGCCACTTCGACGGAGGAAGGTTATTTGCCCCCGAGCGGTTGGTTGCCGGAGCTAGACAGCTCGAAAAGTGAAAAGAGTGCAGCTTCTCCATGAATACTAGAAATATCGGTTATCTAGTTTTGAGGGAATAAAAAATCTCTTGACATGATAAAAAGATTGATTATAATAGTTTTTGTTGGTCTGTGCCTGCGTCTACTAGCTTATTCGAGGATGATCGATTCCTCGGCACAAGCCAGCGAAGAAGTGAAATCAGAGTAGTAGGCTTGGTGACGATGGCGGAGAGGACACACCCGTTCCCATCCCGAACACGGAAGTTAAGCTCTCCAGCGCCGATGGTAGTTGGGGCCAGCGCTCCTGCGAGAGTAGGACGTTGCCAGGCCTTAAGATAACCTTATTCCGCAGTAGCTCAGTGGTAGAGCACGATCGAGTAGGCTTCTTTGAAATAGCTACAGCGCACCACTCGAGTTGCTTCTTGAATAAGCATTCTGAGAGTGGGGCGATTATCCAACTAAGTTTTAGATGTTATATTTATGATTATTCCGCAGTAGCTCAGTGGTAGAGCAATCGGCTGTTAACCGATTGGTCGCAGGTTCGAATCCTGCCTGCGGAGCCATGCTTCCATAGCTCAGTTGGTAGAGCACTTCCATGGTAAGGAAGAGGTCACCGGTTCAAGCCCGGTTGGAAGCTTGCGATTTATGCTTTTTTGGCCCGTTGGTCAAGTGGTTAAGACACCGCCCTTTCACGGCGGTAACACGGGTTCGAATCCCGTACGGGTCATCTTTTTTGTTTTTTGGAGGATTAGCTCAGCTGGGAGAGCACTTGCCTTACAAGCAAGGGGTCGGCGGTTCGATCCCGTCATCCTCCACCATGATGTCGGGTTATTAAATGCTCCGGCTTAGCTCAATTGTAGAGCACGATCGAATAGGCTTCTTTGAAATAGCTACAGCGCACCACTCGAGCCGCTGCTTGAGTAAGCATTCTGAGAGTGGGGCGACTGACAGTACGTTATGGGTTAATTGTAGGTAGAGTAGGAAACTTTATTGTGCCGGCTTAGCTCAATTGGTAGAGCAACTGACTTGTAATCAGTAGGTTGCGGGTTCAAGTCCTGCAGCCGGCACCATTCGAAACTTTATCCGGAGGGGTAGCGAAGTGGCCAAACGCGGCGGACTGTAAATCCGCTCCCTGTGGGTTCGGCGGTTCGAATCCGTCCCCCTCCACCATTTGTTTTCACATCACATAATGATTACATATATTTTTATCATATCAATGTCGGATAATTTCCCGAATTTCCTTGCAGAAATTTCAGAAATAATTCTGCGGTGTCGATGTAACAGCTAATGCTGAGTCAATGTCGAAATTATTTCGTCGATTTCCTGCAGAAATCGCCAAAATAATTTCTGCGGTGTTAGCTTACAAAACATTAAATTAGGTTTCTAAATCGAAATATCAATGTCGTATTATTTCGCGAATTTCCTTCAGAAATTCTCAAAATAATCCTGCGGTGTTAATTCATGAAGTAAATTCTGAGAAGTTAACTCATGAAGTTATATCAATGGGCTATAGCCAAGCGGTAAGGCAACGGACTTTGACTCCGTGATGCGCTGGTTCGAATCCAGCTAGCCCAGCCATTTAAAAATGAACCATTAGCGACGAGCGATACATCGTCGAATAAGCTACGAGTTGTCCCGACGCATCTATCTTCTTTGAATTAGCTTGAAGAGGAAGGGACACAGCACGATTGATTTTAATAACGAGCCATTAGCTCAGCAGGTAGAGCATCTGACTTTTAATCAGAGGGTCGGAGGTTCGAGTCCTCCATGGCTCATGTTTTGCGGAAGTAGTTCAGTGGTAGAACACCACCTTGCCAAGGTGGGGGTCGCGGGTTCGAGTCCCGTCTTCCGCTCCATTATGGGGCCTTAGCTCAGCTGGGAGAGCGCCTGCTTTGCACGCAGGAGGTCAGCGGTTCGATCCCGCTAGGCTCCATAAAAACTCCTTAAGCCAAATGGCTTAAGGAGTTTTTGTTTTATACCAAACATTAATCTTTCTGTCTATAAATCTTCGTTAAATCGAGATAATATAACGCAAACCTAATGATTTATATAATTTGAATTATTAGGTGACACAATCATCCCCTCTTAAAATATTAAAAGTACTTTTCTGATGTCGTTCAACAAAAGTACAAATCGATCACTACAATGAAATCATGTAAAAAGTGAGTATAATCATTTGCATATAACGTTGGGATAATTGTGTCACATAGACAGAAAACTACCTATATAAATAAAAAAATTATGTTCTGTTTTCGAATATTTAATCTTGGGATATTTCCGACAATCTATATCCCCATACATTGAACGAAATTCATATTGATAATGTAAATAAAGCCTTTACTTAACGTTATAACGTAAAATTTTGTCATCGAACAAGTTAACAGTTCAAGATCCAATCCTTATAGAATGTTTGCAGTTCCAAAATAAAACCTCCCGTGGTAATAGTTTACTACTATAATGACCACGAGAGGGTTTCACCAAAATTGCGGGAGAACCAATTTTAAACCGCTGTTATTGGGGATTTTATCTTTATCACCGTTGATTACATTTGCTACTGTTCTTTATTTTCTTTATTAAGCAGAATAAGTTTTTTTACCTTTTGTAAACATTTTTTGTATGGAGTAAATTAAAAGAATACTTGAAATTAATATTAAAAAAGTATAAGCATTGATGTAAAAAGTATTTGTATATTGATTTATCCAGCTAAAACGGTAGATTTTAGAATTTACGTTAGATGGAGGTCCTCCGAGTTGTTTAATTAAGTCTAAAACATATGTAATTTCTAAAAAAGCTGACATGCTTAAAATACAGAATGAACCAATACTCATAAACAACAAACCTCTCTTTGAGATACTCATGTTAGTGAGGACTTTCCATAACCCCCTCCCAAAGAACAAAAATGAAAATGCAGCTAACATAATAATAAGAATCCCTGGATTTCCGTTCCCTGAAGTTACGTGAGGCTCTATCGTAAAAAGTTCCGTTAGATATAACATCAATAAACAAACTAAAAATGATATAATAAATTGTTTAGAGAATAACTTCAATATAATTCCTCCTTATCCATTTTTACGAATTTATATGAATGATAAACCAGCCCTTAATCAACATAAGGGCTGGTTTATGTTTAGGATAGCCACGCAAAATCGATGTCTTGGTCATCGTCTGTCCAATCAAACCAGTGCGTACCTGTATTATTAGCACCATTATCAGGATCTTTGTAAGCGACATGTAAATCGCCTGCATAAGAACCGTTTTTATCATATCCAATTCCACAAACAAAATGATATTCGATTGATGTTCCACCAGAGTCAAATAAATCAAAACGAATGGCAACAGGATCGTTGCTATCTATGGCACCAATAAACTTAGAACTATTCCCAACCGCATCTGTTACTGTATTAGATCTCCAAGCATTACTTGTATGGTAAACGTGTGTAAGAGCACCGTTGGCCCACATTGTAATTGTTGTTCCTAACCATGTACTCCCCATCTCATTATAAAGATGATTAACTAACGCTGCCCATGAGCCATAATAAGCGTTATCTCGAACATTATAACCTAACTCATCATGATAATAATCCATAATCATAGCGGCTACTGTTGGACCACAAGCTGAACTCGGATTATTAATACCGGAACTACGCTGATAGATACGGTCAACGCCACTTAATACTTTATAGTCTGTAGCGGCGATAGATACCATTCCGTTGTTACTATCTTTCAACAACCCGTCCCAACCTGGGCTTCTCTTATTACCTTTTTTCAACGATTTTAATTGTGCTTTTTCAACTTTTTTATACTCTTCTGTTCCATCTTTTTTTTCGTCTTTTAATTTCTTTAATTTTGCAGATTTAGCCTTCTCAAATTTTTCTTTTACTTCCTTACCACTTTTACCGAAGCTAAATTTGTTTACACCGAAATAATAGACTTTTTCATCTTTCATTTTTTTATTCAGAGTTTCTTCTAGGTCTACATCTATACCATATTGAATCATAGGATCTATTGTATCAATAGCTGAAGTAATAAAATAGCCTTTTGTCTTTTCGGATTCCACAGTGAAATAATATCCCACAACGGTATCATCAATATCGTAGAGATGTTCTTTAAATACAATTTTACCGTCTCTTAAATCATATAACTGTTCATTTCTTTCAATAAAATTATTAATGGCTTTTTTAGCCTCCTCAACACTGATAGTATTATAAGAAATAGACTGTGTTGAGATTTCTTGCTTCGGAGAATTAGCTTGCGCGATTACAGGTAAGCATAAAATGCTCCCTAACATTAAGGTAGAAATCAGTTTTCTTTTTTTCATACACATCATCCTTTTTTTGTTAGTATAGTAATAATATGGTTTCTATATTTACCAATGAATTCCCTTCTTATCATTGTAAATTTATAGTTAATTTTTATGAAAGTAAGAAATGGGAAGGATTTTTTTAAAACAAAAATGCTGCAACACTAAATCAGTGTATAGCAGCATTAAAAATTCTATTGTACGAACATAAACGCCTTTTTTGCTTCACTCTTTTTATGTAGTTGAAAATATCCTAAAGTAATTCTTGGCTCTATTCTACTATTTCTATGGATTGAATAGCCGAAAGCATAATATAACAAAATTTGCACTGTCCTTTCTCTTTCAATCGCAAGTGACGGTTCACCTCATCGTAATAATGTACACGACCAATTACATTTTGAAAGCGACGATTTTCTATGTATTGAACCCGAAGATATAGGGCGAACTCCATTGCTTCAAGAATTATTGCATTCCATTGTTCATAGCGTTGTTCATCATGATACGATAGTGTCACATCATCTTCCTTTTCCCGTAATTCAGCTAACATATCACGGTGTTCAGGCATTAAAAATGGCGAGAATTTAATAATCCCTCTGTCTCGATAATTCATGCTTTATGCCCCCCCTATGTAGCTACTTCGGATGCGAGCAAGACTTCCCGAAGTATAACTCACGGCTCGTAGAAGTGCATTAGGGCCAAATTTGTCTCGAATTTCATCCATCGCCTTTGCAAGCGCTCGTTCTTTTGTTCTGTTTTCAAATAAAGACAATTGAACGCTTTCTTCATTCATTAAATTCGAGAGCGATACATGAATCATGCGAACGCTGCGCCCATCGTAAAACTTTTGGAAAATTCGCTTACAAACACGATATAGCTCCATAGTTAGATTAGTTCCTGTATCTAGCGTAACGGATTGATGGAATCCAACTTTTTCATATTGAGAATAGCGGACACCAAATGAAACAGTACGGCCTACTTTTTGGAGTTGTCTCGCTCGTTTAGCCACTTCCTCACACAGTTCTAATACAACCGTCATAATTTCATTTTCTCTCCAATAATCTCGCAATAAAGTAATTCCTTTTCCGATGCTTTTTTGATGAAAAACATTAGCCTTCACAAATGCAGGACTTAAATCAATTCCCTAAGCATGATAATACAGTTGTTCCCCAATGACACCGAATCGCTTGCGTAGGCGTTCAAGGGAGCTATTAGCTACATCTCCAAGCGTATACATCCCCATGTTATTGAGGTGTTGCTCCATTTTTTCTCCAATCCCCCATATCTCACGTAACGGAACTGCCCACAGTTTCTCAGGGACTTCTTGATATGTACATTCCGCAATGCCCTGCTTTTTGGCATATACATCGAGGACAACTTTGCTGATAAAACGGTTCGGTCCAATTCCAATACATGAAGGCAAACCAAATTTCTCCCATATCGCATGTCTGATTTTATTTGCGGCTTCTTTCGGTGTACCATGTAGTTTTTGGGTTCCATCCAGTGTTAACCAACTCTCATCGACGCTATAAGTTAGAATTGCTTCGAAGGGAACAAACGAAAGAAATAATTCCGTAATTTGTACGCTTACCTCTAAGTATCGCTTCATTCGAGCATTAAAGATGTGGATTCGGCGATCCGAGGGTACTTGGTACAGACGACTTCCCGTTTTTATACCATATTCACTTTTCATTTTAGGGGATGCTGCCAGAACAACACTTCCACTCCGGTTTTTATCTGCTACAACGACTACATAGTCCTTAAGAGGGTCTAAACCATGATCGACACACTCACAACTCGCGTAAAAACTTTTCATATCAATGCATAAAATATTGTTTGTAGGGAGTTTTGATATATCGAACAGCATTGTAATTTATACACCCCATTCACAAAATACAAACATATGTTTTTATACGAATATATGTTCTTATATTTCTAGTTAAAAAACAAGTCCCTCATTAAACTGATAAATCATTGCTAAGGTTTTTATGGCAAAAAATAACCTTTCCCTTTGGCTGACATGAAAGAGAAAGGCATGGTTGAAATTAAACCTGTTATACATGAAACTACTTTTTACCCATGGTGCTAGTTGAACTTTAACGCTCAACTAGCCCAAGAATGACGAGTGAATAAGCGAGTAAAATGCCATCCAAAGCTGATTCAAATCCAGAAACAGAGTTGGCTCGAATCTCTGTGATCCGGTACTGATCAATGAGAACGGAAAACACGGTTTCAATGACTTTGCGCTTTCGTTTCATCCATCGTTTCCATGCTTTCGATTGGTGGATCTTCTGGTTTTTCCGAACGGGCGTCCA
>NZ_QLMH01000037.1 GCF_003259935.1 Paranoxybacillus vitaminiphilus | reverse complement strand
AAATCCGGAACAATCCGCAAAAATTTTGCACATTATTTCCGAATCCGCCTGAAATAATTTGAAAAAGGGATTCTGAAATAATGTGCTAGTTTACAGTTTGTTGTAAAATGAAAGTGCTCTTGCATGAGGATTCTCCTTTGAAATGTAGGTTGGCACTTTCATTTTAAAGGGATTTTCCATGCAAGGGCTATTTTTATGTCTCGTGGGCTTTATCTAGCACCACGGGTAAATAATGCATATAACCAAAGGTTTCAACCATTGCTTTTCTCCTTATGGTACAATTAGGAAAAAAGAGGGTGGTGTTAAAATGGATTGGGGATCAATCATTTTTCAATTGGTCATGTTTGCTTTTCTTATTGCTTTTATGAGTGCGGTGTTCTTTGCAGTCAAATCATTAGTCATGAGAAAAAGTTCAGAGAGTAGTGCAGCACGAATTGAAAAGAAGCTGGATAGAATCATTGAACTGTTGGAGAAACAAAGCAAAGGATAACTCATTCTTTCAGAACGGTTTAGGGGGCCGCTTTCATCACCGTCTTTACCATGTAGCGTGATATTAGCACCTCTTAATAAGCAGAATAAGAATATAAAAGGGGTGGCACTAGTGTACAAGGTAAAGCTGACACCGAGCTTCCCACGAACGAGTATAAGTATCCATGCTCTTCACTTACCTGACCCCAGCACTTTGGGGAATTACGACATGTATGAAGGGTTTGCTTTTATTCCAGATGAAATCAGTTGGCGTTTCAAACTATATCCTTCTGCAGAAAAGTACGGCCCCACATGGGCAGGAAGAATTGACAATATTACCGCAGAAATGAAAGGGGTTCAAATACAAGTACGCCCTTCCAATTCAAAAACGGAGAAATTAGGGCCACCAATCTTAACGAATAGCATAAAATCCTGTAAATAAGTTTCCCGTACATGCGACTTTCGGTAGCGAAGATTATGTAAAAAACTAAGGATAACTGTTTCGGTTCAGAGAGAGAAAAACTTAAAATATCTGTTGAATTACCAATATTTGTAGCACAAAAATAACAATATAAAAAAACTCTTGGAATGAAAATCCGAGCGTTTTTAATATTTATTTTCTTTTTTGAACTACACACTCGTTCAATAACAATGCGATTTTTTCATAAATTTCTCTCAACAAAATGGAGGATTTCTTAAGTTACATTATAATTTTGAGCTTTTAGTTCAATTAATTTACGACCTCTACTAAATTGATTTTAACAAAGAGTAAACATTTGTATCATATGGAACTCCATTTTGATACATATACTTTCTCAGAACCCCTTCTTTTTGAAAGCCTAGTTTTGTTAGTAATTCGTTAGATGCTTTATTTTCAATGAAAACAATTGCTCCAATACGCGTTAAATCAAGTTCTTTAAATCCATATGATATAACTTCAGAAACAGCTTCAGGTGCATATCCTTTTCGCCAATACTTTGGATGAAGCTCATAGCCTATTTCCGCTCTCCTATGTTTAGGAGACCAAGCGTTAAACCCGATTGTTCCGATAATCCCTTTCTTGCCCTTTATTTCGATTCCCCATCTAATGCCACGTTTTTCTTTGTAGTTCTTTGCAAAAAACTCAACAAGTTCTTCTGCTTGCTCTATGCTTGTTAAAGTATCTAGTCCATAATAACGTGTCACATCGCTATTAGAAAAGCAATCGAAGATACCTTGGGCATCTTCTTTACCAATTTCTCTCAATAGCAGTCTTTCTGTTTCTAGTATTGGAAACATTCTTCCACTCCCTTTTTGGTATAAAGTTCAAATGTATTCACTACTTTAAAAATGACCCCTTTCTTTCTTCAATAGACTACCCCTAAATTGAATAGCCTTTACAAAAATATTAACACAAAATTCCATATTATCTTTAAAAAAATCATCCTATTATGACAAGAGGATGATTTATCTGTTTAAGGTGAATTACCATCGCCACGAACCGGCATTAAAGGTTTTTCTAGTATGGATTTTGGACAAAAACATTTGTTGCATTTTCTACTAGAAAGGGGTATCAAAAGGGGATTACGATGGAGTAAAATAGGTTGAACAACTTACTGAAAAACAATTACCTTATGAAAATTTTAAAGAATATTTATCGTTTATGTTAATTGCTCATAAATTATACTCAGAAGATATAAAAGTGGTTGTCGTAACTGACTATAATACAATCAATGGATATAGAAAACTGAAAGCAGCTGTAGATGAATATTATAAAAGTCGTATTAAATCTACAAGCAAAAGAAACGTATGTCTTATATGATGCAGTGAAAATCGCTTTGGCGGTAATCCAGCTTTTGCTAGCGTTTCTTTAAAAATTTTATGTAAACCCCGTGGATCTAGTTTATTGCCGTTTTTATTGAAAAAAATTGGCTCTTGCGGATGCTTTTGATGCTCTAGCAAACAGTCTTTATATTGAATAAACAGCAGAACAACCATAGGGTGAAGGGGAGAAGCCGCTCTTTTTATCAAATATGCGTACAAATCGATTTTCTAAATCGATTTGTTGCCATGTTAAGTTTACCAACTCTTGGCGGCGTATCCCCGAAGTAGCAAGAAACTTGAACATAAGATGATTTCGATTCGAGTAACGCGAGCGATCTTGTTCTAGGAAGCGGAATAGCTGCTGTAATTCACTTAATAACATATAGACTTAAAAATGTTTCGAGAGGAAAGTTTGTTATAACGCAGCGAGGCCTTGATGCTTTAAAAAATAATTGGTATGGATTATTTGTAAACAATTATGCGTAACGGTACGAAAAGTATTTAAACGAACTCTTGCCTAAAGCAAGGTTTTTTCCTTTTGAAGAAGGATGCTATAATGAGGATATCAAGTATTAAGAAAACGGTGGTGATAAATTTGTTATCACAACAAGAAATACTTAACGAAATGTCCAGAAACTTAGATATATGGAAGGGAAAATATGGTGTAAAACGGATTGGTTTATTTGGTTCGTATAGCCGGGGAGAACAAAAGGAGTCCAGTGATATTGATGTGTTAGTGGAATTTATGGATCATGCCATGACATTCGATAATTATATGGATTTAAAATTCAATCTGGAAGATCATTTTCAAAAGCCGGTAGATTTAGTCATTTTAGATGATATCAAACCAGCATTAAAGCCTAGTATTTTAAGGAGTGCTAAGTATGCAGAGAGAGCCTAAAGTCTTTTTACAAGATATTCTCTGCAGAAAAAATTGAGAAATACACCAAGGGCTTATCTTATGATGATTTTCTAGACAATGACTTAGTGTCAGACGCGGTAATTAAAAATATATTAGTGATTGGCGAAGCAACGAAAAACATTCCAAATGAAATCCGACAAGCACACCCACATATCGAATGGAGAAAGATGGCTGGCATGAGAGATATGATGATTCACGGTTATTTTTCCATTAATTATCGAATTGTCTGGGATGTTGTTCAGAATAAGATTCCTAAGTTAAAACAACATGTTGAGCAGTTACTAAATGAAAATTAGAGTGGATATTTTTTTTAAAGACCAAATCTTTTTGAGTTAGCATAGAAGATGATAATCGATAATAATTTACTGTCGTTAAAAATCCATACTATCTATTTTCAACCGGCGTTCTCTTAAAATCTGTAGTTGCTCATCAAATGTAGTTGGGCGTTTAACATTTGCTGTATTTTCTAACCCCATAAATAAATGAAAAAGCCCCACCTTGGTACACATTGTTAAGAGTCGAGGTGGGTTCTGCTAATTTAATCGTAATCTTGTGTAAGTGAAGTGAAATGAAACATATGCCTATTTCTATAACTAAGATTAAAACAACTTCATCTGTTCGTTGTACGAAGTGTTTTTTTCATCTATAACATATCCCATTGCGCGATACCCCTCTAATCTTTTTTCAAACATCTTTTGCATAATCGGGATTTTTTTATCCACGTAGTCATATACACGTACTTCTTGTTTATTTGCATGAATTCGATGCAAGCGTCCGACATATTGTTGCAGGGTGCCTTTCCATGAAATTGGCATTGCTAAGAATAGAGTATCTAATCGGGCATTGTCAAATCCTTCGCCGATATATTTTCCTGTTGCAATCACTAATCTTTCCATGTCATCAGGAATGGAAGCAAGTCGTTGCAATTGTTCCATCCGTTCTTTTTTCGTCATATTCCCGGAGAGTACAATAATATTTTTGGCAAATCCTTTAAATAATTGCTTCAAAATTTCAATATGCTCAATTCGTTCCGTTAAGATTAACGGACAGCGGCCTTCTTCAAGTGCAGACAACACATCATCAAATAATTGCTGATTTCGCCGTTCATTGAGTGCTATTTCTGTATAAAGTTGCTGAATATCGTTGTGTGAGGACATAAAGTTCGTGTACCTCGGAATTAAACGATGAACAAATGGCCTTACTTTTGCTTGTATTTTCCCGTCAATTTTATAACGAATAGGACCACACTG
Source organism: Paranoxybacillus vitaminiphilus (assembly GCF_003259935.1). Taxonomy (GTDB): domain Bacteria; phylum Bacillota; class Bacilli; order Bacillales; family Anoxybacillaceae; genus Paranoxybacillus; species Paranoxybacillus vitaminiphilus. The sequence continues at coordinate 3,433 of NZ_QLMH01000037.1, read as the reverse complement.
CATGTGAATAATAGGATGTAAACCATCTTTACGAATCGGTGTAGCCGTTAGACCATACACATACTTGGCGCGAACTTGTTTTAACACTTGTTCAAAGCTAAAGGCGGAAATATGATGGCATTCATCGACAATGATTTGGCCATATTGAGTAATAAATGACTTCAACTGACCCTTGTAATTTAAGCTTTGAATGGTTGCTATATCGATATTTCCTGTTATTTTGTTTTTTCCGCCGCCAATTTGTCCGATTTCTTTTGATGAAATATTAAGAAACGTTGATAATTGCTCTAACCATTGTTGCATCAACTGTGTACGATGAACGATGACTAACGTATTGGTTTTTCGCTCCGCAATAAGAGCGGCCGCTATAACCGTTTTACCAAAACCAGTGGTTGCTGAAAGAACACCTGTATTGTGTTTCAATAATTGTGATATTGCATCGTGTTGCTGGAAAGTTAACTCACCTTGAAATTCCACATCAATCGTCTGGCCATCGAATTGATCATCAATGATTTCAGTTTGAATGGATAATGACGATAAAAGGTTGATAACCTCCTCCAAACAGCCACGAGGTAAGACCAAATATCCTTCCTCATCCCAAGAGCAATTAATCACTCGCGGTATTCCGTATGTAGACATGCGATTTTTCTGGGCTCTATAAAATTCAGGATTCGCTAACGTTGCTAGTTTCGTCAACTTAGTTAAAAGAGAAGAGGGGGCTCTATCTTTTAGAATGTATAGACCATTCTTTAATTCAATAGTAATTTTCTCTGGATACACTTCGTTTACAGTAATAGATTTATTTTCGTAAAGCTGTACCACATCTTGTACTTCTTTTTTTGTCATCGTTTGAACAGAAGATAAATACATCCATTGGTCTGGATAAGGAGTAAAGGATTCATCTACAAATACACTATTGCCGTTTGTCCTTGGCTTTCGCTGAAGCGGCAATGCAATTAAATTTCCGAATCCGCCTTTTGGAAGCGTATCTTGATTCGGGAATAATCGATCATAGGAGTCTAAACCTACTTCATATCGTTTTTCCATTGTTTTAGCGAGCAATGTCATTCCCATTTTGCGAGCTAATGAAGCAGGAATCGCTTCGGAGAAGAAAATCCATACGTGTGCACCATTCCCAGATCTTGAGCGTTCAATGCTATACGGTACGGAAAACTCTTTACATACACGAACAAACGCCAACACATCCTCTTGCCAATTCTTTTTGTCAAAATCAATCGCCAAAAAGAAACACGTTTCATCTTTTTGCATTGGATAAATTCCAACCGTATGCTTCCCGCTTAAATGATCGTAAAGCACTTGATCATTTAGCGGTAGCAATGTTCGATGCTGACACTCACTGCATTTTATCTCCGGTTTTCGACAAATAGGCGGTTGCCACTCATAGGCGCAAGCAGGCGTATATCCCGCGCGGCCGTTTTTTGATTCCCAGCGAACCGCATATACATCTGTTCGTCCTCTAAAAAGTCGCTTGAATAATCGTATCTTTTCTTCCGGTGACGATTGGTTGTTCACTATAGAACTAGCCGTAGTTACAGAATGATTGTTTTCTTTCTTTTGCATCATCATTGAAAGAATGTGTTTTAAATATTCATTTTCTTTCCTTAAACGTTCACATTCCGCAAGAGCTTGTTGCAACTGAACCCGGATGTCCATGACTTTACCTCTAAAACATTTATTTAACTCTGTAATGATATTGTAAAGCATTGAGTTAGGAGTGTAAAAGTAATCATACAAAATTAAGCAACTCTTTATACTAGTATTTAATTAAATCACTTATTTTTATTTAAATCACTCTAATGAAGAAAAACTTATCATTGGAGGCGGAGGAATTTAGCGGTTTTTGTCGAACTTAAGTTCTAATGAATGTTTTTAAAGTAATTTTTATTCTAAAAAAAGATTTAAGATTAGAGCAACACATGATTTGTGTGTGACGATATACATATTCAGTTTCAAACATTTTCAACACTATTCTAATTAAAATTAGGTAGGTGTAGGTGATAATTCGTGAAAGATGGTTTAACATCAATTGTAGTTCCACTTGTGGTTGGAATTGTACCTGCTTTTATTTCATATTTAGGAGCTCGGTATCAAGCGAATAGTGCACTACAAACTGTTAAAGAACAACAGCAGGCAGAGTTGCAAAAATTGAAAGAACAACAGAGTGTTGATTTGCAAAAGCTAAGAGAACAACAACAGGCGGAGCTAGAAAAACTAAAAGAGCAGCAGAATGCAGAGATACAAAGAATAAGAGAGCAGTCTTTGCGTGATATAGAGAGAATAAAGGTTGAAATGGAAAAACAAGCAGAACTTTATGAAAAGAATGCCCAAACGGATATCATAAAAGAGTTGTTTGGAAAAGCAATTGAAGGGGACATGTCTGTATTCGAAAACTTGGAGAAGTTAGATAAATTATCTAAGCAGATGCAGAAAGGAATCTTTGTTAAGAACCTCAAATATCCTGCGAATAAAAGAAAAAAAGGGTAAGACAACAATATTTCATTAATCAAATAGATTCTAACTTCATAAATTCATGACACAAATGAAACTCTATGAAAAAATTCTCGAATCAAGTTATCAAGCCTTAAGACACGAATTAGCAAACATTCCTAAAATTGCTATGGATTTGGGAGATTGTTTAAAAAGTAAGGCGGTGTTGTAATATGGATAGAACTACTATTTTTATAAGTTCTGTTGCACAAGATGCTCTTTCCTCTATACGAAACGCTGTATTTGAAGAATTAAAAAATATGGGGCATGAACCTATTCGCTTTGAAGATAGTATGCGATATATTCATCAAGATGCCATCCGAACTTGTTTGGAGTACGTATCAAGAAGTGATATCTTTCTGCTATTTATCGCGGATAAAGCAGGAACATTCTTAGAGGATGAAGGGAAAACTGTTACTCACCTTGAATTTTTACGTGCATATCACGAAAATAAACGTCTTATCGTGTATGTTCACGATATAGTTCTTGACACCTATTTTCGGACGATCAGACCTCAAATAAAACAATCGTTAGTACAGTATTTAAGCGAACACGGTAAAGAACCGGATTCAATGTTGAAATTTATAAGCGAAAACATTAAAGAGGAGCCTCATATTGCCGAAAATTATGTATGGTACTTTCTTTATGATGCAGAACAAAAAGGTATATATTTTGAAAAATGCTCATTAGGTGTCGAAATTCTTTCAAACATAAAAAGCTATCTTTCAGCTCTTTTCAAAGAAAGCCTTCAATACTTAAATATTCGTTCTGAAATTGAACGGAGCTTAGAACATGTAGAATTATACGGGGATTTTTATGAACTGTCACTTGAATTCATAAGTTTATTGCAGAATGGGCAAATTACAAATTGGAGAAGGCTATTAGCGCTTTTACGATCTAAGATGGTCGGCTGCAATATTTACTC
>NZ_QLMH01000036.1 GCF_003259935.1 Paranoxybacillus vitaminiphilus | reverse complement strand
GTCAAAAAAGAGCGGCGATTGAAACTGACATTTTGCTTCTACAATGGGGATGCTTACATGATTTTCTGTAAACATTTTGGATGTTGGGTAGCCTAATTTCGAAAAAAAGTGATGGGTAGCTTGATCCATCCATTTGTAAAAATTCGGATAAAACACAATGCCAGCAGCGTCTGTATCTCCCCAGTTGACTTTAAACCGATACTCAATAAAACTCATCTAATTTCCCTCCCCTATTTAATAACTATTATGGCTGTCTCAAAAAAGCCAAGGGTCAGACCCCAACACAATATATAGGACATAATGTTGGATAAATGATCTATATATTGTCAAACGCTCATGAAGTCAAACCCTTATGAGACAGCCTCGATTTAATCAATACTTCGTGGACAATTGCGGCGGTCCAGATTTCGGTCCATATGGTCCTTCATCCAACCACTTGCCTAACTGCGGTAAAATCGATGCTAAAGAAGCAGCCACTTCCCGTTTCATATTCATACGCGGTGAGTTACCTTGGATATGTTCCAACGCAATTCCTGCGCTATCTCTATTATGTTGTGCGGCAATTCGGCGTTCTTCAGCCGCCGCAAGAATCGCTTGTTTCGCTGTTTCGGCATCATTGGATTGAAGTGCAGTATGAACCGCTTTTGCTGATACAATCGCATCCGGAACCCCTGAATTCATCCCGCGAGCCCCAAACGGCGCAAAGAGATGCGCAGCTTCACCGGCAAGAAGAACGCGGCAATGAGCATCGGTAAATGATTTCGCTACCACTTGATAGAATCGATAGGTCGATACCCACGTAATGCGCTCCGCATATTTCGCATCCATCACTTTCGGTAACCACTTTTTGACTCCTTCAATTCCACCGAATTCCTCTGGGTCGTCACCATCCAGTAATTGCAAGTCAATTCTCCATCCTCCCGCAAATGGCACATACAACACATTTCGGCCATCCACAGCCGGATGCTGATAATGAAACACTCGTTCAAGCGGTAGCGGATTTTCTTCATCTTCTTTTACATCCACTACAAGGAAATAATCTTTGGTGCGTGGCCCTTCCATCTCAATTCCCACCGCTTGGCGAACAGTGGAGCGCGCACCATCGGCCGCAATGAGATAATTGGATGTCCACACATCGCCAGATTCAGTGAATACCGTTACTTGATTGTCGTCGACCTTCACATCCTTGACCGTTGTATTCCAAACAAACTCGACTCCAGCATTTAGGCATGCCTCATATAAAAACCGCTCTGCTTCAACTTGCGGTAAACTTGTAAATGGCGGTAGTTCATTCGGATTAGGTGCAGGATACCTTTTGACATATACTTCTTTTCCACGGAACAATGTGCGTTTGACAGGCCATACGACGCCATGGCGCGCCAAAGTAAAACCAAGACCAGAATAAATGTCTTCCAAGTGCTTCAACGTGACATTGTGAAGATAAATCGCCCGGCTTCCCGGCCGAAGTCGTCCTTCCAGTTCCGCTTCTAAAATCGTCGCTGGAACCCCAAAACTTCGAAGAGCCAAAGCAGCCGTTAATCCAATTGGACCTGCCCCAACGACTAACACTGGTCGATGTCGATTAAGTAGATTGCTCATACATATCCCCTCTTAAATATTTAAAATTTATAAAGCGCAACTTTATCAATGGGGGTTTTCTTCATCCCCCACTGATGTTAGTTGAACTTATCGCACTTCTAGCGAGGCTGTCCCAAAAGCCCTAGGGTCAGACCCCACAACACAATATATAGGACATCACATTGGATAAATGAACGATATATTGTGAACCAGACCATTATGAGACAGCCTCGATTAGAACGGGATAAAATATTCAGTATTTTTATTATCTTATCTATTGCAAGAGATAACTAACGAAGTATTGATTTTAACTTTTCTTCTATTATTTTTTGGAGTGTTATTTTTTTGATTTTACCACTTGCTGTTGTAGGCAGTTCTTCTAGAAAAACAATGCGATCTGGTATTTTGTAATCTGCTACTTTATCCTTGATATAGGCTTTCATTGATTGTTCATCTTCTATGTGATGGGGCTTGAGTTTGATAACAGCACAAGATATTTCCCCTAAAACCGTATCTGGTAGTCCTATTACTGCTACTTCTAATACACTAGGATGCTTATAAAAGATTTCCTCTATTTCCCGAGGGTAAATGTTATATCCACCACGAATGATCATTTCTTTTTTACGTCCTACAATTCGGACATATCCCTTTTCATCAATTGTGGCTAAGTCACCTGTATAAAACCATCCTTCTTCGTCGATGACTTCCCTCGTTTTTTCAGGCATTTCATAGTATCCTTTCATAACTCCTAAGCTTCTACAAGCTAATTCACCGACTTCTCCAATTCCTACCTCTTTCCGATTAGCATCAACAATCTTCACCTCTGCACCGGGAATCGCTTTCCCAACTGTTTCTGAACGTACATAATCAGTATCATCAAAGCTTGTAATCGTTACAGCAGCAGATGATTCTGTTAAACCGTAAGAAACGAGGATGTCACAGCCCATCTCTGTGCGAATCTTCTTAACAACTTCTTCCGGACATGGTGCGGCGGCGATAATACCAGTACGCAGGGAAGATAAGTCATATTGGTTAAAGTTTGGATGATTCAATTCAAGGATAAACATTGTAGGAACACCGTGGTGAACAGTTATTTTTTCTTGCTCGATGATCTTAAGTGCCTCTTCAGCTTTGTATTTTTCCATAAATACCATTTGTGCTCCGACCGATATAGCTGTTAAAATTCCCGGAACCATCCCAAATACATGAAAAACAGGTACAGCAATTAAAAACACATCATTTTTAGTACATTTCATCGATTCAGCTGTCGCTTTCGCTGAATATATAACATTTTGATGTGTTAACATCGCTCCTTTTGGTTTTCCAGTTGTACCCGATGTATACAAAATGGTAAATACGTCTTCCGTGGCGTCAATCTCCACTGACGGAGCAGGTACACTTCTTCCTAATTCGATTAATTCATCAAACGAGTAATGTCCCTCTTTCTTGAAACGTACTGTAAAAATATGTTTTAGTTGGTCACTGTTTTTCGTTCTAGATAAATATGGCTCAAAAATATCGATGTGATGAAATTCCTCCATAAGAAAAGCTGCTTTCGCTTTCGAATTTTCTAATATATAGACTAATTCCTCCGTGCGATAGCGCGGATTACAAGGAATGAGAATCGCGCCAATGCGAGCAACACTGAAATAAATCATAAGAAATTCGTTCCAGTTAGGTAAACAAGCAATCACTCGATCTCCTTTTTTAATTCCTAATTGTGACAAGGCTGAAGCAATATACTCAACGTTATTTTTTAGCTCTTTATAAGTAATACGCTTATATCCGTCATAAGCTGCCTCTTTTTCCGGTACAAGCCGAAAGGAATGTTCTAACACGTCCTGTACAGATAAAGAACCACTCATCATCCACAGCTCCCTCCTTTCCTACAACCGCTCCCAAATTGCCGCAATTCCTTGACCACCACCGATACAGACAGAGGATGCCCCGTATTTTTTCCCTCTCCGGCCTAATTCATAGATTAAAGACAAGGTAATTCTTGTCCCCGAAGCCGCCAGAGGATGACCTATGGCAACAGCTCCTCCGTTTACATTCCCGATTTCCGGATTAAAGCCCAATTCCTTTTGGCATGCTAAATATTGAGCAGAAAAAGCCTCATTAATTTCGATCAAATCCAAATTGTCCAGTTTCAGATTTGCTTTCTGCAAGGCATGCCGGATCGCTGGTGCCGGACCGATCCCCATATATTTCGGTTCTACGCCGACGACACTCCATGAGACCAATCTCGCAATGGGCTTTAGTCCTTTTCTGGCTGCATATTCCCCCGAAGTTACAATGACGGCTGCAGCGCCATCAACCATTCCGCTGGCATTCCCTGGGGTCACGACCCCATTTTCTATAAACCGGGGTTTTAGTTTGCTAAGCAGTTCCATGCTAGTGTTTCGAGGATGTTCATCCCTATCAATGATTTTGCTTCCTTTTTTGTCTTTCACGGTGACCGGAACAATCTCTTCCTTGAAGTACCCCTTCTCTATCGCAGCCAAGGCTCGTTGATGACTTAACAAAGCATGCTGATCGATTTCCTCACGGGAAAGCTCGTACTTTTTCGCTAAATTTTCTGCCGTGACAGCCATTGTACAGTCGCCGTAGGTATCATAAAGTCCATCCCACAGCCAATCTTCCAAGGCAGGGGAACCTAACGGAGTACCCCATCGCATCCCCCGGATGACATGTGGGACTTGGCTCATGTTTTCCGTACCTCCAGCCAAGACCACGTTCGCCTCCCCCGTTAAGATGTATCGTGCAGCGGTCAGAATGGCTTCCAAGCCTGTTCCACACAAGCGATTGATGGTCAAAGCTGGAACATCGATCGGAAGATGGGCTTTCAAACCGACATGTCGAGCCAGATAATGGGCGTCCCGGCTGGATTGCTGGACATTTCCAAATACTACTTGGTCCACTTCCTCCGGTTCGATTTTTGCTTTCCTAATGGCTTCCCGTGCAGCTATGGCCCCTAAATCCGTCGCAGAGATCTCCCTAAACGATCCGCAAAACTCTGCAAATGGCGTACGCGCCCCCTCAATCAACACAACTTCCTTCATTATCGTCACTCCTTTATTTTCCAGTAAAAACAGGCTTTCTCTTTTCTACAAAAGAACGCATTCCTTCTTTACGATCTTCTGTCGCAAATGCATTTCTAAAGCAAGCGCTTTCAAAAGTGAGTCCAGATTCTAGATCAACGTTTGCCCCTGTATTTACTGCTTCTTTCAACATCCGCATCGCAATCACCGGTTTTTGTGCTAATTTCTCTGCCCATTCTTTCGCGGTCGATAATAGCTGTTCTGACGGAACGACTTTGTTCACTAAATGAATTTCTAATGCCTTTTGTGCATCAATCATCTCTCCAAAATATAGTAATTCTTTTGCCACTCCTTGACCTACAACCCTTTGTAAACGCTGTGTACCACCACCTCCCGGAATAATACCGAGATTGACTTCTGGAAATGCAAATTTCGCCTTTTCAGAACTAATACGTAAATCGCACGCTAACGCTAACTCACAGCCACCGCCAAGAGCGAGTCCGTTAATGGCAGCAATGACGGGCTTAGATAAGTTTTCAATTTTCGAAAAAGCTGCTCGCGAGATTTTATTCATCTCCATCATCCCAGCTAAATCTAAGTCAAGCATTTGGTGAATATCCGCACCTGCGACGAACGCTTTTTCTCCCTTCCCTGTGATAATAATCGCATTCACGTCACGATTCGTTTCTAGTTCTTCCATAAGAGAATATAATTCAAAAAACACTTTTGTATTTAGCGGATTTAATGGGGGACGATTAATGGATACAACCGCTACTTTATTTTCAATTTCACATTGTAAAAATTCGTAGTTCATATAAACTCCCTCCAATGAGTTATTTGTCATAGTCATAGAAACCAGCACCTGTCTTTCTTCCTAATCTTCCCGCTCTAACAAGCTGTCTAAGCAATAATGGCGCCGCAAAACGGTCATCTTTAAATTCTTGATACATATAATCCATCACATGAAGGCCAATATCTACTCCCGCAAAATCCTGCAAAGTAAATGGTCCCATTGGATAATTCAAACCAAGTGTAACCGCTTTGTCGATGTCTTCTGCTGAGGCTACTCCTTCTTCTAGCAGTCTAATTGCCTCAATAAACTGCGGAATCATAATTCTGTTTACAATAAATCCTGGTGAGTCTTTTTTTACTTCAACCGGCTCTTTATTCAACTGTTTTGAAAACGCTTTAATTTCTTCGACTGTTTCATCACTCGTTTTGTACCCACGAACCACTTCAACCAGTTTCATAATCTGCGCTGGATTAAAAAAGTGCATGCCAGCCACACGTTCTGGTCGTTTCGTTGCTGCAGCAATAGCTGTAATAGACATGGATGACGTATTTGTTGCAAGAATAACATTTTCACGGACAATTTCGTCTAACTTTGAGAATACCTCTTTTTTCACATCTAAATCTTCGATTACCGCTTCAATGACAATATCAGCCTCTTTCATAGCATGTAAATCAGTTGTTGTTTGAATTCTCCCCATGACCTCATTCTTTTGTTCAACGGTCATTTTTCCTTTTTCAATACTTTTGTCCATGAATTTTTTAATGCGATCTAATGCACGTTGTAAAAATTGATCTTCAAGATCCGTTAAAATCACGTGAAACCCTGACATAGCCACCAAATTGGCAATTCCACTTCCCATTGCACCTGCACCGACTACACCGACTGTCGAAATACTCATCCCTTTTTCCTCCTCTGGTATGCAAATTTTTGTAAAAAATCTTAATTTTCTGTACTTTTATTATAGATAGAACGTTCATAGAAAAATACCTACACTGTAAAGGAAAAAAAGGTCATTTTTTCGTCTTTTTGATGAAAGTCGCATTATATAGGTCATACAGTTTGAACGCCATCATTAAATTAAATCGATGTTCAGAATCATCTAGATTCACTCCTAATAAATTCTCGATTTTCTCCATCCGATACTGAAGTGTGCTTCGATGAATATAAAGTTCTTCTGACGTATCTTTAAGATTACCATTACAATGAAGAAACACACGAAGTGTTTGTAATAAGTCCATATTTTTCCCTTCTGAATATTCTATTAATGGTCCAAGATATTTCTTTATAAATGTTTCTGCTATGGAAGCATCTTTTAAATGATGCAATACTGTATAAGCTCCCAATTCATCAAAGAGAGCAAAACCAATTTCTCTAAAACTATGAAATACGACATTGAGAGCTTGTACAGCTTGTTGATAACAAGTGTAATAGTCTTGTAGTGTTTCTGTTTTCCCACCTATCCCTAAGAAGATTTGGCTTGATGTTTTTCCAATTTCAAGCCATTTTTTTATATTTCCGTAGAGATTGGACCAATATTTTTTCGGATTGTTTTCTTCCTTTGTGGCAGGGATGATTAAAATATATTCGTCCCCTTTATTTCCGAAAAGTATATTTTGATCATAAATAGAAAGACGGGCTTTTAATTGATCCCACAGTAATGATTTTTTTGATTGTAGTTTAAGGATATCAGTCTCTTTTTCTTCCAATTCATGAAGTTCTATTTTCAGGACGGCAACCCGATGTTGGTGAAACAGATTCCATTGGAATACGTTCGCATATTGAATAATGCTTTCTTCGTCTTCGATTTCCTCAACTAAAAGTTTGTGAATAAAACTATCCTTTACCTGCTCCTTTGCATCGAGAACAAGTTTTCGTTTTATAAATTGAAGCGAATAAATATTGAGAGCTAAATCAACACTTAAACGGAAAAAATCATCGATTTCTTCCCTCGGTATTTCAATAGCTAAATACCCTAATAAATCGCCACCCACATTGACTGGCCAAATCCCTATTCGTGTTCCTTTTAGATCTTCGAGGTAAAACCATAAATCTTTATTTTTTCGTTGAAACACTTGAATCGTTGCGTGCTCAACAATCTCTTGTAGTTGATCCTGATTTAGCTGACACAATTCGTACGAAATCGGTCTCATAAAACGATCAAATAATATGACAGATTTGGAAAAAAGTTTGCTTAATGTTTTTGTAATACCATCAAACTCTTCGTGTTGAATGGTTTCTTTTACAAGAGATTGCTGGTATTCTAGAAGAAAACGAAGCCGTTTGGTATGATCTTTTTCATGTTTATACAACCGTACATTTTCAAGCATTGCAGCGACATAATTAGATAGTAACTCAAGAATTTCCAAATCATCATTTTCAAACGTTCCGTTTAATTTATGTTCAACGTGTAGCACCCCAATTGTTTTAAGATTGACCACTAGTGGAACTGTTAATTGATCTCCACCCGTAGTTTCTAGAAAAGGAAAGTATTCCTTTAACATATAATTATTTTCAATCATAATTTTTTTAGGCCGTTTCATTTCTCCGTATGAAGGTGGTTGAAACGTAAAACAATTTTCTTTTTCGTCATACAAATAAATACACGCCACTCTCGCATTCGTTCCTTTTCCAGCACGTTCCACAATTTTTTCAACAACCTGTTCGATAGGAGAATCTAAGATAAAGTTTTTTGTAATCCATTCCACTCCAGTTATTTTCTTTTTTTGTGCTTCTTTTTGTTTTGCTAATGCCATCGCTACCGCTACATCTTCCCCAAAGTCGTCAAAAGTTTTTTGCATCTCTATCAATAAAGGAACTACATTTTTAAAACCGATGACACAAAACCCAAAACTATTTCTGCTATCTTTTAACGGAACCGTAAACCAAGTTGTAATGCTTTTATTTAATAATTGAGTTAATTCACAAACTGGTTCTCCTTCCATTTCCTGAACAGTCAAACTTCTATTAAAAAATTCCGGAGAACATTGAACAATCTTTAATGGAAAATGATTAACAAAAATATTTGACTCTCCACTCCATACTTTTGGAATAATGTGTTCCCTCTCTTTTAGGATAATGCCAACAAAATCACAATCGAGTTCCGAGCGAAATGAACTAATCAAGTATTGCAATGTTTCTTCTTCCGTATCAAACTTGACTAATTGCCGTGCCGTTTTGCGAAGATGATTTTCAATTCTTTTAATGAGCTTTTCTTTTTTTGCTAATTCCATTCGTTCCTTCTCCTTTCGTATCGGTGTTAATATACAGAGTAGAACATCTTCTTTGTTAGTTATGCTTTCTATAAAATCAGGATAATTCTTGACGAAAAATATTCCTAGTATAGGTTCCGATTAATTTTCCGACATCACTACCTGTCCGATGCGTTGGAGAACTTTTTCTGGAAATTGAGCGAGGTGCTCCAAGAACGAAACAA
>NZ_QLMH01000035.1 GCF_003259935.1 Paranoxybacillus vitaminiphilus | reverse complement strand
CATGCGGTTTTCGGTATTATCCGGTATTAGCTCCGGTTTCCCGAAGTTATCCCGGTCTGCAGGGCAGGTTGCCCACGTGTTACTCACCCGTCCGCCGCTAACCTCAGGGAGCAAGCTCCCTTTGGTCCGCTCGACTTGCATGTATTAGGCACGCCGCCAGCGTTCGTCCTGAGCCAGGATCAAACTCTCCATAGAAAGAGTTGTCTAGCTTCTAATGTCTAGCTTCAGCTCGCAGCGCCTCGCGGAAAATAACCTTCCTCCATCGACATACAAGTATGTCTCGTCGGAAGAACATTTTCCTCCCGGCGCTAAACGCTCGCTTCCGCTTTTCTTATTGTCTAGCTTCAGCGCCTAGCTCTCTTCTGCCAAATAACCTTCCCCTTCGAAGTGCAAGCACTTCTGCAGGTGAAGAACATTTGGCTTTGAGAGCTAACCGCGGCGCTTCCGCTTTTCTTTGTGGACGCTTCGTTTTGTTCAGTTTTCAAAGAACATTTATCCTTAGTCGTTTACAAGCGACTTTTTTAATATAACATATTATCTTTTTCAGTGTCAACTATTTTTTGAAACTTTTTTATTAATTTTCGCTTCAACAGCGGCTTTTTCAATATAACATTAACTGAACAAAAAAGTCAACAATAAATTATAAAATTTTTATCGGTAGAAACGATGGAGGAATTAAGGAATAAACGCATAACTAAAAAAGAAAGAGGATTTATGAAAGAAGCGATCCTCCATAGCGATCAGAGCTTCCATTCCCATCGGAACGGCAGCCAATATGGGACCTGCACAATCCATGACTCTCAGGTCCAACTGCTGGGACAATACTTGTATAAAGAACCTCTTCGGGCATTTGAAATGTGAAATGCCATGTTGCAGCCCATCATAAACCGTTGAAGAAGTGCGACAAACCATTATTGACTACATCCGCTATTTATAACGAAAAAAGGATACAAACAAAATACGGCATGAGTCCGTTTGAATACCGAACTCGTGCCGCATAAAGGTCACTCTTTTATGCATTTTTACTTGACAGATACTAGTTCAACCGACTACTCCCTTAAGAATACAAAATAACAAATAAAGATAAAGAATAAAACATATAAAATTGGATGTACTTCTCTTCCACGGCCTTTTAAAATCATTGTAATCGGATAAAAGATAAAGCCAACGGCGATCCCTGTTGCAATGCTGTAAGATAACGGCATCGTAATAAGCGTAAAGAAAGCAGGAACGGCAATCTCGAATTTTTTCCAGTCAATTTCGCCAATCGAAGATGCCATTAACACACCGACAATAATTAACGCTGGTGCCGTAACCGGAGCCGTAATGACACCTAACAACGGCGAAAAGAATAAAGCTAATAAGAATAAAATACCTGTTACAACCGCTGAAAAACCGGAACGTCCACCTGCTGCAACACCTGCAGATGATTCAATATAAGATGTTGTTGTTGATGTGCCGAACACAGCTCCCACCATTACGGCTGTTGCATCAACAAGCAACGCTTTTCCGGCTCTAGGTAATTTATTATTCTTCAGTAAACCAGCTTGGTTCGCAACCGCAAGAAGTGTTCCTGTCGCATCAAAAAAATCAACAATAAAGAACGTTAATACAACACCAAGCATTTTTAACGTAAAAATTTCATCAAGATGCTGAAGGGCAACACCAAATGTCGGAGAAATATCAGGGATGGCTCCTACCACTTTTTCAGGCACTTCGATAAGACCGAAAATCATTCCTGTAATAGCCGTAATAACCATTCCGTAGAAAATACCGCCGTTTACTTTCTTAACCATTAAAATCACTGTTACAAATAAACCGAATAAAGCAAGAAGCGTATTGCCGTTTTTGAAATCGGATAATCCGACTAATGTAGCTGGATTATCAACAATAATGCCGGCGTTTTGAAAGCCGATAAATGTAATGAATAAACCGATACCTGCTCCTACTGCATATTTTAAATCGACCGGAATCGCATCAATAATTTTTTCGCGGACTCCTGTCAAAGTTAACACCGTAAAAATAACTCCTGATACAAACACCCCTGCCAATGCGGTCTGCCAAGGAATGCCCATCCCTAAAACAACTGTAAACGCAAAGAATGCGTTTAATCCCATTCCAGGTGCTAAAGCAATTGGATATCTCGCCAAAATGCCCATCAAAATAGAGCCATATGCAGCGGCAAGAGCAGTCGCTACAAAGACCGCACCTTGATCGATTCTTAGTTCGTCCGGGAAGTCCTTTACTGCCCCTAACGAAAGCGTAAAAGGATTAACGAACAAAATGTAAGCCATTGATAAAAATGTTGTCAAACCAGCAATGATTTCTGTGCGATAATTCGTTCCGAGCTCATCAAATCGGAAATACTTTTTCATTTCTTTTGTCCTCCCTGAAAAATAATAAAACGCTTCTAGTAAGCTACCAGAAGCGTTGACTAACAGGAATAATGAACATAGAGAGGACAGTACCCCTTCTTTTCTATATAAGTTCAGATTGAAAAACCCGACATAAAAAGGTAGACAAAAGAGAAAAGTTAAAACACCTCATGAATATATGCCGGAAAATCAATCTGCATTTATATAGCAAAAAAGGGCATACGAATACTCTCTATCTCATTATACCTCGTAGTCAAGCTATTTACGGTAGCTTGGTAGAAACTCTCGAGCCATATTCCCGAGATTATACGACGTATTTTGACAATATTCGTTTTTTTTACTCAAATTTTATCAATTTACGAAAGATACGTCAATGAAAAAACGAACATTTTTTATAAAAATGTTCGTTTTTGTTCGTTGTTATCAGCTTATTCCCATTCGATTGTTGCCGGCGGCTTACTTGTAATGTCATACACAACACGGTTCACATGCGGAACTTCGTTCACAATGCGGGTCGAAATGACTTCTAATACATCCCAAGGAATGCGCGCCCAATCCGCCGTCATACCATCGATCGAAGTAACAGCGCGAATGCCGACTGTATAATCATATGTGCGCGCATCTCCCATAACCCCTACGCTGCGGATATCAGGAAGCACGGTGAAATATTGCCAAATTTCACGTTCTAATCCTGCTTTCTTAATTTCTTCACGCAAAATCGCATCCGATTCTCGGACAATTTCCAGCTTTTCTTCTGTTACCTCGCCAAGAACGCGAATGCCTAATCCCGGCCCCGGGAAAGGCTGACGCCAAACAATTTCATCTGGAATGCCTAACTCCGTGCCAAGCGCACGCACTTCATCTTTAAATAAAGTATTTAGCGGCTCAATTAACTTAAACTTCATATCTTCAGGCAGACCGCCTACGTTATGGTGCGATTTAATTGTCTGTGCTGTCGCTGTTCCGCTCTCGATAATGTCTGTATACAATGTACCTTGCACTAAAAATTCAATACCTTCCAATTTTGCTGCTTCGTCATCAAACACATAAATAAATTCATTACCGATGATTTTACGTTTTTGTTCAGGATCCGTAACACCTTTTAATTTGTTTAGGAAACGTTCTTTTGCATCAACTTTAATGACGTTCATATTAAATCCTTCACGGAACGTTTTCATGACGCTTTCGGCTTCACCTTTGCGAAGCAAGCCATGGTCAACAAAGATACATGTCAATTGGTCGCCAATGGCGCGGTGCACAAGCACAGCCGCTACGGAAGAATCAACACCGCCGCTCAATGCACAAAGCACTTTTTTATCGCCGACTAACTCGCGAATTTTGCGAATTTCGTTATCAATGAAACTTCCCATTGTCCAGTCGCCTTTGCATCCGCATACGTCAAAAACAAAGTTTTTCAAAATATCATTGCCATATACGGAGTGACGCACTTCCGGATGAAATTGTACCGCATAAAACTTTCGTGACTCATCGCTCATCGCAGCAATCGGGCAAGACGGACTTGTTGCGTCAACGACAAATCCTTCTGGAGTATCTGTTACCAAATCCCCATGGCTCATCCAAACAACTTGCTCATTAGGAAGACGCTCAAATAGCTTGGACGAATTTTGTACAGTAATTGTCGCTTTTCCGTATTCGCGATGCGTCGCTTTTTCCACTTTGCCGCCTAAATAGTGCGTCATTAGCTGCATGCCATAACAAATCCCTAAAATCGGCAATCCCAGCTCAAAAATCTTTTCATCGCAAGTAAACGCATTTTCATCATATACGCTGTTAGGACCGCCGGAAAAAACGATCCCTTTTGCATTCATCGCTTTAATTTCTTCGGCTGTAATCGTATGTGGATGCAGTTCGCTATATACCCCGAACTCGCGAATGCGGCGAGTAATTAACTGATTATATTGGCTTCCGAAATCCAATACAACAATCATTTCTTGGTTTTGTTGCACGTTCATCACCTCAAAATGAAATTCGCTTATCTTTAAAAACAAAAAACTAGAATCATACCTTCACATATAAAGGCAGAATTCTAGTTTATAACATAAAAATAGAATCATCTGCCTTCATAGTCGGGTAATTTACGGTTACCCGGTAGAGACTCTCGAACCATATTATCGAGGATATATGAAGGTGCGGTACTTAGTATTAAATTTTAATTCATTCTATCAATACTTTTTGACACTGGTCAAGATACTGTCTTTTTGATTAAATTTTCCCACAATTCTTTCACTTGAGCCCACTCTATATGAACATGGTCCTTTTCATAAATTGCCTTTTCATACAAAAAAGTAAGCCGGCTCATTTCGTTTGTCCCAAACCAGTCATCGACGTAAGCGGCGTATTGTCGTAACGTTTGGCCGCTTTTCCGTTTTAATCCGTAGTCATCCAAATGCTTCAACAATGAAAGATATGCTTTTGTAAATATTTGTTGATCACGTCGGTAATGAAACAACCATAATGTTATATATGGCCGCCATTTTCGTTTCGTTTTAAACAAGATGAAAGAGACAACAAGCAAAGAAAACATCCCAAGCACCATTTCTTTCCACGATAAAGAAGCAAAAACAGCTGTTAGCTTATCATTCACGTTTGATGATCGTTTGTCCTCTTTCTGCAACTCATCGTTAAGCGGCGTCTGTCTTTCTTCTCGTTGTGTTTGTTCAGGTATTGGTGTTGTCTCTGCTATTGATTGTTGTTCTGTAAAGCTATATGGATTACTAAATCCTTGTGTCGGTTCAAACGGAACCCAGCCGATCCCTTCAAAATACACTTCCACCCATGAATGAGCGTTATTGTTTGTAATTTCATAAACATTCATTCCGTTTTCTTCTGAATTGACTAATTGCCCTGAAGTATATCCTTTTACCCAACGCGCAGGAATGCCGACAGAACGAAGCAAGACAATCATGGAAGTAGAAAAGTTGTCGCAATATCCTTTTTTTGTCTCAAACAAAAATTGGTCTACATAATCTTCTTGTTCGCTTGGTACAGCTACCTCCTTCGTCTCATAAAAATAACCGTTCAAACGAAAGTATTGTTCAACCGCCTTCACTTTGTCATATTGATTTTCCTTTCCATTTGTAATTTGCCGCGCTAACTCTTTTACCCGCTCAGGCAAGTTCGGCGGCAATTGCGTATAACGCTGTAAAAGTTTGCTATCCTGCATGACCGGAGCCTGCCGCAACTTTTCAACAGAAAACGACGGATATTCATATGTCATTTCGTATCTGCCTAAGCGGACAGCATAAGACTCCCGGTTAGTTACATATATTTTTTCATTTGCCGCATGAAGGCGGAAAACAACATCACCGGAGACAATGACTGATGTTAATCCGGCAGGATATACTAAGTGCGGAAAAAGCCGTTGGTGGAAATTGACTGCTGCTGTTAACATTTCCTTTTCGACATTTTCCTCAAACCATTTCAGTACATCATTTTCCCGTTCAAAAGTGTGAATTTCGACGCTCTCGGAAGCTTCCCAACCTTTTCCGGTATAAACGTCCTTTGTTTCAACCCGCCAATAATGGCGCTTCTTTGCTTCAGCATAAAACACAACGGTATCATCGGCAACAAACGGTCCCCCCAACCGTGAATCATTAGTGCCATAGCCAATCTTTTTCACAGCAGGCTCTTTTCCCTCTTCTTCATCTTCTCCGCCGCCGGCATAACTTTTAATAAACGGCACAGGGTCCGGCCATTGCGGCTGAAGCTTGGGAGCCGTGTAGCTGATGAGCAGTGAAACAGAAGCGAAAAAAACAAACGGTTTCCACCACGTTCTGTTTCCTGATAACAACTTTTCTTTCTCTACTAATCTTTCATAATGGAGCCAGCTAAGCAGTAAAAACCCAAGAACAACGAGACGAATCATCGCTGCCTTGCCTTGATAGGCTGTAAATGTATCCAATACGGCAACATAGCCAACTGTCAACGCATAAAAAAGAAACAACCTTTTTTGCGCAAAAAGCCAGTAACACAAAAGATAGGCGGAAATCCAAAGCAGCAGGAAAAACAGCAGGGTGCGGAAACTATCTGTCATTTCTGCAAATTGAAAATGGATGAGCAAATAAAAATGATGAACAGCCATGCTCGTTAAATCGACAACGAGACTGACGCTTAAAAGCGGCTGCTGGAAAAATAACATATTTAATACATAGAAAATATAAAGGCTTTTTACCAAAGCTCCCAGCCAAAAACGGACTCTAAAAAAAGCCAGACCTAAACAACCGGCAACAAAAATGATAAACACATAAATATTTCCCGTATCCGAAATGGTTTTGAGCGGAACTAGCCACTCCCATAACAGCCAAAATGCCAATAAATGCATAAAAACTGCTTTCATTGTCCGTTGAGCTTCATTCACCGTTACTTCCCACCTTCAATTAAGGCATTGGCAAAGCTGCGTTCTTCGATCATTTTTACCGTTACTCCTTTTCGCTCGATTTGTTCAACCGCAATGATTTCTTCTTTGGAAATGTCCGCAGCTTTATCTTTGACTATAAAAACAATCCCGCTAAAATTTTTCATTGCTAAATTCCCTAATGAAGCCGCCAGCTCCTTATCAACGCTTGACGTAATACAGCAAAATGAAAACGGCGTGTTCCAATGCTCCATTTCTTTATTGATGCTTCTCGCAAACGACCATTCACTATCACATTGCACCTTTGCTAAATGATAAAAAAGCTCCTGAAGATGTGCCTCACCGTTTTTTGCCGGAAAGATGACACGGTCCCGTCCAACTGACACAAGTCCCGTTTGCACTCCCCGCTTTATCATTGTGCGTACGAGAGATGCAGTAAATGTAACCATTTCCTCAAAAAGAGGCGAAGGAGTCCGATCAAGAAAAATAACGATATCTTCACTTTGACTTTCTTCAAATTCCTTTGTCATCAGCTCATTTTTGCGCGCCGAAGCTTTCCAATTAATCCAAGAAAAGCGGTCACCCGGCTTATACTCCCTGATTCCGACTGTTATGGTCGTATCGCGGTGAAGCCGAATGGGCGAAGCAGCGACTCCTTGTTCAAACCGCTGACCCACTTTCCGATATCCCATCTCTACATAACGCGGGTACACTAAAATCGAATTCTCCACTTGAAAAGTTGTTTCTTTTTCAATTAGGCCAAAAAAATCGGTTATTTTGATTCGAACCGTTGAAAATCGATGTTCCCCCCGTGGAAGATGCTCCAATATATATTCATAGGAGAAGTCCGTTTTGAACAAGGGAGACAAAAATATTTTAGAAGGCTTTGTTTGCTGGCAGTTTTGCAGCGGCTTTGGCAATTGATCTTCAATAATTAAATATATAATTGGAAAAAACATACGCGTCTTTACATTTAAAGTGGCTGCTAATTTTTCACCAACATGATACTGCTCCTGATTTAATCGGCGCTGAACTTCAAAATAACGCATCGGATAAAGCGCAACACAAAAGGAATAGAGGCCGAATGGAAGGAAGCTGTAAAATAAAAACCAACTGACAAAACCGCCTTGAAACATGGCGTACGAAAATAAAACAACGATCAAAATAATAAGAAGAAGCACTCTGCCGGTTAGACGAATCCTCTTTTTCATCGCACCATTCACTACCTTTGAATCGGAACCGGCGTCCGTTCCAGTATGTCTGTCACCACATCTTCAGCCGTTACTCCGTCAAATTTCGCTTCCGATTTTAAAATAATGCGGTGTGAGAGAACGTAAGGAGCTAAAAACTGAACATCATCAGGAATGACAAAGCTGCGGTCATGGACAAAAGCATACGCTTGCGCCGCCTTCATCAAAGCAATGGAACCGCGCGGGCTGACTCCTAAATAAACAGAAGAAAGTGTACGGCTTCGCTGGACAATCTCGACAATATACCGCTTAACTGTATCATCGACATATACGTCCTTTACCTTTTGCTGCAATTCGATAAGTTCTTCAACCGTAATAACTGGCTGCAACTCTTGAATCGGCGGTATTTTTTCCGCTCTGCTTAATATCTCTATTTCTTCCAAAATCGATGGATAACCCATTTGCATTTTCAGTAAAAAACGGTCCAGCTGCGCTTCCGGCAGCGGATACGTTCCTTCATATTCAATCGGGTTTTGCGTCGCCATCACAAAAAACGGTCTCGGCAATTTCCTCGTTACTCCATCGATGGTAATGTTGCCTTCCTCCATCGCTTCCAATAGCGCCGACTGCGTTTTAGGAGAAGTACGGTTAATTTCATCGGCTAAAATAATGTTGCCCATAATCGGACCCGGCTTATATTCAAACTGCATTTCTTTTGGATTATAAATAGAAACTCCTGTGACATCGCTTGGAAGCAAGTCAGGAGTAAATTGAATTCGTTTAAACTTCGCGCTCACTGATTTAGCCAGAGCGCGGACTAGCATCGTTTTTCCTACTCCGGGAACGTCCTCCAACAATACATGTCCTTCTGCTAATAACGCGACAACACTCAACGTTGCAACATCCCGTTTCCCGATAATGACTTTTTCCATATTTTCAATCACTTGAGCAATGAGCGGTCGTAATTTGTCGTATTTCGCCATTCTTTAAAGCTCCTTTATCTCCAGTGTGTTGGCAAATGATTTATTTATAAATTCGACACATACACCGAAAAACCTTTCGGAAAAATGAAGGAAATCATTGAAGTCCCCCTCAATTTCCTATCAATCAGCTCGTTACTTCTCTGAAGAAAAATGATTAAATACGTGCAAAAGTGAGAATTAAAAGTTAAGATAAGTTTTTTATTTTAACGATCATTAAAATTTAGCAAACCTAATATTGACCCTAAAATTTAATAAATTAGGGATGACAAATAGAGTAAATTTTTCTAAAATTTGGTTCATCACCAAAAGTCGGGGGTGACAAATTTCCCTCCCGTTTCTAGGCGGATGCGCAAGAAAAGATGTGCGTTGTTTCGGTATCCATACCCTC
>NZ_QLMH01000034.1 GCF_003259935.1 Paranoxybacillus vitaminiphilus | reverse complement strand
ATAATCTGGGTATCAAAAATATCAAGATAAAACATCAGGGCAACACCGCTTACCAAAAGTGCAAAAGCAATAGGCATCCCTAACGCCATGACACCAATTAACGAACCAACAAAAACAACTAATGCCATCTACCTCTCACCTCCAGCTGCACCTTGTTTTTGAACGTGGTGCCATTCCATGATTTCTTCATGAACTGCCTCCATGATTTCATCTTCCGACTCTTTCATTCTTGTAAGCTCTTCTATCATATCTATCCGAAATAAAGCTCGATAAATGTTAAACAATATAATTATCCCCATTCCGATACTCATAACGATACCGATTCCATAAACATAAGCTATCGGCAATCCCGTCGCAGGTGCCGTACTATTCATATTAATCGTGGTTATCTTCCAGCTCCCATCCAGAACTATCCAGAGTACATAAAGAACGATTAAATTACTAAGAATAAAGACAACTCGTTTGGCACTCAACGGCAGTTTCTTAAGTAGCGTATCCACACCTAAATGATCGTTATCCTTCAGAGCACCAATTGCTCCTAAAAATATCATCCAAATAAATAAGAAACGAGACATTTCTTCGGACCAAGTTATTCCCGAGTTAAATATATAGCGCAAGACAACATTACCGAATACCAAAATACACATCATAGCAAGCGTCAGTACCATCAAGACATTTAAAATATCATTTGCTAGTTTATTAAGTTTCTTCAATAGGGTCACCCTTTCATTTTATTTCACTTTATTCGGCCTCAGCTTTTATTCTTTCATACAAGTCTTTTGCCCAATCATATTTTCCGAACATTTCGTCATATAGTGGCTGTACCGCCTCCTGCATTTGTTTAGAGAATTCTGGAGTAGGAGTTGTAAATTTAATTCCATTCTGTTCTAAAAATTTTTTGTCTTCTTCATAACTTTTTTCCATAAGTTCAAATTCGTAATCGGTTGCTTCTTTTGCAGCTTCTTCAATAATTTTTCGTTGCTCTTCGCTCAAGCTACTCCAAAACTTACTGTTAATAACATAGATATTTGGACTAAACATATGTTTTGATTCTAGTACATCGCTTTGAACCTCATACCATCCCGAAGCGCGCAATGTAGCAATCGGATTATCTTGTCCATCGACCACTTTTTGTTCCAATGCTGTAAAAACTTCTGATATTGGCAGCGGCGTAACATTTGCCCCAAGTAATTTTCCCATAGTAATATAGTTATAAATATTAGGCATTCTCATGCGTAATCCCTTAAAATCATCCATAGAGTCTATTGTTTTATTAGCTGAAAACATTCTAAATCCATTCGCGCTCCATGCTAATGGGTGAACACCATGCTTTTCTTCGAGTTCTTCCGTAATTTCTTTCCCAATCGGTCCATTTAATACTTTTTTGACATGTTCAAAATCTTTAAATAAAAACGGCCACTCTGGTACCCCCATTTTCGGAATATCATTTTGCATTATCAACCCAGGAATCCCCATCTCAATTGTTCCATTTCGGATACCATCATAAAATTCCTTTTCGGCCCCTAGGGTACTATTCGGATAAATCTGTACCTTAAGGGTCCCACCTGACTTTTCTTCAACAATTTTTTTAAATTTTTCCCTCAATGCAACGTTTTGTGGATGCTCCTCTGCAAAGTAGTTTGCTACTTTTATTACTTTAGATTCCCCACTTTTCTCACTTTTTTGCCCAGACTGTTTTTCAGCACCACATCCTGACAAGAAAGCAAAAAGTAAAACAGAAAACAGCAATATGAATGAGATACTTTTTTTCATCACCTTGTAACAACTCCCCTCTTTTCACTGCATATATAGAAAATTTATGTTTTAACGTAAACCAAAAAATAGAAAATAACAACTCTAATTATTAAACGCTTTCAAAAATAAGTTTCATCTATTTTGTTTTATATTATAAAACTAAGTTTTGTAATATAAGCAAAAAATAAATATAATTATGAGCTTCGTTTTATAATATACAAATTTTTTAATAATAACAAATAGTTCCTTTGTCATTAGAGCTATAAAAAATTTGGGTCCTACCCCTACACAAAAATAGAAAATAATAATTTCCTGTTAAACGCTTTCAAAAATAAAATTTACGCAACTTTGTTTTATAATATAAAACAAGGTTTTATATTATAAGAAAAAATAGATATAATCGTAAACTTATTTTTATAATATTATAAATTTTCATAATAATCAAGTATATTTTCAATAAATTTTCTAGCCCAGATAAAATTTGGTTGCCCCCGTTCATTCTACAATAATACACATACCGATCTTTATATTGTATAGCAATTTACCGACATAAATTCTACCGTTTTTAAAAGGATGTCATTGTAGATACGTACTTAATATCAACAAAAAACACCTGCCATCTCCCGCTTGTTCGACAAAACCCGGGTGTTGGCAGGCATTGCATCATTTGTTTAAAAATTTTCCTTTTTGCAACAAGTATCCAACAGACCGCTTTGATGAAACGTGAGCTTCTTTTGAAGATGTCAAATACGTATACACCGCTCCCATAAATAAGGCGCCGCCGACAATATTGCCTAGTGTAACAGGAATAATGTTATGCATCACTCCTGCTAAATCGATCGTCGCCGGATGCGGAACCGCTAATGCAATCGAAAAGAGGACGAAATTGGCAATAGAGTGTTCGTATCCAGAGGCAAAAAAGATAAAAACAATAAGAATCATCGAAAATACTTTTGCCGTATCCTCTTTCATTTGCATTGGAATAAAAATCGCTAAACAAACAAGCCAGTTACAGAGAATTCCTTTAAAAAAGAGCTGCATCGTTGTTGCGTGTATTTTTTTCTCTGCCACAAGAAATAATAAATGATCTTTCGGAATATACTCAAAAACACCGGATTGAGAAATAAGAAAAGCAAAAAAGACAGCACCTAGTAAATTACCGCTATAACATGCAAGCCAGTTCCGCAGCGTATCTTTGATTGTCGTTTCTTTTTGCAAGGTACTGATTGTAAAATACATCGTATTGCCGGTAAATAATTCTGCTCCGCCATACATAATTAATATTAAGGCGATTCCGAAAAAAATACCACTTACTAAATAAGTCGCAGGAGAATTCGCTTCACGGAAAAATTCCCCCACACGAAAACAAAGAACAAGCGCAAATCCGATGTACACACTTGCCAAAGCAGCACGCATCATATATTGAGTAAGGGAGCGATCTAGAATTGCGCGTTTTTTCAAAGCTAATTCTTTACATTTTTGAACTGCTTCCATCTCTCCAACCCTTTTCTTTCATTATAATATTTTGTGATTCTTTTCACATTATTTACGATACATAACATACTCCTTTCCTACCTATTTTTCAATATATCGATGTAAATGTTAAAATAAATGTCAACACTTTTTATTTGTAACCGTTTATCCCAAAAATAATCGTTGCAATTTCAACATTAGTTGTTCTAATATAACCAAGATACAATAAAAAAATCCGGGCAGTGACAGCGGAGTGTGCTTTCGAAAAGACATGTATAATCAGCGACATCTGTACACCGAAAATATAACAACTTATCCAACAAGCAAAATCCGAGGACAACATGCCTCGGATTTTCGACAACATGCAAGCAGTGAAAGATGCACATTAGCGGCCTATTCTGTCAATCTTTCGGCATACTTTGAGGTATGATGGACGCTTCATAACAACAAGCTTGTTTCTCCTCACTTTTAGATGTCTTTATGCTAAAGAGATCATATAATATTCCTGCCAATAATTCTCATCATCCCCTTCTAATTCATTGAGCCAGAAATACATCATAAGGATCTCAAGCTCTTGCTTTTTTCCTTTGATAAACGTCTTATGGGATATTCTCCGATAAAGAGAATCAATGTTGAACAAATGGTGATTCTGCTTTATATCGTACTCATATTCCCTCCAACTATCTTGACTCTTCCGCTTATGTTTCGCTGGCCACATATCTTTATTATCATAAAATCGATGAACCCAGTCAAAAGCGAACACCAAAACATTGACTTGGTATTTTGTCCATGTCTCCTTTATCCATTCGTTTATTTCTTCTGAAATAAAAATTGTATTGAACTCTTTTGCACGCTGACTTTGAATTCGATGATAGTTTTTAATAAACAAGAACAACAGCTCTTCAAGAGTATGAAGAAACAGCATCTTCCGAATATATTCTTCGCCTTTTCCCAGCCAATCTGGTGTACGTTTCGCATTTGTTCGGCTGCATCAAGAAGCCGTTCTCTATTTGTCAAAAACGTAACCACATATGGATGGCGTAATCGCATATTCACTTGGAGGGCATTCCATAATTGCATCACCTTCTCCATATCTGTCCGCTGGTCAAAACGAATATGAGGACGTCTGTTTCTATGACCATCACAGCAGCCATTTGTATATAAACCGAGACGGTTCAAATCGCGGACAACACCACTGATATACGTATCGAGTTCAAATACTTTTGGTTCTTCTTCCCCGGCACGAAACCATAGCCCTTCTCCTCTTTTTGAATAATACATTTCCCCACTCGGAGTAACTTTGATAAAGGATTGGGTCTTCAAAATGGTTTCATTCCGCTTTTAACAGCTCATACAAAGAGGAAAGCTCGACGGAAGGTACTTTATCCCTGTTGATATGGTCCGGAAGTTTCTCCATCGATTGATACGTTTTTTCAGCGATAAACAACGCGCTGTTCGCCAAATAAAGGTGAGCATAATACATTTGTTGCTCATTTAAGGAAAAGCGTTTATTCGGATAACCGTTTTGATATTGAAGCGCTTTTTCAAAATAATGAAGTGCCTCTGCATACTGCTGTTCCTTATAAGCTAAAAATCCAAGACGATAATGAGCAATGGGATTCGTTTGCTCATACTTCAATGCTTTCTTAAAGGAGTTTTTTGCCGTGAAATCGTCCTTTTTTAATTGCGTTTTTAAATGTGTTCCATACGTAATAAGATATTTCACAAGTTGTTTTGTCACATATTCAATTTCAGCTTTACGCTCCTTTCTTTCCTTTGTGGTAAGCCTGGATAAATTTTGGTGAATTTTTTCATATACCCTCACAATCTCCGAATAAATCCAGTCCCTTTCTCCTCCGTTGTCCAACTCTTCAAGAAGCTTTTCTTCTACATCATATAATTCATCTAAACTCATTTCTGATAATCTTCTCATTTGAAACTCTCCCTTCTATGAATCGCTCGAACAAAATCCGAGTGATGACAGGTATCGGACATCAAGCTGCATAAAAAAAGCTTTCCTCCTTACAGAGGAAAAGCGGTTTTTTATTCTTTCATAGTCTTCTTTCTACACCATACAACATTTTTTATATTTCTTTCCACTGCCGCATGGACACGGATCGTTCCGGCCGATTTTTTCTAACTTCCGATGTGTCGTCGTGATCTGTACTCGATTTTTATTGCTAGATTCCATATTCTCAAACTGTTTCATTTTCTTCCGAAAACTCTCGTCCCTTGCTGTTGCAATCTGTTTCCATTTTTCCAATTCATGATGATGGATTCGCATAACGGTAAAATAGCCGTATAATACATGTTCCTTATCAATTAGGAAGGAGGTATACCCTTTCCTTATATATTGTTCGATTTCAGGAAGCGCTTCTTTGGTCAAATGATGACAAAGAGCTTCAATGATTAATGCTTTCATCTCTTCATCATCCGTTTTCTTATATGCTTTTCGTAACACTTCCACTGCCTGTGTTGTTTTCGTGTTAGCCAAAACAGAAACCGCAAAAATTTCCGATTCTCCTTTTGACACATATGGTTCTACCGCTCGAACAACTTCATCAGATTGAAAAGCGATTAATGCGGCTGATACTTCTTCAAGCAGAATATCATCATCTCTTACTAACAGACTAGCAAGCAAAGGTATGTACTTTTCAAATTTAAGCAGCCCGATGGCGTAAACCGTTATGATTCCTGTATATGAAAACCACTCATTATTCAATTCTTCTTCCAGAACAAGATCAATTTCTCTTTCATCCATCCATTCATTTTGTACGAGCTTTTTCATTAACTTTTTCGCTTTCATGAACAAACTATGATTATACCTTTTCGCATTCTCAAGCTCTGCTAAAACGGCTCCATATTCTTCCCAAACTTCTTCTTCAGTACCATGCAAAAGAAGGTGATAAAAATCCCATGTCTCTTTTGATATATAACGCTTGAGTTCGTGTTTATATTTCATTGCCAATTCTGGTTCGATATGATCCAATAACTTTAAGTATAAGTCTAGCATTGATTTTTCTGCATTCTTTATTCCATCAATGAGTATCTTCACAGCATCGTCATTGAATGGATGATTGGATATGTTAACTAGGATGGAAAGCTCCTTTTCCTTCGAACACAACGCCTCCTTTAATAAACGCATCGTCCATTCCGCTGGTACACAAGGATAATCCTGTAAAGCATGCAGCACAAAATCCTGAACTAACAAATCATCACTAGTCAAATACGGCTCGATTTTTTCTAAAAAAGTCATATGTATTCTTCCTTTCATTTTCAAATCTCTACTATCCCTCACATGAATGACCAATAGTTTATTATTGCCGTCATATTCATTATATTAGCATTATAATCTCGCTGCATATTGTTTTTGAAGTTTGGCTCGATCTGTTGTAAAATGAAAGTGCTCTTGCATGTGAACTCTCCTTTTGAATGTTTGGTCGCACTTTCATTTTAAGGAGATCCTCATGCAAGGGCTATTTTTATGCTTGTCTGATTTTATCTATATAAATTCAGTTTGAAATTCCGACATGTTTAATCCCCATCCACCTTTGTCTATACTGCTCCTAAACAGGTTAAATCAAAGGAGCGGATGAATCATGAAGAAAAAAGGATTACAAATTACAAACGACCACGGTTGGACCATTGAACGTCTTCAAGAACAGGAGCGCAAAATGAAATAAGGCAAACATGGCGAAACGCATTGCAGTGATTCGTCTTATTATGCAAGGCTATTTGGGGATTCAAGTCGCTGAACTCTTGAACATCCATCGTGAAACCGTTTCGATTTACGTTCAAAAGTTTAACCAAGGTGTCATGGATGCGCTATTAGAACGCCATTATGCTCCCGGTAGAAAGCCGTATCTGTCTTTAGAGGAAGAATGTGAATGGAGAAAGATGCTGAAAGAAAGCACGCCTGCCAATGAAGGATATGGCATCGAAACGTGCTGGAATACACGAATCATTCAACATGTGTTAGAAGAGAAATTTTCTGTCACTATGTCCCGTGGCGGTATTTGCGATATGCTCCATCGCTGGGGACGCTATACACGCCCTATGCGAATCCTCAAAAACAAAAAGAGTTTCAACAAGAAATCGAACTGATAAAAAAACTTGTCCGATAACACAGTCCTAATCTATGAAGATGAAAGTCATATTCGGGATTACCAAGCTCTTCGTACCACATGGAGTGTCAAAGGGCGTCAAAAACAAATCCCTACGTATGGACAACCACGCGACAGTGAGCTTATTCGGCGGTCAGTGAATTTCTCTGTATGGAAACGGACCAATGTAACGCACAGGCTTTTCTGCAATTTCTTCAATATACATTAGATCAGTATCCAAATAAACATGTCGTGATGGTCTTAGATCACGCAAAAATTCATCATGCCAAAGTTCTTCAGCCTTTTTTACATGAGCACGAAGAACAGCTCACTTTTGTATTCTTCCCCCCCCGTATTCGCCGAGTTTAAACTTAGTTGAACGAATTTGGGGATGGCTGAGATTCTTTGTATTTGTCAAACAAATCGCCCATTCCCAATCTACCGCCTTTCTCTTACAATAATAACACAAAAAAGCTAAAACTATGTACGGCTTCTACAACAAACTGTTCATCAGCTTTAGACGTTTCTGAATCTCCTTGATCGTTCGCTGCATTGATCGTGTCAATCGCACTTCGAATCCTGCTTGGATCATCCATAAAGGTAAGGAGGACATTTAACTCATTTGTCTAAGATTGAATGTATCTCGGATATTTACTCGACCATTTCGACTTAAACTGTTGAAACATCTGTATGCAATCTCCCTATTTATTCGATGCGCAATAAATTTGACTTTCATTTTCGATGTAATTATAATGGTTACAACGAGAAGTTGAGCAGTCACTTCTCCATTGCAGATCATATCTTAAAAACCGGCTCTTCAAAGAGCTCATTTTTTCGTGTCAGTTGTAACCGATTTGGTTATAACGATGTCTATTCTTGTGGGCGTTGTAACCAACTTGGTTATAACAGCATTTAATGATCGTGCACGTTGTAATCAAGATAGTTACATTTGCTCTCAAAAATTTATGAAAAGAAAGGAAGGATATTTTCAATGTCAATAGTCGTTACTGGCGCTACTGGTCAACTCGGAGGTTTAGTTATTCAACATTTACTCAAAAAAGTGCCTGCAAGTCAAATCATTGCCATTGCCCGTAATGTGGAAAAAGCCTCCGTTCTTGCCGATCAAGGAGTGGAAGTTCGTCACGGTGATTATGATGATCCGGAATCTCTTGAAAAGGCTTTTGCTGGCGCTTCCAAGCTGCTCTTTATCTCAAGTCCGGACACTGATAATACGCTCCGTATCGTTCAACATGCAAATGTCGTAAAAGCAGCCAGAGATGCAGGAGTAAAACATATTGCTTATACTGGGTATGCCTTTGCTGAGGAGGCAAAACTACCCCTTGCACACGTTCACTTAGCTACGGAATATGCCATTCGTACCACTAACATTCCATATACGTTCCTGCGCAATGCTTTATATACGGAATTGTTTGTGAATGAGGGTCTGCGCGCATCCGTAGAGTCTGGAGCACTGGTTACGAATGCAGGAAGCGGAATCATAAATTCAGTAACCCGCAATGATCTTTCCTTGGCTGCGGCGACAGTTCTTACAGAGGAAGGACATGAAAATAAGACATATAACCTTGTTTCCAATCAACCTTGGAGCTTTGACGATCTTGCTCAAATTCTCTCGGAGGTTTCCGGCAAAAAAGTCGTGCACCAGTCTGTCTCATTTGAAGAAGAGAAAAATATTCTTGTAAACGCTGGTCTCCCTGAACCTATTGCCGAACTTACGGCAGTTATCTATGACGCGGTTTCTAAAGGTGAAACGTCCAAAACGTCAGATGATCTACAAAAACTTATCGGATCGTTGACCCCTCTTAAAGAAACCGTAAAGCAAGCTTTGCAAATTTAAGGATTGCTTATATACAAATAAGTTGAATAAAAAACAGGTCACCGAACCGTATATCCAATGTGACCTGTTTTTTTCTTTCTATTCCCGGATAATCAACACCTTTGATTTATCATTGTGTATTTTTTATTAATAGGTTTATTTATAAAATTTTTTTGATAAATATATAATAAGCTCACGATAATTTGGATAAGCGTTCCAAGGTAGGTGGTGAACTTTTAGACAAAATGCTTACTTGCAATGTAAGAAATTTTATTACAATGAACCTCTCCCATCTACCCTTCGCTTAGAGGTGGGAGACTTCTCGGTGAACAGGTTAAATAATCGTCAATTTTTAAAACGAAAGGCATATCG
Source organism: Paranoxybacillus vitaminiphilus (assembly GCF_003259935.1). Taxonomy (GTDB): domain Bacteria; phylum Bacillota; class Bacilli; order Bacillales; family Anoxybacillaceae; genus Paranoxybacillus; species Paranoxybacillus vitaminiphilus. Next base: position 91 of record NZ_QLMH01000034.1, on the reverse strand, counting down.
TTGTTCCAAACGGACGGATCTTTGCCGTAATAGGCATCGAGCTGAATCGCCGGATGAAGCCGATTTTGATAGCGCTGCAGCTCATGATGAT
>NZ_QLMH01000033.1 GCF_003259935.1 Paranoxybacillus vitaminiphilus | reverse complement strand
ATAATGGTGACACCTTTCTTTCTTTGGTTTTTGGTTTGGTCACCAATCGTTTACCAAAAGAAAGAGGTGTCTTTTTGTTTTTTAGACGAATTTTTCAGTGTCAAGTGAATATTGAGATACCCAAAGAAACCTATCAAATCAAGGATTATTCATAAATTTTTCACTGCGAAAGTTGAGTAATTTATTTTGTGTAAAAGTGTTCTAAAATATATTGAAGAGCTTTTGAATTCAGATAAAAGCTCCCTACAATTAACCCTGTCAAATAAACAATGAAAAAAGAGCATTTCTGTTATATATAAATGTAACTGTAATTCAATATTTCGACTTCTCAAGAAACGTCTCCTACTAAGCGTTGTAGAACTTCTTCCAGACGATGTTCAATGTACTCTAAAAAACCGTTCACTCACATTTCGTAATCTTTGATTCCGAAAAAGTAGGATTTTTTTGAACGATGCCGAATGAGTAAGTATAAGTAGGAGAAAAACAAAGAAGTCGCAAAGAATGAACATTCATATTCGCGTCATTTACCAAGCTACGTATCTCAACATGCTCAGTGAATTTTTCGAGGATGAAATATATGTCAATTTCAACTTTTTGAAAAAATGCTTTAAAGGCTAGGAGGAGGCTTTTTTTCTTAATTATGTTTTCGGGATTGATACTCATGACGCAAAAAATGCATCATTATTACAAGAGTGAAAATCTATTTTGTCGAATGTTTTAAATTTATACATTTTGGAATTTGAGTATGTCCATGGAAGATGTATTCATTATATTAGCAACCATATCAAGTTGTTGAACTTATGTCTTGTTTGTTTGAAAATCATCAGAAGAAGCCGTACATAGTTTTAGCTTTTTTGTGTTATTATGTAAGAGAAAGGCGGTAGATTGGGAATGGACGATTTGTTTGACAAATACAAAGAATCGATCATGTTGTCGTATCAATATGCATTTCGTTTATTGTTGCACTTAAAAAATGTGATTTCAGCATCGCAACAAATAACAAATGAAGACGAATTGATGAAAGAAGTGTATAGAGATTCGATTGTGAAAAAATATGAGATTTTAGAAGATCAACTTTGGAAGCTTTTATCAAAAATTTTTAAGTCATCCGGGCTTGAACTAAACAGTCCGCGGGCATGTTATCGTCAAGCTTTTAAGGAAGGATGGATTGAAAATATTGATGTATGGAACGATATGCTGAGTTCGCGAAACGCAACTGCCCATGTGTATAACGAAGAAGATTATGAGCGAATAAAAAATAAAATCGTAAATGAATATGTTCACCAAATCGAAGCGTTGCTTCAAAAAATAAAAGAAGAAGTGATTGATAGCGATGTATGGAATTAATAAAAATGTATTTGAGCGGTTGCTTACGTATTTTGAAGGTGACAAAGAGATTCAAAAAGTTATTTTGTTTGGATCACGCGCAAAAAACACGGCACGCTATAATTCTGATATTGATTTGTGTCTTGATTATACCGGAAATAAAAAGGGGAAAATAATGGACGACATTGACGAGATTGTCGGCATTTATTCGTGTGATGTGCTGTTTTTTGACTCGCTGAATGAGGAAATAAAACGGCAAATTATGCGTGATGGAAAGGTCATTTATGCAAAGCCTCTGTCGTGAGCTCAGTGTTCGAGAGTATGTGTCGAACATGATGGGACCCAAAAGTGTTCGCTAGGCGTTCTCTTTTCGGGTGCCCTCCCTTTTTCCGCAAAAAACATCCATGAGTAAATTTTACTCCCCACCCATACATGAAAATCAACTATTCCTTCCCATAATGGATGATGAACGCAAACAGTTTTGAAAGACGTTCTTGGCGAACAGTGACAGGCATTGTTTGTCAATATTGTAAAAAAGCTGCAGAAAGAGAATCCTTCCTCTGGAAGTTTTGTACATTGGAGCAATACGGCTGATTAGTGAAGTATGCTGAGGAGCGTCCGCATGAGGTTGCTATGTTGTTAAATCAGTTCATTTATTCATCTTTATCGTGAATTGTTTCGGGAAAAGGGGAAAGCATATAATCCAAGCATTTCGCTTGGAGCACCGCTGTTTGCCTATTTGCTTGCCGCATTTGATTATAGAAAATACCTTCTCTACAAGCAAGAAGTGTTTATGGATTTAAAAAATCGTACGGGATTGAGATGAAGCTTCGAACCGTTGGCAACAACTACGAGACGTATTTACAAATGTGCGAAATTGCCCTTCAACACTTAAAGAACACTTATCATGATTTAACCATGCTTGATATTCAAGATTTCTTCTTTTGCAGTGCGCAGTACGATCAGATTAAAGTTGAAAGTGCTGTCAAATATTTGTATGAACTAGCAAAAGAGTTAAGTACATTTATGAAACAGCCAGAACTCATGCTAGAGGCGATATCGAAGCTAGATTCCGACACGCTTCACTTGCTTAGAGAACAGTACCGAAACACAGAAAAAATAAATCTTATTAACTCAACTTTCGCACACAGAAATATTTAAGCATTGCTTGATATAATTAGGAATAGAAGCCAACCATTTATTCATTTGATTTTTAAAGATGTCAATGTTCAAAGAAACCTTGGATTTTGCCAAAGTTTGGAAAAGGTCAATAAGCGATTGGAGGGCAGTAATAAAATCTATGTCTTTTACATCTTCGCAAAGGATGTAAAAAAGGTTGCCAATAGTCTTAGAATCCTCCTCTTTTCGCATTTGCCAAGCAATGAGAATATATCGTGTAAAAACAATGGTTGTATGGCTAATTAACATGTCGTATGAACGCCCCTGGAATTCTTTCTCTAAATTTAAAAGGGATTTATTGCATTTAAAGAAGACTTCAATGTCCCAACGCATGCCGTAAATACGAATGATCTCTTCATTTTCTAATGTTGTATCTGTACTAAGAATGGCAAGACATTCGCTCCGTTTATTACGGTTTCGTACAAATAGAATTTTTACTGGAATTCCATTGTCTAAAGTAGCATAAACGGATCCGAGAATTTCTTTTTTACCCATGTGAGGTTTTGTCAATTTGTAAAGTTGATTCAGTGTGAAACGTTCACCATTGTAAACGTATCGCTTTTAATTGCTTCACCATGCCAATGACAAATAACCCTTTGTTCGTAATCTTCTCAATTAAAGGCGCTTGTGTAAACCAGGAATCCATGAGAACATAGGAACATAGTCAGCTACAATCCCTTTTTCAAGGGTGTGATCAAGTAAAGCTGAAGCCACGTCCGGTTTTGATTTCAGAGCTTCCTGGCGACGCTTATAGCCAGATGTTCGTTTATCAATATTGGTATTGATTTCTTGCAGGCGATTTTCCTTTTTCAGTGAACTTAGAAGAGCAAAATCAACGGGAATAAAAGTAAAACTATCGGTCCAGCCAAGGGTAAGCATTTGAAACCCTTTCAAGTGCTGATGGGTAGAGTGATCAAATACCTTGGCCAACAGTTCAACCGACTTACTACGGTTTCTTGAAAAGACAGAATCATCAATCACAAAAGCTGTGACACGATCTTTTGAAGTTAATGGTTTAAGCAGACGGATCATTTCGCTGCTTAATGAAAGCAGAAACTTTCTCCAATTATAGGTTGGTGTATTAAAAAGCGATAGACCATATCCTTTCCGGGCAGATCCTGAGATCGTTTACTCATAAAAACACGAAACCAGTTCTTATATTGGAAGACTAAAAGAAAAATCAGTTTGAAAACAGCAAGACAAGAATACCCGGAAAGTTTCGTAATATTCGCTTTTCTTAAATGATATCCAATATTTAATTCGGAAAATCCTTGTTTAATTTCTTGTATGAGTAAAATGTTTGTGGGAGGAAGCTAAATCCTCTTCCATCTGTTTCAAGGGGAGGTTTTCTTGAAAAGAAGGAGGATGAGCAAAATAGAGGCAAAAAGGACTCTCTTCCTGTAAGGTGATAAGTGCGACCATATCACACAGGAGGTCAGAGAGTCCTATGCAACAGTTTATCACAGGTGGGCAAACATTAAAAGAGTTAGAAATGGAATTGTTTTCGATGTTGCAAGAAACTTATGGAGGAATGTTTCAACAGATATTGGAATGGCTCGATGAAGAGATAGCCAAGCAACGAGATAAAAAGCGTTATTACCTAAAAGATAAACGAACGGTACGCATCCAGACGCTCTTTGGGGAGGTGGAGATCCGACGCAATTACTATTTGGATCGAGAAAAAGGCGTGTATACGTGTTTGTTAGATCATTTTCTCGGCTTCGATGGAGCGAAGGGGATGAGTCCGTTATTGGAGGAAACAGCGATCGAATTAGCCGTTACCGGTCCTTCTTATCGCCAAGCCGCAGAAGCGTTAGAGAAGATGGTAGGCTATGCGGTGGATTCGGCAGATGGTAGTACAGGCGACAGTGGATAGGCATCGCCCGATGGAAATGGAGCGACAGGTGTTGTTCGTGGAGGCGGACGGACTATATGTGAAACGGCAGCGAAGTCGCCGAAGAGGGAAGGAAGAAAAAATTTTGGCGGTGCACCAAGGATGGAAGCCACATGGGAAACGGGTATCCTTGGTTGGAAAACGGCACTATGTACACCAAACAAAAGAGCCGGTGTGGGAAGGATTAGAACGGTTTTTGATCGAGGAATACGGCTATGACCCAACGAGGGATTGGGTGGTGATCAATGGAGATGGAGCGGAGTGGATTACGGCTTGTCGGGAGTACTTCGGGAAACGTGTGTTTTTCCAGTTGGATCGGTTTCATGTCGCTCGAGAAATTCGCGAATGTTTCCAACATCATCCGCGGTACCGGACGATACGAAAGAAGCTAGCCACGTTTGATGAGAAAGGGTTATTAACCGAACTGTATAGCGCAGTAGGGACGCTAGGGGACGAGAAGAAAGAAAAACAAGTAGAGAGATTGATCCAACGGATTGAGTCCATGCCGGGCTGTTTGAGTGATTATCGCGAGTGGTTGCGAGAGAAAGGGATAGATACGACAGGAATGCGTCCGATGGGAAGCGCAGAGGGAACGATGCACGTCTTTGCGAAGCGAGTAAAGAGTGGACGGAGTTGGTGTGACGAAGGCATTCGAGCGTTTTTACAGGTGATGGTAGCTGTAAAAGACAGATTAACGATTCAGACATGGAAAGGAGAGATTCTTTCGCAAGAGGAAAAGAGAGAAACGGAACCAACCATGGTGAAAAAGGCAATCAAGCACGTAGGAACACGAGTAGCTGAGTTTGTGCGGGGAAATATCCGCTATTTACATCATTCGTCAGGAACGCCTATTTACCAAGCATTAAAAGCATTGAAAGGGTTTTAAAAAAAGCGAAGAAGGCACACACAAACAGGATGAGAGGATTAGAAAACGCTTACAAAATACTTATAAAAATCAAGTTGTTAAAACCAAATATATCCAACGTATAAAAACATCAAAAAAATCTCCCACAAACTCTTGACTCAATCATCTAACAGACATCTCTTTTTCCTTTACTTAATTTGTGGCATACTATATCTAGGAGGAGGGTAACATCATGGCTAGGGTTGAGGTAAAACCAAATGTCCTACAATGGGCAGTAAAACGTACTGGTAATTTTGACATGCTTAAGAGCAAATTCCCAAAGCTTAATGAATGGATAAATAATGAAAGCCAACCAACTCTTAAGCAGCTAGAAAAATTCGCAAAAGCAACTGCTATACCTCTTGGTTATTTCTTTCTTCCTAATCCACCAGAGGAGAAATTGAATATTCCCCACTATCGCACTATTAAAGATGAATTTGCTACTCAACCCAGCCCCAATCTTTTAGAAACCGTTCAAACTATGGAGAGGCGTCAACAATGGATGCGTGATTATTTAATTCAACTGGGAAACGAACCTTTAAATTATGTAGGTTCTGCAGACTTATCAGACGATCCAAAGTTGGTTGCTCAAGATATCAGAAGAACGTTAGGTTTAAAAGACGGTTGGGCATCAAAGCAAGGAACTTGGCAAGAAGCTTTACGCAACTTAATAAAAAAAATTGAAGACATTGGAATTATTGTAGTGATCAATGGAGTTGTCGGTAATAATACGCATAGGAAATTGGATGTCGATGAATTTCGTGGTTTTGTGCTTATTGATGATTATGCACCTTTAATATTTGTGAATGGAGCAGATGGCAAAGCTGCACAAATGTTTACATTGGCGCACGAACTCGCTCATATTTGGTATGGAGCAAGCGCAGCATTTGATTTAACTAATCTTCAGCCTGCTGACATTAAAATCGAGCATGTATGTAACAAAGCGGCTGCAGAGTTTCTCGTACCCGAAGATGAGTTGCTCGATATGTGGCAACAAGTAAGCAGATATGAAGATTGTTTTAAACAAATTGCTCGCAATTTCAAAGTAAGTGAAATTGTTGCAGCCCGTAGAGCGCTAGATTTGAAACTAATTACTAAAGATGAGTTTTTTAAATTCTATCAAGCCTGTTATATAGAAAGACGTTACCAAGAAAATCAAGATACTAGCGGGGGCAACTTTTACGCAACTCAACATTTACGTATCGGCCGCCGTTTTGCAGAAGCTGTAATAAGGGCTACAAAGGAAGGAACAATTCTCTACCGTGAAGCCTATCAACTGACTGGGCTTTATGGCAAAACTTTTTCTAAGTTCGCAGAATATTTAGATCCTGGGAGAAAGTTATGAGCTCTAACAACAAATTTGTACTGGATGCCAATGTCTTTATTGAGGCCTATAACAGGTATTATTCTTTTGACATAGCTCCTTCCTTTTGGAATGCCCTGTTTGAACATGCCAAAAGCGGTAACATAATAAGTATCGATCGTGTTAAACAAGAAATCAATAATTTTCATAAAGACGATGAATTGAGCAAGTGGATAAATAATAACTTTGCTCAATGGTTTGAACCGACAGATAAAGAGGAAGTTATTGACACATATCGGAAAATTATTACTTGGGCAGTTAATCAAAACCAATATCTTGACATTGCGAAAAATGACTTCGCCAGTGTAGCGGATAGCTGGCTGGTAGCTTTCGCAAAGACATATAATTTTATAGTAGTTACACATGAACAATTTAATGCCGATATAAAAAAAAGAATCCCTATCCCGAATGTCTGTCGTGCATTTAATGTACAGTACGTGAATACATTTGAAATGTTGCGTAGATTGAATATAAAACTTGGTTAAACTTTCAGAATTCACAAGTTAGTCTAAAAATAAAATTAATTCCCCCTGAGCATGGTGTCTGGTACATCCTGAAGTAGATCGAAGATTATTAGAATATCAGAAAAAGAGAGCCTGTAATATTCTCAAAAATCACCCGGCTCTCTTTCTGTTTTTATCCAGAAAATTCTGTTTCAAATCTTGATTTCTCCTCTTCATTCCGTTTTAATAAAAGCAAATCCTCTATATTTCCTCAAAAAAATTCCTCGAAAGGATGAAAGCCTCCTATGCCAAAAGAATACCTCGACTTGAAAATGGATTTTATGTTCAAGCAGCTGTTCGGCCACCCAAGCCGAAAGCGGATTACGATTGCGTTTTTGAACGGGCTTTTGAACCGAACCGGCCGCGACCGGATTGTTGATGTGCAATATGAAAATACCGAACTTCCGAAAGAGACGGAAGACGGCAAGATGAGCCGGCTGGATGTGCTCGTGTTCACTGACGGCGGCGAGCGAATCAACGTTGAAATCCAAGTCGTCCATCAGCATGATATGCCAGAAAGGGTGCTGTATTATTGGGCGCGGTTGTTTTCGCTGTCTCTTTCGAAAGGGCAGGAATACAATGAACTTCCACCAACGATTATGATCACGATCCTCAACTACCCGCTATTCCCTCACGAAACGGATCGCTTCCACACCGTATTTCACATCCGGGAAGACGAAGAGCATTTCCTTTGGAGCCCGCACTCTCTTTTTTCGGTTTTTGGGTAGTGATATAATCAATTGAAAGAACAAGTTGAGGTGATGGAGATGGAATGGCAGGAAGTGCGTTCATTGTATCCGAACCAATTTGTGAAATTACAGGTATTGAAGTCTCATTTACAGGGTGATCAGGAAATCATTGAAGAGGTGGCTGTCATTGGAACGGTTTCGGATGAGGATGCAACTCGTGAGTTACTGCAATCAAAAGGGGATCAGCTTGTTTATCACACTAGTCACGAGGAGATTGTTTTAAAAGTTCGTGGAACGATTGGCCTGAGAGAGAAATTTCGTTATGCAGATTGAATATCGTGATGGGTTGTTGTTTACATCGATAGAAATTGTTTATCAAGGAAGGTCTAAGTTGGTTAATAATATGGTCATTGATACTGGTGCTGTTAAAACACTGATTTCTCAAAATGCAGTAGAGGATATTGATTTGCGAGTAGAGATGGGCGATCATATTGTTACTTATTATGGAATCGGTGGAAAAGAGCACGCATTTACGAAGAAATTGGACTCTATTAAATTAGGTTCTTTTCAACTGATAGAGTATGAGATTGATTTTAGTGGGATGGACTATGATGGGATTAACGGTTTGTTAGGATTAGATATATTGCTAGACGCTGGACTTGTCCTAGACCTGGACAAATTAGAAATGTATCGTTCCGGTCAAAAATAAAGGATAAACCCGTGGTGCTAGATAAAGATCATTGAACATAAAAATAACCCTTGCACGGAACTGTCCTTTAAAATGAAAGTGCGATCTAACATTTGAAAGGAGAAGTTCCATGCAAGAGCACTTTCATTTTACAACAAACAAAGCCAAAATTCAAAAACAATATGCCACCATTTTATCGATTGTGATCACACAGTTGTCTTATATCGAACCACATTTGAAACGACGCAATCGGCACTTGTTGAAGCAAACCGATGCGGTCATCATTGCTATCCATGTGCTCGGGAAGCTTTTCGGATTCACATCGGAGCGAGCGTGGCATTGTTTTATCGTTGGAAACTTATTCACGAAAGAGGTATTCCCTGAACGTTCTCGATACAACCGTCGATGTCGTTCGTTGCGTTGGGCGATCAAATGATTCGATACCAACTCGCCAAAGGTGGACAACATCACGCCTATGCCGTCGTGGACAGTTTACCGATCGAGCTATGTCACTATGCGCGTGCTTCGCGTGTCAAACGTTTTCGGGATGTGGCGGATATCGGATATTGTGCTTCTAAGAAAATGTTCTTTTATGGATTTAAGTTACACATCCAGATCACCGAACGATCGCTTCCGATGGGATATGTGGTCACGGCTGCTTCGTATCACGATCGAATCGTGGCAGAAGAAGTCATGACTCAACTTCCGCATCCTTACACGTTAGGAGATAAAGGATACGTCAGTCAACCATTACAAGAGAAGCTTTATCGTGAATATGGGATTGCGTTCTGGACACCATCTCGCAAAAATCAATGCACGGTTTCGCCGAAAAAGTGGGCACAGTGGATGCGTCGAAAACGTAAAATCGCGGAAACCACTTTTTCTGTTCTTACCGATCTATTTCGTCTTACTGCCATCCGTGCCAATAGCGTCGATGGGTTTGAAACAGCACTAGATGGCATTTTATTGGCTTACACGCTTGTTGTCCTTGAGCTAGTTGAACAATAGAGTTCAACTAGCACCATGGGTTACTTTTTATTTCCTGCCTCAAACTTTGCGTAAAACTATAGTTTAACGAAAAATACTCCTCAAGTTTCTGGCTTAAAAGTGAAAGCCCCTTAGC
>NZ_QLMH01000032.1 GCF_003259935.1 Paranoxybacillus vitaminiphilus | reverse complement strand
AACAATTACGATACCAGAGTTTTCGCTTTTTTTATACCTATACATGGAAAAATATTCATTTTTATATTAACAACCCCAAGTTATGGTGATGAACCCAAATATTTCAATTTTTGTACATATTTGACGTCATTTAAAGGAGTTTTAAAAAATGGCTTTGCGCAATCAACTTTTACAAGTGATGCAGCACTATTTACAAGCAAAAAGAGATAAATTGTCGAAACATCATCCCATTTTCCGTTTAGTTACCACTGAAATTCCCAATACAATTAAACTATTTTCTTTCATTGATCAGGATCGATATGTAGTCAAAGGTTCTACAGGACAAGGAGTATGGACGGATGTTCCTTGGATTGCGATCATGAATAAAACGATCACCACGTCTACACAACGAGGCTATTATATCGTTTATTTGTTTAGTGATGATATGAAAAAAGTTCATCTTACTTTGGCCCAAGGTGTAACCGAAACACCGAAAGAGGAAATGCTTAGGATTAATGAAGAGATTCGCCAGATCATCCCATTAAACGAAAACGTCAAAAAAGATGACGAACTCAATCTTGGCGAAAGTAAAAAAGCAAAAGAGTATAAGCCATCTGTAGCTGCTTATATCTCTTACTCTTTTGAAAGAATGCCATCAGATGAGCAATTACAGCGCGACTTACAACAAATGATCCAATACTACGAAAATTATGTGGAGATAAAAACGAATATGAAGAAATTCAAACATCTCTCTTACCAAAGCATTGTTCAGCACATTTATTCTTACATTTCCAGCAAAGGCTTTTATTACACAAAAGAAGAAGTGATCAATTTATTTTTATCGTTAAAAACAAAGCCGTTTGTCATTTTATCGGGTATTTCAGGAACAGGGAAAACGAAAATTGTTCAATGGCTTGCGGAAAGCGTCGGAGCGACAGAGAAAAACGGACGGTTCACGTTAATCCCCGTGCGCCCTGACTGGAACGATGGTTCGGATTTGCTTGGCTATGTAGATATTAAAGGGGAATTTAAACCTGGACCGCTGACAAAAGTCATCCTTGAAGCGGAACAGCATGAAGAAGATCCGTATTTTGTATTGCTTGATGAAATGAATTTAGCCCGTGTCGAGCATTATTTTAGCGACGTATTAAGTGTGATGGAAAGTCGGCGTTGGGAAAATGGAAAAATCGTATCATCCAATCTTCTTGCAAAAGAAATAGCGGGTCAGGACATCTCCCTGCCACCAAATGTGTATATCATCGGAACGGTCAATATGGATGAAACAACCCACCCTTTCAGTAAAAAAGTGTTAGACAGGGCTAATACGATCGAATTTAACCGCGTTCAACTTAATCATCTAGATTTTTTAAAAGAATTAAAGGAAGCAGAGCCTATTCAGTTAAAACAAGAGGTGTTTACTGCTAAATATTTACATTTAAAAGACGTTTATCATCAATATCCTCACATTGTTGAAAAAGCAACAACTGAATTAGTCCAAATCAATGAATATTTACAACCGTTAGGAGCACATGTTGGCTATCGTGTTCGGGACGAAATATGTTTTTATCTTGCCTATAACGAAGAAGGACAGTTGATGACATTTGAAAATGCATTTGATCATTGTCTACTGCAGAAAATCTTACCAAGAATCTCTGGAAGTGATACGAGAGTACAACGGGCGTTAGAACAATTATTTACGTTTTGCACGAACATTGAATTAAATGAAGAATACGACGGTCTTCTGGACTTTACATATACGAAATATCCGAAAAGTGCAAACAAAGTGTTAGATATGTTAAGGAGGTTGAGGGATGATGGCTTTACCTCCTTCTGGATTGGTTCGTGAGGATGTTGAGCTTGTCCATATTGAAACCGAATTTTTAACACTTGTTATAAAAGGAAAGCCGTATCATGAACAGTATCAAGGGTTACAGCAATACCGTCAACTGGACTTTCATGAATGGATGGAGTTTTCGGTAGAAGGGGAAGGTGTCCAAGAAGTAAAAGTATTTGATATTGATCAACAAAAGTTAGTCGAATGGTCGACACATCGCCCGATCTTTTTTGAAAACGGCATTTATCAAGTAATCGTTTCCCCGAAAATGGATGGCGATTTCACATTTTATCATGAACATCCGTTATTAAGAAGAGCGATCGATAAAGTAAAAATCGGCAATGACTATATACTAATGGGAAATCTGCAGTTTCAAAATGAAGTTGGCTTTTCCACATTTGAAATAAGAAACGGAAACAAGACGATCTTAGAAGTGACTCTCGAAATTTTTCCAACGAAATTAAATTATAAAGAAGATTATCAAAAACTATTACAAGAAGTGAGCGATGAAATTTACAATCTTGCCTTCCACTTTATCAAGAAAACGTATCAGCGGGCGAAAGCAAAACTCGACGGCACGCCGTCACGCAGTGAGTTTTTCCGCCTGATGGAAGCGCATTTTCACGATTTTCTGCAAGCGATCAACCAAATTGAACGACAGCCGCATCATCAGCTCGTCACTACCCATGTAAAAGCGAGAGGGGATCAGCTTGGCCGGCTTGATCAAAAAGGGAGACAATATTTGCGGAAACGACCGCAATTATTTTGTGAAGTCGCAAATGGCTTGATGCTTCATGAACGTTCTGTGATGCCAATATCGGGATTAAAAATGAAAAAAGAACTGACTTACGATACATTGGAAAACCGTTTTGTCAAATGGATGATAACTCGGTTGATTCATAAATTAACTGATTTATTTGCAAAAGTAGAGTCAAAAAACAAACGATATGAAGTCGAACCAGACACTGATTTGCTTGCAAAGATTGCGAACATGAAAAAAGAATTAGAAAAGAAAACGAAAAATCGATTTTGGCAACCAATCGGAAAGCTTGATCGTTCTGTGATGAGCCTTGTTTTGCAGATGGCACCTGGTTATCGCGACGCCTTTCAAATTTATTTAATTGTTACACGAGGTCTTGCTCTTCAAGGAAAGCTGTACCAAATGTCTGTTAAAGATGTCGCGACGTTATATGAGTACTGGACGTTTCTGAAATTAGGACAAATATTAGGGAAAAAGTATAAGCTCGTGAGTCAGGACATCATCCAAGTCAATCGCACTGGTTTATTTGTCAATTTAGAAAAAAACCGCTCCGCGACAAGAGTATATGAGCACCCGCATACGGGCGAGAAAATTACGCTCACCTATCAAAAGTACGAAGGGAAACTGCCGACGATTCCGCAAATTCCCGATACGATGTTGGCAATTGAAAAGAAAGGAAGAAACTATACGTACAATTATATTTTCGATGCCAAATATCGCATTGATTTTGCGGTTGAAGGAAGCAGCTATCATCGAAATTATCAACTTCCAGGGCCAATGGAAGAAGATATTAACACGATGCATCGCTATCGTGATTCCCTCGTTGTCCGCCACAATGGTCCGTACGAAAGAGCGGCATTTGGCGCTTATGTGTTATTCCCTTGGTATGATGAGGATAGCTACGAAGAACATAAGCTATACAAAAGCATTAATGAAGTCAATATTGGCGGACTGCCGTTTTTGCCGAATGCGACACGCTTAGTTGAGCAACTCATTGAGCGGCTCGTCGAAAAAAGCCCAGAGGAACTACAAAAGGAAGGCATTCTCCCAAGAGGAGCAATCGAAGAATGGACATCTTCTCTAGATGAAAAAGTCCTTGTCGGCATGGTCCCGCGCGAGCAAAACTACCGTGCCCATCTCCAGCACCGCTTTTATCACATTCCTGTGAAGCGATTAAAAAAAGGTTGGCAAGAAGCAACATATATTGCCCTTTATCCAAAAAAAGGAGCAGCCCCAGTAAATGGGGTTACTTGCTATGGGAAAATTGTCGATGTGAAATTCGTAAAACGATTTGAGATTAACGAATTACCAAAAAATAGTTTGGAAGAGTACGTGAAATTTGAAATAGAAAGCTGGCATTTTTTAAAGGACATTGTGAGACCTGTTGGATATGGGATATCGGTCTACACGATGACAACGTTAAACACATTAAAAGAAGCAAAAGAGCTGCCAGAATTATTTATGAAATCTAAAGAGGAAATCACTTTATGGAGAATGCTCAGGAGACTATCCGATCGAATTCGGTTTGATTTGGATGATCGATACTTAGATAAAGCGTCAAAAATTGAAGCATATCGAATCAAAGACATCGTCATTAAATTAGCCGATCATCAGTTAGTGATTACGAAAGGGGACGAAATCAAGAAGTTGCAGGCGGATGATTTGCGGAAACAGCCGTCGGTGGTGTTTAAGGAAATTTTGAGGGTGATGGGCTGAGATGATGAATGCCAGGTGATTCGCAGTATGTTATAATTCCCGATGGCAGAAACTGTGATGATCAAGCTGAGAGGAGAGAGCATTATGCGTTTTGACATCCGATTAGATGGCTACATCGTAAACTGCGACAAAGAGCACGATGAATTTTTAGCCGCATTCATTGAGTGGCTCGAGTCAAACGGTTGGGGATATGCAGGGATGTCGCTTCCGGTTACGGATGAAGAGGATATCGAGGCAGAAATCCAAAAAATGGTGACAAATGATCATTATAAAAAATGGGGGACTTTTTTGTTACCTGATGACGACGATGAAGAGGAAGAGAGCGAGTGAGCTCTCTTTTTTTATGGGGCAAGTTGGTAGATGAGGCGTCGTTTTCAGAGCATTTGCCATGAATTTTAAATTCTTTCTTACTAGAGATCTTACTATCCGTGTTAGGATCGCTTGAGTTTGAAGGGACAATGTTTGAGAAGTCGGATTTTGGGATTGTCGGCATCTTTTTAGGATATTTAATCAAACTATTTTCCTAAACGCACAGGGATCACTCCCTCCTTGGCAAAAAAAAGAGTGGAGGGGGTTGTGTTTTTAGAAGGGAATTGATTGGAGAGATGGAGTCAGCCCACATATTTAAGTGTAGTGGGGAGAGAGTTCATTTATAGAGGAGAAATTTCTATAATAAGTGTTTGTATATATCTTATTTATCGACATAATTCGACATATTTTCCGGTTTTTATTTTAGTATAATATGACTATGTCGACACAAAAGAATGTTTAGATGATTTTTACGTCCCAACATGTTGAAGTGGTAGGCATTCGAATAAAGGAGTTCAGATCGAAAGATGTCGAGAGGAATTATTGATAATAAACAAAGTGGTTTAGTGGGAGATGTCTTAAAAGAATATATTACAAAGGGCAGTAAGTTATCCGTTGCTGCTGCACATTTTACTTTATATGCTTTTGTCGAATTAAAGAAAGAGCTTTCTCAGTTAGAGGAGTTTCGCTTTATTTTCACAGAGCCTGCTTTTGTACAAGGCGGCAACTTATTAAAGGAACAAATGGAAAAAAAAGAAGCTTTGTTGTATGGGGTTGAAGAAGAACGAAAATATAAAGTAGAGTTAAACCAAGCCTATATCGCTAAAGAATTTGCAAAATGGTTGAAACAAAAAGCACAAATCAAGTCAGTCACTAATCAGCGGATCCAAGGAGGACTATATCATGTCGAAAACAAAGACGGAACTCAAATCGGTCTGATTGGCGGTGCGCCATTCTCAAGTCCGGGATTAGGCTACAGCAACTCCTCAAATATATACATTAACAATATTGTTGATGATATTGAAGCAAATACACAACTCCTTCGCAATTTCGATGCTATTTGGCACAACGAATATGCATTACAAGATGTGAAAGAACAAATATTACGGCGTTTAGAAGTGTTATATAAAGAAAATTCACCGGAGTTTATTTACTTTGTTACACTCTACAATCTTTTCAAAGATTTTTTACAAGATACGAAAGATTACGAGGCGTTACAAACGAGAACAGGGTTTGAAAATACGGTGATTTGGAATAAACTTTATGATTTTCAGCGCGATGGTGTGATTGGTGCCATCAACAAAATCGAAACGTACGGCGGCTGCATTATTGCCGATAGCGTCGGTTTAGGAAAAACGTTTGAAGCGTTAGCGGTCATTAAATATTATGAATTGCGCAATCATCGTGTTCTTGTACTAGCACCGAAAAAATTGAGAGAAAACTGGGCGATTTACCGTTTAAACGATAAACGAAATATCTTAGCCGAAGACCGTTTTTCCTATGATTTGCTGAACCATACCGATTTATCACGGGATCGCGGCTATAGCGGAGACATTAACTTAGAACATGTGAATTGGGGAAACTACGATTTAGTCGTCATCGACGAATCTCATAATTTCCGCAATAACGATCCGCGCAACGACCGCGTCACAAGATATTCAAGACTGATGAACGATATTATTAAAGCGGGAGTAAAAACGAAAGTGTTGATGCTTTCCGCTACTCCGGTTAACAATAAGCTCGACGATTTAAAAAACCAAATTGCTTTTATTACAGAAGGAAACGACAAAGCACTAGCAGAAACAGCAAACATTAAAAGCATCAGCCAAACGATTCGGCGGGCACAGTCACAGTTTAACAAATGGAGTAACTTGCCTGAAGAAGAGCGCACAACAGAACGGTTGTTAGATATGTTAAGCTGGGATTACTTTACATTGCTTGATTCGTTAACGATTGCTCGCTCTCGTCGGCATATTGAAAAATATTATAATGTGAAAGATATCGGTCAATTTCCAATGCGTTTAAAGCCAATCAATATAAAGGAAACGATTGATGAAAAAGATGAGTTTCCAGCACTTGAAAAAATTAATAACGAAATATTGCGTTTACGATTAGCGGTCTATTCGCCGATGCAATATATTTTGCCGCACATGAAAGATGTCTATAGCGAAAAATACGATACGAAAGTTGCCAATGGAAGAATTTTCAGACAAACAGACCGCGAAAATAGCCTTGTACATTTGATGAAATCGAACTTATTAAAACGTTTGGAAAGCAGCATTCATTCGTTTTCTCTAACATTACAAAATATTATTAATAACATTGATTCACTGATTGATAAAATTGACAACTATAACCCAGGAAATGAAACGATCGGAGATATTACAGAGATTGATATTGAAGACCCAGAATTAGAAGATGCGCTCATTGGATCCAAAGTAAAAATATTAATGAAAGACATGGATCTCATTCGCTGGAAGCAAGATTTGCTGTATGACCGCGAGATTTTAGCAAAGCTGCTCGTACAGGCAAAAAAGGTTACACCTGAGCGCGATAAAAAATTATTGGCATTAAAAAAAGTGATTAAAAATAAAATCGAAAATCCAATTAATGGCCAAAATAAGAAACTATTAATTTTTACAGCATTTGCTGATACGGCAAAATATTTATATGAGAACTTACATCAGTGGATTTTACATAATTTCGGGCTGCACTCTGCCGTTGTCACAGGTTCTGATCATCCGAAGACAACATTGAAGATGAAAAAAGTTGATTTCAATAGCGTGTTAACGAACTTTTCACCCATTTCTAAAGAGAGAGCAAAAGTCATGCCGAATATGATGGAAGAGATTGATATTCTCATTGCAACCGACTGTATTTCTGAAGGGCAAAACTTGCAAGATTGCGATTATCTTGTCAATTATGATATCCACTGGAACCCAGTGCGTATCATTCAACGATTTGGACGTATTGACCGACTTGGAAGTAAAAATGAACGTATTCAGTTAGTGAACTTTTGGCCGTCGATGGAGTTAGACGAATATATTAATCTAGTCGGCAGGGTCAAAGACCGAATGACCATTCTTGATATCTCTTCCACCGGGGAAGAAAACGTTATCGCCGACAACAGCAACGAAATGAAAGATTTAGAATATCGCCGGAAACAACTCGAAAAATTACAAAACGAAGTCATTGATTTAGAAGATATTTCTGGGAATATTTCATTAACGGATTTCACGATGGATGATTTCCGAATGGATTTATTAAATTTCATGAAGAAAAACAAAGATGTAATCGAGAAGGCTCCGCTAGGTTTATTTAGTATTACAACGAATAAAAATGAAAAACTTCGAGAAGAAATTAAGCCGGGAGTCATTTTCTGCTTAAAACAACTCAATAACTTTACAGCGTCTAGCGAACAAAACGCACTTCATCCATATTATTTGATTTATGTGAAAGAAGACGGCGAAGTGTTATATAACCATGTCCATATCAAGAAAATTCTCGATATCTATCGTTCGCTTGTAATGGGCAAAAGGAAGTAGAACAACAGCTGTATGCGGCATTTTATGAAGAAACGAAGCACGGTAAAGACATGGGGCGATATAAAACGCTGTTAGAAAAAGCGGTTGAAGATATCGTTGGAAAAATCGATCAGCAATTGACATTGAATATTTTTAGCTTAGGAAACTTAGATAGTCTTGTGACAAATGCGAATACAAGTTTGCAGGATTTTGAAATCATTTCTTATCTCATTATAAAAGGGTGAGAACGATGGCTGGATTAACGTTTTACCGTATGATTGGGCTGGACGATAAAGTTCGTCCGCTCAATAAAAAATTAGATAAAAAGATGTTCTATGATTTCGCCGATTTAAACAAGAAAGAAAAAGACTACATCACAAAATATATTGAACGAATGGAATTAAGTTATTTATTAACCCCGAGTACAATCAATATCCAGCCATTTATCAACGAAGAATACCATTATGAAGGGGTTATGTTTATTACGATTCAACTGAGGGAGGAAGCGAGAGACAATCATCTGCCTGTCATCGGTGAAATCATCCAAGGGGCACTTCCGAACCCTGTCGTCATTGTCTTTGAAAAGCAAGGAAACTTTCAAATCGGTACATGCTTAAAACGATTAAATAAAGTAGATATGTCGCAGGTTGTACTGGAAGAATCGTATTACACTCCTTGGTTTCAATTGGACAACGATGACGAAACGGTCCATCAGTTTATAAAAACGATTCATATTACGAAAATATCATTTTCTCATTTTTTTCGGTTTTATAAAGACATTCATTTAGCGGTACAAGCGTTTCAGCATACAAAGGCTGTTGGAACGTTTTACGTTGCAGAAGACGAAGAAGTACAGCAGCTCATTGCGCAAATCCAAGCACACGAAGCGGAAATAACGAAATGGAAAAATAAAATGAAAAAAGAAACGCAGTTCAATCGAAAAGTCGAATACAATATGAAAATTCAACAGCTCACAAAGCAAGTTGAACAGTTAAAGCAACAATTGCAATGAAAGGAGAGCCATCATGGAAAAACTAGACGGAAAATCGCTCGATTTAGTGAAAACAAATATTGAAGCGTTAAAGCAGTTATTCCCGGAAGTCGTGACCGAAGGAAAAATCGACTTTGAAAAATTAAAACTTGTGCTTGGGGAAGAAATTGAAAAACGGAACGAACGATATGAATTCACATGGCACGGCAAAACGCAGGCAATGAAACTCGCGCAAACGCCATCAACGGGAACACTTAGACCGGATAAAGCATCAAGCAAAAACTGGGATACAACGGAAAACCTTTATATTGAAGGAGACAACCTCGAAGTACTAAAGCTGTTACAAAAATCGTATTTTGGCAAGATTAAAATGATTTATATCGACCCACCGTATAATACGGGGAAGGACTTTGTGTATAAAGATGACTTCCGTGATAATATTAAAAATTACAAGGAAATGACAGAGCAAACAACAAGGGCTAATACAGAAACGAATGGAAGATTTCATACTGATTGGTTGAATATGATGTATCCAAGATTAAAGTTGGCAAGGAATTTATTGGCTGATGAAGGTTTAATCTTTGTTAGTATAGATGATAATGAGGTTTATAATTTGAGAGCATTGCTGAATGAAGTATTTGGAGAAGATAATTTTCTTCGAGAGTTAGTATGGCAACGACATGCTGGTGGAGGAAACGATTCAAAATATTTTGCTGTTGACCACGAATATATCTTGGTTTATGCAAAAAATATTAATTCTATAAAAAAACTAAGAGTTCCTTTATCAGATGAAGATAAAAAAGAGTATACGGGTAAAGATGAATATTTAGATACGTTAGGTCCTTTCAAAACGAAAGATTTTAGACGTATGCGACCAGACGATCCTAGACCGAATTTAAGATATACAATCATTGCTCCAGATGGAACAGAGCTATATGATGAATGGAAATGGGAAGAAAGTAAGTTCATAGAAAAATATAAAGAAAATAAAGTCCAAATTCGAAAAGGTAAAAATGGAAAATGGATAGTAGAATACAAAATTTATTTAAATGAAGGAGAGGAAGGAGAAGAGAGGGAAAAAGTTCCACGCTCTTTACTAATTGATATAGAAAGAAATAGTGAAGGGAAGCGTCAATTGACGAACACATTTAACCAAGCAAATATATTTAATAATCCTAAACCCATAGGACTTATTAAATTTTTATTAAGTATAGGAGATAGAGATGGCTTAATTTTAGACTTTTTCTCCGGCTCTGCTACAACTGCCCATGCCGTTATGCAGTTAAATGCAGAAGACGGTGGTAATCGTAAGTTTATCATGGTGCAATTACCGGAGAAAACAGACGAAAAATCAGAAGCGTATAAAGCAGGATATAAAAATATTTGTGAAATCGGAAAAGAACGCATCCGCCGCGCTGGTGAAAAAATCGTTCAAGAAACAGGGAAAATAGATTTAGATATTGGCTTTAAAGTATTTAAACTTGATTCTTCTAACGTCAAGCTTTGGGACCCAGACTTCGCAAATCTTGAACAAACCCTTTTCGATCTGCAGGATAACATAAAAGAAGACCGTACAAAAGAAGACTTGCTGTATGAAATTTTACTGAAAATCGGTTTGCCGCTGACAACGCCAATCGAAGAGATTGACTATAAGGGTAAAACCATTTACAACGTCGGTTTTGGTTCTGTCTTATTATGCTTAGAAAATGAAATTGACTTAGACATTGTCAATGAAATGATGAAACATAAGTCAGAGCACATGACACCAAAAGTTATTTTCAAAGAGTCTGGTTTCATCAATGATTCAGTGAAAACAAATGCGATTCAAACATTGAAAAAGAACGGAATCACGGACGTTAGGAGTGTATAAGCCATGAAGTTAAAGTTTATTTCTGACTTAGACTACCAAAAGCAGGCGATTGATTCCGTTGTGCAAATTTTTAAAGGCCAACAAATGAAACAGTCCAACTTTACTGTATATTATGGTACGCAAGAAGAAGCAGGGATGATTCAAACAGCTTTAGGCGTAGGAAACCGTTTAGACCTTACGCCTCA
The DNA here is from genome assembly GCF_003259935.1 of Paranoxybacillus vitaminiphilus. Lineage (GTDB taxonomy): Bacteria > Bacillota > Bacilli > Bacillales > Anoxybacillaceae > Paranoxybacillus > Paranoxybacillus vitaminiphilus. The sequence continues at coordinate 3,512 of NZ_QLMH01000032.1, read as the reverse complement.
AGAAATTTTAAAAAATGTCCAATCCATCCAAATGAAGAACGGTTTGCCGCGCAGCGAAACGCTCGATGGCATGAATTTTACTGTCGAAATGGAGACGGGGACCGGGAAAACGTATGTTTATTTACGGACGATTTATGAATTAAATAAACATTACGGTTTTACAAAGTTTGTCATTGTCGTGCCATCTGTGGCGATTCGCGAAGGTGTGTATAAGTCATTGCAAATTACGAAAGAGCATTTTGACGAGTTGTACAACCGTACGCCGTTAGAGTACTTCATTTATGATTCGCAAAAGCTCGATAAAGTGCGTAACTTTGCGACGGCAACAACGATTCAAGTGATGATTATTAATATCGATGCCTTCCGTAAAAGTTTTGAAGACCCGGAAAAAGAAGATAAAGCAAACGTCATTCATCGGACGAACGACCGACTAAACGGTTATCGTCCGATAGAGTTCATTCAACAAACGAATCCGATTGTCATCATCGATGAGCCGCAAAGTGTCGATACGACACCGAAGTCCAAAGAGGCGATCGCATCGCTAAATCCGTTATGTACGTTGCGTTATTCGGCTACCCATGTCGATAAATACAACATGGTGTACCGTCTTGATGCAGTGGATGCCTATAATCAAAAACTCGTAAAGAAAATTGAAGTAATGTCCGTCCGTTCTGAAGAATCATTTAACGTCCCTTATATAAAATTAGTAGAAGTAAAAGAAGGAAAAGCAAAAATTGAACTTGATGTTGAAACGCGCGGCAAAGTGAAACGAACAACGAAAACAGTGAAGTATGGGGACGATTTATACGATATTTCTGGAGAACGGGAATTGTACCGCGGCTATATGGTGGAACAAATTGATTGGACAGAAGGAAATGAGTCCATTGAAGTAAACGGTCATTATTTACGGGTGGGCGATGCCATTGGCGACATAGATGACGATACGATTAAACGATATCAAATCCGCAAAACGATTGAGGAGCATCTAGATAAAGAACTGCGTCTAAGACCGCGCGGCATTAAAGTGTTAAGTCTTTTCTTTATTGATAAGGTGGCCAACTATCGTGATTATGATAAAGATGGTAATCCGATTAAAGGAAAATATGCCATCATGTTTGAAGAAGAATACAAGAAATTAATTCAGAAGCCAAAATATCGTACATTATTTAATGACATCGATGTTGATATGGATGTAGAGAAAGTTCATAACGGATATTTTGCGCAAGATAAAAAAGGAAGGTTAAAAGATACAAAGGGAAATACAGAAGCGGATACAGATGTGTACAATTTGATTATGAAAGACAAAGAGCGCTTATTAAGCTTAGACGAGCCGCTTCGCTTTATTTTCTCACACTCGGCGCTGCGTGAAGGATGGGATAACCCGAATGTGTTTCAAATCTGTACATTAAAAGATTCAGCAGGGACATATGTATCAAGGCGGCAGGAGATTGGCCGCGGCTTACGTTTAGCGGTAAACCAAAACGGGGAACGTGTCCAAGACTATAACGTCAACACGTTAACGGTTATGGCCAATGAATCATATGAAGAATTTGTTGCCTCATTGCAAAAGGAAATGGAAGAGGAGACAGGAGTGACATTTGGCAAATTCGAAAAGCATGTGTTTGCGAAATTAGTCTATATCGATAAGGATACGGAAGAACCTGTGCAAATGGGGTATGAGTTGTCGGCAAAATTATATGAAGAACTGAAACAACATGATTATATTGACGAAAATGGAAAGGCAAAGCCATCATTAAAAGAAGCGTTAGACAAGCATGAATTAAACTTCAGTGATGAGTTTCAACCTTGGAAACAAGCGATTATAAAAGAAATAAGACACTATTTACAACGCTTGCCGATAAAAAATGCAAACGATCGAAAAAAAGTTCAATTGAATAAAGCGATTTTAGATAGTGAAGAGTTTATTCAGTTGTGGGAGAGAATAAAATATAAAACTGTCTATTCTGTTGAATTCGATAGCGAACAATTAATTAAGAAAAGCATTGCAAGCATTCAAAAAATGCCGCCGATTCATAAAATTCGTATTTTAAGCCGAAAAGATCAAGTGACGATGGACAAAGTGGAAGGAATTCATGCGCAAACGGTGAGTGAGCGTGTCGAAGATTATGTTACCGCTCATCATACATTGCCGGATATTATAACAGAACTGCAAAATCGTACAAATTTAACGCGGAAGACGATTGTGGAAATTTTAACCGGCTGCAAGCGCCTTGACGATTTTAAAAACAACCCGCAAAAGTTTATTGAAGAAGTGACGAAAATCATCCAGCGGGAAATGAGATTATTGCTCAATGACGGTGTCAAATATTACAAAATCGGCGACGATGCGTATTATGCCGTCGAATTGTTCCAAAACGAAGAGCTGCTGGCCTACTTAAACGACAATGCCATTCGCAGCGAGAAGTCACCGTTTGATTATGTCGTTTATGATTCGGATATTGAAGCAAGCTTCGCCCAGCGCTTTGAAAACGACGAAAACGTCAAAGTATACGTCAAGCTGCCAAGCTGGTTTAAAATCGACACCCCAATCGGTTCGTACAACCCAGACTGGGCGCTTGTCATTGACAAAGATGGGGAAGAAAAACTATATTTTGTTCTTGAAACAAAAGGCACGGAAATTGAAGAATTTTTGCGTCCCGAAGAAAGAGCAAAAATCGACTTCGCCCGCAAACACTTCGAAGCGATCGGCACCAACATCGAATTCATCGGACCGGAGAAAGATGTGAATCAATTTATGCTCCGGGCACTAAGCCGTTAATAATTCATCTAAGACAGAAGCTGTAGGGCTTCTGTTTTTTTGGTTTTGTGACAGGGTTCGACAGGATTTTTTTTGAAATTTATGTAGTATAAGGATGAGAGGCTTTTATACGAGGGGAGAGGTAAGTGGTGTCAAACAAAAGCTCTACAAGCAAAAGAGAAATTCCGAACATCTTAACAGAAAAAGATTTACTGATTGATATTGAAACATTTGTTGAGGGAAATCCTTTGGCCAATTCAGTAGAGAAGGGACATCTTTTTACAGAATGGATTTTGAAGTTTTTATTTGAACGATCAGACGATGAGATCGAATTTGATATGGAACTTTCTGGTTCTGGAGATAATTCCGTTGACGCTTGGTTTGAAGATGGACAAACGCTACATATCATTCAAACTAAATATAAAAAGGCACATAATAAGGACGCTTTTGCTGGATTTTTATCAGATATGGAACGTTTACTTTCAAACCCTTACGCTACAATTGGCAACAAACAAGATTTTGATGAATTTTGCAATGTACTAAAAATGTATATTGATGATGATGAAGAAATCATAGATGTAGATGGAGAAAAAAGGATACAACTTCATTATGTGACGAGTTCTCAATTAACAGACGATTTTAATGCTAGGGTAACTTATTGTAAATTATCACTTTATTTCGGAACAAAAGAGCCATTTTTTTGCACATTCCTTCAGAAAGCCCTCTCCCCTTTTCTGAAAGAATGTGCTAAATT
>NZ_QLMH01000031.1 GCF_003259935.1 Paranoxybacillus vitaminiphilus | reverse complement strand
GACCGGAGCGTCGTGAGGGGCTAGGCGCTGGAGCTAGACAGAGCGAAAACTGGAACCTCTCCATGAATACCGGTTATCTAGTTTTGAGGGAATAATTCCTTATAGCCTGCACCTGCGTCTGCAAGCGAATCCTAAGATGATGGGTTCCTCGGCGCAAGCCTGCAGGGAAGTGAAAACAAAGTAGATGGCTTGGTGACGATGGCGGAGAGGTCACACCCGTTCCCATCCCGAACACGGAAGTTAAGCTCTCCAGCGCCGATGGTAGTTGGGGCCAGCGCCCCTGCGAGAGTAGGACGTTGCTAGGCGAGTGAAAAACAGAGGTTAAAACGAAATCGTTTTAACCTCTGTTTTTTTATATAGATTTTAAAGACTCAAATTTATCTAGTAAAAAATAATGAAGTAAAAAAGGAACTTTATCAGCTGTAATGGATAAAAATTTTATAATAAAAGGGTAAGCATCGCTTGAATATGAATGTAATAATTCATTCCACCATTCTGTTTCATAACGGCAAATCATACTTAAGTTATATAACAATAAGTAATGAGCAATAATCTCAGATGATTTAAAAATTTCTGTTATATTAGTGGGCAATCGATAAGCTCTATCGTATATTCCATATAGAAATGGTTCACAGCCTAAAGGAGTTAATTTTTGTGTATTATCTAAAGTTACATGTATATAGGGAGAAGAGCTCTCATTTTTTATCGAAATAATAACAAAAGAACATAATTCTTTTGTTATATAGTCTTTAAAACGGCTAAGTGTCATATGATAATGATCTAAAATTTTTGAAGGAATAATAATATTTTGATTTAGATGATCATAAATTACATCTAAAGATAAGTTTTCTTTGTAATAAACTGAAAAAAGTTCATGAAGCTCATAAATTCTTTGTAACAATATTCTCATTTGGAATTTTTCTCCCGATGAATGTTTCACATGAAACATCTTTTCTGAAAAATGAGTAAATAAACCATTTTTTTGTATTTTTACTTCGTCCTCAAAAAATTCATAGCTTTGTTTTTTTCTTTTTCTTGTTGATACTCCGTGTGCAAGCACTAATGTGGACTCAGGATATTCAGCGTCGACGGTAAGCAGACAAGCTTTCAATAATTGGACCATCCCGTAAAATAACAGTACAGGTCTAATGGATAGAGGGGCATTTTTAGCAGTAGCATAAAAATTTTGTCCGTGTTCCAAATAATAAATAAACGGATAGCAATTAGCGTAGCTTTTTTTAGCAGCATCTTGTCGCTCTTGTTTTACATAACAATGATATAAAAATTTTTGTGCTACATTAGTTGAGTGAAATAATGTCAGCCTTGGCCAAATATCTATATAATCATTCATGTTTTTGTCTCCTCCTTGTATTATATGGCATGATTTTACTGAAAAATCTAAAATTTCCCCGATTCCTTGACAGTATTTTAACCAATTGTTAATCTACTAATAATATTTCCGAATGTGGGGGGAGAAAACATGTGGGAATCTAAATTTGTTAAAGAAGGATTAACGTTTGATGATGTTCTTCTTATTCCTGCAAAATCAGAAGTGTTGCCGCGCGATGTTGATGTGACCGTCAAATTAAGTGATACATTGCAGCTTAATATTCCAATTATTAGTGCTGGTATGGATACCGTTACAGAGGCAGAAATGGCAATTGCAATGGCGCGTCAAGGCGGCTTAGGAATTATTCATAAAAACATGTCGATTGAGCAGCAGGCTGAACAAGTAGATAAAGTAAAACGTTCAGAAAGAGGAGTTATTACAGATCCGTTCTTTTTAACTCCTGAACATCAAGTGTATGATGCAGAGCATTTGATGGGGAAATATCGTATTTCCGGCGTTCCAATTGTAAATAATGAGGTGGAACAAAAGCTGGTTGGTATTATTACGAACCGTGATTTACGCTTTATTCAAGATTATTCAACGAAAATATCAGACGTCATGACGAAAGAAAATTTAATTACTGCTCCAGTGGGAACAACATTAGAGGAAGCAGAGAAAATCTTACAAAAATACAAGGTGGAAAAGCTGCCTCTTGTTGATGAAAATGGCGTTCTTAAAGGACTCATTACGATAAAGGATATTGAGAAAGTGATTGAGTTCCCTAATTCCGCAAAAGATGCAAAAGGTCGCCTGCTCGTTGGAGCTGCTGTCGGAGTTACTGCTGATACAATGATTCGTGTGAAAAAGCTAGTTGAAGCGAATGTAGATGTGATTGTTGTTGATACCGCTCATGGGCATTCAAAAGGAGTATTAGAAACGGTTCGCAAAATTCGTCAGGAGTATCCGGATTTAAATATTATTGCTGGTAATGTCGCGACAGCTGAGGCGACTCGCGACTTAATTGAGGCAGGGGCTAATATCATTAAAGTAGGAATTGGTCCTGGTTCAATTTGTACGACACGTGTCGTTGCCGGTGTTGGAGTACCGCAAATTACAGCCATTTATGACTGTGCGACAGAAGCAAGAAAACATGGCGTTCCTATTATTGCAGATGGTGGTATCAAATATTCTGGAGATATTGTAAAGGCATTAGCGGCAGGTGCTCATGCCGTTATGCTCGGAAGTTTATTAGCGGGAGTTACAGAAAGCCCAGGAGAAACAGAGATTTATCAAGGTCGACGATTTAAAGTGTATCGAGGTATGGGCTCAGTTGCAGCAATGGAAAAAGGAAGCAAAGACCGTTATTTCCAAGAAGATAATAAAAAATTTGTTCCAGAGGGAATTGAAGGACGCGTTCCATATAAAGGACCTTTAGCTGATACGATTTATCAATTAGTCGGCGGTTTGCGTTCGGGAATGGGATACTGTGGCACAAAGAACTTAGAAGAATTACGAGAAAAAACACAATTTGTTCGCATGACTGGTGCCGGATTGCGTGAAAGTCATCCTCATGATGTGCAAATTACGAAAGAAGCACCAAATTACTCTCTCACCTGATTATATCTATATGCCTAAATTCGACAGAGGAAAATTCCTCTGTCTATTTTTTTGAGAGAGAGTATGTTAAAATAACGTTTGTGCAAAGGAGGTTTTAAAGTGAAAAGTTTATGGCATAAAAGTTTAATTTTAAGTCTCATTACTATTTTTTTCTTGGCAAGCTTTTTACCGTTAAATCGGGCTGAAGCGGCACAAGATTCATTGAACATTGAGGCGGATGCTGCTATTTTAGTAGAGGCGAAAACAGGGAAAATTTTGTATCAAAAAAATATTGATACAGTACTTGGAATCGCCAGCATGACGAAAATGATGACGGAGTATTTATTGTTAGAGGCGATCAAAGAAAAGAGAGTAAAGTGGGACCAAGAATATACGGTAAGCGATTATGTGTATAAAATCTCACAAAATCGTAAGTTATCGAATGTTCCTTTACGTAAGGATGGAAAATATACTGTCCGTGAACTTTACGAAGCAATGGCGATCTATTCCGCTAACGGTGCAACTGTGGCAATCGCTGAAATTGTTGCAGGCTCTGAAGAGAATTTTGTAAAAATGATGAACGAAAAAGCGGAACAGTTAGGTCTTAAAGATTATAAATTCGTCAATGCTACGGGACTAAATAACCGCGATTTACAAGGATTACATCCAGCTGGCAGTGATGAAAACGCAGAAAATGTGATGTCAGCAAGAGCGGTAGCGACGTTAGCATATCACTTATTGAACGAATATCCGGAAATTCTTGAAACAGCAAGTATTCCAAAGAAAACGTTTAGAGAAGGAACAGATGATGAAATTAAAATGGATAACTGGAACTGGATGTTACCAGGCCTAGTCTATTCCTATGAAGGAGTGGACGGAATAAAAACAGGATATACAGAGTTTGCTGGCTATTGCTTTACCGGTACAGCAGAACGAAACGGCATTCGTTTTATAACGGTTGTCATGAACGCTAAAACAGATGGAAAAGGTACATATAAAGCCCGTTTTGAAGAAACAAGGAAGCTGCTTGATTATGGTTTTAGCAATTATTCTATGAAAGAGTTGTATCCGGCTGGATATCAAATAAAAGGTAAATCTACATTACCTGTTACAAAAGGAAAAGAAAAATCTGTGCAGATTGAAACGAAAAAACCGCTCTCTGTCGTTGTAAAAAACGGCCAAGAAAAAAGTTGGGAACCGATATACGTCATCGATAAGAAAAAGTTGACAAAAGAAGGGGAATTAACTGCTCCAGTGAAAAAAGGAGAAAAGGTTGGATATATGACTGTTAAATATAAAGGAGAAGATGATTACGGCTATTTAACTTCCGAGGGGGAAAAAGCGGTTCAAGTTGATCTAGTTGTTTCAAAAGATGTCGAAAAAGCCAATTGGTTTGTATTAACCATCAGGGGAATTGGCGGGCTATTTAGTGATGTTTGGACAAGTGTTGCAAAAACTGTAAAAGGTTGGTTTTAAAAAATAGAGGCTAATCCTAAAGCAAACTGTCAGGCCTTACAACCATAAATATAGATAAGGACACTATATATTATGGGATTGTGTGTGGTCAGACACTTATGGATTCAGCCTCTTTTCAATTTTTTTATTATGATTTTTTAAAAAATTAAGGTAAAATAAAAATGTAGCTATCACAAAAAAAGGTTTTTATTGTGAATTTATTTGTTTTTCAGTACAATATTCACAATTACTACATACATAATCGGGAGGAATCATAAGTGGCAATTACAGGTACTGATCGTGTAAAACGTGGAATGGCAGAAATGCAAAAAGGCGGCGTCATTATGGACGTTGTAAATGCAGAGCAGGCAAAAATCGCAGAAGCTGCTGGAGCAGTGGCTGTTATGGCATTAGAGCGCGTTCCAGCTGATATTCGTGCAGCGGGTGGAGTCGCGCGTATGGCTGATCCAACTGTTATCGAAGAAGTGATGAAGGCAGTTTCGATTCCGGTCATGGCGAAAGCGCGCATCGGACATTATGTGGAAGCGCGCGTTCTGGAAGCGCTAGGCGTTGACTATATTGACGAGAGTGAAGTATTAACTCCTGCTGATGAGGAGTTTCACATTGATAAACGTCAATTTACCGTTCCATTTGTTTGCGGCTGCCGTGATTTAGGGGAAGCAGCCCGCCGTATTGCTGAAGGTGCTTCCATGCTTCGAACAAAAGGTGAGCCGGGTACGGGGAATATTGTAGAAGCGGTTCGCCATATGCGCAAAGTGAATGCGCAAGTTCGTAAAGTAGTGAGCATGAGCGAAGACGAGTTAATGACAGAAGCGAAAAACTTAGGAGCACCGTTTGAAGTGTTATTAGAGATTAAACGTTTAGGACGCCTCCCGGTTGTAAACTTTGCTGCGGGGGGAGTCGCAACACCTGCTGATGCGGCATTAATGATGCATTTAGGAGCAGATGGCGTATTTGTCGGCTCTGGTATTTTTAAATCAGAAAATCCAGAAAAATATGCACGTGCGATTGTAGAAGCGACCACTCATTATGAGGATTATGAGTTGATTGCACATCTGTCTAAAGGTTTAGGCGGAGCGATGAAAGGAATTGATATTTCTTCATTACTGCCTGAACAACGTATGCAAGAGCGCGGCTGGTAATTAAAGGGGCTAAAACATTATGGTGAAAATCGGAGTACTAGGCTTACAAGGTGCAGTTCGCGAACATGTAAAATCAATTGAAGCGTGCGGTGCGGAAGCTGTTGTCGTAAAAAAAGTAGAACAATTAGAGACTATCGATGGCTTAATTCTCCCGGGCGGAGAAAGTACAACGATGCGCCGTCTGATGGACAAGTATGGTTTTATCGAGCCGTTACGTGAGTTTGCCGCTAAAGGGAAACCGATGTTTGGTACTTGTGCTGGATTGATTATTTTGGCAAAGAAAATTGTTGGTTATGATGAACCGCATCTTGGTTTGATGGACATTACGGTGGAGCGCAATTCGTTTGGACGCCAGCGTGAAAGCTTTGAGGCACAATTATCGATTGCAGGTATTGCGGATGATTTTATCGGTGTGTTTATTCGTGCGCCTCATATCGTTGAAGTTGGTGAAGATGTTGAGATTTTAGCCAAACACGGTGAACGGATTGTCGCAGCAAGACAAGGGCATTTTCTAGGTTGTTCGTTCCATCCGGAATTGACAGATGACCATCGTGTGACACAATATTTTATTAATATGGTTAAAGAATCTAGAGAATAAAATAGTTGCATCTCATGCAAACTTATAGTACATTATTTTTGCTAAAAATTTCATGATTGGCAAAACGATGAAAGGAACTAGTAGCAAGATGGTTTCTCTTCAGAGAGTCGGTGGTTGGTGCAAACCGATGGGAAACGCTTGTGAATCCATCCTGGAGTGAAATGCCGAACGCTTTAAAGCAAGTAAGCATTTTCGGTACAAAGCCGTTATCTGTTTGAGTGGAAGACGTTTTGTCTTCAATTAGGGTGGCAACGCGGGTGTACTCTCGTCCCTTGGTTTGGGGCGAGAGTTTTTTTATTTATAATTATATTTATAAAATAATAATAAGGAGGAGAGTAGAGATGTTAGATGTAAAATTTCTACGTGCTAATTTTCAAGAAGTAAAAGAAAAATTGAAACATCGCGGTGAAGACTTAACCGATTTTGAACGCTTTGAAGAGTTGGATAGGAAACGCCGTGAATTAATTGCTCAAGCAGAGGAGTTAAAAAACAAGCGCAATGAAGTATCACAACAAATCGCGGTGTTAAAGCGTGAGAAAAAAGATGCAGAGCATTTGATTGCAGAAATGCGCGAAGTTGGCGATCGCATCAAAGTGTTGGATGATGAGCTTCGTCAAGTAGAAGAGACATTGGAAACATTGCTATTATCCATCCCAAATATTCCGCATGAATCTGTTCCAATCGGTGAGTCAGAAGAAGATAATGTGGAAATTCGCAAATGGGGAGAGCCGCGCCAATTTGCATTTGAGCCGAAGCCGCATTGGGAAATTGCTGAGAAATTGGGCATTTTAGATTTTGAGCGGGCAGCAAAAGTAACAGGAAGCCGTTTTGTATTTTATAAAGGTTTAGGTGCCCGTTTAGAGCGTGCATTAATTAATTTTATGCTTGATTTGCATGTGGAGGAGCACGGATATCAAGAAGTGTTGCCGCCTTATCTTGTCAATCGCGCAAGCATGACAGGAACAGGACAATTGCCGAAATTTGAAGAAGACGCTTTCCGCATTGAAAGTGAAGATTACTTCCTTATTCCAACAGCCGAAGTGCCAGTTACGAACTTACACCGAGATGAAATTTTATCTGCTGACGATTTACCGATTAACTATGTTGCCTACAGCGGATGTTTCCGTTCAGAGGCTGGTTCTGCTGGTCGGGACACAAGAGGTTTAATCCGTCAGCATCAGTTCAATAAAGTAGAGCTTGTGAAATTTGTCAAACCTGAAGACTCTTATGATGAATTAGAAAAACTAACAGGTCATGCAGAAAAGGTATTGCAGCTGCTCGGTCTGCCTTATCGCGTCATGAGCATGTGTACGGGCGACTTAGGATTTACAGCAGCGAAGAAATACGATATTGAAGTATGGTTGCCAAGCTATGGGACATATCGTGAAATTTCTTCTTGCAGTAACTTCGAAGCTTTCCAAGCACGCCGGGCAAACATTCGTTTCCGCCGCGATCCGAAAGCAAAGCCAGAACATGTTCATACATTAAATGGTTCCGGCTTAGCTATCGGACGAACAGTGGCAGCGATTTTAGAGAACTACCAGCAAGAAGATGGAACAGTTATTATTCCTGAAGTGTTACGTCCTTATATGGGAAATAAAGAGATGATTAAGTAATGAAGATAGGGCTGACCCATAAGCGTCTGACCTCATGTGCATTTCACAATATATAGTACATTTATCTTATTATATTATGTCCTATATATTATGTTGTGGGGTCTGACACGTTGCTTTTCGGTCAGCCTCGTAAAAAAATTAACAAAGCTATTGACTTCTGAAATATAAAGTGCTATATTAAATGGTGTCGATACGGAGGAGTACCCAAGTCTGGCTGAAGGGGTCGGTCTTGAAAACCGAGAGGCGTCGAAAGGCGCGCGGGGGTTCGAATCCCTCCTCCTCCGCCATAAAGAAGTTAGAAAACACCACGTCGCATAAATGGAGATTGTATTGAAACAATTCGTTACGTTTTGTAACGAATTTTTTATTTGTCTTTTAACGAAGAGAGGGTGCCCAAAAGGTTGACTTTTGGGACACCCTCTTATCTTTTCAGGCTGCGGTATTGATTTAACATATAAGCAATTTTCTCGACAATAGGTTCAATAGAATGTTCATTTTCAACAATATCATAATCATTAATGTTAATGCGTAAAACAGGACAAGCATTAAAACTATTAATCCACCGCTCATATCTTTCATACATTTCTTTCCAGTATTCGACCGGGGTTTGCTGTTCCATTGGACGTCCGCGTTCGCGAATTCGTGCCAGGATATCCTCAAAGCTTCCTTCTAAATAAATCAGTAAATCCGGATGAGGAAAATAAGGAGTCATCACCATTGCTTCGAATAAGCTTGTATATGTTTCGTAATCAACTTTTGTCATTGTTCCTTTTTCAAAATGCATTTTTGCGAAGATTCCCGTATCTTCATAAATAGAACGGTCTTGGACAAAACCGCCGCCATATTCAAAAATTCTTTTTTGTTCTTTAAAGCGCTCTGCTAAAAAATAAATTTGTAGATGAAAGCTCCAACGGTGAAAATCGGCGTAAAATTTGTCTAAATATGGATTTGTATCGACCTTTTCAAAAGAAGTTCGAAAATTTAATGCTTTTGCGAGGGCTTTTGTCATTGTTGATTTTCCAACCCCGACCGTTCCAGCAATCGTAATAACAGCATCGCTAGGAATGTTATATTTCTCTCTTAAGTTCATTACAGTTAACTCCTTTTTAATACATTTTCTAATTCAATAAGAATATAATTTAAATCTTCTTTTTTTTGTACAAAATCAAGTTGATCTCCGTTAAAACGAAGTACCGGAATGTGAGGATTCGACTTTTCAAATAAAGACATTGTTTGTTCATAGGCAGTTGATAATTGTTTCAAATATATTGGGTCAATATTTTTTTCAAATTCTCTGCCTCTCATTTCAATGCGTTGCAGCAATGTATCGAGGCTTGCATTTAAGTAAATAATTACATTCGGTTGCGGCATATCTTCTGTAAGAATATCGTATATTTTTAAATATTTTTTATATTGTTGTTCTTTTAACGTTCTTTCCGCAAAGATTAAATTTTTTAAAATATGATAGTCAGCAACGACCGGCTTTTGTTTTTTGATAAAATCGCGGTCGATATCTTCGAGTTGTTTATACCGATTACAAAGGAAGAACATCTCGGTTTGGAAACTCCACTCTTCAATATTTTCATAAAATTTACCGAGAAACGGATTTTCATCAACAATTTCTTTTAATAGATGATAACCGAATTGCTCAGAAATGGCTTTTGCAAGCGAGGTTTTTCCGACCCCAATCGGTCCTTCCACTGTAATAAACGGCACTTTGCTCATTGCATTGGCCCTCCTTTACCGTAAACAAGACGTCCATTAAACAGACAGACTCTATTTTAACATAGACATTCGAAAGATAGGGAAGGGAATATTTTTTAGAAAAGAAAAAACACCTGATACAGGTGCTTTTTCGTTTTTATCTTTTGACGACATTAAAATTATCGGTAATAAGAAGCCAGTTTTGCGGAAAAGATAAACCTAATTTCCAATAACTTACTCCACGCAAGCCTAACTCTTTTACTAAATTAAATTTGGCTTGAATGGAGCGGGCATCTTCAAACCAAACTTTATGTTCTTTTCCAGCTTTATCTTTATAGTTAAAATGTGGAGCTTGAGCTCTAGTGTCATATTGAATAGGGACATTGTATTCATCGGCAAGTTGAATGGCTTGCTGCGGGCTGATGGCTCTTGCATACTGTCCCCCTGGAACATATGGAAGCGTCCAGTCATAGCCATATAAATTTTGTCCCATCATAATTTTGGAAGGTGGCATTTCTGTAATAGCGTACTCTAACACCTCGCGGACGGGCCCAATCGGTGATACAGGCATTGGCGGTCCACCGCTATAGCCCCATTCATACGTCATAATGACGACAAAATCAACGATTTGTCCATGTGCGCGGTAGTCATGGGCTTCATACCAGCGTCCTTTTTGTGTCGCGCTTGTTTTTGGAGCCAGAGCGGTAGACATAAGCCATCCTTCACGTTCGAACCGTTGTTTCGATTTGCGTAAAAAGGCATTATACGCCTCTCTGTCGGCCGGACGCAAATATTCCATATCGAAATGAATGTCGCGGAACCCATATTTTTTAGCTGTCGCGACAATATTATCAAGGAGACGATTTTGTAGTTCTTCGCTGTTTAAAATAATCCGCCCAAGCTCATCGCTAAATTGGTCATTTTCAAGGTTGGTTACAACCATCATAAGCGTCACATTATTGGCGCGGGCAATAGCTGGAAAGTTATTTAATAATGGTTCTTTTAATGTGCCATTTCGTTGAATTTGAAAGCTAAATGGAGCTAAGTATGTTAAATAAGGAGCAGCTTCCCGAGCGCTTGCCTCTAATGATGGGCTAACAGTAGTACCGCGCGGTTCTACATAACCGTTAAATTCTGCATTTCTTTTTGGACGTTGCGGTATATATAACCGTTGTCCTATCTGCAATGGACGATTAAGGGGAATGCGGTTAATCTGGGCGAGTTGTTGTGGCGTAATGCCAAATCGACGAGAAATAGACCAAAGGCTGTCTCCGGGTTTTACCCAATAAAAACTACCGGTAATCGGAATGACGATTGCTTGGCCGACGACTAGTGAATCCGGATTAGGCAACTCGTTTGCTCTTATAATCTCTTCCGCCGTTGTACTGTAGGCTTGTGCAATTCCTGTTAACGTTTGTCCTTGCTGTACAACATGAATTTGCATATTCTCCCTCCCTAGTTGCTTCTCTCGCTTCTCCTATTTTATGATTAGAGCGGAAAGTAAATGACTTATTTTGACTAAGGAGTTTCGTTATGAAAAGCGATGAATATTATATGCAGTTAGCCATTGAAGAAGCGAAAAAAGCAGAGGAAATTGGTGAAGTGCCAATTGGAGCTATCATCGTAAAAGATGGAAAAATCATTGCTAGAGCCCATAATTTGCGGGAGAGAGACCAGCGCTCTATTGCTCATGCCGAGTTATTAGCCATTGATGAGGCTTGCAAGGCGCTTGGATCATGGCGCTTAGAAGGAGCCACATTATATGTTACGCTTGAACCTTGTGCCATGTGTGCCGGAGCTATTGTTCTTTCACGTATTGAAAAAGTTGTTTTTGGAGCAAGCGATCCAAAAGGCGGTTGTGCGGGTACGCTCATGAATTTATTGCAAGAAGAGAGATTTAATCACCAAGCAGAAGTCATTAGCGGCGTGCTTCAAGAAGAATGCGGTCAAATGTTAAGTGATTTTTTTCGTAAAATACGAATGAGGAAGAAACAACAAAAAATGATCAGTGGCAATCCCTAATAATTTCCAATCTATATTCATTGCATTTTTTTAAAAAACAATATATACTTATATTTACCGTGCTAAGCGGGGAGGTAGCGGTGCCCTGTACTCGCAATCCGCTCTAGCGAGGCCGAATCCCTTCTCGAGGTTAGTTTGTTTTAGGGTCTGTCTCAAGTAAGTGGTGTTGACGTTTGGGTCCTACGCAATGGGATTCCGTGAACCCTGTCAGGTCCGGAAGGAAGCAGCAGTAAGCGGACTCTCCCATGTGCCGTAGGGGTGCCTGAACTGAGCTAACTGCTTGAGCAACGCCTAGGGCAGCTAATCGACAGAAGGTGCACGGTCATTGTTTTATACATAAGCTGCTTAAAAACTCACTCAAGAAACGAGTGAGTTTTTTTATTAGGTTTAGAATTTATTTTTTAGTTATTTTGAAAAACATTTAATCCATTATATAATAAATAAGATGAGAAGAAAGAGGAGGGCAATTTCGTGACTTATCAAGCTTTATATCGTGTTTTTCGGCCGCAATGTTTTTCAGATGTTGTCGGTCAAGAACACGTGACAAAAACATTACAAAATGCCCTGCTTCAACAAAAAATATCACATGCTTATCTTTTCTCTGGTCCACGTGGAACAGGAAAAACAAGTGCTGCAAAAATTTTTGCGAAAGCGGTAAACTGTGAAAAGGCACCAACGGCTGAACCATGTAATGAATGTCCGACATGTATTGGCATTACGAATGGTTCGATTCCGGATGTGCTCGAAATTGACGCAGCTTCTAATAACGGGGTCGATGAAATACGAGATATTCGGGAAAAGGTAAAATTTGCGCCAAGCTCTGTTCGTTATAAAGTATATATTATTGATGAAGTGCATATGTTATCCATCGGTGCTTTTAATGCATTGCTAAAGACATTAGAAGAACCGCCTAGACATGCCATTTTTATTCTAGCGACAACAGAGCCGCATAAAATTCCGTTGACGATTATATCCAGGTGCCAGCGTTTCGATTTTCGCAGCATTCAACCCCAGGCTATTGTTTCACGGCTAAAACAAGTTGTTGATAAGCAAAATATTAAAGCTTCTGATCAAGCGTTATTTACTATTGCCCGAGCAGCGGACGGGGGGATGCGTGACGCTTTAAGCCTGCTTGACCAAGCCATTTCCTTCAGCGATGAGGAAATTTTGCTTGAAGATGTGCTTTCTATTACAGGCTCAGTGTCACAGCTTGCATTAGCTCGACTTATCCACTCCATCTATGAAAAAGATGTATCAGGTGCATTGCGGTCATTAGAAGAGTTAATGAGTCAAGGGAAAGACCCAAATCGCTTAGTTGAGGACTTAATTTTTTATTATCGAGACATGCTTCTATATAAAACGGCGCCTCATCTTGAAGAAGTGATTGAGAGGGTCGTTATTGATGAAGATTTTAAACGGCTTGCCGAATTAATACCATTGTCAACTATTTATGAAACAATTGAGACACTGAACAAGAGCCAACAGGAAATGAAATGGACAAATCATCCCCGTATTTTTTTAGAAGTCGCTTTAGTGAAGCTTTGCCATCAAGAACATGCACATTTGTCTCATCAATCGGTAGAGCTTCAGCCACTTGTTGAAAAAATCGCCAAGCTGGAAGCGGAAATTAGTCGTCTAAAAGAAAATAGCACTTTAATGAAAGTGAAAGCACAGGAAGCAGCACCACAGCCAAAACGTGGCCAAAAGGTGACAAAAAGCGGTTACAAAACTCCAGTTGGCCGTATTTATGAAATATTAAAACAAGCAACTCATCAAGATTTATCTCTTGTTAAAAGCCATTGGGCTGAGATGTTAGAAATTTTGAAAAAGCAACAAAAAGTATCTCATGCAGCTTTATTGCAGGAAAGCGAACCAGTAGCAGCCAGCCCCAATGCGTTTGTCCTAAAATTTAAATATGAAATTCATTGTAAAATGGCAGCCGAAAATAACAACAATGTAAAAGACAATCTTGAAGCGATTTTATTCGATTTAACAAATAGGCGATTTGAAATGGTTGCCGTTCCTGATGAGGAATGGGGAAAGATAAGGGAAGAGTTTATCCGAGAAAAAGGAGTTCATCGCGAAAAAGAAGAAGATCAAGAAGACCCGCTAATTGCGGAAGCAAAAAAGCTATTTGGCGAAAATTTAATTGAAATTGTAGAGTAAAGTTTAAAGGAGGAATATACAATGATGCGTGGAATGGGGAATATGCAAAAAATGATGAAGCAAATGCAAAAAATGCAAAAAGAGATGCAAAAAGCACAAGAGGAACTGGCACAAAAGACGGTTGAAGGCACTGCTGGCGGCGGTATGGTTACCGTGGTTGCCAACGGACATAAAGAAATCCTTGAAATCAAAATTAAAGAAGAAGTTGTTGATCCTGAAGATATCGAAATGCTGCAAGATTTAGTGTTGGCTGCAACAAATGATGCGCTAAAAAAAGTGGATAACTTGACGGCAGAAACAATGGGGCAATTTACAAAAGGATTGAACATACCAGGCTTGTTCTAGGGGGATTTTACATGTATTATCCTGAGCCGATATCGAAATTAATCGATAGTTTTATGAAACTGCCAGGAATCGGACCTAAAACGGCCGTTCGTCTGGCTTTTTTTGTACTTACTATGAAAGAAGATACGGTACTAGATTTTGCAAAGGCTTTAGTAAATGCGAAAAGAAACTTAACATACTGCTCATCATGCGGTCACATTACGGATAAAGATCCATGTTATATCTGTGAAGACGAAAGACGTGACCGAACAACCATATGTGTTGTTCAAGATCCAAAAGATGTCATTGCGATGGAGAAAATGAAAGAATATAACGGACTTTATCACGTGTTACATGGGGCGATTTCACCAATGGATGGAGTTGGCCCAGAAGATATAAAAATTCCGGAATTATTGAAAAGACTTCAAGATGATACCGTTCAAGAAGTGATTTTAGCGACTAATCCGAATATTGAAGGAGAAGCAACAGCGATGTATATATCGCGATTGTTAAAACCAACTGGAATTAAAATTACAAGAATTGCCCATGGTTTACCAGTTGGGGGAGATTTAGAATACGCAGATGAGGTTACTCTTTCTAAAGCTCTTGAGGGTAGAAGAGAACTATAGAAAGAATGTGCATTGAGGTGAAAATGGTGTTTTGGCGTCGAAAGGGCTGGCTCAAAAAAGAATTTGACGAAAAATTAATTGCGGAACTTGAGACGGTTAAAAATGAATGGTTGAAACAAAAAAATCTTGTCGAAAAGGTCGTAGAACCTTCAGAAGCAGTGTTAGCTGACTTAAAAATTGCTGAAGCAAAATACTTTTTTCTTATTAAAGAAGCTAAACGTCGCCGTATATCAATAAGGGGCTGACCTCACGAAGTATATAGCGGTTTTATTCACTGTTATGTCCTGTATTACGGTTGCGGGGGCTGACACTTTGTTTTAAGGTCAGCCTCATTTTTTGTTCTTTTTCTTGTTTTAAATTCATATTTTTTAGTACAAGTATGAAAAAAGGAGAGAACAAGATGGAACCAAAAGTAGTGGTTATGATTTTGTTAGGGTTAATTATTCTATTATTGTTAATAGGAACGCCTTTAAAACCGTTTCGCTTCATCGGACAAGGAATGATAAAACTTGTAATTGGAGCTTTGTTTCTTTTTGCAGTTAATACTATCGGAAGTTCGTTTGACATTCATGTTCCAATCAATTTGTTGACATCAGCTGTTTCAGGATTTTTAGGTATTCCCGGTCTTATTGCTTTAGTTGTTATTGAAAAGTATATTATTTAAGAAGGTGGCAAAAAGCCGTTTTTTTATTTTAAAAAAAGTGTTGACTAATTATTTTTTAGATGTTATAGTTAGTAACGTCGTTGTTGAAAATTGAAAAACAAAAATTAATTGTTGACAACGAACTTTAATGTGAGTATAATCTTAAAAGTGTGCTAAGTTCCTTGAAAACTGAACAAAACGCAAGCGTCAATGTCAGTTTGCTAGGTATATAACTTTTATTGGAGAGTTTGATCCTGGCTCAGGACGAACGCTGGCGGCGTGCCTAATACATGCAAGTCGAGCGGACCAAAGGGAGCTTGCTCCCTGAGGTTAGCGGCGGACGGGTGAGTAACACGTGGGCAACCTGCCCTGCAGACCGGGATAACTTCGGGAAACCGGAGCTAATACCGGATAATACCGAAAACCGCATGGTTTTCGGTTGAAAGGCGGCTTTGGCTGTCACTGCAGGATGGGCCCGCGGCGCATTAGCTAGTTGGTGAGGTAACGGCTTACCAAGGCGACGATGC
>NZ_QLMH01000030.1 GCF_003259935.1 Paranoxybacillus vitaminiphilus | reverse complement strand
AACAATTACGATACCAGAGTTTTCGCTTTTTTTATACCTATACATGGAAAAATATTCATTTTTATATTAACAACCCCAAGTTATGGTGATGAACCACATAATTTTAAAATATAGAAATAATTACCTAAATAATCATATTTTAACACAAAGTTGAAATGAACCTTAGCTGAAACAGGAATTTTTTCGGCTATTAATGAAAAACTCGCCTCATCAGCGAGTCTAGCATTCGATTCCCACGAACAAACAATGATAGGTTGCGATAATGTGACCGTTTTCTTGAAATTCTTTTTCGTATATGTTCATCATTTCTTTAAAGACGGAGGGGCGTTGATAGTACGGGCCTTGGGCGCTATTGGTTGCGCCTATTTTTCTTAGTGAGGTGAAAAAATCTTTGACAGAATGAAATCGTTCTGTTTCAATCGTTTCTGTTCCAAAAATGGCCGCGGTTGGGTGAACCGGTTGAACAGAACGCTCACACAGCTCCACCAAATCCTCTAATGAGTAAAAGGGCTGACCGAGGCGAGCGTTTGTGTCGTGTTGTAATTTTTGCATCGCTTTTTGAAAGGAAGAGTGAAGTTCATGAAATGTGCCAGAGCCAAAGGTAGAAAAAAGCATCATTCCTTCCCTCTTTAACCTGGAGCTAAGACGAGAAAGTGTATGTTCTAAGTGATTCAGCCATTGAAATGTGGCATTAGAGATAATAACATCATATTTGTCATATAGCTCCATTTCCTCGATATCACCACAGATGAAGCGGATCCGCTCGCTAGAGATCCGCTGTTTGGCAATTTCAATCATTCCCGGTGCTAAGTCGATGGCGGTGATGGTTGCATTTTGAAAATGACGAGACAGTTTCTCAGTGAGATAGCCTGTCCCGCAGCCGATTTCAAGAATATGAAACGGCGATGAACCGCTTCTTTTCATCACTACCTGTGTCAATAAGCAATCGGCCATTTTTTTCTGGACATTCGCGAATTGATCGTACGTTTTTGCATTTGCACTAAATCTTTTTTGCAGCAATTGTTTATCAATCATGTTATTCCCCCTACAAACGATTGAATCATCCTGGCGCATTCGTCTGTTTTTGTTAAAAACGGAACATGCCCGGTTTTAGGCAATAATTTTAAAATCGCATTATCTTTTATTTGTTCAAATATGTAGCGCGAAGCAGACGGTGGACAGATTGTATCTTCTTCGCCGTGAATGAGTAAAAGCGGTGCAGTGATTTCACGCAAAGCGAAACGAACATCAGCTGTCATTAAATAATCAAGCCCAGCAAGCAGTCCTTGCTGTTCGGTGCTGTGAAAGTGGCATTCAAAATCTAGCGCTTTATCTTGTTCCTCCTCACAAAGTAGCGAAGCGAAAAATGAAGAAAGCGTTTGCTCGCGATTTCGCATCAATTGCCGCTTCATTCGTTCGACTACCCGCCGTTCCCAGCCGGCATCATAACCATCTCCCTTAATAAATCGGCTTGTTCCGCTGATAAGAACAAGACGGTCAATTTTCTCCGGAAAAGAGATTGCAAGCTCAAGAGCGATAAGTGCACCGAGTGACCAACCAATTGGAATGAAAGAAGAAAGCCCATTTTTTTCAACGAGTTGAACAGCCTTTTGTTTCAAATCGGCCATCGTTTTAATTCCATCCCATTCGACATAGGAAATGGCAAAAGGTGTTTTCAGCCGTTCAACAAGCGGCAGCCAAACCGTTCCTCTCATTCCCCATCCGGGAATGAGGACGATATGTTTTTGTTTGTTCATGAAATCAGCCCCATTTCTTGAGCGATGGAAGCAATTTCGTCAATTGCCCAGTCTAGTTCATCTTTCGTTAATGTCGCCATGAGGGAGAAACGAATTCTTGCTGTCCCTTCTGGAACCGTGGGCGGCCGAATGGCGACAGCCGCAATGCCTCTTTCCTGCAATCGTTCACTAAATTGCACCGTTAACTCGTTGGAACCGATAATGACAGGTACAATTTGCGTTACACTTGTGCCAATGTTGAATCCGAGATCACGAAGTTTCGTGCGAAAATATTGACTATACTCGTGGAGCCGTTTGCGGCGCGCTTCCTCTTGTTGGACGATATGAATTGCAGCTTGAATCGATCCTAACACTGCTGGCGGCAATGCCGTTGTAAAAATGAAACTCCTCATTTTATTGACGAAATAATCGATGAGCCACTGTTTTCCGGTCACATATGCCCCAAAAGAACCGAGTGCTTTGCTGAAAGTTCCCATTTGTACGTCCACTTGTTCCTGTAGACGTAAATCATGAACAAGCCCTTCTCCTCCTTCGCCGTAAACACCACTGCTGTGAGCCTCATCGACCATTAAAATCGCCCCATACTTTTCTTTCAGTTCAACGAGCCCTTTTAATGGAGCGATGTCACCGTCCATACTGAAGACGGTATCTGTTACAATAAGTTTCCGCTTATGTAGCGGCGCTTTTTTTAAAAGAGCTTCTAAATGATCGAGATCGTTATGTTGATAACGTTTCATTTCTGCTCGGCTTAAAACGATCCCATCGATGATGCTGGCATGGTTCCATTTATCGCTAAACACAAGGTCGTTGCGGCCGACGAGAGTAGAAATGATACCGACGTTCGCTGTATATCCGCTGTTGAAAATAAGGGCTGATTCTGTTTTTTTCCACCTCGCCAGTTCTGTTTCTACCTGTTCATATAGTGAATAGTTACCAACAATCAAACGGGATGCTGTCGATCCTGCACCGTATTCATGAGCAGCGCGTATACTTGCTTCAATGAGCCGCTCGTCACTAGCTAATCCAAGATAATTGTTTGATGCCAGATTGAGCAGCTTCCGGCCATTCACAATAATGGTCGAATCGTTCAAAAAATCGATGGAATGTAGCTGCCGTTTTTGTGTTTTTTTCTCTATATGCAGCAATTCTGCTTTTATTTCTTCCTCCCATGAGCGCATCCTCTCTCCCCCTACCCTTAATTGTTAACCAAAAATAAAATTAAGTTAACATTATAATCAATCGTATCATATCAAAAAAATTCAGACAATACTTATATATTGCTTTTATCTCTCTTTTAACCGTTCCACACCTACTTCCCGTTTCCCAATTTGCTTAATATCTTTCATCCAATCGTGCATAACGTTTACGAATGTGCTTTCTTTTGGATGACTGTCACGATTCTCGGTAGTGCAAAAATTCACCATGCCATGATTCTCAAGTGGTTTTTAGAAAAACATCAAAACAACTCGCACTTTTATTTTTACTACCGTACTCACCAAATTTGAATTTAATTGAGACAATTATGAAATAGGCTATGTTAAATAACCATATTGATATTTAATTAAAATATAATGAATGAGAAAGGTAATTTGACTGTATGTTTTATATGGAGAGAAAAAAGGGAGGAAATAATTTGGAAGAAACTAAGTATATAAAAATAAACTTTTATTTGTTACTTGGGATATTGCCACTTTCAATAGTTGGTTATTTATTTGCTGTTTATAAAGAGAATTTGTTTTTCTTGTATGAATGGTCTCTTACACTTTTAATCGTAGTTTCTATCATATTGTCAATAATCGGAATCATAAAAAATGAAGGGAATTCAAAATGGATTTCACTCTCTTACTTTGCTTTTCTTGTGCAATTTTCTGTCCTTTGTCTATTCTTAGGACCATTTACGTTTTATAGTGTAATTTTTGTATTTTATGTTACTACCTTCATTACAATCTTCATCTTTGTTATAACTATTAGAAAAATTGACAAGTTCAAGTTTATACCTTTACTACTTTTAACATTGTCTATAATCTTTACAATTTATGTTATATTCCTAAATGCTTTATGGGGAACCAATTGGATGTAGGCTTTTTTGGCGGAGTTTATTTACTACATTATAATATAATATCGTTCTTCTTTCGGCTAACAATTAAGCATATGAAAGACCTTCAATTTGTGAAGGTCTTTCATTTTAAATGTAAATCGACAATAATAATTAACATAGCCATTAAATAAAATAAAGCTGACTCCAAAATACACAAGCGGAACCAGCTTTTTGATATAGAGTTTTTATTCTGTATAGATCATCTTTCTCGTCATGCCGCCATCAATGACTAAATGAATACCGGTGACAAAATCATTTTTTGGATCGGTAAGATATAAACAAGCCCTTGCGATGTCTTCTGGCTTTCCTACCCTTCCTGAAGGATGTTGTAGATGATCCTCGGGCCGGAGTTGACTGTAGTTCCCTGTTTCAATCCATCCAGGACAAATCGCATTGACGGTGATTCGGTCTGGTCCTAATGAAACCGCAAGCGCGTGGGTGAGTGAAAGAATTCCGCCTTTCGAAGCGGCGTAAGCCTCTGAATTCGGCTCGGACATAAGAGCACGTGTGGAAGAAATATTCACGATTGCTCCTCCGCCGTTAGTTCTCATAATTTTCGCCGCTTCCCTTGAGCAAAGGAACGTCCCTCGCAAATTCGTATTGATGACATAGTCCCACTCTTCCACCGTTAAATCATAAGGAGAGGTAAATATGCCAAGCCCCGCATTATTAATCAAGACATCGATTCGACCGAACGTTTCTCCCATTTCTTTCATCACGTTCTCAATCTCTGCCGGATTGCTTAAGTCAAAAACATATGAATATACATCATGCCCGGCAGCTTGCAAACGTTCGCGAGTGTTTTGCAATCCATCTGCATCTTTATCCATGATCACCACTTTAGCTCCCTGTTCAGCATAAGCCATCGCAAGAGTTCGACCAATGCCGCCTCCTGCTCCTGTTATTATCACGACTTTTCCTTCATAGCTCAACATCATTTCCTCCTTTGTATCCCACAAACTAAGTACTAAATTGTCTACATTATGTTGCTCAAGCATATCATACCATGTTCTTCATTTCTTTTAGTCATTGATATTGCTGTAAAATCGCTTTTCGCTCCTAGCCTCTAGATCTTCATTCGGATGAGAGTTTGTACAGTAAAAACCCATTCAATAAAAGATGATTACATTTACAACGCTCCCCGTCAAACCATTTATCATAAGGACGCATAAATGTGTCTTGATTGTTTCGACCAAGACTCATTACAACGCTTATGACACACTAGAGAGGCCCTTAAAACAAAAACAAGGCTAATTTTCACATCGAATCAGCCTTGTTTATTGCTTAAACCTATACGATAATCGGTTCTTTTTGGGAACGGCTAACTGCGTACGGTAAGCATAACGGCAAGCCTGTACGAGGGTCTCGGATAATATCGCACTGAATGCCAAATACTTCCTCGATAATATGCGGCTGCATCACTTCCAACGGAGTACCTGCTTTGACGACGGTTCCTTTTTTAATCGCAATTATATGGTGGGCGTAACGGCTTGCATGGTTTAAATCGTGAACAACCATGACAATCGTTCTCCCTTCTTTTTCATGCAGTTCCTCTAAAAGATTGAGAACTTCTAATTGATGAGCCATATCAAGAAACGTCGTCGGCTCGTCCAAAAACAAAATCGGTGTTTCTTGGGCAAGCGCCATCGCAATCCACGCCCGCTGCCGCTGTCCGCCCGATAGTTGATCGACAGGACGATGCGCAAATTCTTGCAACCCTGTCGCCTCGATGGCCCAGAGAATCACTTCTTTATCCTTTTTCGTTAACGAACCGAAGCCTCGCTGGTGCGGAAAGCGGCCATATGTCACTAAATCGATGACCGTCATTCCTTCTGGAGCTGTCGGGTTTTGCGGCAAAATCGCCAATTGCTTCGCCACTTCTTTCGTTTTTAATTGATGAATCGCTTTCCCATCCAGCAAAACATGCCCGCTTTTCGGCTTCATTAAGCGCGCCATCGTTTTTAAAATCGTCGACTTTCCGGAACCGTTCGCCCCGACTAACGCTGTGATTTTATGAGGAGGAATTTCTACATTCAATTGCTTGACAATGAGCATTTGATCATACGCAATATCTAAATTTTCCGTTACAATCAAGCGATCCACTTCCTTTCGCAGCGATGGACTCCAATTGTTGCGCCCAGTCTAACGCTGTATTGCCGCCGCCGGAGATAAGTATTCGCTTTCCCCGAAAATGTTCTAATGATCCAAATTTTATAATGAAGCGTATGCCCTTCGTACAGGTCCGCACCATCAACCTCCAACTTCTGCACTTCCCATGTTCCATGTCCGATCGCAAGAATGACGGTGCGCGTATGATGTTGTTCGCCATTGGTGCTTGTCAACAAAAACGTTCCATCCTTTTGCTTTTCCAGATAGACAATTCGTTGACCTAAAACAATTGTTGGTGCAAACGTTTTGGCTTGCCGCTCTAAATTTTGAATTAACTGCTCCCCGGAAATCTCAGGAATCCCACCAATATCGCGAATGATTTTCTCAGGGAAAAACCCTCTCACTTTCCCACCTAACTCTGGCAAGCTTTCAATGACTTTCGTTTTTAACTCGCGCAATCCACTGTAAAAAGCAGCGAATAACCCAACAGGACCTCCGCCGACAATGGTTACATCATAGAGTTCAAGGTTTCTCTCCATCGTGAAATTCCCCCATACGATTAATGATTGGATCGGGCCAGCAAATACAAGAAATACGGTGCTCCGATGATCGCCACGACAATACCTGCATGAATTTCTGACGGCTGTAGAATGGTGCGGCCGATCGTATCGGCAGTCAGCAGCAATAGAGCCCCTGCAAGCGCCGAGGCTGGCAGCAAATATTTATGATTCGGACCGATGAGCCGCCGCGCTAAATGCGGGCCAATCAAACCGACGAAACCAATGCCTCCGCTGACAGACACGCAAGCAGACGCAAGTCCGACTGCAGCGGCTAGCAGTTTTACCTGCTCTTTGGAAACAGAAGCACCAAGTCCTGTGGCGACGTTTTTTCCAAATGATAACACATCGAGTACGAGCGCTTTATAATACACAAAAGCGAATAGGACGATAATCCAAGGTAAAAGTGCTAACACATAATCCCACGTTGTTCCCCAAATACTGCCGACAAGCCATACTGCGACAAATTGATAAAGCTCTCTGCTTAGCCGAAGGGAAAGAACCGTCATAAGCGCGCTCAACCCCGCCGCTACTGCCACTCCTGTTAAAACGAGGCGTGTTGGCAGCAGCCCTTCGTGTTTTTCGTAAGCCAATCCAAACACAAGAGCAGCTGCTAACGAACTACCGATAAACGCAAGGACCGGCAAAAATAAAACGGGAACATCCAGCTGTGTTGGGAAAAATGACAAATATAAAACGACCATTACCCCCGCTCCATGCGAAACCCCTAAAATACTTGGATCTGCTAACGCATTGCGGGAAATGCCCTGCATAATACAGCCCGATACAGCCAATCCTGCTCCGACAAGAAGGGAAATCACAATGCGGGGCAAGCGAAATTCAAACAAAATCAACTCTTGCTTTTCCGTCCCCATTCCAAACAGCGTTTGAAACACTTCAAGCGGAGATAGCCGGCTGAATCCTGTGTTCATACTGATCACAAACACAATAAGAATCAAAACAGAAAAAGCAGCGAGTACAGCAAGACGCTGAACGTTCTTGCGCCGCTCCACTCCATTCACGAAAATTCCCTCCTTCCTTTTCGTGCGACATAAAGGAAGAACGGAACACCGATAAGGGCAAATAACACACCAATTGGCGTTTCGTAAGGTGGATTGATCATTCTTGCGCCAATATCAGCCACAAGCATGAATCCTCCACCAAGAACAGCCGAACAAGGAATAATCCAGCGATAATCTATGCCAACAAAAAAACGGGCAACGTGCGGAACAACAAGTCCGACAAAGCCAATTGGTCCAACCGCCGATACAGACACTCCCGCCAAAAGAAGCACAATGATCGTACCGGCCATTTTTACTAACGTCGTTTTTTGCCCTAACCCTGTCGCTACTTCATCTCCCAGACTTAAGAGCGTAATCGAACGCGATAAAAGCAGCGCTCCTATTAAAGCAGCCGCAATCCATGGAAACATGATTTTCAACTGGCTCCACTTTACCCCGGCAACTCCACCAGCATACCAAAACGCTAACTCTTGACCTAACTGAAAATGAATCGCAATTCCTTCGCTCAGCGCCGTGAACAATGCGCTTACGGCTGCTCCCGCCAACACAAGACGAACCGGCGTTAAGCCGCCCCGGACAAGCGAACTAATCCCGTATACAAGCCCCGCGGCAACAGCCGCCCCTAAGAAGGAAAATAGAATCAAAGAATTATAGGATAATCCCGGTAAAAACGCGAAGCAAACCGCTACCATCATCGCAGACCCGGCATTCAAACCTAAAAGCCCGGCATCTGCAAGCGGGTTTCGCGTCATCCCTTGCATGATCGCACCCGCCACCGCAAAGCCGGCACCTACTAAAACATCGGCAAGCGACCGCGGCAGACGCAAATCTTGAATAATCGCATGCTCCGTACGATTCGGATTGTAATGAACGAGCGCTTCCCATACCGTTGAAAGCTGAATATTGGCAGCACCAACGGAAATGGACAACGCGATTCCAAATATGATGACGAAAACGCCGACAACAAGTACCATCATCGCGCTCCACGGTCGCGAATGCAAATTCACCACTGTATCGGTTTTCCTGATTTCCATCTGTTTTCTCTCCATACTTTGAAAAATCGACATGGCAAAAAGTTTAGCACATATAAAAGTGAGCAAAATGCTTTACACATATGTTTGAACAATCCATTTGCATAATTAAATGCAAATAAAACTTCCATAACATACGAGGCATGAAAAGAGGAACGCTTTTCTACCACGAGGCTGGTCTATAAAAGTGTCTGACCTCATGTGCATTTTACAATCTATCGTTCATTTATATTGTGTTGTGTAGTCTGACGCTTTGCTTTTAAGTGAGCCTCTTCATTCAACAGATTGGCAGAAAAGCATTGTTTATATTATTTATATTTGAAAAGGAAACTAGTTTTATATATGTCATGCTGCGCTACTTTTTATTATGGGAAAGCAATGTATCTACAATAAGATCAAGCTGACGTTCTAGTGAAATGGCATCAGTGAACCATACATCTTCAAGTTTCATCTCATATAAGCGATTATTTTTGACAGCTTTTAAATTTTTCCAGATGGCACTGTTTTTCATTTCTTTTTCAATTTGATCCGTTCCTTCGACTCGATACACGGTCCAAAACATATGGTCAGCTTCATAAGAAGGCAACGCTTCCAGGGAAATCGGCTTCCATTGTTGCGGACCTTCGATCACTTCTTTTTGCGTTTTCTCTGGCGGCGTTAATTGCAACGCATTATAAATGATTTGTCCTGCTCGTCCAAAATTGGCCCCAAACACAACAAAATCTTTTCCGGACAATTCATAAATACCAACTGTCTCATTTTTGCCAATAACACCCTGTAGCTTTTCACGAGCGTCAACCGCTTTTTTCTCAAACTGTTTAATCCATTCTTCTGCTTCCTTTTTCTTTCCAAGAACTTCCCCAAACACACGAATTTCTTCTTGAATACCTTTATAATGTCCAAACGGAATCACGACAGTCGGCGCTATTTTCGATAGCTGCTCATATTGCTCCTCTAAATACACAATAATTAAATCTGGGTTCAATTCCGTTACTTTCTCAAGCGAAATCGGATTTCCGACATTTTCAATTCCTTTCATTTGCTTTTCTGTAATATAAGGATTTTTCAATAACGGATTGGTAATCGCAATCGGTTTTACCCCGAGCGCTAACGCATTTCCTAAAAATTCATACGGCATAACAACACGCTTCGGATGAGCCGGAATTTCCACCTCTTTTCCATTTGCCATTGTAAACGTTCGGGTCGCCGCCTCTTCTGTTTTTGCTTGTTTTTGTTCTTCAGATGCCGTGTTCCCTCCTTCACTTCCGCACGCACTTATTAATAAAAGAAGCAAAAGTGAGCATATGTACAATAATACCTTTTTCAAGCGTAGTCCTCCTTTTTTATGTTTTATGAAAATGCTTCTCAATATCGAGATAATGATAATCATTTTCATAATAATTGTCAATGAAAAAAGTTGGTGTCTGTCTGATTATAGATGGTTTCGTTTTTGGAGCCCCCCCGCTTAATTTCTAGAAGAAATGTTTCAACACATCGGACAGATAGGTTATGTCTAGTTATGCTGAAAAATTAAACTGAACTTAAAATATTTTCCTTTACCAATCTGTTAGGCACATTATTCTCTCTTTTTGAGCTCCCTGGCGGTTATGTTTACGTTAAAGTCAACGCAATAAAAAAAGCTGACTCCAAAAATCACAACAACATGATTGGACAGTCAGCCTTTTTGAAACCGTAACAGTTTTATTCTACATAAATCATCTTTCTCGTCATGCCGCCATCAACGACTAAATGAATGCCGGTGACAAAATCATTTTTCGGATCGGTAAGATATAAACAAGCTCTGGCGATATCTTCCGGTTTTCCCACCCTTCCTGAAGGATGTTGTAGATGATCCACGGATCGAAGTTGATTGTAATCGCCTATCTCGATCCATCCAGGACAAATCGCATTGACAGTAATTCGATCCGGTCCTAAGGAAACCGCAAGCGCATGGGTAAGAGAAAGAATTCCCCCTTTCGAAGCGGCGTAAGCCTCTGAATTCGGCTCGGACATAAGGGCACGCGTCGAAGAAATATTCACGATCGCTCCTCCGCCATTGTTTCTCATGATTTTTGCCGCTTCTCTTGAACAAAGGAACGTCCCGCGCAAATTTGTATGGATGACATAGTCCCATTCTTCCACCGTTAAATCATAAGGAGATTTAAACACTCCAAGCCCCGCATTATTAATTAAGATATCAATTCGGCCGAGCGTTTCCCCCACTTCCTTCATCACGTTCTCAATCTCTGCTGGATTGCTTAAATCAAAAACGTATAAGTACGCATCATACCCGGCAGCCTGTAAGCGCTCGCGGGTGTTTTGCAGCCCATCTTCATTTTTATCTACGATCACCACTTTCGCTCCTTGTTCAGCATAAGCCGTCGCAAGAGATCGTCCAATGCCGCCTCCTGCTCCTGTTATCATCACGACTTTCCCTTTATACGTCAACATAATAACCCCTTTTTATGTAAATTTACACTCAATCTATGTTGTTCAAATTTATTATACGACATCGTTTTTTTCAGAAATCATTACAGAGCTTTCGCAGCAACAAACTCTTTAATTTTCTTATTAATTTTTACTTCCTATAGCTACTCCGCTTTTTTGGGCTAATAAAACAAGTATATATCCAAAGATTAATAGACCGGAGATTAGCGAAATAACGCCAATCCAATGAAAGTGTGACCAAAAATAACCGCCAAACGATCCGACAATGCTTGAACCAAGATAATAAAAAAGCAGATAAAGAGATGAAGCCTGTACTTTGTAATTTCCGGCACAGTCCCCGACCCAGGCACTGGCAATGGAGTGACTGGCAAAGAAGCCGAATGTGAAGATGGCAATCCCCACGATTTTGCCGATTAACGAAGGAACTAATGTGAAAAATGCCCCGCTCACCATAATTCCTATTGAAATTTTTAAAATAAAAGAATATCCATACTGGTCTGCCTTGTTTCCCATATAGATGGAGCTAAATGTACCGCATATATATACGATAAAAATAAAACCAATCAGTGTTTGGCTTAACTCATAAGGTGGTTCTGCTAGAAGGAAGCCTATATAATTATATAATGTGACAAAACTTCCCATTAACAAAAATGAAAGTATTACCAAGGACATTAAACTTTTATTAACGATGTGGACTTTATAAGCTCTCCATGCAGAACTCCAGTCTAACGGCTTTTTCACAGAGTTCCGAGGGGCAGGAAGAGTAAGCCAAAACACAATACTCAAAACCAGCGCCAACATCCCTATTGCGGTTAAAGCGATTCTCCAATTAAACAAGTCTGTAAGTACACTCGTTATAATTCTCCCTGCCATTCCTCCTATGGTTGTTCCGCTTATATATAGTCCCATCACCTTGCCGATTCCATTTGGATTGAATTCTTCCGCAACATATGCCATAGCAATCGAAGGAACTCCTGCAATAAAAAATCCTAATAAAAACCTGACTATTACAAGAGTCACAAAATTTGGACTGAGCGCAGTAACCAAACTAAGAACGGCAGTGAAAAACATCGAAATAACCATGATCTGCTTTTTCCCGATCATATCCGATACAGCAGCCGCAACTAACATGACAATCGCCAACACCCCGGTGGATACAGATAAACTTAAACTGGCTGCGGCAGCTGAGACATGAAATTCTTCAGCAAAAATTGGCATCAATGGCTGTGTTGTATAAAGAATCGCAAATGTCAAAAAGCCTCCGAGAAATAATGAAAAGCTTGCTCGTCGATATTCTTTTGTCCCTTTTTGAATAAATGTCAAAAATCCCTTCCCCCTCTCATTTCGCAACCGTTTTTTATAAAGGGAGATTCCTTGCACTAATAGTGAATATTTTGATTATCAGCGGGCATAAATGAGTTTCACTAATGTTACATCCCTTTCATCCTAGCATATGAAAATCGTAAAATGCTGTCAATCTTCTTATTTTCCACCTTCATTATATGTAATCATATCGCATATCCACAATGTTACATCTTTGAACACTCTCGAAGTCAAATTACAAAAAATAAGAGCGAACTCTAAGCATGATTTTAGAGTCCGCTCTTGTGTCTGTACATTCTTCGTTACCATTCACTAAAATGGATATTCCCGATACTTTGTTTGCATAGAAACCCATTTTGTGACCGTAAATTCTTCGACAACCCATGGATTCCCGAATCTTCCTAGTCCGCTTGCTTTATTGCCCCCAAACGGGATATTCGGCGCATCGTTGACTGTTTGATCATTAATATGCGTCATTCCGCTATCAATTTGTAAAGCGAATCGTTTTCCTTTTTCTAGATCACTTGTAAAAACGGCAGAGCTTAACCCATATTCCGTATCATTCGCCATCGCTATAGCCTCTTCATCTGTTTCTGCTTTGATAATGACAGCAATCGGGGCAAACAACTCTGTTTGCGCCAATTTACTTGTGTTATCCACATCGACAAAGACGTAAGGGGTTAAAACATTTCCTACCCGTTTTCCTTCTAATGCGATTTTGATACCATCCCGTTTGGCTTCTTCGATGATCTGCAGTGCTTTTTTCATCTGGCGTTCGTTAATTAACGGACCAATGACCGTTTTCGGATCTCTCGGATCACCGTAAGGAAGCGATTTCGCTTTTTCGACAAACTTTTCAACAAATTCATCATATTTCTTTTTATGGACGATGATTCGGTTAATAATCATACAAATTTGCCCTTGATGAATAAATTTTCCGAAGATGGCAGCCTCCACAGCGCGATCGACATCCGCATCCGATAACACGATGAACGGGCTGTTTCCTCCAAGCTCCAGCGCTACACGTTTTAACTGTTTACCTGCGATCTCCCCAATATGTCTGCCAACCGCAGTAGAACCAGTAAAACTAATCAAACGGGCGTGTGGATTTGTCAACATATCATCGCCAATTTCCGTTAAATCTGTTAAAATGACATTCAATACCCCTTTTGGAAGACCTGCGTACTCGAATGCTTTTGCAATAATCGAACCACCTGTTAATCCTACTTGAATATCAGGCTTATGAACAACACTGTTGCCTAACGCAATGGCAGGAGCGATCGTTCTCATCGATAAATTCATCGGGAAGTTAAAAGGAGAAATAGAGGCAATAACTCCTAACGGTAAACGGTAAATATAATTGACCTTTCCTTCAACTGCCGCGGGAACCTCTCTTACTTGATGAATTTCATCGGCGTATTTTATCGCTTCTTCTAAAATTTCTATCGTTAAGTGCCATTCCACATTCGCCTTTAATACCGTTCCCCCTGTTTCTCGAACGATTACATCAATGATCGCTTCTCGATTCGTCTTTAAGTACTCAGCTGCTTTGCACAACACTTCTCTTCTTTCTTCGACAGACGATTTCGCCCACTCTTTTTGCGCTTCTGCCGCACATTCAAATGCCTGATGAAGCTGTTTCACTGTTGCTAAACGAACAGAAGTAATGATCGAATTGTCGTAAGGGTTCAAAATATTGTATGTCCGTACACTCTCCCCTTCTGTCCATTCACCGTTGATAAAACTTTTGTTCAACTCTTCATAGCGTTGCATATGCCACTCCCCTTTCATTTATATGACATAAAATTGCTTCCCGATTAATCCTAGCGGCCAATGCCCATGTTCTAGCACATCGATTAGCGGAAGGAACGGGTTCGTTTCCCATCCTTCGATATCAGCGATCATTTCCCACGCACACGCAAGTCCACCGATATACATCATAAAGCAAACAGCGGTCTCTACCATCGATGTGCCGTATTCTCCAAGCTCACGAAACACACCGTCAAAACAATAATGGAAAATGTTTGCCGGTACCTCATCAGCCAAATGGAGCAACGCATCCAGCCTGCCAACCTCTGCTGCCTTATCCTTGATTTTATCTGGTATATTTTGTAATTGAGACCATAGCGGACTTTCTTCCAGCTTCATTCCTTCTAAAAAAGCAGAAAGCTGTTCTTTCATGATCCAACGGATTTCATATTCGTCAATATTAAAGAAACGTGTAAACTCGTGAATCGCCTTCTCCGTCTCCCCTTGACGGCTCTGCTTTCCTAGAGCTGAAAACCAATTGATATTCGATAAACGTGTCATCAGTTGAGCAACACTTTCGCCATTCGGACCATAAACAGCCTTATTCGAAATGTTCATGACAGTTGTCATCGTATTTCCCCCTCCATGCTAAAGATATCCATGCTAAAGATAAGTGAAATTTTCGTGTTGTGCGAACGTAAACGTTGAATTTCTTATAAAAACGGTGATACAGGCTTTTGCCATAATCTTTCGTTCTCTACTAATCGGCACAACTCCTCATATGTCCACTCTTCGTTACTTGATATTTTCGTAATTTCCGGCCTAGCGAATCCCCAGATTGTCAGTTCCCTTCCCGCTATGCCGAAACATTGCCCGGATACTTTGCTCCCTGCGTCTGAAATTAAAAAGCCAATCAAAGGAGCTACTTGGCTTGGTTTTCGTGATTTTAATTTCTTCAGTCTCTCTTCTCCTAACACTTTCAGCAAAACATGTTCCGGAATACTCTCCGACATCTCTGTCCATGCTGCAGGAATAACAGCATTGACTTGAATGTTTTTCCTTTTTAACTCCGCACTCCATGTTAATGTCATTGCCAGAAGACCGCCTTTTGATGCCGCATAATTTGTTTGCCCTGGGTTTCCAGAAACCCCGGAAGCAGCAATCATGTTAACAATCTTTCCACTTCCTTGTTCGAGCATGGATGGAAGAACAGCTTTTGCGCAAAAATACGGTCCTTTTAGATTGGTATCAATGACTTCATTAAACTCATCATCGGTCATATTTAACAACAAATTATCTTTAGTAATAGCTGCATTATTGATTAATGCATCGATTTTTCCAAATTTACGAACGGTTTCATTGGCAATTCGTTCAGCCCCCTCTTGGTAGGAAACGCTTTCAAAAATTCCATGAACCCGCTCGCTTATTGATGTAAGAGAAGAAAGTGCACGTTGGACACGCTCTAAGACATGATCAACTATAACGACTGACGCTCCATGTTCAAGGCAGTACTTCGCAATCGCAAACCCGATTCCCCGGCCTCCGCCAGTGACAAGAACAACTTTATCGTTGAGCACGCCATCACCTTCTCTATAACAAAAGATTATTAATCACAAATAAATATATATTCTGAATTAAGCGGCATTATTATCAATCATCCATGTTACAATCGGTCCAGTAATGGTCCGATCAAAATTAAGAAATAACATTGCCCATACACGATGGTAAGATCGCCACTGTTTTGTCATGCCCTCTAATTTAACCGATATTGAGGCTGTCTCATAAGGGTCTGACCTCACGCGAGCTTCACAATATATAGTCCATTTATCCAATGTTATGTCCTATATATTGTGTTGTGGGGTCTGACCCTGGGGCTTTTGGGACAGCCTCGAAATAAACTACTTTTATAGATATACCTATGCTAAATAAGTTTCAGGCTTGAATTCACTAACAATTTGTTGATATCCATGATTGCTTGGATATTCCTCTTCCCGCTGCAACCCTAGTTTCTCCATAATCGGTAAATCGTTCGCACAGAATAATAACGCATC
>NZ_QLMH01000029.1 GCF_003259935.1 Paranoxybacillus vitaminiphilus | reverse complement strand
ATAATGGTGACACCTTTCTTTCTTTGGTTTTTGGTTTGGTCACCAATCGTTTACCAAAAGAAAGAGGTGTCTTTTTGTTTTTTAGACGAATTTTTTCAGTGTCAAGTGAATATTGAGATACCAAAAGAAACCTATCAAATCAAGGATTATTCATAAATTTTTCACTGCGAAAGTTGAGTGAATTATTTATATGAAAAGCAGAAAATGATTGTAAGAATTTTTCCCTCTAATTAGAAACTCTAAACAGAAGCTTTTTTCGCTTCTGTTTTTTCTTTTTGCGACATTATTCGACAACACTTTCTTACAAAATTAGCTAAAATAAGCATGGTGAAAATTTACTGAACCTTTAGAAATATATAAAGCTGTTTTTTCATTAAAAGAAAAACATGAATAGACTAGTTACGAGAAAGAGGGGAAAGGGGGAATAAAACAATGGGCGTACTTTGCAAGGCTGATTATTATTATGGAGCATTACTCTCTGTACTCATTAACAGCGGTTTGACGCCGTCATTATTTGAAAAAGAGAATGAAAGTCGTCAAATTTATGAAGTATCGACCAACACTGATGATTACATGATTTATACAAAATATCACACTTCACCAACAGGCTCAAAGGATTTTACATGGTCATTTACGTTTTCAGATCGCGAGTTGGTAGAGATTAATAAATTAAAAGATGAGAATAAAGACAAGACACTCGTTTTTGCATTTATATGCAGTCAAAAGCAGCTCAGCGATTACAATCAAGAAATTGCTGTTGTGTACTGGGACGAGTTCACGGAATGTATCGATATGAAAAAAAAGACTATCGGGGAACCGCGCGCCTTTCTATCAAACTAATAAAAGGGGCCAAAGCGTTGCGAATTTACGGCAGCAAAAGAGCTGACGTCCTAGATGGAAAAGATAACACAATTAAAATAGAAAGAAATCGGTTAAGTAGTTTGTAGTATAAAAATGAAGTCTCTTCACCATTTTCTGTGATTTGTACACGAACCTTGCATCATGTTAGCTGGATTTAGATGTCAATCAGACCGTCTCCTTCTTCAGCTTACTGACCACTAAGTTGGTAGAATGGGAGTAGTCAAGTGCCTTCCTTGACGGCTGCCATTCTACCAACTATCATGTTAGCTGCTGAAGAAGAGCCCTTAAGCAATTGGATCAAAATTAGTATTCCCTGTACATTCCAAAAATACACGAAGTCGAAAACGCTTTAGATTCCGATATCCATAAGCCCTCCGTTTTATATTTTTGATTTTATGATTGGTTCCTTCTGTTCGGGCATTCGTGTATGGAGATAAGAAATATTGGAGTATGGGTGCTTTCCACTTTTCTAATGTGTTGGCCACTTTATGAAAAGATGAGTAAGGACTATTCCGTGCTAATTGAATCCATTCTTCTAAAAGATCATGGGCATCATCGTAATCGGTCAACTTATAGAAATCTCGAAATAGTTCCTTTAAATAGTAAGCACAAGCAAGTTCTGGGTACTCTTCTAAGATTTCTTCCAAGCGTGCTTTCTGATGATCCTGTAGTGATTCATATCCTTTCAACAGGAGGAACCTTGCTTTTTTTAGTTTTGCAAATCCTTTTCTAACTTTGTCTAAGGCTTGTGTGACTTTTTGAACAACATGGTATTTATCAATGACGATCGTCGCTAAAGGAAAGACGGATTGAATCGCTTTATGATAAGGCTCCCACATGTCCAAAACGATGGTTTGAACCGTTTGGGAGGAAAGGACATTCTGATTGAATAGTTGAATGGTGGAATCACAATCTCAGTCTTTATGCATTCCGATGACACAGCCTAATTTCGCCTCTGTCAAAACGGTTTCGTATCGATGACCTTTTTGTACAGACACCTCATCTAAACTTAAAACCCGTTCATCCTTATCTAAAGCTTCATGAATTTGTTTTTGATGAAGGGCAGCTTTTTCTTGAGCGACCGAGTAGTAAATTCTCTCTAAGATCGAATACGGAATCTTTTGTTTTCGACTTACATCTTGTATAGTTGTATCCTGACATAATTCAAACAAGTATTCACGATACCTATTCGTTTGCTGTTTATTAGGTTGAATCGACTCATAAGACTCCGAGAATACCGATTGACAATTTTGGCATTGATATCGTTTGACCAGCACAAATAAACACACAGAATGATTGAGAATAGGAAGATCACGAACCTTTCTTGTCCTCCTGTCATGGACATAAGAAGTCATAAATCCACAATAAGGACAACGTTCCTCATGACACTTTTTTTGAACATGAACAAAATATTGATTGGAGAAAGAAAGTTGTTTAATCACTTCAAATTCTGGCAATTCTAGTGATATAGAAAGCACTTACGAAACCTCCTTATGTTTGTGTGGTAGCTAACATTATTGCCAGGTTTTCGTAAGTGTTTTCTTCTTTTTTGCCAAAATCACAAAAAGTGGTGATGAATCAAAATGAAGAATGTGACCATTTAGAAAGTACGGAGAGGAGAATAAACATGTTTTCTATTAAACAGGAAATGAAAAAATTAGCACAAAAACATCCATTCTTTTCTTCAAAAGAAGCCTTTAAAAATGCGTTAAAACATCAGCTTCAAGAAAAGTTTCGCGTGATTCAAAATAAGGATTTTCATGGATGTGTAGTCGACCTTTGGGTGGAAGACCCGTATTCGGAGCAATGCTATGCAATATATTTAATGAATAAACTAGGCAGACTAACCACTCATTTAGAAAATCGATTAATAGAGTTAAAGAATCATGGTGCTCAAGACATTGGCCGTTATGATTTTCTTAAACAAGTGGAGAAACTTGAAAAGATTACCACAGGGAGTGATAATATCAAAGGGATTGCCATTCTATTAACAAATGACCATTTGTATTGGAGCGAGCCAACCAGAGCCAATACTGTTGACAGCTATTTTCGAATTCATGAAAACCGCATTTTGACTGGAGAGTTGAAATGGATGGAACATGCTTCAGCTGGAACGACAAAAGACCGTGAAAATCCGATCGTTATTAAAGGAACTTATAAATTACAATGGAAACATTATTCGACTGTTAGCAATAAAAGGCATGGAGAGTT
Source organism: Paranoxybacillus vitaminiphilus (assembly GCF_003259935.1). GTDB lineage: Bacteria > Bacillota > Bacilli > Bacillales > Anoxybacillaceae > Paranoxybacillus > Paranoxybacillus vitaminiphilus. Next base: position 13,115 of record NZ_QLMH01000029.1, on the reverse strand, counting down.
TCGTTACTTAGCCGTTCATGTAGGAGTTGATTGATGATGAAAACAGGCATAGGAAAATACATAGTATAGTTGGCGGATATTTAAAAGTCATCAAATTAGTCGTCTATTACTTTTTGTAATACCCTCTACATATTTCTTTCATATTCACGGTAAATTTGATTACTTTAATTTGTTGATCTGTAGTAAGTTATGCCAATCGTTTAACAGGTTTAAAAAAGTAGTCAAGAAAATTTCGCTTATCTTCTGTTAGTCATCGGGGATGATTTGGGGGAAGTGCGGTTCGTTTGTATAGAAAATGTGTTACTTTTGCTTTGAATGATAAATCACTAATCTAGTTTTTATTATTTTTCAGTCGTAATTTTATTGCAAGAGAACAAACGGAGGGGAAACATCAAATATGAATCTTTCTTTTTTCTATCCACTTCTTTTTTTATTCTTGTTTGCCTTATTGATTAAATGGATAAAATCGAAAGAGTCTAAATGGATCGGCTCAATAGGGGAATATCGTGTTCGCAAGGAGATTGAAAAATTAGAGAAATTATCACCTGGTATGTACAAGGCGTTTCATGACCTTTACATTCCGAAGATGGACAACTCTTCTTCGCAAATCGATCATATTATTTTATCTGAACAAGGCCTATTTGTCATTGAAACGAAAAATTATAACGGTTGGATTTTTGGAGATGAATCGTCAAAATACTGGACTCAGGTCATATACAAACGAAAAGAAAAGTTTTTAAACCCGATTTGGCAGAACAAAGGTCATATAAAAGCTTTAAAGAGGTGGTTAGGAGAAGAGTTTTCAAATACCCCTATTTACTCTATCGTTGTATTTATGCCGCGGGCTAAATTGAAATCGGGTATTCATTTTACCCAATCTCATGTTATTTATCCTAAACAGTTGAAACAAGTGCTTGAGCAATATCGGACAAAAGTGATTGATCATGAAACAAAACAATATTTAGCTGAAAAATTAAAGACGCTGCTTGTTAAGGATAAACAAAAAGAAAGAGAAATAAAAAAGAAGCACATTCAATCGATTCAAAATAAACAAAAATGTATAAAAGAACATATACAACAAAATCGTTGCCCGAAGTGCGGCAGCAGCCTTATTTTGAAAAAAGGGAAATACGGGAGTTTTAAAGGCTGCAGTAACTATCCAGAATGCCGATTTACAGAAAAAGTTTCTTAGTCGGACGCTCCTGTGACACAATGTAGGACGCCGTTCGACTAAATAAAATGTCTTTTACGTTATCCCATTGCTCATCCAAAAGTGACTTAAATAAGGCCTATTTCTTATCAGTTGTTGATTTGGCAAAAAGAATGGTTGCTGCTTTTTTCGCTGTAAATAGAATAAATGAAGGGAGAGCAAGGAATGGAAGCGGTATTAGTTTCAACGTTAGAAGAAGTCATTGCCAATGTTAAGCAGTTTAATCAAGATATTGAAGATGAATTAGAGATTGTTCAACAGTTGACGCAGTTTAAGCATTGGTATTATATTCCGTCACTAGACGCTTTTGAACCAAGCAAATATATCGGCTATAAGGAAATGAATACAGCGAGATACAATAGGGGGAAAGGGAAGACTGGAATAGATACGGAAAAAGTGTTAAAACAATGGTTTGTGAAGCTTCCGAAAGAGTCCGTCCAGAGTCAAGAACTGATGGAAAAGCTATATAAATGCAGATTGATTTTCAGACGTATATAAAACGTCTCAACTTCTCTTTTGTCCGAACCTAATCCTCTTATTTGTATCGTTTTTTCAATCTGAACTTATATAGCTGGTAGTCACCCCCTCCTACTCTATTTGAGTGAAACAGAGTGTAATTGAGTAGTTTTTAGCTGAAATAAGTTAATATAAATGTAAATAAATTGATAAAAATTACAGATTTTATGGTATAATTTTCATAAAAACAGCATATACTATTACCCCTTTACTTAGGAGGTGATAGTGTATGTCTAAAGAGGAGGAAAAAGATATGTTAGCCACTCCTAAAAAAATTAAGAGACCAAAAATTACACGAAATAAATTTGCTAATATGAGCAAGAAAGATTGGAAAGAAGCTAATGAGCAGAGTAAAAAAATAGAGGAATTTCAAGAATTACGTACAGAGATATTTTCGGGGGGTAATTTAGTTGGTCTCGTTTATCGACAAAGAAAACTGGTCAGATATTCATAGAGGATATGAATATGAAGCTGTTTTACCATATCCGTCCGACACGAAACGACCTCTTTCTTTTTTTGTGCCTGACAGTTGTGATCCGGAAAGAGGTCGAATTGTAGAATCTATTGGTAATTTTAGACCAGTTTACGTTAATGGTAAACCAACAGCTAAAGAACAAAAAATAGTCATGACAGTGAAACCAAGAAAAGTTGTTGTATTAACTAATGATGTGATTAATCAGAATGAAGATTTTGAGTATATTTTAATTGCTCCTATAAATACCATTAAACCGGATGAAAAACATAAAGATTGGTATCATAAACTAGTAAATGATGATCATCCAATTTTTACATATATTCCTAAATGGAACTTAGAAAGATATGTTAATTTAAGTCAGACGATGAGTATACACAAGAGTTTACTCTTACATAAAAGTGATCCTATCCCTGACGATCGTATGAAAGTAATTGATGATAACTTAGTGCAATGTTTGGCACTTGGATTAATAAGCGAGGATGAAGTCGAGGAAGAAAAAGATATAATCCCTGAAAATAAAGATTAATATTTAATTATCATATATAAGTTGAAATTTTGTTTTACATCCAGCTGATCACTCGCCACGTTATATCATATCAGCTTGTATTTAGATGAAAACCGAAACGAAAAATCGGAAATTCTTTATTGCAACTTATATAGATTAATATAATTTTTGAAGAGTCAATTTATAGTTTAGAAGGTTAAATACGTTGAGAATTGAAATAATATGGCTTATTACTAATTTATATAAAACTGATTTAACTTTTTGACATGGAACTTAGGAAATCCCTATCCGACGCAATACATTGTCTGGACTTTTGGAAATCTCGGTCAAAAACGAGTTCATCGCTTCTTCAATGGAAGAACGTGTCGGATGAAACCGATTGGCAATGACCGTCTCTTTTAGCCATCTCCATAATCGCTCAATGAGATTTAAATCAGGCGAATATGGTGGTAGATAAATTAAAAGGCTCCGTCCGTTCTTAGCGATAAAATCCTGATTTTGGAATTGTCCACCACCATGGCAATCAGTTGATCTTTGTAATGGTTCGCCACCAACTGAAGGAACGACAAAAAATCCTCCTGTTTACAAGAGGAGGAGGTTTGGTGTAGCACTTCTCCTGTCATCGCGTTCAGAGTATCAAACAATGTAACACTGGCATGATGTCCATACGTCGGCATTTGTTTCTGTTTTCCCACTTCTGACCATGTGGCGTGAAGGCTCTGATACGCACGAACATGAGTCTCATCTTGATACAAGAGCACCGTATCGTTATTCAGAAGTTTTTTAATCAGGTCGATTTCCCGTTCAAACGCCTGTTGTTTTTCTGGATCGGCTTTTGCCAGCACATAAGTGGGACGAGTATAGCTTGAACGCAATCGCCAAAGCATGCGCAAAATTCCTGTGCAACTCATCTCCACGTCATACGTGTTGCGCACATACTCCCGAATGATCGGTGTGGTCCATGATGAGACGCATCCCAATCTGTGATCAGAAGGAGAACTCGTTAAAATGACTTGCTTGAGCTCGTTTTGTTGTTCGGCGGTTAAAAAGCATGGGCGTTCCGGTCCACATTTTCGTTCTACTAACGCATCCATTCCACCTTCATTAAATTTTTTGACGTAGGTGGCCACAGATTGACGATGAATCAGCGACTTTTTTTCCCATGTATCCTTCCATCACGAGACGAACGGCTGTGATACACATACGTAAGTGAGCATTGTCTTGTTGTTTCTCTAATTTTCGTAAATAACAATTGCGATTGATAAAACCGAGCCACTTTAATATTCAGAGCGGCTTCTTTTTAGTCCTCCTAATCCTTTGAGTAAAAAGCCCTTAATGCTAAAAATTTTATTCTTATATTTTGTATATTCCGTTTTCCGAAATTTGCTTCTTCCGACGCTATACCAAGTTTATGTACGAGGTTCTTTTCCATAATGCTTAAAATGTGGTAGAATCCATACTAGAGTCCTCCTTGTAATTAGGGGGTTGGTGTGGTGACCAATCCTAATTATAAGGAGTTTTTTATTGGATTCACGATTGTTTTGATTTACCTACCTTGACAAATTGCACACTTGTTTTATGCAAAGCTAATGTATAATCGTAAACTTTTTCCTTGATTTTTAGCTGTCAAGACAGTAGGATTGATAATGTAGTAAGAAAGACCTACAAAAAAGCCAATTGTCGAAAAATTGGCTTTTTTATATGCAAGGGGAGAGGAGAATGGAGTCATTACAGAAAGAAATAGAGGCAAACATTGATTCATCGCTTGTAGCGGCATTAGAAAGCTTACGTTTAGCACTTGAGGTGACGCGGGTAACGATTTTCCGCCTTCTTTCGTTTAACGATACATATCGTTTAAAAAGGATATGTAAAATTCAACGTATTCCCTCATTGTCAATGGTGCGTGATGAGATTGATATTCAAAAAGAAAGTATGGCTAGTTTAGCCAAGCTGTTTGATGGTAATGTTTTTGTTGGGCATAGCGATCAGTTGGAAGGAGAAGTGCGTATTCTTTTTGAAGAGCACCGTATTCGCTCATTTATGATTGCCCCTATTGTCATTCGTGATGAACGATGGGGATTTTTAACTGTTGTTGATTGCGCACAAAAACGACGGTTTTCTAACCACGAAAAAGCGATTTTTTGGGCTCTTGCTCGCACGGTTGGTGAATCGTTAAAACGACAGCAAATGTTTTTGCAGCTGCAACAAATGAAAAAAGAAATGGAGCAATTAAATGCAACGTTGCAGCTGAAAATTGAAGAAGAAGTGAGAAAAAACCGCGAAAAAGATTTAATGCTCATTCAGCAGTCGCGCTATGCGACGATGGGAGAAATGTTGCGCAACATCGCTCATCAATGGCGACAGCCGCTCAATATTTTAGCGTTGCTTCTACAAGATTTAAAGGAAGCATATGAATATGGCGAATTAACAGAAATATATTTGCAAAAATCCATCAAAAAATGTCTCATCCAAATTCAGCATATGTCCTGTACGATTAACGATTTTCGTGATTTTTTTAAACCTCATAAAGAAGCGTCATCTTTTCGTCCTTTTCAAGTTATTCGTCAAGCGTTAAAAATTATTTCCGCAAGCCTTGATCATTACGACATTCAAGTGAAAATCCAAAATCAAACGAAAGCGTATATATACGGATATCCGAACGAACTAAGCCAAGTGCTCATCAATCTTTTAACGAATGCTCGTGAGGAATTTGTTCGTCGCCAAATTGAAGAGCGATCGATTTGGATTCGTACGTTTGCTGATGAAGATTTTGTATATATTGAAATAAAAGATAATGCAGGAGGCATTGATGAATCGATTTATCCATACCTTTTTAAACCTTATGTGACGACGAAAAAGGAAGGTACTGGACTCGGATTGTACATGGCAAAAATGATCATCACCAAAATGGGTGGGGACCTTTCAGCTCATTCCGAAAAGAATGGAGCGACGTTTACGATTTGCCTGCCGCGAAAAAAGGAAGGAAGGGGATTATGATGTTGTTTAACGAGGAAATTGATCCGAATGTGAAAGTGCTTTATGTCGAAGATGAAACAGGGGCGCGAGAAATATTAGCACGTCTATTGAGGAGGCGCATTCGTCATGTGAAATTAGCAAAAATGGTGAAGAAGCATTTGAATTATTTCTTTCGTTTCGACCAGATGTCGTCATTACTGATATTAAAATGTCTGTAATGAACGGGTTGGAATTGATTCGCCGAATTCGCTCTGTTGATGAGAAAGTGCAAATTATTATTACGACCGCTTACGATGACAACGATTTCTTCATTCGTGCAATTGAATATGGAGTAAACCATTTTATTTTAAAGCCAATTGATCATGAAAAATTTTTGCAATCTTTGCAACAGTCGATTTATCAAAGCTTGTTAGAAAAAGAGTTGGAAAAACAAAAGCAATATACGCGCACGATCATTGACTTTCAGGAAAATTTAATTTGTATCATGAATGATGAGTATTTGCTTGACTTTAATTTGTCATTTGCTAATTTTTTTGGTATAAAGGAGATTGCAAAACTTCGAGAAGGAAAACGACATATAAGTGACTATTTCGTTGAAGAACCTGGTTATTTTTATGTAAAGGGACAAAATGAATGGATTCGTTCACTCATTGATCGAACGATTGATTTTTTAAAAGTGAAAATGTTATCGCAACAAAAGGAAGAAAAAGTATTTTTATTAAAAGCGACGTCGTTTCCGCATGAACAAGGTTCTTATTTAGTTGTATTTACTGATATTACAGCACTTGAAGAAGAAAGCCGACGCAATGAGTTTTTAGCGATGAAAGATCCCCTTACGAAAGTTTATAATCGTTTAAAATTTGATGAATTTTTTTCTCGTGAAATAAATCGAGTGAATCGCTATAAAAGCAAATTTTCCATCATTTTATTTGATATTGACTATTTTAAAAAAATAAATGATACGTACGGACATGATGTTGGAGATTGTGTGCTTGTTCGTTTGTGTGAAATGATTCAACAACGCCTTCGTGATTGTGATATTTTTGCTCGTTGGGGCGGGGAAGAATTTATTATTTTGACGCCAGCGACGGACAAAAAGGGGGCACTTCATTTAGCAGAGGCGTTACGCGCCTTAGTTGAGAAAGCCACGTTTCCGATGGTGGGGCACGTTACGTGCAGTTTTGGTGTATGTGAATATGAAGAAGGAATGTCGAAAGAAAAAATGGTTAAACGAGCGGATGAAGCGCTTTATAAAGCAAAGCGAGAAGGCAGGAATCGCGTGATCGTTAGCGAATAAATAGAGATGAAAGGAGAGAGAAAAGATAAAAAGGAAAACAGCGATTGTTGTTGCATCGAGTCAAGGGATCGGCAAAGCGATTGCGTATTAGCTCGTTCGGCAAGGAGCAAATGTGATGTTAGCTAGTCGAAATGAAGAAAATTACAACAAGCCGTCGAAGAGTTCAATGCCCTTTCTAAAGGGCGCGCTGTTTATGTCGTGACCGATGTAACGAAAAAAGAAATGATTGAACATCTTGTCAATTAGACGGTCGAAACGTTCGGTAACATTCATTTTTTAGTGAACAATGCGGGCGGTCCGCCACCAGGGACGATCGCAACGTTGACGGACGAAGATTGGCAACATGCATTTGAATTAAATTTGCTTAGTTATGTGTGAATGATTCGTGAAGCGTTGCCGCATTTAAAAAAGATAAAAGGAAAAATCATTAAAATATTGCTTCTTCGTCGATTAAAGAGCCGATTCTAGGTCTTATTCTTTCCAATACGTTTCGGGCGGGAATCGTTGGACTCATGAAAACGCTTACCCAAGAATTAACTCCGTACGGAATTTTAATTAATACGGTTGCGCCAGGTAGAATTGCAACGGAATGCGTCGTTTTTTTATTATATAAGTTGAATTAAAGATTTACAATCGAACACACAGCCGATCAATCACTTGTTCTGGTTGTTGATTGAGTCGACAAATAAACGCCTGCACATTTGCACGAATTTCTTGCACAGAGGAATAGAACACGTTATCAATCACATCCGATTTCAGCCATTTCCATAGCCCTTCAATGAGATTGAGTTGAGGACTGTATGGTGGCAAAAACAATAGCTCTAAGCGATGCTGATGTTCTTCCAAAAACGGTTGAATGAGTTTGGCATGGTGAATCCGAGCGTTGTCGAGCACCATGACGATCTTTCCTGTTGGATAACGTTCTAACACACACTGAAGAAACCGAAGAAAGGCTTCGGCATCGTAACGTTCTTCTTCTACACAAAAAACGTCACCTGTTTCGTAATTTAACGTACCAATCAGCTTAACGCCTTGGGGCTTTCCATAGGTAGGAATGATTCGCTGCTTACCTTTAATGAACCATGTCCGTTGAATGGCTTGATAATCACGAATCATGGATTCATCTTGAAAGAGAATGTAATCGATTTCTCCATTCAACAGTTTTTTTTACATTCGGAAACGTCTGTTCAACAAACTCTTTTTGTTTGTCTTCGTCAGCATGTGCTAAGGTATACGTAGGTCTCGTATAGCTAAGACCTAAACGATGAAGGATTTCGCCCACTCCGCGAATGCTATACTTCTTGCCCCACTTTTTTTCAATGAGGGAAGCAATGATCGGCAGTGTCCAATTATATTTCGCTTCAAACCCCACATCGACTGGGAGCTGGTGCTCGATGATTTGGGCGAATTCCTGTTCTTGGTACGCCTCTAGTTTACGAGGAGCACCTGGAGAATACTTCATGTCTAGGCCGCCATTCCATGTTCCTTATAGGCATTTACGTAGTTATAGACGGTTTTCTCCGAACGGCCAATGATTTTGGCGATATCTTCTTTTGTATAGCCTTGTAGATAAAGATAGAGGGCTTGGTAGCGTTCATACATGCGTTTATTTTTCGTCTCTTTCATGGCTATCAACAGCGTTTCGATTTCGTGAGCATGGTTCATATCGTTCTCTCCGTTCTTTTAGGTTTTCTTCTTTATTCGACAGAGAACGGGAGAAAACCTTTATTGCAACTTATAGAGTTAAGAGATATATTCATTTCGATAATAGAGTATCTATTGATAAAGTCAAAGATAAAACTGTAGATGAGCAAAATCACTAACATAAATTTACATCGAAACAAAAAAAGAGACATGAACCCGATTCCTTGGTTAGAATAGATGTGCCAACAAACCATTCACACAAGGAGGTTCATGTCTCATGAATAGATTAGCACATCATCAAGGAATCCACAAGTTTTTCACGATGTTGGGGTTGGCACTTTATTTTTCAAAACCTGTCATGAAGCATCTCGTTCATATCGTGGATGCGATGATCACGAAAGGCTTTTCTGGAACGTTGACCGATCTTCATCATTGGAGCTTTCACCCCAATCATCGAACGACACTCAGCCATTTTTTCACGAAAAGCCCTTGGGATGAAGAAATCTTGCTTCGCAAACTCCAGCAGTGGATGCTTCGTCATGTGGAATGAACGGCCAAGCGAGAGAATCACCCCATTTTTGTTTCGATCGATGATACGATCTGCCGAAAAACGAAGCCTTCGTCACAGGCGAAACACGCTATTGAAGGGTGTAATTGGCATTATTCTCACGCGGACAAAAAGTCGATTTGGGGACACTCTCTCGTCTGGCTCATGGTTCATACGATGACGCAAGCCTTTCCCTTTGCGTTTCGCCTCTACGACAAGGCGGATGGGAAAAGCAAGGGTCAATGGGCCATCGAGATGCTTTCTTCTTTGGATGTGCACGGTTCTGTTTATGTGCTGATGGATTCTTGGTACCCATCGAAAACACTCGTGGAAGCCTGCCTGAAAAAAGGATTCCACGTCATTGCGATGCTCAAGACGAATCGGGTTCTCTATCCAAAAGGCATTGCGATCCAAGCCAAGCAGTTTGCACGCTACATCGAACCGGAAGACACCCACCTCGTCACAGTGGGAGAAGGCACCTATCGAGTCTATCGCTATGAAGGGGCACTCAAAGGGCTCGATGACACCGTGGTGCTACTGGCTTGGAAAGCGAATCAATCGATGACACCCGAACATCTTCATTGCGTCTTGAGCACCGCTCGAGAGCTGAGCGATGAAGAGATCCTGCACTACTACGCGCAACGCTGGTCCATTGAAGGTTTCTTCCGCCAGTCGAAAGATCAGCTGAAGCTTGATGGATACCGCGTTCATCAGCGCCGGGTGGTGAAACGGTATTGGATGTTGGTACAACTCGCTTACGTGTACAGTATGGTCGAATCCAACAGCGATTTCTCTACCGGGCTTGACTTCCTTCGAAAGAAGAAAGGACATAGCCTCGTGGAGTTTATTTACGGTGCAGCGAAACAAGATATTCCCATTGATGCCGTTAAAAAAACAGCTTCATGTGGCATAAGGGGTACTCCGTTTGTCTCTTTTTACATGGTAATTATTGTAATGAAAATTGCTCAACTACAGTAACTATATCCATGCGTATACCCAGCACGGTCTTGATGGGCTAGAGATGAAACATTCGCCTGGCGCTCCGCGTAGATTGACCCCAGATCAAGAAAAAGAGCTGGCTTTTATCATCGAACATCAGCTTCCTGTTGATGTCGGATTCGAAGCGAAATATAATTGGACGCTCGCGATTGTCGCTGAACTCATTCAACAAAAGTGGGGACAAACGTATACCCTTCGTGGAACAAGCGAAATTCTGCATCGGTTAGGGCTAAGTTATACCAAACCGACGTATACGTTAGCCAATGCCGACGAAGAGAAACAAAAAGAATTTGTCGAGACCACATTTCCCGAAATAAAAAAAACTGTTGAATGGGAAGATCACTCATGTCCTCTTTCAAGATGAATCGATGATTCGTGATTACCAAGCCATTCGTTTGTCAAAGGAAAACAGCGAATCATTCCAACATTCGGAAAACATCAAGGTGTGAAGCTGATCGGTACGTTAAACTACGAAACAGGCGACATATTTTGTATCGAAGAAGAACGTTACGATGCGGAAACATTTCTTCGGTTTCTTCAGCTTGTATTAGAACGCTATCCAACAGGCAAGATTGTCATGATTTTGGATAATGATCGGATTCATCATGCCAAATTGATTCAGCCGTTTTTGGAAGAGCACAAAGATCGCTTGGAGCTCGTCTTTTTACCGCCATACAGCCCTCAATTGAATTTGATTGAAGGGTTATGGAAATGGCTAAAATCGGACGTGATCTACAACGTGTTCTATTCGAGTGTGCAAGAAATCAAGGAGAATGTCCAAGCATTTATTCAGAGAATCAACCAAAAACCAGAACAAACGATCGATCGTCTGTGTATCCAATTGTAAATCTTTAATTCAACTTATATATATAATTCTAGTATAAATTATATTGTTTTTTCCATAAATAAATTTAAGTTAAATTAGAAATATTATTAAAATTATCTCAGCTAACCAACCTTCATACCTTGTAGAGTAATCACATCTTAAAAAACGATATGGGTAAACTGTCGGTAAAAAATGTTTCTTTCAGAGTAAGACAGACTTCTTCTATATACAAATCTTTCGGAATATCCTTTACCACATACACTTTATAATGCCATTGTCGTTCATGGTGATATTCTTCCCTCAAGCATTCTCGTTTTCCACCTTTCCTCTAGGCTTTGCGCCTCCATGCCCCCGCAGTCACCCTAAGCCATTTCTTCTCGGATTCTAATTCCAGCTTTAACGCTTCAATATCTTTCTTCAGTCACTCATTTTCGCTATTCAACCACTCAATTTTTTTGTTTTCTCTCGAAGCATATCCTTCAAATCGATTAGCATTCTTCTATCGTCCATTTCATCATTTCATTGCCCCTCATTATTTTATGTAATGTAAACTTCGCATAATTGGCTGCGTGCCTGGCACACCCCGAAGTATGTCGAAGATTGTTAGAATATCAGAATAAAGAGAGCCTTTGACACATTCGGCTCTCTTTCAATTTTTATTCAGAAAATTCTGTTTAAACTCTTGATTTTTCCCTCTTCATTCCGCTTTAATAAAATCGTATCCACCTATCTCCTCTCAAAAATTTCCCCGAAAGGATGGTCTCCAATGACAGAAGAATATCTCGATTTGAAAATGGATTTTATGTTTAAGCAATTGTTCGGCCACCCAAGCCGAAAGTGAATTACGATCGCGTTTTTGAACGGGATTTTAAACCACACGGGCCGCGATCGGATTGTCGATGTGCAATATGAAAACACCGAGCTTCCAAAAGGACGGTATTGATTTGTACATTAATTATACGGGAAACAAAAAGGGAAAATCATGAATAAGATTGACAACATTGTCGGCATTTATTCGTGTGATGTGCTGTCTTTCGATTCGCTGAATGAGGAAATCTAACGGCAAATTGAGCGCGATGGAATAATGATTTATGAGAAGTCTCTATCTTGAATTATGTCTTTGCTTAAATAACATGCTCGGACGGCGCGCATCTGCACCGCCCGCTTCACTGTTCATAAAAAAGAATCGCTTTCGTGAACTCGGTAAAGTCGGTTAGATGGTGATCAAGTATTTTTTGCAAAATTGTCAAATTAATTTCCTGGTAGTCGTGAACGGCGATGTTTCTAAATCCGACCATCGCTTTCATTTTTTGTGAAAGAAAAGGAGTGATGATGCCGTGCTGTTCTAAAAGAGAAAAAGCGTCTCGACTGTTTTGGGGGAGGCCTAGCTTTTTCTGTGCGACCATGTGCATCGCCAGGTCGATGCTTGCTTCACATGCTCGTTGGAGATTTAAGATAATGGAGTCTTGCTTCGTGTAGTTTTCTAAATTTTTCGGGTTGTTCTCATATTCTTCGTGAATGCGCTTTATGCACCGCTCGATCACGCTAATTTTATTTAAAATGACATCATTTTTCATAAACCGACCCGCTTTCATTAATGTTTCGCAAGATTTCCGTGCGTTCTTCATTCAATTTTGCGTACATCTTCAAGGCTCTCCATTCATATTCGGCTTTTTTCTGTTCATTTGTACAATAGATGACTTTGCCGTTACTGACCACTTGCGCCTGAAACACGGTGCTTGCTTGTTTGAGGTCCACAAGATCGACGTCCCGGTGCAGCCTGGATGCCAATTCTTGCGCAACCATAAATCGTTCATAATGATCCAATTGTTTTTGGTCGCTGAGAAAAGCGATATCAATGTCGCTGTCTTGATGAACATGTCCTGCAACCGTTGATCCAAACAAATAAATCAAATATGGGGACACCGTTTCGGTCAACACTTCAATAATGATTGGCTCGATCTGTTCAGTCAACACTGCCCCTCCTTTTCTTCGCCCCAATCCGGGCCATTTTCTTTCATTATATTACTTTTTATTTCCTGCCTCAAACTTTGCGTAAAACTATAGTTTAACGAAAAATACTCCTCAAGTTTCTGGCTTAAAAGTGAAAGCCCCTTAGC
>NZ_QLMH01000028.1 GCF_003259935.1 Paranoxybacillus vitaminiphilus | reverse complement strand
CTCCGGTTGGTACTGTATTAAATGTAGCCTGTGGGGTAGGGAAAATAGGAATGGAGGACATCATGAAAGGGATATGGCCTTTCTTACTGGCAGAAATCCTTGTTCTTATATTGCTTATTTTATTCCCATCCATTGTTACTGTTCCGCTTCAATGGTTTACGGGCATGTAACTTAACTTTATGTATAAAGCGGATGCATCGTTTCTCTCCTGTACTCATTGATCGAAAAAGGACGTTTGTTTTAAAAGCGGCATTTTCGCATTGTAGAAGTGATCAGCTATCCAGAAAAGGGGCATCTAATTAATTATACAAAAGAAAAGAAGAAATGAACAAAAAGCTAGGAGGATAAAGTTATGAAAAAAATAGCTGCGGTTAGGAAGGTTACCATTGGTTTTCTATTAATGGGATTACTTTTTCTAAGTGCTTGTGGTTCTAATGCTACTCAAGGAGGGACAAAGTCTAATAACCAAGGAAATCAGACAAAGGTTATTAAAGCGGGAATTGGGTTAAATGAAGATCATCCGCAAGGACAAGGACTTCTCAAATTCAAGGAAATAGTAGAGGAAAAAAGTGGAGGAAAATTGAAAGTACAAACGTATTTTAGCGCTTCTTTAGGCGATGATTTAAAAATGACTGAGGCGCTTCAAGGTGGTACACAAGAAATTACTATCCCCTCGACTTCCCCATTAGCTGGGATGATTAAAGAATTTAGTATATTCGACTTTCCATTCCTTTTTAATACTGCGGAAGAAGCAGACGCTATTTTAGACGGCTCCGTAGGAAACAAATTATTGAAAAATCTTCCTGAACATGGGTTAATTGGTCTTGCTTATTGGGAGAACGGATTTCGTCATGTAACAAACAGCAAACATCCAATCAATACGGCAGAAGATTTTAAAGGCTTAAAATTGCGGACTATGCAAAATAAAGTGCATATCGATGCGTTTAAACAACTTGGTGCCAATCCAATACCAATGGCTTTTTCGGAAGTTTTCACAGCCCTCGAAAGCAAAACGGTTGATGGTCAAGAAAACCCATTAGCAACAATTAAATCCAATAAATATTATGAGGTACAAGATTATTTGAGTCTTACTAAACATGTTTACACCCCATTTGTTTTCTTAGTCAGCAAAAAATTCTGGGATAATTTATCACCGGAAGAGCAGCAGATTTTAAAGGACGCAGCTGTGGAAGCTGGCAAGTATCAACGGGAGCTTAGCCGTGAAGAAGATAAAAAATCATTGGAAGAGTTAGAGACTAAAATCAAAATTAATGAAGTGAGCGATGAAGAACGTCAAAAGATGGCAGAAGCGATTAAACCTGTTATTGATCAGTATGCTAAAGAGTTTGGCGAGGAACTTGTAAACGAAATGTATAGTCAATTGGAGAAAATCCGTCAATAAAAATATGAAAATATAGTGTCCCCCCAGATATGAGAAAGGGTAAAGGGGAAAAGGTAGGCAGGGAAGAGAAGACCTCTGCGGAAATGACAGAATGTAATGTTTATGTATCTTCCCTATTTCCCCTGATAAGATGTAATGATTTCATGTTTTTGTTTAGAGAAATAAGGGAATCGAGGGAGGAAAAATGGGGATAATTAATGATTTACTCAAAGACGTGCCAATTCCCAAAATGGTAAGAGTTAGACAAAATTTTCACGCCCCTGAAATTACAGATGTTCCTAAAGCAGTTCATGAGAGCATTGAACAGGCCAACGTTCTCCATAGAATCTTCCCTGGTGATCGAGTGGCAATTGCTGTTGGAAGTCGTGGTGTGGCAGATATACCGATTATTACTCGCGAAGTTGTGAATGCTGTCAAACAGGCAGGTGGGATTCCTTTCATCGTGCCAGCAATGGGCAGCCATGGAGGAGCAACTGCGGTGGGTCAGAAAGATGTACTTATCCATTTGGGAGTTACAGAAGAGTTTGTCGGTGCACCTATTTGTTCTAGTATGGAGGTAGTCGAAGTCGGAAGGTTAGATAATGGTCTTCCAGTTTATATAGATAAGCTTGCATATGAGGCAGATAAAATCATCGTTATAAATAGGGTTAAACCACATACAGCGTTCCGAGGTCCGGTAGAAAGTGGATTGATGAAAATGATAACGATTGGTCTCGGTAAGCAAAAAGGCGCAGATGCTGCTCATAAATACAGTTTTAAGTATATGGCTCAACATGTTATCGAAATGGCAAAAATCGTTATTAATAAGGCACCAATTATTTTTGGCGTGGCCGTTTTAGAAAACGCATATGATCGTCCTGCGAAAATTGTTACAGTTCCAACCGAGCATTTTGAAACAGTGGAACCTGAACTATTAATAGAGGCAAAAGCATTGATGCCCAAAATTATGTTCAACCCAATTGATGTGCTTGTAATAGACGAAATTGGAAAAGATATTTCAGGAGATGGAATGGATCCGAATATTACAGGCAGGTACGCTACTCCATATGCAAGTGGAGGTCCAGAAGTGACACGTATAGTCGTTTTAAGCTTATCTGAAAAGACAAAGGGCAATGCCAATGGTATCGGTCATGCTGATATTACAACAAATAAGGTGAAGGAACAAATCGTGTGGGAAAAAGGATATGCGAACGCTTTAACAAGTACGGTCGTTTCTGTAGTAAAGCTGCCAATGTTTTTAGAAACAGAGGAATTAGCCGTAAAAGCAGCGATTAAAACATGCAACGTCTTTGACATTAACAGGGTTAGAGTAGTCAGAATAAAAAATACATTAGCGCTTAGGGATATCTGGATTTCGGAGAGTCTTCTACATGAAGCGAGACAAATGAAAGAGATAGAGATTTTATCGGAACCTTTTGAAATGGATTTTTCATTGCCATAAACAAAAAATATGTTATTGGGAAAGGGGGAATTGTATGTCAGCGGTGACGTATCCATATATTGAAAGCAAAGTCAATCCATATCGTGATAATGTGCAAGGAAAAGCAAATGAACCTATTTGTGTCGCGGGTCTTCTCGATCGTTCAAAACAAATCCTTGGTTCCGAATTCAAAGGAATGCAGCCAGACTGGACGTTGGAAGAAATTTACGATAGATTGCATAACAACGCTCCTAGAATTGCGATTATAGGAGGCTCTGCTGATCATCCTGCTCATATTATGGATTTTCAAACAATTGCTCGAGTTGCCATTCGCATTTGGCAAAATGGAGGAGTTCCGTTTCAATTTTCGACGCCGGTAATGTGCGATGGGACTGCACAAAGCAATCAAGGGATGAGCTATTCCTTGCAAAGTCGAAATGCTGTTGCGCAAATGATTGTGAATCAGCTGGAAGCACATAGCTATCATGGAGCTTTTGTTATTCAAGGATGTGATAAACAACCTCTTGGAGTGGTTAGTGCTTTAGCCCATCTTGACCGTTTGCGTCAGAGAAGAGGAGAAGCGCCCTTCTTTGCTACTTTTGCTCCTGCACATGTTTTAAAAGGGGGAACGATTCCTACAAAGTTATATGCCGAATTAGAAGAAATTGCACGGCATGCTGAATCAATAGGAGAAGAAGATATTGCATACGACTTGCGTGATGCTCTCTCATATATTTTGCAATGTTCATCCAACACTGCCTTCCAAGGCGTACTCGAAAGAGCCAGGGAAAAAGGAATTATTACAAAAGAACAACATGAGGATTATGAAAAACGTTTAGCGGTAGCCACATGCGACAGTCAAGGTGGAGTGTGCGCATTCAATGGGACTGGTAATAGTTCAAGGCATGTCATCGCGGGCTTAGGACTGATTCATCCTGCACTAGAGCTCTTAACTGCTCCGCCTACACAGGAGCAAATAAATGCAGCACTCGATAGCTTAGTATTTTTGATGAACAACCCGATATACGGAGTTACTAATATCATGGCTACGAATATTAAAAATGCTATTAGAATTCACAGTTCTACTGGCGGATCGACAAATATAATGATGCATATTGTCGCTGCAATGATTTATGGAGGGTATAAGTTTAATTTATGGGAGTACGATAAAATTCATCATGAGCATCCCGTTCCTGATTTGTTTGATTATAGTCTGACACAAGGAAGAGATATCTACGCATTAGCTATTCAGTGTTGCAGTGGACAAATAAGAGGAATGGAAACCGTATTTTATGAATTAATGAATAACGGGGTTCCGATGGATATTGATGCACCAACTGTTACGGGAACTACTTGGCGCGAAAGGTTTTCAATAAAGAAAGATCGATTACCAGCAGAAAATATGAAAGATAACCCCATAATCCTTTCTAAACCAAGACGTCCATTTAGTGGTGTAGATGTTTTATCAGGTAATTTCTTTGAAAGTGCAGTAGTAAAAATTAGTGGGATGGCAACAGCGCAAATCGATGAGTTCGATCAGAAAGTCGCGTTTGTCCTATATTATGAGAATGAGGATGCTGCGAATGAAGGGCTTTTAGATGTTAATCTGTTAGAAAAACTTAAAATAAATCGCAGTTTTAGTCACAAAAGTTTAGTTGCTGCATTAAAACATAACTCTTCACATTTATATGATTTATTAAAGGATAAGGAATATGATGAATTATTCGATACAATGGTGAAAGAGGGAGTTCTAAAGATAGCTGTTGTCATATCTGGTCAAGGACCAGAAGCATTTGGTATGCCAGAAATGTTTACACCGATGCAACACATTAATGCGAATCGACGTTTAAAACGCATTGCTACTCTTATCAGTGACGGCCGTTATTCAGGTGTAACATATGGTGCGGCTATAGGTCATATGACTCCGGAAGCAATCAATGGTGGAGGTATACTCTATTTGCAAACAGGGGATCTCCTCTATATTGGTCTCCGGGAACGAAAAATTCAGCTTTTGAATGAAAGTGCTTTTCAAAACAATCAACTTGTATTTGAATTTGAATTGATAAAACAGCAAAGAAAAGAAATGGCAAAAAGTAGACTAAAAAATATGCGCGAACGTCAACGACGTATTGCAGCGAGCAATCGTTTAATAGGACATACAGATGCTGCAACTGGTGTGGTCCCTACCTATGTTGCAGAAGAAGCAGTATACGATTATAAAAAAGATGCGATCTTCCCAGTTTATGGCGAGTTATAACTAATAAAATGGTAGGGAATACGATAAATTAAATATTTTTGGGTCTTACGCTTCACTCTCTCTATATTATAATTTAATTATAAAATTAAGAATAAAGAGTATAGTTGCAAATATAAACTGTTAAAGAGGGTGAAGAATATGCCGTTGATTCAATCAGTTGACCGCGCTCTACGAATATTAGATTTATTTGATGAGTATGAAACCGAATTAAAAATTACAGATATTAGTGAAAAAATGCAACTTCATAAAAGCACCGTGCATTCACTATTGAAAACACTTCAGCATCATCATTATATAGAACAGAATCCGGAAAACGGCAAATACAGACTTGGTATGAAATTGTTTGAGAGAGGAAACTTAGTCATTCGTCATCTTGATATTCGGGCCATTTCTAAGAAGTATTTAATTGATATATCGATAAAAACGGGTAACACAGTTCATCTTGTGATACTTGACGGCAAGGAAGGAATTTATATTGACAAAGTAGAAGGAACTTCGGGAACCGTCTTATATTCGAGGATTGGGCGAAGAGTCCCTGTTCATAGCAGTGCGGTAGGAAAAGCATTGATTGCTTTCAAAGACGATAAAGGGCTTAAAGAATTTTTAAAAGGATATGTTTATAAGCGTCATACTGCCAATACTATTACTAGTGAAGAACAATTTCTTGCGGAACTAGAAAAAGTTAGAATAAACGGATACGCGTTAGATAATGAAGAAAATGAACCAGGCATTACATGTGTGGCTGTTCCTATTTGGGATCATTCTGGAAATGTCATAGCAGCCATTAGTATATCGCAACCGACTGCAAAAGTTAACGATTCGGTACTGAAAGATGAAGTACAGATATTAAAAAATGCTGCCGATCTCATTTCTAAAGAAATGGGTTATGTGAAATAAGGAAGTTTCCGTTCATAAATAAAGTTTTGTCTAAATAACAAAACAGAGTTTATTAATATAAAACAAGAAGGAGACGCAATTATGAGAATCATTCGATATTTAAACGATTATTCGAATCCTGTGGTAGCTGCTGTTACAGATGATAACAAAATATATCCGCTTCCAATGAACGATTTTATGGATATTATTTACGAAGCGAAACATGCAGGATTGACCCCTGTAAATTACATTAACGAATTAATTACTGGAAAAGAGAGTTTGCAAAAAGATTTGTCAGAATTAAACTTGCTTGTGCCGATTGTTGCACCTGAAGTTTGGGCATCCGGTGTGACGTATGAAAAAAGCCGTGAAGCAAGAAATTACGAGACTACAGATAAAAAAAACGATGGTGAAACATGTTACGACAAGGTATATAACGCAGAAAGGCCAGAGATATTTTTAAAATCTACTTCTACTCGTACGGTAGGACCTAACGAGCCGGTTTATTTACGTAGTGATTCGAACTGGCAAATTCCCGAACCTGAATTAGGGTTAGTGATCACAAAAGAAGGACAAATTGTTGGATACACGATTGGCAACGATATGAGCTGCAGAGATATTGAAGGAGAAAATCCACTTTATTTACCGCAAGCAAAAATATGGAAAAATTCGTGTTCTATTGGCCCTGCAATTCGACTTTCTGAAACTGTAGCAAATCCTTACAACTTCCAGATAACGTGCAGAATATATCGAAATGATCAACTTGTAGTAGAAGAGAGCGCCAATACAAGACAACTAAAAAGAAAATATGATGAATTAGTTTCTTTCTTAATTCGTGATAACAAAGTATTTGATGGAACGGTATTGTTAACGGGAACATCGATTGTTCCACCAAACAATTTCACTCTTCAAGATGAAGATCGTATTGAAATTGAAATTCCGGAGATAGGTGTACTATCTAATCCTGTGAAGTCATTAGTACAAAAAACAGTCGTAAATTAAATTTAAACATCTTTCTTTGATAGTTAAAGATCACAAAGTTAGTGAGAATTCTATATTCATAGAAGGAATAGGAGTGAGATTTTTATGTCTTTACAAACGGAAGTCAAAACATACTTCAACTATATTGATGGAGAATGGGTAAGCTCGGAAACGAATGAGGTGGAGGCGAGCATAAATCCGGCTAATAAAAATGAAATTGTTGGGTATATTCAACGTTCATCCATCGAAGATTTAAATAAAGCAGTTGCCGCCGCAAAACGAGCACAAAAATCATGGAGAAAACTCTCGGGTCTAACGAGGGGGGAATATTTATACAAGGCAGCGGATATTCTTGAAAAACGTATGGAAGAAATTGCTGAAACCATGACGAAGGAAATGGGAAAAACGTTTGTCGAGGCAAAAGCAGAAACGCTCAGGGGAGTTAATATATTACGGTATTATGCTGGTGAAGGTGCTAGAAAAATTGGCGATGTTATTCCGTCAAGTGATAATGGGACTCTAATGTTCACGACTCGTGTTCCCCTTGGGGTAGTCGGTGTCATTTCGCCATGGAATTTCCCTGTAGCTATTCCTATCTGGAAGATGGCACCTGCACTGATTTATGGAAATACCGTTATTTTGAAGCCTGCCAGCGAAGCTGCTGTTACGGCTGCCAAAGTGATTGAGTGCTTCCATGAAGCCGGTTTTCCAAAGGGAGTTGTAAATATGGTATGCGGTCCGGGTTCTGTAATTGGTCAAGGAATTGCGGAGCATCCGGATATTAATGGTGTTACATTTACAGGTTCCAATAATGTGGGTAAACAGGTAGGAAGGGCAGCTTATGAACGAGGGGCGAAATATCAGCTTGAAATGGGAGGAAAAAACCCTGTCATTGTTGCTAAAGATGCGGATATCGATCTTGCGGTTGAAGGAACGATAAGCGGAGGATTACGTTCAACAGGTCAAAAATGTACTGCCACAAGTCGCGTCTTTGTAGAAAGCGAAGTATATGAAATATTTAAAGAAAAATTGCTTGCTAAGGTAAAACAAATAAAAGTAGGAAACGGGATGGAAAGTGAAACATGGATGGGTCCATGTGTGAGTGAGTCACAATTAAACACAGTTCTTTCCTATGTTGAGAAAGGAAAAGCAGAAGGAGCTGATTTAATTTACGGCGGAAAAAGATGTGTAGAAGGTGAATTAGCTAACGGCTTTTATGTAGAACCAACTGTCTTTGAAAATGTAGACATCAATATGACCATTGCACGTGAGGAAATATTTGGACCTGTGCTCGCTTTAATTAAAGTTCATAGCATTCAGGAAGCATTAGAGCTTGCTAATGATACGGAGTATGGATTAAGCGCATCCATTTATACTAAAGACATTAGCAATATTCTCTCGTTTATTAATGAGATCGAAGCTGGGCTAGTAAAAGTTAATGCTGAAACAGCTGGAGTAGAGCTTCAAGCGCCTTTTGGCGGAATGAAACAATCAAGTTCTCATTCTAGAGAACAAGGGCAAGCAGCAATAGAGTTTTTTACATCTATAAAAACAGTATCCATTAAAGCATAAATAATACAGAGGCTGTCTTAAATGCCAAAGGGTCAGACCGGCGCCACACAATAATTATAAGGGACATTGGCTCAATGAATGATAGATGGTGAAACGAACGTGAGGTCAGATCCTTATGAGACAGCCTCGATTATACAAATCGGTTTAAATGAAGGAAATTACTCCGCCATGCCATGTTAGGAGGAATAGAAAGTGGGAGAAATGCTGCTAGAGAAAAAAAAAGAACGCCTTATTAATCTATTAAAGGATATGGGGAATGTGTTAGTTGCTTTTTCAGGTGGAGTGGATAGTACATTTTTGCTGGCGGTTGCAAAGGAAGCTGTTGGAGAGCAGGTGCTGGCGGTTACAGCTGTTTCTGAAACCTTTCCTACTCGGGAAGTACAGTTGACATCCAAGCTTGCCAAACAAATAGGTGTTAAACATTTGAAAATTCAAATTAATGAGCTAGAAAATGCTGATTTTGTCCAAAATGACTTTAGCCGCTGTTTTCATTGTAAAAATAATTTGTATACACAATTACAAGAGTTAGTTAAGAAACATGGAGATTTGTACACGGTTGTTGACGGTTCTAATGTGGATGATTTAGGAGAATATCGTCCCGGATTAAAAGCAGCAAGACAACTTGGTGTGCGGAGTCCTCTTCAAGAAGTGGGATTTTATAAAGACGAAATCAGAATATTATCAAAGGAAATGGGACTAGAAACATGGAATAAACCTTCCTTTGCATGCTTATCATCGCGAATTCCTTACGGCACGAAAATAACGAAAGAGAAAATTGACCAACTTGATAAATCCGAAGAATTTCTCTTGGAGCTTGGTTTTTACCAAGTTCGTGTTCGGCATCATGGAGAAATAGCTAGAATCGAGGTTTTGCCGGAAGAAATGCCGCGTATCATTGAATACCATCGGGAAATCCATCGTAGACTAAAAGAACTAGGTTTTTTATATGTGACGCTTGATTTAGGAGGGTATAGATCAGGAAGTATGAATGAAGTTCTGAAAAAAGGAATGGTAAAATGAATGATTCACTGAAACAAATCCTTGAGCAGTTAAAAAACGGAAATATTTCTGTAGAAGAAGCATATGAAACATTGCGCACATATGATTGTATTGGGTATGCGACATTGGACATTCATCGTGAAAAAAGGAAGGGCTTTCCCGAAATCATTTTTGGTGAAGGAAAAACTAAAGAACATATACTTGGTATTTTCGAAAGATTAATGAAATTCCATAAAAAAGTACTCGCCACACGCATCAATAAGGAAAAAGCAGATTACCTGATGAGGAATTTACAAAATCGGTATCCTTTAGAATATTTTCATTATCATAACAATGCAAGGACGTTTTATTGGATTGCTAAAGAGTATGTGGAAATAAAAAAACAAGGATATATAGCCGTTGTCAGTGCGGGAACATCGGATTTTGCTGTTGCTGAAGAAGCTGCTGTGACAGCTGAGTTTTTAGGTTGTGAGGTCAAACGAATATATGATGTGGGGGTAGCTGGTATTCACCGTTTATTAGATAAAATATCTGTTATTGAACAGGCACATGTTGCAGTAGTAGTTGCAGGTATGGAAGGAGCACTTGCGAGTGTGGTAAGCGGGCTAGTATCAAAACCAGTTATTGCCGTACCTACAAGTGTGGGATACGGGGCAAATTTCCAAGGTTTATCCGCGTTGCTTACGATGTTAAATTCATGTGCCAGCGGGGTCTCTGTTGTCAATATTGATAATGGTTTTGGTGCGGGATATTATGCTGCTACTATCTTATCTGTCATTGAACAGTCTATTGAAAAGGCGATGAAACGTGAGGAGGGAAGGAATGAAAGTTCTCTATCTTGATTGTTTTTCCGGAATTAGTGGCGATATGATGGTAGGTGCTTTAGTAGACGCAGGAGTATCGATGGAACGAATTGAAACAGAATTAAAAAAACTTCCATTTTCAGGGTATAAATTACAATGGAGCAAGGTCGTAAAAAAGGGGATTTATGCGACGAAGATGGATGTCATCCTAGATGACAACTTCGAACACGAACATGAAGTTCATTCCCATCATCACGATTCGCTAAATAGTTCAACCACACATTCACATAGGCATTATGCTCACATAGTTGAGATGATCAATCAGTCCGAATTGCATCCGGAAGTAAAGAAACGTAGTCAACAAATTTTTCATTCAATTGCTGCGGCAGAGTCAAAAATCCATCATATTCCTGTGGAGAAGGTTCATTTTCACGAGGTTGGCGCCATTGACTCCATTGTTGATATTGTCGCCACGGCTGTTGCGTTAGAAGAACTTAAAATTGATCGAATCATTTCTTCTCCTGTACCAGTGGGGAGCGGATATATCCATTGTGCACATGGTACTTATCCTGTTCCATCTCCTGCAACGTTGGAGATACTTCGAAATGTGCCAATAAAGACCAGCAATTTGCCGTTTGAGTTAACAACCCCAACTGGAGCTGGGATAGTGAAAAGCCAAGTGGCTTCATTTGGACCTATTCCAGCAATGACAATATCGTCAGTTGGGTATGGTGCGGGTACACGCGATTTACCCAATCAGCCGAATGTTTTACGTGTTGTAGTAGGTGAAATGGTTAATCATTTATTAGAATGTGAGCCTCTATTACCTTTGCAACAACAAGAAGTCATTTACATTTTAGAGTGTCATGTCGATGACATGTCGGGTGAAGTACTGGGATATGTAATGGAGGGGCTTTTTCAAATGGGGGCAGTTGATGTGTTTTATACACCAATCTTTATGAAGAAAAACCGCCCTGGGGTTCTTCTTACTGTTTTGGCTTCGGCGAATAGTGTAGAAGAGTGTGAACAATTTATTCTTATGGAAACAACAACACTTGGTGTCAGAAAAAATGTATGCACAAGAAGTATTTTAGGAAGAAAGAGTGTCAGTGTTTCTACACCGTATGGAAATATTCGTCTAAAACAAGCTATACAGAATGGAAAAATAATAAGACAAGTGCCAGAATACGAGGATGTAAAAAAAGCTGCTACTGATTATAAAGTTCCATTTTTAGAGGCATATGTGGCAGCGATGGAAATTGCTAGGGAAAGGTCAAAGGGAGAAGAATCATAATGGAATTCGGTCTACTTTCAGCTTTAATAGTCGGACTTTTTTTAGGAATTAAACACTCTTTAGAGCCTGATCATGTAATAGCTGTATCAACGATTGCGAGTAAAAGTAAGAATTGGTTTCGATCTCTGCTAGCAGGTGTATTTTGGGGGATTGGACATAGTGCTGTTTTATTTATAGTAGGATTATTGATTATTGTACTCAAGCTCCAAGTGCCGCCAAAAGTAGAAGCATATTTTGAAATCATTGTAGGAATTATGCTTGTTTATTTAGGAATTACGTCAATTTTAGGGAATACAAAGAGAAATGGCGATAAAGGAGATTTAAATGATGCGAGTGCTATTTATATGAAATCTTTTGCTATTGGAAGTATACATGGTTTGGCAGGGAGTGCGGCCTTAACTGTTTTAGTCTTATCAACTGTAAACAGTTTGTTGGATGCAACATTATATATTTTGTTTTTTGGGGCTGGGACGATTATTGGTATGTTCTGTTTTACTGCTGCTTTAACTATTTCCCTTGTGTTAAGTGTGAAACGATTTAATGCAAAAAGGACTTTAGAATTTACAGCAGCGATAGTGAGTGTATGTTTTGGAATGTACTATTTATACCATATCGCGACAATATTTTAAATATATTTCGGAAGGATGAAAGCCATGGATTTTAAATTTAAAGGAATCATTCCACCTGTCGTTACGTTGTTCAATAAGGATGGGGAATTTGATTGGGAAGCGAATTATATACTCGCGGATCATTTAATTAAAAAAGGAGTTCATGGATTGCTGTATATGGGGAGTATGGGAGAGTTCTCATCTTTGCCTCTTCAAGAAAGAAAACTTTTTGTAGAGAAAATGGTTCGATATGTAGATGGACGTGTTCCAGTTTTAATTGGTACAGGAACTACCTCATTAAAGGATACCATTTATTTATCACAACACGCTGAAAGTATTGGAGCTGACGGTGTACTAATAGTAAATCCATTTTATTGGAAATTTACGGAACAGCAATTATATGACTATTATATGAACGTAGCTAAAAGTCTCAAAATTCCTTTGGTGATATACAATATTCCTTCACTCACCGGTCAAGATTTATCACCTGACCTTATATTAAGGCTAGCCATGGACCATGAGAATATAGTTGGGATTAAAGATACGACAGAAAGATTAGGTCATATTCGACAATTAATTAGTATTACATACCAAAGAAGCGATTTCGCTGTTTTTGCCGCTTTTGACGATCTCCTTCTTCCTGCACTGCAAATGGGGGCAGCTGGCGCAATTAATGGTACTGCTACATTCTTTCCAGAACTATCTGTCCGATTATTTGAGAATTTTAAAGCCGGCCAATACCAAGAAGCACTAGCTCTAAATGAATTCATTCTCAAGCTTATGTCCATTTATGAGCTTTCACAGCCGTTATTTATTGCAGTTAAGGAGGCAGTGCATCAACTGATTTTAGGCTATCAAACGAGTCATCAGTTACCTATTACAGAATGTGATTCTTTAAAAAAGGATGTTCATTTATTTCTAAAACAAAATCATTTATTTTCCTACAGCAAATAAACATTCAACATAGTATCATAAATTGGATTATTCACGAAAAACATTATCAATTCTATCACCACACTCCATCAATTTTAAAGTAAATAATAGAAAGGATGCATGTATTTATGGAGGAAACGAGAGAATTTCTTAAATCATTAGGTTACCCAAGCAATGATCTCTATAATCTGCCTACGTCTACCAAGCGGTTCCCTGATGGAGCGCAATACAGGATTGAGATTCCAAGTGTAGAAGGTCCGCGTGCTTTACAAACGGTAATTGAGGAAGCAGAGCGGTTGGGAGTAACTATTCACCGTGTATCGCAAGGAAGTGGCATTATGTTGTTAACGGATGATGAGATTAGGGAAATGTGCCAGATTTGTGCGGCTCGAGGAATGGAATTAAGCCTTTTTGTCGGTCCTAGAGGTACATGGGATATTAGTGCTCAACCATTTACAAGTGCAGGGAAAGTTGTTGGGCTTAGACACGAAGGAGTTGATCAGCTCGTTTATGCGATTGAGGATTTAAAAAGAGGAGCAAGCTTGGGATTACGCGGTGCCTTAGTTGCTGATGAAGGTCTATTGCTTTTAACGAAGGAAATGAAAAAACAAGGAATACTACCAGAAGATTTTGTAATTAAAGTATCCGTGCAAATGATGGCATCCAATCCGGTGTCTATTAAGCTAATGGCGGAATTAGGCGCAGATACGTATAACGTTCCTACCGCTTTAACTTTGCCTAAACTGGCAGCTATTCGTCAAGTAATCGATATTCCTATTGACATATATGTGGAGGTGCCGGACGGCTTTGGCGGCTTTATTAGACATTACGAAATTCCAGAAATTATTCGTATTCTGTCCCCTGTTTATATTAAATTTGGATTACGCAATCATCCTGATGTATATCCATCAGGGAAACATCTAGAATCAGTTAATATTGATTTATGTCGGGAAAGAGTGCGACGGGCAGCATTAGGAATGCGTATTATTGAACAATACTATCCGGAAGCAATCATGTCTGAGCTAGGAGCAGAAGGATTAGGTGTTCCGGTAATCGGTTCGTTGAAAAAAACTTCAGTTTAAAGAAAGGAGAAAGATTATATGGCATCTTTCTACCGTACTATTATGATGAACTCCAAAGATAACGTCGCGACTGCTTTAGACAATATCCCTGCTGGGAGTGTAGTAACAGTAACATGTCAAGGCAAAGAGTATGAGATTGAAATTAAAGAAATCATTGAATTCGGGCATAAATTTGCTGTTATTCCGATTAAAAAAGGTGAAGATATCTCCAAATATGGCGAAGTTATTGGAGTTGCCTCTAAGGATATTGCTATAGGCGAGCATGTTCATATCCATAATGTAGAAGGGAAGAGGGGAAGGGGAGATAAGATAAATGAAAACAGAACAGCTATGGGGTTATAGACGTTCTGACGGCCGAGTGGGAGTTCGCAATCATGTGCTTATATTGCCTACAATTGTTTGTGCTACACAGGCAGCAAAGCAGGTGACAGAACTTGTTCATGGTACGGTATCTTTTATTCATCAGCATGGTTGCGCTCAAGTAGGTGTTGATTATGAGCAAACATTCCGAACATATGTTGGAATGGGGACAAATCCTAATGTATACGGAGTAATTGTGATGGGGCTTGGTTGTGAAACACACCAAGGAAGAAGTATTGCACAGGAAATTGCCAAAAGCGGCAAGCCGGTTGAACTTGTATCTATTCAAGATCATGGGGGAACGATTGGAGCAATTGCAGAGGCGGCGAGAATAGCAACGAAAATGGTACAAGATGCTTCTGCTTTGGTTCGGGAGCCGTTTGATATTAGTGAATTGATTGTAGGAACAGAATGTGGAGGCTCAGATGCCTGTTCCGGTCTTTCTGCAAACCCGGCAGTTGGTTATGTAAGCGATATGATTGTTGACAAAGGAGGTACGGTTATTTTAGCAGAAACAACTGAACTAATTGGTGCCGAACATCTTTTAGCGAATCGTGCTGTTGATGACCGAGTAGCTAAAAAAGTGTATCAAGTCATCGAGGCGATGGAGAAACGGGCCATTATGATGGGAGTGGATATCCGTACAGGGAATCCAAGTCCAGGGAATCGAAAGGGAGGACTCACTACACTAGAAGAAAAATCACTCGGAGCAGCTGCCAAGGCTGGCACTAGACCTTTGCAAGAGTTAATCGATTATGCCCAACAGCCAACTAAAAAAGGGTTAGTATGGATGGATACTCCTGGGCATGATATTGAACAACTGACAGGAATGGTTGCCGGTGGGGCACAGGTCGTCTTATTTACAAGTGGCCGTGGAACACCGACAGGCTCTCCAATCGCACCAGTCATTAAAATTGCTACCAATACTCCGATGTTTGAAAAAATGAGGGAAAACATGGACATCAATGCAGGAACAATTATTGAAGGAACAGAGTCTCTCGAATCGGTAGGCGAAAGGGTTTTCCATGAACTTTTATTAACAGCTTCCGGAAAGCTTACGAAAGCAGAAATTTTAAAACAGTATGATTTCGGTATTTGGAGAATTGGTCCAACATTTTAGCAACAAAATTATACGAATATTATTAATAGTAATACTATTTAAAATTAACTTAAATTTATTAAAGACCTTTCATTCATTAAGTTTTTCTTGGAATGGTTCGAACTGCTGTTTTTATTTTTCGGCTGTTAAAGCAAGATTTTGAGTTGTTTTTGAAAGTCAAAAGAGCCAAACATTCATACCTCGGAACATCAAATTACACTACCTTTGCTTCTATGTATTTCAGAAATTATTTAGTAAAACTTTTTGAATTAACAGTAAATAAGATGTAATAAGGGGAGGCTTAACGTGAAAGAACTTGATGTTGTAACATTCGGGGAAACAATGGTCTTATTTACCTCTGAACTTATGCTCCCGCTTGAGTATAATGATCGATTTTATAAACAAATAGGAGGGGCAGAATCTAATGTAGCTATTGGATTGCGAAGACTAGGACACTCGGTCGGCTGGTTTAGCAAATTAGGTAATGATCCTTTTGGAAGATATATTCATAAATTTATTAGAGGTGAAGGGGTAGACACTTCTAGATGTATTTATACTGATGAGGCTCCTACAGGTATTTTTTTTAAGGAAAAATACTCGGCTACAAATTTAAAAGTATATTATTATCGCAAGAACTCTGCTGCTAGTTTATTATCTCCTGATGACCTTGATGAAGATTATATTGCTAGCGCAAAGATCCTTCATCTAACGGGAATTACCCCTGCACTTAGTCCAACTTGCAGGGAGACAGTTTTTAAAGCTATCGAAATTGCTAAGAAGAATGAAGTAAAAATTGTTTTTGACCCGAATATCCGATTAAAGCTTTGGGATAAGGAAAAAGCGAAATCGGTTTTATTAGAAATTGCAAAAGAAGCCGATATTATTTTACCAGGATTGGATGAAGGGGAGATGTTATCGGGGCGAAAAATACCTGAGGAAATTGCGGATTTTTTTGGAAAAGAAAAAACTGTCATCATCAAAATAGGTGAAAAGGGTGCATATTATCAATCGAAAAATGAAAGTGGTTATGTGGAAGGATTCCCTGTCTCTCAAATAGTAGATCCGGTTGGAGCTGGTGATGGATTTGCAGCGGGGGTAATAAGTGGAATTTTAAGGAATGAATCTATTTATTCGGCGGTGAAACGTGGAAATGCAGTCGGGGCTATGGCTGTTGGGATGAGTGGAGATGTTGAAGGACTGCCTAGAAGCGAGGAATTGGAAGAATTTATAAAAGGTGTTATTAGCTTACAAGATGTAAAACGATAAGGGGGAGGATGTTGTGGAAAAGATTACAAATTTAAATCGCTTAAAGAAATCTAAGTTGGTGGCAGTCATTAGAAAACCAAAGCAAGAACAAATTTTCCATATTGCAGAAGCATTGATAGCAGGAGGGGTAGAGGCGCTAGAAATTACAGTAGATACTCCCGGCAGTTTTGAAATAATCGCTTGCCTTAAAGAAAAGTTTGGAACACGAGCAATAGTTGGTGCTGGAACAGTACTTGATGCAGAAACGGCTAAAAGGGCGATTGAGGCAGGTTCAGATTTTATCTTTTCACCTATATTTAATGAGGAAGCGATTTGTTTAGCTAATCGATATGGTAAAATTTCCATTCCTGGTGTCATGACACCAACAGAAATTGTAAGAGCATATCAAGCTGGTGCCGATCTTTTAAAGGTATTTCCAGCTAGTATTTTGGGACCGAAATACTTTAAGGAACTAAGAGGGCCTTTAGGACATATTCCTATGATGCCGACTGGTGGAGTATCTTTAGGCAATGTGGCAGAGTTTATACGAAATGGTGCCGTAGCGGTAGGAGTAGGAAGTACATTGCTTAATAAACAAGCAATTGAGGAGGGACGCTTTGATCTTTTGAAAGAAACGGCACAAAAGTTTATCGAGGAAATTCGAAAAGCTGTTGTTTTGGAGGAAAAAGTGCAAAATGAAGATTACAAAATTTGAAACTTTTATCGTTCCACCTAGATGGTTATTCCTGAAAATTAGTACTGATGAAGGAATTGTCGGTTGGGGTGAGCCGATTATAGAGGGAAAGGCAAATACGGTAAAAACAGCGGTAGAAGAATTAAGCGAATATTTGATAGGAAAAGATCCTTTGAAGATTGAAGATCACTGGACCGTTCTTTATCGAGGTGGATTTTATCGCGGAGGTCCGATTTTAATGAGTGCTATATCGGGAATTGATCAAGCGCTTTGGGATATAAAAGGAAAATATTTTAATGCCCCCGTTCATCAATTGCTAGGTGGCCCGGTTCGTAATTCGATTCGTGTCTACCGTTGGATTGGGGGAGACCGTCCTAGCGATGTTGCTGAAGCAGCAAAAAATGCGAAAAATGCAGGTTTTACAGCTGTAAAAATGAATGCTACCGAAGAGCTTCAGTTTATTGATTCTCATAAAAAGATTGATGAAACGATTGAAAGGGTTGCAACCATCAGACAAGTTGTTGGTGATGATTTCGATATAGGTATTGATTTCCATGGGCGTGTCCATAAACCAATGGCAAAGATTTTAGCCAAAGAACTGGAACCATACCACCCTATGTTTATCGAGGAACCTGTATTACCTGAGAATAATGAAGCATTACGTGAAGTTGCTATGCATTCTAACATTCCTATTGCAACAGGGGAAAGAATGTTTTCCCGCTGGAACTTTAAAACGATTTTATCTGAGGGATATGTAGATATTATTCAGCCTGATCTTTCTCATGCAGGTGGAATTACTGAAGTGCGAAAAATAGCTGTGATGGCTGAAGCCTATGATGTTGCACTAGCTCCTCATTGTCCGTTAGGTCCGATATCCTTGGCCGCTTCTTTGCAAGTCGATGCAGTATCCTATAATGCTTTTATTCAAGAACAAAGCCTTGGCATTCATTATAATCAAGGAAATGATCTCTTAGATTATTTAGTCGATTCTTCTGTGTTTGAATACAAAAATGGATATGTCAAAATTCCACAGGGACCGGGGCTAGGTATAGAAATTAACGAAGAGTATGTAGGAAAAATGTCAGAAATAGGACACGATTGGAAAAATCCTGTTTGGCGCCATAGAGATGGTTCCGTTGCTGAATGGTAAATATAAATTTTAGCCTTTTAGGTAGAGGAGTATTTTAAAAGAAGGAAATATTGTAAAATTTCGACTTATTATGCATTGATTATGCTTAAATCTGAATATGAAATAGTATATATTACTTGTCTGATTTATTTGGTGTAATAAATAAGCAAAATGATTGAAAAATACATAGATTTAGGAGGAGAAAAAATGAAAAAATTTAAAGTGGTAGTTACTGATTATGAATTTCAAACGCTAGCTCCTGAAAAAGAAGTACTTTCTTTATTAGATGTAGAGTTCGTAGCTGCACAGTGTCATACGGAGGAAGAGGTAATTGCTGTGTGCAAAGATGCCGATGCAATTATTAATCAATACGCTCCTATCTCAACAAAAGTAATTGAAAGCTTAGAAAATTGCAAGGTTATCTCACGATATGGGGTAGGAGTTAATACCATCGATGTTGATGCGGCTACTCAAAAAGGTATTGTTGTCGGAAACGTAACAGATTATTCAGTCGATGAAGTATCTGACCATGCTTTTGCATTATTGCTTGCATTAGCACGGAAGGTGGTGAAGTTAAATAGTGAAGTAAAAAATGGAGTTTGGAATTTTAATCTCGGAAAGCCGATTTTTAGATTACGTGGCAGAATACTAGGACTGGTAGGGCTAGGAAGAATTCCACAGGCATTAGCTAAAAAAGCACAATCTTTTGGTTTAAGCATCATTGCTTATGATCCATATATTCCGCAGGAAGTAGCGAATCAATTAAATATTAAATTAGTAGAACTAAACGATTTATTTAAAGAATCTGACTACATTTCTGTTCATGCGCCACTGACCAAAGATACTAGAGGTCTGATAAGCGATGAACAATTTAATTTGGCGAAAAAAGATCTTTTTATTATAAATACAGCTCGCGGTCCAGTTATTGATGAGTCTGCTTTAATCCGTGCTTTGCAGGCTGGCAAGATTGCTGGTGCAGGTCTAGATGTTACAGAATATGAGCCGATTCAACCGGATAATCCACTTCTTAAAATGGAGAATGTTATTATAACGCCACATGTTGCTTGGTACTCTGAACAATCTGAAATTGAATTAAAACGAAAAACTGCCCAAAATGTTGCAGATGTGTTATCGGGATATTATCCTAAATATTTAGTGAACCCTAGCGTGAAAGAGAAAGTACAATTGAAAGAAAAGGAACTGTACGTATAAATAAAACTCATAGTATGCGAATACCCAAGCATCAACACACGTTCTTGTTTCTTGACGTATATTTTCATCTGTGACAAACGACTCTTTTTTAAAAAACGAGAAGTTGTTTTTGTTAGGAACCTCCCATCCTTTGGAAAGATGTTCTTCCGCAGCCTTTCGAACGATTATGAATTGGACGGTTAAGTAAATATTTAGAAGAGAGTTACTTCGATTATTTGAAATCCCTTTCTGATCTTACTCTATTATCTATTAATGTAAGCGTCAAACTGTGCCCACCTACTACTCAACTGACGTACATGAGATAATCTCCTCAAGTTGATTTTACTTGAAGGAGTTTTTTTTATGAGTACATCACTCGAACAACAGTGGAAAGATCGTCTGGAAGCATATGCTTCTAGTGGATTAACCAAAACGGCTTTTTGTCGAAAACACGACATCCCTTATCATCAGTTTTATTATTGGATGCAAAAACTTCAATCTGCTTCGTCGCTGACCACGTCCACTGTTCAGTGGATGACCGTAGACGTCTCATCGTCTAAAGAAATCGAATCCTCACAAACACCACTACGTCTTCAAGTTGGTAACGTGACAATTGAAGTCGTCGAAGGATTTAACGAGAGGTTGTTACGTCAAGTGGTCAAGGTGTTGACCAACGAATGATCGACGAGTTAGTGATTGAGAAGGTGTACTTAGCACAAGGTGCGACGGATTTACGAAAATCGATTGATGGATTAGCTGCCATTGTACAGGAAACGTTTGAACTGAATCCGTTTAGTTCTTGTCTCTTTGTTTTCTGCAATCGCTCACGAGATAAATTGAAGATCTTGCAATGGGATCACAACGGTTTCTGGCTTCATTATCGACGGCTTGAAAAAGGAACCTTTCAATGGCCCTCTGGGGACACCAGTGTCCCCATGACCGTTACCCGAAAACAATTGCGCTGGCTGCTGGATGGCTTGTCACTTTCTCAAAAACAAGCTCACCCTGCTGTTCAGGCCAAAATCATGGTGTGATCAAAAAATAAAGACAGAAAAAAAAGGAGTTTGTGCGTGGATGTCGAATCTTATTGATTATGATGAAAACAAACGCACAAACTTCACCCACTGAACCAACCATTGAATCGCTTCAAGCTCAGATCGAAGAGTTGAAGGCTAAAATCAAATGGTACGAAGAACAATTCCGCCTTAGCCAACAAAAACGATTCGGCTCTTCTAGCGAGAAAACGAATGACGATCAAATGGTGCTTCCGTTATTTAACGAAGCAGAACAATTAACCGATCCAACTGTACCGGAACCGACGCACGAAACGATCACGTATCGCCGGAAGAAGAAACGTGGTCAGCGCGAAGCGTTTCTAAACAGCCTGCCGACGGAAACTATCGAGTACCGATTGTCCGATACGGAACAGGCTTGTTCGTGTTGCGGTCACACTTTACATGAAATGAGCGTGGAGATTCGTAAGGAACTCGCTATTATACCGGCAAAAGTCAAAGTTGTCGAGCACAAGCGCTTTGTATACGCATGTCGTCATTGTGAACAACATGGTGTTGAAACGCCTATTGTCACTGCACCGATGCCACCTTCGGTCTTCCCAAAAAGTTTGGCGTCTCCTTCAATCATGGCGCATATCATCACTCAAAAATATGTAGAAGGGCTGCCTTTATATCGCCAAGAAAAATACTTTGAACGATTGGGAATTACCTTGTCACGCCAAACGATAGCGAACTGGGTCCTGTATAGTGCGGAAAAGTGGCTTTCTGTGCTGTATCATCACATGCATCAAACGCTGTTGAAACAGCCGATTTTGCATGCAGATGAAACCACACTCCAGGTTTTGCGCGAGTCAGGTCGCGATGCGACGTCCAAATCCTACATGTGGTTATACCGAACGGGAAATGTTGGCCCACCGATCGTCTTGTATGACTATCAACCAACCCGTAAAGGTGAACACGCTAAAACATTTTTAGACACGTTCACTGGTTACCTTCAAGTGGATGGCTACTCGGGTTACCATAAAGTCCCGAATGTCACGCTGGTTGGCTGTTGGGCTCATGCACGTCGGAAATTCGACGAGGCTCTCAAGGCAGCACCGCCTTCGGCTAAAGGCAAACGAACCGTTTCAGCTGAAGGATTACAGTTTTGTAATCAACTCTATGCCATCGAGCGAACTATCAAAGAGGCATCACCAGAAGAAAGGTACAAAATCCGGCTTGAAAAAAGTAAGCCGATATTGGACCTCTTTTTGGCATGGCTTCAAACGAAAAAAACACACGTAGCACCAAAATCCAAATTAGGGGAAGCTATCGCCTATTGCCTCAATCAGTGGGAATTCTTAAAGAATTTCTTACTGGATGGACGCTTAGAGATCGACAACAACCGAAGTGAACGAGCCATCAAACCATTTGTGATTGGCCGGAAAAATTGGCTATTCTCGAATACACCAAGAGGCGCAAAAGGCAGTGCGATCGTGTATAGTATTGTAGAGACAGCGAAGGCAAACGGACTCAATCCGTATGAATATCTTCACTATCTATTTCAGAAACTTCCTACGATGGATTTAACTGATGACGAAGTCATCCAAACGGTGCTTCCTTGGTCACCTTCTCTCCCCGATCATTGCCGGGTTCAAACAAAGTAAGTGTATTTTAT
This sequence comes from Paranoxybacillus vitaminiphilus, assembly GCF_003259935.1. Taxonomy (GTDB): domain Bacteria; phylum Bacillota; class Bacilli; order Bacillales; family Anoxybacillaceae; genus Paranoxybacillus; species Paranoxybacillus vitaminiphilus. Next base: position 520 of record NZ_QLMH01000028.1, on the reverse strand, counting down.
CAGCATCCCCATCTTTTCAAAAGGTGGGGATTATTTGACGCTTACCCATTTCACGTATCAATTATGCATTAAAAAATGCTGTTCATGACGGCGCTATGATGATTAATAAGTCCCGCTTCGCAGATGGTTTCATTTATTTTGACGATGATAAAGTGGATGAAGCCGTTCGAGAGAGTTTGAGAATTAATTTATCCTTGAATGAAAATTTAGCACCCAAAAACACCATGTTGATTAGGAAACCTATCCGTATTATTTCAAAAGCAATGATAGATGATCGTAAACTTGTTCCTTCTTGCACAAGTTTTCCATGTATATATAAGTATAAAGATGCTACGAAAAATATTGATTTTGAAAAGCCTATTTTCGGTCCATCCGTTGTTTATGTCATTGAGGCGGAAGTGTTTGGAGCGAATAAGCCTTTAACATTTATAAGGATGGGCGAAAAACCCCTACGCCTTTAGGCTAGGGGATGTAAGCCCTAACGACCTTGTTCTTGAATATATTTTTGGATAATCTCTTT
>NZ_QLMH01000027.1 GCF_003259935.1 Paranoxybacillus vitaminiphilus | reverse complement strand
ATTTAGCACATTCTTTCAGAAAAGGGGAGAGGGCTTTCTGAAGGAATGTGCAAAAAAATGGCTCTTTTGTTCCGAAATAAAGTGATAATTTACACTATTATTCATGATGAGATATCTCAATTAGTAAAAAATCTCTACGAATTTGAACACCATACTCCCAAAAAATATTTAACCATAAAAGAAGTTTCTTCAATGACTGGTATCGGCTCTTACACTATAAGACAGTTAACACATGCTAGAGCAATGCCTCATCGTAAAGTTAAATCTCGAATCATTTTTGATGAAAATGAAATCAAAAAAACAATTATTAATTATAAACAATTTGGTTGGACTGATCCTGATAATAATTGGGATATAACAGAAGTTCAAACTGAAATTGGTAACTTTCATAAAACAAAGGAGGCACCTGCTTTGATAGAAGAAATACTTAGGAAGATAATCAGAGACGAATTAGCCTGTTTTTCTAGTGAAATTATGAACTACACAAAAAAAGATAGAGCAAATTATTATGGCAGAACAGTTCTAACTATAAAAGAAGCAGCAAGACATTTTAGAACAAGTCCTTCAACGATATATAGTTTAATTAAAGAAGATGGAATGCCACACTTTAAAATTCAAAGTAGGTTCTATATTGTACTAGAAGAGGCTGAAGCGTTTCTGTGGAGAGAAACTGCAAAATCTTACGCAACAGAAGGTAATATATATTGGCAACGTATTTTACAAAGACTGGATTGGGAAGAGAAGCAAAGGAATGCAATATATGAGAAAACATTAAAAAGGTTAGAAGAAAGTAGTTTTTAAGGAAATAATTATTCCTGATATTATATCAATCCCAAACAGGAGATTCCCCTGTTCTTTAATTTTTGTATAATTTTGTATTACCTGTCCTTTTAAAACGGCTATAATCAAACTTCTCTCTTCTTTTAGCGGCTCTTACAATGTCTTGGATGATATCCCAATCTTTCCTTAATCCTGCTGGAATTAGTTCTTCTTTTGCGCGTATTTGTTTTAATTCGTTTAAATGCCGTTCAATTAATTCCTCATAGGAGATACAAAGATGCGAATGAGTTTTCGGTGAGGAATGATACGAATAATATGGAGCGGTGTACGACTTAGACACTCTATGCTGACGACTTTGGTAAAAGATTTCCTTTAGTCGTTCCCTTTCTGCTTGATGTTGCTTTTGGAGTTCTTCCATTCTCTTCGCATGAAGTTGATCATGAAGTTTTTTCAGTTGTTTATCCAAAAGCGGTATGTCATGTTCTATTTGCACAAGATAAGATGGCGGGATTTCAATTCCAGCAAACTCTTTTATGTCGGTTTTCTCGCCACGATAAATTTTCAGGAGCAGTTCATCTCGTTCCAAATGTATCCTATGGAATCCTTTTCTAATATCCCGAATAATTTCTGAAGTTAAATGAGTGTAGTTTTCCAAGCACGTTTCACCTAGTTTGTATGTCTTGTTTTGCTTTTTATGAGTCACAATGTACTGATACCGAAGGGACATACCACATTCACAACGAAACGGTCGATTTCCACGCCCTCCATCCAGTATTTCAACTAGAACCCAATCATCGACTGCTTCTGCCAATTGTTCTGTATCCATATCTTCCGTTACGATGATTCCTTTTTTTAGTGCTAAAACTTCTAACCACTTACTTTTTTTGCTTCGTTTCGTAAAAGCATCCATATATTGACGTTGCTTCGGTGTAAATAATTGATAAATCTCGTCTACTTCTGCTTCAGTCAAAGGCGTATGGAAATTCCTCAAATTCATGTTTACACCTTCCTTGAAACAAGGTAAATCAAACATCCATTAACCAAAATTCGACATTTAAATCCAAAAACCTTCAAAAGTTTTAAAATCAATTGCTATCAAAAAAGAGACCACTTTAGTATATAGTGGTCTCTTCCATACTCTTTACACATTCATTCACCTTACATTCCTAAATGCTCGCAGATGTTATTAAGATTTTTCGCAACAATTCTATTTCTGCTAATAGCCTTTTTGTATTTCGTTTTAAGACGGTGCCATTGAGCATTTGTTCTTTTGAGATAAACCGTAGAAGTATCTATTTTACCATTGTTTTCTATTTCAAAAACTCGGTATTTAGAGTTGAACTCATCAATCTCTACTACAATGAAATGAAAACCGTTTTGTATAAACAAATCCACAATACTTTTGTTGAATATTTCGATATCATGCACAATAATTGTGTCGATTTGGCGTTTCTTGAGCCCTTCCATAAAATCCGTTGCAGCAGCGGGATTGTTTTTATATGAAAGATATCCCTCTACTTTCAAGCCTACAGTTTCCTCCAATATTGCACTTACTACTTGTGACTCTAAGTATAATTCAATACTGTTATCTTGAATTGGATCAAGATGAACAAGATAACCCACTTTTTTTCCGTTCTTACCAAATTGATTTTTTTGCATAAAAAACTCCTCCTTTTTAAACACAGAATTTATAAAAATACATAATACACCCATATAAACGGGCACAAATAGCCTTATATATGCACATATTCAACTATTAAATGCGGTGTATTATATATTTTTTCTTCTCCGTGTATTAAAAAGAAGGAGATATCGTATAAATATAAACGTTAAAATTTCCGTATATTAAACAACAAACCATTTATTATATATAAAAATATACCAATATATAACAATATACTAAAATTAGATTGCTTTTATGATACTACATCATAAACTTCTTGTAAAGGTCCAATATTCAATTTTTATCTTCTTCTACTATTACCAATCATTTTGCCTTACTCTCCTGTCCATCAATATTGCAAACAAATAAGACGGAGCCTGCAAGTGCTGTACAGGTACAGTATTTTCTAACGGTACATATTTTAGTGCTTCTTTAAAAGTATTTTTTGATATTGAGCGATTAGTTCTGCTTAACTCAATAGAATTTCCCTTAACTTTGTACGTAAACTCTCCTCCACGAATTTGCTTGAAAACTTGACCTTCACATTCCTTTATTCTTTCCCATACGATTTCAATCATCCTATCCCCTCCCCCTTGTAACAAAAATTCTAAAAATATATTGAGTTCATATATTAATTATACCAAACACCTAATCTTAGGTTATTTTATACAAAAATCCCAATTCCCATTTTCTTGTGTGTTTATAGCAATAACTATTGTGTTTTTGTATGTGCTACATATGTATATTTAGTAGTATAATAGTCGTTAAACACATACCAAAACAGGGGGAATGGGTATATGGATAGTAAGTTACCATCCAGCGTTAAGTATATATACGCTTATATCCGTCGTTCTCGACAAGACTTGGAACGGGAAAAAAAGACAGATCAGGATACACTAGCAGAACAGCGCGCGTTATTGGAAAGAATCTTAAACGAACGATACCAGCATTACGACTGGGATTTATACGAAGAAGTAGGAAGTGGTGCAGATGCTATTGAGGAACGGCCCGTTTTTCGACATATTATTGAAGAGTTGCAAAAAGTAAAACCACGCACAGTTGCTATAATGGTTAAAGATATAAGCCGTCTGGGGCGTGGTTCATATGAGCAGATGGGGTTTCTAGAAAAAATCATATTAGAAAAATGTATTTACATTATAACTCCATTTCAAACATTTGATCCTCTCGATGATAACGACATGGAATACATTAAATTCCATATGTTCTTCGCCAATATGGAATATAGCAAAATAACGAGACGAATGCGGGAAGCACGCTATACATATGCGGTACAAGGCAGATGGATGACGGGTGGTGGCGGAATCCCGTATGGATATAAGTTTAATAGTTTTACCCAGAGATTAGAACCCGATGAAGAAACCGCGTGGGTAGTGCGAAAGATTTTTGATTACTATGTAAATCATGGCATTGGTTATAATGCTATTAGTACAAAACTTAGGGAAGAAGGAATTCCTACTCCAACAGGAAAAACATATTGGAAGCCCATGGTTATTAGGCGAATATTGAGAAACCCTGTGTATATTGGCACCGTTCAATTTAGAACTACACGGCTTAGAAATAAGAAAAAAATAAAATTGGAGGAAAAAGACTGGATAGTAGCAGAAAATGCCCATCCTCCATTGATTGATAAACAAACGTTTGAAAAAGCGGCTGAAATCATGGAAGAAAATAAAAACAGCCCTAAGGTCAGACTAGATTTTGAGCCTCAACCACTAGCAGGACTTATCGTTTGTTCGGGTTGCGGGAATAAAATGCAAAGACAGTACTCTAGACAATACTATACGAAAAAAGACGGTACACAGTCTGTATATGACAAAGAATTCCTAAACTGTTTGGCTTGCAGGGTTTATATGAAGTATAGAACTGTAGAACAAGAAATTCTTCGCATCCTGCAAGAAGATTTTATTAATGTCGATACGGAAATATTAAGACAAAGACTTGAAGAAATGATTAACTTAGATAAAATGAAACAGAAAAATTCTGTTAATCCAAATGACCGAGTTTTACTCATACAAAAACAGTTAGAAAGTCTGGACGGTGAATTAACGGCTTTGCGGAGAATGTTGCGGAAAGGACAAATAACAGACGAGGAATATGAAGAAGATCGTGCAGAAATTTTAAAACAAAAAGAAGAAAAAGAAAGGCAACTTTATTTTTTGCAAGCAGAAACACATAAAGAGCAAATTGAAGAAGTTAATGTTGAGTCCATCCAACAAGGATTTAAAACTTTATATGACTTGTATGTGAATAGTGATTTATCTAAAGGAGAAAAGAATGAAATTTTACGAGGGATCTTTGATTACATTGTGTTAGAAAAAACAGGTAAAGGGAAATTTAATCTGCATGCTTACATTAACCCTAAAATTATTTTAAACACTATCTCCTCTGCTTCCCACTGAAGGGAAGTTTTTTTATTTTTTTAGTCATATTTGTTTTTACGCTTTTATATACTTTTAGTAGATATCAAATAACAATCAATTCATCAGCGCTAATAAGTGCAAAGCGGCCTGCTTTAAAGTTCCCTTCTTGTGTGAGCGACAACAAGTGCCATAAAAACTTTTCATCGCATTTTAACATTTCTTGAAATTCCATAATCCCGCGGTTCGCCTTATTTAATTCGCCATCAAAACGATATGCACGCGGATCAGATTCCGATCCGTATTGGGCAATGGTTGAAAAGTCAATGCTTCCTGTTAAATCAGCAATATCTTGTGATTTTGGGTCAGATGGGCTAAATGTTCCAATGCCGACCCGTTTATCTTCGGAAAAGAAAATCCGCTCAACCATAACATCTTCAATACGGCCGCCGTATTCTTTTTCAAGGCGCATCATGTTTAAAGGAGAGAGATTTCCTTCAATGCGGATGCCGTATTCTTGGTAAAAATCATCACGCAAATGATGCGGAATGAGATGGAGGGGATCTTCATGCATAGGACATCCCTTAATGGCATACACAGCACCGCGGTTTGTATACGAATATGTTTCCAAACCTCTTTTTAACATCGTAACAAGCGTTGATTTTCCGCCGCTCACTGGCCCCATTAATAACAAAATGCGTTTTCGTACATCAAGACGTTTTGCCGCAGGATGGAAATACTCTTCCACTAACCTTTCCAGCGCTTCTTCCAAGCCGAATAATTGCCCGCTAAAAAATTTATACCGCTTTCTTCCGTTTACTTCTTCAACCCCTGCATCTTTAATCATATTATAAACGCGCGAATGAGCGGACTGGGCAACCCATGGCTTTTCTTTTAAAAGTTCTAAATACTCCGCGAATGTACCTTCCCACTTTAGTCGTTGTTCTTCTTCCCTGTACCTTTCAATCTTCTTTAAAATATCCATACAGGACCTCCTCTATCTTTGATGTCTAACAGCAAGATTAATACAATTTATGCGAGGATGTCCGTTATGATTCATCGCAAACGGAAATTTCATCGAAATATCAAAAGGGGCAACTGCACACACTTAACATTCACATAGCTTGTCATATAAGCTATAATGAAGATATGTGAAACTTTTTGGAATATAGAATAAGGAGGAACAAACATGAGAACGTTGCTTGTTCTGGGCGTTATTGTAGCGTTTTTAACAGCAATTTTCACTGCGGGCTATAACGACAAACCAGGAGTAAAAAATTAATCTTTTAATAAAAATGACCTCCATCACTTTGGATGAAGGTCATTTTTATTAAAACACTCCAGGAAAACCTTGTTGTCTTAACGCTTCGTACACTAAAATCGCTGCTGTATTGGACAAATTCAACGAGCGCACATTCTCATTCATTGGAATGCGCAAGCAGCGTTCCATGTTATTTTCGATAAGTTCCTTTGGCAATCCGGTTGTTTCGCGGCCGAACACAAAGAAATAATCTTTTGATGGATCGCTGTAATCAAAGGAAGAATAGTATTGTTTTCCAAATTTAGTAATAAAGTAAAATTCTCCATCTTTATACTTATCAAACAACTCCTGAAGCGAATCGTAATAAAAAACATTGACATATTGCCAATAATCCAGTCCGGCGCGTTTCAGCATTTTATCATCCGTTGAAAACCCCAGCGGGCGAATTAAATGCAGCGTCGTATCTGTAGCGGCACAAGTACGCGCAATATTTCCTGTATTTGCGGGAATCTCTGGTTGATATAAAACAACGTGTAAAGCCACTATCGTCACCTCAAACTTTTCATATTTCCGCCCATCATTATATCATTATTTACTGCAAAAAATTAAACAATATGAAAAAACTTGTATTGAATATTAGGTGTATATGCGGTTGAATCCTCATATGACCAATATCTCATTCGGCTATTCGTTGTATGCGCATTGACAAGCGGCATTCCTTGTCTATCTTTTGCGACAACAATTGTTGTATGGTCAAAGCGGCCGTCGCCTTGAAAATCGTAACAAATCACATCTCCCGGCATCAATTGCTCGGGAGACGATACTTCCATCGCCTTCAGCCCGCTATGCGTACCGCTTAAATACCAGCGAAACGAATGAGCTACCGTCCAACTATAGCTCCAATTATGATTTTTCATCCACCACCCCTTCGCCCTGTTTGGATATCCGCTCATCGGAATGCCGCCTGCATATAAACATTGCGAAACAAAATTGGTACAATCAACCGGAAACTTTTTAAAAGCGAGGTTGTAGCTATTCCACCACGTTTCCGCATAGCGAACCGCAGCGAAACGATCGTATTGATATCCCTCTTTTGCCTTCGATTCGTATTCACGTTCGATTCGTTTGTTATCTTCGTCAATATCCTCTCCTGCAATAACCTTCTGATCTCGGACAAGCTTGTGATTTTCAAACAACGCACGTCGTTCTTCTACTTGCTCCTCTAAATATATCCAATCTTTTTGTCTAATTAAAAATTGATAATGAACGACATAATCAACCTCAATTTGTCTATCAACTTGATGTTTACACAAAACCTCTCCGCGCGCTTGACACTTCACAATTTCGGCATTCCGCTTGCGAAATAAGCGGAGTTTCCTTTTCACTGATTCATCGTACTCGTTTTTTATATTATTGATTTCTCCGCATACAAATGCATGTATTTTCTTTTCAATCGCGGAAATCAGTTCTCTTCTCACGCCGTTCACCACTTTTTTCTCGTTTTTTATTACTTTATGTGGCGAACAAGCCGTTTTAGTCCTGATTAAGTAATAGATGCAATCCTTTATCGATTTCCTTTAATACTTCTTCGTCTTTTTCTGCTCGCTTTGCCTCTTCTAAAAAAGGAATGACGCTTTTTTCCCCGATTTTCCCTAACGCCCAGGCAGCTGTTCCTCTAATGACAGGACGGCTGTCTTCATTCAGCAATTTCAGTAAATCTGAAACGGCGGTTTTATCTTTATAATGTGCCAATGCAAGAATCGCATTTCGTTGAATCGGCTTTTTTCCGCGCCATGAACCTGAAATCGAACCAAACTTCTCTTTAAACTCCCGGTTACTAATGTGAAGCAGCGGCTTCAATTTCGGCTTCACAATTTCCGGATCTGGTTCCATTTCAGGGTGAAGATGAAAATCCTTCCCTTTATTTTCCGGACAGACTGTCTGACACGTGTCACAGCCATAAAGCCGATTGCCAATTTTATCGCGGAACTCATCGGCTAAAAATCCTTTTGTCTGTGTAAGAAACGCGATACATCGTTGCGCATTGAGCTGTCCACCTTGCACAAGCGCTCCTGTCGGACATACCTCTATACATTTGTTGCATGTGCCGCAACGATCTTCAATCGGTGTATCTGGCGGAAACGGAATATTGGTAATCATCTCTCCTAAATATACATATGAGCCAAATTCCGGAGTAATAATGGAGCAATTTTTCCCGCTCCATCCAATCCCCGCCCGCTCAGCAACAGCCCGGTCCGCCAATTCTCCCGTGTCAACCATCGACTTCAGCTGGGCATTTGGCACTTTTTCTAAAATAAATTCTTCTAATTTTTGTAAACGTTCACGTAAAATATGATGATAATCTTTTCCCCATGATGCTCTGCAAAAAATTCCTCTTCTTTCTTCCCTTGTACTGCGCGGAGCATTTTTCATTTTTGACGGGTAAGCCAATGCGATGGCGATAATTGATTTCGCGCCGGGCAAAAGCAATGATGGATTTGTCCTTTTTTCGATATCCGGTTCTTCAAATCCTGATTGGTAGCCTAACTCCTGCTGCCTGCGCAGACGCTCTTTCAGTTCAGTAAACACATCCGCACTCGCAAAGCCAATTTTGTCAATACCAATCGTTTTGCTGTATTCAATAATTTCTTTTTTCAATGCAACCATATCCATATAAATCCCCTCCTTTCGTAAAATTTCTTTATATATGCTACACTGAAAATAAAAAAGAGGTGGGAAGATGGAATTTTCTATTTCAAAACATCTGAAAGAGACGGTACATCATTTTAAAGTTGGCGTTATTGTCTATAACAATATCATCGTTGAACCATCACCACAAATGTTAAAAGGAAGGTTACAGTTTTTTCAAGAATCACTATACTTTGATTTACAGGAAACCCCTGTAGCTAATATCCCTGAGATTCAGGAATGGCGTACGATATTTAAACAAATTGGTACAGACCCCAATCGATATCGCCATTCAGCCGAGAGTTTATACCGGCGGATTCATAAACAAAATTTTATCGGCTCTATCCATTCGGCAGCTGATCTAAATAACTTCTTTTCGCTTTATTATAAAATCCCGATAGGCATCTATGACTTAGACAAAATATCAGGAAATATTTCCATTGATATTGGAACAGACAACGATGAGTACATAGGAATTAACGGCCGGGTAATGAACTTTGCGAAAAAGCTCGTTTCCAAAGATGACTTAGGTCCTTTCGGCAGTCCAATTGTCGATTCAGAACGAACAGCTGTTACTTTCGATACGAAAAACGCTGTGCAAATTGTTTATTTATTACCGTCAATAAGCAACAGCCAATGTGAAAAGATCATTCAATCAATCAGTAAAATGTTTATCCAAATTCATGGCGGCGACGCTGCCAGCGAAATTGTACTTTAAATAGGGGGAATTCTTCTGTTCCCCCTAATGTTACAAATAAAAAAACGCAATGCCTCGTTTAACCAAAGAAACGAAACACTGCGTTGTCCCCTATGTAATGGAGCGGGTGATGGGAATCGAACCCACGACATCAGCTTGGAAGGCTGAGGTTTTACCACTAAACTACACCCGCATTGGTTACTCGCTCGTTTACATTTATTTCCGCTACGCACCTACCATGCCTCTTCCTCTACTTGCCTACTCGAAGATGATCGATGCGTCGAGGCAACTCGCCGCTCATTCACCGATGCATCGCTCGTGGCTGAGGTTTTACCACTAAACTACACCCGCATTGGTTACTCGCTCGTTTACATTTATTTCCGCTACGCACCTACCATGCCTCTTCCTCTACTTGCCTACTCGAAGATGATGGGTGCGTCGAGGCAACTCGTCGCACATTCACCGATGCATCGCTCGTGGCTGAGGTTTTACCACTAAACTACACCCGCAAAAAAAGCAGAAATTTGTCGAACAAACATTAAAATAAAAAACAGGTCCAACCTGCCGATAGAATCTTTAGTCAATTAAACTAAAGCTCTCATTACTAACGATACACATTATATAATGGATCTCATTTACGGTCAATACTTTTTCTTTACTTTTTAAAATTTGTGGATTTTTTTAATATTTAAGTAATTAACCAAAAAAAACGATCGTTCCCTTTCGGAGTACAAAACATAAAACATATATCTTTTCATTAACTGTTTTAAACAAACAAAGACGCTTGGTAATTTTCAAAAACCAAGCGTTTTCCATTTGCTATTCAACTTCCGCTTGCAATGTTGGACTTCGGTCGTTTAACCACCTTCCCTTTCCATTTACAAAAACATAAAGGAATGTTCCCGCTGTGAATAAATGTGCTCAAATTGTCTGCAGAGATTGCAGCACATCCGCTTTCAAGTCATCGATATGCTAAATCGCACGAAATTGGATGGAATCCCGGCTGTCCGCGTTTGCTCCTCGCCATCACTCTTTCTCACATCGCTGCAGTTTGCCCGTATGTTACTACCTTTTAAACTTTATAATGTTGTACGGATGCCGTTCATCAACTTAAGATGAATGGAGAGTAACTCAAACTTATGTTAAACCTTGGCTCGAATGGATAAAAAGTAAGATTAAATTGACATAAATTTTTATTTATTTACGGATTTATAGATATTATAAATATAAAACTAAACTGATTATATCATAAGGAAACAGCTCTCTTATTTAAGTCCAATATCTAATTCCCCTATAATTATTAACGCTTGAATGGACAAAAGGAGTTGGTAATGAATCATTGAATTTCGCAGTTCTTGCTGCAGAAGATTTTCAATTTTGCTCACCCTGTACCGTAATCCGCTGATGGACAATGCTAAGTCTGCGGCTGTCTGTTCTAAGTTGCCGCCGTTGATTAAAAAGATATATAAGGTTCGGATGAGCTCTACGTTTTTTGGATCGTCCATGTTTAAGTTTCCAAGGCAAGCTTTTGCCATTTTCTTCACTTCTTGTTCATTATTTTCGTTAATAAGCACACCAACGATCCCTAAGGATTCGAATGAAATAATTTGCTGATGTTTCGATGCGATTCTGACGGATGTAAGCGCTTCCTTGTAAGCGTCTCCGGCATGCGATACATTATCTGTTTTTGAACTGATTCCTGCATAAAATTTAACAGAGGGAGATTGTGAGGACAATAAATCAACTACATTTGCCAGCCATGTTCGAATTCCTTCTTTTTGAACTTGGTCTTCTGTGATTAACAAGATAACATGTTTCGCCCGCTGACCAATCAGCATGTTTTGTTTATGCTCATTTCCAAAAGAGGTGAGAAAACTTAAAATTTCCTTTTGCATTTCCAACTCTTTCGATAAATCATTTTCTTGAAACCGACAATCAAGCACACAGATATAAAAAGCCTTAGATAAATCTACTCCTATTAAACCAGCTTTCGCGATTAAGTCGTGATGATCACTTTGTTGCCCGGCATTAATGATTTCCTCTAAAAAGTACCCTTTCATCCGTTCATAAGATTCCAGTTTCGTTTTTTCATTTAACAAACATACCGAACTGACAGAGGACAACCGTTCCAAAATCATGGAGGAAATCGAAGTGTTAAATTGGTTCAAATCATGGTAAATAAATGAGCAATATCCTTCTATTTTGTTTTGCAAAAAACAGGTGTCATTAAACGGTGATGGTGACGCAGGCGAAGAAGTTGAGTCGATGTTACAACGGCTTGAGGCTGGCAAAAATGATTGTTTCCCATATAGCGAATAAGTTCTTCTTTATATTCATTCAATTCATTTGAAGAGATTCCAGCATAGGCTAGCGGATGGAGGTGTAAGTTCTCAATTAAAACTGGAGTATTAGTCGACTGAAACACTTGATGAACAACTGAATGCAGGTTGTTTCCTTTGATGACTTCCTCGGTGAGCTTCTTATGAATCGCCGTCACAAAAGCCAAATGATTTCGTTCTTCTAAAAGTTTTTCATATGTTAAAGCCAATTCTTCCACAATCGGCGATTCATCAAGATACTGCAGCTCTTGTTCTGCTTGTTCCCCCCATTGTTCTATCGTTTTGCCGATCCAACCGCATTCTTTTTCTCCCATTCCTTCGCATGTTATTTCTTTGAAAATCGTTTTTTCTCCAATAATTTCCGAAACAAAACCGCTTGCATAACCGCAAAGAGTAAAGCACACCGGAGTAGATGATGTCCCAAATTGACGCACATGTACTTCTGCTTCATAGGAATGGGACCAATACCCCTCCATTATAATATGCCATTTTCCGTTTTCGTTTTTGACTTCTAAAGAAGTGCATCTCGCTTTCACATGACCTTTCATTGTGTGCAGCTCCGGTCCATATTTAATGTATTCCTCAATCGAGCAGTTTGTATGATTTAAAAGTTCTTTTGCATCTTGCCTGCCAAGATCCCAGCCATACCGGAACAAAAACCCTTTCATTCGTTCAAAACCGATATTGCGGATTAAATCTTTTCGCAATGAACCAAATGCGTCTGTTGTCACGATAATCGATCGGTTTTTTCCGATATAAATGTAACCGTTATCAAATTTTAATTCAATTTGCTTCAATAACGATTGTTGTTTAACCATAAATTTCCCACCTTAAAATTCAATGAGCTCAGCGACTAGATGACTAAGTGGATACGTTTTGCAGGCTAAAACATAACCATTCTGACGTTCCTCATCAGTAAGAACTCCTTTTGAGCATAAGCCAATTTTGTATTCTCCCTCTTTAATTTTGACTTTGCACATGCCGCAACCTCCATTAGCGCACCCATAAGGAATTTTTACATGCTGGGATTTCGCAGCTTTCAACAAATCCATATTCTCTCCGCAGGAAAATACCTTCCCTCCTACATTAATCCGATACATATTTTGCTCTTCCTCCTCCATTTTTTGTGCTGTAATCTCGAAAAAGGAGACGCCGGACTATATCATTGTTGAAGATGACTTCATCCGGCGACATATGAACTACTTAAGAGCAATACAAATATTTTTCGCTTCTGTGAAAAATTCTAAGCTATGTTTTCCACCTTCACGGCCAATGCCGCTTTTCTTGAAACCGCCGAATGGAGCCCTTAAGTCACGAACGAACCAGCAGTTGACCCAAATGGTACCCGCACGGACTTTGTGGGAAACACGGTGGGCGCGCTGCAAGTTCTCCGTCCAAATGACTCCATTAAGTCCATATTGCGTGTTATTGGCAATTTGCAGTGCTTCTTCTTCCGTATCAAAAGGAATCAACGTAACAACAGGACCGAATATTTCTTCTTGGCAAATGCGCGCTTCTGGGTTTTCCTGCACATAAATAGTCGGCTCAAGATAGTAGCCGTTTTTCAAATATTCAGGCAAATCAGGCCGTTTCCCTCCTGTAATCAAAGTCGCATTTTCTTGTTTGGCAATTTCTAAATAGCTTGTTACTTTTTTATAATGTTCTTCACTGACAAGAGGACCCATATTTGTCCGCGGATCTTGAGGGTCTCCGACTACTAATTCTTCGGCTGCTTTTTTGAAACGGGATACAAACTCATCAAAAATCGAGCGTTGAACGAGAATCCGGGAACCGGCGAGACACACTTGCCCTGAGTTTAAGAATGCCGCTTGAATGGAAACAGGAATCGCTTTGTTAAGATCTGCGTCTTCAAAAATAATATTGGCCGCTTTTCCTCCCAATTCAAACGACACTCTTTTTAATGTATCGGCACCTGTTTTCATAATCGCTTTTCCGGTTGTCGTTTCTCCCGTAAACGAAATCAAGTCTACTTCCGGATGGGCAGTCAAAAACTCCCCTGTTGAATTAGCTCCAAATCCATGGACAACATTGACAACGCCATCTGGAATCCCGGCTTCTTTCGCAATTTCACCAAGAAGTGAAACCGTTAATGGAGTAGCTTCCGCCGGTTTAATAACCGCAGTATTCCCCGTTGCCAAGCATGGGCCTAGTTTCCATGTCGTAAGCATAAACGGAAGATTCCATGGAGTGATTAAAGCAGCTACCCCGACAGGCTCGTAACGGGTATAGTTCAAATATTCCTCTTCCATCGGATATACTTCTCCGCCTAATTGTTCGACAAAATCCGCAAAAAACTTAAGATTATGCGCTGATCTCGGAATTTCTTTTTCAAACGCTACAGAATATGGTTTTCCGACATCGGTTGCTTCAAGGCGTGCAAGCTCTTCTCTTCTTTCCATAATAATTTCTGCCATTCTTCGAATCTTTTCGCACCGCTCTTTAACGGTTATCGTCCGCCATGGCCCTTCTTCAAACGCTCTCCTTGCCGCTTTACATGCCCGGTCGACATCTTCTTTTGTCGCTTCATGTACTTTCGCAATGACTTCCTGAGTTGCAGGATTTTTCACTTCAAATAATGAATGGCTGCTTGAAGTTACATACTCTCCATCAATAAATAATTTAATTTCTCGCACTTTTGTATCTACCGATTTCATGACATCATTCACTCCTTTTAACGTTCTCTTCGTTTTTTCACAGATTCTCCGGCAATTCCCCAATGTTCCAGAGGCATTTCCTGAATCATGATCCGAACACTTTCTTTAGGCGCATCCAACACTTTGCACACCGTCTCCGTTAGCTCGTAGATGAGTCTCTCCTTTTTTTCCGGAGAACGCCCTTCTAATAAATAAACTTGAATGAAAGGCATATCTATTTACTCTCCTTTCCAAAGGTAAAAGAGGCTTCAACCGAACCGTAGCGGTCTAAGCTCATGGAGAATACGTCTCCTTCCTTTATTTCAATCGCACCGGTTAACGCCCCGCTTAAAACGACTTCTCCCGGTTTGACCGATTGATCGTAACGGGAAAGCTTGTTCACCATCCAGGCAATGGCCCTTGCCGGATGTCCCATCACGCTTGCACCGGCACTCGTAGAAACAATTGAACCGTTCTTTTTAAAGACCATGCCGATTAAACTTAAATCTTCCCCATCATATTTTGTAAAACGTTCTCCTAAAACAAAGCGAGAAGAAGAAGAATTATCGGCAATGACATCCGCCAAAGTGAAAGAGAAATTTTGATAACGGCTGTCAATAATCTCAAGAGCAGGCGCTATATAAGCGGTCTTTTGCAAAACTTCCGCCACGGTGACTCCCGGTCCTTTTAGTTCTTCTTTAAAAATAAAGGCAATCTCCGGTTCAATTTTTGGATGTATTAATGTTTTCAAAGAAATGGATCCGTCACTTTTCAGCTGCATATTTTCCAGCAAAACTCCGTAAGTCGGCTCGTGCACCCCCATCATTTCCTGTTTGGCTTTACTTGTTAACCCCAATTTCCAACCGACAATTTTCGTCCCTTCGTCCCGGCATTTTCGTTCAATTAACCGGTTTTGTACTTCATAAGCAAGAGCCACATCCAATTCAGGATAACGATCCACCAGTTTAGGAATCGCCTTCCCGTGCTTTTCGGCAAGGAACAATTCATCGACGATAGAATCAAGAATTTCTGTTTTTAACATCCAATCACCTCCTTATGTAATCGTTTCTGCGGTTTTTTTCTTTGCCAGCTGGGCGGCGATATCGTAAATGAAATCTTCTTGTCCCCCGACGGCTTTTCTTTTGCCTAGTTCTACTAAAATATCGCGTTCATCAACGCTGAATTTCTTGGCTGCATCTTGCGTGTGGAGAAGAAAGCTGGAATAAACCCCTGAATATCCCATAATCAAGCTTGAACCAGTGATTTCTTGAGGCCGTGGCATAAATTTGGCTACCACTTCATTGGCTACATCCATAATCGGATATAATCGGATACCTGTTTCATAACCGAGCCGTTCAAACACAGCAACCATGACTTCTGTTTGTGTATTGCCGCTTCCTGCCCCTAAACAGCGCAGACTGCCGTCAATATAAGTGGCTCCTGCTTCCACCGCGGCAATAGAGTTCGCCATCGCCAGAGATAGGTTGTTATGGCCATGGAAGCCGATCTCGCATGATAATGCCTCCCTTAATGCGGACACTCGTTCCTTCACTTCATGTGGGAGCAGCGTGCCTGCCGAATCTGTCACATACACGATTTCTGCCCCATAACTTTCAAACAATTTCGCTTGTTCGACCAGCTTTTCCACCGGAGCCATATGTGCCATCATTAAAAATCCTACTGTTTTTAATCCAAGCTTTCTTCCAAGCTCAATATGTTGTTTTGCAACATCCGCTTCCGTTACATGGGTTGCCACCCGCACCATTTTCGCTCCCGCTTTGACCGCTTCTTCCAAATCTTCCTTTACACCGATTCCCGGAAGAAGAAGAACGGAAACCTTAGCGTTTTTGCAGACTTCAGCAGCCGCTGCAATCAGTTCCATCTCATTCACTTTGGAAAAACCATATTGCAACGAAGATCCGCCTAATCCATCCCCATGGGAGACTTCAAAATACTCAATCCCTGCTTCATCTAATCCTTTTGCCACTTCTTTCACTTGTTCGATCGTAAAAGCATGTTTCATCGCATGGCTTCCATCCCGCAGTGTTACATCAACTAAATGAATCTTAGCTGTTATTGTCATGCTCTCGCCCCTTTCACCTATATTAAGAAATTGCTGAAGTTTGCCTTTTCGCCAATTCTTCTCCTACTTTTACAGCGGACGCTGTCATAATATCGAGATTTCCAGAATACGGAGGAAAATAATCACCCGCTCCTTCTACTTCGAGAAATACGGATACTTTTTTTCCATCAAACATCGGTTCGCTCCGTAAACGGTAACCAGGCACATACGTTTGAACTTCTTCTACCATCGTTTTTATGGATCGAATAATTTCTTCTTCTTTTCCTGCTTCTTCTACAAGAGCATGAATCGTGTCTCTCATAATAATCGGCGGTTCAGCAGGATTTAAAATGATAATCGCCTTCCCTTTTTTGGCTCCTCCTACTTTCTCAATGGCTCTTGCTGTCGTCCGGGTGAATTCATCAATGTTTGCCCTTGTACCCGGGCCGGCGCTCTTGCTCGCAACGGTTGCGACGATTTCCGCATATTCCACTGGTACAACACGATGAATAGCATGAACAATAGGAATCGTTGCCTGACCGCCGCAAGTGACCATATTGACATCGGGAGCATCCAGTTCCTCTTTTAAGTTGACCGGCGGCACAACAAAAGGACCAATGGCGGCAGGAGTTAAATCAACAATTTTTTTATTTAATTTTGTTAATACTTCATGATGTTTATAATGAGCTTTCGCTGTCGTTGCATCAAAAAGAATATCCGCTAGGCCAGGATTTTTTAAAAACCCTTCTATTCCGTTATCAATCACCGTAACTCCCCGATCTTTTGCTCTTTTTAATCCGTCCGAATCGGGGTCAATCCCGATCATGACGCTCATTTCTAAGTATTTACTTCTCTCAATCTTGTACATTAAGTCCGTGCCGATATTACCGGATCCAATAATCCCTGCTTTTAGCTTCATTGCAGTTTCCCCTCCTTTTAACTTTTGACAGTGCGAGTTTCTATTATTTCTGAGTACATCGTTTTAATTATTCTTCAACTGGGCGTGTATCAATTAAGCTAAACTTTTATTCAGACAATGTTATGAGAAGGAAACAGACGCTTCTCCGATACGGGCGAATTTCACGGTGAATGTATCTCCGCGAGAAACAGGAACAGCGGCAGTCAACGCTCCAGATAAAATGATTTCGCCTTTATTTAAGGAAATGTCATAACGGCTAAGAGCGTTGGCGAGCCAGCTGACTGCATGGAGCGGATTCCCCATAACAGCAGCCCCGGCAGCGGTATCAAGCAACTGGCCATTTCGATAGGCAGCCATGCCGATATGAGAAAGATCGATGTTTTCGATCGGCGTTGGCTTTCCTCCGATAACAGCTCTGGCAGAAGAGCCATTATCGGCAACAGTATCTTCAAAGCGGATCTTCCAATCTCTAATTCTACTGTCAATAATTTCAATGGCCGGTGCCACATACTCGGTCGCATCGATCACATCGATCATCGTGACATTCGGTCCCTTTAAATCTTTCTTTAAAATGAAGGCGATTTCAAATTCTACTTTTGGCTGGATGAACTCATCAAGAGAAACACTTTCCCCATCCAACACAATCATATCGTCAAGAAGATGTCCATAGTCTGGCTCGGATACTTGAAGCATGTCCTGCATCGCCTTGCTTGTTAAGCCGATTTTTTTGCCAACGATGATTCGACCGTTCTCAACCTTATGTTTGATCTGCGCCAATTGGATTTGATAAGCCTCATCTGCGGTCAGATGAGGAAAAAGAGTGGTAAGCGGATCAATAGGTCTTTTTTTCTCTTCCGCTTCCAATAATAAAGTTGCGATTTCTGTAATGTTCATCATTTCCCCTCCTTCTGCATACGCAACCGCTTCAAGATCTGCTATTCCATCTCTTCCTTCATAACTGAATAATCTTGTACTTGGCTATTTCTCTATGCGGCTTGAACAGTGCACGGAGCTTTTGGCAATGCGGGGCTGTTCAGGCGGATCTTCGGGATTATAGAAGATCCGCTTCATCCATTCCCGCATGCGCAAATAGCACTTCATCACTTCGTATAGACGTGCCCGCACACGTACACATTCGATATAATGTTTAATTAAGAAGATATACAGATATGCTCAAATCTTGCTGTTGAAAAAATTGAAAAGCAAGGAGTGAAAACTATCCCGGTACTCCACTTGCGTCCAATGGCTGCACTGACCGTAAATCATCATTTTTACCCGTGGAAGGTGTTGTGCGAGATAATAACTCGTTTCGACAGGGACGATCGGATCATTCAGCCCGTGAACGAGTAAAACTTGTTGTTGAATGCGGCGCAACGTGGCACTCGGTAGAACGAGATCATCCACAATCTGCTGGCGAGGTTGAGGAAACATCGCTTCATATGAACGCCGCACAGCCGGGTTCATTGCTGCCTCAAAGCGCATTTTGCTAATGTTGTCAAGTTGGTCTTCTATAAAACTTTCATCATAAGCAAACCAACGAATGATTTGCGCCATCGTTTCTTCAGAAGGATCCTCATAAAACCCCCAAATTCGGTCAAGCTCCGGAGTCAATCGAAACGGAGCACCCGCCGGCCCCATCAACACAACGCGATCGATTCGCTCGGGCGCCTCTGCCAACAAGTGAAGAGCAACAGCCCCGCCTAAGGAATTGCCCACCAAATGAGTACGCTTAATCTCCAATACATCGAGAAGATGTTTTAACTGATCCACCCATATCCTCATCCAAGACCGTATGCCTTTTGGAAGAGAAGACGGATGTTCAGTCATTCCGAAACCGATTAAATCGGGTGCTACGCAATCAAACCCTTTTTCACTAAAAAACGGTAACGCATATTGCCAATTGGACCAAGCTGTTGCTCCTGGACCGGAGCCATGGATAAAGAGAATTGATTCACTGCCTCCGACACCGGCACGGTAGAAACACGTTTCATAGGTCCCGGTTTTGATACGATGACTCGCCACCTCTTGCAAACAATTTCCTCCCCTCTAACACTACTGTCGAATTTTTTGAAAACAGACAATCCTATCCTGCCCACGTCATCACTTCGAAACGAACTGCCACATCGAACAACAACGATTATTTTTATTCTTTCTTGAGTTCATTGATTCAAAAAGAGATGACAAGATGACAAGATGGCAGAAGTCTCTTTAAAAGAAATTTCCCATTTTAAACAGTTTTGTTTTTACGTTAATGCCTTATTGAATGATTCAACCAGTTCTCTTCTATGATAGAAGATACCTGTTGCAATTTTATCTTCCGTCCACGTAATAGTCGGGAAGTCTGCATAGCTCATATAACCGCTTGTATATGCTTCGTTTCTGTTACCGGACGGATCAAAAAAGTAAATGGTTAGACCTCGTGTTATTCCATGACGAGTTGGTGTAATTTCTGTTTGAACATTATTTTTTGTTAAAATATCCGCTGCTTTTAATACATCATACCAGTTATCCACATAGAATCCTGCATGATGGAATTTCCCATCCGGTCCTTTCACAAAAGCAAGATCATGAGCTTTATTGGTCGCTGACAAAAAGCTTCCTACTAACACTTCCCCATCTACAGTCACAATTCTTTCCGTTTGTTTAAAACCTAGCACTTCTGTAAAGAATCGGGTAGCAGTTTCTAAGTCATCCCCTGTTAAAAGAGCATGATCCAATCGGTGAGGAGCAATCCCTCTTAGTCCATCCGGCCATGGGTGCGGGTTGAGACTCCCCGTTTTCGTTCCTACTTGTTCAATGTCTGTATATAATTCCATATAATGGCCTGTAGGAATTTGGAAACGAATCGCTTCTCCCTCTGCCAGCCTGGTACCTTTGGAAACTCGGGAAAGCTGACATCCAAATTGTTCAATTTTGCTTTCTAATTTTTCTAACTCGTAAATATCTTTTACCTTAAATGCCATATGATCCATTCCAGCCGTATCGGCTTTTTGCAAAACAATACTGTGATGATCGTATTCGTCCCAAGCTTTTAAATAGACTCGATTTTCCTCGCGTCCTGTCACTTCAAGTCCAATGACATCTGTATAGTATTTAACAGATTCTTCTAAATCTAACACACGAAGTTCCAATCGGCCTAATCTTAAAATTCCGCTCATTTGAATCCTCTCTTTCCATAATTGCTTCTTTATAAAAACGAACGCAATGTCCCATTAAACTGTTTCCAATAAGGATAACGCAGCTTCACAACACATCCGATCTTCTTCTTCTGAACCGCCGCTGACCCCAATTCCGCCGGCTAAATCGCTTCCATCATAAATCGGGTAACCGCCTCCGAAAATGACAAGCTTTTCTGTATGGACGATCCCAAGGCGCAAACTCGGCTCATCCTTAATCATGTCATACCATTGATGGGTCGGAATCCCGAAAGCTGCCGCCGTATAAGCTTTATTTTGAGCAATTTGTATGCTTAAAAGGGGAGCCCCGTCCATCCGGCAAAATGCTTTCAAGTTCCCGCCTTGGTCGACAATGGCGATATTTACTTTAATTCCAAGTTCCACAGCCTTTTTTACTGCTTTGTCAATCATTTTTTGTGCCAAATCACTGCTGATGCTTTTTTGCTGTAAAAAATCCACCACTTCACCTCCTTTCATATCAACCGGGAACATCCGATACTACTATCCTCGTATGGATACAAGTTTCTTCCCTGGAGCTTCTACTATTTCTGAGATGAAACGGATATTTCTAGAAATCCATTTTGCCTTGACACGGAAAACACTCCACGCAGAAGGAATAGATGGACCAAGCCAATAGGTTTTTTGCTGATCTGTTATGAGTACACGTCCTTCGACCCATCCATGTCCTTTATAAATTGCCACATCGTAACAGCCTTCCGGCGGGAGCATATAATATCGATCCCAAATCAATTCGGCTTTTCCTTCTGTACATACCATTTTGCCTTTTGTTTCGTAAAATTCCCCCAAATAATTAGGAAGCGCTTCCATAAATCCCAATTGAATCTTGTTTCTAATGAGTGTAGAACTAATTTTTTCATCGTTTCTTTCTACATTTTCTACTTTGGTGACAGTAATAGAGTATCCACTCTCCTCTTCCATTGTGTCTAAATTTCCTTTTCCTTTTCGTCCGTACGTAAAGTCATATCCAGCTACTACATGCTTGATTTGCAACGGAATCAAATATTTCTGGACAAAATCTTTTGATTCAACTCTTGCAAATTCCGGTGTAAATCGTATTAAATAGAAGTAGTCAACCCCTAAACGGGAAAATTTTTTCGCTTTTTCGGCAGGCGGGAGCAAATAATGGACACGTTCTCCCGTTTTGCCGATAATTTCTTTTGGATGTGGGAAAAAACTAATAACCGCTGTTTTTAACCCTATTTTTTCCGCCAATTTTTTTGCGGTCTGAATGACTTTTTGATGTCCGAGATGAACGCCGTCAAAAAACCCTAGTGCAGCTACGGTAGGGCAAGAGGCAACAAGATGTAGATCATTTTTATGATCAATGATGATTGTTTTCAATGGAATGCCTCCTCAACTGGATGTCTTCACTTTTTCGTTTTGGGCAAGCTGATGGTATTTTCCGCTGAAAAACAGAAGCGGATCTTTCTCTGTGATGTTTATATCCATCACTTCCCTAATGAAAAGGGTATGATCGCCTGCTTGAACTTCATTAACAACTCGGCACGAAATTTGTGCAAGAGCATCTTTAATGACTGGCAATCCCCCGAGCTCTTCAAATTGCACGTCTACTTGTTTTTCCAGCTGCCCGGCAAAATTCATGGAAAGCACTTTTTGATCCTGTGACAAAATGTTAACTGCATATTTTTTCGATTGTTGAATTTTTTCCAACATTTTCGCTTTTTCTCCAATGGAAACTAACACAAGCTTCGGATTTAAAGAAACGGACATAAAAGCGTTTGCCGTCATTCCATGGACAGCTCCGTTAAGTTCGGTTGTGATTACTGTAACCCCCGTAGCAAATTTCCCCATCGCGTTACGAAACAAGCGATCATCCATGTTTATAGCCTCCTTTTTCTATAAGATTAAGAAAGTCCAAGGGACATCGGTGTGATGCACTCCTCCCCATCTTTTGGCAGCCAACACATTGAATAACTTCTTCGATGCACACACGCAAAACCAAGCCTTGCTTGGTCTGAGCTTTCTCGGTGGGACTTCTGCATTTTATTATATTAATGAGTCGATTTCCTGATTGCCGCTTATCGCTTGCAAATGATGTTTACATCGTCCGGGTTGACAAGGTCCGGCACCGTCCAGCCGTTCAAATCATACTCGGCCATGCACTGTTCAGCGAACTCCTTGAATCGATTCGCATCGCCGGTGTTGAGTGCCGTCAAAAGCACCTCGAGTCGAATGTTCTCGTGGTTGCCGGCATAGTTACGCTCATACAGTTCGTGCCGGCCGCCGAATTCAGATCCGATGGCGTCCCAGAGAAGTTTTAACAATTTCACACGGCTTTCTGCATCGTATCCATTCGACCCGCGAACATATTTTTCGAGATAGGGACGAATCTCCGGAGCGAGGAAATCCGCAGCATGTGAAGGCAGATAAATGAGCGAGCTGGCCAAATCTTTTTCGATCAGATCCTTGATTTTCGGATAAGCTTCGCTCGCAAACACGCGATAAGCCATACCAGCTGCGAGATTAGGCAGCACATAATCGCCTACCCAAGGTTCAGGATTGCGCACTTGGGCTTCAGACAGCGACCAGAACAGATGGCGCCAAGCCAAGATCTCGCCCACGCGAGCCTGCACACCACGGAAATCTTTGACACCTGTCGCTTCCGTTGCCTTAAGCACCAGACCAGCGATAAAGTCGAGTTTAACCGCCAGCCGCGTCAGACCATGCAAGGTAAAGCGATTGCCAAACCCGGAAAGCGGGAAGAAGGTATTGACTTTTTCGATATCACCGTAGACAAAGACGTTCTCCCATGGCACGAGGACGTTGTCAAAGACTAGGATGGCGTCGTTTTCGTCCAATCGGCTCGATAATGGATAGTCAAATGGACTTCCCGTCGCCGCCGCGACAAATTCATATGATGCCCGGCTGATCAATTTGACGCCCGGGGCATTCATCGGAACGGTGAAAATCAAAGCAAATTTTTTATCCTTAATAGGAACCGGACCATAATGGCCAATGAAATTCATATGCGTCAGCGCGCTACCCGTCGCGACCACTTTGGCGCCAGAGACAACGATGCCGGCGTCGGTTTCTTTTTCGACGTGCATAAAGACGTCTCCCACTTCTTCGATCGATTTGTTCCGGTCCACAGGAGGATTGACGATGGCATGGTTCCAAAACAACAACCGTTCTTGAGTTTCCTTATACCACCGCTTAGCATTCTCCTGATAAGGCGCATAGAAATCACTGTTCGCTCCTAAAGTTCCGACAAAAGCCGCCTTATAATCCGGAGACCGCCCGAGCCAGCCGTAGACAACTCGCTGAAGTTCAGCAATCGTGTCGCGCGCCTTGATCAAATCTTCGGCACTCTTAGCACCGATAAAATACGGGTGCGTCCAGCCGCCACTCCCGGTGTCGGTCGGCATTGTCCACTTCCACTTTTCCGGTCCGCCTTTTTTTTCATCTTCAGCATGCAATTGATGGATACGGTCATACCATCGTGCAAACATTCGAGCTGCATTTCGATAAGCCGGATGCGCCGTGACATCCTTGACCCTTTCCCCATATACATAAACCTCGCGTCCGTCACGCAAACTCTCTAAATATTCTTCCCCCGTAAACGGTTGAACTCCTTTTTTTTGTTTGATTGCCATTCATATTCCACCTTTCTTTGCCTATTTTTTATTGAAGACGCTCACAATTGATATCGTTTTCAATCTTTTCAATCCCAATTGGACTACCCCGGTTCCTTCAAATCAAGTGGTCGGTACCCGGGGTAATGATGTGAAATTGTGAAGGGAACTATCGCCTTTACATAACTATCGTGTGAAAATATCGTCTGAAAGGCATTTCTCAAGTCGTTACACCTGTGAACCCTTCGATCCACTCTTGGCGGTGGTTGAAGTAGAAAATACCACGGGCAAGTTGATCCACTGTCCATTTTACGACAGGCATGTCAGGATAAGCGATATAACCTCCGGTAAAGACTTCGTTCCGGTTCCCCGCCGGATCGAAGTAATAGATCGTCTGCCCCCGTGTGATACCGTGACGCTCAATTCCTACGTCAATCGGTACATCGTGTTTGGAGAACACGTCGCCTGCTTTGCGCAATTCGTTAAATTCATCAAGCCAAAAAGCAAAGTGGTGAAGTCTTTCATCTTTCCCCGGAATGATGGCAATATCGTGCGGGGTATAGCTTCTAAACAGCCAAGCAGCGATCGGTGTTTCTGACCTTTCGTTCTCTACGACCTTTTCGCTCATATAAAAATTAAGAGCTTTCATTAAGAAGTCGACTGTTTCGTGCGGTCTTTCTGCCGTAATCAAAAGGTGGTCGATCCGCGGAGCACCTACGCCGATCAGCCCCTCTGGCCACGGTGCCGGATTGACTTGGGGCAACGCCTTGCCCTCATATTCCATGTCGACAAAAAGTTCCATCGTGTGTCCCGAAGGCAGACGGAAGCGTAAACCTTCACCAACTTTATAGTTTTCACCTTTCGAAACGCGTTTGACCGATGCACCATATCGTTGCAGCTGCTTTTCCAACTGTTCCATATCTTCGTACGTGTGCACTTTAAAGGCCATCTTTTCGAGCCCTGCTTTATTCGATTGGCGCAAGACGATGGAATGATGGTCGTACTCGTCCCATCCTTTTAGATAAATTTCGTTCTCGGTGCGGTCTGTCATTTGCAAGCCCATGACTTCAACATAATGCTTCCGCGCAGCCTCTAGATCTGTCACCTGTACGACAACAAAACCTAAACGCATAATACCTTCTCCCATCACGAAACCTCCTTACTTTTACTTAATCGTTTCACTTTTCAGTCTTATTAAACGTGATATAGGATCTTCTTTCTCCAAAAAACGGATGATAAGGTCGGAGAGCGGTTGTGACTGACAAGTGAGAATAAAATTCTTTTCCCGTTCTTCATCCGCGAGGGCGGTACGAGAGTAGATTTCATTGTGATTTACCTCTCCCTCGAGCAATTCCACTTTACAAAAAGCACAACCTCCTCTCCAGCATCCTCGAAATGAAGGTTGACCATCCCTGCCGTAAAATTGTTTTCTCAAAATCTCCAAAACGGTCTCTTCTTTGCTCCCTGTCACCTCCTTTCCATAGGGCTCAACGCGAATAACGAGTTGTTTTTTCACATGTATCACAACCTTTTTTCATGCTAAGACTCACTCATTTATTCTACTCTCCAGTGAGACGAGATTCGACTTTCCAGCTATCAAGATTTTCCCCATTCAAACAAACAACATGGTTATCTCTTAAACTCTTTAAATACTCCTTACCATTCATCATCTTAAATCATCTTCCTAAATTAAAATTTTTTAAAAACCCTTACAAACCGTGGTGATTTGGAAAACTTTCATTTGAATCCATGATATAATTCATCAAACGTTTGAACAACGGCATCATTTGTTTGAAAATTCTATAAATTAAAACAAAATTTGTTGGAAATTTTATAGATAGCAAAATGTACTTTTTCAAATGTTTAAGACGTTCCGCTTTCATGTTACATTCCTCCTCATAGGTTATATAAATTTTTGAGGAGAAATTTTAAGCAAAATAAAAAAGCACCAACAAAAAAATTTGTCGGTGCTTTAAATTCACTGTTTTCAAATTCAATTGGTTCGTCTTATTATTACATAGTAATAGGTAAAAATTAAGCGCATGATTCTATAAAAATGTAGGCATAAAAAATTTCTCGTTTTATACGAGAAACCTTGATAAATCAATATGTGGTGCCGATGGTGGGAGTCGAACCCACACGGGGGGCTACCCCACACGATTTTGAGTCGTGCGCGTCTGCCAGTTCCGCCACATCGGCATATTCCAAAAGTTTTGAAGCACATAAGAAATTATAATCAATTCGCCTTAGAATGTCAACCATTTTTCCCCTAAAGTGCCGAGGGCCGGACTCGAACCGGCACGGTAGTTACCTACCGCAGGATTTTAAGTCCTGTGCGTCTGCCAATTCCGCCACCCCGGCAAAACAAAAAAATAAATGGAGGCGGCACCCGGATTCGAACCGGGGGTAAAGGTTTTGCAGACCTCTGCCTTACCACTTGGCTATGCCGCCATATCATAAGCGGAAGACGGGACTCGAACCCGCGACCCCCACCTTGGCAAGGTGGTGTTCTACCACTGAACTACTTCCGCACATATTGGCTGGGGTAGCTGGATTCGAACCAACGCATCACGGAGTCAAAGTCCGTTGCCTTACCGCTTGGCTATACCCCAACGCATAAGAAATTTTATCTTGGATATGGGGCGACTAGTGGGAATCGAACCCACGCATGCCAGAGCCACAATCTGGTGCGTTAACCACTTCGCCATAGCCGCCGTCATCTTTGGCAGGGGCAGTAGGAATCGAACCCACACCGGAGGTTTTGGAGACCTCTGTTCTACCATTAAACTATGCCCCTATCCCTTTCTTTATGCTTAATATTACAAAATGGTGGAGGGGGACGGATTCGAACCGCCGAACCCAAAGGGAGCGGATTTACAGTCCGCCGCGTTTGGCCACTTCGCTACCCCTCCATATTAAAAGGTTTCATGGTGCCGGCTGCAGGACTTGAACCCGCAACCTACTGATTACAAGTCAGTTGCTCTACCAATTGAGCTAAGCCGGCGTATGCGAGATCCACTACTTAACTAATTAGTTTGTAATTTAAATTTTGTCGTCCCGCTCTCAGAAAGTTTACTCAAGTAGTCGCTCGAGCGGTACGCTGATGCCGTTACTTTGAAGGTTATTCGATCGTGCTTTACAATTAAACTAAGCCAGCGTATTGTGGTGCGTTGTAGCTATTTCAAAGAAGCTTGCTCGATCGTGCTCTACCAATTGAACTAAGCCTGAATAAATGGTGGCTCGGGACGGAATCGAACCGCCGACACAAGGATTTTCAGTCCTTTGCTCTACCGACTGAGCTACCGAGCCGTATCCAAATTTGATTCACTCTAATAATGTTTTTTCTTTATAATTTCCTTCGTCCCGCTCTCGGAAAGCTTACTCAAGAAGTAACTCGAGCGGTACACTGATGCAATTCCTGCAAAGCCTACTCGATCGTGCTCTACGACTTCGCTACCGAGCCAGCTATAACAAATGGCGGTCCCGACGGGACTCGAACCCGCGATCTCCTGCGTGACAGGCAGGCATGTTAACCACTACACTACGGGACCAACAATATTATGTATTTGGTTGCGGGGGCAGGATTTGAACCTGCGACCTTCGGGTTATGAGCCCGACGAGCTACCAGACTGCTCCACCCCGCGGTAATATAAAAATCCAATTTACTACACCATTATGTTTTTTATAGCCATCCCGCTCTCAGAAAGTTTACTCAAGAAGTGCCTCGAGCGGTATGCTGACGCATCGCTTTTTATGGTGGAGGATGACGGGATCGAACCGCCGACCCCTTGCTTGTAAGGCAAGTGCTCTCCCAGCTGAGCTAATCCTCCAAAAAAGATGACCCGTACGGGATTCGAACCCGTGTTACCGCCGTGAAAGGGCGGTGTCTTAACCACTTGACCAACGGGCCGTCATACAATTAGTGGCGGAGAGCAAGGGATTCGAACCCTTGAGGCGCTGTTAACGCCTACACGATTTCCAATCGTGCTCCTTCGACCACTCGGACAGCTCTCCAAAATGGCTCCGCAGGCAGGATTCGAACCTGCGACCAATCGGTTAACAGCCGATTGCTCTACCACTGAGCTACTGCGGAATAATCACAAATATACTATCCAAAATTCAGTTGCATAATCGCCCCACTCTCAGAATGCTTATTCAAGAAGCAACTCGAGTGGTGCGCTGTAGTTCATTCAAAGAAGCTTACTCGATCGTGCTCTACCACTGAGCTACTGCGGAATGGTTTATCTTAAGGCCTGGCAACGTCCTACTCTCGCAGGGGCGTTAGCCCCAACTACCATCGGCGCTGGAGAGCTTAACTTCCGTGTTCGGGATGGGAACGGGTGTGA
>NZ_QLMH01000026.1 GCF_003259935.1 Paranoxybacillus vitaminiphilus | reverse complement strand
ATCGCATCCGGAACCCCTGAATTCATTCCGCGAGCCCCAAACGGCGCAAAAAGATGCGCAGCTTCACCGGCAAGAAGAACGCGGCAATGAGCATCCGTAAATGATTTCGCCACCACTTGATAAAACCGGTATGTCGACACCCATGTAATACGATCCGCGTATTTCGCATCCATCACTTTTGGCAACCATTTTTTTACTCCCTCAACGCTACCGAACTCCTCTGGGTCGTCACCATCCAGTAATTGCAAGTCAATTCTCCATCCTCCTGCAAATGGCACATACAATACATTTCGGCCATCTACAGCCGGATGCTGATAATGGAACACTCGTTCAAGCGGCAGCGGATTTTCTTCATCTTCTTTTACATCCACCACAATGAAATAATCTTTGGTACGTGGACCTTCCATTTCAATTCCTACCGCTTGGCGAACGGTGGAGCGTGCACCATCGGCCGCAATGAGATAATTGGATGTCCACACATCGCCAGATTCAGTGAATACCGTTACTTGATTGTCGTCGACCTTCACATCCTTGACCGGTGTGTTCCAAACAAACTCGACTCCAGCCTTTAGGCATGCCTCATATAAAAACCTCTCTGCTTCGACTTGCGGTAAACTTGTAAATGGTGGTAGTTCATTCGGATTAGGTGCAGGATACCTTTTGACATATACTTCTTTTCCACGGAACAATGTGCGTTTGACAGGCCATACGACGCCATGGCGCGCCAAAGTAAAACCAAGACCAGGATAAATGTCTTCCAAGTGCTTCAACGTGGCATTGTGAAGATAAATCGCCCGGCTTCCCGGCCGAAGTCGTCCTTCCAGTTCCGCTTCTAAAATCGTCGCTGGAACCCCAAAACTTCGAAGTGCCAAAGCAGCCGTTAACCCGATTGGGCCAGCACCAATAACTAATACTGGTTGATGACGTTGTTGCATTTTGTTCAATGATATCCCCTCCTATAAAATTAAAATTCATTTATTTTCAATATTGATAAACAACAAATTGAAACCGCTTTCGATTTGATACTAAAAAATTTTCCTGCATTCACCTACAGCCTGTTATAAATATCCTGTTACAAATCCATGTATCCTAATCTTTAGAGATTCGTTCATCTATGACACGCTTTGACTTCATAGTAAAACGAGGTAACGACCCTAATTCTACCTGTTCAACATCAATTCTAAGACCAATTCGTTCTCTTAAACGCTCAGCCAATATATGTGCAATATCTGCTGAGGTTTCAATTTGAACTTTGACTTGATCCATTTCTTCCCGCGTATAATAAACAATTCGAAACTCCTTAATTTCTTCAAACTCTCTTATAATGGCTTCAATGGATGAAGGAAAAATATTGACCCCTCGTATAACTACCATGTCATCTACACGACCAATAATCCCTCCCGGCAGAAATTTATAAGGATTACCACAAGCACATGGTTCACTCGAGTTAATGACCATATCTCTCGTTCGATAACGAATCAACGGATACCCATAACGGCCGAAATTTGTTAGTACTAACTCTCCTCTTTCACCTTGTTTAACAGGCTTTAATGTCTCAGGATCAATAATTTCTACTAGAAATTGAGATTCATTGACATGGATACCTTTTTGCTCCGAACAGGAATATCCGTAGGCTCCCATTTCTGTCATCCCAACATGATCATAAACTGCTGCTCCCCACATTTTTTCAATTTTTTGTCTTGTTGATGGTACAGAACCCCCAGGCTCACCGGCAGTAATAATGATTCGAATCGACGTTCTTGGTAAATCGATTCCCATATCCTCAGCAATCTCAGCTAAATGTAAAGCATAGCTTGGTGTACAAAGAAGAACCGTTGCTTTATTTTCAATAATGCTGTACAATCTCTCTTTCGATGACTGACCTCCCCCTGGAATTACAAGCGCTCCTACCTTTTTCGCCCCTTCATAAGCAGCCCAAAATCCAATGAAAGGACCAAATGAAAAAGCTAGAAATAAGCGATCACTCTTCGTTACACCACTTGACTTTAACACCTCGAACCAGCAATCTTCCCACCACTTCCAACTGCTTGCTGTATCTAACACCTTCAACGGCCTCCCAGATGTTCCGGATGTCTGATGGTAGCGAATATAACTTGTTTCTGGATAAGAGTGATTTCTTCCGAATGGTGGATATTTTTGTTGGTCATCGGCTAACTCTTCCTTTGTCGTAAAAGGTAACTGTAAAAATTCCTCCATTGTTTTTATGGGTAAACGAGTATCTTTCAATTTCTCTTTATAAAACTCATTAAATTGCGATACGAACACCAATAGTTCATTTAATTTTTGAAGCTGATACTCACTCAACTCAACTTCTGTTTCATGTATTTGGTAACTCGTCCTAGCTGCCATCCTCTCTCCCCTTTCTAACTTTTTCATTTTTTCAATAATAAGAATATTACAAACTTTACGAATATTATGTTATATTATGATTGTGCCAAATAAAAGTCTGCCATTCTTCTATACGAAACAAATAAAAAATTAAGTAAGAAATTTCGTAATAACCAATCCCTCATTCCCGCAAAATTCCTTCAACATGTACACACAATTGAAATATTTATTTCCATTCAACCCACCTACAGCTTTATGGATAAACATAATCAATAAATTAAAAGCGTTTACATTCTTAATTTTTGCATGAAAGGAGAAATGACATAATGAAGAGTAAAGTAAGGTCACCATTTTCTTCATTAGAAAATGCGTTACGAATTTTAAACCTTTTTTCCATGGATGAAACAGAGTTGAGTTTACCAGAAATATCCAAAAGACTTGAAATAGGTAAAAGCACAGCCCACCGACTACTGCAAACATTAAAAAGCGAAGGATTCATTAAAAAAGACCCGAGAACAAACTTATATTCATTAGGAACTTCCATACTAGCTACAAACAAAATTATCCAGTCCCGATTTGCAATTTGTAACATTGCTTCTCCCTTTTTGCAGAAGCTTGTCGAAGAATCGGGAGAAAGTGCCCACATTGCTAAATTACAAGACGCAGATGTGATTTATCTCCATAAAATCGAATGTAATCACCCTGTCAGACTGCTTTCTTATATCGGAAAACGAAACCCAGCTTTTTGCACTAGTTCCGGTCAAGCAATTCTTGCCTTTCAGCCAAAAGAAGTCATTGACAAGGTAATCCAAAACGGATTGTCTCCTTATACCTCCAAGACGATTACTTCTCCGGATTTATTTCAAAACAAATTAAAACAAATTCAACAGCAAGGATACGCGTTAAGCATCGAGGAGTTACACGAAGGAGTCGCCTCCATTAGCGCACCGATCTGGAGCAGAAATAACCGTGTTCTATATTCCGTTTCGATTGCTGGCCCAATACAACGGATAAATAAGGACTCTATTCCTAAATTAATCAAACTTGTAATGAAAACTGGGGAAGCGATTTCTAAGAAACTATAGATAACAATGAGCCTTTTGGGGGAATAACAATGGGAAAAGATAATTATTTAATTACTTCTGTAAAAAATGGATTACGTATCCTCCGGCTGTTCTCCATAAGCGAACCTGAATTAGGTATTACAGAAATTTCAAATCGGATAGGTTTGAATAAAAGCACCGTTCATCGTTTAATTAAAACGTTGGAAAAAGAAGGATTTATTGAAAAAAATCAAAAAACGCGTAAATATCAGCTTGGACTTTCGCTTTTAAACTTAAGCGGGATTATTAGCATTCATACAGAAATCTACCAAGAGGCTCTTCCGATTTTAGAATCTCTCGTCAACCAACTAGGAGAAGCCGCACATATTGCTGTCTTAGAAGGAACGAACACTGTCTACCTGCATAAAGTACAATGCAAACATCCTGTCCGTCTACTTTCCCATGTTGGAAAAAACAATCCTTGTTCTTGTACAAGTTCGGGAAAAGTCATTCTTGCTTTTCAATCAGAAGAAGTAATAGAAAATGTTATCAGCCAGGGACTGCCGCATTGTGGACCAAATTCAATCACTGACCCAATGCAGTTTCGAAACAATTTAAGGGAAGTCCGACAAAAAGGGTATGCAATTTGCATTGACGAATTACACGAAGGAGTCATAAGCATCGCAGCTCCCATTCGTGATTACTCCGGCGAAGTCGTCGCAGCTGTGAGCGTTGTCGGACCAAAACAACGTATTCGCTCAAATGACATTCCTCGCTTTGTTGAACAGGTTTGCCAAGCAGGGCAAGAAATTTCGTCTTTGCTCGGGTATTGCGATTAAGCATTTCTCCCTTACTCATAAAAAATTAAAGGGTAACTACTCGCCTAATCGAGTTTTTTGGGAGCCCAACCTAAAGAGGGCTCCCTGATGTTAGTAGCGTGAGTAAAGTAAGATGGCATTCGTTGTCGCCGCCACGGAACATCCTAAACATCCCAGGTGAAGAGGTGACATCTGTATCGAAAACCAAGACATTGAGCATCGTCAAAGCAACTCAGCGGATGTAAACAGCCGTACCCGAAGTCATCAGAAACAACGTGCCTTACTACAACCTTCATTTGGGATGTCCATTCATGAAGCATTGTCGAGTCTTTGTAGTTGATGAAAAGAGGAATACCCTAGAGAGCCTGAGAGCACTAACTTGTTAAATTTAAAAAGTAATTCGTCATTCATCAGTTTACTTCTCGGGACAACGAACTAAAAATCCCGCAAAATCTCGATTCACTCAAAAAAATAATCGGCCTTGACAGCCGACAAGTTTATCAGTGAAAATGCATGCATTTTATTAAACACCTAAATACTTGTGTTGTATTTCTTCATTTTTCATCAACCCATCTGGCGTACCGTTCCATACAATCTTTCCCTTGTTCATAATCAATATCTCATCTGCTACCTTACAGGCAAGTGCGATGTTTTGCTCAACCATTAATATGGACAAACCCGTTTCTTTTAATTTAATGATGATATCACCAACTTGATCAATAATAACCGGAGCGAGGCCTTCGGATGGTTCATCCATCAGCAAAAACTCAGGATTCGTCATGAGCGCCCGGCCAATCGCTAACATTTGCTGCTGTCCGCCTGATAACTGTGTGCCTAAGTTTTTTTCCCGTTCTTTTAATACAGGAAATAGCTCATAAATTTTCTCCAGCCCCCAATTTATTCGTCCGTCATTTGCTTTTCTTTTTCGCGCAGACATCGTTAAATTCTCTTTTACGGTAAGTGACGAAAAAATCCTTCTTCCCTGCGGTACTAAGCCGATTCCAAGATGGGAAATTTGATGAGGAGATAGGGATTGCAGCTGTTTATCTTTAAAACGTATGCTACCCCGTTTGGATTTATGCAGACCGGCAATGGTATGAATCGTTGTTGTTTTTCCCGCTCCGTTCCGTCCCAAAAGCGCTACACATTTCCCCTCCGAAACTGAAAATGTAACCCCCTGAAGAATATAGCTTGTTCCATAATAGGAATGAACATCTTGAAGCTCAAGCATGTTGTTTCGCACCTCCTCCGAAGTAAATTTCCTTTACCATTTCATTGTTTCTGACTTCCTCTGGAGACCCGCTTAATATGACCTCCCCATGGTGAAGAACCGTAATCCGATCAGCAATGGCGAATACTACTTCCATATCATGCTCAATCACCACTAGCGCTATGGAGCGCGGAAGTTTTTGAATCATTTCTGAAGTTTGAGCTGTTTCCGCTGGGGACATTCCGGACGTCGGTTCATCTAATAAAAGAATCTTTGGGTTGCTGGCCATTGCCAACAGTACTTCCAACAATCTCTGTTCTCCATAGGAAAGATTTTTTACCTTAATATGGCGACGTGAAGAAATTTCCCATTGATCTAAAATTCTATTTGTTTCCTTTTTTATATCTGAACGACTCGCCAGCGGTGAAAAAATGTTATATCGATACGATTTCTTTGCTACTAACGCTAGATGAAGATTTTCCTCCACTGTTAAATCGCCAAATAGGTTATTTTTTTGAAATGTCCGCGACATTCCTAAATGTACGAGATGATGGGGGGAAAGTTTACTGATTTCTTTTCCGTCTAAATAAATAGACCCGGAATCAATGGGCAGGAGATTCGTTATACAATTAAAGAGCGTGGTTTTTCCTGCACCATTAGGACCAATAATAACATGACGTTCACCAGGCTTAACTTCTAATGAAACATTGTACAATACTTGGAGAGTTTTAAATGATTTGCTGATATTTTCAACTTTTAGTAAGCTCAATTGACTACCTCCTCTTTTTTCACTTGATTTTGAGGGGCACCTTCATCTGTTTGTTTACGTAAAAAAATTATATCTTTAAAATATCGCAGCCAATGAATAATTCCGCCTTTTCCAATAAGGACAAGGATAACCAAAATAGCACCCATTATCATCGGCCAGCGCTCCGTATAAGTACTGATAAAGTTTTGTAAACAGATAAAAACGCTTGCCCCGATAGCCGGCCCAAATAAAGTACCGACCCCGCCGATAATAACCATCACCATCACCTGACCGGAAAACGTCCAGCTTGACAAATCAGGTGAAACAAACACATTAAAGTACGAATAGAGAGATCCGGCAAATCCTGCTAAAGCTCCAGATAAAGTGTAGGCTAGCAATTTATAAACTCGGACATTATAGCCGAGTGCACTCATCCGCGCTTCATTTTCCATAATACCCTTCGTAATTTTTCCTGCCGGAGATTCTACAAACAGACGTAAAAGAATGTAAGCAATGATAAATGCAACGCCCATCACATAATAGAACGCATTTGGAGATAAAATCTCTCCAAAACCAAGATTCAAGATTGCGGAGACTGACATACCGTCTGCTCCACCTGTCCAAGGTTTCAGCTGCCAAAATAATACATACAATAATTGTCCGAATGCAAGTGTAATCATCAAAAAGTAAAATTTAGACGTACGTATAAATACTACGCCGGTAATTAAAGCCGTCAATCCAGAAATAACAACGGATATCAGAAGCAACAGATACGAATTCGACACATATTGACCTATGACCGCAACAGTATAAGCACCTATTCCAAAAAAACCAGCGTGTCCGAGCGATACCATTCCTGCATAGCCCATAATCAGTCCCAAACTCATTGCAAAAATGGACATTATATAAATTTCAGTAGCCAAATTAATTCCAAAATCAGATAATACAAGCGGCATAGCTAAAACTAAGAGAATAAGCAGAACGGTATAGATAAAAATCTTTTTCACACTATGCCACCTCTCTTCCAAACAAACCTTGCGGACGAATGATTAAAACAACCATCATGATCAGAAACACAATCAGCATCGATAAAGATGGGAACCATACCTTTCCAAATGTTTCAATTACACCGACTAAAATGGCACTGATGAAGGAACCCTTCCATGAGCCTAAACCGCCGATTACAACTACAATCAGGGAAGTTACAAGAATTTCATTATCCATTCCCGTATACATTCCGATCAGCGGTCCACCCAAAGCGCCGCTCAATCCTGCTAATGCCGCTCCAAATGCAAATACTCCAGTAAATACTAATCCTACATTTATACCAAGAGCACCAACCATTGCACGATCATCTACACCTGCACGAATGATAGCACCAATGCGTGTTTTGCTCTCCAAGTACCATAATAGTAAAGCTAATAAGCAACCAATAAAGACAACAAATAAGCGATAAAGCGGGAAAACCATTTCCCCGATTGACAAGGATGCATCAAGTAAAGCTGGTACCGGAAGTGTTTGCATTTCTGTTCCCCATATCCATTTAACGACATCCGCGATAATAAAGCTTAAGCCGAAAGTTAATAATACTTGTTCAAGCTCTTTTCCATATACATGTTTAATCAGCAGTTTTTCCAATATAATCCCCAGCACTGCCGTTAAAAGAACGGATATCAGCAAAGCTATCCAAAAATTAAGTTCATCACTAATAAAAGTAAACACGATATAAGCTCCCAGCATAAATAGTGTCCCATGGGCAAGATTAACAACATTCATAACTCCAAGAATAATGGTTAATCCTGCCGCT
This sequence comes from Paranoxybacillus vitaminiphilus, assembly GCF_003259935.1. Lineage (GTDB taxonomy): Bacteria > Bacillota > Bacilli > Bacillales > Anoxybacillaceae > Paranoxybacillus > Paranoxybacillus vitaminiphilus. Next base: position 20,827 of record NZ_QLMH01000026.1, on the reverse strand, counting down.
ATCATGAAATACAACATTCCATAGGCTAGTCCCGTCAACAGCTGTGCCAAAAAGATTGACAATAGCTATCCCTCACCTTCTTGTTCATATACTTGAAATTTAATAGGAATCAATATTGGCTTTCCATTAACCTCTTACGAAATATGTCTCTATATAAGAAACAATGGAGGGGCGGGGACTCAGAGATCCCCTACCCTTATCTAACCCCAATTCAATTATTCAAATGGCGAAGTTTCCGGCATTGTTACGTTTTCAACAGTTTCAATTACTTCAGGTACAATTCCGCCATCTTTTAACTTGTTTTTAGCAATATAGAAATTTTGAATTGGGTTATTTGTTGCAGGATCAATCGTAATCGGGCCGCGCGGACTGTCAAAAGAAATGCCTTTGAGCACTTTTATTAAATCCTCTGAATTAGCACTTCCTGCTTCAGTAACGGCTTTATCAATAATTGCCGCAGAGTCGTATCCTTGAACAGAAAAAATATTCGGAAGTTTGCCGTATTTTTCTTCATATGCTTGCACAAACTGTTTATTTAGTTCATTATCCAGATATGGAGAGTAATTAATCCCCGTTATAATTCCTTCTGCAGCTTCACCGGCAGGCTGAGTAATTAACTCATCACCAAACTCTAAAGTACCCGCTAAAGGAATTTGTCCTTTCAAGCCAAACTCTTTGTATTGTGTAACAAAGCGGATCCCGTCACTGCCTGTAAAGAATGCATAGATCAGATCAGGGTTCTCGGCAGACGCCTGTTGAAGATACGGTGCAAAATCATTTGTGTTTAATTTTGGATAAAGTTCCTTAACTACCTTTCCGCCTGCCGCTTCAAAAGCATCTTTAAATGCTCTTAAAACTTCCTTTCCGGCAGGATAATCAGGTGCAAGTACAACTGCTGTCTTGCCGACATTATTTGCTAAATATTTAGCGGCACTGCTGCCGTTTTGCCAATTGGAAAAAGAAATTCGATACACATAATCGCTCTTTTTGCTCCATGACAGATCATCGCCGGCTGCATTTGCATCGATTAACACAATTTTATCTTTCTCAACTTCATCACGTAACGCATAGACTACAGATGAAGAAATTGGTCCGACAAGAATATCTACCTTTTCACTATGAATTAATTGACGATATTTACGTAAAGCAACTTGAGGATTTGCTTCATCATCTTCAACTTTTATTTCAACCTTTTTCCCACCTAACATGCCGTCATGTTTTTCCAAGTAAAGTTTAAATCCATTGATAATACCTTCTGACAATGGTGCAAATGTGCCTGTTTGTGAGAGGATGAAACCGATTTTAAGCGTACCTGAAGAAGATTTGCTTTCATTTGAACCGTCTTTGACTGACGTCCCGCTACTTTGTGAGCATCCTGTAATCACGAGCATTACTGCGATCATAATCAGGGTGGCTATTTTCATTTTTAAAAATCTCTTCTTTTTTGCCATCTCAATATTCCCCCTTTTGCCTATTAAATAATAACTATTTTTAATTAAAGCGTTTTCATTTTTCTTTAATCATAATTACTTCTATAACTAATCAAGTTATCTAATTTCCTGATTTTAGTAAGAATTAAACTTTTATTATCTTTCAGCGTGTTATTTGTCAATCTTTACGTTCTTTCATATTAAAATTGAAGATTATCCCTTTTTCCAAGGTGTTTGATTCTAGAAGTCCATCATAAACGATTGACCGTCTGTTGCGAAATATATACTGTTTTGTATTGGGCTGGATGTGGCTCAAACGTCATGACCACATTGCCGCTGCCGGATGATTGGCCATATCCGTAATAACTACTTTTATAGTTTTCTTGAATGACCCCAAGCAGTGCAGCGAGATGGCGCCCTCCTGATTCGACGCCGGAGATGCGCGCGTATTGTGGAAGCATATTCCATGCTGCCGATACATCTCCGTTTTTTAAATATTGCAAAAATTCTCGATCCAATGCTTGCTCGGATAAAGTCGGAAGAGCTTCCGGACGACGGACAAGGTTGTGCGAAAGCGCCCCGCTGCTAATAAACATCGTCTTTTTCTCGCTTTCGCGCAACACTTTGCCGATGAGCTGCCCCCATGTGTATGTTTCCTGCAAGTTGGCTGCCCATGTAACCGACAGGCTGATAACGGCGATATCTTCATTCGGCACTAAATAGCGGAGCGGAACGACGGTCCCGTAGTCCCAAATATATGTCGGGTCATTGACTTCAACGACCCGAAGACCCGCGTCCCTACCCGCTTGGACGAGCTGTTTTCCGAGCTCTTCATCCCCCGGATAATCGTACGGTACATCAGCGATAAGGTCAGGACATTCAAGTGCTGTCAACACTCCTTTATGTCTTGGAGTGGCGTCAACAAAATGATCAAAACTTGACATCCAATGGCATGAAATAAGCACAAGCGTATGCGGCTTGACCTGCTCAATCACTTTGGCGACTTCATGCATCCCTTTGACTAATTCACGTTGGAAATCAGGGGCGCGATCTTCAAAGCACATTCTTGGCGTATGAGGGACAAGCATTGCTAACTCGAGGCTCATCGTTTTTCCTTCCTCCCTTAGTTTATTTTGATTGTTTATCTGACACTGGGATCCCCGCGATACCCCAGTGAGATTTCGGAATTTCCGACACGATGACCCGCACGTTTTCCTTCGGGGAGTCAAGCACTGCGCTGATCGTTTCCGTCACTTGTCGAATTATTTCCTTAATCTTTTCTTCCGGTCTTCCTTCTAGCAGTTGAATATGGACAATCGGCATAATTTTCATCCTTTCATTCTGTTGCTCGAAATGAAACCGTTCCCAATTGATCGAACAGAGCAAATACTACGTCCCCCGAGGCAAAACGAATCGCTTCTGTCATCGCTCCAGCCAGAATGACATCCCCTGCCTTCAGTGACCCGCCTTTTCTCGCTAACATATTCGCCAGCATGGCAATGGCGTTGGCAGGATGCCCTAGCACGGCCGCGCCAGCTCCGAACGCTTTGGCCTCGCCGTTGATGGACAAACTGGCCCCAAGCACATCAAGTTCGAGGGATCTAGGGGGGGTAAGGCGGCTCCCGAACACGACCCGGGACGAGGAAGCATTATCGGCAATCACATCCGGCAGCGTAAAATGGAAGTTCGCATAGCGGCTGTCGATGATTTCTAAAGCAGGGACGATATACTCCGTCGCTGCTAAAATATGCGCCCCGGTTATGCCAGGTCCTTTAACGTCTTGTTTCAAAATAAAGGCGATCTCCGCTTCCACTTTCGGATGAATCAGTTCGCTCATCGCCACAGCCCCCCCGTTCGGGACGACCATATAGTCAAACACATATCCGTAAATCGGCTCGTTCACCCCCATTTGCGCCATTTTCGCCGCGCTTGTCAATCCCATTTTCGGGCCGATGATGCGATAGCCATCCTTTCTTTTCATGTCCACTAATCTCTCTTGAATCGCGTAAGCGTCCTCGACGGTCATTTCCGGATATTGCGCTGTAAGGCGCACAAGCTCCCGCTTCTCCTGTTCCGCCCGCCGCAGCTCATTCGCCAGCATGTCGTAATCAATGGCGGCCATCTTTACTTCCCCTCCCCTGCGGTGACCATTTTTTTGTTCGCCATTTCAGCGGCGACATCGACAATCATATCTTCTTGCCCGCCGACGACTTTTCGCCGGCCGAGCTCGATTAAAATATCGCGAGCATCAAGACCAAATGCTTGAGCCGCACGACGGGCATGAAGAAGGAAGCTTGAATATACACCGGCATACCCTAGCGTCAAGCTGTCTCGCGTAATTTCTTGCGCCCTTGGCAGTATCGGCGCGACGAGCTGCTCGGCAAGGTCCATCATTTTATATAAATCGATGCCGGTTTGGATGCCCAGCCGATCCAATACGGCGACGAGCACTTCAGTTTGCGTATTGCCGGCACCAGCCCCTAAACAGCGGACACTGCCGTCAATGCGCGTTGCTCCCTCTTCAATCGCTGCCAACGTGTTGGCCATCGCAAGCGATAAATTGTTATGGGCATGAAACCCGACTTCAATGCCGACGCTTTCCCTTAACGCTCGAATGCGCTCCTTAACTTCATGCGGCAGCAGGGCGCCGGCGGAATCGACGACATAGACGACATCCGCCCCGTAGCTTTCCATTAATTTTGCTTGGCTGACGAGCATATCGACCGGCGCCATATGCGCCATCATTAAAAATCCGACCGTTTCCATTCCGAGTTGCTTAGCAGCCGCGATATGCTGAGCAGAAATATCGGCTTCTGTCACATGGGTGGCGATGCGCGCCATTTTCGCCCCTAGCTGGGCTGCTTGTTTCAATTCCTTCACCGTTCCGATCCCCGGAAGAAGCAGCACCGCAATTTTTGCCTGCCGGCAGACCGACACAGCCGTTTCAATTAGTTCAAATTCATCCGTCCGCGACAATCCGTATTGCAATGAAGACCCGCCTAAACCATCTCCATGCGATACTTCAATATAAGGGACATTGGCCTCATCCAACGTTTTAGCGATCGCCGCCACTTGTTCGGCTGTATATTGATGGGCGATGGCGTGGCTCCCGTCACGCAGCGCCACCTCCGTAATGATGATTCGTTGTTTCATCGTTTTCCCTCCTACGCTAACTGTTTCGACAACCGATGTTTAGCGACTTCCTCCGCCACTTTCACCGCAGCCGCCGTCATAATATCAAGGTTTCCAGCGTATTTTGGCAAATAATCGCCAGCTCCTTCGACTTCGATCATCACCGTCACTTTATTTCCTTCAATGATAGGGTTTGTGCGCAATCGGTAACCAGGAACATACGTCTGGATTGTTTCCACCATCGTTTCGATCGAGGCGCAAATCTCTTGCTTCGGCACGTGTTCCCCTTCAACAAGGGCATAAACCGTATTTCTCATCAAAATCGGTGGTTCAGCCGGGTTTAGAATAATGATCGCTTTTCCGCGCTTCGCTCCGCCGATTTTTTCGAGCCCCCGGGCGGTCGTTTCTGTAAACTCGTCAATGTTCGCCCTTGTCCCCGGCCCCGCGCTTTTGCTCGAAATCGTCGCAACAATTTCGGCGTAGGCGACTGGGCTGACGCGATGAATCGCGTGGACGATCGGAATCGTTGCCTGCCCCCCGCACGTAATGAAATTAATGTTCATCTCTTCCAAATGTTCGGTCAAATTGACCGGCGGAACGATAAACGGACCCACCGCCGCCGGCGTCAAATCCAACACGACTTTTCCCGCCTGCCTTAGCAGCTTTGCATGGCGAATGTGGGCTTTCGCTGATGTGGCATCAAAGACGATATCCGCCCATTCTGGATGCTCTAAAAACCCTTGAATGCCGTTGTCAATGACGCGATACCCTTTTTCCCGCGCCATGCGCAATCCTTCCGATTGCGGATCAATGCCGATGACGGTCGTCAACTGCAAAACGTCAGAACGTTCCAACTTCAACATCAAGTCCGTTCCGATATTTCCCGAGCCAAGAATCGCTACTTTGACTTTATCCACGGTTTCCCCTCCTTATTTATAGCGCAAACTGGACGCGCACCTCTCCTAAATGGGCGAAACGAGCGCTGAAGAAATCGCCGGGTTCCGCACTGACCGCAGCCGACAAAGCACCAGAAAGAACGACCTCGCCTGCTCTCAGTTCCTTTCCGTATTCATACAGCTTGTTCGCCAACCAAGCGACACAAAACGCCGGATGTCCAAGCGCTGCAGCGCCAACGCCAGTATTGACCACCTCGCCATTTCGATACAGCGCCATACCAATTTGCGCTACATCAACGGAATGAACCGGAATCGGCTTTCCCCCTAAAACGTAAAGACCTGACGAAGCATTATCGGCAACCGTATCCTCTAGGCGAATCTTCCAATCGACAATGCGGCTGTCGACAATTTCCAATGCCGGCACAATATAATCGGTCGCTTGTAGCACATCTAATACCGTAATGCGTGATCCAACTAAGTCTCGTTTTAAAACAAATGCGATTTCCGCCTCAACTTTTGGCTGCATGACCCGTTCCCACGGAACCGTTCCCCCGTTTTCAATCATCATGCTGTCAAGTAAATGGCCGTAATCAGGCTGGTCGACGCCTAACAACTGTTGCATCGCAGCAGAGGTCAAACCAATTTTCTTCCCGACGACCTGGTGTCCTTCCTTCATTTTTTGTTCGATCGTCCGCAATTGAATTTGGTAAGCATCATTAACAGTCATCGTTGGCTCCAACTCTGTAAGGGGAGAGAGCGGCTGTCTCTCCCGTTCGGATTTTAACAGCAACTTGGAATAATATTCCCACTTCTCTGTTTGCAACGTCGTCACCTCACTTGATCCTATCCCTAAAAATGGCCGTTTCTAAATGGAATGAATGCGTGTAAATCGCTTAAAGCTTGATGCAAATGTTGGTCAGTTCACTATAAAACTCAAAACTATGCATGCCCCCTTCACGCCCAATACCGCTTTGCTTCATCCCGCCAAACGGCGTACGCAAATCACGCAAAAACCATGTATTGACCCAGACGATTCCTGCTTCAATCCGCGCTGCGACTCGATGCGCCCGACGCAAATCATTCGTCCAAACCGTCGCACTCAAGCCGTAATGAGTGTCGTTCGCTTGAGCAATTACTTCCTCTTCCTCATCAAACGGCATTACCGTTACTACAGGCCCGAACACTTCTTCACGAACAATGCGGCAATTGCGGTTGACTCCGACAATAATTGTCGGTTCAAGATAATAGCCCTGGTTCAATCCGTCCGGTCGTTTTCCACCCGTTAAAATTTGCCCGCCTTCTTCTTTGGCTGATTCGATGTAGCTCATCACCCGCTCATAGTGCTCTTCACTAATGAGCGCACCGACATTCGTTTTCGGATCAAACGGATCGCCGACAACAAGCTCTTTCGTTTTCGCCACAAATTTTTGCAAAAACTGTTCATAAATCGGCCGCTCGACATAAATTCTTGAGCCGCAAAGACAAACTTCCCCTTGGTTCATAAAGCTCGATTTTAACGTTGTTTCAATCGCTTCATCCAAATTGGCATCGGCGAAAATAATGTTCGGATTTTTACCACCTAATTCATAAGACAATTTTTTTAGCGATTTTGCCGCTGCAGCCATAATCACTTTCCCGGTCGTCGTTTCTCCAGTAAAGGTAATGGCGTCAACGTCCGGATGTTCCGTCAGCGCCGATCCTGCCGAATCCGGCCCAAATCCATGAACAACGTTGACGACGCCATCCGGTACCCCCGCTTCCTTGCAAATTTCCGCTAATACCGTTGCCGTCAGCGGTGTCAATTCCGCCGGCTTAATGACAGCCGTATTCCCCGCTGCTAAACACGGAGCTAGTTTCCAAGTCAACAGCAGCAACGGCAAATTCCACGGGTTAATCAATCCTATCACCCCAACCGGGCGGCGGACGGAATAGTTGATGGCTACTTCATCCATTTGATACGCTTCCGTACCAACAGAACGCAAGTAGTCGGCAAAGAAATGAAAATTATAGGCCGCTCTCGGAATATCCAATGCGCTAGAGAGCGAGTACGGCTTCCCTGTATCCAACGATTCGAGCCGCGCCAATTCGTCCTTGCGTTCTAAAATGAGATCACCGATGCGACGCAAGACAGCGATCCGCTGATCGGTCGACATCCGTTTCCATGGCCCGTTAAGCGCCCTTCTTGCCGCGGCTACCGCTAAATCAATTTCCTCTTTTCCTCCTTCACATACAATGCCGATCACTTCCTCGGTGGCAGGATTAATATTTTTAAAGGTTTTGCCGCTTTTTGAAGGCAAAAACTGTCCATTGATAAAGTGTCGGCAATCGAACGCTTTCACTTTTCCATCTGCAACTACTTCCGCTTTCATTTGCTGTTCCTCCTTTGGCGAGACTGTTTCGCCGAAAAATTAAGAATTTTTTACATTAATCATAGCTAGCAATTGTTCCTTATACAACATCAATGTTCCTATATGTGAAACAATCAAAAATTTTTTTATTTTTTATTTAATTATTTTCAGCCTAAATCTTCCTTTGATATGATATGTTATTATATAAGAAATAATGTTCCTTTATATGAAACTAATAAAAAAAGAAAAGGAGAAGAGAACTATGCCACACGCCAACGAAAACCATTTGCTTTCATCAGTGAAAAATGCGTTGCGCATTTTACGCAGTTTTTCACTAGACGAACCAGAAAAAACAGTGACCGAATTAGCTTCTTCCCTCAACTTATCGAAAAGCACGGTAAGTCGCCTTCTTCATACGTTAGCGAGCGAAGGATTTGTTACGAAAGATCCAGAGACACAAAAATATCGCCTTGGTTTAACGATTTTGCAGCTGAATACCGTGTTAACATCCCACTTGGAAGTCAACCGTGAAGCGCAACCGATATTGCAGCGGCTTGTTGGCGATCTGCAGGAAACAGCGCACATCGCTGTGCTCGACGGTCCAAGCGTCGTCTATATTCACCGTGTCGAAAGCCAACAGCCTGTTCAAGCGCTCTCCCATATTGGAAGAAGAAATCCGCTGCACTGTACGAGTTCGGGCAAAATTTTGCTCTCATACCAAGAGGAAAAAACAATTGAAGCGTATATCGAACAAGGATTAGAGCGATTTACTTTGAACACGATTACCGATCCGCAAGTTCTTCGTGAGACATTGCAAACCATTCGCCGTCAAGGGTACGCCATTAGTATTGAAGAGCTTCGTGAAGGGGTCGCCTCAGTCGCGGCACCGATTCGGGATTATACAGGAAATGTCGTGTACGCCATTAGCATTATCGGACCGGTTCATCGCTTGCACCCGTATGATCCTTCTATCATCACTAAAGTGAAGCGTGCAGCGAACGAGATTTCTGAAAAACTAGGTTACTGGCCGCGGTCGTCATAAGCTTCAAGCATGGCGATCCATCTCATTATTCTCATTATTAGAAGGAGGAAACTATGGAGGACCGTTTTGATGTCCATACTCATTTTATTCCATCAGAAGTTGTCCAATGGCTCAAGGAGGAGCAAAAACACGTCCCTGTCCATTGGGACGACAACGGAAAGATGTTAACAATCAATTATAAATGGGGATTTGGTTTAAAAGACGAATTCATCGACCCGAACGCGTATTTAAAAGCACAGCACCAAGCAGGGGTATGCCATTCGCTAGTATCCCCGATTCCTCAACTGTTTTTATATGACGTTGAGGCAACAATCACCAAAGAATTGTCACGCCTCTATAACGATGCCTTATCGCGCTGGGTATCAGAGCATTCCGATCGATTGTCCGCCTTGGCGACAGTGCCGCTCAATCAGCCGGAGCAAGCGGCATTGGAACTGCGGCGGGCCATGCAGCGCGGGTTAAAAGGGGCCATCATCGGCCCATCCGTTCAGCAGAAGTTGCTTACCGATGAGTCTTTGATTCCGTTTTGGGAAGAGGCGGACACGCTAGGCGCCATTCTTTTCATCCATCCGCTTCTTTGCGACGACCCGCGCCTTCAAAGGCGGAGAATGGCGAATTTAATCGGGGTCCCTTGGGAGACGACCATTTGCGCCACTGATTTGTTGCTGGGCGGCTGGATGGACCGCTACCCGCGCGTTCGTATTTTATTGGCTCATGGCGGCGGTTTTCTCCCTTATCAAATCGGCCGGCTGCAAAAAGGATATGAAGTGTGGCGCCCGGTAGCCGCCTCATTGCAAGCCCCGCCAACCGACTATTTGCGCCGTTTTTGGTTCGACACCGTTCTTTGGGACGACCGGGTACTGCAACTGTTAATCGACCTCGTTGGCGACGATCGGGTATTGCCAGGTTCTGATTTTCCGTTTGACTTATCGCATTGGCCTCCGAGACAGATCAACACTGAGGTCTTGAAGTCATTTTTGACATTGTAATGTTCATACTAGATCAATATGAGGGGACGAGAAGCCGTCCCCTCATATTGATCACCATATTCGTAAAAAACTCATTAAATATAGCATCTCCCTTTCTTTTCGTACAATTCCCACTCTTCACTCAGTTATATATTGAAGTTCCAGTGGCGTAAAGTTAGTAGAACATTTCCGTATCCATCAAGCCACGAAGCAACTGTACGCCTTCTTTTATCTCCTGATCGCTCATGCCTCCAAATCCTAATAAGCGGAAGCTGGTGGGAAGGAGTAACATAGACAATTGTCGCCTTGCTTTTTTCAATCGTCCCTTGAGCCCTTTCATATACACGTGTAAATTAGCACATTATTTCAGAACTACTTTTTCATAATAACATGCTAATTTACATCAAGGGGTGAGGAATGATTTGTTTACCTAGTAAATGTCGAACTAGGGATAGAAATCTGTGGAGAAAATTGAAAAAACAGGGGCTGTCTGATAAGTCCCTAAAATGAAGCCAGTGGAGAATAACTACTCGTTTTTCTCCACTGGCCTTTTGATTTTTTCGGTTTTTTCCTGAAAGTAGCTGGCGGATGCCTGCTACTTTCAGTATGTTGTGGGCTAATGCCACAATCCCAAACTCCGTATGAACTTTTTCTAGGCCCCGCAAGGAAAATCTGCGGAACGACCGATTGCCCTTGATGTGACCGAACACGCTTTCGACTTCGACTTTGCGTCGAGCGTAGATAGCGGCTTTCTCTTCACATTCAAGGGCTGCTTTTGCCTTCGCTTTCATTTCTTCAAAGACGGTATTCCAATGAACTTGACGATTGCCCTTCGCTTTCGTGCATTCCGCTTTTAATGGGCAATCTGTACAATCTTCACATTCATAAATTTTGTAACTTTGTTCATAGCCAGAGGCGTTCTTTTTCGTTTGGTATTTCTTAAACTTCACTTTTCGACCATTCGGGCAGATAAAACAATCCTCTTTCTCCTCATATGTCCAGTTCTTTACGTTTTTGATCTCCTTTTTATAGTTACGCGTTTGTTCTTTTATGTAGGTCCCATAAGGTATAAGAAAATCAAATCGAGGCTCTTTCTCTTCTCCAATCGCATATACATCGTTTTCTTCGCTCCCATATCCTGCATCTGCGATGACGTGTTTTTGGGCATAGGTAAAGAGGATGACGCCAGCTTCTCAAAATGCGGGATAAAACAACGCGTATCCGTTGGACGTTGATGAATGGTATAGAACAAGATAAACTGGTTTTCCGTTCCCATCTGTACGTTATACCCCGGTTTGAGTTGGCCGTTTTTCATATGATCTTCTTTCATTCGCATGAAGGTGGCGTCTTTGTCGGTTTTGGAATAGCTATTACGATCCCCAAACGTTTCGTTCTGTTGATTGTATTTGGCCAGTCGAGGTAAGTAATCTTCCCGAATGAGCTTTAACGGCTTCTTCCATTTACGAAGTTCCTTTCGCTTTTCCTTCCGTACCTCGGTATTCGTTTCGTTCTCCACTTCTTTCGTTAAAGCTTCTACTGTTTCTTCCAGTTGATGGGCGACTTCTTCTAGTTGGGATGGGGCTATTTCTGATTCCATCTGATAACTCTTAGCTTCTAATTCGCTGATCTCTTCAATTTTCCGCAGGGTTTCTTGAATTTTCTCTTTTAATTTTCCCTTCAAACGATCCGTGCTTTTTTTCCACACGAAAGAATACTTATTGGCATTGGCTTCCATCTTTGTGCCATCCAAAAAGTAGTTTTCCATCGTGATATAGTTTTCCTCAATTAATTTCAAAATCATGGCTTCAAATAATTCATCCATCATCTGTTTCATCCGTTGCCCACGAAACTCGTTTATCGTACGGAAATCTGGCTGTTGCATCGCAGCCAACCACATGGCAGGAATATTTTCTTTGATGAGCTTTTCGATCCCTCGACAAGAATAAACCTTTTGGGAGTAAGCATAAAGAATGATTTTAAGCATCATTTTGGGATGATAAGAACTTCTGCCACCGCCTTTATAGTGAGAAAACAATAACTCGTCAGGTACAGCTTCAACCATTTCGTCTACTACACGTGCGACATGATGTTCAGGGATAAGTTCTTGAATATCAAAGATAACTTGAACTTGGCGATTATCATATGGTTTGAAAGTAGGAGTTACTTGTCTTTTCGAAGCAACATTTTCTTCTTTTACCTCTAGAGGGAGCGCTAATTGTGTGTTATAATGTTCATTAGTAGTCGCTAGATTACTCATAAAAAATCGTCCTTTTCTGAAAATGTTGTGTGGTAACTTCATTTTACTAGAAAGGACGATTTTTTTGTGCACTTTTTTAAAAAACATAATAAAGAGGGGCTTCAAAAAGTCAGCTAACCATGACTTTTTGGACAGCCCCCTTTTTAACATTTTCTCATTCCCCCTCATCGTGTAATCCCATTCATAAAAACAAATATAAACTGCAATTTAAACAACATATTTCTCATTTCGAATGATTTTTTCTGCAATTTTTCGCTTTATGGTTATGATATCCACTAACGATTGGTTAGACTTTTCTATGTTTTGGTAAACTATTTTTAATAGCTGTTCATCGTCTTTCAAATAAGGTAACACATTTAATGAACGACCTAAAAGTTGCTGTATTGTTTCTTGAACATAGACTTGCACATAGTTTTTCTTTTGTTCTTCTTTATCTACTCCGTTTTGCGCCATTGCCTTTTCTGTTCTCAATAAAGCGCTTTCTATCGCATAAATCTCTATCGCCATATCAGCTAAACATGCCAGTAATTCTTGTTCCTTTTCTTTTTCTATATATTGTTTTTGTACAATATTGGCAATCAGCAAAAATAATGATTTAGCCCTATATAAATGTTGCTTTTCGTCGCCAAGAGGAATCGATTCATGAAGCAATAGATCCTCTTCTATTTTTCTTGATTCTATCATTTCACTAAGTTGATCTTTATACTTGCGAAGTAATGTGGAGGCGATTAACATCCGATTAATTTCATTCGTTCCTTCGAAAATACGGTAAATTCTAGCATCGCGATAAAGAGCTTCTACCTCATATTCAGACATATAACCATATCCACCATGAATTTGTACAGCTTCATCAACAATAAAATCGAGCGCTTCTGTAGAAAATACTTTATTAACCGAACATTCAACAGCGTATTCGGCAATGGTTTTAGCGATATCCCCCTTCCCTTCTTCCAATCCTTTTTCTATGGCACCTGCCGTACGATAAATCATGCTTTCATTTACATATGTCTTTATAGCCATATCCGCGATTTTGTTTTGTATTAATCGAAACTCTGACAAAGAACGCCCAAATTGTTTTCTCTCTTTGGCATACTTGACAGATAATTCAATCGCTCTTTTTGACATCCCTAAAGCGGTAGCAGAAATTTTATGACGCCCAATGTTTAATATATTAAAGGCAATGACATGCCCCTTTCCAATGTCTCCTAATACATTGTTCACTGGAACTTTTACGTTATCAAGGATAAGAGAACAAGTGGATGAGCCTTTTAAGCCCATCTTTTTCTCTTCTGGTCCAATCGACACCCCTTCATAGTCTCTTTCAACAATAAATGCAGTGAACTGCTGCCCGTCTACTTTGGCAAAAACAATAAAGAAATCGGCAAATGCAGAGTTTGTAATCCATTGTTTTTCCCCATTTAATATGTAATATTTTCCACAGTCTGATAAACGCGCCGATGTTTTCGCCGCTAACGCATCTGTGCCGGAAGTTGGCTCCGTTAATGCATACGCTCCAATCTTTTCACCGGTAACGATATATGGTAAATAGGCTTCCTTTTGTTCATTTGTACCGAAAAAAACAATTGGTAATGAGCCGATTCCAACTTGACCGCCAAACGTAATGCCAAAAGAACGACCGAGAGCTACTTTCTCACTGATAATACAAGAACTAACTTTATCTAAATCCAATCCACCGTATTGCTCCGGAACATCAACGCCCAATAATCCAAGCTCCCCTGCTTTCTTTAGTAAGCGTACGGTTTGATCAAACTGTTGAGCCTCAATTTTCTCTAAAGCAGGCATCACCTCCTTCATCATAAATTTCTCCGCCATATCAGCCATCATGTAATGCTCATCTGTAAATTCTTCCGGAGTAAACACTTCATCAACAGAAATATTCTCGTTGATGAAACTACCACCTTTATATTCTTTTACATTCAACACAATCAACCACTCCCTTAACTAGTCATTTTAATTCCTAAGTACGCCGACTTTACTTGTGGATTCATACTGATTTCTTCCGGTGTACCATGCAAAGCAATGTTACCTTGTTCCATCACATACACTCGATCTGCTACTTTTAACGCCGCTTTGACATTTTGTTCAACTAAAATAATCATCGTTCCCATCTCTTTTTTGATCCTCATTAAAATCTCTAAAATTTCATTTACAATTTTTGGAGCCAATCCCATAGAAGGTTCATCTAGCAAAATAATTTTAGGCTTGGACATAAGTCCTCTCCCAATCGCAAGCATTTGCTGTTCTCCTCCGCTCAAATTGCCACCGAGGTTATCTATATGCTTTTTTAAACTAGGAAACATATCTAGAATCATCTCTATATGGTCTTTCGCCTGGTTTTTTTCTTTGTAATATCGTGAATACATTCCTAACAATAAATTCTCCTTTACAGTGAGATTCGAAAAAATTTGTCGTCCTTCAGGCACAAGCGATAATCCTTTTCTCACTACTTTATGAGCGGGCAAGCCGCTAATTACTTCCCCTTCCAGTGTTACCTTTCCTGTAGATGGAAAATATAGTCCCGCTAATGTATTTAACAGTGTACTTTTTCCCGCTCCGTTGGCTCCAATAATGGAAACAATTTCTCCTTGATGAACATGAAGATCGATCGAATGAAGAATTTGTATTTTTCCTATATGGGTACTTAGTCCTTGCACATAAAGCAATTAGAACGCCTCCTCGCCTAAGTATGCACTAATGACTTTCTCATTTCTTGCAATTTCGTGAGGTGTTCCTTCGGCAATTTTTTTTCCAAAATCCATTACAATAATTCGATCCGCTAATTCCATAACAGTTGCCATTTTATGTTCCACAAACAAGAAGGAACACCCTTTCTTTTTCAATTCCTTTATATATCCAGCCATCCTATTCGTTTCAGCATCGTTCAACCCAGCCATCGGTTCGTCTAAAAGAATTAATTGAGGATGATAAACAATCGCTCTTGCAAACTCTAATTGTTTTTGAAGTCCATAAGAAAGATTTCCTGCTTTTTTATACATGAAATCTTTTAATTCTACCATTTCCAGAACATCAAGGGCGAGTTGATAAGCAATCTCTTCATTTTTCTTGACGGTTGGTAGACGAAAACCAGCGCTAAAAACGTTAGTTTTTAATTTGACATGTACTCCCATCATCACATTTTCGAGTACCGTCATATTGTTGAAAATTTGTAAATTTTGAAATGTTCTAGAAATCCCTAGGTGAGCAAGCTCAAAAATTTTTCTCCCTGTTAACCGCTCTCCTTTATAAATGACCTCTCCAGAAGTAGGTGGAATAAAGCAAGAAATCATATTAAACAAAGTCGTCTTTCCTGCCCCATTTGGACCGATTACCGCTACAACTTCTCCTTCTTCAAGGCTAAAATCAATTCGATCAACCGCGGTAATTCCACCAAATTTTTTCGTTAATTGCTTTACTTCTAATAAATTCGCCATGTTAGGCCCCCTTCTCCGTCGTCATTTTCCGTTTTTCTGCTCCCTTTATCTGTACAGATTTTATTTTTTTCCATAATCGTTCTAAAATATCTACTAATCCTTTTGGCATAAACATCATGACAAGAATAATGATTAAACCGTAAACAACGATTTCAACTTGCCCGCTAATATGAAAGTATGTTTGTCCGATATAGCGAATCCATTCATTTAAAAACATAATGATTGCCGTACCTAAAACGGCTCCCCAAATGGAATGAACTCCACCGACCATCACCATTACTAATAACAAAATGGAGAACGTAATATAAAATGAAGGTGGGGCTATAAAACTAATAAAATGTGCATATAAGCTGCCGGCTAATGAAGCATATACGGCACTCAACGAAAAAATAATTACTTTATACTTGGCTACGTTAACACCTAAAGTTTCTGTTGCAATTTCACTATCATGTATACTTCTCAATAATCTTCCAATATTGGAACGGATGATATTCATGGAGAATAAAATAATAACAAATACGATGAACCACACAAAAAAGTAAAAATATAATGGATTGCCTAAGTTCAGTTGAAATAACGACAAACTAGGAATTCCGACTAACCCAGAAGCCCCCCCTGTAAATTCATCTAAGCCTAATATCAAGATAAAGAAAATAATGTTAATCGCCATTGTAGCGAGGGCTAAAAAATGTCCCTTTAATCTTAAAATCGCCATTCCAATGACATAAGAAACGAGCCATGTAAAAACAATTCCAATCACCATTGCGATCCAAGGAGAACCTGCATATTTTGCGGTTAATACACCTGACACATATGCACCAATACCAAAAAAAGCAGCATGACCTAGAGAAATTTGTCCTGCGTAACCAAGAAGAAGGCTTAACCCAATACTAATTAAGCTGTATATCCCAATAAGAATGAGGACAGTTAAAATATATGATGATTTTACAAATAACGGTAAAAGCAACACAATAACCATTAAGCTCGCAAAAGGCCTCCACAAATGCCCATATAAAACGTTGTCAAGTTTCGCCATTACACTACCTCCTTTTTTTCACACTCTCTCACCAGTAGCTTTGCTAAACAGTCCGGTTGGTTTAAAAAATAGCATGAGTAACAAAACACCAAATGCAATCGCATCACTATAAAACGTAGAGATAAATCCACCAGAAAATGCCTCAATGACTCCTAATAATAGCCCACCCACGACAGCACCAGAAATATTGTTTACTCCACCTATCACCATTGCAACAAACCCTTTTAATCCGATCAAAAAACCCATTTCATATGTTGCATCCGTTAACGGCGCAATCATAATTCCAGCAATAGCCCCTAAAGCTGCAGCCAACGTAAAGGCTAACGCAGACATAGAACTCGTATTAATTCCCATGAGGCTCGCCGCTCGCGGATTTTTTTCGCTTGCCCTTAAAGCTGATCCAATAAATGTCTTATCGAAAAATACATACAAAACGGCTAACAATAGTAGAACTGTCAAGAAAATAAATAGACTTTGAGGGTTAATCACTGCCCCTAATAATTGGATTGGCCCCATTTTCATCACCGGTTGAAGCGTCCGAGGCGATGTCCCCCAAATAATTAGCCCCAAGCCCTTTATAAAAGTAGATACACCAATTGTAATGACAATTAATGTAATCACAGAACGGTTGCGAACGGGAAAAATGACCGTTCTTTCAACTGCAAAACCAATAATTGCGGTTAAAATAATAGCCGCTGGAATCGCTGCAAACATCGGAAGTCCCAAATTGACGAAAGAAACACAGGACAGTGCACCAATCATTGCAAACTCACCCTGTGCAAAATTTAAAATTCCTGTAATGTTGTAAATCGTAACAAAACCAATGGCCATTAAGGCGTAAATACTCCCCACTGTTAAACCAGTGACCAAATATTGCATAACTAAATCCATAATGCCAACCCCTTTCTACTGAATCGGGGCTGACCGATAAGTGTCTGACCTCACGCGTATTTCACAATATATCGTTCATTTATCCAATATTACGTCCTATATATTGTGTTATGGAGTCTGACACTTGCTTTTTGGTCAGCCTCGTTGGTTTGATTTATTGCAATTATTGATTATATTTCCACTGATTGTTTTCAATACGTAAAAGCGTTAATCCATCTGCTTTTGCGCCTTTTAAAGGATTTGTCAAATCAAGCGTCCCTGATATCGCAGGATATTCCTTTAATTCATTTTTCAAAAAATTCTGAATATCTTTCGCAGTCGTTTTCCCTGCTTTCACTGCTTCAATAATTAATTGAATTCCATCATAAGCATGGGCAGCAAATAAATCCGGTTCTTCTCCAAATTCTTTTACATATGCATCGCGGAATGCGAGAATTCGTTTCTTTTGGTCTGATTCTGGCAGTTGGTCAACAACGCTTAATTTACTTCCAACCACCATAATATTGTCGCTGTTACCTTGTACTTGTTCGATAAATCCTTTGTTTGCAGCAGCTGTACTTTGGAACATTGGGATCGTAAACCCTAATGATTTAAAGTTGCGCGCAACAATCCCAGCACCAGGTGTTCTTGACCAAACAATGACAGCTTCCGGGTTCTTTTTGCGAATATTGGTTAGTTGTACGGTCATATCGGAAGCAGTAGCGTCAAATTCTTCATGAGCAACAATTTCGATATCATGTTGTTTCGCCAGTTCTTTAAACGCTGGTAACCCTATTACGCCAAACGCATCACGCGCATTCAGCCAAGCAACCTTTTTAATGTTATGCTTCACCAAATAATCAACAACTTGAGAGATAATTGTTGAACTACTGTGTGCTAGCATATAAACGTTCTCTTTATCTGTACTCACCGGTGCTGTTGCCATTAGAGGGATATTTGCTTGAACAGCTTTTGGTAAAATCGCCATCGTTGTGCTCGTTTGTGTCGCTCCAACAACAGCGACTACTCCTTCTGAAATAAGCTTATCCATCGCAATAACCGCTTTTGTATCATTTGTTTCATAGTCGTGCATAATTAGTTGTATTTTTGTTCCATTAATTGGGCCTTGTTGATCTAATTCTTTCTGAATCAGTTTTACTGTATTTGCCTGAGCGTGACCGAGCGTAGAAGCCGGTCCAGTCTCTGCCACAATAACCCCTATTTTCACAACTTTCCCTTGATCTTTCCCTTTGTTATCCGTTTGTGTCGTGCTTTGGCTTCCACAGCCAGCAATCCCAAATAAGAAAACAATCAGTAAAGCTAACAACATTCTCCCTTTAACCGCTTTTTTCATTTCAATTGCCCCCATTCATTTTAAAAAATCTCCCACTCATGTCATCAAAAAGTAAATAATTATAGAAAGAAACAGATTGCGGCCATTATCCTCACCCAACTTACCTCAAAAACCTTGAATCATCTTATCCTCCTTTCTCTCTCCAAACACTATTTTGGAAACGATTACATTTCTAATTATTTTTAATATTACAACTATTCAAACAGAATATAAACCTATACAATGTATGATAATTGATAGTCTTTTTCCTCATTTTTGTGGATTGTGTTACTTCATCTTCTTCTGTTTTTAAGGAATATTTATTAAAAAATATTTGCAATATCAATCCGCATTATTTGCTCCTTTATTAAATCAAAAACACATTTATATTGTTTCCGTTTCTTTCATCGATACGGAGCAGTTTACTAGCCTGTTCAAACAATTGTTTCGTATTTTCTGTAACCGTTTCGATGGACGCCGAAATATCTTTGCTTGCACATGTCTGGCTTTCAACATATTCTTTCAATGTTTCGAGCGTTTGCACCATATCACTCGAATGGCTTGACATGATATCACTAATTTGTTTTACTCGTCTCATGTGTTCAACAGCCTGTTCAGCTAGATTGCGAACCTCTTTCGCTACTACAGAAAAACCGTATCCATGTCGATCAGCATGAGCCGCCTCAATTAAAGCATTGAGAGAAATTAATTTAAGATGTTCAGAAATCGACTTAACTTGTTGATAAATTTCTTGCAATTGCTGACTAATGATAACTCCATTGTCTGCTTGATTAGACATTTCATTGAATCGTTCTCTCATTTCTATTGCATGTTCATAAATACTTTGACTCGAAGCGGTGATTTCCTCCGTCGCAGCCAGCATTTGTTCTACAGCATAAACAACTTCATGTTCCTCTTTAGCATTGAAAGCAATTGTAATCGCGCCACTGCCATCTTCAAATGGAACAGCAATAGTTCTCACTTCTGTGCCCATCACCTCTTTTGGTAATGTATCGCTGACTACCCGTTTCTCACGAATCGCAGTGGCAGAATTCGTCCTCCCAGGAAGTTTGAACCCTATTTCTGGTAAATCGATTTCTGAATGAAAATCTTTAGAGTATTGAACCTCTAAAAACTCATTGACGACAAGAATGCGGAAATGATTCCCTAGCAGAGGAATGAGTACGTTTTCTTCTTTTTGTAAAATATCCATCCAACGTTCCCTCTGATTCAATTCTTCATTCCTCCAATACTTCATGGATTACAATAAATAAAATTGTTTATCTATCAATCCAATCGGACAATGACCATGCTCAAAAGCTTCAAAAAGAAAATAAAATGGGTTTATTTTCCAGCTTCCTAAATCAGCAATGGTTTCCCATGCGCATGCCAAGACAATCATATATGTGGTTACACTACTCACTAATTTCACAGTCGATTCTCCACATTTTTCAAACATGCAAAACGCCTGATCAAATGATGGATGAAATACCATTTCAGATACATCGTCGACGACGCGTGATAAAAATGTTTCCCTTCCAGCTTCTTCAGCTTGAGCCTTAATTTCATTACGTATTTGTTCTAGCCTTGTCCACATTGAAAGTGTTTCTAATACTACTCCATTTAAAAGTGATGAAAGTTCATCTTTTGTTATCCAACGAATTTTAAATTTCTCGATTCCGAAATAGCTCTGAAATTCATGGATTGCTTGTTCTATTTTATCTTTCCCATCTTGCTTTTCAATTGCAGAATACCATTCCAATTTTGATAAACGAGTAATTAAGTTACCTACATGTTTACCATTCGGACCGTAAACTTTTTCCCAATCTGTACACTCCATCACTTCGTTATGAAAGGTGTTAACCATAAAATATCCCCCTCCATTACAAAATATATCGAAGTGAAAGTGCAGATTCGTTTACCATGCACTTTCACTATGCCAATACAGGAGAAAATTCACCAACCACCTGTTGATATCCATGATTGCTTGGATATTCCTCTTCCCGCTGCAACCCTAGTTTCTCCATAATCGGTAAATCGTTCGCACAGAATAATAACGCATC
>NZ_QLMH01000025.1 GCF_003259935.1 Paranoxybacillus vitaminiphilus | reverse complement strand
TCGCAAGCGCTGCCCAACAAATTTCCGCTGGCACCCAAGAGTTAAGTGCAGCTGTTGAGGAACAAGTAAATACAGCCCGACATTTAGATACATCATCGAACATACTTCAAAAAATGGCAGAAAATTTAGAAGAAGTTACAAAAAGATATATTGTTCATGCATAATCGGTCTTTAAAACCGCTTCGAATCAGCATAAATTTAATATGAAAAATATATGTAAAATCGGCTTTTAAGCTTTGCAACTCCATCAAGGGGGAAAAAACGTGCATAAACAAGTAAATTTTCGTTTTGAGCAAAAAATAGTCGATATGTTGGAAGAATTAGTAAACTACTACTCCCATGGCGATTACAAAAAATATAGCAAAACAGCTATTATGCAAAGTTTAATCTACAAAGACTATCAAGAAAAAATGGCAAACAAGCAGAATACCGATAAAAATTTTAATTTCATTGAAGAACACGCCTCAGGAGAATATATAGGATTACTAGCGCCGCCCGAGATGGATACCATGAAAAAAACCTACAAGAATGAAAATTTATCAGAAAAAGCAAAGTTTATCTTGTATGCCATGTTGATGGGGATGGTGTTGCAACGATGTGTGGATTGGAATCATAAAATCTATCCAGATAAACGTATATACTGGACTTTTAGGGTTGATTCTCTATTTCATTGGTTTAAGGATATTTTCACGAAAGAAGAAATGATGGATGCCTATAAAGAACTGCAAAATCAAGGCCTGATATATGGTGTAGATGATCTTCTTCAGCAAATCAAAGATGATGCACGATGAAAGATGATTGTTACTTCCAAAATTTATGGTATCAGAACCGCCGTAAAAATCGAATCCAACAATATTAATTAAGAAGGAGAAGATATCTCTTCTTACCGTCTCAACATGGTGCAGTTTTCCAATTATTCATATAATCATATGAAAGGCTCTAACGCCGACTTCAATGAACATATAAAAGGGCTGACCCATAAGCATCTGATCTCACGTGCATTTCGCAATATAGACTCAATGCCGTTGTGTTGCGGGGGTGATACTGTGCTTGTGGATCAGCCTTTTTTCACGTATAAAAAGAGCTTAACTTCTAATTGGAATTGATACAAAATAAAAAACCTCCCTTCTTATGCAGAGAGGTTACATATGTAGAGAAGTTATGTTCCACGCTGTTGAATTTCTTCGAAAAAGAGATGGATTCTCGATTTTGCCATTTCATACACTTCATTGCGATCTCTCGGTCCGATTGCGATAATCTGCATCTCTACAATCTCATCTTTTTCAACCAGACGGTAAATAACTCGTAAACTCATGGATTTTGGCTTGATTTTTGCAAATTGATGCAGCGGTGGATGCAGTTGATTACCGTTTCCCTTCGGTTTCAGCATCGCTCCCTTCATCGCTTGTTTGACAATGAGAGCAAGTATTTGCTTACGCTGCCCTTTTGAATATGACTTAAAATCTTGCAGCGAGTTGCGGGAGAAGAACACTTGGGTATGAAAACGTAATAAGTACTCGTTCAATTTCTCAATTTCTTTTTGGATATCTTTCATCGTTCTGCTTATTCCTCGTCGTCCATTTCAATGTCGTGTGCCAATTGTATAATCTCATCGAATTCAAATTCTTCTCCCTCTAAAGCAACCTCTAATGGAATGTCGACCGTATCATTTTGACGTTCCGATGCTACCTGATACATATAGTCATCCACAATTTGTTCAAAAAATTCCTTTATATCAAGGAGATGTTCAAAATATTCAACATCGGATAACACAGCAGAAGCTTTTTTATTTTTTGTATTTTGAATAACATAAATTTCACTGGTTGGTTCGTCAGCAAAGCGATTAAGAATTTCCGATAATTTATTCGTGCGTGTCATATCAGTAATGCCATATACCCGTTCTTTTAAAAATTCAAGATGCCCCAACGTACCCCGTTTTCCCCTATTCATCACGTTCATACCCACTTTCCATTCCCCTTTCTATTTATGATATGCTCTTAAACGTGTATTATATACACATGCTATAGCACATTTTAAATGTGATCTTAACATCAAAGTCGTATCTGTACACTGCGATCCGAAAGAAAATTTATTTTGTGCTTACTCCGATATTGTTTGGAATTGTTGTTCGGCCAGTTCTCTGTAGAGCGGATGGGTTTGCAGCAATTCGCTATGTGTGCCGATCCCGGTGATGGTCCCATTCTCTAATACAACGATTTGATCGGCGCCGATAACGGTTGAGAGACGGTGAGCAATGACAAGTGTTGTTCTTCCTTCCATTAGCCGCTGCAAGGCCTTTTGAACAAGAACTTCCGATGAGCTGTCTAGGTTTGAGGTTGCTTCATCAAGGAGAAGAATTTTTGGATTGCGTATAAGAGCGCGGGCAATGGCGATTCTCTGCCGCTGTCCGCCTGATAATTTGATTCCCCGCTCTCCAACTTCCGTCAAATATCCGTTTGGAAGCCGTTCGATAAATTCCGCTGCATTTGCCAGTTTGGCTGCCCGTTCTATCTCTTCATCGGACACGTCTCTATTTAGTCCATAACAAATATTGTCGCGTATCGTTCCTGACATCATTGGGCTTTCTTGGGAGACATAACCGATTTGACTGCGCCACGAATGTAAATGAAAATCTTCAATATTAGTTTCCCCAAACAATATTTCGCCTTCATCGGGAGTGTAAAATCGCTCTAACAAAGCAAACAATGTCGTTTTGCCACTGCCGCTCGGACCAACGATAGCTGTAGTTTTTCCGGAAGGGATAGTGAGCGTTATTTGTTTGAGGACAGGCTCTCCCTTTTTATAAGAAAAGGAAACATTTCGAAAATGGATGTCTTGCTTATGGTTTGGCACCGCAGGCAAACTGCCGCTTGGTTCTCTCTCTAAGGATAAAATGCGCTGGATTCGCTCTGTTGCGCCCATTGCCTTTTGAAATGAAGTGAAAAATGCAGCCATCTGACTAAACGGAACAACAATTTGAACCATGTAGATAATGATGGCGACAAGCGAACCGGACGAAAGCGTGCCTGAGGCAACACGGACGCCGCCATAACCGATTAAAACGACTAAAACGAGCATCATCACAAATGTCATAAACGGGGAAATGACAGCTTGGATTCTCGCTTCTTTCAGCCCAAATTGAAACAAATGAAAAATCCCTAGTTCCCCGTTTTTTTGCTCCTCTTTTTCCGCGCAATAAGCTTTAACAAGACGAATATCGGATAACACTCTGCCAAGATTGGCTGAAAAACTGGCCATTTCATCCTGGGTAGCTTTTGAAATTTTGTACATTTTTTGCCCAAGCGGCCAGAGAATCAGGATGGAAACTGGGACAGCCGTCACCATCATAAGGGTCATTTTCCAGTCGATAATAAGCAGGATGCTAACAGCCCCTGCAACTGAAATAAATCCGGTCAGAAACGTAACTAAATGTTGAGTGATCAGCATTTTTACCGTGTTGGTGTCTTGAGTAATTCGGCTCATCGTTTCTCCAGATTGGTGTTTGTCGAAAAAAGGAACAGGCAATAATAAAACTTGATTCCAAAGCTTTTTACGAATCGCCGCCACCACATATTCTCCAATATAGGTGAGGAAGTAATAAGAAAAGCCGGAAGTGATCGTTTGCACAATAAACGAAGCAGCAAGTAAAATAATAATTGATGGTTCTATCGCAGATGCGGCGATCTGGTCAACAAGATCTTTAGTAAACCATGGTACAATGAGTCCAACCCCTGTCTCAATCAAACTAAGAGTAATAGCAGTGACAAAAATCCATTTCGGCGGATTCGTGCTCTTGATTAACTCCCAGAAGGTTTTCCAATTGTCTATCGGTATACTATGATTCTTCTTCACTCAAATCTACTCCTTCTTTCTCTAAAAATATTTCCACCGCTTTTGCCACCCATTCCTCTTCTTCTTTGGAAAAAGGAGATAGGAACAGCATCGGTTCTTCAGCGAATTCATCCTCTTTCAAATGAAATAGTGATAAATATTCACCAAAAACTTCTTTTGCAACGTCTTTGGCAATTGAGAAAAGTTCCTCAATTAACGATTGCACAGCATTATCACTCGGATCTTTTCCATAGTATTCTTTTAGCTTTTCGAAAATTCCAAGCAGCTTCTTCTCATATTCCAACTGTTTTTCTTCGCTAATATCAAATATTTTTTCCACTGTTTCAGCCGGCATAAATTGTTTCAGCCATTCTTTCTGTTGATTCTCCATTTGGATGGAGTTAATAAGCAAACTAAATATATTCGGATCCATCTTTTCTTGTTCTTCGGCAAGGTGCTGGGCATGCGTCACTGCCTTTATGATGCGGTCAATATGTTCACGCTTTTGCAGCAAAAGCCTCTTTTGAAAAGCAAGTGATTCTTTTAAGTCCCATTTCTCTTCTTGCATAAAACGTTTAATTTCTTCAAGAGAAAAGCCAAGAAACTTCAGTGCCACAATCTTTTGTAATGTAATGATCTCATCTTCACTGTAAAATCGGCGTCCAGAACCCGATACACGTGACGGCTTCAAAATCCCTATTTCGTCATAATAGTGAAGCGTTCGTATTGTTTGACCCGTTTTTTTCGCAAACTCGCCGATTGGATATACCTTTTTCATTGTTCTCACCCCCTTCTGACACGATCATAAATCTTCACGTAACGTTAGAATCAATAAAAATGTTTCAGTTGTTACCATTTTTTTAAATCTACATAATTACAACAAGCAACTGAAAAATTCAAGAAAGCTTACCAATACATAAAAAACCTCCCTGCTTTATAGCAGAGAGGTTTTTTCATTAAAACATTTCTGAAGTTGTTTTTGCCTGCATGTGAAGGATTAAATAGTCAGGACCGCCTGCTTTCGAGTCGGTGCCGGACATGTTGAAACCGCCGAATGGCTGGTAACCGACAATCGCGCCTGTGCAGCCGCGGTTGAAGTAAAGGTTGCCGACATGGAATTCTTCACGCGCTTTTTCAATGTTGAAACGGTTTCTAGAGATTACCGCACCTGTTAAGCCGTATTCCGTGTTGTTGGCAATTTCAAGCGCATGATCGAAGTCTTTGGCTTTTGTGAAGGCAACAACCGGACCGAAAATTTCTTCTTGCATGATGCGGGCTTTCGGATCGACATCCGCAAATACAGTCGGTTGAATGAAGAAGCCTTGTGAATCGTCTCCTTCTCCGCCAGTCATTAACTTGCCTTCTTGTTTACCGATTTCAATGTATTCCATGATTTTGTTGTAAGCAGATTGGTCGATGACAGGGCCCATGAATGTGCTTTGTTCGGCTGGGTTTCCGACCGTTAATTGCTTTGTCAATTCAACAACGCGGTTTAATACTTGATCATATACTTCTTCAAGCACAACAACGCGTGAGCATGCCGAACATTTTTGACCTGAGAAACCGAATGCAGAGGTAACGATCGATTGTGCCGCTAATTCAAGGTCAGCATCTTTGTCCACTACGATTGTATCTTTACCGCCCATTTCCGCGATGACGCGTTTCAACCAGATTTGACCTGGATGTACTTTCGCTGCACGCTCGTAAATACGGATACCTACGTCGCGAGAACCAGTGAAGCTGATAAAACGAGTGCGCGGATGGTCAACTAGGTAGTCGCCTACTTCCGCACCGCTTCCTGGAATGTAGTTTAAGACGCCTGCCGGAAGACCTGCTTCTTCAAGCACTTCTACAAACTTGTAAGCAACAACCGGTGTCGCGCTTGCCGGTTTTAAAAGAACGGTGTTACCTGTTACAAGAGCGGCAACTGTTGTACCTGCCATAATCGCAAGCGGGAAGTTCCAAGGCGAGATAACAACGCCAACACCAAGCGGAATGTAGAAGAAACGGTTAAATTCATTTGGACGGCTTTCAACAGGAATACCGTCTTTTAATTTTAACATTTGACGGCCATAGTACTCTAAAAAGTCGATCGCTTCTGCTGTGTCAGCGTCTGCTTCTTTCCATGGTTTTCCTGCTTCTTTTACAAGCAATGCGGAAAACTCATGTTTGCGGCGGCGCAAGATGGCAGCTGCACGGAATAAAATGTCGGCACGCATTTCCGGTTTTGTTTTGCTCCACCATTTAAATGCCTCATCTGCCACTTGCATCGCTTTTTCCGCAAGGTCTTTATTTGCCTTAGAGACGCGGCCGATTACTTCGTTTTTGTTTGCCGGATTAATGGAAACAATTTTGTCTTCTGTAGAAATACGCTCTCCGCCAATGATTAAATCATAATCTTTTCCAAGATATGATTCGACTAGCTTCAAAGCATCTTTAAATGCGTTTTTATTCGCATCAATCGTAAAATCTGTAAATGGTTCATGTCTGTAAGGTTGTACCATTGTTTGTGCCCCCTTTGCTGATTACAAAAGCGTTTACAGACTACATTTATCATTCTAACTGATAATACATGCTTATTCAATTTTTTTAAAAATTCTCTATTGGTAAATATGAACAAAAGGCTGTTCCTCATTTGCTTTGCGGATAATTAAGCTTTCCGGACCGCTTACAGAAGAAATATAAACATTTACGTTAATATAGTCTGGAAAATGCTCCATCACAAGTCCTGTAACATATTGGGTAAAGCCAATCACTTCTGCTTTTCCGTAAAACTGCATCGGAATGTTAATCGTTAATTGCTGCAGCTGGTCATCACGGTAAAACGCTTTGCCAATCACACCCGTGTAGTTAGGGAAAAATTCGTCAATGTCTGATTTAAAATTGTTAAATTTCATCATATCTTCGCGATGATTCTTCTCCGCTTCATCAGAAGGGAATAAATAATATTGTTCATTCACATCTTCCCAGTCATCAATAGACGAACTGCCTTTATCAACATGAGTGACCGCAAAGAAATGCCCCGGAATAATGGATGTTGCCGGCTGTTGTTTAAACAAAGCAATCGTAATCGGTACTTCTCTTAATTCTTTTATTTTCCGCAAACGTGAAAGCACTTCAGCCGCGATTCGCTTTCCTTCCCGTTCAATGACTTTGTCCTCGATTTCCACTTCGCGCGGATAGCCTTCTTCTGTCTGATAATAGTGGACCGAATTCATTGCCAAGCCAATGACGACTCCGCCTAATTGCACTTTCTCATCATTATTTTTTACTAAGTAGTCATGCTCCATAATATGAGCTAAATAAATCGGGCTTTTTTTGTTTTTTTCTTCATTTGTCCCTTCATCGCTCATGATCGGATTTAAGCCGACGTTTTCCGACTCGTCCATCTTTTGGGCTTTTAATTGCTCTTTTGTCAGCTTTCGTTTTAACCAGCTTTCAATCGTTTTTTTGTTTAAATATTGCCCTTCCTGGAATACATAGTCGTTTGGAGAAAATCGTTCCTGGGCAAGGCGCATTAATCCTGATTCAAATTCGTCAACATCCAAACGGGTATTTAAATTTTCAACAACAAGCCCTCTTGCCTCCCCTGGCTTAAACGGTAAAATCGTTCGATAGTAGGAGTCGGAAATGTTGTATTTTGGAATAATCGCTTTCTGCTGCTTATTATCCGTCTGCTGAACAATTTCCTCTTCCTGTTCAAATTTGGGTGCACATGCGGAGAGAATGAGCATGAACACGGAGAATAGAACGGCTATTTTTTTCATCTCATTCGCCCCCTATCGTTCAATTTCTTGAAGAAAGCGAGCTTCATCCCAAATTTCAATGTTCAGCTGCTGCGCTTTCGTTAATTTCGAGCCAGCGTCCGCTCCGGCAATGACTAAATCGGTATTTTTGCTGA
Organism: Paranoxybacillus vitaminiphilus; assembly: GCF_003259935.1. Classification (GTDB taxonomy): domain Bacteria; phylum Bacillota; class Bacilli; order Bacillales; family Anoxybacillaceae; genus Paranoxybacillus; species Paranoxybacillus vitaminiphilus. The sequence continues at coordinate 25,107 of NZ_QLMH01000025.1, read as the reverse complement.
CGCTTCCTGTCACTTTTCCGCCAAGCTGCTCAATTTTTTCTTTCGCTTCGTTTCGCGATAACTTCTCAAGTTTACCCGTTAAAACAATCGTTTTTCCGGCAAAATAAGAATCCGTGTCCGCATTGCTCACCGCTTTTGGTCCTTTATATGTCATGTTCACGCCATATGAACGTAATTCATTGATTAAGTCGGTCACTTCCGGCTTAGAGAAATAAGCGATAATCGAATCGGCCATTTTTTCACCAATCTCATGAATCGCCAGCAGTTCCTCTTTCGTCGCCTGGCTAAGGCGTTCCATCGTTTCAAATTGCTGCGCTAAAATTTTCGCGGCTTTCGCGCCGACATGGCGAATACCTAAACCAAACAGCAAACGCTCTAATGAATTTTCTTTTGACGCTTCAATCGCATTCAATAAATTAGTTGCTGATTTTTCTCCCATTCTCTCAAGATTCATAAGCTGCTCTTTTGTTAATGTATAAAGATCCGCGACATCTTGAACAAGCCCTTCTTTAAATAATTGGGCAATCACTTTTTCACCAAGTCCTTCAATATTCATCGCATTGCGCGAAACAAAGTGAATTAAGCCTTCACGAATTTGCGCCGGACATTTTGGATTAATGCAGCGCAAGGCTACTTCCTCATCTAAACGGACAAGCTCACTTTGGCACTCTGGACAATGAGCCGGCATCTTAAACGGCTCTTCTTCGCCCGTACGGCGCTCCGGCAGCACGTTGACCACTTCCGGAATGATGTCGCCGGCTTTTTTCACAACAACGTAGTCGCCAATTCGAATGTCTTTTTCGCGAATAAAATCTTCATTATGAAGGGAGGCACGTTGTACGGTTGTTCCGGCGATACGAACAGGCTCTAAAATGGCTGTTGGCGTGACCACGCCTGTACGGCCAACGCTTAGTTCAATATCAATCAGTTTTGTTACCACTTCTTCAGCCGGAAACTTGTACGCAATCGCCCAGCGCGGACTTTTTGCCGTTGCTCCAAGCTGTTCCTGCTGCTTAAAAGAATCCACCTTAATGACGATTCCATCAATTTCATAAGGCAATTGTGCACGCTTCTCATGCCACGATGTGACAAATTGAATCACTTCATCGATATTCGCGCATACGCGGCGTTCCGGATTCGTCTTAAATCCTAACTCATGTAAATAGTCAAGTGCTTTACTGTGTGAGTCAATTCCAAGCTCCTCCGCATTGGCAAGTCCATACACAAACAAATCTAAATTGCGGGACGCTGCAACTTTCGGATCGAGCTGGCGCAGCGAACCTGCCGCAGCATTGCGTGGGTTAGCAAATAGTTCTTCGCCGCGTTCGCTGCGCTGCTGGTTTAAAATTTCAAACGACTTCTTCGGCATGAACGCCTCGCCGCGCACTTCTACCGTCACGTTTTCTTTTAAACGAAGCGGCAGAGAGCGGATCGTTTTTAAGTTTTCTGTGATATCTTCACCGATTAAACCGTCACCGCGCGTCGCTCCTTGAACAAAATATCCGTCCTCATAACGCAGGGAAACGGCTAATCCGTCAATTTTTAATTCGCAAACATATTTGACGTCTCCCACTTCTTGACGGACACGGCGATCGAAGTCCCGTAAGTCTCCTTCGTTAAACGCGTTGGCGAGACTGAGCATCGGCGTGCGATGCTCCACTTTCGCAAAAGCATCCAACGCTTGTCCGCCAACACGCTGTGACGGTGAGTCCTTTGTTTTTAATTCAGGATATTCCGCTTCAAGCGCAATGAGCTCCTGCATTAAGCGGTCATACTCCGCATCCGGCACCGATGGTTTGTCCAGTACATAGTATTCGTAATTGTATTGATTTAAAAGGCGGTGAAGCTCTTCAACACGCGCAATTGCAGCTTGTTTATCCATCGCTTCCATCCTTTCTTTACACTTTGGTGATTGGTGCAAATTTCGCTAATAAACGTTTAATACCGATTGGACTTGGAAAGGCGATATCCAGCTCTTTATCGTCCCCTTCGCCTCTTACGCTGACAACAGTACCGATTCCCCATTTTTTATGTTCCGCTTTGTCGCCCACTCTCCAATCAATCGCTTCGCCGCCTGTTGTTGCTGCAGCAGGGCGCGCCATCGTTCTTGGCTGCTGCCGCGCAGTAAACGGAGAATTTTTCCGCATCGTTTCATTAAAGTTTTCAATCAGTTCATCCGGAATTTCGCTAATGAAACGGGAAACCGGATTAATGCCTGTTCGCCCAAACAATGTACGCATTTGTGCGCTTGTTAAAAACAGTTCTTCTTCCGCACGCGTAATGCCGACATAAGCAAGGCGGCGTTCCTCTTCCATTTCCGCTTCATCATCCAATGAACGGCTGTGTGGGAAAATTCCTTCTTCCATCCCGATGATGAAAACAACCGGGAACTCCAATCCTTTTGCGGAATGCAGCGTCATCAGTACAACGGCATCATTTTGATTATCTTCTTCGGTATCAAGCTGGTCAATGTCAGCGACTAACGCCAAGTCCGTTAAGAAGGCAATCAGTGATTTGTCGTCATTTGTATTCTCAAAATGTTTCGTGACGGATAAAAACTCGTCAATATTTTCTAAACGGCTTTGCGCTTCTAATGTTTTCTCCGCACGGAGCATATCGCGGTATCCGGACTTGTCCAACACTTCCTCAACAAGCTCTGTTACCGATAAATACTCCTGCATTTGTCCCCAATGCTCGATTTGCTGACGGAATTGAACAAGCGGTGTGACAATTCGTGAACTTAGCCCGATTTGCTCAATTTCCCCAAGCGCTTCAAAAATCGATAATCCGTTTTCCGCTGCATAGCTGATAATTTTATCAAGCGTGGAAGCGCCGACACCGCGTTTTGGCACGTTAATAATGCGCACAAGGCTGATGTCATCATTCGGATTGGCAATTAAGCGGAGATACGCCAAAATATCCTTAATTTCTTTTCGGTCATAGAATTTAATACCGCCGACAATTTTATAGTTAATATTCGATTTTAAGAGCACCTCTTCCATCACGCGCGATTGGGCATTTGTACGGTAAAGAATCGCAAAATCAGAATACTTCCGTTTGCCGCTGTCGACATATTCTTTAATTTTGCCGGCAACGAATTGCGCTTCGTCCGCTTCGCTCATCGCTTGATAATAGACAATTTTGTTTCCTTCCGGATTTTCCGTCCATAATTTTTTCGGTTTACGGTTCAAATTGTTTTCAATTACTTCGTTTGCCGCCTGCAAAATCCGTTTTGTTGAACGATAGTTTTGCTCAAGCAAAATAACAGTGGCGTTTGGATAGTCTTTTTCAAACGATAAAATATTTTGAATATCCGCGCCGCGCCAACGGTAAATCGACTGGTCAGAATCTCCGACAACACATAAATTTTTAAAGCGCTCCGCCAATAGCTTTACTAACATGTATTGCGCGCGGTTCGATATGGATAGGTAAGCCTTTGAAGTTATCTCCAGCTTTTCCCCCCATTCACACCGTACGTGAGAGTTTCCCCTCATACGGCGTTCCATCAATCGGTTGTCATCTAAGCTACTATTTCATCGTTTCCAACCAACTTGCGAAGTTTGTTGATTTTATCTAAACCATCCTTATCTAAATGCAATTTTTGGAGATATGTCTGAATGGTTTGTTCTTCTACTGCGTGAATCAACTTGTGAACATCTTTCCTCACAAAGATTAGATTGTTGTATTCATCGCTCCCGCCTAGTTTTTTCGGGATTTTATGGTGAACCTCCATATCTCCAATTTCTAATGGTACATTTGTTACTCCACATCGCCCATACTGCCCCACATACAACGAAATTCGATTGTCGTTGTATTCCATACTTTGATTAGGTACAGGGTTGCGTATGAGATGGTACATAACGGTTTGATTATATCCTTTTAATGCATCATGAACTTGCTTTCTTCCTTCTGACGTATAAGGACAAATATTTTGACTAAAATTCGACGGTGGCTTTGTTCTTATATGGTCAATAGGAAATACATTAATTCCATGTATAAAAACCACTTTTCCTGTGTATTTAGGATATAATCTTTTAAAAGTGGTTGATTTTGTACCTTTATAGCTCAGGATGGTTTTTGTTCGGTTATATAAGGTTCTTCTGACCGAGAAACCGATTTGTCTAAAATCTAGCTGAACATGCGTTGCGTATTGGTAGTAATTTTGAATACCGACAATCATGGCATTGAGTTTAGATACTTCGTTTTGCCCATGTTCTAATTTCTTGATTTGTTCCCGCAGTTTTTGAACGGCTTTCTTTTTCGCTTTGTCGCTTATGTTGGTTTTGGCGACAAATTTTTTCTTCTTGGCTATTGCTTTTATTTTAAAACCGAGAAATTCTGAGTGTCTTTTTCGTAAGTTGATTACTTTTGATTTTTCATGGTTAATTTCAAGACCTAGTCGTTCTTTTAACCATTTCTTAACGGCTTCGAATATCAAAAAGGCGTCCTTATGATTTCGGCAGAAGATTTTAAAGTCATCGGCATATCTTACAATAAACATTTCTTTTAGTTTTGTCTGTTTGAGTGCTCTGTATTTTGCACTTTGGTCGTAGACTAACCTTCCACCAATGAGCCTCTCACGGCTATAGTTCTTTTTTGTCTTGAAAGTCTCCCATTGACTACTAATCCACCAATCCAACTCGTTTAGAACGATATTAGATAACAATGGCGAGATAATTCCGCCTTGTGGAGTTCCTTTTTGTGGAATACCAACACTCTTAATTTCTGCTTTAAGCATTTTTGATATGATACTTAATACTCTCTTATCCCGTATACCTAGTGTCCACATCTGCTTGATCAGTTTACCATGATTCACATTGTCAAAGAAGCCTTTAATATCAATATCAACAACGTAATGTAGTTTGTTTTTATTCACTAGGCTAACGGCTCTTGATAATGCGTGACTTGCACTTCTGTTAGGACGAAAACCGTAACTATGTTTATGAAACTTTGCTTCGCAAATTGGCTCTAAAATTTGCTTTATGCATTGTTGTATGATTCGGTCTTCGATGGTTGGTATTCCTAGAGGTCTCATCGAACCATCTTGCTTTGGAATTTCCACACGACGAATGGAATATGGTTGAAAGTTAGCTAGCCTATATCTTACGTAGTTAATAAGATGTTGTGGATTCCTTTCTGCCATATCAAGAATGGTATTTCCATTTGTTCCACTCGTTTTACTTCCATAGTTTTTCTTGATATTTCGATAAGCTAACTTTATGTTCCTTTCGTCGATGATGAGTTCGTATAAACGGTGAAATCGATAACCGCTTTTACTTCGGGCATACAAAGTATCTAATACTTCTTGAAAGTCATAATATTCATTGTTCCTTAGTTTCTGTTTCTTCTTCCTACGTTGGTTGTTATCAGTCAACGAATCACCACCATTCATGATAAAATGGTAGGTTTTCGTTTCTCTTAGTCATACTCGAACCTGATAAGACGATGAATGTAGCTATGGCAACCGATTGACTAGTGGCTATCCCTCCATGATGTTTCCATCACTTCTTCGGTACTGTGCCACCGCTCTCACTGGCATAAAGATGAGTTATAGCTTTCCGCCTTTCCTCATCACCGTTTCATTGGTGGGTAAGACCTCCACGTTGCCAGCTTTCCACGTTCCGATGGTTCTATCTGTACATATGCACTTTTAGGTGAATCCTCTGGCCCTGCTGGCTGGACAGCGCCTGTAACGCTGTAAGGTGTTTCATAAAGACAATTCTTACTCCACCTCACCAGCACCACGAACCGTGGCGATACCATTTCTGGTACCTATACCTCTAGAGCCGTACATTCGGATTTTCGTCAGTTGGTTTTTGTGCACCAACATTCTCACCATGAGTGCTTTATAGACCCCCGGCCTATCCGCTGCACCCTCCACCTCTGGAGAGCTTTCGTCAACCTTACTTGTTACGGCAGCGTTCAGCCGACTTCACCGAGCTTATAACCACAAGATGCTTACCCATCTTGTCGCTATTCGGAGTATTAGGGAGAGCCTTTCGAGGCGTTACCCTCTCATTCGACTCTTCGAACCATCAGTTCTCCTAGCTTCAAAGCTAGTGCCTAACCTTTTCAGTTAGGAACGTGTCGCACTATCTTGGTACTCATCGACATGAATATATTGGAATTTGTATTGGTAATATTCAAGCACTTCGGGAACACGTTTAAACAACTGGATCGTTGTCATAATCAAGTCGTCAAAATCAAGCGAATGGTTTCTAAGCAAACGTTTTTGGTATTCCTCATACACTTCACTGACGATTTTTTCATAATAGCTGCCTGCCTGTTTTGCATATTCCTCTGGAGACAAGAGCTCGTTTTTCGCGCTGCTGATGGTTCCGAGAATCGTGCGTGGGTCAAATTTTTTCGGGTCAATATTTTTTTCTTTTAAAATCGTTTTTAATACAGAAAGCTGGTCGGTCGTATCTAAAATCGAAAAGTTGCGGTTAATGCCAATTCGATCAATATCGCGGCGTAAAATGCGCACACACATCGAGTGGAACGTCGAAATCCAAATCTCTTCCGCCGCTCCGCCGAGAAGATTTTGGATGCGCTCTTTCATTTCACGAGCCGCCTTGTTTGTGAACGTAATCGCAAGAATATTCCAAGGAGCGACATGCTTTTCTGCCATTAAATAAGCAATGCGGTGTGTTAACACTCGCGTTTTGCCGCTTCCCGCCCCTGCTATAATCAGCAGCGGTCCTTCTGTTGCTTTTACCGCTGCCTGCTGCTGCGGGTTGAGGCCGGCTAACAATTTTTCCGCTAAAAAGTTCATAAAAAATCACCACCAAAACAAACATATGTTCTATTTTATCGTACTTTTCCCAACTAAACAACTTATCCTTTTACCGCCGCTACCGTTTTTAGCGCCGCTTGCAAATCCGTGTAAACTAAGTTTCCAACAACGACGGTATCAGCAAACTGTGCCATTTCCTTTGCTTGATGTTCATTTTCAATGCCGCCGCCATAAAATAATCTCGTCTCATTTAATACGGACTTTACTTTTTGCACGAGCTGCGGATTGCCGTATTGACCGCTGTATTCAAGGTAAAAAATCGGCAGGCGGTACATATGCTCTGCCATTCGCGCATAAGCAACAACATCTTTGTCATCAAGGTCCGTATTGGCCTCTGTCAACTTCGCCGCTTTGCAGTCCTTATTTAAAATGCAGTAGCCTTCCATAAATATCTCGTTCCAATTCATTAATTCGCCAAACTCTTTCACCGCTTTATGATGCAAATCGATCATCCATTTTGTGTTGCGGCTGTTTAATACCGTCGGAATAAAGTAAAAATCAAATCCCGGTGTCACTGACTCCATATTTGATACTTCTAACACACACGGAACGGAGAAACGGCGAATTCTCGCCATTAAATCAAGAACGTTCTCTAATGTAACGCCATCCGTTCCTCCAACGATTACCGCATCTGTTCCTGACTCGCATACAAGTTCTAGCTGCCCATCTGTCATTTCTTTATTGGGATCTAATTTGAACACATGGCGCCATTCACGAATGTCATACATCCAAATAAACCTCCATTCTATTATCCATTTTTTCATTATAACAAATCCTCTTTCACTTCCGCTAAAAAAGAAAAGGAGCTATCTCTGCTGAGAGATAGAACTCCTTTGCTCTTGTTATTCTTTCGTCTGCTTTTCCTCTTTTTCCTTAATGCGATCAAGTGCCATCGCATAAGCATCGTTTCCATAATTTAAACAACGCTTCACCCGAGAAATCGTCGCTGTGCTTGCACCCGTTTCTGTTTCAATTTTATGATAGGTGTAGCCTTCGCGCAGCATTCTTGCTACTTCTAAGCGTTGGGCAAGCGATTGAATTTCATTGACTGTGCATAAATCATCAAAAAAGCGATAGCACTCTTCTAAATCGCGAAGAGAAAGGATTGCTTTAAAAAGCTGATCTAATGCTCTGCCGCGTAACTTTTCGATTTGCATCCTCTTCTCACCCTTTACTTTTAAAAATTATTAATAATGGACAATGGACAGCTTCGGAACGATGTTGATCCATGTTTTCCCAGATATAAACCCAATTGGTATTCCATTTTCATAAGGCAAAATTCTGCCCTCGACATTTTTCCATTCGACTTCCCGCACGACTCCTTTTTGAAATAAATACCCTTTTCCGCCGGACGTTAAATCAATATCGCGACGGCCGGCTTCATCAATCACCTTATGCTCGATCTCAACAACAAACACATTGTCAATGAGAACTGGTTCTTTCGTATCGTAATCAATTGTTTGCTTCCCTGCACTTAAGCGGACATATTTTCCTTTCGTTTCATCATATTGGTACTCAACTTGAGCATAAGATTGATTGGAATAGGCGATTTTTACCCGCTTTGCCGCCAAACCTTGAACATCTTCTGAAAAAAATGGCAATGGCTCAACTTCATCATTTAATGTGTACCCTTGCTTTTCCGCACCTTTTTCAATGTTTTCAAATGTAATATAGGAATTATGCGGCGCTTTGCGGAAGGAAACGCGTTGAAACAGCGTTCCATCGTAAAAAAGCCCGTTTAAATAATCCACTTTGCCCGATTCAAGCATTTCTTTCGCTTCCGGACTCCATCCATGACAAATATATAACGCATCATACCCTTTGCTCAGCTCGATGTAATAATCACGTGCACTGCGAACAGGTCCTACCTTTTCCGGTTTTTCGCTCTGATACAACGCTAAAAAGCGGGTCACATCCCCTTCAGCCAGAGCTTCGTATACAATGTCTGCTTTATGCAGCCCGGATTGCGGTCTCGCTTTTGGATGATTGTTAATCATGACAGCGACAACGCGATGATTTGGTTTTTGCTCTGTTTTGATTCCTGTTAACGGAAATACGAACTGTTTATGTGCAGGAGCTTCTTCTTGTTCGACCTTTGTTTGCTTCCCGATTGCCTCTTTATTTGTCGCCGCCCGTTCCTTTTCCGCTTTGGCGCAGCCACTCCCGCTCAGCAGGAATGCGCTACATACAACAATAAACCATCTCTTCAAAATTGTCACAACCCTTTTCTCTTTTTACTTTTATATTTTAACGCATTATTGATGGAAAGAGTATCATTTTGTGCATGACATCATAAATTCCCCGCGGTGTAATGCGGATATATGGCAAATGGGTCGATAATAGAAACAATAAAGAATAAATCGGATCGACAAACCGATAGCCCCGTTCTCTTAAAAGTTCCGCTAATCTTTTTTCTTCCTCGATGAGAGCTTCCATTTTCTTTGTTGACATCATTCCGTTCAATGAAAGTGGAATTTCATGAATAACTTCGCCATTTTCCACAAGAACAATGCCGCCGCCGATTTGTTTCATCCGCTGAAACGCCTTATACATATCTGCTTTCCGTTTTCCGATTAAAATAATATCTCCTGTATTCGAATAAGAGCTGACCAACCCATGCACACCCGTTGCAAAACCTTTTAATATCGTATTCACTCTCCATTTTCCGTTCCGGTCGACTAACATTAAAAAGCTTTCATCATTATCAAAAGACAACTCATCGCACGACGTATCAATGGTAATGGAATAAGGTTTCATAATTACAGCATTTTCCATATACATTCCTAATGGCATGGAAAATTGCAAATCATCCATCGACAATTCCCAAGATAAGTCAAGCGGACGAAAATCATACGCCCCCCAATCAAATGAGCCGAATTCATCCGTCGGAATACCGTCACGCTTCATCCATCGTCCTTTGGCCAATACGGAAACCGGTGTCGGATTGTCTTTTTCTTTTAAGAAGTTAATGTTTGCCACTCTTCCGGTTGCAATGCTCCCGTGCAGATGGTCGATTCGATAATAACATGCGACATTGATGGTCGCCATATTGTATGCATCAATCAAAGGAACATCCTTCTCAATCGCGATGCGAATCATTTCATCAATGATCCCTGCTTCATAAAAGGCAGGCGTTGAACCATCTGTTGTAAAAATACAACGGTCATACCGCTCAATTCCCAACTGTTTCATCTCATCAAGCAAGTTTGGCAAATCAGGACGAATCGATGAATAACGCAAAGAGACGGTATAGCCGTGCAAAAGACGCTTATATACGTCTTCTCCTGTCATCGCTTCATGATCGCAGTCAGCACCTAAAAGCTTCATTTTTGCAAGCGTTTTCTCTGAAGCACCGGGAAAATGGCCTTCAATTTGTTTTTTCAACCTTTTCGCTTCTTGAATCCAATGAAGCATTAAATCATCACCATCAAGCAGCTTCGGCCATCCCGTCAATTCTCCGCCTTGCAGCACTGCATCTTGTTCGAGCCACTCTTGAATATTCGCGTTGGAAAAAACTTCTTCTTCATTTTCCAACTCTGTTTGCGAATCAAAGCGGCACCACCAAAACATCGTTGCCGGTATGTCATTCATTGCCTGCACAAAAGAAAACGCTTTCTTTTTTGGTAATTGTAAAACGACCGACAAATTATCGTTAATGAGTATTGTTGTGCCGGATTGTGATGCATATTCAGCAAATGAATGGGGATTATATAACTGAAACGGATGAACATGCGGTTCAATATATCCCGGCACGAGAAAATAGCCGCTGCAGTCAACAATTTCACACCCTTCAATAAAATCAGGCATTTTCTCGCCAACATAAATAATGCGATCTTCATATATCCAAATATTCGCCTTCATCCATTTACGCACATATGGATTTAAATAAGTAGCGTTGATTAACAACTTGGTCGGCGGTTTTTTTCCATCGATAATCGAAAGATGCTCACGCAGTTGATTCGTTTTCCAACGATAACGCTGTTCTAACATATGGGGTCCCCCGTTCCTTCTTTTTCCTAATCATGACATATAATAACATTTTAACGCATTAAAGTTTTTTTAACAAATAAAAAGAATAATAAAATAATAAAAAGGAGAGAAGTAAATGAAACCCAATATTGGAATGATTAATGCCCTCATTCGAATCACCTTTGGGTTCAGCATTCTTGCTTGGACAACAGCCAAAATGGTCAAACATCCTTGGCGCGACTCCTATATTTTCCTTGCTATGTTGGGGGCAATGAAAGTGGCGGAAGGAGTCACCCGTTTTTGCCCTCTTACTGCTTTATTGGAACAATATCAAGAACGGACAGCAGAAAAAGAAGTAGAACCAACCGTCATCAATCCTACGTAACAATAAATGAGGCTGACTCAACAAAAGTACGTGAGTCAGCCCTTCATAAAGGAGAGAAGAAAAAATGTTTTTTGAATATATGACAGATATGTTATATGTGTTAGCGTCACTCATTGGCGGCATTATTGCTCTTATTTATGTGTACGTTAGAAAGAAGCGCGCAAGATAGCTTTATTGCCGATATCTTTGCGATAAAATAAGCGATCGCATTTTATTTTCTTCATTTCTTCATATACGATTTGTTGTGCTTGCTGCAATGTGCTGCCTTTGGCTGCAACCAGCAATACGCGCCCGCCGTTTGTATACAGCTTTCCATGCTCTTCTTTCGTTCCGGCATGGAAAACAAGCACATGTTGCTGCAAATCGTGAAGCCCTTCAATGACATAGCCGCTTTTATAGGAGTTCGGGTATCCTTCCGAAGCAAGCACGACACCGACAACTGCTTCATCTGACCATTGTAATTCAATCTCGTTTTGCTCAAGCAAATCAATGATTAATTGAATAAAGTCATTCTCAAGGCGCGGCAGAACAACCTGCGCTTCAGGATCACCAAAACGAGCATTAAATTCGATTACTTTTGGACCTTGTGCCGTTGCGATTAAACCTGCATAAAGAATTCCTGTGAACGGGCGATTTTCCGACACAAGAGCCTTCACGGTTGGATGAATAATTTGTTCAATCGCTTGCTGTATGATATGTTCTGAAATTTGCGGAACCGGCGAATACGCTCCCATGCCGCCTGTATTCGGACCTTCGTCATTATCAAATGCCCGTTTATGGTCTTGAGCAATCACCATCGGATATGCTTTTTCGCCATTGACAAAGGCCATTAACGAGAACTCTTCACCCTCTAAAAATTCTTCAATTACCACTTGCCGGCTTGCCTCACCAAATTTTTCTTCAACCATCATTTCACGCAAAGCATCGAGCGCTTCTTGCAGCGTCATCGCTACGGTTACGCCTTTTCCTGCGGCTAATCCGTCCGCCTTAATCACAATCGGCGCCCCTTTTTGTTCAACATACGCTTTTGCCGCTTCATAAGAAGTAAATGACTCATATTCTGCTGTCGGTACATGATATTTTTTCATTAAATTTTTTGCAAACGCTTTGCTTCCCTCAATTAACGCAGCCTCTTTGCGCGGTCCAAAAATGCGAAGCCCTTCCTCTTGGAAACGATTGACGATTCCGTTTAGAAGCGGCGCTTCCGGACCGACAATCGTTAAATCAATTCCTTCGTTTTTTGCAAAAGCAACAAGCGCCTCTATATCGTTTTCATCAATGCGGACAAGCTCAGCAATCTTACCGATTCCCGGATTTCCAGGCGCTGCATACAATTTTGTCAAAAGCGGGCTTTGCGCTGCTTTCCAGGCAATCGCATGCTCCCGGCCGCCGCGGCCAATAATGAGTACTTTCATTTGCATTCACCTCGTTTTAATGTTTAAAATGGCGCACTCCTGTAAAGACCATAGCAATTCCGTACTCATCTGCCTTTTTAATCGAATCGGCATCGCGAATCGAGCCGCCCGGCTGGATAATGGCTGTTACACCTGCTTTTGCCGCTGCTTCTACTGTATCGTCCATCGGGAAAAACGCATCGGATGCCAAAGCAGCTCCTTTCGCTTTTTCACCTGCCTGTTCAATCGCGATTTTCGCGGCACCGACACGGTTCATTTGTCCGGCACCGACACCGACCGTCATATGGTCTTTTGCGAGAACAATCGCATTTGATTTCACATGCTTCACAACTTTCCAAGCAAGTTTCAAATCTTCCCATTCTTTTTCTGTCGGCTCACGCTTTGTCGGAATCGTAATATTCGCGTCATCTAATGTATATATATCTTCGTCTTGAACTAATAAACCGCCTTGGACGGAAACCATAAATGTTTCTTTCTTTTTCTCTGCTGCAAAATCGACGGTTAACAAGCGGATATTTTTCTTTTGCGTTAAAATTTCAAGCGCTTCATCACTAAACGATGGTGCAATGACGATTTCCAAAAAGATTTCATGCATTTTTAACGCTGTATCGCGATCCACTTCTCGATTGAGCGCAACAATGCCGCCAAAAATGGAAGTTGGATCCGCTTCGTAAGCTCTTGTAAAGGCTTCATAAATGTTCCCGCCAACTCCGACGCCGCACGGGTTCATATGTTTTACTGCAACAGCAGCCGGTTCTGTAAACTCCTTGACAATTTGCAAAGCTGCATTTGCGTCATTGATATTGTTATAAGATAATTCTTTTCCATGCAGTTGTGTTGCAGCAGCGATAGAGAAAGACGAGCCTAACGGTTTTTTATAAAACGCTGCACTCTGGTGCGGATTTTCTCCGTAGCGCAAATCTTGTTTTTTCTCAAATGTGATCGTCAACGATTCTGGATATTGTTCGCCTGCGATATTCGTTAAATATTCAGCAATCATCGCATCGTAAGCCGCCGTATGGCGGAAGACTTTTGCTGCTAATCGTAAGTTGGTTGCTTTGGAAACGGCACCGTTTTCCTTTAGCTCACGTAAAACCGGTTCATAATCGGCCGGGTCGACAATAACGGTGACATATTGATGATTTTTTGCCGCCGCACGGAGCATGGTCGGACCGCCAATATCAATGTTTTCAATCGCCTCAGCAAATGTCACATCACTTTTGGCAATCGTTTGTTGGAACGGATATAAGTTAACAACCACTAAATCAATCGGTGTAATTTGATGTTGTTCCAGCTGCTTGCGGTGGTTTTCGTCTTCGCGAATGGCCAGCAAACCGCCATGAATCATCGGGTGAAGTGTTTTCACCCGTCCATCTAAAATTTCCGGAAACCCTGTTACCTCTGAAATGCTAATGACTGGTATCCCGTGTTCTTCTAAAACTTTTTTTGTGCCGCCTGTCGAGATCATTTCAACACCTAACTCCGCTAATTGTTTGGCAAAAGAAACGATTCCCTCTTTATTTGAAACACTAAGCAAAGCACGCATGTTCCTGCTCCTTTCTAAAGATGCTCAAGCAATTTTTTTAATACTTCCGGATAGAGCTCGTGTTCAATAGCATGAATTCTTGCTTCGACGCTTTCAAGCGCTTCGCCTTCATGAATCTCTATGGCCCGCTGTGCGATAATCGGTCCTGTGTCCATCCCTTCATCAACATAGTGAATCGTTACCCCCGTGACCTTGACTCCGGCGCGATACGCTTGACCGATCGCATCCTTTCCTGGAAACGCAGGCAGCAGTGAAGGATGAATATTCACCATTCGCCCTTCGTACGCACGAAGCAGCGTTGGGCCAATTAGACGCATATAACCGGCCAACACAATGAACTCAATCCCTTTTTCTTCTAATTGTTGCAAAATTTCTTTCTCAAAATCGGCTTTTGACGGATAATCTTTTGGGCGAAAAACAAACAAAGGAATTTGCTCTTTCTTAGCTCGTTCGACCACTTTTGCTTCGGGGCGATCGCAAACTAATAATGCGACCTCTGCCTGCAAATCGCCTTTTTTGACTGCATCAACAATCGCTTGAAAATTCGTTCCGCTTCCCGATGCGAAAATGGCGATCCGCTTCATTCCATTTTACCCCCGGCCAATAAAACTCCTTCGCCTTTTTTTACGCGCCCAATTAAATATGCTTTTTCGCCAAGTTGTTCCAGCCGCGTGATGACCGGTTGAATCAGCTCGCTATCAACAGCGAGAACAAAGCCGATTCCCATATTAAAAATATTGAACATTTCTTTACGATTGAGTTTTCCTGTTTCTTGAAGCAAATCAAATATAGGCGGAATGGGCCATGAACCGTAGTCGATTTCCGCACATAATCCTTCTGGAAGCATGCGGGGAATATTTTCGATAAAACCACCGCCCGTAATATGCGCCATCCCTTTGATTTCAAACTGTTTCATGACTTCTAAAACCGGTTTGACGTAAATGCGGGTCGGCCACAGCAATTCTTCTCCAAGGGAAACCGTTAAATTCCCGTACATTTCGTGAAGATTTAATTTTGCCTCTTCAAGCAAGATTTTGCGGACAAGCGAATAACCGTTGCTGTGAATGCCGTTGGAAGCCAACCCAATCAGCGCATCGCCTTCTTGAATATGTTCCCCCGTTACAAGTTTGGACTTTTCGGCAATTCCGACCGCAAATCCTGCAACGTCATATTCATTTTCCCCATACATCCCCGGCATCTCGGCTGTTTCGCCACCGATGAGCGAACAGCCAGCCTGGATGCACCCGTCTGCAATTCCTTTGACAATTTGCTCAATTTTTTCAGGGATCGCTTTGCCGCAGGCAATATAATCAAGGAAAAATAATGGCTCCGCCCCCTGTACAACAATATCGTTCACACACATGGCAACGCAATCAATACCAATCGTATCATGCTTATCCATCATAAAGGCAAGCAGCAATTTTGTGCCGACCCCATCTGTTCCGGAAATTAACACCGGCTCTTTATATCCAAGCTGTGATAAATCGAACATTCCGCCAAACCCGCCAAGTCCGCCAAGCACTTCAGGACGAACCGTTTTTTGGACATGTTTTTTCATTAAAGAAACCGCTCTATATCCAGCCTCTATATCAACGCCTGCTTTTTTGTATGCATCCGCCACCTTAAGTTCCCCCTTTTACTGTTTTGCCGTTAGCTGCGATAACTCCTGAAACGTATTTAACGGATATTTTCCGGTAAAACAAGACATGCATTGTCCGCGCCATGGTGAATCGTTCGGACGCCCAATCGCTTCAAGCAAGCCTTCCGGACTTAAAAATGCGAGCGAATCTGCCCCAATGAGCTGACGAATTTCTTCGACAGAATGTGAGGCAGCAATTAATTCTTCCCTTGTTGACATGTCAATTCCGTAAAAACAAGGATGTGTAATCGGCGGGGAACTGATGCGAACGTGAACTTCTGTTGCCCCTGCTTCCCGAAGCATGTTCACAATTCGTTTGCTCGTTGTTCCGCGAACAATCGAATCATCAACCATGACAACGCGTTTGCCGGCAACCACGCCGCTCACAGGAGAAAGCTTCATCTTGACTCCCTGCTCTCTGAGTGATTGGGACGGTTGAATGAATGTACGTCCGACATAACGGTTTTTAATTAAGCCAAGTTCATACGGAATGCCGGTTGCCTCGGCATAACCAATGGCAACAGAAATGCTTGAATCCGGCACCCCCGTCACAACATCTGCTTCAACAGGGGCTTCAAGCGCAAGGCGTTTACCGAGATTTTTGCGCGCCGTGTGAATGTTAATGCCGTCGACATTGCTGTCAGGGCGGGCGAAGTAAATGTATTCCATACTGCAAATGAGACGCGTCCTTTTCTCGGCAAAACGTTCTGAATGAACCCCTTCTTCATTAATGATAATGAGTTCGCCCGGTTCCACTTCGCGTTCATATGCCGCACCAACGATGTCGAATGCACACGTTTCTGATGCAACAACGTAAGCATTGCCGAGACGGCCAATCGATAATGGCCTAAATCCATTCGGGTCAAGCGCAATATACAACTCCGTTTCCGTCAATAGCAGAAATGCAAATGCTCCTTCTAAATAGTTGAGCGCAATTTTTATTTGCTCTTTTAACGTTGGTGCCATACTGCGGCGAATTAAGTGAGCAAACACTTCCGTATCCGAAGTTGTTTGAAAAATGCTGCCCTGCTGTTCAAGGCGAATCTTTAAATCTGTGGCATTGACCAAGTTTCCATTATGCGCTAAAGCAATGCTGCCGCTTTGCGAGCGGAATAACAGGGGCTGAACATTTTCATAGCCCCCGCCGCCGGCTGTTGAATAACGGACATGACCGATTGCGGCCATTCCGCTTAACTTTTGCAGTTCGCCGTTACTAAACACTTCGGTCACTAAACCGAGACCTTTATGACCCTTTAGTGATTCACCATCTGCAACAACGATCCCTGCTCCTTCTTGTCCGCGATGCTGCAAACTATGTAAGCCGTAATAGGTGATTTGTGCTGCTTCAGCATGCCCCCAAATCCCAAAGATCCCGCATTCTTCATTCAAGCCTTTGATTTCAGCAAGCATGGAATAGCTCCTTTCCAAACGCTTCTCATTTGTTCAACCGGGAGATGTACGACTTTCTCTCCTTGTTCGTTTTCAATATGCAGCAAAGCATCAGCTGTCACTTCACCAATAAGTTTTGCTTCTACCAACCTTTCAAATTCAGCTTGATGTTCTTTTTTCACAGAAACAATAAAACGGGATTGTGCTTCACTGAACAGTTCCGTTACTGCATCACCGTTAATCGTTACTTTTGCACCTAATCCATTTGCATTCATCACACATTCCGCCAACGCCACTGCAAAGCCGCCTTCTGCAATATCGTGGGCGGAAGCAACGACACCTGCTCGAATCGCTGCAAGCAGTTCTTTTTGGCGTGTTACTTCGATCTCTAAATCTAAACTTGGTGCTTTCCCGAAAATGTTCCCGTTCAATAGTTTTTGCAATTCACTGCCGCCAAACTCCGGTTTTGCCTCACCAATGACATAAATAAGGTCACCAGCTTGTTTAAACTCTTGTGTCGTAATGTGAGCCAAATCTTCCACTAACCCAACCATACCGACAACAGGAGTTGGATAGACGGCTTCTCCATTCGTTTCATTATAAAGCGATACGTTCCCGCTAATGACAGGCGTTTCTAACATGCGGCAAGCCGCACTCATACCGTCGACCGCTTTTTCTAACTGCCAGAAAATTTCTGGTTTTTCCGGATTTCCGAAATTTAAGCAGTCGGTAATCGCCAATGGTTTGGCTCCCGAACAAACGACGTTTCTTGCTGCTTCAGCAACGGCGATTTTTCCGCCTGTTTCCGGGTCTAAATAAATGTAGCGGGAGTTGCAGTCCGTTGTCATCGCCAGCGCTTTATTCGTGCCGCGAATGCGGATAACCGCCGCATCAGATCCAGGAGCGACAACCGTGTTTGTCCGCACCATATAGTCATATTGCTCATACACCCATTCTTTACTTGCGATTGTCGGTTGCGCCAACAAAGAAAGTAAAGTTTCTTCATAGTTTTCCACGGTTGGGACATAAGGCGCCATCTCTTGAAACTCGCGATAATAAGCCGGCTCTTTCGATGGCTTATGATAGACCGGTGCGTCTTTCGCCAAAGCATCGACTGGAATTTCTGCCGCTACCTCGCCGCGGAAATAAAGACGAAGCATTTTATCGTCGGTTACTTTGCCGATCGCTTTTGCTTCAAGCCCATATTTCGCAAATAAATCGTAAATCTCCTGCTCGCGCCCCTTTTTCACAACGAGAAGCATGCGTTCCTGCGATTCGGACAGCATCATTTCATACGGCGTCATTCCAGCCTCTCGCTGAGGCACTAAATCAAGATTCATTTCAATTCCGAAACCTGCTTTGCTCGCCATTTCCGCAGATGAACTCGTTAAACCTGCCGCCCCCATATCTTGAATGCCGACGAGTGCATCTGATTTGACTACTTCTAAACAGGCTTCAAGCAGCAGTTTTTCCATAAACGGATCGCCGACTTGTACCGCCGGGCGTTTTTCTTCCGATTGCTCTGTTAATTCTTCTGAAGCAAACGTTGCGCCGTGTATGCCATCGCGGCCCGTTTTTGCGCCGACATACATCACCGTATTGCCGACTCCTGAAGCTACTCCCCGCTGAATCTCCTCATGGCGAATAATACCGACACACATGGCATTGACTAATGGATTTCCTTCATAAGCAGGGTCAAATTGCACTTCGCCGCCAACGGTCGGAATACCGACGCAGTTTCCGTATCCGGCAATGCCGGCGACAACATTTTCAAATAAATATTTTACGCGTGGAGACGTTAATTCTCCAAAACGGAGCGAGTTTAAAAGCGCAATCGGGCGCGCTCCCATCGAGAATACATCGCGAATAATGCCGCCAACGCCTGTCGCAGCTCCCTGATATGGTTCAATTGCCGACGGATGGTTATGGCTTTCGATTTTAAACACAACCGCTAATCCATCGCCGATGTCAACGATACCGGCACCTTCTCCCGGACCTTGAAGCACTTTTTCCCCTTCGGTTGGGAACTTTTTTAATACCGGCTTCGAGTTTTTATAGCTGCAATGCTCAGACCACATCACTGAGAAAATCCCGGTCTCCGTGTAGTTTGGCAAACGGCCGAGAATTTTCTCGATCATCGCAAATTCTTCATCTGTTAATCCCATGTCACGGTAAATTTTTTCCTCTTTAATGAGCGTTGGACTCGGCTCAAGCATTAACGACATGTGCTTCCCTCCAGTATTTCACGATTGATTGGAACAGCTTTAATCCGTCAGCGCTGCCAAGCAGCTCGTCAACTGCACGCTCCGGATGCGGCATCATGCCAAGAACGTTTCCTTTTTCATTGATAATTCCGGCAATGTCCTCTAAGCTGCCGTTTGGGTTTTCGTTATGATAGCGGAAAACGATTTGCCGGTTCGCAATCAGCTTGTTCAATGTTTCTTGCTCACAATAATAGTTGCCTTCCCCGTGGGCAATCGGAATCGTAATAATTTCTCCCATTTCATAAGCGGATGTAAACATTGTTTCATTATTTTCTACCCGCAGTTCTACAGGGCGGCAAATAAACTTTAAGCTGTTATTGCGGCGCATCGCTCCCGGCAACAGCCCCGCTTCAAGCAAAATTTGAAATCCGTTGCAAACCCCTAAAATCGGTTTCCCTTCTTCAGCCGCTTTCATAATCGCTTTCATGACATTTGAAAAGCGGGCAATCGCTCCAGAGCGGAGATAATCACCGTAGGAAAAACCGCCCGGAAGAAGAATTCCATCAAATTCGTCCAAACTTTCAGCGTCATGCCAAACGTATTCGACTTCCTCGCCCAGTTCATCTTTAATCGCATGGTACATATCGACATCACAGTTCGAACCTGGGAAAACAATAACAGCGAATTTCACTGCGTCACTACCTCCTCAATTTCATAACGGTAGTCTTCAATCACCGTATTCGCTAACAGCTTTTCGCACATTTCACGCACAAGCTCATCGATATTACGCTCACTTTTTTCAATCATCAGCTCCATAAACTTGCCGATGCGTACATCTTTCACTTCGTTGTAAGACAAACTATGGAGTGCTCCTTTCACCGCTGTTCCTTGCGGGTCTAATACACTTTCTCTTAACGTAACATATACTTTTACTTTATACATTCCGTTTGGCCTCCTAACCTTTGTAAAATGATTTCATATGCATCTGTTAAGCTTCCTAAATCGCGGCGGAAAACGTCTTTATCAAATTTCTCGTTCGTGTCCATATCCCATAAACGGCAAGTATCCGGGGATATTTCATCTGCCAATAAAATTTTTCCTTCTGAGTCAAAACCAAATTCAAGTTTAAAATCAACTAATCTTACATTGCAGGCTTGGAAATGTTGGGTGAGGATCTCATTGACTTTTAAAGCGGCCTTCTTCAAAACAGAAATTTGTTCTAAAGTTGCCAGCTTTAAAATGCCAATGTGGTCTTCCAACAAAAGAGGGTCGCCTAACTCATCATTTTTATAATAAAATTCAATGAGCGGTTTTTCTAAGCGTGTTCCTTCAGCGATGCCAAGACGCTTCGCAAGACTACCAGCGACATAATTGCGGACAACAACTTCAAGAGGGATAATCGTTACTTTTTTAACAAGCTGCTCTGTTTCTGATAATTTTTCAATAAAGTGATTGTCAATCCCGGCAGCATGCAGTCTGGAAAATAATAAGCTCGTAATCTCGTTATTTAAACGTCCTTTTCCTAAAATGGTTGCTTTTTTTTCACCATTAAAAGCAGTTGCGCTGTCTTTATATTCAATCCAAAGCACGTTTTCTTGATTCGTTGCATATACTTTTTTCGCTTTGCCTTCATAGAGTAGTTCCAGCTTCTTGACCATGCTAAGGCCTCCCAGTACAGAATATTAGGAATTTTTCTTTTATTACATAGGTAAAGGAGCGCCCTTTACCTATGTAATCATTACAATCCTAAACGCTCGAAAATCGTATCAACATGTTTTAAGTGATAGTTATAATCGAAACAGTCAGCGATTTGCTCTGGTGATAAGCGGCTTGTAATTTTTTCTTCTGCTTCAATAAGGGAACGGAATGGAACTTGCTTTTCCCATGCTTCCATTGCTTTCGGCTGCACTAAGTCATATGCTTCCTCACGCGTCATGCCTGTATCGATCAATGCAAGCAGCACGCGTTGTGAATAGATAAGCCCTAATGTCCGCTCCATATTCCGCTTCATATTTTCCGGAAACACCGTTAAATTTTTGACGATGTTCGTAAAGCGATTGAGCATATAGTTCAAGGCAATCGTTGCATCCGGCAAAATAATGCGCTCCGCCGATGAATGAGAAATATCGCGCTCGTGCCAGAGCGGTACGTTTTCGTACGCTGCCATCATATAACCACGGATGACACGCGCCATTCCCGTCATGTTTTCTGAACCGATTGGATTGCGTTTATGCGGCATCGCCGAAGAGCCTTTTTGGCCTTTTGCGAAAAACTCTTCGACTTCACGGGTTTCGCTCTTTTGCAAGCCACGAATTTCTACGGCAAATTTTTCAATCGACGTAGCAATAAGAGCTAAAGTCGCCATATAATGTGCATGTCGATCACGCTGTAATGTTTGCGTCGAAATTGGTGCCGGTTCCAAACCAAGCTTCTCACATACATATTTCTCTACGAATGGGTCGATATTGGCGTATGTACCGACAGCCCCGGAAATTTTCCCGACACGCACCGTTTCCGCTGCCTGCTTAAATCTCTCTAAATTCCGCTGCATTTCCGCATACCAAAGCGCCATTTTCAGTCCGAATGTAGTCGGCTCAGCATGAACGCCATGCGTGCGTCCCATCATAACGGTGTACTTATGCTCTTGTGCTTTTTCTTTCAATACTTGGATAAAATTTTCAAGGTCGCGAAGTAAAATTTCATTTGCCTGCTTCAACAAATAAGACAATGCGGTGTCGACAACATCGGTAGACGTTAAGCCGTAATGCACCCACTTCCGTTCTTCGCCTAATGTTTCGGAAACAGCACGCGTAAATGCAACAACGTCATGGCGCGTTTCTTCTTCAATTTCTTTAATGCGCTGAACATCAAATGACGCATTTTTACGAATTCGTTCAACATCTTCCTTTGGAATGACGCCAAGTTCCGCCCATGCCTCACACGCTAAAATTTCCACTTCCAGCCAAGCTTTAAAGCGGTTTTCTTCCGTCCAAATCGCACCCATTTCCGGCCTTGTGTAACGTTCAATCATGTTTGTTGCAACCTCCGATCACTCCAAATTTGCAATTCGTCGATTTTTCGTAATGCAACATCAACATTTTCAGCTAACACCGTCAAATGCCCCATTTTTCTCTTCTTCTTTGCTTCCTTTTTTCCATAGAGATGAAGATGCGCATCGGCAAGCTGTGAAATTTTTTCTATAACCGGCTGTACATGCTCCCCCAAAATATTCACCATCACGGCCGGTTTCAACAGCTCTGTGCTCCCAAGCGGCCAATTGCAAACGGCTCGAACATGCTGCTGAAATTGAGATGTTGCACAAGCATTTATTGTATAATGACCTGAGTTATGCGGTCTAGGGGCAAGTTCATTAATATAAATATCTCCTTCTTTTGTAAGAAACATTTCAACAGCTAACGTACCGACAAGAGCAAAGTGTTGTGCGAGCATTTGTGCATACATGATCGCTTTTTGCGCTATATGTGGTGAAATTCTTGCTGGAACAATCGTTTCATGCAAAATATTGTCTACATGAATATTCTCTGCTACCGGAAATACTTTCATGTCACCTAATCCGTTTCTTGTGACAATAACCGATATCTCCTTTTCAAAAGAAAGCCAGCTTTCTAAAACACAAGAACCTAATTGCAATAAAGAAAGTGCCTTTTCAATATCTTCCTTGCTCCGAATAACAAATTGGCCTTTGCCATCATAGCCACCACGCCGCGTTTTTAACACACAAGGAATGCCAATTGTTTCGATTCCTGCAAACAGATCCTCTGCGGATTGAACTTCCACATAAGGAGCAACCGGAAGCCCTGCATCTGTAATCGCCTTTTTTTCTGTTGCACGATCTTGCGTAATTTTTAATAATTCGCTGCCTTGAGGCACATAAGAATGCTCGGAAAGCCACCTTAATGCAGCCGCATCAATATTTTCAAATTCGTACGTAATAACATCGCTCACACTTGCTAATTGTTTGATGGCGTCTAAATCATTATATTCCGCCGTTATTTCAATATCTGACACTTGCCCGCACGGAGAGTTGGGCACTGGGTCCAATACCGCAACATAAAATCCCATTTCTTTAGCAGAAATCGCCATCATCCGTCCAAGCTGTCCTCCGCCGATAATGCCAATGGTTTGTCCCGGAACAATCGTTTTTTTAGCCAAGACGATCACTGCTTTCCAACACTTCTTGACGAATTTTTTCTCTTCTTGCTTTTAAAGCTTCCATAATCTCAGGATAGCTGATTCCTAATATCGAGGCTGCCAAAAGACCGGCATTTATTGCTCCTGCTTTGCCAATCGCAACAGTTGCAACCGGCACTCCTCCAGGCATTTGCACGATCGATAAAAGAGAATCCAAACCATTTAATGCTTTCGATTGGACAGGTACACCAATAACAGGCAATGTCGTTTTCGCAGCAACCATTCCCGGCAAATGTGCCGCTCCTCCCGCTCCAGCAATAATTACTTTAATTCCTCTTTCTTCAGCTGTTTGCGCATATTCAAACATATAGTCTGGAGTTCGATGGGCGGAAACCACTTTTTTTTCAAAAGGAATATGTAATTCCTCTAACACCCGGCATGCATGTTTCATCGTTTTCCAATCTGATTGACTTCCCATAATAACACCAACAAGTGGCTGCACTCATCTTCACCTCTTTATAACAAATATAAAACCCAGGAACAGACGTTCTCCAAACAAGGGAAAGCATCGCCCTGGGCACACTTCGACCATTATCGGTAGAAAAACCAATCGGATCCTTTCCCTCATAGTCCAATAATTTACGGTTATTGGGTAGAGACTTTTGGGCCATATTCCCAAAATTATATGAGGGTCGCTATTAACTTAACATCATCATATCAATGTTTCTTACTAAATGTCAACATAAAATCGAACATTAACAAAAAAGCTATTTATTAATGTTCGTATTTTTACAATCCTATTCACCTCACAAAATTTGAATGTGTACATATGATGAAATAGCAGCAATGTGAGGAGGGATACAAAAATGATGCCAACAAGCCCATTTAACCAATTCAAAGACTGGAAAAAACAATGGGAACACTTTTTTAACCAAGATTTTTGGAACAACTTTGAACCATTTTTACAAACAAATAAGCAGTCTTCTTCAGGGGTAAATATATACAAAAAAGAAGAGAACGAACTGCTGGTTGTGATGAATATCCCAGGCCTGGAAGATGTTGAACACGTGGAAGTCTATGCCGATTATAAAACGTTAGAGGTAAAAGCAGAAATTAACTTACAATTTAAAGAATTTGAATTGGTCGAAGAAGGAATTTTTCAAGGGACGTTCGAAAAAATGGTTCCCTTGCCATTTGCCGTTAAAGAAGAGCGCATTGAAGCAACTTACAATGGCGGATTATTAATGATCCATCTACATCGGTTAATTCCAGACGATACAAAGAAAAAGATAAAAATCAAAAAAGCAGAAATCTAAGCTATTTTCTAAGAGAAAGTTCTCATTCTTAACAGCGGATATATAGGAGAGGTCCATATAAAAAATAAGAACTAGCCGCTATGGCTAGTTCTCGAACTTATGGGGGAGAGGATTTTAATGGCGTTACATAATAAAACGCTATTAAAAGTTGGACAAAAAAATTAGAGAACAAGTTATGATGTTCTCTAACTGTTTATGTCCGCCTGGCAACGTCCTACTCTCGCAGGGGCGTTAGCCCCAACTACCATCGGCGCTGGAGAGCTTAACTTCCGTGTTCGGGATGGGAACGGGTGTGA
>NZ_QLMH01000024.1 GCF_003259935.1 Paranoxybacillus vitaminiphilus | reverse complement strand
AAGATCCCTCGAAGATGACGAGGTAGATAGGTCCGAGGTGGAAGCGTGGCGACACGTGGAGCTGACGGATACTAATCGATCGAGGACTTAACCAAATGAGAAAAACGGAGACGAGCGCTTAGCGCCGTAAGGAAAATGTTCTTCCGACGAGAAGTGCTTGCCACTTCGACGGAGGAAGGTTATTTTCCACGAGGCGCTGCGAGTCGCAGTTAGACAATAGAAAAGCGGAGGCGACTGTTTAGCCTCGTAGGGCGAATGTTCTTCCGACGAGAAGCGCTTGCGCTTCGATGGAGGAAGGTTATTCGACACAAGAGGCTAGGAGCCGGAGCTAGACAGCTCGAAAAGTGAAAAGAGTGCAGCTTCTCCATGAATACTAGAAATATCGGTTATCTAGTTTTGAGGGAATAATCCCTGACAGTCTGTGCCTGCGTCTACTAGCTTATTCGAAGTTGATGGATTCCTCGGCACAAGCCTGCAGGGAAGTGAAAACAAAGTAGATGGCTTGGTGACGATGGCGGAGAGGACACACCCGTTCCCATCCCGAACACGGAAGTTAAGCTCTCCAGCGCCGATGGTAGTTGGGGCCAGCGCCCCTGCGAGAGTAGGACGTTGCCAGGCCTTAAAATTGAATTTATTATTGCGGGGTGGAGCAACGAGCGAAGCATCTATGAATAAGCTTCGAGTTGTCCCGACGCACCTGTCCTCATCGAATTAACTAGAAGAGGAAGGGACACAAATCGAATCCGCTTCTGCGAATGTACCTCAGCGTACCACTCGAGCCACTTCTTGAATAGGCATTCTGAGAGTGGGACGGTCTTATACAATACCCTAAATATGTAGCATAAATTAATTAAGTTTTTCATATCATCGCGGGGTGGAGCAGTCTGGTAGCTCGTCGGGCTCATAACCCGAAGGTCGCAGGTTCAAATCCTGCCCCCGCAACCAAATTAACATATATAATGATAGTGGTCCCGTAGTGTAGTGGTTAACATGCCTGCCTGTCACGCAGGAGATCGCGGGTTCGAGTCCCGTCGGGACCGCCATTCATGAACAGTGTTAAAACGAAACATTGTTGTTTCGTATTTTTTTATGTCTTTTTTGCTTAATTTCCCCTTTTGCGATAAACTAATAGATGTACCGTTTTCATCCTTAGGATATTCTTTCCTAAGGACTTTTTTGTAATAAAAAATTCTCTCTTATTTACAAAATCAACGAACAGTCAGGTGACTTAAAATGAGACGATATGAATTTATCAGCCATTCTCCTAAAGAAACGATGGATGTTGCGGCTAAATTAGCTGAAAAGCTGCAGCAAAAAGATGTAATCACACTAGAAGGAGATTTAGGAGCGGGAAAAACAACATTCACAAAAGGATTAGCAAAAGGTTTAGGAATCGAACGCAATGTAAACAGTCCTACTTTTACCATTATTAAAGAATATAAAGGAAGATTGCCTCTTTATCATATGGATGTATATCGACTTGAGGATACATTTGAAGACTTAGGATTTGACGAATATTTTGACGGTGATGGAGTAACTGTAGTAGAATGGGCTCATTTAATACAAGAACAGCTTCCGCCGGAGTTGCTAAAAATTCATATTTACCATCATGGTGAGTCGGAACGTAAAATCGTACTTGAGCCAATCGGTAAACGATATGAAGAGTTATGTAAGGAGATTATCGGCAATGAAAGTATTAGCAATTGATACATCGAATTTTGTCATGGGCATTGCTTTAGTGGAAGATGAGATTGTAAAAGGAGAAATGATTACCAATTTAAAGAAAAATCATTCTGTTAGAGTGATGCCGGCGATTCAGTCGTTACTTGCCGAATGTGACGTTTCTCCAAAAGAGCTCGATTTAATTGTTGTTGCTAAGGGGCCTGGTTCTTATACAGGTGTGAGAATCGGGGTAACGATTGCGAAAACGCTAGCGTGGGCATTAAACATTCCGCTTGCAGGTGTTTCCAGTCTTGAAGTGCTGGCTGCTAATGCTAAATATTTTGACGGATTCATTTCACCATTGTTTGATGCAAGAAGAGGACAAATTTATACTGGGTTATATAAGTATCATGAAGAACTTCTTGAAGCAGTCGAACAGGATCAAATTTTGCTGTCGAAGGATTGGGCACGTAAATTAAAAGAGAAAAATGAAAAAGTATTATTTATTGGAAGCGACTATGAGTTACATAAGGAAATTTTAACAGAGGAACTTAGAGAGTTAGCTGTATTTGCTCCTCCGTCTCTCCAATTGCCGCGTCCAAGTGAATTGGCTTTACTCGGCATGAGAAAAGAGCCGGAAAATATTCATTCTTTTGTGCCTAATTATATACGTTTGGCTGAAGCGGAAGCGAAATGGCTTGAGCAACAGCAAAAATAAAGTGGGGATATGCATGGAGATTACATTTCGGCAAATGACACTCGATGATCTTGACGATGTATTAAAAATTGAACATGCTTCTTTTACGCTTCCTTGGAGCAGGGAATCGTTTTACAATGAGTTAGTTCATAATAAGTATTCTAACTATATTGTCATGGAATGGAATGGTCAAGTGATTGGCTATTGCGGGATGTGGTTAGTCATTGATGAGGCACATATCACCAATGTCGCCGTGCTGCCGGAGTTCCGCGGCAAAAAATTAGGAGAAGCATTGATGAGAAAGGCGATGGAGACAGCTAAAGAACGAGGGGCAAAAACAATGACATTAGAGGTTCGCGTTTCTAATCATGTTGCACAGTCTTTGTATCGCAAACTCGGTTTTCTTAACGGCGGGATTCGCAAACAGTATTATACGGATAATCAAGAAGATGCGCTTGTAATGTGGGTGAATTTAAGATGAAGGATATATATATACTTGGAATTGAAACGAGCTGCGATGAAACAGCAGCAGCAGTTGTAAAAAACGGCAGAGAAATGATTTCAAATGTAGTAGCCTCGCAAATTGAAAGCCATAAGCGTTTTGGCGGGGTAGTGCCGGAAATTGCTTCCCGCCATCATGTTGAACAAATTACACTTGTATTGGAAGAGGCGATGCGCCAGGCAAATATATCTTTTGCGGAGCTTGATGCGATTGCGGTTACTGAAGGACCAGGATTAGTAGGCGCGTTGCTTATTGGCGTTAATGCGGCAAAAGCGTTAGCATTTGCCCATCATTTACCGTTGGTTGGCGTACATCATATTGCCGGACATATTTATGCCAACCGTCTAGTGACAGAAATGAAATTTCCTTTACTCTCCCTTGTTGTGTCTGGCGGGCATACGGAGCTCGTCTATATGAAAGAGCATGGTGTATTTGAGGTGATCGGCGAGACAAGGGACGACGCTGCCGGAGAAGCTTATGATAAAGTGGCAAGAACGTTAAATCTTCCGTATCCAGGCGGACCGCATATTGATCGTTTAGCCCATGAAGGAAAGCCGACGATTGATTTACCGCGCGCTTGGCTTGAAGAGGATTCATATGATTTTAGCTTTAGCGGTTTGAAATCGGCCGTCATTAACACGTTGCATAATGCAAAGCAACGTGGTGAAACAATTGATCCAAAAGACATGGCCGCAAGCTTCCAAGCAAGTGTCGTTGAGGTGTTAGTAACAAAAACGGTCAAAGCGGCGAAAGAATACGGAATACGTCAAGTGCTTTTAGCAGGCGGGGTAGCAGCAAATAAAGGATTAAGAGAAGAGCTTGAAAAACAGTTCGCAGAGCTTAAAGATGTTGAACTTGTGATTCCGCCTCTTTCCCTCTGCACAGATAATGCGGCCATGATTGCTGCAGCAGGTACCGTTTTATTTGAAAAAGGGAAATTTGCGACGATGGCGCTTAACGGAAACCCAAGCTTAGAATTGAAATAATGGAGCAAAAATCCCCTAAAAATGTCAAGGGGGTTTTCTTTTCTAAAAAAATAGTTCATTGTGAATAGATTTATCAACAAGGTTGTTAATAATGTGGAAAAAACCAATTTAAAGGTTAGAATCAATGTTTATTTATCAACAGAAATTTGTGTATATCTTGATTGTTTTTTGTGGATAATGTGGAAAAGTCGTGAATAACTTCATTTTAAAGGTTATTTTATGTGTGAAAATATGTGGATAATTTATTGAGGCAAAAAGGCATAGCATTTATTCTGCTATGCCTTTTTTAACAAAAATTATTATTGTAATGTACTATATATGCAATGATTCCCATTCTTCCATTAACGTTTCTAAGCTGTCTTTCATTGTCTCGACTTCTGAAGTTAATTGCTGCACTTTCTCATGGTCCTGGTATATTTTTGGGTCACACAACAGCTCTTCTTTTTGGGCAATCAGTTCTTCAATCTTTGCGATTTCTGTTTCAATTTCCTCAATTCTTCTCTTTCGCTGTCTTTCTAATTTTTTCGCTTCTTTTTCTTGTTCATAACTTAGTTTTGCTGGTGCTGTATTGTTTTTTTCTGTTTTGTTCTCTTCTGAAGCCAAGCGTTCAAGTTCCAGCATTTCCGCCTTTTTCTCTACATAATAGTCATAGTCTCCCAAGTATTCGGTAATGCCGTCTGTGGATAACTCATATACTTTTGTGGCAATACGGTTGATAAAGTAACGGTCGTGCGAAACAAAAAGAATCGTTCCCGGGTAATCGATTAAAGCATTTTCAAGAACTTCTTTGCTGTCTAAGTCTAAATGGTTTGTCGGTTCGTCTAAAATTAAGAAATTCGCTTTTTCCATCATTAACTTTGCTAATGCTAATCGTGCTTTTTCTCCGCCGCTAAGTGCGGATACAGGCTTTAACACATCGTCTCCAGAGAATAAAAAGTTGCCTAAGACCGTTCGAATTTCTTTTTCGCTTTTTAAAGGGTATTCGTCCCATAATTCGTCAAGTACCCGTTTATTCGATGACAAATTTGCCTGCTCTTGATCGTAGTAGCCTATTTTCACATTAGAGCCGTAGCGAAACTGGCCGCTTTGAAGCGGTAATTTTTTAATGATGGCCTTTAATAGCGTCGATTTTCCAATTCCATTCGGTCCTACTAATGCGATGCTTTCGCCTCTAGTAATTCGAAAATGAATATTTTGAACAATGGGTTCTCCTTCGCGGTAGCCTATAGAGACTTGTTCCGCCGTTAATACTTCGTTTCCGCTTTGCCGTTCAATCTCAAAAGAAAATGAAGCTGCTTTTTCGTCGCCAAAAGGTTTGTCCATCAGCTGCATTTTCTCCAGTTGTTTGCGGCGGCTTTGGGCGCGTTTCGTTGTCGAAGCGCGTGCGATATTTCGTTGAATAAAATCTTTTAGCTTTGCGATTTCTTCTTGTTGTTTTTCATAAAGCTTTAATTCCAGTTCATAGTTTTCTGCTTTTTGCTGCAGGTAGCTGCTGTAGTTACCCGTGTATTTTTTGATGGATGTTCTCGATAGTTCATATACTTCGGTAACAATCTTATCTAAAAAATAGCGATCATGCGAAACGACTAAGATGGCTCCGGGATAGTTTTGTAAATATTGTTCAAGCCATGTCAATGTTTCAATATCTAAATGGTTTGTCGGTTCGTCTAAAATCAGTAAATCAGGTTTTGTTAACAATAGTTTTCCGAGCGCAAGACGAGTCCGCTGGCCCCCGCTAAGTGAGGTAATAGGAGTGTCAGCCCAGTCGTAATCAGCAAAATTTAAGCCGTGCAGTACCGAGCGGATATCTGCCTCGTATTGATAACCGCCCTCATTTTTAAATCGTTCTTGCAGCGCGTCATAATCTTTTAAAAGTTTCTCATATCGCTTATGATCAGCGATGACATCAGGGTCTCCCATTTGCAATTCTAGCTTGCGGAGTTCATTTTCCATTTGTTTTAGCGGGGCGAATACGGTCATCATTTCTTCCCAGATGGTTAAATTAGAATGAAATCCCGTGTCTTGCGCCAGATATCCAATGGTAATATCTTTCGGTCTGATAATCTCGCCGCTGTCGTAGGACATCTGGCCGGCAATAATTTTTAATAATGTCGATTTTCCTGCACCATTTCTGCCAACTAGAGCAACACGATCTTTTGACTGTATTTCCAGTTTTATATTCGATAAAATAAGGTCAGCACCAAAATATTTGGAAAGTTGGTTAATTTGTAAAATAATCATTGTTTTTCACCTCTTGTTCGCCAATAATAGTGTAGCGCAAGTTATTCTAATAGGGCAACAATGGTGACTGTCAAACAGGAAAAGACAGATTAGCGAAAATAGTGTATATTTTATAAATAGGGGAGATTGAAATTGTCGTCTTTTACTCATTTTAATGAACAAGGTCATGCGCAAATGGTTGATATTACGGAAAAATCGGAAACAGTAAGAACGGCTGTTGCAAGGACAAGTGTCATATTAAACAAGGATATATACGAACATATAACCAATCGCACAGTCGCTAAAGGAGATGTTCTTGCTGTTGCACAAGTTGCCGGTATTATGGCTGCGAAAAAAACAGCAGACATTATTCCGATGTGCCACCCTTTAATGTTAAAAGGTGTCGATATTCATTTTGCTTGGAATATTGAAAATGATAAGTATGAGTTATTGATTACGTCTCAAGTAAAAACGAAAGGAAGCACAGGTGTCGAAATGGAAGCGCTAACGGCTGCTTCAGTGTGCGCCCTAACTGTTTACGATATGTGTAAAGCGCTTGATAAAGGCATTGTCATCGGCCCAACGTATCTTGTTGAAAAAACGGGAGGAAAGTCGGGTACTTATCAAAGAAAAGCTGAAATTTAAATTGCATTGTTCAAAGGGATGTTGGAGGGGTTTTTGTGAATCATGAACAAATAAAAATTCCACAGGCTACCGCGAAACGCTTGCCGCTATATTATCGCTTTTTAAAAAACCTGCATGCTTCGGGGAAACAGCGCGTATCCTCTGCTGAGTTAAGCGAAGCGGTGAAAGTCGATTCGGCGACGATTCGCCGTGATTTCTCCTATTTTGGCGCGCTCGGGAAAAAAGGGTATGGTTATAATGTGAATTATTTGTTATCCTTTTTTAGAAAAACGCTTGACCAAGATGAAATTACGGAAGTTGCTTTAGTTGGCGTCGGGAACTTAGGAACGGCGTTTTTAAATTATAATTTCATGAAAAATAACAATACAAAAATTGTAATGGCGTTTGACGTAGATGAAGCAAAAGTGGGTCTCAAAGTCGGAGGTGTGCCTGTTTATCATCTTGATGAGCTGGAGCAGCGTTTGAATAAACATATTCCTGTTGCGATTTTAACGGTTCCTGCTCAGGTGGCTCAGCCGATTACCGACCGGCTTGTCAAACAAGGAGTAAAGGGAATTTTGAATTTTACTCCAGCCCGTTTAAATGTTCCGGAACATATTCGCGTTCATCATATTGACTTAGCTGTTGAACTGCAATCGTTGGTGTATTTTCTAAAGCATTATCCAGCAGAATGATGATAAAGGAGCTAAAAAATAATGAAATATTTATTAATATTGCTTGCTGTTGTACTATTGTTTGGTTCGAAAAAATTACCGGAGCTAGGCCGCTCGCTTGGTCAATCGCTGCGGGAGTTTAAAGATGCTACAAAGGGATTAGCTGATGAGGAAGACGATGCTAACAAGAAAGACTCCAAGTAATGGTAGGATGAGTTTGTATGAATGATAAAGAAATGTCCGTGTACGAGCATTTAGGTGAACTTCGAAAGAGGCTCATTATTGTTGCTGTATTTTTTATAGTCGCATTGGTGGCCAGTTTCTTTTTAGTCGAGCCGATTATCCTTTATTTGCAAAGAGCGGATGAAGCGAAGGAGTTAACAATGAACGCCTTCCGTCTGACCGACCCAATTAAGATTTATATGCAATTTGCTTTTATTATTGCCGTGATTCTTACGTCACCGATGTTTTTGTATCAGCTTTGGGCATTCGTCAGTCCGGGATTGTATGAAAAGGAGCGGAAAGTAACACTTAGCTATATTCCGCTATCTGTCGGGTTATTTTTAGGAGGCGTGGCCTTTGCTTATTTCGTGCTATTTCCGTTCGTTGTTGATTTTATGCAAAGCTTAGCAGGGCGGCTTGGCATTCATCAAGTCATTGGAATTAACGAGTATTTTCAGTTTATGCTGCAATTAATTTTGCCGTTTGGGCTTTTATTTCAGCTGCCTGTCATCGTTATGTTTTTGACGCGTTTAGGGTTAATTACTCCGATGCTGCTAAGCAAGGTTCGTAAATATGCTTATTTTGTGCTGTTGGTTATCGCAGCTTTTATTACTCCGCCTGACGTTATTTCGCAAATTATCGTTACGATACCGCTTTGCTTGCTGTATGAGGTGAGCATATGGATTTCAAAAATATCGTATCGCAAAGCTCTCTTAGCAGCCCAGCAAGAAGAAAACCTCCCATAATGCGGGAGGTTTTTTCTATGCGCGGGTTATTTGTTTAACTTTTTCATCTTAAAATGGAGCGCAAACATGCGAAAAGCAACCCCGAAATCTAAAGTTGCGACAATCATTAAAATCACTGTTGAAAAGTTCCATATCGTCCCATGGGCACTTTCAATTGCCAAGTAAGTAAATAAAGAACCCATAAGGAAATAGAAAAGCGCCATATTTAATGGAGAAGTTCTCATTTTTAAAAGCCTCCAAAAATAAATTGCATCTTTTCAGTCTGTTTCATCATTTTCTCAATATCGTCGGCAAAAACGGTCTGCATCACTACAACAAATGTATTCATTGCTACATGAGCGAAAATCGGCACTAAAATTCGTTTTGTTTTTACATAAAGAAAGGCAAATGTCAGCCCCATTGCTGAGTATAACAACAAATGCTCAAATTCCATGTGGACAACGGCAAACAGCAATGAGCTAATCATGGCGGCAATGAAGAAATTATATTTTTTATAAAGCGACCCGAAGATGACTTTTCGGAAAATAATTTCTTCTAAAATAGGTCCGATAATGGAAGTGACGATAACAAGAAGAGGGGTAAGCTTAATAATTTCCACGATTCTTTTTGTGTTTTCCGACCCCATTTCAACGCCAAAAACACGAAACTCGATATTTGCTGCAATCGCTTGAGCAAATAAGGCTAAAAAGAAGCCGCCGATTGCCCACAAGAACGCAACAGGTACAGAGGCTTGATCGCGATAGTGCCGCTGTTTTATGTCGTCTCTTAATAGAAAAAGGACAATCAAGAAAGTGACAGAGAAACTAATCACAGCCCAGTAACCGGAAGCGATAGAAGCAGCGGTTATTTTGTTTTGCGCATTCGCTCCGATTCCTAAAGATAACAATAAAGGGACTCCCGCTAAACCGGATAATTGCATTAAAACATATGCCGCAATAACATACCAATATTGCCGTTTCAACATGAATTCTCCTTTACGTGAGAGATAGAATGGTTATGCTTATCGTATTTTAGCACAGATTTAAAAAAAATAATTATAAAATGATTGAAATTCATGTTTATATTTATAAGATTGCGGCATAATCTAAAAGGGAGTTTTTGTTGTTAAATTATTCAATTTTTTTTCATTTCCTACTTGCAAAAAAAAAAGAAGTTGATTAATATTATAAGTGTGTTAGCACTCGATTAAGATGAGTGCTAATAAAAAACTAAAAATAACTAAACCATTTTTGAGGAGGTTGTTTTGAGTGTTAAAGCCATTAGGTGATCGCGTTGTTATTGAGCTAATCCAAACAGAAGAAAAAACTGCAAGTGGTATCGTATTACCGGACACAGCGAAAGAAAAACCTCAAGAAGGAAAGGTAGTAGCTGTTGGTACAGGTCGTGTACTTGACAGCGGTGAGCGTGTAGCTCCAGAAGTAGCTGTAGGCGATCGCATCATCTTCTCAAAATATGCTGGTACTGAAGTGAAATACGAAGGTAAAGAATACTTAATCTTGCGTGAAAGTGACATTTTAGCTGTTATCGGTTAATGATTTGATACGGCTTTTTATAACATAAATTACTTAGAAAAAATACTTAATCATAACATTTTGAGGAGGTAGTGGTTTATGGCAAAAGAAATTAAATTCAGCGAAGAAGCTCGTCGCGCGATGCTACGCGGTGTTGATAAATTAGCTGACGCTGTAAAAGTTACATTAGGTCCAAAAGGCCGCAACGTTGTGTTAGAGAAAAAATTCGGTTCTCCATTAATCACTAACGACGGTGTAACAATCGCAAAAGAAATCGAATTAGAAGATCCGTTTGAAAACATGGGTGCGAAGCTTGTTGCTGAAGTAGCAAGCAAAACAAATGACGTTGCTGGTGACGGTACTACTACTGCAACTGTATTAGCTCAAGCGATGATCCGTGAAGGCTTAAAGAACGTAACAGCTGGCGCGAACCCAATGGGTATCCGCAAAGGTATTGAAAAAGCTGTTGCTGTTGCGGTTGAAGAGTTGAAAGCAATCTCTAAACCAATCCAAGGTAAAGAGTCTATCGCTCAAGTTGCTGCGATTTCTGCCGCTGACGAAGAAGTGGGTAACTTAATCGCAGAAGCAATGGAGCGCGTAGGTAAAGACGGCGTTATCACATTAGAAGAATCTAAAGGCTTCACTACTGAGTTAGATGTAGTAGAAGGTATGCAATTTGACCGCGGTTACGCTTCTCCATACATGATTACTGATACTGAGAAAATGGAAGCAGTATTAGAAAATCCATATATCTTAATTACTGACAAGAAAATCTCAAGCATTCAAGACATCTTACCTGTATTAGAGCAAGTTGTTCAACAAGGCAAACCATTATTAATCATCGCTGAAGATGTTGAAGGCGAAGCGCTTGCTACATTAGTAGTAAACAAACTTCGCGGTACATTCACAGCTGTAGCTGTTAAAGCTCCTGGCTTCGGTGACCGTCGTAAAGCAATGTTAGAAGACATCGCTATTTTAACTGGCGGTGAAGTCATCACTGAAGAATTAGGCCGTGAATTAAAATCTACAACAATCGCATCACTTGGCCGCGCTTCTAAAGTTGTTGTAACAAAAGAACATACAACAATCGTTGAAGGTGCTGGCGACTCTGAGCGCATCAAAGCTCGCATCAACCAAATCCGCGCTCAATTAGAAGAAACTACTTCTGAATTCGATCGTGAAAAATTACAAGAGCGCTTAGCGAAATTAGCAGGCGGCGTAGCGGTAATCAAAGTTGGTGCTGCTACTGAAACTGAATTAAAAGAGCGCAAATTACGCATTGAAGACGCTCTTAACGCTACACGCGCAGCAGTTGAAGAAGGTATCGTAGCAGGCGGTGGTACTGCATTATTGAACGTATACAACAAAGTTGCTGCTATTGAAGCGGAAGGCGACGAAGCGACTGGTGTGAAAATCGTTCTTCGCGCAATCGAAGAGCCAGTTCGTCAAATCGCGCAAAACGCTGGTTTGGAAGGTTCTGTTATCGTTGAACGCTTGAAAAACGAAAAACCTGGCATCGGCTTCAACGCTGCTACTGGCGAATGGGTTGACATGATCGAAGCTGGTATCGTTGACCCTACAAAAGTAACTCGTTCTGCGCTTCAAAACGCAGCATCTGTTGCCGCTATGTTCTTAACAACGGAAGCAGTTGTTGCTGACAAACCAGAAGAAAATAAAGGTACACCAGGCATGCCTGACATGGGCGGCATGATGTAAGGCTTTTGAGCCTTTCATGGGAGAAATAGCTACGGCTATTTCTCCCTCATTTTGAGAAGTAGTCATGTAAATCATTTATATCAATAGCAATAACCACTTCCTATAAAAATTTAGGGAGTGGTTTTTTGTTGTTTAAAATTCGCTTATCAAGACTTTTTATCTTCAGCGTAGAGGGTTCACTTTTAGCGTGATACTGCACTAAGCATGATTCACTGACGTCCCTAAATCGTAAAATCTGAGTAGCCTCTTTTTTGTAAATTGGAGCGGAGGATTGAACATGGCTGTGGAATTCATAACATCGTTACACAATTAATAAAACTGTGATTTTATGAACAATGAAAATGATAATAAGATAGAAAGTAGAAAACTGTAGGGAGAGGACAATTTTGCTAACAAATTTGTACTTTGTGCGGCACGCTCATTCTATATATACACCCGATGAATTAGAAAGACCTTTATCCGAACAAGATTTGGTTGATGCAGCAAGGATTAGTCAAATTCTTGAAAAAGAAAATATAGATTGTGTCATAATATAGATATTTCCTTTTAATGTATAAACAAAAACACAGCCTAAGTACAAAACTTTTGCTGTGTTTCGCAATACAAATAACTATTTAATATTTACCTCTATGTTCCCTTTAGCTCCAAAGTTTATTATTAAACTATCTGTATCATCAGGAATTCCTTTGAATCTCTTCTTTATTAATGCCTTGCTATTACTTTCATTAATTTCAGTTGAAATGCCATCTATCTCAACTCCCTTATCTGTAAAAAGACTTACTTCTTGTTCTTTTAAACCTGATGGCATTTCTATTTCCATAAATGTATTCAGTTTGCTTAGTGTTACTTTTCTTATTGAAATATTATTATGTTTTATAGAAGGGGTTATTACTTTTACACCTTCCCCATTTAATGAAACAGGAACAGAAAACTTCCAATTTCCTCGTACAATATTGTTGTCGTGTACAGTATTAAGAGCTATTGCTCCTATATTTATATCTAAATCAAAATTCTTTGGTACTTCCCCTTTTAGGTCTTTAAACAGATAGCTTTCAACGCCTATAAAGGTATTCTTATCAATAAATTTCCCTTCAATACCTGCTTTACCACCATTGTCTAAATTCACGTTATTAAAACTCACCTTTGCATAATCATCATACAGCAACAATTGAGTATCTTTTGTATTACTAAATGGTTTTTCACTTCTTACAACAAAAGAGACATAAACTCCATATTCATCACAAAGGACTTCTTGTAGTGTTAGGCTAACTTTATTATCAATGACAGTCTCATTAATGGCTTTCGTAGCTTCATTGCCTCCTCGTAGCCCTACAATTTCTTTCAGTTCCTCAAATACATTTCCTGCAAAGTCCATTACTTTAGCAGACGCACCAAAAGAAGTCATTCCAAGGGTAAGGACTAAGCAAATTGATAATGATGTAGTGAGTACCTTTCTATAAACAGTTTTCTTCTTCTTGTACTTCTCGCCTCTGCTTATAGCATTTGCAGTTAATGAATCAATATTGTCAGGAAGTTTTATATTATTTAAATCATCCATTATTATTCCTCCTTTAAATCAATTTTTAAAGATTTTAAGGCTCTGTGGATATATGACTTTACTGTATTTTCGGAACACCTCATAACTTTAGCAATATCTTTGATAGGCATATCATGGATATACCTCAAAATTATTGCGGTCTTATGTTTAACACATAAGCTATCTATAGCATTATATAAATCAATATTTGATATTTTATCCACGGAGTGTAGGTTTTCTGTTAGAAGCTCATTATCCTCCAAAAAAACTACTTTTTTGCTCTTTCGGTAGCTATCCCTAACGTTGTTAATTAATATCCTCGTTATCCATGTTTTAAAATACTCAGGCCTTCTCAGCTTATATATACTTATAAATGCCTTGTAAACTGTTTCTTGATATATATCCGAAGCTTCATGCTGATTTTTCACATAGAGGTATGCTGTTTTATAAAGATACTCCTTGTATTCTTCTATTAGATTTATAAAAGCTTCTTTATTTCCTCTTATTGCACTTATTACTAAATCATCATCCAAAGTTGCTTTACCTTTAAAATTCATATTTTTTTCTCTTATAATCCCCGCTTTCACCATTTTCTTGTCCTCCAGTCATATAGGCAATACGTATTGTCTTTGAATTCATATATTAGACTAACAACATTATTAAAGCGTTGCACCTATTACAAATAAATTTATACACTTATGTATTTATCATTTTAGAAGAGGGGTCTCTAAATATTAGGTACATACGAGAAGCTAGTGTTCAACCGAGATGAAGTAATTAAGCTAATCTCAATGTCAGTACAAATAGCCGAAGGTGATTGTTATTTATACCATTGCGGGATATAAAAAATGGGGAATTTGCTTGAAGAAACAGGGGCGTTTCTGTAATAAGCAGGAACGCTTTTTTCCTGTTGTGCTAACGAACAGGTTAGCGGAGAATAGTTAGTCCAATCAATTGGTTTAATCAATATATTTACAAACACTCGTAGACGCTAAGACTGGCTCGTGGTTGTTTCTCAAGCGTCTTCTCTACCCCCTTTCTTCAGTATGCCTAGGACTGATGATTCTAAGGACATTATGTAAGCATAGTGTGGAGTCGGGTTATGTTGGTGTGATACAGAGACCACCCACATTCACAAATAAGTATTCGTTAAATGTTCACACGACTCAAATAATAGGTATGTTTTAGCACGGTAAAGCCATAAATCCTATAGTAAATAACTGATATTGTTCGACAATGATTACCGATAACAAAGGTGTATTCCTTACGTGGATGATAAAGAGGAATGATTGATGTTAGTCTAAAAAGTGGACACGGAGAACTGGTATTATCCCCTACAGGTAGACAGTAAAAAAAGAGAACATTTGATATGATGTTCTTAGGAGTCTACCTGGGAGGGGATTTTTTATGGCGAAAAAAGGACAAACCTTTCAAACATATACAGAAGAGTTAAAGCGTGAAGTAGTACGATTGAAATTGGAGGAAGGGTAGTCTTACCGTCAGCTCCGTGAACGTTTTGGAATTAAGAGTGATGCTCAGATTGCTGAATGGGTGAAGAAAGTTCAACGTGGTGAGTCACTGGAAGATCAACGAGGAGTATGGAATCGCAAACATTTCTCCAGTTTGGAAGAGGAAAATGCGTATTTGAAAGCGCAGGTGGAATACCTAAAAAAGCGCAATCCAAATCTACACGGGAAGGCATGGTCTTAAAAACGGAAAGGTTTCTTATTATTGATGAGCTACGGAAAAAGTACCCATTTGCATGGTTACTCAAAATAGGCGAGGTTTCAAAAGCCGGATACTACAAGTGGCGCAACAATCGATCCAAAAGATCATTACGTCTGGAAGAAGATCTTTTGTTGAAAGAACATATATGGGCCATTCATCAGTTACATCCGTACTTTGGATATAAACGCATGACGAGGGCATTATCCAGAGAAGGAATCGTTGTGAATCATAAGCGTGTGAGACGCTTAATGAGGGAGTTAGGAATCCAATCGGTGATTCGCAAGAAACGACCTTTCTACGGACGAAGAGGTTCTGTAGTATTTCCTAACGTACTAAACCGTGAGTTTTATGCCGAGAATCCGTTCCAAAAGCTCGTAACGGATATTACTTATGTTCGTGTTGGAGACACTTTTGTTTACTTGTCTGCCGTTTTAGATTTATATAACAATGAAATTGTCGCGTGGGAGTTATCCGAAAGAAATGATCTTGAGTTGGTCTTGAATACACTGAAACAACTGGATGGGAAGCCGTTTGGCGAGAATGTTCTTCTTCATTCAGATCAAGGATTCCAATACACAACAAAATCATATGAGAACCAGCTCAAAGAACTCAAGATTCAAGGAAGTCATTCCAGAAGAGGGAATTGTCACGATAATGCCTGTATAGAATGTTTCTTCTCACATTTAAAGACAGAGAAGTTGTATTTAGTGCGCCCAAAAACGATTGAACAGGCGTATCAGGCTATTCAAGAGTATATTCATTTTTACAATCACAGTCGTTTTCAAGAAAAACTGAACGGTCTTTCTCCGATTGAATACCGAGAAAAGGCCGCAGCTTAATATACTCTTTTTTTGATTGTCTACTTGACAGGGTTATGTGCAAAAAGACTACTCTTTTGAGTGGTCTTTTATTTATTTTTAAAAGGCCATTCTACACAACAACTCGAATCAACAGTGGAGATGGTTAAAGATGTAGTGCCACGCCAAAGAGATCCTAAACGAGACGAAGCGTTCGAGATATTTAAAAACACAATTGGAACATACAAAATCGTGAAATTGCTCGTATTTTAGTAAATTCAGTCCTCTTCTCCCCCTTCCATAAATCATTCTTAGTTTATTCTAAAGGCGTACTGTATTTTATTAAATTTGATAGGATTTAATAAAAACAAACGTATTACTAATCGGATACTGAAAAATAAATGAAGGAGGGATGGGGTTGCGTGTCACAGAAGAAAATGTTGTTCAACAAATAAAATTGAAAAATGAAGAAAGCATTTCTTATGTACTTCAAACATATGGCGGGCTACTCAATGCCATTATACGAAAATATCTTCAAGGAAACCAACAAGACATAGAGGAATGTTTAGCAGATGTATTAGTTTCGGTTTGGTTTCATATTGATTCATTTGACCCTACAAAAAATGAATTTAAGCAGTGGATTGCAGCCATTGCTAAGTACAGAGCAATTGATTATGTACGAAAGTCCGAAAAAGAAAAGCAACATATAAGTAAATTTGAATTGGATGAAAGGTTATCTGGTCAATCTGTTTCAGAGATACACATGTTCGATATGGAAATCTTGTTAAATGAACTCTCTGATGTGGAACGGACTATTTTTAAAAAATATTATATCGAGGGCGTACCCTCTAGAGAAATTGCGGCTTATTTTAAATCGAAGGAGTCTTGGGTGCATAATAAGCTGTCTAGAGGTAGAAAAAAGTTAAAAAACATCTTATTAAGAAATGAGGGATCATAATATGTCTATTTTTAAAGACCTAAATGATGTCAAATTAGATTTAAGTGAATTTGAAGAAGTATCACTGTCAAAACATGAACAAAAAAGAATTTTAAAAAAGGTAAAAAAAGAAATTTCTTCAAGGAAACCGAAGAAAAAATGGTTAGGAGTAGGGATGGCTTCTGTGGCTGTTTGTGTTCTTGGCTTATCTCTAACAATTAATAATGAAACTATCGCAAGTATGCCGTTTGTAGGTGGAGTCATTGAAAAATATATAAATTCAAATGAAAATCTCGATTATTCGGCATATAAAACGGCTATTGGAGAAACGGCTGAAAATGAACTTGGAAAATTAACATTAAATGAAGTCATGATGGACGACCGACAATTATTTTTAAGTGCTACGTTCGAGCCAGCAGAGCATGTAGACTTTGACTACCAGACGTATATTACACCAAAAGTAAAAATCAACGGTAAGGTGTATACGGTCACAACAGGAGGACAGTCTGTTGAATTAAATCATAAAATGTTCATGATTTATAATGATATTGATTTGGAACACCCTATAAAGACAGAAAACGTTCAAATGGAAATTAGCTATGACACCTGGAATTTTGATACAAAAATTGAACAACCTTGGACGTTTCATGTAAAAGTATCACAAACAAAATTAGTAGAAGAGAAAAAAGTGTTTGAAATAAATAAAACAATCACGTTAAATAATGGAGAAAATGTAACCATTCAAAAGATAGTGACAACACCTATCTCAACAACTGTATATTATGATTTGTCACAAAGCAAAAGCGAAGATATTTATTTTAAAATCCAATCTGAGGATGGCAAGCTGGAGTCATATTCGTCAGCTTTTACTTCTAATCATGTAGGTGATGTATCTTTTATTCGCTTTTATGGGTTGAAATTCGAACAAACTAAATATTTCTTAGTGGCTTATGATTCTAAAGGTCATCAGTTAAGCAAAGTTTCTATTCCCGTTAATTAATTTTGGGATGTTTTGTTCAAATAGCAACGATGTTCTTTTTTCAAACGGGTGCGTTTCTGCAATAAGCAGAAACGCTTTTTTTGTGCTAACGAACAGGTTAGTGAAAGCATAGCGAGTCCATATAATGAGTTGAATCATGCACATACGCTCTCAAACTTTCTGAATGGCTCATAGAGGCGTTTAAAAGTTCTCCATAAATCCCCCCCCCTTCCCCCTTTAAATAAGTTATGCTTAGGAGTGAATCTGAGAGTATTCTGAGAGCCTGTT
The DNA here is from genome assembly GCF_003259935.1 of Paranoxybacillus vitaminiphilus. Classification (GTDB taxonomy): domain Bacteria; phylum Bacillota; class Bacilli; order Bacillales; family Anoxybacillaceae; genus Paranoxybacillus; species Paranoxybacillus vitaminiphilus. The sequence goes on along the minus strand of NZ_QLMH01000024.1, from coordinate 18,362 downwards.
GTAGAGTTCCGTGTTAATGCGTGGGTTTGATATAGAACCACTCTTATCCACACACGTATTTGGTAAATTTCCGATACGACTCAATTAATCGCTATGCAAAGAACACCTTCCACAACAAAAGACGTGTCATTTTCTTTTTTGTCATCGTAATTCATTTCCTTTCTTAAGTTAATTAATAAGAGGCTGAACTTACGAATGTATCCAAACAAAAGCAGTTGTAGCCCTAAAGATGATTTGGCTACAACTGCATTACCTTTGAACAAATGGTCTAATATTGATTATGCTAAAGTTTTTTCTTTTTTTAAGATATCTTGAAGAACTTCTTCTAAGTATTTAACAAAAACTTCGTAGTTTTCACTCATTGGAAAATGACCAATACCTTTCATTTCTATAAACTTAGCTCCAGGAATTTGATCAGCTGTACGTTTAGAATCTGCAGGTGTAGAAAGGTAGTCATATTCACCTGTCAACAAATATACAGGGCATTTATTGGTATCAATTTGATGAAGCTTACCGCGTAAATCATGGTCTACACTATAAAAATATAAGTCTCCTTTAAAGACACCTGGAGCCCCCTGGCTATAGTACCACCATGTTAAACGACGGTCTTTTTCTGGGCTTTGTGGAGCCATAAGCCCCCAGACTCCTGATGCACAAACTTCTCCTCCATGAGTATGAGGGTGATGCCACCAATCTAGAAAAAATCCAGGTGTATGATCTGCTGCCTCAACAGGGATGGTGGCTCGGAAGTAATCAGGGTATTCAAGTGCCAATTGCAATGCAACATTCCCACCAAAAGAGCTACCCATAAAAACAGGATTTTCTAATTCAAGTGCCTCGCAGAAATTACGAATAAATCGAACATAAAAATCCGTTGTGAGTTTGTATTCCTCTTTCCACCATTCCACATCATGAGGTGGATCGGATTTACCGTGTCTTGGCAAATCATAAGCTATCACTCTAAAATTCTGTGTTATGTTTGGATCTTCAAGTAAGTAACGCCATTGTCTGCTATCGCATCCAGCAGTATGCTGACATACGAGTGGAATACCTTGTCCATTTTCTTCAAAATAAACTTTGTATTCAATTCCGTCTACGTCAACATAAACATATCGAGCTTTAACAGAAGAGAATTTCCCCATTATTTTACACCCCTTCAACAGCTGTGTTTTTTACTTCTCTTGTAACATCAAGGAAACGGATTATGAACCTTAAATTAGCCATCAATTCTTTAATGTTTCCTTCCAACTGCATATTTCCTTGAAAAACTGCTGCAAATAATTCATGGAACATTGGAGGAGGAGTTGGTTGAGTAAATTTTCTCCAACTATCTAAACTACCTCTAATTGCAAAACTCCATCCATCTAACGGAGTTTTTTCAAAAAAATTTGTCATTTTACCATTTCTAATTTGTACGATATACTCTTTTGAACCAATTTGTAATAGAAAATCAATATTACAGTGTTTCCCAATTACATCAAGTTCTTGGTCTTCGTTTACAGTTTTTCGGAAAATTTCCATCCATTCTTTTGAACCTACTTGCATGTTCTTAACCTCCTTTTAATAATTGTATTATTATGAAAAGGTTTTCATTTTATATACAAGCAAGAATTGTGCCAATTAATAAAAAGTGAAATTCATAAAAAATATAAGTTTTTTAAGTATTTTTATATTCAAATTATTATTATAAATTGTACACATGTGCGATCTATGTTCGGACAAGTGTACAATTAATGCACTGGGAGGCTGACTGGCACACAAAATAGTCTTGATAATTTGTCTAGTGATAGATTGTTGAATGACCAGAAGTCAATAGAAGCTGTATAACCTTATTGTGTTCTATATAAATGCAGATTGATTTTCCGACATATGTATAAAGCATTTCGACTATTCTTTTGTTTGATCTAAACACCTTATTTATGTCGATTTTTTAATTGAACCTTATATAGATGAAGTAATAAGAGAAGAAGAACGGAACACTAGACGTTCATATTTCTATGGTGAAGAAGACACTCCAATAAGACTATTTGGAGAAGAAAGTGGTAAATTCCGCAGACGATTCCATGAGGATAGAACAGAGGATGGAACCAATAGAGGAAGTTTGAGGTCATGTGGGGAGATATTCTATGTCATGCTGAATTGAACTTCTGTATACCAAACGGGTACGCACGGTGTTGTGAGGAGTAGGGGGTTAGTCACCCCTACTCCAATTATTTGATATTATATTTTTTCAATTTTCGATATAAAGCACTTCGAGATATACCTATTTCTCTTGCGGTTTGAGTACGATTGCCATTGTTTTTTTTGAGGATGTGCAAGAGATATTCACGTTCACTTAATTTTTCTTTAGGTTGATCTAGCCCAAGAAACTGATATGCATGAAAAGAGTCAAGACGATCTTCATCATGTAAATAAACCATTCGTTGAATGACATTCTTTAATTCCCGTAAATTTCCTGGCCATGTATATTGTTGAAATGCGCTCATAGCTTCAGGAGTGAGAACAATTGTTTTTCGTTGCGCTTTTTCACAGGATTCACGCAACATCGCATGAATGATGCTCTCTAAGTCTTCAATTCGTTCTCTTAAAGAAGGGATTTTTATATTAAAAACGTTTAGTCGATAATAAAGATCTTCCCGGAACTCCCCTTTTTCTACCATTTCCTTTAAATTTTTATTTGTCGCAGCTAAAAAACGGACATCAACTGGAATTGGTTTAGTACCACCAACTCTTACCACTTGTTTTTCTTCCAAAGTTCTAAGAAGAATAGCTTGTAAATCAAGTGGCAATTCTGCTATTTCGTCTAAGAATATTGTACCTTTGTTAGATGCTTCAATTTTTCCCTTGTTCCCCTGATGCTTGGCCCCGGTAAAAGCTCCACCTTCATAACCAAATAGCTCTGTAGTAATTAGGTCACGAGGGAATGCGGCACAATTTATCGCAGTAAAAGGATGATTTTTTCTGTTACTTTGTTTGTGAATAAAACGGGCCATGAAGTCTTTCCCAACTCCACTTTCTCCTTGAATAAGAATACTTGCATCACTTTTGGCTACTTTTATAGCTGTTTGTAAGGTCTGTTGGAAAGCGGAATTTTTCGTATTAAAGGCGAAAAATTCTTGATCGATTGCACTGATTGCACTTTCTGATGGGATTTCCTTTGTTTGTGGATGTATAAATATGACAGTTGCAAATGGTTTATCTCGGTCTGATACTTGTTCTGAGTGGATTAAAAATTTTTTTTCATTTACTTCAACTTCAGATGAAACGGAATTTTTACCAAAGTAACTTAATATATTTTTGTTAATTGATCCTGATTGAAGGCTGTTTTCTTCAAGTAACTTCAAAAAATCATGAGCAGGCTTATTTTTATATAATTCAATGCCTAGATTATCAAATGATATAATACCGGTGCTTTCTTTAAACTGGGAAACGTGTTCAGTTAATAAATGAGATAAGACTTTCTCTTTCATTTTTGTTTTATGAAGCTGGTATCTTTCGCTGATAGCAAGAGCACCAGTAACTGCTAGTGTATATAATTCTCTCAAGTCATTCTTAGGACCTACACGGCAAACATCAAATACTCCTATGCATTCCCCATTAACAAAAATAGGACATGCTGAACAATCCCAGACACGAAAGGCTAAACAATAATGCTCATTGCCTGAGGTAGCCATAGCAGTTCGTGTTCTAAGCGCAATGGATAGTCCTGTTGAACCAACATTTTCTTCTGTCCATTGTGCACCCACAGATATTCTACTCCGGTCAGCTATTTTTTGAGATATTTGATCAGCCATCATTTCAATTAAGTATCCTTCTGCATCTGTAAGTAAAAGAAGGTATCCTCCACCTTTTAAACGCTTAAACATGTCATTCATAACTGGCAACGCAGCATTAATCAGATCTCGATTTTTCTCTCGTCTTCTCATAAAATCGTTTTGTGGAATATGAGATAAAACTTCTTCTCTCTCATAAGAAACACCTAGACGTTTACACCTATTCCACGATTCTAAAATTTCTTTTCGTACGTTGACGTTAATACTTCCTGTAAGAACAAACTGTCTCCATACCTCATCAGTCATAATAGGAGTCATCTCCTCAAAAATTTCACTTTTAGGTTCTCTACTTTGTTAAGATAAGATTTTTAATAAAAAAGTTTCCCTTTATATAAAGCTTCCTGCAAATGACTTCTTTCCCCTCATCTTGAAACTGATCATTTTCAACAAAAGTAAAAAATTTCTTTTTTTATCATAGCTGAATTTGATGGAAAATGGTGTCGAAATGTGTAATAAAAGGAGAAACAGAAGCCCTTTCAGCTTCTCGCGTAAATAAATGATTATCAATTTTGTACTTGGAGCATAAATTTTCTCACATCTTTTTCGGATCCGATAAATGAGATCTTGATGCAGATTGCTTCGAAGTGTTTGCGAGCAAAGCGGATTTTTACTTTTTCTTCCGGTGGTCGTATTTCTTCTTCACATTCGGTTCCTTTTGTTTCAAGGACGAAATACAGTTTTTCTTCTCTATCGTTGTCGATGACAAGCGTTCAGTCAGGATTGTAAGTGCCGATTGGGGTATCAATCTTGAACCAGTTTGGCAATTTAACATACACTTTAACGTTTTCATCTCTTTCAAAACGTTGAGCAAAACTTGCTTCAATGTCGGAATCATAAATGATATGATCATTTAGCTACGGATGGCGTTGTCGTTCAAGTAAGCTAGTAGTTCTTCGTTTTGAAACAACTCGACTGTAATAATACGCATCATCCCTACACCATCATTGAGCAATAACCTATTTCCCGCTGAATTATTTTCGTGACTTCCTCAATGAATTTCTGCGGGTTGTTTTTAAAATCGTCAAGACGTTTCCGATAAAATTTTAACCACGGTTTGGTAGCTTTGTTATAATATCCGTAAACATATGATGAGCGGTTATATTAAGAAGAGATACTTTTATTATATTTGTAATATTATTCCTTTTTATTTCTTGGAGGTGTTTGAAATCAATAAAAAGACAAAAGTGATTATTGGGTTAATCAGCTGCTTTTATTATTTGTCTTTTCGGAGTGTATCGTTTAATGACCGAAGCTTCATCATCTAGTTCATTATTTGTTCCTATCTTATTTGCTGTTGGAGGTTTTATTGGGCTGATTGGAAACACAATGGAACTCAAAAAAATGAAAAACAACAATGAAATTTAACGTGCCTTTTATTTGGGCTGTGAAAAAGAGGTTGCCCGCTCATTCCTTTTTGCTCTTAAGCAAAGGGGTTTTTATGATAAATTTCGATGATCATTTTATGAATATTTTCATAACTTTTGTTTTTGAAAGTTAAAAGCGGAGGAACGATGAATGGTGTATGTTGTGGGTAAATATAGATATTGGACATAGTATTTGACTGCGGGATTAAGTCAGATGTGTAGCTTGCAATGATGACTTAACAATATTGGAGCAAGAGCCTGCTTCTGAATATGGTTTTCTTTCATTTTCATCTGGATTTTCATGGTAGGACGGACATTGATGGGTCAGTCCTCTTTTTTGTTTCTTCCTCGCACGAAATCTCCTAGTATGTGCAAATTGAAAAAGAATTAAAGATTGTGACCGATAGATATGATAAATTATTGTAATGATTTCTTACAAACAAAGTATAAAAACATATCGAAATTTTAAAAAATAAAATATTTTTAGACTTTTTGTTGTTTGAATCAGAAAAATATGTATAATATTGTTTATAAAACTAACGTATAATGTTATAAAATATAACATTATATTTACATGAATGATATTGAAAGGAGGGATGAAAAGAAAAAAGGAAAGCTTCTCACGGCCATGAGAAGCTTTCCGAAAATCAGGCATCATGTGTGCGAGTATATGCCTGATTCTAATTATAACACAAATAATTAGAATCTTGTAAGGGGTGTTGACATGAAGGTACAGAAACGGAAGATTTTTAGGACGTTATCTCTGTTTTTATGCGGAACTGTATTGGCGTTAAGTGGATGTGCTGCATCTTCGGCAGTTGATGAAGTGAAAGAAGAGAAAAAAGAAAGTGCGGAAGATTCGGGTGAAACAGTTAAAGTAGGTATTCTTCACTCGTTAAGCGGGACAATGGCCATTAGTGAGGTGTCATTGCGGGATGCTGAGTTGATGGCGATTGAAGAAATAAATGAAGCAGGAGGATTACTTGGTAAAAAAATTGAACCGGTTATTGAGGATGGGGCATCGGATTGGCCTACATTCGCCGAGAAAGCAAAAAAACTTTTACAGAAAGATAAAGTTGCAACAATTTTTGGCGGATGGACATCAGCGAGCCGTAAAGCAATGCTTCCAGTAGTAGAACAAAACAATGGCTTGCTTTGGTATCCAGTTCAGTATGAAGGGATGGAATCTTCTCCGAATATTTTTTATACAGGGGCAACAACTAACCAGCAAATTATTCCGGCAGTAAGTTGGCTGTTGGAAAACAGAGGAAAGAAATTTTTCTTGCTTGGCTCAGATTATGTATTTCCGCGTACGGCAAATAAAATTATTAAAGCCCAGTTGAAAGCAGAAGGCGGCGAATTGGCAGGAGAAGAGTATACGCCGCTCGGCCATACAGATTACAGTACTATCATTAGCAAAATCAAAGAAGTGAAGCCGGATGTTGTGTTTAATACATTAAACGGTGACAGCAATGTTGCTTTCTTTAAGCAACTAAAAGATTCAGGCATTACTGCAAAAGATTTGACGGTTATGTCTGTAAGTATTGCGGAAGAAGAAATTCGCGGGATTGGCGGCGATGTATTAGCGGGTCATCTTGCTGTTTGGAATTACTTCCAAACAACCGATACGCCAGAAAATAAAGCTTTTGTAGAAAAATATAAAAAGAAATATGGTGAAGATCGAGTAACAGATGATCCAATTGAGGCAGCGTATTTCGCTGTTCATTTGTGGGCGGAAGCTGTTAAAAAAGCCGGCTCTTTTGACGTTGATAAGGTGAAAAAAGCAGCTGGCGGCATTGAATATAAAGCGCCTGGTGGAACGGTAAAAATTGACGGGGAAACACAGCATACATGGAAGATTGTTAGAATAGGAGAAATTCAGCCGAATGGTCAGTTTAAAGAATTGTGGAATTCTGGAGAAGCGATCAAACCAGATCCTTACTTGAAAAGCTATCCATGGGCTAAAAATTTAAATTAAGCAAAATGAAGCAAGGAAAGGGAAGTGTGCGTATTCTCCCTTTCCTTTTTAAAGAAAGGAGGCGTTCTCGTGTCTATTTTAATCACCCAATTTTTCAATGGCTTAAGTTTAGGCTCTGTTATGCTTTTGATCGCCTTAGGATTAGCGATTACGTTCGGGCTGATGGGAGTTATTAATATGGCCCATGGTGAGCTGATTATGGTTGGCGCATATATGACATATGTTATTCAGCAAATGTTCGCAAAGTATTTACCAAGTTCAATCGATTACTATTATTTTTTAGCTATTCCTGTCGCGTTTTTCGTGTCAGCGTTTATTGGTTGGGGATTGGAAAAATGGCTGATTCAATACTTATATCACCGGCCGTTGGATAGTCTGCTGGCGACATGGGGTGTAAGTCTTATTTTACAGCAAATAGCCCGCTCCATTTTTGGCGCTCCAAATGTGGCGGTACTCCCCCCTTCTTGGTTAGAAGGAGGAGTAAATTTTGCCGGGATTGTTTTTCCTTACAAACGTTTATTTATTCTATTGTTTGTACTAGTTTGTATGCTTATTCTTTATTTTTATTTAAACAAAACACCAGCCGGTCGAAGAATGAGAGCTGTAACGTTGAATCGTGATATGGCTTCATGTCTTGGAATTTCCTCTCGGAAAGTGGATGCGTATGCATTTGCCATCGGTTCGGGTTTTGCTGGGCTGGCTGGATGTGCGTTGACGCTGCTTGGTCCGATTGGTCCGACGATTGGAACTTATTATATTGTTGATGCGTTCATGGTTGTCATTTTAGGAGGAGTAGGGAAATTAATCGGTACGATATTTGGGGCATTTGGCATCGGGTTGGTTAGCACTTTGACTGAGTATTCGACAAGCACAACAATGGCTAAAGTTGTCATTTTTGCTATGATTATCGCATTTTTACAATGGAAGCCTTCTGGACTTGTCAGTGTAAAAACGAGATCGCTGGATTAAGGGAGAGTCAAATATGAAAAATAAAACATGGTTATATTGGTTGTTTTTCCTTGCTTTGTTTACGGCGCCTTTTTATTTAACAGAATTTCGTTTATCTTTGCTCGGAAAATTTCTTTGCTTTGCCATCATTGCTGTAGGAATTTCTTTAATTTGGGGATATACAGGGATTTTAAGTTTAGGTCATGGCGTGTACTTTGGGTTGGGCGCTTATTGTATGGCGATGTATTTAAAACTGGAGGATTCCCGCGGTCATTTGCCTGACTTTATGGAGTGGAGCGGTGTAGAAAAGCTTCCGTGGTTTTGGAAACCGTTTGAAAATCCCTTATTTGCCATTTTTTCAGCAATCATCATTCCGGTACTGCTTGCAGCATTCCTTAGTTATTTTACTTTTAAAAACCGCATTAAAGGTGTCTATTTTTCTTTATTATCACAAGCGGTTGTCGTTGTATTTGTTACTTTATTTATCGGAAAGCAGGAGTGGACAGGAGGAACAAATGGATTAACGAATTTTTCTACTGTTTTTGGCTTTTCTCTTTCTTCTCCTCTTACGCAAATTGTCATTTACTTATTGACTGTTCTTTTGCTTTGTTTCATTTTTATTTTCTCGCGCTGGTTAACAAGGAGCCGGTTTGGCCGGGTGCTTATAGCCATTCGGGATAGTGAAAATCGCGTTCGCTTTTTAGGATTTAATACAACAACGTATAAAGTGTTTGTGTATAGTCTGTCGGCAGCTTTTGCCGGTTTGGCGGGAGTGATGTTTGTTTTACAAGTAGGGCTTATTTCTCCGGCGATGATGGGAATTATTCCTTCGATTGAAATGGTATTATGGGTGGCTGTCGGGGGAAGGAACTCATTAATCGGAGCTATTATAGGTGCGATTGCTACGAATAGTGCAAAAAGTTTTTTTAGTGAAAACTATCCTGATATATGGTTACTGTTTTTAGGCGGGTTGTTTATAAGCATTGTTATGTTTTTGCCAAACGGCCTTGCAGGTTTGTATGAATCTTTTGTGCAAAGAAAAGGAAGAAGGGAGAGGAGAAAAAATGAAGCCGGTTCTCATGTGTCGCGAAGTGTTAGTTGATTTTGCCGGATTTAAAGCGTTACAAGGGGTAAATTTTGAAGTTTATCCAAATGAAGTAAGGTTTCTAATTGGACCAAATGGAGCAGGGAAAACGACATTGCTGGACGTAATTTGCGGCAAAACAAGGGCGTGTGGCGGTAAAGTGATATTTTTCTCGCACGATATTACAAAACTACAAGAGTATAAAATTGTGAAGCTTGGTATTTCACGGAAGTTTCAAAGTCCAGCAATTTTTCATCAGTTGACAGTATGGGAAAACATGGAGTTATCTTTAAAACAAAATAGGGGATTGTTTGCTGTATTGCGTGCAAAGATGTCAACAGAAGATCGTGAAAAAATCGTCACTTTATTAAAACGTATCCATTTACTTGACTATGCTTACCAAAAGGCTGGAGCTCTTTCGCACGGTCAAAAACAGTGGTTAGAGATTGGGATGCAGCTTATCCAAGAACCGCGGCTGCTGTTGCTTGATGAACCAATTGCCGGAATGAGCGGAGCGGAACGTGAGAAAACAGGAGAATTGATCCATGAAATCGCCCTCGACTGTGCCGTCTTAATTGTGGAACATGATATGGATTTTGTGCGGCGTTTTTCTAAACAAGTAACCGTGATGCATGAAGGAAAGGTGTTGTGTGAAGGGACGATGGAAGAAATTCAACAAAACGAGAAAGTGGCAGAGGTTTATTTGGGGAGGGAAGAGAAAGCGTGTTAAGCATTAAAAATCTCACAGCCGGATATGAACAAAGTGTTGTGTTAGAAAATGTTAGTTTAAAGGTATTAAAAGGTTCTGTGACTGCTGTACTTGGACGGAATGGTGTTGGCAAAACAACATTGATGAAGAACGTTATTGGTCTGGTTAAACCTATAGACGGTGCTATCGAATGGGAAAATGAGGATATTACCCTACTGTCTCCGGAGAAAAGAGTGCAAAAGGGAATTGGATATGTTCCGCAAGGTAGAGAAATATTCCCTACCATGACTGTAGAAGAAAACTTATTGCTTGGTTTTGAAGCAATCCCTAGGAAAGTAAATCAATCAAAGATTCTAGAAGAGATTTACGACTTATTTCCTGTATTAAAAGAAATGTTGCATAGAAAAGGGGGGGATTTAAGCGGTGGACAGCAGCAGCAGCTTGCTATTGCCCGTGCGCTTGTCGGGCAGCCTCAATTGCTTTTGCTTGATGAACCGATGGAAGGGATTCAGCCGTCTATTGTTCAACTCATTCGCGAAGTGATTTTGCAAATTGCAAAAGAAAAAAGAGTTGGAGTTTTGCTTGTTGAGCATAACTTAGATTTAGCGTTTTCTTGTGCTGATTATTTTTACATTTTGGATCGCGGTACCGTTGTGGCGCAGGGAGATGTCGCTGAAACAAACAAGCATGAAATTCAGCCATATTTAACAGTTTAAAATGTGGATAAAAGGGGAGAGGATAGTGAAGTTAACAGCGCGTGAGCAAGAGAAGTTGCTTATTGTTGTTGCGGCTGATTTAGCGCGTCGACGTAAGGAACGAGGGTTAAAGCTGAATTATCCCGAAGCGGTAGCTTTCATCACATATGAAATTTTAGAAGGAGCGCGCGATGGGCGCACTGTAGCTGAATTAATGAAATATGGAACGACGATATTAACCAGGGATGATGTGATTGAGGGAGTAGCAGAAATGATTGAAGACATACAAGTAGAAGCAACGTTTCCGGATGGAACGAAGCTCGTTACTGTTCATCACCCGATTCGTTAAAAGGGGGGAACATCATGATTCCGGGAGAATATTTGTTGAAACAAGATGTAATTATTTGTAATCGCAATAAACCGATTACGAAGCTTGTTGTGAAAAATCGTGGGGATCGTCCGATTCAAGTCGGATCTCACTTTCACTTTTTTGAAGTGAACTCGTTTCTTGAATTTGACCGTCAAGCGGCGTATGGAAAACATTTGAACATCCCTGCAGGTACAGCGGTGCGTTTTGAGCCGGGGGATGCAAAGCAAGTGGAACTTGTCCCGTTTTCGGGGAAGCGGCATGTTTATGGGTTAAATAACTTTGTCAACGGCCCGCTTGATCAAGAAAGAGGGGGAGAATCGTGAGCTTTCAAATGTCGCGAAAACAATATGCTGATATGTTTGGACCGACAACAGGAGATTGTATTCGTTTAGCGGATACCGATTTATGGATCGAAATTGAAAAAGATTTTACCGTTTATGGGGACGAGGTGAAGTTTGGAGGCGGAAAAGTGATTCGTGACGGGATGGGACAGCATCCTCTTGCAACCCGTTCCGAATCGATGGATTTAATACTGACAAATGCGATTATTGTAGACTATACAGGAATATATAAGGCGGATATCGGGATAAAAGACGGTAAGATTGCTGCAATCGGGAAGGCAGGTAATCCGCTGTTAATGGACGGGGTAGATATGACAATCGGAGCATCGACAGAAATTATTGCTGCAGAGGGGAAAATTGTCACGGCGGGAGGAATCGATGCCCATATTCATTTTATTTGTCCTCAACAAATTGAAACAGCGCTGTCTTCCGGCATTACGACGATGATTGGAGGGGGGACAGGACCGGCAACAGGAACAAATGCAACCACTTGTACCCCCGGGGAATGGAATATCCATCGCATGTTAGAATCTGCGGAAGCTTTTCCGATGAATCTTGGATTTTTAGGCAAGGGAAATGCATCGGCAAAAGAACCATTAATTGAACAAATTCGCGCGGGGGTTATTGGATTAAAGCTTCATGAAGATTGGGGAACGACCGCAGCAGCGATTGATACAAGTTTACAAGTTGCCGATGAATATGATGTGCAGGTGGCTATTCATACGGACACATTGAATGAAGGCGGGTTTGTTGAAGATACATTGCGGGCAATTAACGGCCGCGTCATTCACACATATCATACAGAAGGAGCGGGTGGAGGACATGCGCCAGATATTATTAAAGTAGCCAGTTTTCCAAATATATTGCCTTCATCGACGAATCCAACAAGACCTTATACGAAAAACACTCTGGATGAGCATTTAGATATGTTGATGGTTTGTCATCATTTAGATCCATCTGTACCTGAGGATATTGCGTTTGCTGACTCGCGCATCCGCAAAGAAACGATTGCGGCAGAAGACATTCTTCATGATTTAGGTATTTTTAGTATGATCAGCTCTGATTCACAAGCGATGGGTCGTGTAGGAGAAGTCATTTTGCGGACATGGCAAACAGCCGATAAGATGAAAAAACAATTTGGAAAACTGCCTGAAGAGAAAGGAGCAGGCGACAATTTTCGCGTGAAACGTTACATCTCAAAGTACACTATTAATCCTGCGATTACGCATGGCATTGCTCGGTATGTAGGCTCTGTAGAAGTTGGCAAATTGGCGGATTTAGTTGTTTGGCATCCCGCTTTTTTTGGAGTAAAACCAGAGCTGGTCATTAAAGGGGGAATGATTGCTTACAGTGTAATGGGCGATCCAAACGCCAGTATTCCAACACCGCAACCAGTCATGTACCGTCCGATGTTTGCTAGTTATGGAAAAGCTTTATGTAAAACTTCCATCACGTTTGTATCTAAAGCAGCTTTTGATCTCGGTATTCCCCAGCAGCTTAATTTAAAGAAAATGATTCAACCTGTCCAACATATTAGGCATTTGTCAAAGAACGATATGGTTTATAACAATGCGATGCCTCGCATTGATGTAGATCCGCAAACGTATGAGGTAAAGGTGGATGGAGTATTGATTACATGTGAACCTTTTGAAGTCGTTTCGATGGCTCAACGATATTTTCTATTTTGAGGTGATGAGAGGATGATTGTTGAAAAAATTATCGGAAATATCAAAATGTTCGATAAACTGCCTCCGCATATGGAACGAGTGTATTTAAATAGTGATGACTTATTAAAAAGAATTCAACGTGTCGTAACAGACCATGGAACAGAATTAGGCATTCGCCTGAAAGAAGCAAAGGAACTAATGGATGGAGATATTTTATTTATGGATGAGAAGAATATGATTGTCATTAGTGTTCTTCCTGATGATCTGCTTGTTATTCGTCCGGCATCCATGAAGCAGATGGGGGAAATTGCGCATCAACTTGGAAATCGTCACTTACCTGCTCAGTTCGAAGGGGAGGAAATGCTCGTTCAATATGATTACCTAGTAGAGGAATTACTCAAACAACTAAATATTCCGTATAAACGCGAAAACCGCAAAGTTAAACAAGCATTTCGCTATATAGGTCATAGCCATGATGGATAAGTTATTGTCTTTATTACAGCTGTGTGACTCTAACTTTCCTTCCGGAGCATTTTCGCACTCCTTTGGATTTGAAACTTACATTTATCATGAAAAAATTAGAAATTATGAAACGTTTAAAACAGTGCTCTGCACATATATTGAAACTCAACTTACGTATGTAGATGGTTTGGCGTGCCGTTTAACGTACGAATGTTTGGCTAAAAAATCCGAAGAGGATATATGGCGGTTGGATGAGATGTTGACTGCGCTTAGTTTAGCAAGAGAAACAAGAGAAGGAAATCGGCTTATTGGTGAGCGGATGTTGAAACTTTGCAGTGAAATTTATCCTTCTGATGTATTGAACAATTATAAAGAAATGTATAGGAAAAAGCGTGTATACGTTCATCCGGCTCTTGTTTTTGCAATGGTTTGTTACCATATGGAAATACCAAAAGATATAACCGTTTTATCTTACTTGTATGTTGCTGTTCAATCGCTTATTCAAAATGCTGTTCGCAGTATTCCGCTTGGTCAGACGGATGGACAAAAGTTGCTTGTTTTTGTTCAAATGCACATGATGGATGCTGCTCAGAAAATTGATTGTTTGGAAGAAACAGATTTAGGAGCAATGGCACCGGGGTTGGAAATTGCTCAAATGCAGCATGAGCAGCTTTCTGTCCGGTTATTTATGTCTTAATTTTATGAAAAGGAGGATAGATGTTTTGTCCTTTCATAAACGAGGACAAAACAAATGGACGATGGAACCAGTGAGAATTGGAATCGGCGGGCCGGTCGGGGCTGGTAAAACGATGCTCGTAGAAAAACTAACGCGAGCGATGCATAAAGAATTCAGCATGGCTGTGGTGACGAATGACATATACACGAAGGAAGATGCGCAATTTTTAATGAAAAACAGCGTGTTGCCTGAAGATCGGATTATAGGTGTTGAAACAGGAGGATGTCCACATACAGCTATTCGTGAAGATGCTTCAATGAATTTTGCCGCGATTGATGAGTTAAAAGAGCGTCATCCAGATGTGGAGATGATTTTTATTGAGAGCGGTGGTGATAATTTAGCGGCTACTTTTAGTCCGGAGCTTGTTGATTTTTCCATTTATGTCATTGATGTAGCACAAGGGGAAAAAATTCCGCGTAAAGGCGGGCAAGGAATGATTAAATCGGATTTGCTGATTATTAATAAAATCGATCTTGCTCCTTATGTCGGAGCAAGTCTTGAAATTATGGAAAGAGATGCAAAATTAGCTAGAGGAAAAAAACCGTTTATTTTTACAAATTTGAAAGAAGAAGTGGGATTGCCAGAAGTCGTGGAATGGATTAAAAAACAAGTATTATTGGCGGGGTTAGGAGAATGAACTGGTCGGGATTGTTACAGTGTACCGCTATAGACAAACATGGCTGTACAATGATTTCAGATTGTTATTATGAAGGAGCTTTTAAATTAATTCGGCCCGTATACCTTCACCCTTCCCAGCCAACTATTTATTTGATTCATTTAGGAGGAGGATATGTTGATGGGGATCGGTATAAGACGGAAATCGTTTTGAAAGAAAAAGCTAAACTGATTGCAACAACACAATCGGCAACAAAAGTATATAAAACGGTAAAGATGCCTGTACAGCAATATACTTTCATTCATCTTGATGAGCAAAGTGTGCTTGAATTTTTACCTGATCCCCTTATTGCGTATGAAAACGCGAAATTTTATCAAGAAACCACTATTCATATGAAAGAAAGTTCCACCCTCATTTACAGTGATATGATTACGCCAGGGTGGTCAGAAAGCGGTGAATTGTTTCGTTACGATTGGATTCGCTCTAAGTTAAAAGTATATTACGAAGGAAGTTTAAAATTATTTGATCATTTGTATTTGAAGCCAGGCGATGAGATTACAGGGATTCTTCAGATGGAAGGCTATACTCATTTCGGTTCATTTTTGGTGCTCAGTCCTTTCATTACAAATAACGTTGTTCATGAAATGGAAACGGTATTTTCTAGCTTCTCCTCTCAAGCTCATATTGGTTGGTCAACTCCAATGGTTCCAGGATTAGTTGTCCGTATTTTGGCATATGAAACGGATGTGATTGAAATGATTTTTCGAGCTATTCACGAGTTGATACGAAAGAGATGTTTTGGAGAAGGGAGTATTTTTTTAAGGAAATATTGAAGATAAGGAGATCGAGTGATCGTGAGCAGTCTATTACCAGTTTTGTTTTTCGGGTTTGTGTTAGGGATAAAACACGCCATAGAACCTGATCATGTCATAGCTGTATCGACCATTGCTAGTCGAACGAGCAAACTCTCGCTTTCTTCTCTTTCGGGTATATTTTGGGGAATAGGTCATACAATGACATTATTAGTGATTGGGATAATCATGATTGTAATGGAGCGGCAAATTCCAGAGAAAATTGCGCTGTCGCTCGAGTTTTTTGTTGGAATGATGGTTTTATTCTTAGGGATTATAAGCTTTCGTTCTACCCGCACTATTTCGATTGAAAGAGAAATTAAGGTAGCTCATCTTCATTTAAAATCGTTGTTGATTGGAACTATTCACGGTTTAGCCGGTAGCGCCGGAATGGTTATCCTCACATTAACGACGGTAAATAATATGTTAGAAGCATTGATATTTATACTTATATTTGGCTTTGGAACAATATGTGGCATGATGTTGTTTACTACAGTTCTTGGGTTACCTTTTGTATGGGTTAAAGATATAAATATTTACCAGTTAATTGTGAAAGTAGTCTCGATTATTAGCGTGTTATATGGTTTGTACTATATATATCATATAGGTATTCTAGAATTATTTAATTCCATTTTAAGTAAATGAGAATAAATAGAAGGATATAGCCACGACTTTATTTGACAAAACCTCGGGATTTAATTATCTGTTGGGATGAATCCGTATTTTTCATTACAAATGGAAAATTATTTGGGCCAACTGCATACGTCCTTGCAGGGCCAACTTTTGATGAAACTATGATATTTCTTAAGTATCAAGGGATTAGCTTAGAAGAAGTAGTAAGTATTATTCATAAAAATCATGGGATCAAAACAGTTGAGAGAGGACTCCGTAATGTAATAAAAAAGATTATAAAGCTAAAACTAAGCTTTTAATAGATTTTTCTTTGAAGCCCCTGTTCATTTTGAGCAGGGGCTTGTTCTTTTCATACCTAGTGTTCTCTCCGTTTGAAATGCTACTGAAAGCATCGGTAAGTTTTTATATTGACCAATGAACTTAGCTGATCATGGTTTATTACAGTTTTTTCAGCCAACCATTTTATTTAATTTAATCTCTGATTTCGCTATTATCTTTATTCTCTATATGATTCACCTCATGTTACTGATATCCTTATTGAAAAAGATAAAAACTTTTTAAGAAAAAACAAAAAAGAACAAGATACGGCGGATAATCTATTCCGGCTACTTTTACCATACCAATTAAAATTTTTCAAAAATACCTAAGCTGCTGTTTTAGGATGTTAGAAAAGGCGGCCTAACTCTATAGCTGCTAAAACGACAAACAATACAAGGCAAAGTGAAAGGAGTACATTAGAAAACCAATTGTTTCTTTCTTGTGATGGTAAATATTTTTTTGAATTTAAAAGCCACAACAAGGTAACGGCCATAAACGGCATAAACAATGCTCCTAATGCTCCATAGATGATAATCAGTCCTACCGGCTTGCCGATAAAGTGCAGTAACATCGGAGGGAAAGTCAACCAGAAAACATAAAATCGAAATGACTTAGTCCGACTCAATTCCTCTTTTTGAATAGACGAAGGTCGAATAGTGCGAATAAAATCAGCAAATAAGTAGGCTACTCCGTTCCATACTCCAAGAACGGATGTAAAGGAAGCAGACCAAAATCCAAGTAAAAAGAGCCAGCGCATGAATGGATGTATTTCATTTCCTATAATTGAAGCAAAAGATACGAGCCCTTGTTCGCCACTGATGCTGTTATTTGTCCCGAACAACAGAGCTGCGCCAAGCACAAGCAACGATAGAGTGAAAATGGCAGTTACAACATAAGCAATAGCAGAATCATAACGCATCAACGAGATATAGGATTTTCCTTTCCATTGATTTTCTTGGAGCCAATAACCGTAGGAGGCCATTGTGATTGAGCCGCCGACTCCACCGATTAAGCCCAAAGCATAAATGAGAGAGCCCTTTGGTAGTTGCGGGATTGCAGTTTCCCATATTTCAACTAATGTAGGTAGAACAAACACCGCTGAACCTACTACAGTAATAAACATCATTGCGATTAGCACATTCATTGCCCGTTCAAAGATTTGAAAACGCCCTCGCCAAGTTAACGCAAACCCAGCAAGTCCGTGCACAATGGCCCAGACCCATAAAGGAACGGAAGGAAACATCGCTGACATCGCTAGAGCGCAGGAAGAAGTGCCCGCTGCTCCATAAACGAATCCCCAAATAAGGACGTAGATACCAAAATAGCCAGTTGCCCATTTTCCTATGGCTTGCCAACCTTCAAGAATGGTCTTGCCACTAATTAAATGCCAACGTCCGACCCCTTCATTGAGCGCAAACTTTAAAAGTGCACCGATAATAATGGCCCACATAAATACCAATCCATATTTTGTTCCAGCAACAAGTGCTGCAACAAGATCCCCAGCTCCTACACCTGTCGCTGCAACAATGAGCCCCGGTCCGATTATCGCCCATTTTTTCGGGAATTCTCCTTTTGATAAGGATGTCCCTTCTTTTTCTGGTAAGCTTCTCATGATTCATCCTCCTGTTTATTTTAAAAATATTACTATAAAACAAAATTTTAGGTTCATCACCATAACTTGGGGTTGTTAATATAAAAATGAATATTTTTCCATGTATAGGTATAAAAAAAGCGAAAACTCTGGTATCGTAATTGTT
>NZ_QLMH01000023.1 GCF_003259935.1 Paranoxybacillus vitaminiphilus | reverse complement strand
CCTTAACTAATTTTGGTAAAAACCACTTCAAAACATGTCATAAAAACAAAAACAGAAGCCAATACAGCTTCTGTCATTAAACTTCGAGGAGACAGCGTACTATGTCAATAAGAAATTTTAAAAATTTAAGCATAGGAAATACACCTTACGTAAATTGAATGTAAAAATATTACAATAAGCAACTGACAGAAAACCACTATATATGAATCTCACTCTTCTCGAACCTGAATGGAATATTACCTCGTTTCAATACTGCAGGGATGCAACCTGGTTAGTTCAACGTTTGTTTTTAACGTACAATTCGCATTTACAGGACGAAGTAAATCATGCTGTCACTCGAGGTCTTATAGCCTCCGGCACCAAAGTCGATTTTCCTTCGATCCCAGAAGAGGAGATTCAATATGTAAGATACATTATGCTGCCAATACAATCGTTAAAAAATCTTTCATTTTTGTATAGACAAGCTTCTTCTTAATCTCTTCAAAGTAGCTGTAATCTGCTTGTTTGGATTCATAGGGTTTCTTGTGTTTTAACATAGAAAAGGCGATCTTTATAAACTTATTCCCTAACGCTATAAACGCCTTTCTTGGATGCTTTCCACGGTCAAGAAGTTTCTTATAATAAGGATGTAAATCTCGATTATGTTGAGCTAGGCATTTTCCTACGGTATAAACCATGAATCGTAAATTTTTATTCCCCTGTTTGGAAATTCGACCATAAAAGCCTTGTACTCCACCAGATTGAATAATAATCGGATTCGTTCCAGCCTTTTTAATGAGCTGTCCTGCATGGGTATAGTGAGAGATATCTCCTAATTCACTATAAAATTCAGCTGCCGTTACGACTCCTATTCCGGGTACCGTTAAAAGGAGACGGCCGTCTGTTTGGAGTAGCATTTGTTCTATTTCCTTTTCAATCACTCTCACATTTTCATCTAAGCGTCTTAAATCTTGGATCGCTAACCGGAGTAACAACAACTCGGCTGAGACTTCCTCTTTGGAACGGATAATCGATTGCTTAGCTACAGAAAGCAACGTTTGAATGGTGCTTTCTTTAATCCGTAACTTATTCTCTTTCGCTACTTTCCGAATCCCATCCACTCCTAACTCTAGTAAACTAGAAGGGTGTGGATAATTCTCCATAAAAAACAAGGAAGACATTCCCCAAAAATCACTAAAAATGAGTTTCCTTTTCGGTCGATTATTCTCCATCACAATATATCCTTGATAATCTCTCCAAACGTGATCCATTAACGTTCGAATTTGCACCCGTAGTAAGGCTCTCTTTCGAACTTCATTTCTCCTTGCGCGAGTGAGGATCATGAGCTGTCGATGAATTCCTTCTGGTAATTTATTTTCCATTCCTTTATTTTGAATTAATGCATGGGCAATCGCATAAAGGTCTAGATCGTCTGTTTTACTCCAGTTTAAAGCACTTGCTCTCTCTTCATAGGTTGTTGCCGCATTAATAATAGTAACCCCATATCCACATTTCCCTAATTCCCTTACGATATCCTCATAGTAGTGACCTGTAGCCTCCACACCAATAAAAATACGTTCAGCTAACACTTCATTTTTCGCTTTTTCTATCCTTGAACAAAGATCCTGAATGCCACTCTGATTGATACCAAAGAAAAATGGTTTTTCTATTACATCACCAAAATAATTACAAATTAAAGCTTTTTGAAAAAACTTAGCTGCATCAATCGCCACTATTAATACTTTCTCTAGGTTTATCCCCCGTAACTGGGAACTAAATTGACTACCTTTCTTTCCTTGGATATTATTAAAATGTTTATTATATTTTTTTAACCCCATATTACTTCTTCCTCCATTTATGGATTGTAAGAATCTGAGGTTTTCTGTCAGGTATCTCTATCTTACAACAAGAAGTAAGCTGGGGTCTTTTTTTATGTCAAGAAAAACCTTTCGACATTATTATCTTATACACCAGGCACCTGACCAGCGTACTACTTCAGTTCATCATATTTTTTCTTTGAACCAAACGCTTTTTCAATCGGATACTTTTTTTCATTTTTCTCCATTTTATTGATGATTGCTTCTTCTAAATCAATGCCTCATTCATGTGACAACAAAAGTGCGTAAATAACAACATCAGCTAGTTCATCCTTAATATTTTCAAAATTAGCTTGAACTGCTTCTTCGCTTGTTTTCCATTGGAAATTTTCCAGCAATTCCCCCGCTTCTAACGTTAAGGAAATCGCTAAATCTTTTGGATTATGAAACTGCCTCCAATTGCGAGCATCTCGAAATGCGATAATTTTTTGCTGTAAGTGTTTCAATGTGATCCCCTCTGAACTTTTATTATTAAGAATTTAGAACGTGTTGCAAAACTCATAAATATGCATAAATGAACGCAAAAAATCCACCATCTTGTTTAATGCAAAATAAAAGTAGCGCATTATGCAAGATAAAAGTTTAGCAGTTTGCAAAATAAAAAAATCATTGTCAGCACCCCTCTCCCACCACTAACCTTCTAATTGGACAAAAAGTACAGTTAGAAGGGGAAGAAAGGATGCTTACAATGATTCAACAACATCATATCAAATATTTGTATGAATATAAAGGGATGTCCCTGCGAGCCATTGCCAAAGAGACGGGACATAGCTTTCAAACGGTCAAAAAATATGCCAATAAAGAAGATGGCAATCCACTTCCAACTCCAAGGAAGCCAAAACAGTCAAAGTTAGATCCATATAAAGCACAGATTGATGAGTGGTTAGAGCAAGACCGAAAGGTGCCTCGAAAACAAAGGCATACAGGAACTAGGGTATATCGTCGGCTGCTTGAAATGTACGGGGAGGAGTTTTCCGTATCCTTGAGGACGGTGCAGTATTACGTAGCGAAGAAAAAACAAGAAATGTATCAAGATGGTGAAGGTTATCTTCCGTTAGAGCACTCACCGGGAGAGGCACAGGCCGATTTTGGAAGTTTTACGTACCAAGACGAGAAAGGAGTCGAACAGGAAGGATTTTTTCTCACACTCTCTTTTCCATACAGCAATGCCAGTTACGCACAGGTGGTACCGGGGCAGAACCAAGAATGTCTTCTACAAGGATTAAAGCAAATATTTGAGTACATCGGAGGTGTACCGAAACGAATCTGGTTTGATAATCTGTCCGCGGCAGTGACAAGTATTCATCGGAATGGAAAACGCACACTCACCGAATTATTTCAGAAGTTTGCGTTGCATTATAACTTTCAATATGAGTTTTGTAATCCAAATAGTGGTCATGAGAAAGGTCATGTCGAAAACAAAGTGGGATATATCCGGCGTAACTTCTTTGTTCCCGTTCCTGTTATTCCGGATATCGAAGAATATAATCGAACTTTACTTTACCGTTGTGATCAAGACATGGACCGAACGCATTATCGGAAAGGAAAATCGATTCAAGAATGGTTTGAGGAGGACAAGAAAGCATTCGGACGGTTACCGAAGACATCGTTTGATGTCTACCGTTTAGAGAGAGCGAAAGCGGATAAGTATGGCAAAGTTCGTTATGCGAAAAATCTCTACTCCACATCTCCGGAATTTGCGCAAAAAGAAGTATGATATTATCCCCTTATAGTAGACAAAAAAGAAAGGGAGGTACTGTCTACTATGGAGGGGATAATATTATACAGTGCAGCTCTCTTTTTCTTTTATATTATTAAACTTCAACAAAATTCGGGTGGAGCCAGGAATCTATACAAAATGATAACGCGCGTTGCAAAGAATTTTATGAAACATTTGATGCCATATTCATTCTCTCAAACACCATTTGTTGAATTTCCCTTGTATTAAAAGGAACAATGACATTTTCAGCAAGGTCTCGTTTGCTTTCAAGCAGTTCGTGCATAAGCTCTTCTACAGTACCGTTTGGGAAATTTTCCTTATCGGTTGTAATAATATGATAAACATAGACATCTTTTTGTTGCCCAATGCGGTAAGCACGATCTGTTGCTTGGTTTTCAACGGCCGGATTCCACCATCTTGTATAATGAATGACATGATTCGCACTAGTAATCGTTAAACCAACGCCCGCTGCTTTCGGTGAAAGAATCATAATCCCAAAGCCAGGAGATTGATTGAATCGTTGTACAATTGCTTGACGGTTTGGTGTATCTCCATCAATAATCGGTACTGATATTCCATACATATTCATAAATAAACGTTTTAAAACAGAGTGCAGTTTGCGAAATTCAGTGAAAATAATTACCTTTTCATTTTTTTGTTTTATTTTTTCAATAATATTGATCATTTTCTGTAGCTTTGGAACTTCAGTATGAGGAAGATTTTCATATTGGGGAATCACTACCCCTGGATGTCCATATAATTGACGCAGCCTCATAAGCATATTCAATACAGCTATCTGCCCCGTTTCTTTTGTTGCTAACATGGCTGAGGCAATGTCCTTTTGAATATGTGATGCTTCAACATAAATCGGTTCGACGATATGCTTTTTCGGCAAACGGTCATCTAATATTTGTTGTTTCGTACGTCGGAGATAATACAGTTGGAGTGCTTTTAACAATCCTTCATAGTTTTCCGTTTCCGCAAAATTTTTCCGAAATTCTTTTAACGCTCCTAATGCTCCTGGTTGCACAAAATCCATAATGGCCCAGAGCTCATCAAGGCTATTTTCCACTGGTGTCCCTGTCATCGCTAATCGAAAATTAGCTTGCATCGCCCGGATAGCACGCGATCTTTGACTCGTATGTGATTTAATATTTTGTGCCTCATCGCAAATGATCGATTGAAATTTAATTTTTCCTAACAATAATTGGTCGATTTTTAACGTATCGTAACTTGTGATAACAATATCAAAATTGGAAATTAGTTCCGATGATTTCAGTCGTCCGCTTCCCTTGTGAACGTATAAACGCTCCATCAAACTCGGGGCAAATTTTCTAATTTCTTCAATCCAATTTTCAATCAGAGCAATCGGAAGAACAAGTAATGTTGGTTTCAATTTTTGGTTCGCTTTTTGATGTAACAAAAAAGTAATAACTTGAATCGTCTTTCCAAGCCCCATATCATCTGCAAGCAGGCCGCCTCTTCCTTGCTCTTCTAAATAACAAAGCCACCGAAACCCCTCTATTTGATGATCGAATAAAGTTGCCTGTAACCCCGACGGAATAGGATAGTCGTTAAATTGCGTACCTTTTATCTCATCAATCTTATATTCTAATTGTTCTTCATTATCTTTTATATCAAGTATAAACTGACGTTTCAGCGATTCATCTGCATCCTTTGGCAAATGTAACAATTTTTTTCGAAGGGTTGGATCTAAATAAATCCATTTACCATTATGCTCGACATATTGCTGATTAGGGTATTGCTCCATTAATTCTCTTAAAAACTCTACATCATAAGGCACATACTTCCCAGTAGTTTCATCGAACCATTGTAAACCAGTACGATCATGAAAAGTGGGACGTACTCGTTCAATGGGGATCAGCCCTCGTACGCGATCTGAAAATTTTTCTAAATCAAATAAATAATCATGTTCCGGTAATACAGCTGTAGGGTTTTCAAAAAACAAAGGTACTTCTTCACCAACAATGTGACGCTTTTTACTTAGGTTCACTAAATCGTTATGGACTTTTGCTGTACTTACAAAACGGTTTCTTTTAAACCCTTCTTTAAAACTACTTACAGGATGTAATTGATTTAAATGCTGTGTTTCCTGTTCATTTTGGCCTCTTGGAACTAATTCAATATGATCATGACTGTGAACTCTTATATCCAAGTCATATTGATCTACGACATGATAAGTCTCATTTTCTAAAAAATTCTCTAGACGAATCCCCGCTTCTTTCGCGAGTTTTTGGCAAACACCTATTTTTTGATAGCCAGATTCATAATCGTCAGAAATCGCTTGTTTTAGTCGATAGATTTTTTCTGGAAGTAAATAAAGTTGATCCTGCATTTTATAAAACGCACCAATCGGTTTTCCAATCCGATTTAAGTTACGTCCCTTTTGATCAAATAACTGTAAAGACAGGTCAGCATCTTGCGGTAAAGAATTTAGCAATAGTTCCCCAGTTACCTCTTCTTCCTTTGTCGGTAAACCTAGAATTTCTAGTAGTTCTTTGCCATTCTCATCTCTTACTAATTCATAATATTTTTCGTATGGCAGTATTGAATGAACGAGCAAACCAGAGTCGTACAGCTCTTCCCAAGCCACATATTGTTGGAACCCAGTGTATCGATAATACTTTTCAATATCTTCTTTCGACAATGGAAGATTTATGTCCGTAACCGTTTTTCCGTCTTGTAACTGAAAGGATATATGGATTCCGTCCTCATTCGGCGTCAAAACTACCTTCATCTCTCTCTGTCTCTTTTTGAAGAAGAACATCTCTTCTTACCTCCCATCCAAGTTCACGACGGAGCCACGCATCAAATTTGAACTGCCAGTCACCGCTATGAATTAACCAGCCCCCTGGGATGGTTAAGCTTTTATCCATTAGTTCACTTCGTTTGACTTCTTTTGGTTTGTACCAAGAATTATTGTATTTCTCTCGTTCCATTAACATTCGATCAATTTTGGGCTGAAAATATTTTTGGAAAACAGATGTGCGATAAACATATACAGCCCCTGTTCCAAGTACCTCCATGATGACGACGTCAGGAAAATACATAATGAGTGTCGAACGTTCGTCTGTCACTACAACATCTTCAAGCTTTCCTATAAACTTCTCCCAATATTGGAATCTTTCATGGTTTTTGTTTATGTTACCAAAGAAGTCTTTGATTTCTAATTTTAATATCCACTTGGCAAAGCGGCGCTTTTCTTCCTCACCAACATATTTCCACAACATTGGCTTTCGACGATACGTTTTCAGTTTCTCAAATATCAGCTTTCCTAATGGTTTCACATGATTTAACTTACACTTTTTAATGAGCTGATGCGCCATTTTTTGTTGTTCTTCATTTGTGGCTGAGATAAACATTTCGCGATAAAGTTCCTGTTCGTTAAGAAAGAAATTTTCATCGGCCAAATGAAAAATTTCCATCAGCACTAATTTAAAAAGGGGAAAATTTTTAGTTAAATAAAACGTTTCAAGTTCCTCTAAAATTCCCTTTTTCCCTTCATAGGCCTCTGTTGCTAAGTATAAAATAGGGTCTTTACTTAAAAGAAATTGACGCCATTTTTTCGCCTGTTCTTTTTCCATCCTTTTTTCAATTCTTTCTTTGTGATAAGCATACGAATATTTTAAGATTTTCCAAAGCTCATCTAAATCGCATGTTTGATAAACGACATCTACCATCACGCGAAATAAACGTCGTTCATTTTTGACGTTTTGCTGAATCAGTTGAACCATACTCTTTTTAATTGCGTCTGGCAATTCCCTTTTATATAAATTGGGTAAAAGAAGTTTTTGACGTCTCGTTAGCCCATTGGCCCATTCTAAAAACGCCGCTTCCGATTGAGCAGCCACTTTCTGAAATTGTTCAGACAGCTCTTCTAACAAGCCACGATATGTTTGATTGCTGTTTTCCACCGTTTTATCTAAAAGCGGTTTACGTTTTTCGCGCAACCAACCT
Organism: Paranoxybacillus vitaminiphilus; assembly: GCF_003259935.1. Classification (GTDB taxonomy): domain Bacteria; phylum Bacillota; class Bacilli; order Bacillales; family Anoxybacillaceae; genus Paranoxybacillus; species Paranoxybacillus vitaminiphilus. The sequence continues at coordinate 30,710 of NZ_QLMH01000023.1, read as the reverse complement.
TTTAAAAGAGTCGGTTGATATTCATATCTCATTCGTTCACCAACTTTTCAATGGCTTTTATGGCCTCATCGTCTTTTAGGCGAAATAAAAACTCAACGCGTCGCGAACGATTGGCATCATATTCTCCTTTTTCATTCGTTAGTGGACTACTAAAACTTCTTCCATTAGCGGTGATATATTTTTTAGACAACTCCCTTTCTTTAAAGTTAGGAAATTCGTCGCTATAAATATATTCCAAAACCGAATAAGCTCGTTCTTGAGATAAAGACATGTTATACATATAGGTTCCTTGTCGATCGGTATGTCCTTCAATAATAATACTTGAAATTTCGTCCTTAAAGCGGTCTTGCAATAAAATCCCCATATACTTTGGAATAAATTGTTTTAGAAAGGCTTTTCCTTCATTTGAGATTTCCGATGAATTTGTCTCAAATAATACACTTCCAGGAAAGCGAATCGCTCCTGTTTGCTGGTCAATTTCAATCGCCATATTCGATTTCTCAAACGCTTCTGTTAACGCTTTGATAATTTCCGTTTTCACACTTACAACTTCCTGAATTTCCTTTTCCTTTTTTTCAAGTAATTCACGATAATCCAATATCACAAGTGTCAATAAGAGTGCAAATACCATAAGCATTGCGCTCATTAAGTCTGCATAAGACATCCAATAGTTCACTTCTGTTCTTTTCTTATATCTCATGCCGGATTCCCTGCTTTCAATTTAGTTAGATGTTCTGCCAAGTCTTCTAAGTTATCTATAAAATCCGCCTGTAACTCACTAAATTGATAAATTAAGTTACTTACCTCTTGTACCGCTTTTGTTAATGTCTCATCAAAATGATGATATGTTTTACTTAAACCATTATCAATGTTTTCCGCAAAGTCTTTCATTGATAAATGAAGAGCTTGAGTCGTTTTTGTAAATTGTTCTTTTGTTGTCGTCCAATTTTCTTTCAGAACTTCTAACTGTGAAGTCATTTCTTGCATATATGTCTTTGTTGTTTCGAGTGCGTTTTCGACGGTTTCATTTGTTTGTGTTCTCAGTTGTACAAGTTCAGGTAACAGTTCATTTTGTAACTGCTGCATTTGCTGCAGTTGCTCTTTTAAGTGATGAAGATTACCTACAACATCTTTTAACTCCGGTGCTAGTGGAGATAACGTAGAAACAATCGCTTGAACATTTTGTAAAAGTGTTTCTGAGTCTTGAATCGTTTTCTGCTGTGTAAGTAATGATTGAGCAAAACGGTCAGTCATATCCTTAAAGGAAGTGGATAAAGAAGTTGAAACAGTAACCACTTGATTAAGTAATTCTTCATATTTCATTTCAATTTGCGCGTTGAAACGTTTAAAGCCATCTGTTAAATCATCGTATTTTTGTGCTAACAGCTGGTTGCTCTTCATAACCTCTTGCTGCACTGGAAGTTGTTCTTTCGTTAACTGCTGAATATACTGGAATGTCGTTCCTAAACTCTCCATCACACTCGCTGTTTCTTTATAACTATTTCTCATTTCTTCCAGTTCAACTGCCATTTTCTCAAATTGTTCAAACATTCTTTCAGTCCGCTCAAGGGTTGATGCTTGCCGCTGCTCCGTATTGACAAAGTTTTCAACGACTTGGTGAACCGTTTTCATCATTTCTTTTTGTAAATTTTGTGTATCTTGAACTAACGTACTAAACTGTACGATAGACTGTTGTGTACCGCCTGTAATTTGATCAATTAAACGATTGGTTACATCATGGCTCGTATTTTTTGTTAATTCAATTTGTGATTCTAACAATCTAGATTGTGTTTCTACTCCTGATTGTAATTTAGCGAATTGATCGGTTAGTTGTCCAAAAGCATTTTGAATGCTTCCATGTGATTGTTGAATGGTTGCGACAACTGGCTGCACGGCTTTTTCTAATGCATCTGTTAGCAGCGTTTTTAAATGATCCGCTTGATTTCTAGAGATTTTCTCTAGACGATTTAAAAATAACTCTTCATCATCCGTGCTTAGTAAAAAATCAAGACGCTCGGAATGCCAGTCAATATTTTGATCAAGACGGCTACTAATCCAACGGTCAAATACCGTCCACAGTAATGACAGGAAAACTCCCCATACAGATGTATAGAATGCGACCTTCATACCATCTAATAAACTACTTATTCCCGAACGTAATGCTTCCGTATTACCTACATGCAACTCAGAAAGTCCAACGGATAAGCCAACAAACGTACCAAGGACACCAATACTTACATGGATACCGCCCCCCATATCCATTAAATGACGATATCCCATATGATGATGCATCACATCAAAACCGAAAAACGGTTCTACATTAATGCGCTCATCTTCATTCTTCTGGGAAACACGATTATAGTAACGTTCCCATAGTTCTTTATACTTCGACTTTTTCACGTTAGAAAATAGACTATTTAGCGTTTGATCAATTTCTTGAGGACTGCTGTCTTGTGAACGGTTTAATTCCATTAATTGCGGTTTTAACTCGTTCATCACATATATTTCTTTTCTAATTCGTACAAACTGTATTCCAGCCATCACAATAAATAAAATAAATTGAAAATAAAGAAAAATGTCAGTAAAACCTTTATTTCCTATTTTGTTAATGAGTGAAAATAAGTTTTCAAAAATAGAGTACAACTTCAATCACCTTCGCTTCTCTACTATTTTTCCTAGGAAAGTGAAAAATCAATTTTACAACTAATTTACCACTACATAATTTTACAAGTTAAGTAAATATTCATCAATTATTAAGAAAAAGGCCCCTTTAGAAGGAGCCTTTTTTAAGATTTATTATTTAAAAAGTGAAGAAATTAATTGTTGAATCTTTTTCGAATCGATTCCCCCATTTTCTGCCTCCATTGTGACAATGAGGTTTCCTCCCTCTTCTATAGGAAGAATATTGTGACTACGATACCATTCAAGTTTTGCTTCCCAACGCTTACGATATTCCAGATTAGACAACATTCCACAATGTTCCCAATAGTAAGTAATTCCTAAATCATCATCTTCAATTGTAAAATCTGGATAACGGATAGTCCCTCCAAGTTTAAGAGGTTCCTCATATAAATAATTAATTCCGTTAGCATGTAATAGATCTGCAATTATCACTTCTGATTTAGAGCGCACTAGCTCCCCTCTTGTTGTGCGATGTATTAATCGTTTTTCCAAGAATACCCCTTCATCTATTTCAATCATATTTGGTTTTTCAAATAAATTTGTATAGCGTCTTGCTGTTTCGGAATAGCGGTCCGATGCATAACGCCATAAATTTGAACGCGGCCCTTGATGCAAAATAATTACTTTCTCTTTTTGTCTTGTTAACGCTGTATACAACAATTCAGGTGATAGTAAAGCACATGATTCAGGAATAATCACAAACACTTTTCCAAATTCGCTTCCTTGTGATTTATGAACGGTGAGGGCATAAGCAAGCTCTAATGTCGGTTCTCCTTCCTCGCTAAAATCCCATGTAAAGTACTCATAACGATATCCAGGTTGAGAAGAAAACTCCACATTAAAATACTTAGCATTTTTCCTAAATTCTCCGATTACAAGGCCAATTTCACCATTCGCAACATAACCTTGTGCCCCTTCTTTTGGCCATACAGAAGTTCGTTTATGGTTAATAGTATTAATTACTTTATCACCATAGACAATTTGCTCTGGTCCCATCGGTTTTGGAAAATAACGATTGAATGTTTTTTGTGATGAGTGTATCCGCTCTTGCTTAAATGTCGCATGAATTTCACGATTAATCGCTTTAACGCCATACAATGCATTTTTGACTGGTGATAAAATCTGCCAGCTTTCCACTTTATGAACTGAATTGTTTTTACCGCTTGAATGACTCACAAAGTTGATATATCCTTTTTCAGTCGTTACTCCACCTAATGAACGCTCAAAACCATTAACGTCATTCTCATTCTCAAGCTCTAATTCTTCCATTAATACTCGTTTTAGAGTCGGAAGCAGTTCCTCTTCCCGATTCCACTGAACAAAACGTAAAGTACTTGAACTAACAGGAAAATTAGCTTCGTCAAAGTATTCATCATCCGCAGGATGAACACTGTTTCGGCTGAACCATTGTGCTAAACGAAGGTCATCTCGTTCCCCACCAGTCTCGCTTGATTGACGTCTCGGAATTGTTAATTGCCCATAACCTTTTCCTACTTTCGGAAACATAAATTCTACATCATCAGGAGTTAAATAGTTTACTAAATCAACAAACGGTCTGCCTGCACCGATTGGCGGCAGTTGTCTTGGATCACCTACAAAAATAAATCGTTGGACTCCTTCTAATGCTTCAAATAACGCTGCCATCATTTCTTCCGTCAACATCGAAGCTTCATCTACAATTACCGTTTGTGCATGTTTTTCTCCTTTTGCGTTTATAAGCTGATAGCGAAAGTTTTGATAATCATATCGATTTGTTCTACCTAAAAACTGGGCAAGCGTATACGCTTTTATCTTTAACGTTTTTGATACTTCCTCCATTCTTACACGTGCTTTTCCCGTCGGTGCTAACAACAATACGTCTCCTTGTTGAATCTCAGGATGACTTATTAATGTTGACAAAAGAGTCGTTTTTCCTGTTCCGGCTGGTCCTATTAAAACAGAAATTCTCGATTCCGCTAATTCCTTTAAAATAGCTGCTTTTTCTGTACGAGCCATCTCTTCTTTTTCAGCTTCATATGGATCAGCAATTTGGATTGGTCCACCAAGCTTTTCATCTAGTAAAGCTCGCCAATCCGCAGAAATCGAAATCCTTGTGCCTTTCAAACGCTTTTCTACTTTTTCACGAATTAATTGTCCCATTTCGTAAAGACGTTTAAGCTGATACGCTTTAGAACCGTCTTCCATTTCAACAATGATGATTTCCTGCTGCAAATCCGTTTCGATTGATGTTAAAAGATCTTCATGAAGTTCACAATCCGGAACGATTGGTAAGTTTCTAATTTGACGAACAATTTCCTCAAATGGCAATAGGGTATCTCCATTGTTTGCTGCTTGCTCTAATACATATACCACTAATGCACGTACTCGTCTGATATCATATTTTGAATCGAACGAACCTTCTCGAAGAAAAGGACAAGTTTCAAGTAATGTTTCATTTGGAAACATCGCTTTATCAATTGTCCAAATCGGTATAGGTTCGAGCTGAAGACGTGTTTGTTCATAAAGTATATACGGATTTTTTAAAATCTCTTCATCTGTAGCATGAATTCCTTTCTTCTTTCGCTCCGATTGTACAAACACTACTTTCGCTTGTTCGTTTGACAATTCCATTCGACTTAACAGTTTAACTAATTCTTTTCGTTCACTCGGCATTTGCTTCCACATGCGAGATAACTCTGGTGTTACTTGCTTTGCTAAAGAAGATGGCAAATAATCTTTTGGATTTTCAAACATTGCATCTACCAGCGGCCAAATATCTGCATTCTCTGTAAAGTGTTGTTCTAAAGCACGAGCAACAAAAGTTCCTAGTGAAACCCCCATCGCTGTAAAGCAAGCTCCAAGCCCCGGATATGGTCCACGCAATTTCCATATTTCAGACAAACGGTCGTCAATCCATTTCATACATTCGTCCCATGGACCACGAATATATTTTTTCATTTTCTCTAGTGATTTAGCTAACTCAATTAAACATTCAATGGCACTGTCATTCGATACATGTTCACTTGCATACGAAAACTCAGCCATTCGTTCTTCCGGAGCAAAAGCAATGCATTCTGCGACATTTATTTCTGGATGTTTTTCGGCATATGTAAACAGTTCTTGATACGGCAATAAAAATCCATCATGAAAATCAGGGCGAAGGGTATGTTGAACCATTCGTTCCCAAAGCATTGCTCGCAAAGATGGAGATGTAGTTGTATATTGGTATTCAGTAAGTTCTCCAATATGTTTTACTCTTGCCACTCCAATAAGCACTCTACGCGTTTCTTCAACAAATGGAATTTGTTTAGCGTAAAAGAAAATTAAAGAACCTACTTGTATATGATTCATAAAACTATTTAACAACGTCTCTTGATTCGTCTTCTCCTGCCACCAGTTGCTAGAAAAAGGTAAATTTGGTTCTCTAGATTCATCTACATCCAATGGATAATATTTTTTTAACTCATCAATAGATGATTTAAGCATCCATCGAAACGGAATAACTGCTGCTGAATAAGCCGGAAATCGCAGTGGAGTTGCCTTAAAATGACCATGCGTTTCTTTTGAACTTTCTTTATATGGATGGTCAACTACTTTCACATAGTCAAAAGGCGCCATAAACATGCCTCGTTCTGCCACACAACAAGGCCACAAATCTTGTGATAGCTCTTCAATGGACATTCCAGCATATCGACTTTCTAATTCCTCATCTTTTAATTCCTCAATCCTTCTTAATTTTAGACAGCTAGTATTATTCGCAGGATTGCTACAAATCGTCCCATTCCATCCTTGGTCATGCCATGGGACGCGGACGGATAAATGCTTTAATGGATAGATTTCATTCGGTAACATGATAAAATACTTTCTTCCTTTCTGTAATAGAATTCAAACAACATATTATCAGGCTTAATGCTCGGCTAATCTCCTAACTAGTTATCCAATTCTATAACACTCGTACGTTTCATTCATATTTTCGACATCATCTTAATCTTGTTCAAATGATATTCCGTATTTTCTTTACTTCGCCCGCTTCCACCGTTGCGCAAATTATATTCAATTTTACGTAAATGATACGTCTGAGCAGTTGTGAGATCGCTAACGTTTACATTTTCATCTCTTAACATCTGTAATAATTCCGCCTCTGTTGAAAATAAATCCACATCCCTTAAAGAAGTACCATTAAAATGATACGCACGTATAGTGAAAAAATATTTTTGAAACTCCCCTTGAATAAAATTCACTTCTTCATTTAACAGCTTAGCGTCCGGATAGTCTTGTGGATGTTTATTTTTGTTATAAAAATACTCCCCTGCTGGTCCGACTTTAAAATCTAATGAAAGTGGTTTGTTCTTTTTTCCGTTCCGCGTTAATGCAATAATGACCATATACGGCAAATTTAAATATTGCGCAAATCCTACATCTGCATTACTCGGATCTGCCCAGTGTTCAAAGTATTCATCGTGTGGATGGCTATGGTATGTACCTATTCATTTAGATGTAGAGAATAAACATTTAGCGCTTTGAATCGCTTCATTTATTTTTTGATCCGGTTGCACTAAATCCTCTGTTCGCTTCGAGACACTTCCAACAGGAAAAGCAAAATCACATTCATAACCCGTTTCTTTTTTTAATCCAAACAACAGACCAAAAGATTCCGTGCTTACTCTTTTTTTGTTTTGCGGAAAAAACTGTATTGCATCTAATAGTATCGTTGAAAAGGAGTGTTGAATTAGTTCTAGATGATTTTTCATTTAAAGCACCTCATTTTACCGCTTTTATTGAACAACCCTAAACAAGCTTTGAAAAGTCCGTGAGCGTACCTCATCACTCTACAGAACGTATCCTTGCAAAATATTATTTGGAATTACGAACACCACTTTTCAAGTTGTTTTTCGCTCATATATTACATAAATTTCACAAAAAATCCTGTCGAATAATGTCATAAAAACAAAAAACAGAAGCACAAACGGCTTCTGCTGTAAACAACATACTATCTATTGACTCAACATCCACAACATAAACTAATTAACATCTTTCTTCGTTCTTACGAAATCGATGTTTGCTCCAATTGATTCAAAATGTTTGCGGACGAATTTGATTTTGTCTTGCTCTTCTGGCTTCAACTTCGATTCCTTCTTACTTACTTGACGGCCTCTCCTTCTCTTTTATTCTACCAATCTTACGTTATGCTTTTGCGGACCCATTTTAAGAACGTCTTCCGCGATATATTCTTCTTAGTGAAGACGTGGAAAGATTTCGTCTCTTTCCTTTTCTGATTTTCCGTTTTATACCGTCTGTTGCTTTTGGTGCTTCCTCTTCAAATTTCCTATAATGTGAGGTCAAGAATAAATTGAGATAATCTTGAAAATTCCGCTCTTTTAATTCACTGTTACTTTCCCATTCATAATATTTAATGGTTGATAGGAAACTTAATAACTCCTTATTTTTCAAAAGTTCAACTGCTAAATCAATTTTTTTCTTTCTACCTTTAATTTTTAGTTCAATTAACTGTTGCTCCGTTAGACCCTCTGGCACAACTTCATTTTTTTTATAATTTGCCTAACAATTCCAAGTAATAGATCCGTTATCTCTATCCCAATTTCTTCTCTCTTATTTTTTAACGAGCAATTTAAAACACTAAATTGTTCCCCACGATACATGGATTGAATGTTTAACTGATCCATTAAATTTGTATCTAGTTTAAAACCTTCATACCTATTAGACTTTTCTATAAAAATCTGTGATTTTATATATACATCTTTGCCGTAATTTCTTAAAAGACCGTATAGAATTCTTTCTGGAATTTTGGTATAAATCATTTTTTGCATGAGAAGTTCTGCAGCTTTTTGCTTTTGATTATATAATTTCTTTCGAATATCGAGAGGATTCGCATTATAATTAATGACATTCAGTTTGACAAAACGAGCAAATTTTGCAAAAGTGGTTAAAACCTCAAGGATGTCTTTTCTCATCTCTTCATATCCTGTATAATTAGTCCAATGAAGCTTAGTGAACTTATTTTCCCTTAGTTTTCTGTTAAGTTCCTGGAACTCAAAACTGTTATAGATTTTTGTTGGAATAAGCAATCCACCCATGATTGTTGGTTTATCATTTTTTGTCCCGCTTTCATCAAAAAAAATGTTTACCGTCTCAACGTTTAACACATATTTTTGTTCCAATCATTCTCACCCTTGACAACTCATATCATTATGTAATATTCTTTAATTACATTAATTACTCGTTCCACGGAACGACTAATTTAATATAGAATAGAAAGTAACTCGTCCCTAGGGGCGACTGAAATCTATTCGTCTTATGCAAAAATGCGACTAAGATTCAATCTTAGTCTTTTTTATTTTACCATAAATTTTTTATGATTGAATATTTCGTTAAATTAGAATTTTACGCAAACTTTTAAATTTGATAAGTGGTATTATGTCAAGAAAACGGACACGTTAAACAGAGAGAAATAGCTGAATTTATGCAGCTACTTTTCTCTGGTTAGCGTAGTAAGCAGTTTCAAATTCACATGGCGATACATAGCCAAGGGCTGAATAACTTCTTTTGCAGTTGTAGAAGATTTGATCATGTCTTAAGATAATGACTATTTATATGCATTTATACATATACGTTTTGTAATACGTTCATCTAATTTTAAAACTCCCAAACAACTGAACGTTCCGGTACATCTTTTCCTTCTTCAACAACGTAAAAAATATCTACCTCACACCCATACAATAACTTCAGCAACGCCATTCCTCTTAATTGAGCTTCATTTAAACGATCGTTCGTATCCATTCTCTTCACTTCTGCAAACCGCACTTCGGAAAAATCAGGACGATAAATCATCAAATCGGGTTCTTGAACGTGAACATAAGGAGAAAAAAGGCGATAAAACTGCCGTCCTTGTTCATATCGCTCATCTCCAAAATGTTTTCGAAACACTTCTTCAGCAACAGGATATTTACCTAGCCGATTGCCACTGAACAGATTATAATCATGGTGAATCCATTCGTATCCTAATGATTCAAAATAACGTCCGACAATAAATTCACCGAACCCTTTTGTTCCAGGCAGTTTTCTACAATAAGAATCTTTGCAATTCTCTCTTTCACCGTTTCTCCACTTGTCTAACTCCTCCGAGCGAAACGTTACAACTCGAACGGGAATTTCTATTTTGATACCCACATAGTTTTCCTCCCTATCTAACTGATCTACTGTTCTCTCAGTATCAGCAATATATGGCTAGAAACTGATTCTACATAAAACCCCAGAGACTGCATAAAAACTTGACTTTACCTTTATCTGCAATAGCTTTCACCCTATTTCTTGTTTATTGCCCTAAAAATAAGCATCCCACCTTACAAATCACAATTTTTCCAGCTCATGAAACACCGCATCTCGAATATTTTTCGATGTGATCGATAATAAATCAATTTCTTTCCAAAAAACCTCTTGAATTCTACCGTACTTTTCAGAAGTTTTTTCATCATTTGGAACCGTCTTAAAGATTCCATTTCCAAGTTCATGATCGCTAAAATGACTGCCATCATATAATGGCCAATAGAAAAACCAATGTTCAGAAACGCTTGGTAGCTTATCCCAATGTTCAAGAGACGGATATACATATTTGCATAACGTCATCCTCGGTTCATCTTTAAATGAAAGTTCAATGGCATATATGTGATTGTTTTTCAAACCATTTCCAGATTGACAAGGAGGTGCGGAATCTTTCTGGTATAACTTAATGAAGGAATGATTTTGTCTTTGCTATTACAAACACCGCTTTCTTTCTTCATTCGGTAGCTGTCTATAACATGAATGACATTACTAGAATCAAGATAATATCTCAACGATTGCAATGACTGACTATATAAATCCATCATTTTATCCTCCCAACCCTACTGAATCTTCCGCTAAAAATACTGCACTTTAGATGTGTATTGATATATGTTATTTCAGACAAGCTACCTTTGACTTTTATATCCTTCGTATTTTGGTTTAAATTTTAAATGCAAAAATGCCTCAATTAGATTTAGTACAAAGATTCCTAACGATGCATCTATAATAAAGTCAATTCTTCTTATATTCTGTTTAATCCAATCCCCAACAATATCCTCAGTTAGATTAAAACATTTAAAGTCTGGATCATTCAAAATGGATTTCGCTAAATTGCTTTGGGAACTTGTTGGAACATAATGCTGGCTTCTAAACCTTGCATCACTATTCGGACCAACCTTTCCAATTTTTAAAAATTCATCCTGAAAAACAAAGGAATAAATCCCCATTTTCCCTTGTGGCAAACCAGCTGGCTTATGTGGAACTCCTCTGTCCAATATTTGTATTTGATCCTCGGAAATGACGGTTCCTGTTAATCTAACCACTGATAGTAACTTTGCTTTTAATTCTTTCATTTGATAACTCTCCCAAAACTTTTCACTGTTTTGCTGCACCGTTCCAACAACTACCATAAATCCGGTCATGAACCCCGTCCTTTTGTAAGAACTGGATCATGCCTCGCTCTGCTAAGTAATCAAGGAACTTGCAAACATCTCCATATATTTTATATCTTCCTGTTAAAAAAGTTTCACTTGGAGCACCGTATTCGTTTACTAAGTACACACTAAGCTCTTTAGCTGAAATGACGCTCACTGATTGCACATAATCAAAAATGGCTTTTTGCAATGATTCGTCAAGTAATGGGAACATTTCCTGTTCGCTGCTGTTTAATTTTTGAAAAGAGGGTTTTCTTGCTGCCTGTGTAGGAGTGTATGAAAATGTAACCATGTGTTGCTGTTCACGAATAATGTTTTCTTTTATGTCCTTCTCTATCTTTTCCAATGCTTTTTGCTTAACGATTTCTTTAAAAAGTTCTCGATTCTTTTCTTCAACTTCCGGATCGCTTAATTGAATCGTTTGTTTTGTGAGAAGTGCTTTTGACATACTCATTTGATAACCTTCATTGAGCGCAAAAGCTCGAAACGGATATTTCATTTCATCGACAATAAAACGGTGAACAGTAAAAACGATTTCTGTTTCTGTAGAGTGTACATAATATAAACTGCGAACATCAAATGATTGCGGAATCTTACGATGGTGATAATCAAACAACTTAAACAGCGGTTCTTCAATTGGCAAATGGTTTAATACATTTTCCCATTTCAAATCTTCTTCGGTTTTGATCGCAATATCCAACTCCGCTTCCCATAAATGAATGACGTGATGATTCATATCTACTGACATTTCCGCATCTTCAACAAACCATATCGTCTGCATTCCTTTATTTTGATAGTACCGATTACGATTTCGTATCTGCCTAACGAGTTTCTCATCTTTATTAGCTGTTACATTAGTTAGAATAGTAATAGCTATTTCCTTATCCGCATTTTTTACAATAATATCCGGATAATAGCGCCATTTTTCTTTTCCTTTCGCGATATACCCATAGTCTACTTGCATATTTTCATTCGTTTTCTCTTGACCTTTTAGTTCATTGTATATAATTTCCTTCATAACAGAATGTGCTTTAGACTCTCGTTTGACTTGCTGGTGATACACTTCACTTGCCTCAGAAATTTCACAAGATCGAGAATGTCGGTGTGAAAAATGTTCCTCTCGAATATTACCAGACTTCAAAATCAACGTGTCATTGCAATAAGGACATTGAAATGCGCCTTTATCGGCTCTCTTTTTAAGTCTGTCTAATTCAGCTTTTATATCCTCTACAGTGTCAAGATATGATTTCAGGTAGAAAAATTTCCCTTCATATAAAGCTTCCTGCAAATGGCTTCTCTCCCCTCATCTTGAAACTGATAATTTTCAACAATATTAAAAATTTCTTTTATCATCATAGCCGAATTTGATGAAAAATGTTGTCGAAATATGTTAATAAAACAAAAACAGAAGCCCTGACAACTTCTGTCGTAAATTCATAATTAACGGCTTATTGCCCGCAGCATAAATTGATTGATGTCTTTCTCCAGTCCAGTAAATTCAATGTTGGTGCCGACGGCTTCAGAGTGTTTGCGGGCGAAGTCGATTTTCGCTCTTTCTTCGGGACGTAAAAATTCTTCAATTTCCGCGCCTTTTGTTTCAAGAACGAAATATAGTTTTTCTTCACCATCGTTGTCAATGACAAGCGCCCCGTCAGGGTTATAGGAACCGATTGGAGTGTCAATTTTGAACCATCTTGGCAGTTTGACGTATACTTTGACGTTTTCGTCGTTTTCAAAGCGCCGGACGGAGCTTGCTTCAATATCCGAATCGTAAACGACATGATCAGGTGACTTTTCACTTCGGATAGCGTTATCGTTCAAGTAGGCAAGCAGCTCTTCGTTTTGGAACAGCTCAACTGCGTAATAAGCATCATCACCGATTTGTAATATTTCACGCCGTCTTTTAAAAGTATTCTCATTTCCCTCTGAATAATTTTCGTCACTTCTTCAATAAACTTTTACGGGTTGTTTTTAAAATCGTCAAGGCGTTTGCAGCCAGTCAAAATTTCCCCAATCGTTTTCCACGTTAAGTTTGTGCGATATTGCAATTCCGTAATCACATCCTTCAATGTATGATGAGCGGTTACGTAAACTTCCAGCCGTTCTCTCATCGTTTGCGTATGAATCCCTTCCGCTCTATCCATCGTCACTTGCTCTTTCCGGCTTAAAATGCGGATTTTATCAATGCGCGGCATTTTTTGAATGCTTGCAATGCTTTTCTTAATTAATTGTTCGCTGTCGAATTCAACGGAATAGACGGTTTTGTATTTTATTTTCTCCCACAACTGGATAAACTCTTCACTATCTAAAATCGCTTTATTCAACTGCACTTTTTTCTTTTTACTTGCATCTTTAACCGGCAAGCGCTGCAAATAGTGTCTTATTTCTTTTATAATCACCCCGCCTCTTTAACAACATTGAACTGAGCCCCCATTAATACAACAGTCTTTATGTTTGTTTTCTCGCTTAGCAGTAAAGAATCGTTTTAGATTTTCAGGAAGGACATATGGTTCTTTTCTTCCTTCTTCTGTATTCTGTCCAGCACCATAGACCTCTTTTAAGATGGCATTTATGATAAGTGGTTTCGGAGCTTCGGTATATTCCTTACCCTCATAAATCCATACCCGACAATCAACATTGGAGCCCGTAATGGAACCACAGGTATCACAGTTGCTTTCTTTTGTGGTCAACTGAATATCCTTTCCATTGATTCTAATGGTTGGTGAACTGACAAAACGTAATGCTTCTGCTTGTTCTTCATTTTCAACCAAAATACTGTTCACTCTCACGTCATAACCTATCGTTTTTAACAAATTGGCAACTTCAGCTATCGCATCGTTTAGGTTCTCTTCCGTTCTTTTACAACGAGTACATACCTCAAGGTCAATGTACATAAAATCAATGGTTAGTTGTTTTCTCTCCTGCTGCACAGATTCCGTTTGTGACCCACTCCTACATCCACAGGAATCCGAAGTTTTTATTTGGTTAATCCGGCTGTTTGACATCATAAAACCTCCTGTTTTCTTAAATGATTAATTTGATTAATTACTTTCACTTAGAAAGACGGAGGTGTTTTAAAAAGGACGCAAATTTTATTTAATTTCTCGGCAAGAGCAATTTCCTTTATTCACATTATAATCAAGGATATTACCCAAATTATCAAATTCTAAATGACAACATTCAAGAAGTATATTTTTTAACTTCTCTCTCCCCCGTTGAACCCTTGACTTAGCACCCGAAAGGGATATACCTAACTTATTCGCCAATTCCTTTTGGGTATGTTGTTCTAATTCTACATAGATAAGTGCTTCTTTATACTTTTCAGGGAGTTGTTCCATTAAGTCCTTTAACCATGCGGCAACTATTTCATTCTTGTTACCCTCGTCAGTTATATCGGTTTCATTTTGAAGTAACCGTTCCTTATCAGAATCCAGTAATTTAGCTTGACTTTTAGCTTGGCTTCGATAAAAGTCAATGATAGTGTTTCTCGTTATTTGATACACCCAAGAATGAAGCTTTTCCTCTTCTTTAAGGTTAGGCAAATGATTATGAATCTTAATAAACACTTCTTGAAGGATATCCTCAGAATCTTGTTCATTTGATACATGAGCTCTAATGAACTGTTTTAAAGAGATTCTGAATTCTTGCCAAATTGTATGGAGATTAAGCTGATTGATACTGAACACCACCTTATTTAAAGAGTATCTAACTTTGTCTTCGGCACTTCTTCAATAAACTTTTGCAGATTATTTTTAAAATCGTCAAGACGTTTGCAGCCAGTTAATATTTCAATAACGGTTTTCCGTGTTAAATTCGCGCGGTTTTGCAGTTCTGTAATAATATTCAGTCGTTACGTAGTCTTCCACTCATTCGCTGACTGTTTCGGCATGAATGCCTTTCACTCGATCCATCGCCATTGATTTTTTACGATCGGGAAATTGCAAATTCTCTTTGTCTATCTTTCTGACGATCTTCGACATACTCAGGGGGCAGAACAGGCAACGAGCTCTAAGAGAATTAGTCTTTAAGCAGTTTTCGAACCTCTTCTTCCGCAAGGTTAGTAAGAATCCGCGATCTCTTTCACGTTCATTCCTTTTTCCACCATATTACGAACAAGATGTTTCATACCTTGTTCAAATCCTTCTTTACGACCTTGCTTCAATCCTTCTTCCACCCCCGCCCACCGTTCGCCGCGGTCAGTGAACCCGAGCACATCCAACCGGCTCATCTTGCCATCTTCCGTCTCTTTCGGAAGTTCGGTGTTTTCATATTGCACATCGACGAAATGAAAATGAAGATGGCAGACGCGGTTTTATGACAAAAAGAAAGAGAGCCTTATTGCATTTAGCATATTACAAGACTCCTGTGTTTGTAATTCTTCCAATCTTAGACATACTTCAAAACGTGTCGTTTTTTCAAGCTAAACTTATATATGCACAGATTTAAAAAATACTGTTAGAAAACATGTCGAAAAATGTTTCTTTGATCTCTTCATAACAGCTACAATAGTTAAGATATCAATATTTATATAGGAAGGCTCAAATTTTTATTTTAACTTTATGATTTATTTTGGAGATGAAAAAGGCTTTGATTTTGACAAAAAGCTCTTTACTCATCAGTTAATCCTTTTTTACAACTCCAACTACTCGGCTTTCTGGTATGGTTGGATTATGCCGAACGATAAAAGCTTTGGAAAATCGATTTAAATATGTTTCTTCATGAGATTTAGGAGTAAGGATAATAAGTTTCCTTTTTAACTCCTGCGCATATAGATCGAATACTTTTATCTTACGGTTCTCGTCCAATGCGCTGTCAAATTCGTCTAAGACAATGAATCCTGGAGCAGTTCTTAAATTTTGTAATAACGCAAGGGCAAACAGAAGGGAACTGAGCGACTCTTCGCCACCTGATACACCTTTTCCGACTTTTCCACCACGTGCTTTTGTACTGACGTCTTCCATCGTGCCGCGATGACCTTCTTTTCTTGCTTTAATATACAAATTAAAGTGAGTTCGCTGCTTTCGATCTTCAAACGTCTGCCAGCTAATTTCACCTTCAAATTGAAATTGGCTCATGTATGACTTAAAACGTTGTTGCAGTTCAAGAACCCGCATATTAATAGTTGTTTCAAGTTTATCTCTCAATTGTTCAGTACGTTCAATATCTTGTTCGAGTAAAATTTTTGTCCGTTTATATTCGTCTTCTAAACGATCATATTCCTGCTTGGCTGTTTTATAATTTTCTGGCGCGGCAATATCAATATTTTCTTCGTTCCGCGCTTGGTTAAATATAACTTTTCCATTTTCACAATTTTGCTTTAACTGGTGAACAGATAAAACGTTTTCTGTTATTTCCATAGCGACAACTTCCTGATAAACAGCTGGAATTAAATTTTGTAAGTCATTTAACTCTTGAATGATTTGGACAAGTTCTTGTTTTATTGTTTCAATCCGGTCGCTATAATTATCTTTTTGCTTTGTGATTGAATGAATCTTTCGTTCATCAGCTTCAATCATGTCATCTAAATCTTGGATCGCTCGGTCAGTTTCTTTAATTTTATACCGTATCTGTTCTAAATCATTTTCCAGTTCTGCAACCGTATTTTTATGTGTTTTTAAAAGTTTTTTTTGAAAAGCCAATTGACTCTTATGTTCATTTAATTCTTCATATTTTTCTTTCATTTTTCCAAGCTCTTCGTATATAGCCGCTTCTTCCTGCAATTTTTTCTTAAACTCATCTTGTTGGATTTGCAGACGTATTAACCCCTCTTTTTTCTTTTCTAATGCTTGTTTTTCTCTTTCTATTTTGTTTCGATTTTCTACTTCCTCTTGATATTTCTTTTTGCGCATGGTCCGCTCAAGCTCGTTCGTCATAAACGCCTCTGATTCGCGAATTTGCTGTATTATCCCGTTTAGCTGCTGAATCATTTTTGTACCATTTTCAATTTCATGCTCTATTTGCAAAATTTGCTGATTCATTTTATCAATTTGCTGCTTTACCTCCTGCTTTCGGACGGCTATTGCCCTTGCGCTTAAAATAAACCGTTCTTTTTCTTGCGGACCGCGAATCCCCATTGGATCGACCAACATGCCATTTTTTATCGTAAACGTTCCGCCTTTAAAAAACTGCTCTACCCACCAAAGAGCCTTCATTGCATGCGGTATCTCTGCCTCAGAAAGCCCCTCTTTTATGCGCAAATGAAGATGCGGTAATTCCATAACAGGACGGTCGGGAATCACTTTCATAAGAGGAACATGGTACAAATCATTTGGCGGCTCAATATGTTTCTCATTAAAAAAGATTGTATATTTAATCGTATTAAAAATCTGTTCATCTTTTAATTTTGCACTTTCATCCAGTTCAATCAATTCACGAAGAGGATATGCTTTAATTTGTCGGGCACGGAAAAATTTCAACGACTCCATTTGCCGTGCGGACAAGTCACGATTTTCTTCAAGCAATCGAAGTTCATCTTGTAACTCTTGTAACGTGCGCGTCATCTTAAGCTTTTTATCTTTTCGATTTTCTACTTCTTTTTCCAATGAATCAATCTTTTCCTGCACGGAGTAGCTGCTCTTATATTCGCGCAATCTTTCGGCATGTTTCGCTTCTAATTTTTCATCTGTTTCGATTTGTTGGTTCAAGTCCGCAATGATCTGCACTTTTTCTTGCCAAGTGTTATTTAACTCTTCCAATTTTAATGAGGTATTTTCGAATTCGTTGTTTGTTTTGGTTTGTTCTTCCGTGAGTTGCCGTAACGCTGCTTTTACTTCCTCTTCGGAACGGGTAATTTGATTTTTCTTCAAAGTAATTTCTTCTAATTCGTTTTCAAGGTTTTCAATCCGTTCTTCAATCTTTTTAATAGATTGACTGATTTCTCGAGACTTCTCGTATTTTTCGTTCATTAGTAAATTCAGTTGTTCTTCGTTGCTCCTTAAAGCTGTTAAATACTCTTTTTTCTTCTCCTTTTCGCTTTTTTGAAAAACTTGCTCCGCTTTTGCGTCTTCAATTTCTCCCATCAGTTGCTGAACAAGCTCCTCGAGTGTTTCTTTCTCTTTTTTATAGTGAACCTCTAACTGTAAAAGGGATTCGATATACAGCTTAGCTCCATTATGCAACCGTTTTTGGTTATCTAAAAAGCTGTCTAATGCTGCTTTTTTCATTGCCACCTCTGCTTTCATCCCTTTTACGTTCCATTCAGCTACTCTCAATGTTTCTGCTGTTTCCTTCATTTTTTCCATGCTCTCTTCCCAGTCTTTCTGGATTTTGTCAATGCCGTGCATTTCACTGAAAATGCGAAAACGTTCCTCTGGATTCATCACAGCAAATTGATTGACTTCCTGTTGGTACCAAATGAGATAAAAGA
Source organism: Paranoxybacillus vitaminiphilus (assembly GCF_003259935.1). Taxonomy (GTDB): domain Bacteria; phylum Bacillota; class Bacilli; order Bacillales; family Anoxybacillaceae; genus Paranoxybacillus; species Paranoxybacillus vitaminiphilus. The sequence continues at coordinate 12,188 of NZ_QLMH01000023.1, read as the reverse complement.
GATCAGGATCAATTTTATATTTGTACTGTAAATCTTTTTTATAAGTGGAAAAATTATAATAACGATCACCGGATGTATATTTAATCGTTTCTTCCCACTTGTCGATTGCTTCGCCGGTTGAAATCGAAAATTCTTTTTTTATCGGCTGTCCCGGTTCTTGGACTATTTTTAATGAAAACTCAATAAACGTCGGAGCATCTATTTTCATTAAACCGTCATTCTTAAAAAGAAATGAAATACGCGCTTTCCATGTTTGATCGGATGAGAGATTTCGGGATTTCAATCCTTCCATATCAACTTTGGACGAATATAACACAGCACCCATACAAAACGTAATCGTTGATTTTCCAGCACCATTCGGACCTGTTATAATGACGTGTTCGTCAATTCCCGATAAATCCAATAATGTCGGCGGATAGTCGCGAATTCCTGAAAAAGTAAGTCGCCACGGAATCATTCTCCTTCTCCCTTCTGGTAAAGGTTATACCGCTTGAAAAATTTCAAAACCTCTTCTTTGCTTAATTGGTTCGATTGACTAAATTCCGTTGCTCGACGCAGAAAAGAATCGGAAAACATATGAACACCAATAGCAGTAAGTTGATATGCCTTCTCTTGGGAATTCGTATCATATTCTTCAATCGCCCCAATCTTTTTAAGCGGATCGATGTTGGCCAAAATACGTTGATTAGCTTTCGTTGTTTCATGTCCAAAAGCGTTCAGTAATTGGTCAAACAGCGTAAATTCATGCTGTAAAACTTCCTGGTGGTAAAACATGTATAAAAGAATCGCAAGGCTTTCTTTCGTTAACGTATTTCGGGCTGCCCGAGCCGGTACTCTCATTAACGCGACTACTTGATCACGACGTTCATCATAAATCACTTTAAAATAACGGCTTACAGCTTGATTGACCCTCGTTAAAAATGAAAAAAATTTGTCATTATCCCCTTGGATATGAAGCAATTTTTCTACTTCTTTTCTGGAAAGGCCAAAGTTCCCCGAACGAATGGAGGCAGAAGACGAAAAAAGTATGTTCATGAATGCTAACTCCTCTTGCTCCGATAAAATCCCTTTCAACGATTGCATAGCATTTAATGGATTGACATTCACATCATCATTGTATTTGTTCATTGAATCATTCTTCTTGTTCTCTCCGATGATTTCGTTTTCGGATGATATAGGATCCATCCTCATGGTTCATCCACTCCCATTTTCTCTCGTACTTTGGAAAATCTTTTTTTTGGTCTGGCTTTAACATGATAATTTTTTTAGTACCGACTAGAGCAGAAATCGCTGTCATTCCATTGATTACATCGCTCCATTCAGAAGAAGTTGCCTCAATAATGACTTGTTCTATCGGGACTTCTTCATATTCTTCAAGATAGGTTTCAATCGCCTCGGTCTTTATCATCGTTTTCGTTAACAACCAGCTTGATTCTCTCATCAGTTCTTCTATTTTATCCTGAGATATTTCCTCTGATGAATAAAGGATTTCTTCCTCTATCTCATCGCTTGATTCCACTATAGGTTCATAGTTTTCCAAAAATTCAACCGCTTCACCAATAGCATATGGCGACAGGGGGGCGGGAAATTTAATTGGAATCCATAAGCCGTCAATCTGCTCTTCTTCATACTGGCCCTGCTCCATAAAACTTAATAATTGATGGGCGTTCGGCACATCCGAATCGAGGGGAGGATCGAACATTTGAATAATAAATTCGCGCACTTTTTCCGGTCGAATAGTAGAGGATAACGGTGTTTTTTGCATATGGGTAAATTTCAAATATTTATTAATCATACCTAAGCTCAAGTTTGTTCCTTCTGCAAGAGCGGCTGTCCCTTTTTGCATTAAATCCGCTAGAACGAGACTATCCTCCAATGTTTGAAACTGACGAAAACGCTCTTGAAGCTTCAATTCTAAATCTTGCATTAAATGATGAATAAGTTCGAGCTGAGGAAGCGCATGACGATCAGCAAGCATCTCGAGTTCTCGCTCTTTCATTAATTGAATGGCATTTTCGACATTCCGGATCATACTGGCAATTTTATTTCCACCGGAGATTCCTTGATCATCATATGCTTCACTCAATTCAGCATCACGCCTAGCCTGAAACAAGGATCTTCCAATATCATCATGCATATAATAGGCTAACGAATCGTTGGCTAACCGAATCAATGCATCCATCATTCGTTTCCCTGTATCTCTCATCTTCAACTGACGAGATTGTTTAGAAATCCAGTTATATTTAACAAGAACATTGACAACCTTTTCGACTTTCTCCTTAGTTGGAGGTTCTGGATCATTATATCGGTTGCGATAACGATAATAAACGGTTTCCGCATTTTCAATCGGATCATCTAAACCAAGCGCTTCCTCATAGATTAATTGAATCACTCTTAAAAATCGAAGAATTTCACTAGGTGATTGGAAAGCGTTTTGTGAGCCTAAATCACTTAAAACTCCTGATAGTGAGGCAATATCCCTCATTGCTTGCAGCACTTCAGGGGCTGATTCATTTGCTTGAAAAATCGAGATTAATGATTGATCCATCTTTTCCAACTTTCTACATCCCCTAATATTTGTTCTTGTTCCAATTTATGATCTTTTAAGAATGCTGTCATGTATTTCTCGTACATTTCCCATTGTTCCATGATTCTATGGTCATGGGTAATCCATTTTAGTTTAAGAGAACGATGCGGTGAAATAACGGTATACAATTCTTTTGCAATTTGAAAACCATCCGAGTCATAATCTGTCCAAATCATGGTCTGTTGTATCGGACTGTTCTTTAACAGTTGATGAATACAATGTTTATGAGATGTTCTCAGATGTCCATCTACACACATGACAAGGGAGTTTGTTTCTTTAATAAAATCTCCTTCTGCAGCCATTCTTGTTAATATTCCTCTATTTTCAACTAACCATAAAGTCGTTGCCTTCGTAGAATAATCATCTGCTGAAATGGATAAATCCGTTAATGCGTGAACGGGACCAAATTGATATGACGAATAGTTTCCAATGAGTTGTCCAGAAAAATAAAAAGGAGTAATATTTCCTAAGCTAGAAAGACCGAGGAGAGCTGCCGGACATTTTGTCCATTCTTCTAAATGTGTAATAAATTCTTGCTTATTTGAATCAAATTTCTTTGAACCGCCAATTTCTTTAAAATAGCTCGCTCCGATTTCTTTCCAGTCAAAATTTGTTTTTTGAAGACACAATTGTAAAAAAGCAACTACAAAATGAAGAAACTTCAATCTTTTTTGCAATGACCATTTTTCTGGAAATAAATATGATTCTTCTATTTCATAAAAGTCTAAATCAAGCACTTTATTTATAACTTCTATTAAGGAATTGAATCCCCTCTTTCTTTGGTAAGAAAACAACTCTATCTTGTCATAATTTAATTGAATCAATTTTGTCGTATTCTTCCATTCATGAAACTCCCGATCGATGGCATCTTTCTTTTGCTGAATACACTCCTGCTGGTATTGATACAACCGATATCCCATTCGATAATGCATCGTCTTGATTGTTTTTTCATCTTTTTCAAAGCGAATCTCTTTCATAATCCATCCTTGCTCAAGCCATCTTAATGTTCTTTGAGCATGATCGTCGAGTTTCACTTTTTTTCGAGGTGTGAAATTTAAATCCTTTAAAGAATCATCTATCTTTACTGTTTCTTTTTTGTAAGGAGACAGGGTGAGTAATCCTGCAACCCGGTAAGTTCTTTCCGTGCGTTTAACAATTTTTACATCTATAAATGGAGAAGATGTTTGGTCAATGCCTAATGTTTCAAGTTCCTCACCCTTTTTTAAAATATATTTTTGGATATAGTTAACCGTTGCATGATCAATCAAAGCTATTCTCCTCTTTTTCCTTGAATTTATTGTCGATCATATAAGAACTTTAAAACATTCTATTACCATATTGGCAATAAGCTGTGACATGCTTTTGCTCTTCATATTAATACAGGAAAAATCAAATTTGGATTTATAATATTGGACTTTACACAAAACCTTTATGGTTAACAGTGTGTCGTCGATCCCCCAGTTTTTTGCACGATTGGCGGTCGACGACATTAATAATCGTTCCTTAAGCCCATTTTCCCAATTACTAGAGTACTCCTCATCGTTTCATTACATATATCGAAATGCCCTTTGGCAAATCAGCTTTGTTGCTTTTTTCATCACCATTTGATCGTTTGCCAGTTCGATTTGTATTTCATCGCTTTGATAAAGATCGAGTCTGCAAGAAACTCTGCTGGAAACGTCATTCCCAGCGAATGGCCAATTTTTAATACTTTCTTTCTACCCTTAATATTTTACTAACAAATAACCTCTTTTCAATGCGATGGTGTGCATTGGCTGTGCTACCGCGAAAAAAGCTAAACAATGCAATAAATTTATGTTAATAAAGTCTTACACTTACATGAATTTATTGATGAACCTTATAACAGCCAAAGCTAGAAGAACGTATATAGTCCAGTTTGCCGCCCTGTTCATTTTACTTTTTCCCGCAGTTTGTTGATTCATTTCATACATCTCCTTTACATTATCGGTAACTATTACGAATAATTGTAAGTTCTAAGAGTACATCATACAAGCTGAAGTTCCCGCTGAATGACTTACTCCTTTTACAGGAAAAAACTGACCAAGGAAGCGAATCTTTCACCCCTGTGGCCAGTTGTTATTAAATGCCCCTATCATCATTAATCATTTGCGTTATGATGTGTTGTATGATGAAATTTATCCCACAGCTCTCATTGACTCTTCCAATCTCCTAAAACAACTCCAACTGCTCGGTTTCGCCGAGGCGTTCGAGCGATTTTGGCTCGTGATCTTGGAAGTAGGCGTAGTGGAGCCATTTTTCCTTCGTCATCACCTGCTTGTTCGGGTCGGACGATGGGCGGAGGCGGCAGCTGTAAATGATCGGGAAGTAGTCTCTGAGAAATTTGCCTTCCGCATGCGCAGTCAAGGCGATGATTTGGAAGCCGAGTTGTTCAGCGATAAAGAAGACCGGGTTGAGCACGTGGTCGCTCGACGCTTTTCCGAACGGATTGTCTAAAATGACGGTGCGATGGCGTTTCATCGTCGGCTGGATGTGCTGCTTTTTCTCTGCGACATAGTTGAGAATGCCTAAAAAGAGCGTCATGTTTTTGCTCCATTTTTCGCCGCCAGACCAGACGTTGCTTTGCTCCCACGAATACGAGCGCGTTGTCACTTTGTTGTCGTTCGTCACCTTTCGGCAGTTCACTTTCATGCCTTCGTTGTTCATGACGACTTGGAGAAGCTGCTTCGATTGCAGCCACATTTCGATTTCTTTTCTCACCTTCGCTTCGTCTTGCTGGCCGTGCTCGTTCATAAACCGTTCGGACTCGAGCTGCTGCAAAATCCATTCAATATGGTTGCGAATGCGCGTCTTGCCGACTTCTTCTTCCCACTCTGGAATCGTAAACGTGAAAATGCGCTTCCATTCGTCTCCGACTTTTACTCTTGTTTTGTTCGGGATTTGCTTCAGCTCCTCCACCAATGTGCGCAAATGGGTGTGAATATGATTAATAAACGCTTGAAGCTCCGCGTCTTTTTGCCGGATATGTTCATTCGCGTAGTTCGTCGCGCTTTCAACGCTTCGCATCATATTTTTCTTAAAGTCGATAATGTCTTCGTACGTCTCTTTATGCTCAATGCCGTTGAGCGCCATTTGCCGCATTTTCATATCTTTAATCGAAGCGTTGCAAAACTCTCTAAAAGAACGTTTCGCGCGCTCGACGCGGTTTTTCGCCTCTTCGACCGCTTGTCTGCCCGCCTTTAAGCTCTCGGTGATACCTTCGATAAAACGTTGGCGCTCGTACGTAAATGCCGTTGCTTCTTCCGCGCTCAACGAAAGGGCGTCGATAGTCGGCGCATTGAAATGATGCACTTCTTTAGATAACTCTAAATGGCGTTCTGCCTGTTCAATGCTTTTCATCTTTTTCGCCAGGCGCTCATGTTCTTGGTCGAGAAACGCCTTCCGTTTCTCCATTTCTTCTTTTTCGGTTTTCAAATGATCGGCGATCTCATCAAGCGATTCGGTAAACGGCCAACGTTCTTCATTCGGATATTGTTGTTGAAATTGCTGCTCTTTCGTTTTTAACACGCCGCTTTGCTGCTCCTTGCTGATCAAGGCATCTTGCACGTCTTTGTTTAACCGCTTTAATTCCGATTGGAGCGACGCGATTTGTTCTTCTAACCGCTGCAGCACATACGGTCCGTCGCTTGGAAACGAACGCGTTTCGTCGAGGTCGCGATGCTCGCGTTTCAGCTTGTTTATTTCGTTCGTTAGCCGGTCAATTTCTCTTTGTTCAGTCTCTTGCCTCAACTTCCACTCCCTGTAGGTCGTTTCAATTCCATTAATTCGGTCTTCCAACTTACGAATTTTATCGCGAATGACACGCTCGCTTTCGCCTGAATAAAGCGGTGTAAAGGAGCGGAGCGATTGATAGTCATCGCTTCGTTCGATGTTACGGCGATCTGCTTGCAGCGATCGGATGCGCTCTTCGAGATCCTCTTTTTGTGCCAGTGCGTCTTCAAACCGCTCGCTGAGGCGCACAATGTCTTTTTCAAGCGCCGCGATCGTCTCGTTGAGCGTTTTTTCCGTTTTTCGCGCTTCTTGCACTTCTTTTTCATATTGGATATATTTATTTGCATCTTCGATTTTGTCGCTCCAACCTTTCATTTCTTGCTCGTATTGGTGGATGAGCGACTGCGCGTGCGCGATTTTGGCACGCCATTCTTCAATGCGCGCTTTTTCTTTGGCAATCGCCATGTTCAGCTGCTCGATGCCGCTGATGAGCGCGGCGTATTGCGTGCGAGCCGCTTCAACCGTTTTGTACGGGTGAGCTTCCAAAAACGCGCGCCATGCTTGTTGCACGTCTTGCCACCCTTTGAGTTCGGCCTCTTTCTCTTGGCGGTGCTTTGTCGTTTCTTGCGCACTCGCGTTGATTCGTTCTTTCCATGTGCGGAACAACTCTGGATCTCTCGCTTCCTCCCAATAGCGCGGCGCGATCCATTCGTATGAAAACGCTTCGTCTTCGATGCGCGCCGCTTCGTCCGCTGCAAACACGACAATCGGCAGCTGCAAGCGGTCATTTAAGTACTGCACTTTTTGCGAGAGCCGCTCCTTCGATTTTGCCGTTGTAATCAACGTCATCGGCCAGAGCGGAAACACCCGTTTCTTCGCGCGGTCTTCTTCCTCAAGCGACTGTAAGTATTCGACGCCCGTCTCTACGTAATCAAATTGTTTTTTCCACGAGGCGAGCTGCTGCGCTAAAAACGGATCGGCGAAAAATGTTTCTTGCCCGCCGTACGCATCGGCCAACCGGGAAGCGATTCGTTCGCGCACTAACAACTCCTCCCGCTCTTTCGTCCGCTTTTCGATTTCTTCTTGAAGTCTCATCCCGATCGTCGCTTCATGGGAGTAGACGCTATCAAGTGCGGCCCATTGCGGCCGGAGCGATGCGAGCTTCTTGATGAGCGCTTGTTCCTCGTTTTCGAGCGCTTTAAGTCGTTGCGCCAGTGCCCCGCATTCCGCACGCTTTGCAGCCCATTGTTGCTGGAGCGCTTCTTTTTTCGCTTCCGCTTCTTGTTCCGCTTGGCTGAATTGCTTCACATCTTGGCGCAAGCGGACGATTTCTTCATCAAGCCACCGTTCGCGTTCAAGCCATTTCTCCCTTTCTTCTTCTACCGATTGTTGGGACGGGTTTGCTAAAATGTGCTGTTTAATTTGCTCCATGTCCCTCTCTCTCGCCTCGATGCGGCTTTGAACGGCAGCGCGCTCTTCTCGGGCGTTCTGCTTTTTCTGATCAAGCGCTTCTTTTTCCTTCGTCCATTGTTCAATCTGCATCTGAATCGGATTCAGCTCATAGCGAAGGCTTTGTTGTTCTTTGTCAATCGTCTCAAGCTTCTCGATGAAGCAGCCGAGCAGCAAGCGGCGCGCTCTTTCCAATTCCTCTTCGTAGTTCGCAAGTTCCTCAGCGTCCTTCAGCTTGGCCAACTCCCGTTCGATGTATGCAAGCACCTCTTCATGCTGTTTTCGCCGCTCTTTTCGCTCCGCCAGCTGCAGCGAATAATAATCTCGTTTGTGCCGGGCAAGCGCCTCTTCCTTTTCTTTCTGCCGCGCGAGGGCGAGTTCATATTCGCGTTGAAGCTTTTGCCAGCGCGCTTCTTCGACTAAAATGTCATATGACGCACGCTTTTTGTTGTGCGCTGCGTAGTTCTGTTTCCAATACTCAAGCTTGTCCGCGATGTCTTTCTGCTCGTCAAGACACGCTTGCTTTTGCTTCAACGTTTCGAGCCATACTCCTTTGGCGCGCTGCTTCGCTTTTAAATACGCGAACTCTTCGCGATGGAGTTGTTCGTACGTTTCGACGTATCGCTCCAACTCCCGCTGAATGAGCTTGTTTTCTTCGATCGTCTCTTTCAGCTTTTTATAATGTTTGAAACTGGCAAGCTGTTTTTCAAACATATCAGCAAACAGCTTCTCGTCATGGCCGACGATGGCGCTTTCGACAATCGGAATGAGCAGGCGGTCAAACAGCTGGTTCGTGCTTTTGCATTCGTCGAAAAACGCTTCAACGCCGCCTTCCGAACTATTAATCTTCACCACGCTTTCCCATTCGCTTGAAATAATATGATATTGCTCTTCGATAAACGCCTTGTATTCTTTAATCGTCGAAAACGTGCGCGCCAAGAACGATTTCTCTTTCATATGACTATAGTAGTCTTGCATTTCGCCGCGTTCCGCCGGGCGCTTTCCGTCTTTCCCTTCACGCACGAACGGAAGGCCTTCGATGCCGTGCGGGTCGTTCGCGTTGTATTCATAGACGTAGCGGAGCGAATCGAGTCCGTTATTCGTCATGAACAGCGAAACCGCGGTCACGACATACCGCCTCGGTTCGTCATTCAACATCCATTCGATCGCAATATGGGCTGGGGCGTTTTCGAGCTGCAGCGTGTTTTTAATTTTCCGGTCCGCCACATCGACATGAGGCAAAATCGCTTGCAGCACCGTTTGAATAAACACCGTTTTTCCTCCGCCATTTTCAAGCAAAATCGCCCCATTATGCCCGTCAAAGCGGAAGATTTCATCGTTGTACCGTTTGCGCCCTTCTTCATACACAACGTTCGTGAGCCGAATTTTACTGATCGCTGGCATCGTCCTTCTCCCTTTCAAATCCGTAAATAAATTCAAAAATCCCGCGGTTGTATTCGACTTCCATGAAAAAGCGTTGAACAATTGTTTTTGCTTTTTCCGTCAACGCGACTTCATGGTTGCCGATATCGACAATAAGACCTTGGTCGATTAAAAAGCGCCGCGCCGTGTCGATGAAGCTTAAACGGCTGATCGTATTGCCGCTTTGCTTTTTCGCTGTTTCTTTAATATCGTCCATCGCATCCCATTTTTCAATAATGAGTCTCCAATTGTACGAAAACTCTTGTTCTAATTGTTTCAATTCGTCCGGGTCGTGCTGTTTCAATTGATCGATGCGCTCTTGGACAAGGTGCACCCATTCGTCCATGCCTAAAAATTGCCGCGTTGGTTCTTGGCTTTGATACGTATCGTAAAAGCTGCCAAACAAGACGAGCACCGTAAAATAAAGCAAGTACAAATCGCCGTTCGTGGCACCTGAGCGAAGATAATGGCGCTTAATCCAGTCGTTGCTGACATGGAACGGCGACAGCTTCGTGCGCGGCACGAGAAACATTTGCTCGCTCGTCAAAACGATCACGCAATCGACTTCGCGGCTGAACATGTCCAATAGCCCGCGTATATCATCGTCGCTTTTATAAAGCTGCACCGCCTGCTCGCCTGCGACGCCATGGCTCGCCAGCACCGTATACAATTGAAACGCTTGAATGACTTTTTGCTCTGGATAATTTCTCATTGTTCCCTCACCGTTATCATCATGTCTTGAATTGAAAAACGTTCACATTTTCGAATAATACGATCCCCTTCTTGGACATCCAGCACATTTCCGCCAAGCAAAACGAGCGCATCCCCTAAAAGCGTGTTTCCTTCCTCCCCTTGCATATCGCCGTGTTGAACCGGGGAGCGTTGATGCATAATGAGCCAAAAATCGTAAAAATAACGCTGCTCATACAAGCGCGACTGTCCGATGTCGTCCAAGTAACTGAAAAACTCCGAAAGCGTTTGGGCGCGCCCAAGCTGGTACGCCTCTAAAAACAGCTGCATCAATTCTTTATATTTTGCCATAAGCCATGTGCGATACGGATCGTCGCCCGCCGCATCGTCCGCTTCGATAAAGCGCGGCCCAACTTTTTCTTCCCGCTCTTCCGTAATGTTTTGCTCCGCAAAAATCGCAAGCGGCGACCAAAACCGATTTTCTTCGACTTTTAAAAACGGGTGGAGCACCCCTTTCATCGCTTCGAGGGGGAGCGGGGTGGAAACGATGTATGACACGATGTCTTGGTCGAAATTGAACGAATGAAGACCCGTATAATAAAGCGACTCCTGCGCCGTGACGAGCGTTGTATTTTTTAACGAAAGCGCCTTGTCCAGCAAAGCAGAATGCGCATAATGCACCGACTCTAATTCCCGGGCGATTTTTAAGACAAGTTCATACGTCTTCGCTTCTTTTTGATGAACATCGCGCGCGTACAGGCGTTCCCTTGTTTCATTGACGAATTCGCGCAGTTCCTTGAACTCCTCATCCTCTCGCGAAAGCCGACTGTAGATGTCGTCGAGCAGCTGTTTATACCGTTCAAACGTCTCTTCGGAAATAATGCTGCGCTGAATTTCATGCTTCAGCCGAGTCATGCGTTCTTCCAATGTTTCGACGTCAATTCGCATTTCGTTGATTTGCTTGAGTGCCGCGGCGAATTCGCCTTTTTCCAACTGTTTCCGCAACATCAACTGGTTAATCGATAACTGGAATTCGCTATAAAACTCCTTCGTCGCAAAGACGAGCTCAAGCCCATCTTCATCGAGCGTGTAATATTGCGTATTCGTTTTCACATCGAAATCGTTCGCTTTTAAAAGGGAATATTCAATCGCGCTCTCTTCCCGTTTTTCCCAATCGTAAAACGAATAACTCCGTTTTTTCCCCGTCGTCGGGCGAAACGTTTGAATAATCGTCCGCGCCAAGTCTTCGTACATCTCGTCATCTAACACGTACACATTTTCCGTTAGCTTTTTTAAAAAAGACGCGAGCTGTTTTACCCCAGTTTTATACTGCCGCATCAGCTTTTGTTCAAAGAAAAACAAAAGCGCCAATAGCCCGAGCCCTTTCATATCAATCGGCTGCCCATTGAGGTCAGTTGAACGCTTCCGCTCAAGATCAAAAAGCGGATCAAACAGCGCAAGCCTTCTGATACGCTCGCGATAGCCGTCCGTCACCCCTGCCAATTCTAGCTTGTCCACTGCCATTCCCTCCAAATTTGTTGCAGTTCCCTCGTTTTCAACATTTCTTGCGGATAGTACTGGCCTGAAGCCAACAGCTCTTGAAGCTGCTTTTGTTCATCCGGTGCAAAATAAGCGAGAAACGCGTCAAGCGCGTCCGCCCGCTCCATCTGATAGTCCTTGCCGCTGGCCGGATCTTTCTGCAAACACGCCCGGTAAAACGGAAGCGCCGGCGAAACGGGCTGCTTTTTCGCAAGCGAATGCCAAATCGCAATACCTTCGCGGTCAATGTCGCCAAAGTAATAAAAACGATGGTCCGCTTTCACCGGATATTGCAGCGAAAATTGTTCGATGCTGCTAATTATGGCTTTGCCTTCCCCGTAAATCAGCGTCGAAAAAGCGGTGTCTGGAAGCGCGGGAAGCAGCGCTTGATACGTCGTTTTATTTTCAACAATGAGGTGAAGCTGGACCACTTCCGCTATTTTTGCCGGATGGACGGCTAACATTAACGGTTCGGACACGGGGATGATGAGAAGGCGGTCAAAAAGACCGATTCGCTCAAGCAGCTTTTTCCCGTCGCCTTCGGTGATCCATTTCTCATCGCCGACCAACTCCATGCTGCGCTCCGGTGCGGGAACGGGTTCGCTCGGTAACGAATGCGTCTTTAAATATTCGTCAATTTTTAAAATGAACGGCACATCGTTGTTCCAAACGGACGGATCTTTGCCGTAATAGGCATCGAGCTGAATCGCCGGATGAAGCCGATTTTGATAGCGCTGCAGCTCATGATGAT
>NZ_QLMH01000022.1 GCF_003259935.1 Paranoxybacillus vitaminiphilus | reverse complement strand
GCTCTCGAAGCCAAATGTTCTTCGCCCGCAGAAGTGCTTGCACTTCGAGGGAGAAGGTTATTTGGCAGAAGAGAGCTAGCCGCTGAAGCTAGACAATGAAGAAAAGCGTAGGCGGCGCGATTAGCTCTCGAAGCCAAATGTTCTTCGCCCGCAGAAGTGCTTGCACTTCGAGGGAGAAGGTTATTTGGCAGAAGAGAGCTAGCCGCTGAAGCTAGACAATGAAGAAAAGCGTAGGCGAGCGGTTAACGCCGAAGGAAAATGTTCTTCCGACGAGAAATGCTTGTCATTTCGACGGAGGAAGGTTATTTTCCAGAAGCTGCGCCTGCGATTACTCGGCGCATGTCAGCGAAGATGCTATTCAAGCAGTTGACACGTTGCGAGCCGAGCTAGACAAAAAGAAAAGCGTAGGCGGCAATCTGAGCTGTTTAGCTATAACAAAGAAAAAGCTGTCAACGGGTTTGAACCGTTACAGCTTTTTCTTTTTGTTGGCGAGCATTTTATTCGCAACTCTGAAAGAAAGAAGCATATATATTTTATATGAAAATGCGAGGAGGTCGTTTAAATGAAAACGCATCAGGCTGTTCCTAATTCTCCCCTCTTATATATTGTACAACCTAAGCTGAAGCAGACAGTAACCTATATGCAGGAAACATTTATAGGGCATGCTGAAAAAGATAAAAAGCAGACTCAAGAGGCTCAAGAGACATTTGCCACAAAGGAGTTTCAAAAAATGACACTTGGTGAAAAGTTGAACTTTTTAGCTAACCTGCCTGCTCATCTTGCAAATATCAAGTGTAACTTGATCATGGACAATACCAATTATGAGGGGTATATAATCGAATATAAAGATAAACAAGTCGTATTTCAAACTGCAAAAGATAACGAAAGAATAACTTTGTTACCGGAAAAAATTGTCTCTCTCACATTAATCGGCTTAGAAGAAGAACAAACTTTTGTTAATAAAGAGGACAAGTAGAGATTTTTCGATGATCAAGACTTAAAAAGGAGCGTCTCATTCCTTGTGAGACACTCCCGTTTTTATTTTTTGAACGATGTTGTATGCTCTTCTATAAATCGCTTCTAATCGTGCTGCTACATGTGTGAATGAAAAATGTTCCTCTACATAGTTTCGCCCGTTTTTCGCCATTTGCAAAGCTTTTTCTCGATGAGTAAGCATGAAATGAATGGCTTTAGAGAAGGAGTGAATATTTTGATAGTCATCAATGACAAGCCCATTTTCCATATGATGAATCACTTCAGCGTTCCCACCGCGATTCGTTGTAATAATCGGTACTCCGGCAGCCATCGCTTCATAGTGTACTCTCGCCAGTGGTTCATGCCATTGAGAGCTGCATACGAACACATCACTTATTAAGAAAATAGGTGGAATTTTTTCGGCGGGAATGTAGTTTGTAAAGATAATTTTCTCTCCATATGGTTTGGCTAACTGATGCAATTGTTCAACATAATCATTCCAGCCGTTATCACTAAACCATTTTCCGCCAACAATGACTAAAACAGCATCATGGTGGCAGGCAAGAACCTCGCTCATACATTGAATGAGGATATGAGGTCCTTTTGTTTTGGCTAACCGGCCAATAAATAAAATCACTTTCTTATTTGCGACATTCCATTCTTTTCGCATGGACTTACGAATCTTTTTCCCTTTTTCTGTCCAAGCAGGAACATATTGCTCAAGGTCAATGCCGGAATAGACGACTTCAACCTTGTCGGAAGGCAGTTCATATCGGCCGGTAATCGTACGCTTAATGTATTCACTGACAGTCGTAATGAAGGTGCTTTGCTCGATTGCTTGTTCGGCCAGCTCTTTAGTGATTTTTAAAGGAGAAAACATGTCATTATGAACACTTAACACAAAAGCGCTGGCCGGGGAAGCCTCTTTATAATATTTGACAAGACCTGCTGGACGGTTGAAGACATGAATGACGTCAAATGTGCGTTTTGTTAATTCAGCAGCGACATTTTCTTCATATGATTCTTTCGGAAAGCGAATATATTCAATGTTGCCGCTTTTTTCTGTCAATGGCAAGGAACAATCTGTTATCGAAAAGATGGTAAGTGAATGGTTTTGGCTAATGAATGGGGCGATCCCATCAATCATGAGCTGAATTGCTCCACCTTTCACAGCAGGAGAAGGGAGTTTTTCAGTGCATATAAAAGCGATTTTCATGATATTTCATCCTGATAAACCGAGCGTATATAGTCGATTTCCCTTTGCAATCCTTCTTTTAATGCGATAGTTGGAGCATAGTTTAAATCATGCTCTGCAGCAGAAATATCAGCCCATGTATGCTTAGGTTCTCCGATGACCGTTTTCGTATAATGTCTCTTCGCTTTTTTCCCTGTCAGCAACTCTAATAAATCAATAATGTCATTAATGGATGCTCGTTCTTTTCCACCGATATTGATGGTTTTTCCAATCGTATTTGTATTCCCTAAGACAGCTGCAGTTCCGCTTACACAATCAGAAATGTACGTAAAATCTCGCGTTTGCGTTCCATCTCCGAAAATGGTAATGGGTTGATTGGTTAGTATTTGCTTGATGAAACGGTGAAAGGCCATATCGGGTCGTTGGCGGGGGCCATAAACGGTAAAGTAGCGCAAAATAACGATAGGAATTTCAAAGCTTGTTTTGTATACTTTACATAAATGTTCGGCTGTTAATTTTGTAATCCCATATGGCGATAATGGTGCCGGCTCTATTTCTTCTGATACTTTTCCCTCCTTTTCTCCATAAACAGAAGATGTTGAAGCAAAAATAAACTGTTTAAGCGGAAGGTCTTTACACGCTTCTAACAACCATTGGGTTGATGAAATGTTATTGTCAACATACTCCTGAAAGTTTCTTCCCCAACTTGTACGAACACCCGGCATTCCTGCCAAATGATAAACAACATCTATCTCTTTTAAAAGTTCATGAAGGTCAATGGAGAGAAGGTCTTTGGAAATGAACGTGAACCTTGGATGAGAAATGAGTTTTTCTAAATTACATTTTTTTATAGCAGTTGAAGTAGGGCCAATGAAACAATCGATGCCAATGATCGTATTGTTTTCCTCTTCCAATAATTTTTCACATAAATGAGAGCCGATAAAACCGGCAGCGCCAGTAACGAGAATGTTCATCCGCGACCAACTCCTACATAATGTAATCCGTACTGTTCTATCTTGTTACGATCAAGGCAATTGCGTGTATCGAAAATAATCGTCCCTTTCATAAGCTGCCTTACTTCCGGCCAATCTAACTGTTTAAATTCGTTCCAATCGGTTGCAATAATGACACAATCAGCGTCACGAATGGCAGAAGTGATGGAGTCCTTTTGGATGACATTTGCAGGGAGAGGATTCTGTAGCTTCGCTTGTGGATCATAAGTATGAATTTCGCAGTCAAATTGGCTCAAGCATCGAATGAATCGTTCTGCTGGTGAGTAACGTGTATCATCAGTGTTCGGTTTAAAGGCAATCCCTAAAACAGCGATTTTAAGATGAGTGAAATCAGGGAAAAGCGTTTTTAATTTTTCCAAATAAATATCAATCTGTGTCTCATTTACTGTTTGTACTGCTTGTAAAATATGAGGTTGAATGTTTTTCGAAAGTGCAGTTCGTTCAAGTGATTTTACATCTTTTGGGAAACAAGAGCCTCCATATCCTAAGCCGGCTTGTAAAAAATGCGGGCCGATTCGCGGATCCAGTCCAATTCCTTTTGCCACATCGTTTACATCTACTTGAAATGCTTCGCAAATGCGGGCAATTTCATTCATAAATGAAATTTTTGTAGCTAAAAAGGCGTTTGCAGCATATTTCATCATTTCTGCTCCATTTAAGCTGGTGATCACGTAAGGGGCGTTGATTCCGGTATACACTTCTTGAATAACCGCCAATGACCGATGATCACCAGAACGAAGACCGACAACAATTTTGTCAGCATGGAACATATCATGAATGGCAGAGCCTTCTCTTAAGAACTCCGGGTTTGAAACGATGTTGAAAAGTTCAGGAGAGACGCCTTTTTCAAGCAGCTGGTTATATATCCATTCATTCGTTCCAGGCGGCACAGTGCTTTTCGTAACAATGGTTTTATACGAGTTAATGCGACTTGATAGTTCATCAATGACTGAATCAATATATGATAAGTCAGTGCTTCCGTCTTCCGAAGAAGGGGTGCCTACACAAATGAACACGACGGAAGCTCTCTTTATATAATCATCGAGGGAATCGGTAAAAGTAAGATGATTATAGTTTTTATCAATGAATTCTTTTAGGCCCGGCTCATAAATAGGAACTTCACTGTTATTCAGCATTTCTATCTTTTGTTTGTCTTTGTCGATACAGTTTACTTCATGACCAAGCTCAGCAAGCACGGCGGCCGTTGTTAAGCCTACGTATCCGGCGCCTATTACACATATATTCATCAAGCGTACACTCCCCTCAAAAAAGTATGTGGCTCTTATAGCGTATTAATGGACAGGGCTAATGTGTTACCGCTGCAGGTGCCCAAAATGAGGGGGAGCGCGGTGCCTATTTTCTTTGGACAACCTTTCTTCATACGATGTAACGAATAAGATGGAGATAAAGAAAGTAGAGGGGAGAAACGAACGTGGTAAAGAAAGCAATTATTCCGGCAGCAGGATATGGTACTCGAAGTCTGCCGATTACAAAGGTGATTCCAAAGGAAATGTTCCCCATTGGAGTGAAGCCAGCGATTCAGTTTGTGGTGGAAGAGGCGATCGAGTCGGGAATCGAAGAGATTTTAATTGTCGTTTCAAGAACAAAAAATGTAATTGTCGATTATTTTGATCATTCTCTTGAATTGGAAGCGTTTTTAGAAAAGAAAAACAAAACACATCTATTGACGAAAGAGGTTGTTCCTAACATACAGCTTTATTACACACGACAACCATATGCGAGGGGGCTCGGTGATGCGGTGCGTTTAGGAAAGTTGTTTGTTGGGAATGAACCATTTGCGGTTCTTTTGCCTGATGACATCATATTAGAAGGAAAGAAACCGGCGATAAAGCAGCTAATAGAAGAATATGAGACCCATGGTCATAGCATAATTGGGCTGAACAAAGTGGCTGCGGAACATTTGCATAAATATGGTGTTATAAAAGGGAAAGAACTTGGCGCTCAGATGTATCATGTTATGGATATTATCGAAAAACCGAAAAAAAATCCACCATCCAACTTGGCGGTCATCGGAAGATATGTGTTTACTCCTTCTATATTCTCATCGTTAGAGTTATTAAATCCGAAAGAAGAGGAAGAGATTCAATTGACAGATGCAATAAAAGAATTACTAGCCAAAGAAGCATGCTACGGCAAAATTACAGATGGGAAAAGGTTTGATATAGGTTCGCCGGATGATTATATTTCTCTCATAAATATGGTTTATCAAAAGGGTGTATAGAAGCGGAGCAGCTTGTTCCAAACGCTTAAAAAGTAAAGCCAGCCGCTTGTTAAAAAGGGCTGGCTTTACTTTTTTATTCATCCTCGTTATCTGCATTCTCATCTTTGTTTGTTGACACCGGTAAGTCAATCGAAGTGATATCGCTGCTGTTTAAAACTGTTAAGCGGTTGCCGTCTTTATAAAATCGATCGATCAAAAAAGATGCTTTATTGTGATTCATGTCAAATGCTAAAAACACAGCGTTATCATACGTCTGCTCTCCGACATGAACATTTACTTCTGTTTCAGGTTGGAGATTGTGTAATATTTCATGCACGCTGTTATGTTGCTTAACCGGTTGAACGTTTCCTTCTGTTTCATGTTCGAGATTGTGTAATATTTCGTGCACGTTATTACGTGACTCATGTTGTTTTTTTATAAAATTTCGGCTGAAAACGATTTTATTCATGTTTTCCTCTCCTTTGTACTTGCAGTTAAAGTGTCTATAGTATCATATGTTTCCTTCTTTTAACATGTTCACCGAGAAGTCTCCTAATCTCTAAACAGAGTGTAGATGGGAAAGGTTCATTGGGGAAGCCGCTTGAGAATAAAAGGAATTTTTTATCATTTGTATTTCAGCGATTTCATAAACTATATAGAACTTTAGAACAATAAAGGTGGGGAATCTATGCTAAACGCCTTTGACTTTCTTATCCTTTTTCTGGCGAGTTTTCGGCTAACACGATTTATTGTGTATGATACAATTACCTCATTTATTAGAAAACCTTTTCACGAAATGATCGAGGAACAATTGCCGGATGGGACAATCCAAACGTTTATAAAAGTGAAAGGAACAGGATGGAAATATTGGATCGGGGAGTTATTGAGCTGTTATTGGTGCACAGGGATATGGAGCTCTGCTGTTCTATATATAGGTTATTTAGTTTTGTCTAGCGTTTTTACACCGATTATAGTTATTTTAGCGATTGCTGGCTGTGCTGCCTTAGTGGAAGTGATTGTCGAAAAGCTATTGTCATAAGAGATTGGTAAAAGAAGCATATAGTTCTAACAGAAAAATGATTGATTGGAATGGAAGTATGCTGACTCAATCGTCTAAGAAATAAAGAGTGTTTGCTATTTCGTCAAATCTATATGCTGTATGGATAGAGGGAGAATATGAGATCGAGTCAGCGTTTTGCATTAAATCTAAAAGTGATTCACGTCTACCAGTTGACGATAATATTGTTTAATGATGGAATTCCTTTTGGGAGCTCTTTGCAGTAAACATAACCTTCAACAACTAAAGCATTTTCATCATCCGTTTTTCTTGCGCGAATTTCAAAATTATGGAACTGTAACACCTTGCATGGCGCTAGTGTTGAATGATGCAAAGGCTTCAGCCAATACTCACCATTATTTTTTATGCTCTCTCTCCAATTTTCATGAACAAATGTCCACTCCGTAGAGGAATGTTCAGATAACAAGAAGTTTTCTTCCATTTTCACTTGTTTTGTTGAAATTTTTCCACTCAGTTTTCCCGCATGAATCGGTTTTATACGAATGCATATCATAGGCTCATGTAGAGGCTCTGTTCCAATATTATCTATCATAAAATTTCCGAATATTAACAAATCATCTTCATTTGTTTCAGGAAAGAAAAATGAATAATTAAAAAATGATTGGAGCTTTATGATTGGTTGTGAATGCTGCTGCTCTTTTTGTAAATATAAATTTTTTTTCAGTTCGCTAAATTGTGTTTTTTCTTCCTCTAAGGCCACTTCATATGACAGCAGTTGATTTTCCAGGTCTGCAATCTTTTTTTCATATTGCTCAATATTATCAGTTTGAATATGATGTAACTTTTTTTGTAAATATTGATTTCGGAGTGTTTCTTTTTTTAACTCTGCTTCTAATGCTTTTAGTTTATTTTTATAACTTGCTATTTCTGAACGATAGTGAATCATTTTTTGTTGCAGCTGAATTTGCTGGTCCGTAGTTGTGCGGTGCTGCTTCACTTTTCTCACCCCTCTTTGCTTTCATGTATATGTAAAGAAATAAATTTGTAAAACAAAAAAGGAGGCTGATCCATAAAGTGTCTGCCCCCGTGCATTTCACAATATATTGTTCATGTATCCAATATGATGTCCGGTATATTGTGTCGTTGTTGGGGATCTGACACTTTGCTTTCGGGTCAGCCGCGAACTCGTCAAGTGAATTTAGTGAGCCGGGAATACTTCAGGACATTGAGGCGGGAACTTATCCGTCGGGCAAAGTGTGGCTTCTAAAATTTCTTCACGCGGTTTGCAGAAACGGGCTTCTACTTCGATTTTTACATCTGCTTCCATTTGCACTTCAAGGCATAAAGTAATGGAAACATCAAGTTGTGAGAAATTGTCTGTGCAGACTAAGCTGGCGTCACATTCGAAGAAAGAGATGTGGCAGTCTAGCATAGTACCTTCAGGTGCACACAAGATAAATGTTTGCGCTGTCGCAAATGGAATGGCCTTTGATTCACATACAACATGCCCGTTTGCGTCAAGAATTTGTACAACAACATGCCCTTTAACTAGTGCCTTCACTTTTTGAAGCGTAACTTTTTCCCCTGAAGGAAGGGTAATCCGCACCGGTTGACGGCCATCTGGCTGGATGATTTCTTGACAAATTAATGCATCGTTATCGACTACTGGGTCGATTCGATGTCCATCTTCATCCGTTAAGAAACATCTAATCGTGAAATCTTCTGGGTTAAAACCGTGTGAAGTGAAAAATTCACAAACCTTTTTATCGTGTCTGTGGCATTTGCTATCTGGAAAAATGGATTCTAAGTCTCTATCAGAGAAGCTTTTTAATGGTACATCCACTTGACGAGTAACCCAGTCGTACACTTTACGAGTTTTAATACATACTTTCTCTTTATGATGAGAGTGACTCATAACTCTTTCCTCCTGTTTAAAATTTTTCCCCGCGAAACCAAATATAAAAATATTATTGCCTTGCGGGTATTGGGACTACTGTATAGTATGAAAAAACTGGGTAAGTGTGCTGTGATAAAAGCGGAATTTTATTTTTTAGTTTATATGTCATAAATGAGTGAATATTTGAATTTGTATGTATTAGGAGGAATGATTTTTTTGATGGGAGGATCCACAAGTGAAACAAAAACAAGCAGAGAATGTGGCGATGTTAAAACAGAAACTCATTTATTATCAGTCTGAGCTGTCGCGTTGCAAAGCGAAATTGCAACAGTATGAAAAAAACGACATGGTGTCATTAGTAAAAGAAAATGAATATTTGAAAGAGGAATTAGAAGCTTTAACAAACAGGCTCCATGAAGCGAAAGCGGAAAATGTTCTTCTTAAAGAATTGGCGTTTCAAAGTGAGGAAAGATATAAACAATTAAAACAAGTAAAGAAAGAAAAGGAGGAACTTGAAAGGCGTTTAGCAGAACTGAAAAAGCAAGTAGAGGAAGAAACAAATTCAGATTCGTGGTTTATTCGCACGTTAAAGCAACAAAATGCGATTGTTTCGCCTTCTGTCCCAATAGATCCGAACCCTCATTCGGCATCAAGTTCCTTTTCCTTTGATGATGGAGATGAATAAAGAAAATTATAGAACGAATGCCGGAGCAAATCGTCTCTTTCCCTCATAAGATATTAGTAATTTCTAAATGATTAGGAGGGGGAGCTGTTGGCACAAAAAAAGCCTATCGTTTTACAAATGGCAAGAAACACGAAATTCGACTCTGCGCCTTCTGCAACTGTCAAGAAAACCGGAGGATGTGGTTGCGGGAAAAAAGCAAAGAGAAAATAAGAATTGGATTTACTTACAAGAGATTATCGAACAAGATAATCTCTTTTTTATGAAAAACGCCTATACAAAAAAACGAACATGTGCATAGTCTAACAGTGCGGATAGGCTATTCAATTAAGGAGGTAATATCAATGTCGGAAAAAAAACATAAATCACGTGTGGTTCATGTTGATAAGCTGATTGTTCATGCAGATGATGTCGTAATTATTCCGAAAAGACGTCCGTTTGATCCTTGGATGTTCGGAAGAGCAAATCGTCCTGAATTAGAAGCAGCAGAGGACATACAAGATGACACAGCGATAGAAGAAGTTGACGACGACGATAAGCGGAGAAATCCGTTTTCTTGGATTTAGTTTCTTTATAAATGTGGTGTTTAAGGAATTTGTAATGTGATTTTCCTAAGTAGTGTTTTGCAGCAATAAGAGTAAAAACCCTTTCAATCGCTATTAACGAAAGAGAATTTTGAAAAATGAGAGGGGGATTTTTTATGGAGCGTTTTAAAAATTACGGGTTGTGGGTCAGTATCGGTTCTTTTGTCGTCATTCTTATCCAAACATTTGGAGCAGATATTGATTTCGGACAATACGAAAAGATATATAACGCTGTTTTAAGCATTCTCGTTATGGCCGGCATTCTTAACAACCCTTCAATAGGAACGGGTTATTCAGATAAAACAGATAAAGAAAATAAAAAATAAATTTGTTAAGGCTGTCTCATAAAGGGCCTGTCCCTTTGTTTTTGAGACGGCTTTTTTATGTAAAAAATTGTTATTATATTTTTTCATAAAAAATACAACATAAAATTGTAACGAAAATTTAGGAGGTCAACAAGATGACAGTAGCAAGCCAGGTAAAACAAACATTAGCTGGTTTAAAAGCAGCACAGGCAAGTTTTGAAACGTTTGCATTGCAAACAGAAAACCAGTCAGCAAAGCAGCTTTATCAACAAGCCGCAAAGCAGGCGCAAGCAATTGTTGATTTAGTTACCCCGCGCATGCAAGAAATCGAGAACGAAGAACCACAATATAAACAATAAAGAAAAGCGGAAGCATCCTGCTTAGCCGCGATGGGCAAATGTTCTTCACCCGCAGAGGTGCTTGTCACATCGAGGGGGAAGGTTATTTTCCAGAAGCTGCGCCTGCGATTACTCGGCGCATGTCAGCGAAGATGCTATTCAAGCAGTTGACACGTTGCGAGGCGAGCTAGACAAAAAGAAAAGCGGAGGCAGAAAGAGGCTGTCCCAAAAGCCCAGGGTCAGACCCCACAACACAATATATAGGACATCACATGGGAGAAATGAACGATATATTGTAAAACTCGCGTGAGGTTCAGACCCTTATGAGACAGCCTCTTTTCAAACAAACTTACATAAGGACTGATGAACAATGCTGAAAAAACTTTTCCTGGTTTTATTCATATTTAGCATACTTTTCGGTTGTGCGAAGGAAAAAGAGAATCAACAGCAGTCATTACAAAATTTTAATATAACAAGAACAAGTACAAAGGAAACAGCGGATGCCCATCTTAATCAAACTGCCGCTAAGCAGGCTGTTCAAAGGATAAGTCAAAAGCGTGAGGTAAAGGATGTTGTTGCCGTTAATACAAAGAAAAAGCTTTTATTAGCGTATCAAGTTAAACATTTACAACGGTTTCGCATGAAGCAAATTGAGAAAGAGGTAAAAGAAGAGCTTGAGAACTTATTCCCGGATTATGACGTCATCATTTCCAGCGATATGAAGTTGTTTTGGAAAACAGAAGAACTAAAAAGAAAATTAAGTAAAGATGGAATAAACGAGAAAGAAGTCAATAAACAAATTAAAAAATTAGAAAAACTGAGTAATGAACTCACTTAGAAAGAGGTGATGATATGGCAAATGAAAAAAGAAAGAATCTTACTCCCGTCCAACAAGAGTATCATTTATTTGAAAAAGAGAGGGAAACAAAACGTCCTTTATTCAAAAACTGTGTTCGCGCATTTTTAGTGGGAGGGCTTATTTGTGTGATTGGTCAAGCGGTTTCCTATTTTTATATGTACTTTTTTGATTTTACCGAGCAAACAGTAGGGAATCCAACGGTGGCGACAATGGTCTTTATTTCCATGATTTTGACTGGAATAGGCGTATATGACCGTATCGCTCAATTTGCCGGTGCAGGAAGCGCGGTTCCCGTAACAGGGTTTGGCAATGCCGTCATTTCTGCAGCCATTGAACATCGAACGGAAGGATTTGTGTTAGGAGTAGGCGCCAATATGTTTAAGCTGGCCGGTTCTGTCATTTTGTTCGGTACGTTTGCGGCATTTGTCGTCGCCTTAGTGAAAACGATTCTTATACAGTGGGGTGGGTTAGGATGATGAAGGGCCACCGAAGTTGGGTGTTCGAAAATAAACCGGTCATTGTCTCTACGGCAACCGTTGGCGGACCATTTGAGGCAAACGGAAAACTTGCTGATGATTTTGATTTATTGCACGAAGACCTTTGGCTTGGCGAAGATTCGTATGAAAAGGCGCACAAAGTATTATTCGAAGAAGCGTTTTTTAAGGCAATGGAGAAAGCGGGAATTGAAAAGGAAAAAGTTCAGTTTATTATTGCTGGAGATTTGATCAATCAAATTACGCCATCAAGCTTTGCGGCAAGAACGATTGGAGCACCGTATCTCGGAGTGTTTGGTGCCTGCTCAACATCAATGGAAGGTTTGGCATTAAGTGCGTTTATTGTCAACTACGGTGGGGCACAATATGTGCTAACAGGAGCGGCAAGCCATAACACCGCTGTTGAAAAGCAATTTCGTTATCCAACGGAGTACGGTGGACAGAAGCCGCCAACGGCACAATGGACGGTGACAGGAGCAGGAGTGGCCTTGTTAAGCAATCAAGGCAATGGACCACGCGTTACGGCAGCAACGATCGGAAGAGTAGTCGATATGGGATTAACCGACCCATTCAATATGGGGGGAGCAATGGCGCCGGCTGCTGTTGATACGATTGAAGCACATTTACGTGATTTACAGATAGATCCTTCTTATTATGACATGATTGTCACTGGAGATTTAGGGCATATCGGCAGAGAAGTTTCATTAGATCTTATGAAAAAAAATGGACTCTCTATAGAAGATGAACGTTATCAAGATTGCGGCCTTATGATTTATCGTGAAGGCCAGCCTGTTTTATCGGGGGGAAGCGGCGCCGGTTGTTCCGCTACCGTTGTGTATGGACATTTGCTGAACCGCATGAAACGGGGAGAATTAAAGCGGATTCTCGTTGTCGCAACAGGCGCGCTACTATCACCATTAACGTTTCAACAAAATGAAACAATCCCATGCATTGCTCATGCGGTAGCGATTGAGTATGGAGGTGACGACATATGATGTCGATGTTTTTTTGGGCATTTGTTGTTGGCGGTATTATTTGTACAATCGGGCAAATGATGTTTGACGTTTTTAAATTAACTCCAGGGCACACGCTTAGCACTCTTGTTGTGATTGGTGCCATTTTGGACGGGTTCGGACTTTATGAGCCGTTGATTGACTTTGCAGGAGCAGGTGCAACGATACCGATTACAAGCTTCGGAAATTCCCTCGTTCACGGTGCGCTTCAAGAAGCAGAAAAACACGGAATCATTGGCGTATTGACCGGAATGTTTGAAGTGACAAGCTCGGGAATTTCTGCTGCGATTATATTTGGCTTTATTGGAGCTTTATTATTTAAACCGAAAGGATAAGTGGGTGGTAAGAGATGACGATCGGTTCACAAGTTAAACAAAGTTTGGCCAGTTTAAAGAGCATCCACGCCGGACTGCAAAATTTTGCGCTTATTTCAACGGATGAGCGCTCACAGCGGGAGTTTCATGAGGCGATGATCATAACGGAAGAAATCATTGCCGATTTGAAGCAAAGAATTGGCCAATTGGAACGGGAAGAACCACAATACAATGGAATGTAAGGAGTAGAAATGATGCCAGCATGGTTAGAAGTAGCGATACGCTCCATTTGTATATTAATCGGGCTGTTTATTATTACAAAGCTGCTAGGTAAAAAGCAATTATCGAAGTTATCGTTTTTTGAATATATTGTTGGGATTACTATCGGTGATATTGCCGGTACGCTTTCAATGGACTTAGGCATTCGTCTGACGGAAGGGATTACAAGCATTCTTATCTGGGCATTATTTCCGGTAGCCATTTCTTATATTTCATTAAAGAATAAAAAGTTTCGTGATTTTATTGAAGGAAATTCAACAGTTTTTATTAAGAACGGGAAAATAATGGAGGAAAATCTAAAAAAGGAAAAATATACAATTGACGAGCTGCTTGAGCAATTGCGCAAAAAGGATGTGTTTCGCGTAGCTGATGTTGAGTTTGCTACGTTGGAGTCAAATGGAGATTTAAGCGTTTTATTAAAACGTGATAAGCAGCCGTTAGCAGTTGGCGATGTTTTTCCAAATCCTGCTCCTATGAAAGAACCGCAAACAGTCATTATGGATGGAATGATTTTAGATGAGCCGCTCGCAACGATGGGATTAAACCGCGGCTGGTTAAAAGAAGAATTGGATAAACAAGGGATCGCTGTTGAAAATGTTTTTTTAGCGCAAGTGGATTCTTACGGACAAGTGACGGTTGATTTGTATAATGATAAAATTCAAGTGCCACAGCCGCAGCAAAAATCGCTTTTACTGGCAGCGATTAAAAAAGTGCAGGCGGATTTTGAATTGTTTGCTTTACAAGCCGAAAATGCCGAAGCGCGACAAATGTACGGCAAAAACGCAGAGAAATTAGCGGGAATTTTAAATAAAGTAGAACCATTATTGAAAAATTAAAGGAGGAAAAAATATGAAAAATAAACCAAAAACAACGGATGAGGAAATTACATTGCGCTTAATAAAGGGAAAAGAAGATAAGAATATTAAGACGACCGATGAGGAATTCACATTGGAATTTATGCATGAAGGCGAAAATGTAACGCGGCAACCGAAAGATTATGAACAAATTAATGATTAATAAAGCAAATCTTCGCCGCAATGCGATGGCTAAAAAGGCTGTCTTATAGGAGAATTACTCCCTTACACATTGATAATTAG
Source organism: Paranoxybacillus vitaminiphilus (assembly GCF_003259935.1). Taxonomy (GTDB): domain Bacteria; phylum Bacillota; class Bacilli; order Bacillales; family Anoxybacillaceae; genus Paranoxybacillus; species Paranoxybacillus vitaminiphilus. Next base: position 25,121 of record NZ_QLMH01000022.1, on the reverse strand, counting down.
GGAGTAGCTTCTTTTTCTGTAAGACAGCCTTTTCGTTTGCAGCTTATAATGATAACGATTGTAAAAATTCTTTTACTTGTTCTGGTGTTTTTGCATTAGCGCTGTGAAGATGAGCCATTTTTTCCCCGTTTTTGAAAACGAGAAGGCTTGGAATCCCCATCACCTGATATTTTTCAGCGAGTTCAGGAACATCATCACGATTGATTTGATACCATTCTAGCTGCGAATATTGTTCGATAATCTCACCGATGAACATATCCATTCGCGCACAGTCCGGACACCATGTTGTATAAAATTTTACAATGACCGCTTTATCTCCAGCAATGACTTCGTTGAACTGCTCGACTGTTTGTAAATGGTTCAAAATGGTTATACCTCCTTTGCTGATTTGTCACTCCTATAACTCTACCATACTTCTAAGAAAAAATAGAATAAAAAAGCTCGGAACATCATTTGTTCATTTGCATAAACAAATGAATAAGAAGGGACGGTGAGTATATGGGCAATAAGCTGGAAAAAGAATTGGAAAAGCTGGCAAAATCCAAACATGACGGACACGATGAAGTGATAAAGAAATTTGAAAAATGGGGAAAGGAGCTCGATGAAAATATAGGAAAAATTGATAAAGCCAATAAAGAATTTTTAAAAGAAGTGGAAGGAAAGCTTGGTTATATGAATGAATGGTTTGCCAAAAAAGAAAAGCAATTTGCGACAATGTTTCGTTTTTTACAGTAGCGCGCCCATACCTTTTTTGTAAAAGCGCATATGATGTAAACAACAATGTGAAAGGAGGTGTAATAAAATGGGCTTCGGATTTGGTGGTTGCGGCGGTTATGGCGGCTATGGTTATGGTCCCGGTTATGGAGGCGGTTACGGCTCAACGTTTGTGTTAATCGTTGTATTGTTTATTTTGTTAATTATTGTTGGTGCTGCGTTCATCGGCTAATTTGTTCGCGATATTTCAAGCGAAGGAGTACGAGCTATTACAAAGCGGCTCGTACTTTTTATTTCCATGCATGCACTTCGCATCTTTTTTTTCATACGATGTATCATGAAAAGGAGGCGGGATGATAATGGATAATCATTTCTTTAAAAATATCGAAAAGAAAACAGGCATCAATATGAACGATGTATTCGAATTAGCGAATTCGCTGCAGCATGCGAATTTTAAAGATGAAAAGACGGTTAGAAGCGTCATCAAACGTGTAGCGCAAATTGCCAACCGCAAAGTGCCAAAAGAATTAGAAGACAAAATCGTTCAAACGATTATTAAAGACGGAAACAAACTTGATTTCAGCACAATTGCTAATATGATTAATAATAATAAAAAGTAAAACAAAAGGGTGGCTCATATCATCATGTTTGGCAAATACATGAGATATGAGCCAGCCTTGGCTATTCAATCAAATATTTAATAAAGCGGGAGGCGTGTGCTTTTTTCATTCGTCTCATTTCCGGAACAGAAATGAATAAAGCTTCTTTTGCTCTTGTCATCGCCACATACATTAATCTCCGTTCTTCTTCAAGCGGAAGTTCATCCCCGTTTCGATAAGTATCAAGGGCGTAATCGTGAGGGAGGCACCCGTCTACCGCTCCTAAAATGTATACATATTTATATTCTAACCCTTTCGCCCGATGAATTGTTGTCAGTTGAATCGCATTCGTTTGTTGTTTACTGAACTGTTTCGCTTCAGAAGTCGCTTGAATCATTTCATCGACATGAGAAAGAAAAGCAGAGATCGTCTTAAATTTTTTCGCGACCACTTTTAAATCGCGCAAATCATCAGACCCTTTTTCCATCACATTTCCTTCATTGCCCCGTTTTTTCATAAATTCCTCAAAACCCATTTCTTTTTCGATTGTTTCAAGTGCGATAATCGGTTTAAGAGCCGCTAATGTTTTAAACAAAGGAACCATTTTGCGCAGTTTCTTTTGTTGAAAAGGTTGAATGTTGCTGAGCTTGGCTAAAGCTTTCACAAGCGAACAGTCCTCGATAATGCTAATCGCTTTTAACTCTTGCAGTGCGGATTGTTTTAAAAACAAGGCGATGAGCAAATCGTTCATTGCTTCTTCGTTATTTGGATTTAAACTGAGACGCAAATACGCTAACAAGCAGCGAACGATGCGGCGTTGATAAAAGGATTCGCCATCTTGCTCAACGATAAAAGGCAGGCCGCATTGCGACAAGCGCTCAAATATTGCCCGCGATGCCGCATGGGTGCGGTATAAGATGGCAAAGTCGCGCGGTTCGGCGCCTTGGCGGATTCGCTCTTTTATATCTTCAACAACCATTGTTGCTTCCTCTTCTTCGTCGTACGGGAAAAAGAAGAGCGGGAGATGGTCGTTGTCGAACTGCGCTCTCATCTGTTTTTGTCGCCGCTGTTTATTAAGGGAAATCACTTTATTCGCTGTTGTGACAATCGTATGAGAAGAGCGATAATTTTCGCTTAACGTAATGATTTGTGCCTCAGGATATTCTTTATCAAATTCAAGAATAAAAGACGGATTAGAGCCGCGAAACGCGTAGATGGATTGGTCATCATCGCCGACAACGCATAAGTTTTTCGTATGGTTTGACAGCATCTTCATAATTTCGTATTGTACTTTGTTAATATCTTGAAACTCATCAATTAAAAAATATTGAAACCGTTCTTGATAGCGGGCGAGCAAGCCGGGATTTTCTAACAGCAGTTCATAGCAGCCGAGAAGCATATCGTCAAAGTCAAATTGTCCGCGTTCCGTTTTGAGTTCCTCATATCGTTTATATAAATAGGACACCCGTTCTTCCCATTGGCTTTGCGGTTCTGTGTCCTTGGGAGTTAACAATGTATTTTTCCAATAAGAAATTTGTTGCAATGCTTGGTCATAAGCAAACTCCCGCTCATCTAAGCCAAGCTCGCGGCCTGCTTCTTTAATGAGCTGTTCACGCTGCCATTCCCGTTTTAATAAACGGTTCATCTGCCACCGCTCCGGCTGAAAATGGCTAATCATTCGGTAAAAAATGCTGTGAAATGTGCCGGTTACAAGAAAAGAAATAGAATTCTGCCGGATTTCCGGATAAGTAAGAAGCCGTTGTTTCATTTCTTTCGCTGCTTTTGTAGTAAAGGTCACAAGCATAATGGAAGCGGGATGAATGTTTCGCTCGCAAATCATATAAGCCGTGCGAGCAGTAAGTACCCGCGTTTTCCCGCTGCCGGCCCCGGCTAATACTAAAAGCGGTCCTTCTGTTGTGCGGACTGCTTTCATTTGTGTTTCGTCCAGATAAATTCCCGATTGCATCAGGCGCTGTAAATAATCGTTTTTACTGCTTGCGACAACCTGTTCTTTTTTGTGAAATAAAGTGTTGTTTTTGACAGAAATAGGCGGCTTCCAAACCGAAGTCCCCCGTTCATTTATCGCGCAATTTTGTTTATGTTCATGGTAAAAATGCGGCTCTTGTTGAATGCCTAAATATAGCCTCACAGGCTCACCGCACTTTAGGCATGTCATTTTTCCGCGAAGGGCCGACTCATAAACAATCTGGTATTTTTCGCGCGGCAACTTCGCGAGGCAAATCGTTTTTTCTTTATATTTTGCCCATTTCATGAATAAATCCCCTTTTTTCAAACGTCAACGTTAATCATATCAAAACATATGATATAGAAAAAGGATTTCTTGCTGGAGTTTTAGAATTTAATAGAGAAAGGGGATAAGGAGGGAGAGGAAATGTATCCGATATCTCCGTTTAATGATTCATTATTTCAATACGGAAATCGACAAAGCGCTTATCGTCCATCTTCGCTGTCACTGTTTCCGGTAACAAAAGTCAATGCGATAGCGAAGCAGAGAAAAGAGTATTCATTTTCCCAATCAAAGAAAGCTCATAAGAAAGCGGTTTTCGACGAAGTGTTAACAGAGTTAACAGGGAAAGGGGAACATATGAACAAATATGTATGAAGCAGAGTGAACGAGATGAATGTGCTAAAAATCGCAGACTCCTTCTATTCCTTCCCTCGAAACGAAAATTGTAAAGAAAGGAGAAATAGAGGCTGATCCAAAAGCAAAGTATCAGACCGCACAACCCAATCATATAGGATGTAACATAAGATAAATGGATATGAGTTTAGACACTTATGGGTCAGCCCCGCTATCGATGGTATTGTAATAAAGCGTTAAAATGTTTGCACATGTATTCCTTTGTCTTTTTGCCATTCTGCATATAGTACGTCCTTATACTCTTTTGCGCCGAATGACTGGATTTGGCCTTTCAGCCATTTTTCAGAAAAACCGAATTCTTTGAGATTATCCCAAATCACTTCACCATCGAGAATTAATGTTACAGGAAGGCTCACTAATTGTTCCGGCATTTGATGATCTTGTCTTGTCGGCAGCTCGTATGGTGATTTTTTTAAGACGCTTACTGTCCCGTCTGTCTCTAAAACCGCATACTCGACTTCGCGGATGGAAAACGCTCCTTTTGATCGCAGCAAATGTTGTAATTGATTCATGTCTAATTTATTTTCTGCCATTTTATCACGTAAAATTTTGCCCTGAGCGATGACCAATGTCGGTTTTCCTTCTAAAATAGCGCGGAAATTTTTCTTTTTTTGCGTAATTATTTCTGTTATGTAAATTAAAGCCCCCCATAAGGCGACGGCGAATAAGATTTGGGAAATACCGATATTGTTGTCGTAAAGCGCATTGCCGACAAGTTCCCCTAACACAAGCGCGGAAATAAAATCAAATGCTGTGATTTGTGTGATTTGGGTTTTTCCGAGAATTTTAGTAGTAAATAGTAGAGCGACATAACCAACTACTAGTTCAGAAGCAATTTTAATCAATTCCATTTTTTTCACCTTTTGGATTTAAGATACCATTAATTTGTGAAAAAAGGTGATTTTTTATACATAAGGCTATGTTAAATAATTCTGTTGATATTCGATTAAAACAAACGAATGTTCTATAATAATTAGAAGAACGTTTGTTCGTAAGTCTTAAAAAGGCTGGATTCAACGCTTTAATGGTGTGGCAACAAAATACCTCGACCATTATTTGAGCTGGTTTCAATTCCTCGATATGGTGAAACACAGAAGTGACAATGCTTCTATAAGTAAAATGATAGTAGAAAGTTGTTTATTTCCAATTAATGAAACCCACCATTCATTAAGAACGTATGAATATTAGAATAGAAGGGAGGGATTGTTTGTGAGTGATACAAAAAACAAATGGAGTATTGCCGAGATAAAAACAAGATATTTTGTGTTTTTTGGAGCTACATTTGGAGCTATTTTAGGATTAGTATCTTATGTAAATAATTGGTTATAATAAGGTAATCATTTAAAGATTCGGCTATCATAACATAATATGTAAAAAAAGACTTGATTCTACGATAGTGAAGTTAAGTCTTTTTTTATTTTAACTATAAATCAACAATCAAATTTAACATAGCCATACATAAAAAAGGGCTGACCTATAAAAGCAAAGTGTCAGCTATAGCCCGTAATGATTGGCTATGTGACCGACACTTATGGGTCATCCCTTCTCTTTGTTATAAAAGCTGTTTCATCATCGTGACATGGGGAATTCCTGCATCCATGAAAATGCCGGATATCGTTTTATAGCCTAATTTTTCGTAAAAGCGCTCCGCGTGTGTCTGCGCGTTTAGCTTTGTTTTGGCAATCCCGTTTTCTTTTGCGAATTGTTCGATGCTTTCCATAATTAAACGCCCGGCTCCGCGGCTGCGATAATCAGGAAGCACGCAAATTCGCTCGATTTTTCCAATGCTGTCAATCGTACGAAATCTCCCGGCTCCAACGGCTTTTTCTCCATCATACAGAACGAAATGGGTCGCTTCATTTTCAAATTCATCGATTTCCAACTCTTCTGGAACGTGCTGTTCTTCGATGAATACGGCTCTTCTGACAGAAACGGCGTCGTTCCAAAGCTTTTCGCTGTTTCCAAAAACCACTTTCATTTACTCTTGTTCCTTTCCGACGAGAAATGTTTCATATACGGTCCATGAACCGTTATCAAGTTGATAAAGTAAATGGAATCGGTCTACTGTCTCTTCAAAGTAGACTTTTTGCATTTTTAGCTGGCCGTATATATCAGAATGTTCAGCATCTGAAAGTGATTGCCCAATCGTAATATGCGGTACGAAAGCGTATTCAGGTTTGTCGGTGAAAATTCCACTGTAAAATTGCTTATGCAGTTTTTTCAGCGTTTCATTCGGTTCCACTTTTAAGTAGATGACGTTGTTAACAGGATAAAACGAGCTGAATTTTGTAATTTTTAATGGGATCGGCTCTGTATCCGCAGCAATTTTCCGAAGTTCTTTAACGATTGTTGAAATTTCTTCATCGCTTGCTTCAAACGTGCTTTTCAACGTTAAATGAGGCGGAATAAGCGAATAATGGCTATCATAACGTTTTCTGTACGAGTTCGCAAAATCTTGGACTTTTTTTGACGGGAATAAGGCAATGCCGTATTTCATAAAAATCCCCTCCTTTTTTCCATAGTATTGTTCAATTATAACAAAATTGCGAAATTTATTAAATGATGAGGATGTTTTCAAGCGCCTTTGGCAAATCAGGCTGCCAATATGTCCAAGTATGGTCCCCGTTGAATTCTTCATATTTGTAAGTAAATCCTTTTTGCTTAAATAACTGATGAACTTGGCGGTTCGGTGTTATAAAGTCACGAACTTTTCCATCGGTTGTTTTCACTGCCGTTTCTTCTGTGCCGATCGAATGGTAAAGCTGCAACAGATGCGGATGTGCAAAACTTTTCACTTTTTCGATCATGATTTCGTTAATATATGGCGACTGCATGGCGATTTTTCCGAATGTATGCGGATAAGTAAGACCGGCTAATAAAGAAACCGTGCCGCCGAGAGAATCGCCGATTAATGCGCGGCCCATTCCCATTTGATAAGTAGGAAATTCTTTATCTAAATACGGAACAAGCTCATTTGCCAAAAATCGTAAATAAGCCGTATGCTTTTTGCCGCTTGGATGGTATTTTTCGTAACGATCGTTCACATCTTTATACGGAATGCCGACAACGATCGTCCGGTCAATCTTTTTTCTTGCTAATAAATCTTCCACGGCCCGCGTTACTTTTCCAAGCATAAAGTAATCTTTACCATCTTGAGCAATAAGAAGCGAATATTTATGAAGAGGAGAATACGTGCTTGGCAAATAAATAAGCAATGTAACTTCTTCATTTAACTCTTGGCTGTAAATGGTTTGTACTAAAGTGGTTCCTTTTTGTTCTGTCATTATTCATCCTCCAACACTATTTTCGAATTCATTGTTATTTTAGCATATTTGTGTCAAAACATGTTGTCTGTACAAATGTAATTGGATGCTTCACTTTTCGAGATTTTGAGCGAAAAATCGGCGGCAACTCTTTTGTCTGCCAGAGGTCAAATATTCAAGTGAAACTTATATAGTGCTATAATTGGGGAAGAGTCGAGATTTTACACTAGCGAAATATGCTTTTTTTTCTAGAGAGGAGAATGCCAATGGAAAAAAGACGAGTAACAAGCAAAGAAGTAACAGAAGCTGCTTTGCGTTTGCTGGCCGAGCGCGGCGTTACCGTTAAAGCAATTGCCGAAATTGTCTATGAGATGCAAAGTCCGTATAATAAAGGATTAACCATTGATGATTGCATAGAAAGCGTTGAAAAGGTGCTGCAAAAACGGGAAGTGCAGCATGCCATTTTAGTCGGAATTGAACTTGATAAACTGGCTGAAAGAAAGATGCTGTCCGAACCTTTGCAAACGCTTGTCGAAACAGATGAAGGATTATTTGGGGTTGATGAGACGATTGCTTTAGGTGCCGTATTAGGCTACGGCAGCATTGCCGTAACGACATTCGGGCACCTTGATAAACATAAAATTGGCATTATTAAATATTTAGATACAAAAAGGGGACAAGGTGTGCATACATTTTTAGATGATTTAGTAGCGAGTATTGCAGCTAGTGCTGCCGGGAGATTGGCACACAATTTCCGCGACGAGGAAGAACGGAAAGAAACAGAAATTATGCAGGAAAAGGAAGAAGCGATATCTTAATGAAAAGAGGCTGGCCTGAAAATAATGCGTCAGATCCCGCGCCGCCATATATGGCACGCCGTATCGGATGAATAAGCGGTATATGGTGGGATGTGCGTGAGCTCAGACAATGACAGGCCAGCCTCTTTATAAAATAATTAGGGCAAAGGGGGCGAAGGGAGATGGCGGAAAACGATATTACATTCCAGCATGAAATTCTTGAAACCATTATTAATTGTGCCTATGAATGGATTGTTGTTGTTGATGAAAAGGGAAGAATTATTTACATCAATAAAAACTATTGCGAATTTTTAGGGAAAAATCGTGAAGAAATTATCGGCAAGCATGTAACAGAAGTGATTGAGAATACACGAATGCATATTGTCGTGCAAACGGGAAAAGAGGAAATTGCTGATCTGCATTATATAAAAGGGAACTATATGATTGCCAACCGCATTCCGATTTTTTCTAACGGAAAAGTAATCGGGGCTGTTGGGACTGTGATTTTTCGCGATACAAATGAATGGAAAAGAATGAATAGCCATATTAGAAGTTTGCTGCCGCAATTGCAAACATATTTGCAAGAATGGAAGGAAGACAACGGAGCGAAGTATACATTACAAGATATTATCTCTCAATCGAAACAAATGGAAATATTAAAAGAAAAAGTGAAAAGAATTGCCGATAGCGATATTTCTGTGTTGATTCGCGGCGAAAGCGGTACGGGAAAAGAGCTGTTTGCCCACAGCATTCATCAGCTAAGCAGCCGAAGCAGCAAGCCGTTTATTAAGGTGAATTGCGGTGCTATTCCGGAGCATTTGCTTGAATCGGAATTGTTCGGCTATGAGGAAGGCGCGTTTACCGGGGCGAGAAAAGGCGGCAAAAAAGGAAAGTTTCAACTTGCTGACGGCGGAACGATTTTTCTTGATGAAATCGGGGATATGCCGCTGCATATGCAAGTAAAACTGCTTCGAGTTCTGCAGGAAAAAGAGATTGAACCGGTCGGTGCGACGAAAACCGTTTCTGTAGACGTAAGAATTATTGCCGCAACCAATCGGCCGTTAGAAAAAATGATTGAAGAAAAGCGGTTTCGCGAGGATTTATATTACCGGATTAATGTTGTTCCTTTCATCATTCCGCCTTTGCGTGAACGGCCGGAGGACATAAGAGTGCTTACATACCATTTCATTGATAAAATCGGCAAACGGTGTGGAAAACGAATTACGGCAGTGGATGAAGAAGTATTGCAAATTTTCTCACAGCATGTATGGCCGGGAAACATTCGCGAGCTGGAAAATGTGATTGAAGCCGCTGTCCATTTTGCCAATGGTGAAACGATTACGGTAGAAGCGCTGCCTGAGTATTTAAAAACAAATACCGTATATCAGCTTGAAGGGAAAACGTTAAAGCAATTGCTTGAAGAAACTGAGAAGGTAATTATTCAGAAAAGTTTGGCGCTGCACAAAAACGATAAACTGAAAGCGGCAAAGGCTCTTGGCATCAGCAAATCAGCCATATACGAGAAAATAAAAAAGTACGGTTTAGATAACTAGGCTTCCGGAATTTTGGAATTCGTTCCATAAATCCGGAAGCTTTTTTCTGCATGTTTTTGCGTAATGCTTTTAAATGACTTCCATATTGTTGGAATTTACTGCATATAAAATAGTATTAATATTCATTATTTACTGTCTTTTTTAATCATTTTCGTTTGGCATCATTTTTGCATGATAAGGAGGTGAAGAAAAATGATGAGCAGGGAGGTAAGTCGATGAAGCAGGTACATTCTTCATTTATTGAAGCAGTCCAAGACATTCATGACGGCGCAACGATTATGGTCGGCGGGTTTGGTCTCGTCGGCATCCCGGAAAATTTAATTCTTGCATTAGTAGAAACAGGTGTCAAAGATTTAACCGTCATCTCCAACAATTGTGGTGTTGATGACTGGGGGTTAGGGCTTCTTCTTAAAAACAAGCAAATTAAGAAAATGATTGCTTCATATGTCGGTGAAAACAAAGAGTTTGAACGGCAAGTGTTAAACGGAGAGATTGAAGTAGAGCTCATTCCACAAGGAACGCTCGCAGAGAGGATTCGTGCAGGTGGTGCGGGAATTCCGGCCTTTTATACGCCAGCCGGCGTCGGAACTCCGATTGCTGAAGGAAAGGAAGTAAGAGTATTTAACGGAAAAGAATACGTTCTAGAAACAGCGCTCGTTGCCGATTTTAGCTTAGTGCGTGCGTGGAAGGGAGATAAAATGGGAAATCTCATCTATAACAAAACAGCACGCAACTTTAACCCGATGATGGCGGCGGCAGGGAAAATAACGATTGCGGAAGTGGAGGAGCTTGTGGAAATTGGCGATTTAGATCCAGATCAAATTCACACACCAAGCATTTATGTTCAGCGCTTAGTTGTTGGAAAGCAGCAAAAACGCATTGAAAGATTAGTCGTTCGTTAATTTTTACTGGAGGAAGGTGTCATGACGACAATGAGCAGACAATCCATTCGTGAAAAAATTGCTAAACGTGCCGAACAAGAAATTGAAAGCGGTTTCTATGTCAATTTAGGAATCGGAATGCCGACTCTTGTGGCGAATTTTATTCAGCCGCATAAACAAGTTGTCTTGCAATCAGAAAACGGGCTGTTAGGTATCGGACCTTATCCTGCGGAAGATGAAGTTGATCCGGATTTAATCAACGCGGGAAAAGAGACGGTTACGGCAATTCCGGGAGCCTCTTATTTCAGCAGTGCTGAGTCATTTGCGATGATTCGCGGCGGCCATATTGACGTGGCGATTTTAGGAGGAATGGAAGTTTCCGAAAAAGGCGATCTTGCCAACTGGATGATTCCCGGAAAAATGATTAAAGGCATGGGCGGTGCCATGGATTTAGTTCATGGAGCGAAGAAAATTATTGTCATTATGGAGCATGTCAGCAAGAACGGTAAACCGAAGATTGTCAAAGAGTGCAGTCTTCCGCTGACCGGAAAGAAAGTGGTCAACCGCATCATTACGGAAAGAGCGGTCATCGATGTGACAGAAAACGGGCTGAAATTAGTAGAGATCTTAGATGGAAGCACAGTCGAAGAAATTCAAGCGGTGACAGAACCGACATTAATTGTCGATGAAAACCTTCTAATTCGCGCGTAAATCATTCGGGGGTGAGGGAGAAATGTGGAGCATGATCGGCCTTATCGGGGGACTTGTATTATTGATTTATTTAACAATGAGAGGAATGAACCTTTTTGTTGCGGCACCTTTATGTGCGTTAATCGTTGCGGTCTTCAGCGGCTTACCGCTGTTTCCGCAGCTTGTCGGCGAGGGAGAAGCAAACTTAGTAGGCAACTATATGGCCGGCTTTTCGAGCTTTATTCAGTCTTGGTACTTAATGTTCTTATTAGGAGCAATTTTCGGAAAGGTAATGGAAGACAGCGGGGCGGCAGACAGCGTATCCAAATGGATCGTAGATAAGCTCGGTATGAAACATGCGGCTTTAGCTGTCGTTATTGCCTGTGCTGTCTTAACATATGGCGGAGTGAGCTTATTCGTTGTGGCGTTTTCTGTTTATCCAATGGCAGTCAGCTTGTTTAAACAGGCCAACTTGCCGCGCCGTTTTATCCCGGCGGCACTTGCATTCGGTTCCGTTACATTTACGATGACATCAGCCGGATCTCCGGAAATTCAAAACTGGATTCCAATCGAATACTTAAAAACCTCTCCTTATGCGGGATGGGAAGTTAGTTTAATTGTTGCTATTTTCATGGCTGTATTTGGCTATTGGTGGCTAAAGAGAATGATTGCCAAAGCGGTGGCAAGAGGAGAGGGATTTATTTCAAGAGATGGCGATCCGGAAGTGAGCGATAAACCGCTGCCGCATCCAGTTGCAGGTGTTATCCCTCTTGTAGTTGTCTTGATTATTTCGTTCGTGTTCCATGATTCGTTAAAACAATCTGCGCTAATCATTGCCCTGCTTGGCGGCGTGATTGCTGCTTATGCATTAAACCGCAAATATTTCAAAAATTTTGGCGGTGCTGTTTCTGAAGGAACATTTGGAGCGTTGATTGCTTTAGGAAATACAGCAGCGGTTGTCGGGTTCGGCGGAGTGGCCAAAGCCGTTCCAGCATTCGAAGCAGCTGTTGAAACGATGACAAGCATTCCCGGAAGTCCGCTGATTGGCGGAGCAATTGCAGTAAGCGTTATTGCTGGAATGACAGGTTCTGCTTCAGGAGGACAGGCGATTGCCCTGCCAATTCTTGCGCCGCATTACCTTGATATGGGAGTTAATCCGGAAGCATTGCACCGCGTTGTTGCGATTTCTTCGGGTGCACTCGATTCATTGCCGCATAACGGTTATGTTGTAACAACGATTCGCGCGATTTGCGGTGAGACCCATCAAGATGCATATAACGCAGTCGGCGCCTTAACCGTCATTGTTCCGGCTTTAGGGACAGTGCTTGCGATTATCTTATTCTCTTTAGGGATAGGAATCTAATCATATAGGAGGAAAGAGACATGGTAAAAAACCAAGTTACGTTTATCACAGGGGCCGCAAGAGGAATAGGGTATGAAGTGGCGAAAAAGTTTGCCGAAAACGGTGCAAAGGTAGTTCTTACCGATTTAAACAAAACAGCGGTCGAGGAAGCGGCAGAATCGCTGCGAAATGAGGGACTTGAAGCGGTTGGTTTGAAGTGTGATGTCACGTCAGAAGCGGAAGTGAAAGCGGCGCTTGATGAAACAGTCAATCGGTTTGGACGGCTCGACATTTTAATAAACAATGCTGGTTTGCAATACGTTTCCATGATTGAAGATTTTCCGACAGAGAAATTTGAACTGCTCATCCGCGTGATGTTGACTGCTCCATTCATGGCGATTAAACATGTGTTTCCGATCATGAAGCAGCAAAAATACGGCCGCATTATTAACATGGCGTCGATTAACGGACTTGTTGGTTTTGCCGGAAAAGCGGCGTATAACAGCGCAAAGCACGGAGTTATCGGTTTAACGAAAGTAGCGGCACTTGAGGGGGCAACTTATGGTATTACCGTTAATGCGCTATGTCCGGGCTATGTGGATACACCGCTTGTCCGCAATCAGCTTACCGATTTGGCAGCAACGCGCAATGTTCCATTAGAAAAAGTATTGGAGGAAATCATTTATCCGCTCGTCCCGCAAAGACGTTTATTATCTGTTGAAGAGGTTGCGAATTATGCGATGTTTCTTGCAAGTGAGCAAGCGAAGGGGATTACCGGTCAAGCCGTTATTATTGATGGCGGTTATACGGCACAATGATGCTCATATAATGGTAAGGAAGTTTATTGAGCAAAGCTCGAAAGGGAATGACTCCTTTCATGGAGAAATAATGATTAGTAACAAGGAGGAATAAAAAATGCGTGAAGTGGTCATTACTTCCGCGGTGCGCACACCAATCGGCACATTTGGCGGGGCTTTCAAAGATTTATTGCCGACCGATTTGGCCGTCCCGGTATTGGAGGAAGCGGTGCGCCGCAGTCAAATTGAAAAAGAAGAAGTGAACGAAGTCATTTTAGGGCATTGTATTCAAAGAACAGATATGCCGAATACGGCGAGAACGGCAGCGCTGTTAGCCGGCTTTCCGGATACAACGACCGGATTTACGATTCAACGTCAATGCGCTTCTGGAATGCAGGCGATTATTTCTGCTGCGATGCAAATTCAAGTTGGGCTCAGCGATGTGGTGATTGCCGGCGGCGTTGAAGCGATGAGCTCCAGCCCATACGTATTAAAACAGCATCGTTGGGGAGCGCGCTTGCAGCATCAGCAGGTGACGGACACGATTTGGGAAATTCTTGAGGATCCGCTTCATCATATGATGATGGGAGAAACGGCAGAAAATCTTGCGGAAAAATATGAGATTACAAGAGAAGAGCAGGACGAGCTGGCTTTATTAAGTCATCAGCGTGCGATTCATGCGATGGAGTCCGGTTATTTTGAGTCACAAATTGTTCCGATTGCCGTGAAAACGAAAAAAGGAGAGACCGTCGTTACAAAAGATGAGCATCCACGAGCTGATGTGACGAAAGAAAAACTCGCTGCATTAAAACCCGTTTTCCGCAAAAATGGAACGGTGACAGCGGGAAATTCTTCCGGAATTAATGATGGAGCAGCAGCGCTTGTGTTGATGTCTGCCGACTATGCACGCGAAAAAGGAATTCAGCCGCTTGCGAAAATCGCAGGTTATTCTGTTGCCGGAGTGGATCCGGTCATCATGGGGCGCGGTCCCGTTCCGGCCGTGCAAAAAGGGCTGGAAAAAGTGAATTGGACGTTAGCTGACGCTGACCTCATTGAAATTAACGAGGCGTTTGCTGCCCAATATTTAGCCGTTGAAAAGGAGCTCGGATTAGATAGGGAAAAAGTGAATGTGAACGGAAGCGGCATCAGCTTAGGGCATCCAATTGGCTGCACAGGTGCGCGCATCGTTGTCAGCCTCATTCACGAGCTGAAGCGGCGGCAGTTAGAAAAAGGAATTGCTTCGCTCTGCGTCGGCGGGGGAATGGGAACGGCATTGTTTGTAGAAAGTTTGTAAATAGCGGCAAAGAGGCTGTCCTTCAGGCGGAGTGTCTGCTACTAGCTATAGGTCAGCCTCTTTTTATTGTTGAAAAAGGACAATAAATCATCCGTAAACGTTTATGTTTGTACAGCGCATGCACTATTTTTTTATAAAAAAGTTGCAAAAATTGCTTGAAAAATCTGTATAAATGAGTTAAATTGAAAGAAAATCTTAAAATTGAATACATGGAAGGTCGATTCTTATCAAGAGAAGCGGAGGGAACTGGCCCAGTGAAGCTTCAGCAACCAGCCAATTTTTGGCCAGGTGCTAAATCCAGCGAATTGGTTTCAATTCGGCAGATAAGAAGAAAGACTAACGCACGCGCAAAAAGTCTTCTTCTTAGAAGGCTTTTTTTATTTTACAAAAGGAGGAACGAAACATGGAAAGAATAGAGACGATACTAGCACAGATAGGAAACCGAAGCGAGGAGGCAACAGGTACTGTCAATCCTCCTGTCTATTTTTCGACCGCTTATCGCCATGAAGGAATCGGCCAATCAACAGGGTTTGATTATATTCGCACAGGCAACCCGACGCGGAAAATTGTCGAGGAAGCGATCGCCAAACTGGAAGGCGGCGATCAAGGATATGCGTTTTCATCGGGAATGGCGGCCATTCAAACAGTGATGGCTTTATTTGAAAGCGGCGATGAGTTTTTAGTTTCCGCCGATCTTTATGGCGGTACATATCGGCTTTTTGAGAAAGGATGGCGAAAATACGGGCTGTCTTTTCATTATGTGGATTTCCGCGACATACAATTGGTGGAGAAGCAAATTACAGAAAAAACGAAAGCAATTTTTTTAGAAACACCGACAAATCCATTGATGCAGGAAGCGAACATTGAGGAAGTAGCCAAGTTGGCGAAACGATACAACTTACTTCTTATTGTCGACAATACGTTTTATACACCTGTTATTCAACAGCCGCTGAGACAAGGCGCCGACATTGTTATTCATAGCGCAACAAAATATTTAGGCGGACATAATGATGTATTGGCCGGGCTTGTTGTCGCCAAAGGAAAAGAGCTCTGTGAAAAACTGGCGCAATTTCATAATGCGATTGGCGCCGTTCTTTCCCCGTTTGACTCATGGCTGTTAATCCGCGGTATGAAAACATTGGCGCTGAGAATGAAGCAGCATGAAGAAAATGCACAGCAAATAAGCGAGTTTTTAGCTAATCATGAAGATGTGACGGATGTATTGTACCCTGGGCGCGGCGGAATGTTGTCGTTTCGCTTGAAAGAGGAAAAATGGGTGAATGGTTTCTTAAAGAGCTTACAGGTGATTACTTTTGCTGAAAGTTTAGGAGGTGTTGAAAGCTTTATCACGTATCCGGCAACACAAACACATATGGACATTCCGGAAGAAATACGGATTGCGAATGGAGTATGTAATCGGTTATTGCGTTTTTCCGTCGGACTTGAGCATGTTGAGGATTTAATGGCTGATTTGGCGCAAGCCTTCCAAAAGATGAAAGAGGTGTAGCGGAGTGGAGAAAGGATTTTCTTTTCAAACGAATTTGCTTCACAATAAATGGAAAGTCGACGAACAAACTGGAGCGGTCAGTGTGCCGATTCAACATGCTTCCACGTTTCATCAATATGATTTTGACACATTTGGAAAATATGACTACAGCCGTTCAGGAAATCCAACAAGGGAAGCGTTGGAAGCCACCATTGCCGAACTCGAGGGCGGTGTGCGCGGCTTTGCCTTCGCCTCCGGAATGGCAGCGATTTCTACTGCATTCTTGCTGTTATCAAAAGGCGATCACGTCTTGATTACAGAAGATGTGTATGGCGGAACATATCGGATGATTACGGAAGTGCTGAGCCGTTTCGGAATTGAATACACGTTTGTGGATATGACCGACTTGCATGAAGTAGCTTCTCATATCCGCCCGAACACAAAAGTGATTTATGTGGAGACACCATCGAATCCGCTTCTAAAGATTACCGACATTCGCGGAATTGTGAAGCTGGCAAAAGCAAATGGGTGTTTAACGTTTTTAGACAATACGTTTATGACGCCTGCCTTGCAGCGGCCTCTTGAGTTAGGTGTAGATGTTGTTTTGCATAGCGCAACGAAATTTTTATCGGGGCATAGCGATGTTGTTGCCGGACTGGCAGTTGTAAAAGATGAAGAGCTGGCCAATCGTTTATATAAACTGCAAAATGCCTTTGGCGCAGTGCTTGGCGTGCAGGATGCCTGGCTTGTGCTGCGCGGGCTAAAAACGCTCCATGTCCGTCTTCAACAATCGACGCAATCCGCTCTGAAAATTGCCAACTTTTTAGCGAAACATCCGAAAGTGGAAGAAGTATATTACCCTGGGCTTTCTTATCATCCCGGATATGCAATTCACCGTTATCAGGCAGAGGGGCCCGGTGCGGTATTGTCGTTCCGCCTGGCTGATGAAGAAGCGGTGCGAACGTTTGTTAAGCATGCGAAAATTCCGGTGTTTGCCGTCAGTTTAGGCGCGGTTGAGTCGATTTTATCGTATCCGGCGAAAATGTCCCATGCGGCGATGCCAAAAGAGGAAAGGGAAAGAAGAGGAATTACCGACGGGCTGCTCAGGTTGAGCGTCGGCTTGGAAGCGGCGGATGATTTAATGGCTGATTTTGACGAAGCGCTGTCCTATGTAAAGAAAAAATCAACAGCCAGCACTCCATAAATATATAAGGCTAGCGCTTTTTGGTATTATCCCCTTATCGTTTACGATGGAGGAGATAATACCAATGCTGCTTAGCCTTATATAATTTCATCGAGCCGTTCCTGCTCCAGCTGTTTGCCGACAAGTTCATCCAATTGCTTCACTTTTTTCAAAGCGAGGGCATCGTCTATTTTTCGATAGTGATGTCTGCCACCTGGTTCTTCATCTGCCTCGTCCGCAAGTTTGATAATCGCCTGCAATGGCTTTCGCTTTAACTCACATTCCGGAAGGTACGAATCGGTATGCAAAAGAATCGCAAGGGCAATTTCTTTGGCGTTTTGTGGATGTTCCCCTAAACGAATAAGCAGCTTATGGGCACGCTCTGCTCCCTTAATGGCGTGAATATCGTTTTGTTTATATT
Source organism: Paranoxybacillus vitaminiphilus (assembly GCF_003259935.1). Classification (GTDB taxonomy): domain Bacteria; phylum Bacillota; class Bacilli; order Bacillales; family Anoxybacillaceae; genus Paranoxybacillus; species Paranoxybacillus vitaminiphilus. The sequence goes on along the minus strand of NZ_QLMH01000022.1, from coordinate 7,439 downwards.
GCTCATAATCCCATTTTCCATTGGAATACCACTCATAATGACCGATGTCATGCAATAGTGCCGCTTTTGTTGCTAAATCGACATTCACTCCATGCTTTAAAGCTAAACGATAAGCATGGTAGGCGGTGGCAATGGCATGAGCCACACCAGAGCGTTTTAAATATTTTTGCGCAATCGGATGGACAAATACGTCCGTTAATGTAACATACCGCATTGTCATCCCTCCGTTTTAATATTTCTAAACATCATAACATAGACAATGTCGTTGTATCAAATTGAAAATATTTTCTTCCACGGTTAAAAATATTGCTTAGCAGGAGGACAAACAATAGAACAAGGCGTCGAGCTGATGATTGGCAGCATTCATGCACGAATGGGAGAAAAGTCGTCGAAAACAAAATTTAAAATAATCGTTCATCACGTCCAAAAGAGATTTGGCGGCTGGAGAGAAAAGCAGGGGAATAGTATATGAGCATAAAAACGGAATTTTGCGGGAAAAACAGATTGAATTCATTTGCCATTGAACAATAGGCTGCCGCTAAAGCAAAGCGTCAGACTCCGCAACTGATGGATTTCGTGTGAGGCCGGACACTTATAGGGCAGCCCCATAGCCATCAAGTTAAGAAAACCTTTTTTCAGCATCAGTGCTCTTTCATATCCTTTCACGTTTCGATTTCTTCTCCTAATTCGATTAAATATCGGAAAGGAAAGAAAGTTATCTCCCTAACTTGACGTGTATGCAGGGCAGCCCTCTTGCCTTCTTAGCAGCCGTCGATGCCGCAGCTTTTGCCGAGCAAATCGTTTTCGTTTTCTGTCTGTTCGAGAATCACTTTTTCGATCATTTCTTTCGTATGCAAGCCGCGAAGCATGCGGCTGCCGATGATAAATGTAGGAACCGCAGTAATGAAAGCTTCTTCATACGCATGTTTCAATGCTTGTTGATGCGCTTCTTTATAGCGGCGCGTTTCAAGTGCCGCACGAAACTCTTCTTTATTGAGCCCGATTTTTTCCGCCGCTTCACTCAGCACGGCGATATCGCTAATGTTTTTCCCTTCTTGCCAATATGCGGAGAAGACGGCATGAACATATTCAAGTGCTTTTCCTTGTTCTTTTGCGTATTGATAACCTTCATGCGCAAAATGTGTGCGCGGAATCGGATCGATATCCGGCAGTTCCATATTGACCCCAAATCGAGCGGAAAGCGGTTTGACCGACTGCTGCCACGCAGTCTGGATGTAATCGCTGTTAGGAGATAACGGTTCTGCCGGCTCGGGACGAAGCTCAAACGGCATCCATTCCATTTCCACATCTTTTCCTCGGATCGCTTCCATGAGCGGCTTTTCTCCGATATAGCAGAACGGACAAACAAAATCAGAATAAACGCGGATTTTTAAGCTCATCGTTCAACTTCCTTTCCATTAGATTGTACATTTATTGTAGCAAAGGAAAATTTATAAAGCGATTATCATGTTTTTTTGAAAAAGTATTTGACAATCTATTGAGTCATACATATAATAAAAAATGTACTTGATAACATTATGATTCCGTAGCTCAGCTGGGAGAGCGCCACCTTGACAGGGTGGAGGTCGCTGGTTCGAGCCCAGTCGGAATCATCATACGAAACCCGAACTCAAGATGGAGAGTTCGGGTTTTATTTTTTCGTATTTGTTCAGGTTATAAAAAAGCTCCCATAAAAACTTGACTCACACCAAATTAGAGAAACGGAATACCAACAATAAAGTAGGTGATATACTCCACTGTAGCTTACATGTTGCAAGAGAAATGGTAAAAGGGTGGGTATAGGGGATGAATATCCAGAAAACTCTGAGGAAGCAGTTGTCATTTACATTCGAAGTTAAAAAAGCAGATTTATGAACAATATCATTCTTATGTACCGTTGTATTTGTGTACAGTTTCTAAATGCATTAAAAACTACCATGGGTCTTCTTCTGAATTAATAAATTCTTCAACTTTTTTGTTAACATTTTTTAAATCATAAGGATGAATCTTACCTATATAATCTTCCTTTTTAAAAGCTGATGCCTCAACTTGAGCTATACAATTAGCCTTAACATATGACCCTTTCTCTAATCCCGCATGTTCCCATTGAAACAGGGGAACTTTCCATTTATCAAATCGATCATTAAAGTCTTTAATATTGGAACCGGTAATGGTCGCAAACGTAGCAAATACTGGAGTATCGTCAATGATATCAATAATGACAACAGGTCTTGTCTCAGTTTCTCCAGTACTTGGATAGGTTACATCAAACCAGAAAATATCGCCAATCTCAACGTACATATATTATTTTTTGAACTCCTCGAACCATTTACGATGTAGGGGATTATTTGGGTCAATTTGGACTCTGCCGTCAACAACAGATAGACGAGGCACTTTTGCTTTGAATTTTTCAGAATCAATATTCAACTTTTGTTTTTCCCTCTTCCTGTCCAAAGTTGAATTCATCTCTTTCTCCTCCTCTTGGCACATACGATTCACCACCTATGCATACCGATCATTTTATATGCATAGTATATGCCTTGTTTTTAACAAATTATAACATAAAATTCCCCGTTTTGATGGAAAGAAAATAGTTAAATAATTTAGTAGCTTCTGCTATTCTTATAAACAAATCTAGTTTCTATCTCTGTTTTGTATAAAACTGATACTTGCTGTGTTTTTTCTCTCTATATATTAAACCTGATAGCATCACTAAACCGTTATCGTTATATAGGTAGTTGGACTTTAGGAATTTTGCTATAGTTAATATGTAGTAAACAACAATTGATGGAGGCAACAGTATGAGCAAGTTAACGCTACAAGAACTTGAATCTCATCTTTGGGAATCTGCGAATATATTACGTGGCAGTATCGATTCTTCTGATTATAAAAACTATATCTTCGGAATGCTGTTTTTAAAACGATTAAACGATGTGTTTGTAGAAACCGCTGAGCGGATTGAAAGGGAAGAAGGAGAAGATTACGGTTGGTATGATCGCGACGAACACCAATTTTTCGTACCTGAGAAAGCACGTTGGAGTTATATTCAATCCCACTCCCAAGACGTGGGGGCGGTCATTAATAAAGCCTTTGAACTATTAGAAGATGAAAACCCTTCCCTACAAGGGGTATTAGCCAATATAGATTTTAACGATAAAGAAAAATTGTCCGATAAAACCATTCTTCAATTAGTACAGCACTTCTCGCAAATTGATTTACGTAACGAAAATTTATCAGAACCCGACATCCTTGGTCGTGCTTATGAGTACCTAATTAAGCAGTTTGCTGACGATGCAGGAAAAAAAGGTGGCGAGTTTTATACGCCAAGCCAAGTTGTTAAATTAATTGTCAAACTGATTAAGCCTGAAGAAGGTATGCGTGTATGTGACCCAACAGCGGGATCTGGCGGGATGCTCATTCAATCGGTCGACTATATAAAAGAAAAAGGCGGCAATCCGCGCAACATTACGTTGCATGGGCAAGAGAAAAACTTAAATACGTGGGCCATTTGTAAAATGAACTTGTTGCTTCATGGCTTAAGCGACCATGAAATTAAAAAAGGCGATACAATTCGTGAACCGAAACTATTGGACGAAAACGGCGAGCTTCTATTATATGATCGCGTCATTGCCAATCCTCCGTTTAGCTTAAAAAACTGGGGGCGTGAAGAAGCAGAAGCAGATGAATTTAACCGCTTCCGCTTTGGTTTACCGCCAAAAAACGCAGGAGACTATGCGTTTATTCAACATATGATTGCCACACTCAATGATGAAGGAAAAGCGGGAGTCGTCATGCCGCATGGTGTTCTTTTCCGCGGCGGAGCGGAAGGGAAAATCCGTCAAGGCATCTTAGAAGAAGATTTAATTGAAGCGATTATCGGTTTGCCATCCAACTTATTCTATGGAACTGGTATCCCAGCATGTATCCTCATCATCAATAAAAACAAAGAAGAACATAAAAAAGGAAAAGTCCTATTCATCGATGCGTCAAGAGGCTACCAAGAAGGAAAAAATCAAAACGTTCTCCGCGATGAAGACATTGAAAAAATCGTCAGCACATACGATGCATGGAAAGATGTTGAGAAATATAGCCGTGTCGTTACACTAGAAGAAATTAAAGAAAATGATTACAACTTAAACATCGCCCGCTATATTGACACAATCGAAGAAGAAGAGGAAATTGATGTCGCAGAAGCACTTCGTCAACTTCGCCAACTCGAACAAGAACGGGATGAAATCGAGAAGGTGATGTACGGCTATTTAAAGGAGTTGGGGTATGGTGGGTGACTGGAAGAAAGTCAGTATGAAGGATAATCTTGAAATTTTGACTGGTTATGCATTCAGCTCAAAGAATTTCAATGAAGAAGAAGGTATACCACTTATCAGAATAAGGGACCTTGAAACTCATAATCCTGTAACACTATATAAAGGAGATTATGATGACAAGTATATTATTAATAAAGGAGACATCCTTGTAGGAATGGATGGTGAATTTAATATTGTCCGTTGGAAAGGTCCAAAGGCCTTATTAAACCAACGAGTCGCTAAAATTAATTCTAAAAATCCGGATATTATTAGCGAAGACTTCATTTTTTATCGTCTTCAAGGTGAATTAAGAAAAATTGAGGCCTTAACACCCGCTACTACGGTTAAACATTTATCAAAAAAAGATATAGAGGATTTGAATTTACTTTTACCACCATTAGGAGAGCAATCTAAAATAGCCTCTATTCTTTCCTCTGTCGATGAAGCGATCGGGAAAACCGAAGCGATCATCGAGCAAACGGAGAAAGTGAAAAAGGGGCTTATGCAACAGTTGCTCACAAAAGGAATCGGACACACGAAGTTCAAAAAGACGGAGATTGGGGAGATTCCTGAGGGGTGGGAGGTTAGACGACTAGACAATATATTTGAGTTTTATGGTGGAATGCCTTTCTCCCGTTCTGTCTTGGGAGATGAAGGAGTCTTTTATTTACACTATGGAGATATACATAAAATGAATAAAAGTGCTTTTGATACAAATATTGATTCTAGTTGGCTTCCAAGGTTGGATATTAGTAAGGAAGAGATACGAGAATATAGTCTGCTAAAAACAGGTGATGTTGTTTTTGCGGATGCGTCTGAAGATACAGAAGGTATTGGTAAAAGTGTAGTGATAATAAACGATGAGAATAAGCCATTTATTTCTGGGCTTCATACCATTATAGCAAAAGAAAAAGAAGCTACCTTGGACAATGGATATAAGGAATACTGTTTTTCTAATCCATTAGTAAGAAAACAATTTATTAAAATTGCTACTGGCGCTACTGTTTACGGTATTTCGAAAACTAGTATAAAACAAATTAAAATTCCTGTTCCTCCAATTGAAGAACAAAGAACAATTGCAAAAACATTAAAGGGATTAGACAACAAAATTCAGAATGAAAAAGAGAAGTTGGAACCTTTAATTAATATAAAAAAAGGTCTCATGCAAGTCCTACTCACAGGCAAAGTCCGTGTCAAAGTTGATAATGAGGTGATGTCACAGTGACCGCCGCAAGTGAATGGAATGAACTAACCCTCGTAGAAAAACGTTTGATTTATCAGCTTCAAGAGTTGGGCTATGAACATGTCACAGGATCAGCTCTTGAGTTGGAACGTGAGTCGTTAAGTGAAGTGATTTTAAAAGAGCGGTTAAAGAAAGCGATTCAACGGTTAAACCCATGGATTGACGAGAACAACCTTGCCCGCATCATTTACAATCTGACTCACATTGAAGCAACAGGATTAATGCAAGCGAATGAAAAGTTCCATGAAATGCTTGTAAACTATATTTCGATTCAACAAGATTTAGGAAAAGGGAAAAAGAATCAAACAGTTAAACTGATTGATTTTGATAACCCTTATAACAATGAATTTCTAGTTGTTGACCAATTCCGCATTCAAGATGCAAGAGGCACGATTCGCCCTGACGTTGTGATTTTTGTGAATGGATTGCCTTTAGTCGTAATTGAATGTAAAAGTCCAACGTTGCAAGAAGATACGCAAATTTCGAAAGCGGTCAATCAATTACGCCGTTATCAGGAAACTCATGAGCAACTTTTCTACTATAACCAGTTTATGATTGCGACAAGTAACTATCGGGCCAAAGCAGGAACGATTGGTGCTAAAGTGCAACACTATGGCGAGTGGAAAGATCCGTATCCAAGAACGGTGCCTGAACTTGGCGACTCTCCAACAAAACAAGACATTTTAGTGGCGGGGATGTTAGCGAAAGAAAACTTGCTTGATTTAATTCAAAACTTCATCGTCTTTGAAGTCGATGGCGGACGGGTGATTAAAAAGATTGCCCGTTATCAACAATTCCGTGCGGTTAATAAAGCGATTCAGCGCATTTTACATGCAAAAACACCGAAAGATCGCGGCGGGGTGATTTGGCATACACAAGGTTCAGGTAAATCGTTGACGATGTTATATTTAGCCGTAAAACTTAGAAGAATTAAAGAGTTACAAAATCCAACGATTGTCGTTGTGACCGACCGTAAAGACTTGGATGACCAAATCACAAAAACATTCCGTAAATGCGGTTTCCCTAACCCGCAACAAGCGGAAAGCGTCAAAGACTTGAAAAGGTTATTACAACAAGGCCCTGGTTCTACGATTATGACTCTTGTACAGAAGTTTCAACCAGATAAGGATCAAGACGAGTATCCAGAGCTTTCGAGGTCGGAAAATATTTTTGTGTTAGTCGACGAGTCGCACCGTACGCAATACAAAGGTTTAGCGATGAACATGCGGAAAGGATTGCCGAATGCATGTTACCTTGGATTTACAGGAACACCGATCGATAAAGAAGATAAAAGCACAACACGAACGTTTGGCTCTTATATTGACAAATACACGATTGAACAAGCGGTCGATGATGGGGCAACCGTTCCGATTTTCTACGAAGCGCGAATGGTGAACCTTCATTTGCAAGGTGACTCACTTGATCGCTTATTTGATCGTAAATTTAGCGACTATAGCGAGGAAGATAGAGAACGCATTAAAAAGAAATATGCAAAGGAAGAAGCCATCTTAGTCGCTCCGGGCCGCATTGGACAAATTGCTTTAGATATTGTGGAACATTTTGAAAATTATATCCTGCCAAACGGTTTTAAAGCACAAGTGGTGGCGGTGAACCGTGAAGCAGCAGCCATTTATAAACAAAAGCTAGATGAACTCATTAACAGAAAATATGAAACAGCATTAATTATTTCAACAGGTCCCGAAGATAAAAACAATGAACTATTAAAAGATTACTCACTGTCCCGTGAGGAAGAAAAACAATTAATTGAACGCTTCAAAAAGCCATTTGAAGAAGACATGTAAACTAGCACATTATTTCAGAATCCCTTTTTCAAATTATTTCAGGCGGATTCGGAAATAATGTGCAAAATTTTTGCGGATTGTTCCGGATTT
>NZ_QLMH01000021.1 GCF_003259935.1 Paranoxybacillus vitaminiphilus | reverse complement strand
ATTTTCTAAATCTTTCTTTTGTTTAGGCGTGGATACCCTTGCGTATATATATGTTTTTCTTTCTACACCATCAAACAATAATGAATAAACACTATATCATATGAAACGCTTTCTTTCCCATAACTGATAACGGCAGTTCGATAGTCGTTATATTGAGTGCTTCGGAAATCGGATGATTATCAAAACTAAGCACCGCAAGATTCTCAGGTATTTTTAAGCCTTTGTTTTTTCCAAACGTTATAATTCCCGCCGCTACTTGATCGCTTGACACTAATAATGCCGTCGGTCTTTCCTTCATTCTCAGCAAAGATGCCACGACTCTTTCTCCATCTTCGATATAAAGACATTGGTCAAATATCCATTCCGGCCGGGGGCGTTCGTTGATTTGTTTTAACGCTTCTTGGTAAGCTGCTTGACGGGCTTTACTATTTGTTCCTGTTATTCTTCCAATACAATATCCAATTTTGCGATGACCTTTTTTAATCAAATAGTTCATCCCCATCAAAAAAGCATAATAATGATCGATAGATACAGAAGAGAGATTTCTTCCTTTCACATCTTCGCACAAAACAATAGGACCATATTGGCTGTATGCTTCTATTCGTTCCCAATCAACTGTTCTTGAACAAATAATGATGCCGTCAACTTGTTTCATTTTGAGCATTTCAAGAGCATCGATTTCTTTTTTTATATCATAGTTCGTTTGAAATAGTAGTAGATGATAGCCATTTCTTAATGCTTCAGCTGCTATCCCCTCTGTAATTGTGCTGAAATATGGATGATTCACATACGGTATGATAATACCAATAATCGATGTTTTTCCTCTCGAAAGATGAACAGCATTAATATTTCTTGTATAATTTAGCTTTTCAATGGCCTCCCATACCGCTTTTCGTTTTTCCTCTTTTACATATGGATAATGATTTAACACGCGTGAAACGGTAGCAACAGACACACCTGCCAATTTCGCAATTTCCCGAATATTTCCCACTTTCATCACCTTTTTAGTATTGCATTGAAATGCGTTTCATACATTATAGTTTCAATAAACTATATATAAGGAGGAGTCAAGATGCTTGGAATTTTTGTTTACCTTCTTTTATGTCTTATAGTTTGGGGCGGAGCACACATTGCCATAAAAACGAATGCACAATCAGAACGAGAATATTATAACGAAAATGACCCTTTTAAAACCTTCTTCATGTAAATCATGCTCCGGTCTGGAAAACAATGCTTTTCTACACGCAGTCGCTATAAAAAAGAACATTCAATTCGCTTATATGTTTCTACAAGCAGTTTAGCCATTTTACGGGGCTGGCCTGTAAGTGTCTGACCTCACATGTATTTCACAATATGATGTTAGTCCTATATATTTGCGGGGCATGATTCTTTGCTTTCGGGTCAGCCTCCGCCTTCCATGATCAAATGGCGCAACTGCTTAAACCGTACATTTTATAGATCAAAACAATATTCGCTGCAGATGTAGTCCCTTCTTGAATAAACTCATATACTATTCCCTTGCTTATACTTTTCTGGTAATATTTTAGCAGAAAAAACGTTCATTACTCTTTATTTATTGTAACGCTCCAACCAATATTTCGACTAATTTTATAGCAGTGTATTTTAATCCCAAGGGAGGAAATTCTTCTATGAAAAACAGATGGAAAATTTTAACTATGTTAGTATTGGTACTTTCGCTTATTTCTGGATGTGGAACAAAAGAAGATAATAAACCGGTAAATAGCAGCCAACCGGCAGAAGAGCAGAAAGATAATGATACAACACTCGACAATGAACCTGCGGAAAATCCAAAAAAAGAAGATGAACCTACAAGTAACAGCAAAACCGCGGAAGCTTCAAAGAACGAGAACGATCAAGATGAACAACCCGTTCGCCTGTTGGAAAAACAACTATCTTATACAATAGATGGAAAAACACATGAAGAAACCGCTTTTCTTAAAACTAGCGATAATCAAGGGTTTTCGATGTACGTATTTGAAGGTTGGGAACTGGAAGCAGAGGAACCAAACTCTGATGTTCTTTTAAAGGACGACTTATTTGTGCGAATCCGTTTAATTTATCCAGAAGATGCTGAAGTTGATTATACAAAAATGGTAGAGGACCATGCAAAAACGGTATCCTCTGAAGTATATCACAATGAAACGACAGGACTAAACGGAATATTAAAAGACGCGGTTTGGTGGAAGGCATATACGGAAGATACGGCAGTAAACGTTCTTTGGATAAAGGAAAAAACACCGATGCTTGTAATCATTCATACTCCCCGCGATCAGGAAGTTCTTGAACCGATTTTTGCTATGATTGAAACGATTGAAAAAACGGCTCCAGATGCTGAAACGAAAAACTAGTTTTTTGCTTGTCATATTGTCGAATGAACCTCCTCCCCCCTGCACGCTTAGAAGTGGGAGATGAATCGGCGAACATGTTGAATTTGGCTAATATAACAGCTGTTTTCTTAACAATAAAGAGGTGCTGTCTCTTGCTTTTCGTCATGTGACAGCACCTCTTTCATACATCCATCCGCTTATTATCGCTCAAAGCACACTGAACTAAAAAAGTAATCCTAAACCGCACAATATAATAGATATGCTTCACATGACTGCTCTGCCTTAATAAATGTCACTTTTGAAAAAACAAAACCACCTATAAAGCAAAAACCCCCGCTTCACGCAGGGATTTTACGTATAAGCCTTGCTCTCCTCTTTCTTAAAGAAACTTTTCATCGCATGGAATACATCAGATTTTTGCTTGAGGATATAGTAGCGGAATTTTTCATCTTTGATGCTTTTGTAAGCGGACATGAGGGTTGAACTTCTATCATACTGATACAACTATATACCCTATACACATTTTAATTTTGTTTCATCAAACTTGCTAAGTAACTTCTCTAACCTCTCTTTTGTATTCAGTATATCATCTACTCCCCTTTTCGTTGTATATGTAATCTGTCAAGAGCTAAATAGGCCAATCCATGAAATATGGATAAAAAAGAGCCTACTCAAAACGAGCAGACTCATACCTAAAATATTACTTTTTTCTGTTTTTCATATTTCTAAGAGCTATAAAAATACTAAAGACTAATAAAAATCCAATTAGCATAAAGATAAATTTCATTATTGAATAATCCTGTTGTTGCACTTGAGGATTAAATTTTTCCATTTTCTCATTTATTTGCTTGTCGATTTCTTCTTTACTTGGCGGGTTTTCAAAATCCCTTTTTATTGTCTCCAACGCCTTGTTAATATAAGGCTGAATCTCATCTTCAGATAATTTCTTTTTACTAAGATCCGCAAAAATTGGTGCTCTTATTCCTAATATTTCGTCGTTTATATAAATATCATAATAAAGACTTTGATCATTTTCTACAAACTCTTTCAGGTTTTTATTGCTTATATCTCTACTTTCATCCAAATAAATCTTTTTTACAAAATAAGGATCGATAATCGGTTCTTTTCCTTTTTGCTGTTGAATTTGGACATAATATACCTTTAAGGTTTTACTTGTTTCTTCAATTTTATAATCTAATAAAATATGGCGAATAATCCAATTGTTCTCCTCATTAGCAAAGGTAATTTGAGGAATTAAACTTATTATTAGTGTAACTAATAATAAAAAAATAAATTGAACTTTTTTGATATGAATCCCCTCCTAAGTTTATTCAAACCACGTCCAAAATAAATGTAACTTAATAAACACAACGTTGTAAAGGTTTAGAAAGGGACTCACCTATTAAAATACAGCTTTCGGATTTTTTATATTTTTGGTAATAAAATCCACAAATTTTTCAACACCCTTTTCTGCTATTTTACCTGTCGATGCAGCTGCTGCAAATATTGCACTCATTGAATCGTAATATTCTTTCTTCACTTTATAATTTTGTGTTAGTTCCATTTTTAATGTTATTTTTAGGTTTTCAAATCCTTTTTTTGTTTTCAACCCAAGAAAATTTGAGAAATCAATATCTTGTATCAATGAGTGAGTAGAGCTTGCCATCAAATAATACCCATCAGGTTGAAGTGCATCAGGTTTCAGAGCATCTAATAGTGTAAAATATTTTGATTCAAATTTGGTATTTCCGTATTCTACAGTCTCTGTATAATTCCTTTCGTATAATACGGTATTATTAAGTTTTGCTTTAAGCAAATTACTTGTATCTAATTGTAGGGTATCTCCTGTAGGTGTAGTGAATTTAATTGTTTTCCCATTTTGTGTTACTCTCATTGATTGATCAAAACTAATTTCTAGCTTAAGATCAAGGAATTGTTCAAGCTTAGCTTTCAAAGGACCTGAATTAATATAATGGACCGCATCAGCAACACGCTTTATATCTATTTCCTTGTTAATAATCTGCGGTCTTGGATTTTGATAAGTATTTTTTTGAGTTTTTATCAGTTCAATCTTTTTATCCAATGCATTATAAGTATTTTTCCCAGCAATTCCATCTACTTGAAGACCTACGGATTTTTGAAAGTTTTTCACAGCTCCCTCTGTCTCAGAACCATATATACCATCAACTTTAACATTATATCCTACAGAATTTAACATTCTTTGTAAATCTTTTACTGCTTCTCCTTGACTTCCTTTTCTGAGAGTCTGACCTGTCCAATCATTTCTGTTATTACTCGTAGATGAAGTAGATTTAGAAGTAGATGTTTGTGTTCTTAAATAACTTTGTAGAGCGTTATATGTCTGCTTTCCTGCAATACCATCAGCTGTAATTCCAACCCTCCTCTGAAATTCCTTCACAGCTTTTTCAGTATTAGTTCCATAAATTCCGTCAATTGCCCCAGGATTAAATCCCGCTTTATGCAACCACGATTGTAAAGTTTTTACGTATTCACCTCGATCCCCTTTTCTCAGGGTTTGGCCACTCCAGAGATAATTTGTGTAATTAGATGGATAATAATATCGTCCACTGGCATCTACAACATACATTACTCATCATTCCTCCACCTTTAAACTTTTCAAATCAAAATTACCAAAATATTCATAAAAATATTGCTGAAATTTGGTATAAAAATAAAAAAATCCCTGTAAAACAACAGAGGATTTTTTATACAATCAATTTTCAATCTCTTTTAAGATTCGTTCCATAACTTCAACTTAACCCACTCTTTTGCGTTTTTCTTTTGCAAGACGAATCGATAAAATGTTACTCAATTTGAAAAAACAATGTTGGTTTCTCAGCTTACAAAACGCCTTGATATGTGTATCTCCCACCTCTTCTAAAACAATAACTCGTTGACTAAATTGACCTTTTTCGCTTAAATAAATCATTTCTAAAGGCTTATTCATGGCTAACGCATTAAGCAATAACCCTTTCATAACGTTCACTCCTTTGATTATATTATAAGTGAACAAACGTTCTTAAATCGATTGAAACACGAACATATTTTCGTATAAAATTAGGATGAATTTAACAACAGGAGTGATTAGCATTGCGCGATCGAGGAAATATCAAATGGACAGGATTTTTGATTCCAGAGCATAGGGAAATGTTGAAACATCTTTATGAGGTTAATCAGCATATGGTTGAGAAGCCATTGCTAGATGAGCAGAAATTTGATGAATTAAATGAGGTAATTCATAAAGCAATGGCTGAGTCTAAACCTCTTGCCAAAGCAATTCTTTTTTTCATCCTATCCTCTCCTTACTGCGGCTGACCTCATAAGTGTCTAACCTCACGCGAATTCACAATATATCATTCATCAAATGTTATGCCCTATATATTGTGCTCTGGAGTCTGACACTTTGCTCTTGGGTCAGCCTCTCTATTTAATAGAATCGTGGTTAAACTACTTAAATAAATAAGTAAACGGATGGTTCATTCATGTAAAATATTCACTTACAAATGTTTTTAAGCATCATCATATCTCTTTTACTTGCCTTCTCCAATTCTTTTTATCATCAAAAAATGAATATTCAAAAAAAGGGAAATTCACAAAATCTCATGTTATAATCAGTTCACCATTAAAATACATTTGATCTCTGGTGGTGGACATTATGAACAAAGCAGACTTGCAGAAAAATATTGGCTTTATTGTTGCTACATCTTTAGTTATTGGAACCGTAATCGGCTCAGGAATTTTTATGAAGCCGGGAAGCGTCATTGCTTTGGCTGGAGACTCTACAATGGCTTTATGGGCATGGGTAATCGGTGGGATTATTACTCTAGCAAGCGGTTTAACAATCGCGGAAGTTAGTGTAAAAATACCGAAAACAGGTGGATTGTATGCTTATTTAGAGGAAGTATACGGAAAGTTTTGGGGATTTTTATGCGGCTGGGTACAGACCATCATCTACGGTCCGGCTGTTATCGGGGCACTTGGATTGTACTTCGGATCATTAGTGGCCAGTTTATTTGGATTTTCCGATAATAGCAAAACAATCATTGGCATTATTTCTGTTATTTTTCTTTGTATTGTAAATTTATTAGGAACACAATACGGCGGTTTTGTTCAAAGCCTTTCAACATTTGGTAAACTTGTTCCAATTGCTCTTATCGCTGTTTTCGGCATTTGGCAAGGAGATGTTCCCGTGTTTGGCATGGAGAGCGAAAGCAGCCAAACAATAAGTATGGGAGCGGCTGTTCTCGCAACACTTTGGGCATATGATGGCTGGATGAACGTTGGTTTCGTTGCCGGAGAGATGAAAAACCCTGCTAAAACGCTGCCGAAAGCGATTATTACGGGAATTATTATTGTAATGATTGCTTACTTGTCAGTGAATATTGCCATGTTGCATACCTTGCCTGCCAATAAGATTGTTGAACTTGGACCAAATGCAGCAAAAGAAGCGGCTACGCTGTTATTTGGTGAAATGGGCGGTAAGCTTATTGCTATCGGTATTCTTATTTCCATTTTTGGTGCTTTAAACGGTAAAATTCTCACGTTCCCGCGCATTCCTTTCGCGATGGCGGAAGATAAACTGCTGCCCGGGGCAAAATGGTTATCACGCATACATCCCAAATTTAAAACACCTGTTCAAGCAACCGTTTTACAATTAGTCATCGCTATCATCATGATGCTAGCCGGGAACCCTGATCGTCTTTCCGATATTGCTATTTTCACTGTTTTCTTATTTTATGGTTTAGCTTTTTATGCCGTCTTCTTGCTTCGTAAAAATGGTACGGACAATAACCATTTATATAAAGTGCCGTTATACCCTGTTACACCTATGATTGCTATTCTTGGAGCGATATATATTGTCGGAAGTACGCTCATCTACAATCCAGTAGATTCACTTTTCTCTATTTTCCTTTCCTTATCTGGTTTACCTGTTTATAAAATGATAAAATCACAAAAAACAAAGACAACCGTACGAAAAGTAAGCTAATAGATGAATTTGTTAAGATGCTGTCTCATATTTTGAGTCAGCATCTTTTGTATTTCTGACTATATAAAGTACAACTTCATCAGTGGGGGTTTTCTTCATCCCCCGCTGATGTTAGTTGAACTTATCGCACTTCTAGCGTCCGTTATCTCCCGCCTGCAGAGGTGGAAGTCTTACGGACGGTTGGAACGGGATATAAAATTCCATAAATGAAACTCACTACTAATTCATGTCTCTTATGCTGTATGGACCAGTTTATAAAAAGAAAAATCAGCCTTTTCAGCCGATTTTCATACAAGCGCCTTATTGTCTTCCTTCTTAAAAAAGCTCTTCATCGCGTGGAACACATCGGACTTTTGCTTGAGGATATAGTAGCGGAATTTTTCATCTTTGATGTTTTTGTAAGCGGACATGAGGGTTGAACTTCTATTATACTGATTAACCTCACCGTAACCAAACATATTGGATACTTTCATCAGTTCGTTTACAAGCTTCACACAACGTCCATTATCAGAAGTTAAATTATCTCCATCAGAAAAATGAAACGGATAAATGTTATAGCGGGATGGTGAATATTTTCCTTCAATTAACTCTAGAGCTTTTCTGTAAGCAGAAGAACAAATTGTACCACCGCTTTCTCCTTTTGTAAAAAATTCTTCTTCTGTAACCACTTTTGCCTCAGTATGATGAGCAATAAATTCAATTTCAACCGTTTCATATTTCGTGCGCAAGAAGCGTGTCATCCAAAAGAAAAAGCTTCTTGCCATGTACTTTTCCCATAAGCCCATTGAACCGCTTGTATCCATCATTGCAAGGACAACCGCTTTTGATTCCGGCTTTACCACTTCATTCCATGTTTTAAATTTTAAATCTTCGGGATAAATGGGATAAAAACTTGGGTTCCCGCTCATCGCGTTTCGTTTAAACGCAGCCATCATCGTTCGTTTTTTATCAATATTCCCCATTAATCCTGTGCGGCGAATATCGTTAAACTCAATATGTTCGACGACATTTCGATCTGTTTCTTTGCGCTTTAAATTTGGCAACTCTAACTGGCTGAAAAACGCCTCTTCCAGTTCCATTAATGATACTTCTGCTTCATAATAATCATATCCTTCTTGGTCGCCTGCCCCCTGCCCTTTACCAGCTCCCTTCTGTCCTTCATCTGAGCCGTCCCGGGCAATCACATCACCGATTTGACTATCCCCATCACCTTGACCGACATGTTTATTTTTGTCATAGTTATAACGAATTTTATATTCATCTAAAGAACGAATCGGAATTTTAATCACATCGCGACCGTTAGACATAATAATGCTTTCTTCTGTAATTAAATCAGCCAGATTATTTTTAATAGCCTCTTTCACTTTTTCTTGATGTCTTTTTTGATCATCATGGCCTTTCCGATGGAGGGACCAATCTTCTTTCGATACAATAAAATTTCCACTCATCTTTCCCCCTCCTAACATTTTTCACATTTTTATGTGTTCATTCATATATTGATTTTGGTGTCTGAAAGAATATAATAATGATGGTTGGTTACTCTATCGTATGCAGGAAACTAAAATAATTGACAAATTATTTAGAAAATTAGTCTTTTATTTCTATGTTGGACAACCCCGAAAATATTCAGTTCATAAATATCGCTCATGGATAAGGCTAAAAAAGAGGCTGTCTCATAAGGGTCTGACCTCACGCGTGTTTCACAATATATAGTTCATTTATCCAACATGATGTCCTATATATTGTGTTGTGGGGTCTGACCCTGGACTTTGAGACAGCCTCTAGCGGTTTAACAAGCTTCCGACATAGCGGAGCAATTCGTTGGCTGAGGTCGAGTTATAACCATATTCATCAATTAAGCGTGCGACTACTTCATTTACTTTCTTTAATTGCTGCTCATCCGGTGTTTTCGTGGAAGTTGTGATTTTTACGATATCTTTCAAATCAGCAAATAATTTCTTTTGAATCGCCTCGCGCAAGCGCTCATGAGAGTTGTAATCAAATCGTTGCCCTTTTCTTGCATAAGCAGAAATCCGAATCAAAATTTCCTCGCGGAACGCTTTTTTCGCATTTTCCGAAATACCGATTTGCTCTTCGATCGAGCGCATCAATTTTTCATCCGGGTTCATTTCCTCACCTGTAAGCGGATCGCGTAATTTTGTTTTATTGCAATACGCTTCAACGTTATCCAAGTAGTTATCCATCAATGTTTTCGCTGACTCTTCATATGAATAAACAAACGCTTTTTGTACTTCTTTTTTGGCAATTTCATCATATTCTTTCCGTGCCAGCGAGACAAAATTCAAATAACGTTCTCTGTCTTCATTTGAAATCGAAGGATGTTGATCAAGCCCCTCTTTTAAAGAGCGAAGTACATCAAGCGCATTTATGGACGGAACTTCTTTACGGATGATGCAGGAGGAAATGCGGTTAATCACATAACGCGGATCAATACCGCTCATCCCTTCATCCGAATATTCTTTCTTTAATTCTTCCACATCAACGGCGTTATAACCTTCCACAGCTTCTCCATCGTACAGCCGCATTTTCTTTATCAGATCGATATCACTGCGTTTTGGCTCTTTCAGACGAGTTAAAATCGTAAACATCGCGGCCACTCTCAACGTATGCGGAGCAATATGAACATCGGCAACATCACTTTCCTGAATCATTTTTTCATAAATTCTCTCTTCTTCTGATACTTTCAAGTTATATGGAATCGGCATAACAATAATCCGTGAATGAAGCGCCTCATTCTTTTTATTCGCAATAAACGAGCGATACTCTGTTTCATTTGTATGAGCGACAATCAATTCATCAGTGATGGTATGATATCTACTAAAATATAAAATTATGTATCTATTTCCCTAATAAATGGAAAAAAGACTAACCGTTGTTGGCTAGTCTTTTTTGTTTCATTAGCAGAACCCTTGCAATTAAAGAATGGATATCCTCGTCCGTCTTTGAAACTTCTCTTTGAGATTGAAATACTTTAATTGTTCCATGCTTCCCCTCGATCTCTGTGATTTTGTGGGAAGGCTGAGAAGGTTGAGTGACTGTTTCCATCCCCTTCACCCCTGCACGATGATGCCGTTTGTACATCATATGCAGGTGAAGAGATTGATTTTCGTGTAATATTCTTTCTTTAACTAACATATACATACCCCCTACTGTGCTAGCAGGAGTGGTATGTATTTTAAACAGTACTGTAATTATTTAGTTTAAATTGTGTTTTTAGCATTATTGTTTTACATATGGAGTCTAAACCGTAGTTTGAATCGTTCTGTAAATACTTATTAACCAATTGTGTTGTAAAGGCAACCACTTGCTAAGATTTTTATTTGCATATGATTAATTATATAAATTTATTCAAAAATAAACAAGTATTACCAAAAATATCATTTTAGTAAATATATCTAAAACAAATTTTAATGGAGGAAGTTTTTCTTTTGCACTTTCTTGATTAACTAATCCAGCACTTTCTTTACAAATGGATGAGTAACAGCAATTTGTTTTTCTTGAGGGTCTAATGCACGCCTTTACAAACACAATCATCTTTGCTCTTGTTACTTTCCCACTAACGTATTGATATACTTGTATACTCAATACTTGGTATATACTAAAAAATAAAAATATGTATCTCTTTTTTCTTAAAAAGTGGAAAAACTAGACTTGAAAAGTTATTCTCCAACGTATTTTAACTTATTAGATAGGATAACCCCTATACGTTCTCACATATAGACATATATAATTTTTTAATTGATAAAGAACATTATTATATAATACAGTTTTTTTACAAATTATCGGAAAACACCTTTATTTTACTGATAATTCCTTTTATCATTATTAGTGTAGATATGATTTAAATAAAATTTCTCTAATATAGAAAGGATTGGCCATTTTGGATACAAATAAATATAAATCAAAACTTAAAACACTAAAAAGTATTCCCGATTCAAAAAGACCAAAAATGCACGAAGATATCCAATTAGTAAAAGATAGTAATAATTTGCTGTCAGAATTATTCAATGTAATTATGGAAAAAAACCAATATTATGGAATTAGATGGCTAATTGGATTGAATAGATACATACAAGACCAAAAAAAGAGAATTCCTCGCCCTTTTAAAAAACATTTATCAAGAGGACATATAGTAGAAGTTGAATTGTTTGGTCATTTTAATAAAGAATTAACATTCCTACATCCTGCAGTAGTTCTTTATGATAATAATAAAGGCCAATTACTTGTGGCTCCCATTTCATCAAATAAATACGGAGATAACGATCCTCTTCACATTGACGTAGATACAAATGATGGCTTACATCACAAAAGTAGTATTTGTTTAGATTCTATTAGAGTAGTCGATAAAAATAGAGTTTTATACCAACACGAAAAGGATGGAAAAAAAGCCAAAGTTAGGTCAGAGACATTAGACAAGATTGATTTAGCAATAATGGAACATTTCTTACCGAAAATGTTTAAAAAGTATAAAGAATTAGAAAAAAAATTACTAGAAGAGGAAAAAAGGTATAATAAATTGGAAAAAGAGTATAATGAATTGATGGAAAAATATACTGGCTTAAATGAACTGTTATCCAACTATATGACAACTGCTACAACAGAAGAATAAATTTTCTTGCAAGAAAAGTGGAATATATAGTATGCTTAAGACATAAAATATGTTGTGCCTTAGCGCACCGCGCAACTGAGCGCAGTTTTGAAGCAAACGGAACATTGGGTCCTAGCACCCCGCGCAACTGAGCGCACCGTTCCAAACCCTCTTCATGGTTCCATGAGGAGGGTTTTTTCGTAATAGGTTGTAATAAACCTAATAGGGGGAAGTATCAAAATGAATGATGAATGGAAATCAAGAGAAGAAGTATTTGCCTATCTAGAAGAATATTCGAAAAACACAAAAGAACAAATCGACGATTATAAAATAAAAAACACATTGTTAAAATCCTATATTTTTGAGACCTTTGATGAAAGTTTATATGAGTCTAAAAGTATTTCTAAGGAAATGACTAACATTTTTAACTTATTTAAAGGTACTAAGAATACTATTAAACAAATTGATGAAGAGTTATTTATTTTATCAGAAGGCAAAGAAATTATTGGATTTATCGAGCAAATTAACCCACGTTTTAGTGTGCTCTATACTACACAGTCATCTCGCTTCTCTGATCGAATTGTTCAAACCTACATCAAAAAATCTACGATTCTAGATTCATTATGGATTTCAGGTAAAATGTTTGATGAATTTTTGAAGGAAATAACATCTTATCATCATCCACACCGTTACACAAAAATGAAGTTTGAGTTTAATTCAATGTTTGAACGTGATTATATATCAGATAATGAAATAGAGGAACATAAAGTTTCATCTGTTTCATTAGTTGAAGAACTAGGTGATATTGTTCATAAAATAAATGGTGTTAGAAAATATTTTTCTTCTTTCCACTCTATTGGAAGCCTACGGTTTCCAAGTAATATAGGGAAAGGTGGTCATGATGTATATCAAAACGGAAAAGTTACAAACCGTTCAGATAGTTTTATTGATCATAGACTACAATTGAAGCAAATTATTCGTACATATCAAGAAACAACAGAGTATCTAGAACAAAAAGTATGGCTAGAGGTTGAAGAAATTAAAAGTAATGATAACTCAATTACTACTTCTTTTAAAGCAAGTCCTGTAACTATAAAATTTAATAAGCCTTTAAAAGAGCATGTGTTTAATAACTTTATTGAATATACTTTCCCAAAAGGAAGTGCGCCATTTAAAATTTATGGAGAGATTAAAAGAGTTAGTAAAGAAAGAGTACATATATATGGTGTTGACCTTCATTTATGGCAAAATGTTATCCTAGATTTAAGTACAGAGGAATTTATCCTATTTTTACCTAAAGGAACATGTGGTAACACAATCCATCGCTTAGTGACAAATATACAAAGATTTCTTGATCCTGAAATAGATGTGTATATCGGTAATACATTGTATGAAGATATTCTAAAGCAAGTAATGGGGGGACAATAAATAATGGAAAAATTTAAATTAACCCCTTTGTTTCAGTTGAATTTTTTAATTCACTTAAGTTTACCTTATCCCGACAATTCAATATTTTATCCATACTTTAATCGCAAAGGATTTAAAGTAAAACAAATTGAACAAAGTATTCCTCTAGAAAAAAATAGCGTAAAGAAATTAAATAAAGTATTCGCATCAAAAAAGATGGTAACACCAGAAGTAGTTCTATACAACGATGAAAGTAAAGAATATTTGTTAGTGGAATGTAAAGTAAAACCATTTAACCTAGATTGGAATGAGCATAGTACTCAACAAGCAGCAGGATATATGAGTTTAAGTATAGATTATTTGAAATGGGTATTTGCTTTACAACAAAAACACAACATAAAAGCACAATTAATCTATAGTGTAGAACAAGGCAAAGAAGAAGAGATGTTTAATACATTAACGGCTATCAATAACACAGTACAGCAAATATTAGGTTACGCTATGAAATACGATGCTTTTGGAATAGGCGTAAAATCTGACGGTATATATTTAAATTTTGTAAATAATAAAGAAGCAAAAAATATTAAAGTTGCTAACGAAAAAATTTTATCAAATCATGCTGTATTATATATTATCCCTGTTGATATAAACGGTCAACTGGATGAAGAAAATAAACATATTCTAGAAACACAAGTGCGCAATACTCTAAGAAGTATCATAGGAAAAAATGTAGGTCCCCGTTCATTCTCTTTTAACAGTATAGAAATATGTAAAAAAATCAATCCTATTTGGGAACAATTACCTACACATTTTAAAAAGAAAATGAAAAGATGGGTACATAATTACATTAAACAAGTTATCGAGAAAATATCTTCAATGGGGATTAAAGTACATGTACACGAACAAAATTATTCTTTTCCAGCAATAAACGAACAAAAGACACAAGCAATTCGTAAATTTTTAATTTCAGAGAAATTTATTGAAACAGGCCAAGATATTTTTAGTGAGTTCGAACAAATCACGATCGATGAGTTTTTAGATGTTGTTTAATAGAGATTACAAAGCAATCTAACGATAAATTAGTTCATATCTCATTCAGTATAAACCTATAAGACTACTAAAAACACACGAAATAGAAATCTAATTCTCAACTGTTGTAAACATGATAAAATTAACAAACAAAAAACGCTAGGATTATAACACCCCTAGCGTTTTTTAATATCCTAATTTTGCTTTGTCCTTATTGCACTAACATATTAGTTAGTTATAAAAGAAATTCTTTTGATTTTCATCATGTCCAATTTATCAATATATATAAACTCACAGTATCTATCGGCTATAATTTCCTTCCCTAAATATATCTTCGTTTAGTCCGTTATAAGAAACAACTTCCCAAACAGGCTCTTGTTTTTCGGTAACAAAATAGCCATTCAATTCAACGACTCTCCCTTTTGCCCAAGGCGATTTTTCTATATCTATCCAAGACAATGTTGAATTCGCCTCATATTCGACTTCATGGATAAATGCTAAATAATAGAGAGCATTTATTTTATATTCTTCAATACTTTTTCGCACTTTTTCAATGTCACTTAGAAATGGTTTATCTGATAAATCATATTTATATTTCATTTCAATCGCTGCAATGATTTCGGCAACATCGTTTTTCAAGTGGCCATTTTGCCCCGGATTTTCATTCAGTTTTACAACAACTAAGTCTGCTCGTAATCCCATATAATAAAATTCCGTATAGATCCTTAAATGATTATCCAATAAATAATGGTCGCCTAATCGTCTTCTCAAGTGATAATAAAAAGCAT
The DNA here is from genome assembly GCF_003259935.1 of Paranoxybacillus vitaminiphilus. Lineage (GTDB taxonomy): Bacteria > Bacillota > Bacilli > Bacillales > Anoxybacillaceae > Paranoxybacillus > Paranoxybacillus vitaminiphilus. The sequence goes on along the minus strand of NZ_QLMH01000021.1, from coordinate 25,538 downwards.
TTTTCAATGAATCCTCTTTCAATAAACTATGCTGCAAATAATCTTTTTTGATGTCTTCCAACCAAACCCTTTTTATAGCACTATCTACTTCTTTATGAATTTTTTCGCTAAACATTGTTTCACCTTTTATAACTATTATTTATAATCTTCAAAGACTTCTTCTACTAAATTTCCTTTAAGAGCATCAAGAATAAGGTCCGGATCATCAAAAAAATTTAACAGGAGTTTTCCCCAATCAACAATACTAATTTCTCCTTCTACAAGCCACATTTTTTCATGGAACCTCGCATGTGCATTGATATTTTGATTAATTCTAACCTTATATTGCTCTTGCGTATAAAAATTAAATGAACCATCCACATGAACAAAAATGTGATTTTGGTCATCATAAATGGAATGAAAATAGCGAGTTAAGTACCAGTCTTGTTTTTTATCTTCCTTAATTGGCCATAACTCTTCAGCCTCAATCCATTTTTCTGAATCCTTCCTATGCGAAATTTTAAATTGGATTTTTTTCATAGTCTTAGGATTATAAACACAGAAGGGTTCAAATTCACCTTTCTTAAAAGGAAATTGAATGTCGTTTAAATTGATTTCTCTTCCCTGATAAATTTCAAAAAATTCGCGGTAAAAGGGAGAATAGTCCTCCTTTTTTATACGCAATGAGTTATCTAATCTGAGCCATAAATCATTCCCCTTTTTTTCAAGATTAACTAGGGATTCAATCAATGGAGGAGGATTTTTTGCATTTCGTTTTACAAAAAATAGAGGACTGTAATAATAATAAAAATCTTCGAAATATAGCCCCTGATGATTTACTTCATAATTGTTTTCGATTTTCGTAATACGATATCGTTTATCAGCATTAATAGGAATTTGTTACAGTGGTATTAAAAAAATATCTAATAGGTTCAAACCATTCCGATAGATAAACATAATAATTAAAATTGATATATCGTAACCTGCTTCAAAGTAAAGATAACCTAAGTAAGGTTCTTCTCTATAGATAAATTCTGCAATTTCTTGTTCAGTAATCATATTTACCTTCATTTCATAACTAATCCTTTTAATTGCAGGTTTAGCAATCTCCCTAAAACTGTCCTTTTTAAAAATTTCTCTAATCTGTCTAACCTCGTAATATGCATATCCCATGGCCATAAGCATATATATCACTTTTTTTATTGCTTTATCTTCTTCTAATTTTTTAAAAATGTGCTGCATTATATCCCCCATTTCAACTTTCTTCTTAAAATATTTAAGTGTAGAGGTATCTTTAAAATTTCTAACAAAATTTATAACAGACATAACTAAATTTTTCCACATTTTAGCCTCCCGGATTTTTTCTCCTCCTAGGGCTTCATTGTGTCAACTTTTGTTTCTGTCAAAGGCTAAGTTGAATAAAGAAATTCTACCTTTAGCCTCTTTATAGGTGATTACTTCTTTACAAATAAAGATTCAACATATTCAGACAAAAACCTCCAAATTCTAGAATATGTTTTAAACTCTTTGGTAAATATTAAAAAGACACCGGTTTAAATTGAACCGATGTCTTTAACTAAATCCTATAACTAACAATAACTATTCCTATAACTAATTAGTTAATAATTAGTTAATAATTAGTTAATGGAAAAATCGCGTAAAAACAATATTCGAGCGGTTTTTATAACTAATTTTATTAACTAAACCTATAACTAATTTAAAACTAAGTTTAACTAATTAGTTAATACCCATTTCGGATAGCGGGTAGATCCTTGATTGACAATGGTTTTATCCTTTTTAGACATTTCTTGAAGCAAATTGCCGATGTACTTTCTTTTCTGCTTCTCATCAAGAGCATCAGATAGTTTATCTAGCAACAAATCATCAATATCTTTCCTACTTGCCACTTTATACTGACGCAAAAACGAAATAATCATCTGCTTATAATGCTCTTTGTTAAAAGCCCTGTTTTTAATATAAGTAGTCTTATCTCCTGTAAGTTCAGCAATTTTAGCGGAAACATATAGGTTTGGATATCTGCCTTCCACTAATTTTAATGCCCTTAATTTCTTTGCTTCTTCTTGTGTGATGCGCTGCTTTTTTTGTACCTTATCTAATGCAATCACTACGCTGAGATCCAGATCTGTATGATTGATCAGCATGCGAGTATAGTTGTAATCCAGTATTTTGCCGTAAATAGTTACCTTAACTTTATTTGGCTCACTTAAATCATAATCTGGCATTGGAAAGAATCTTTTTCGTTGCTCTAAAAACATTTTCTTAATTCCCGAACCAATTGTATCAATCATATTCAGATTGACCATTGCTTCGGCTAAAAAGCGATTTCGATAATATTCTTGAGGTGCATCACGTTCAATCACATTCTCAATCGTTTTAGGAATAAACTCACCAAGATTTGTAAAAATTAATTCCTCTGGTTTTTCAACAACATTAATTCGTCCTTGAAGAGTGTAATCTTGATGAGCAATACAGTTATGCAACGCTTCACGAATGACATAAGGATCATACTGATTCACTTCAATAGGGAACAAACTTTGGTCCGGCATATAGCGATATTTTAAATTGCGGATTTTTGCAAAAAGTTCATTTGTGTTTAAAATAAATGGCGGTCCAAAATGCTCATAGTCCCTCTCAATATTATGTTCGTCTTTCAAAATCCATGTCATTTTTGCAACAGCCGGCGCCAAAAAATGTTCGGATTCAGGTTTACCAAGCAATATAATGGCTGCTCTTGTAATTTGTCCGTTAATCGTTACCCTTGCTTTATTCAGAAACGTTATATCATCCCATTTATCGACATCTTCGGCTAAACGCGGATTCTTCTTTTTATACTCTTCTCTTGCCTTCTCAATGGCGGTTTTATCTAAGTCGTCAATCGTAGCACCGGGGCAAATCCCAGCCGACCAATCTTCTTTCATACGTTGATTGCGAATACTTTCGATTTCTTGTATGCTGAGTGGACCTTTCGACTCACCATTTCGGCCAAAATAATGACCTTTCCAAGATGTTGGCATTCCTTTTGGCGCAGCAGGAATCTGAAACATAATCACCCTGCCCTCTGGATAAAAAAGTTCATAAATCTCAACAAACGATAATCCATCGTTTGTATGCCTTGATATCTCATATTTAAGGCGATCTAAATCTGCTCTATTTTCTCTGTATTGTGTTCCAACAATTTCTTTATTTTTATCTTTTACTCCAAAAATAAGCCACCCATAAGGCTGATTTTTTAAGTTAGCCTCATTGCTCAACGCTGAAAAGTATTCACCTAAATCATCAAAATGGAAATTACTCTTGGCTTCTTTAAACTCTACCCATTCATTTTCGGAGGGGAGGCTTCTAAACTCATCCAATAATTTTTTTAGTTCTATTTCATTCAATATCGTCACCTCCGTAAATACGATTATAACAGTAGAACTTACTTTATGTATAACATATCGAAATTTTGTAGTATTTACTATATATTATTACATTCAACACATATCTTATTTTGTCCTTTTTGCAAAAGACAACGCCTATAAAAAATTAAAAACGGAGCGATTGCCCCGTTTTCAATCTTCCGTTAAACAACCTCTTCTTGATTTATTTCTTCGCTTTTTCTTGTTAAAAAATTCCATCAACTACTTCCACGAATAATAAAATAATCATTACAACAATTAAAATGATTGTGAATAATTGCTAACAATCGCTATTTGTTGACTATTATCTGAAGTTGTTAAGACAAATTACATAACTAATAAGCACCGTTAACTGAGATGAAAATCACTAGACATCCCTTGTCCCCTTCTTCCTTTCATAATAGGGAATTATTATAAACTTCATTGTAATTGCAATCAGAATTAATAAAAAACATTGTAAATACTCCTTAGCATTAAACAATCTTTGTTTATTAATTGCTAAATCCAACACAATTGCTGATAAAAGAACTACACTAGAAATCACTGAAACATAAAAAGAAATTTTAGAGAGTATCCTCATACATACTCCTCCGCATGCTTTTTATTACTAAATTTTCCTAATAAAGAACATTTTAAACAATTAGTAAGTAGCGAGAACTTACACTCAATCTTTTCTTACAAACAAAAAGGCAGTTCATCACAATTATTGGTTACGATGAACTGCTACTGTTTATCAAAGTGTATTTAGTGTTTAGGTTGGAAATTATACATTACAATAAACTCTTGAAATCTCTCCATATGTAAAGGAAGAACTTCTGTGTTATAGATATGCATTTCATTTATTAGTGGAATTTATTTTATAAAGTTCATTAAATTCAACGCAAACGGCTCTGGTCTTCGCTCTCTGCCTGAACCACTTATTGTTAATTACGGTTCGTTTCCATTAAATAATTACTCATGACGTAACGAAACACTTTTTCCTGCAATATATAGTCCCTTTTAATTTCCCGAAAATTTAATTTGTAGTAGTTATACTTTGGAATTTTTATGATTTCATAAATGATATCTTGTTTAAATAAATCAATTAACATCGGAATTTCCTCTATGTAAAAATTCTTACTAATCTGTATGTATTCAAAATACGGCAAGACCCAGTGCAAAACTGTTCCTTCTACTGTTTTAAGTACCAAAGATACCTTTTTGTACGGCTCAATCTCTACAACACTTTTCAATGCAGAATTTTTGTACAGAAAATTAATTTCGATTAATTCTTCTACTGTGTATTTCATTGTCCGTTCCCTCCCCTCTTAATAACTCATCTCTTACTTTATATGTTTACATATTCATAGAAAATTACCTGTATTTATCACAAAAGTCTTATATCATATCCTCATGAATAAAATAAAGAACAGTTAAGCCTTAAAAAGCCCACTGTTCTCTACCTTAATTCGTGTGTCATTTCAGTAAATCTCGAATGTAATACAAAATGATCAAAGTAATTAAACTAATAAGACACTTAATTCCACTTCTATCGTTTTCCTTCTGCTCAAATCATTAAAAAAGAATAAATAACTATGCAAAAAATCGATAATAAAATTAAAATCCCAATAACATACTTCACGTATCTGTAAACCTCCGTTTTAGACAAATTTTTAAAACAAAGATTAATAAATAAATCAGCAAGTGCAACTATAAGTATAAAAACAAACAGCAGCAAACAAACGTCTGAAGCCTTTTCTGCCCATGTAATCAGTGAATGCAGTGCTGACATGAGAATTCCTCCTTTGTCTTACGCTATTTCGCTTACTGAGCATCATTTAGACTTTGAAGATCCCAATCCTGCTTTTTATCGGTTGTTATATGCAAAACAAAAACACGGAGCCAAAGCCCCGTGTGAAGAACATAAAGAATAGGAGATTGCGAATAATTATCTTGCTACAAACATTTGCACCCAATAATATACCGATTGCCCCTCTCCTATACTTCCTATTTCAACAACTCCAACACCTATCTCTGTATAAACTGGGTCTAAAATATTACTCCGATGCCCCGGACTGTTCATCCAATCAGTCATTACTTCTTCTGGGGTCCTTTGACCACCTGCAATATTTTCGCCAGCGTACTGATAGTATACATTAAATTTACTTAACATATCTCGTGGATCTCCATATTTCGGAGAAACATGAGCAAAATAATCGTTATCTCTCATGTCTTCGGCTTTCAATTGAGCAACTCTCGTTACATCTAACGCTAACTTTAATGGAGGACGTTTTTCTTTTGCACGTTCTTTATTAACCAAAGATACTACTTCTTTCACAAAAGGATTTAGATTAGCAATTTGTTTTTCTTGGTAATCTAATGCTCGTTTTACAAACACCGCCATTTGCGCTCTTGTTACTTTTCCAGTCGGGTCAAATTTGTCAGATGTTTTGCCTGTTGTAATTCCTGTTGCTACTAGCGTATTGATATATTTATATGCCCAGTGATTTTTCGGAACATCCTTAAACTCTGTTTTTGTTGTACCTTGTAAAGCAAATGCTTCTACTAAAATCTTTGCCAACTGTTCCCGTGTTAATGAGTTATTAGGATTAAACTTCTTTCCTTTCGAAAAAATCCCACGTTCCACTAAAGCCGCAATATATGGATAAGCAGCATCTTTCGATTTGACATCTATGAATCCCGGATTTGGGCGGTATTTCGTGTTGATTTGCATCGCTTTACCAACGATAACGGCGGCTTGTGCTCTCGTAACATATTGGTTAGGTTTAAAAGTGCCATCTGGATATCCATTGATAATCCCTTTGGATACTAGTTCTTCAATTTCTTTCTTCGCCCAATAGTTGTTAGGAATGTCTTTAAATTTGGATTGGGCTGAGCCATTCATTACGAATAATGTAAAACACAAAGATAAGGTGACAATAATGGCGGCTACACGCTTTATCATATTCACATGGAGTCACTCCTTCTAAGCATTCTTTTCCAAAATCGTTACTAAACTCGCGATAGGAGGATATCGTCAACGTAAACCACTTTCCCTTGCCCACTACGCTCAGGGTCTACAACAATATTCAATTCATCTGCGTATTGATCGCAAAACTTTTCAACATCGTCGCCAAACAATCGGCCTGATCTTCTGTATTCTACATTATGGCCAATTTCATGTCCTAAAGTTGAAAGCATGAGGTCTCTCGCTTGCACAGGTGTGAACCCTAATTTTATTTCTTCTCTATTATTAAAATCGAGCGTATATTTATCAACATTAGAACAATACGCCATTCCATACAATCGAATAATTGCCCCTTTTTTTGTAGGAGTATAACTTCCTCGAATATTCGGATGAAATTGAGGCTCCATATTGCACAAGATGATTGATTTAATGCCTTTTAATGCGTGCGGATCTTTTTTTTCGACTTGCTCTACATACCATTTAACGTCTTCAACTGTGATTGGCATACGCTCATCAGCGCAATGTTCATGAAACTGGTCAACAATTTCTATTTCATGTTTATTTGAAAATGGGAAAAGCCATCTTAATGCTGTTTGCACAACTTTTATCACGGACATTTCTAGGATACTCACCTCTTTGGTGCAAAAAATGCGTGATTTTTCCTAAAGCATGACTACCACTGATGATGGTTATGGTGGTCATGATGATCGTTAAAGCGCATAGAATCTTCGTTAAACGAACGCAGCGACTCTTCTTGAAACCGCATACTTTCCCTTAAACTTTCCTCGCTAAATCGCAAACTATCTTCTTGAAACTTTCTATCCATATCATCCATTAGTTCATCTAATCCATCGTACTTGTCTGTTTTTGAAAATACATGATATCGTTTAGTATTATATCTACCTGTCAGATTACTTCCACTTGCTAGATCAGTACCATCAATTTTTTGGACTAAGCGATTAAAACCATTCATCAAAAATGCGGTAATTCTCCATAAGGAAAACAAAACAACAAAAATCACAACACTTGGGTATAAGATGTGCCAAGCCAATGATAACCAGTCCGAAAATGACATCTGTATCTGTCCTTTCCATTATTTTTTCAAGACTTTCAACGGCAATGTTTGGATGACTTCTTTCGTCACTTTATGTACTAAACGAAGTTCAGCATTCTCTAAATCTTTCAATTCAGTTTTCTCTATATTGAAACCAACGCTGTCATATCCGTTAACGTTTTCAAACTTAACACGGCTGTTAACGCTAGGAATTTCAATTCCTTGCTTCTTATCATAATTAAAAAAGTTTGTTGACTGCGGCTCATATTGCTTTCCATTTTTCAAGACAATCAAATATGTCAACTTATTTGTTTTTTCCTCAACTTGTTTTGTATTCCAAACCCCAAGTGTCACTTTGTAATTTCCGAGAGTACGTGCAAAAAATGAGTCAGAATAACGAATATCTACAATCGCGCTTGCGCCCCAATCCCCTGCTTTTTTTCCTTGAAACGAGTTTCCGTACTCATTCTTGATGACATAAGGATAATCTCCTTTTACATATGCTGGTCCTCCTTTTCCAGAAGAGGTGGCCATTACTGGTTGGACTTCTTGTTTCATCTTGTCCTCTATGTGTATCATCCCATTGAAAAATCCAGCACACAAAGAGAACGAAATAATCGCAAAAAGTTTATAAGCATATCCGGGACGATATACTGTGGTTTTCGTTTTCAGTTTTTTGTTTTCTCTCAATAGTTTTTCTTCCCAATCAAGTTCTAGCACTTTCAATTTTGTTGTTCTAGCAGTTGTTCTAGCATTATTGTCATTCGTAATAAAAACAACTTGTCTTCCATCTTTTACTCTTTCAAGATAGGAACCGATAATCAAATCGTCTCCCGAATTAGGATCAAGCCCTAATTCCTCCACTTTCTTTTTATCCACTTGGACAATTTCAAGTCTGTTGTCTTTATGAAGATTAGAAATGGTTTTTAGAGCAATTCTAGCAGCATCGCTCGCTTCTGAATCACTATCTTTTATCTTATCTAATTCCCTCCGAACTTGCTCACTAATTAAAATGTTGGCATCTTCCCCCAAATTGACAAGCACGTATGGGTAATCAAGCAAAATGTTTGTATCAAAAGCAAGATAGCAGTTAGGCAAACTCTTTATAACATGCGCTGCCTTTATAATGCTGTCTTCAGAAAACTTAACCGGCATTGTCACTCGTAGGTTGGCTTTGTTCATCCCACTCATATGCCTATTTCCATAACGCCTAGACATTTTTTTGCCTCTTTTTAGAAAAACAAGAGATAAAATGAGCAGTACAATTGCCCCTAACGTTAGTATCCATCTTATTGATTCTAGTTGCTCCACTATTGGCACCCCTTTTTTACTGATAAGGTAAATTAAGGATAAATATAACTAAATTATACTAAATAACCATTTTAATGTAATGGTATTTTAGTAGCAATATTAAGATTTTTCACTCATGTTCTGCCCAAAAGAGTAATCATCCGGCTAATCGTTATCTCCCAAATCAACGCTCCCATAAAAAAGAAAAAGGGCACAAAAATGACCGTAAAAATATCCTTTTGTTGAAAAAATAAAATCAGTCCACCAAATATACAAACAATCATGATCAATGTGAGCATACAATAAACGAAGATTACTGGTATTTTCTCTTTCCCATCTTGTATAACAAGCATCTGGTATGTTGGAATATACATTCGCCTATAAATAAAAGCGCCACCTGTCATACTAAGATATGCAATAGATGCATATAGCCAAAAACCATATGGAAAATATTTTTGACACAATTTAGCAGCGAGAAAGATTAAAAATATCCTCAAAACAAAGTTATACATATAAAAGACGAACCTCTCCTGCTTTTTTGGCAAAATTCTTTCCATACTAAGCACTCTCCCACGATTCCTCTTGCGTTTAACATGATTATATCTCGATCAAAATCAAAAAACAGGACCTAATTTATAATACTATTCCATTTATGTTAATTAAATACAAAACAACAAGGATTATCTCCTTGCTGTTTTATCGCATTCCTTCTCCATCTACATGATCTTCATCATTGTCATACAACTCTTCGCATAACATCACTATCTCCACTATCTTTTTTGAGTCTAAAATATATTCGGATAGAATCGGCTGCACGTTTTGAATTAAATGACTAAAACTGTTATACATACCGAAAAAGCATAAAATGTTAAATTCTGCGACTTCGGATGTGTTGTCTCCAATTAAACGTTTTTGTAAACGTGTGATGTACATAAAGTACATGTACTTACTGTCTGTATGCTGTATCCAAGCGAAGCGGCTATGCCTAGCAATGATAATCATATAATCATCATGTCTAAACTTAATAAAACTTGTTTCCCTTAATCCATGTTGTTTGTCCTTATTTGACATGAGTACGCTCAATCCTTTCATTTGTTAATTATTTTACACATTTATAATTAGACACCGAACATACATTCCTTTTTTTATCTAAACAAAAAAGCAGCCCAGAATCGGCTGCATCATTTGAATTGCTTTTATCGAAAACTCTATTCCTCTAAAAAATGAATAAACTCGTTCAATTCATCAATATCATCCGTTCGAAAGTTGAATTCGTTTAACTCCAGCAAATATTTTTTTGCATCAGACAAACGATCCAGCACTTTGCTCTGAATGATTTCAAATTCTCCCCCACGATTAGACATTTCCACCACAGCGGCATAATACGTTTTATCAATGTTTGTGAATTTGAACACGGTATATTTAAAACAACATTGAAATATAAGCAAATTATACTCAAGCAAAATTTTAACCATAAAAATCCCCCCTTTTAACTCATCTGATTCAAAATAGGAGGGGGGATTTCCTTGTTTTTTAAGCCAAAAATGTAAACTGTTTAAGAAGTTAATCTAATAATTTTACGTGCCAACTGTGTGAACGTGTGTCTAATTCCGTTCTCTCATCAATTGTTACAAGTAGTGAGAAATTCACCATTTTAGGCAATATGAGCCGTTTTAAAGCCAAAATGATTTTATGCTGCTATAAATCTATTTTCTCCTAATTTATTCGTTTTTTATCTTATTTCTTCAGACTAATTTACCTATGTATGAGACACATACATGAAAAAAATCATTTTTTTCATCTTCTTCACGAAAAAATTTTATTGTAAATAATGATTATGCTTTGTTATTAATCACTTAGAATGAATACTATTTAATCTAATCAATACTAATCATTATGAATGTTCATATTCATTATTAATAAACGATAATCAATATGAATGTTTAAAATACAAAGGGATAAAATATGTAAGCGGATTTGCAATTTAAGGAGACAGTTTGTGTAGTAGTGCTAAATGGTGCTGTATGAAGTGGAATACGCAGTGTTTCGTAGTTAAAACTTTAAGCAGGTGAAGTGGTTATGTATGATGAATAGTAATATGTAACGTAATATTATTTGAAAGTGGCCTCCGTGCCAACCAGTAACTCCATTTTTTCTAAAACTTAGGAATGCAATAAATTTTGTATGTCTCGTTGAGATAAATGGATAAACCGAGCACCTTGTACCGGAAGATTGCTTAAAACTAATACTTTTGCATCTTCTCTAAGTATTCGCGCTCTGCCAATGGCTTGAATCAACTGACTTTCTATCAAGTAAAATTGGATTTCTTGCAATATTTCGTTACTTCCATACGTATTGAAGAAAAATCTAAATCCATTGCGCTGAACGGGTTGATACTCCATTTTGCTGTCATTTAATCCAAGTTTATACCCTAGTACGGCTGAATAGAGCAAATATGTGATTGGATTAACATGAGGCGTTCCTAACACCGTAATGTTCTGTCCTTTGAGTGAATCGATTCCTTCCGTATTACCAAACGTAGGAATGGTTTCATCTTGCTCCATAAATCCTTTATAGGTAATGATAGCGCTGTTAGGATTGTACATGTCTATTAACTTTTTTGCCAAGTCCAAGAGTTCTTGGTTTTCTTTTATCGCGTAGCGGCTAAAACTTTTGATGGGAATTTGTACAATTTCTCCTTTTGATTCTGTTAATCCAACATCATAATATCTGACTTGCGAACCGAACAACATTTTTGCAATCGGTTGGCTGATCGTAGCGCTGAGTATAATGACTTTCTTTTTAGGCAACTGATGACGCTGAATGAAGTAGATGAACTCATTTCCATTTGGACCTTTTGTTTTTACAAAATATGAGCAATTTAAGAAGCCCAAAATGTCTGATTTTATAGCGCTGTCTTCTACAATAATCTTTTCTACCTCGTTGGCATTCGGCAGCAAGTAGGCTGCTCTCTCTTGAACGAGGTCGGTCGGTGCATTTAAGACCATGTTTTGAATCGTAAAGATAGCGGCTCTATTTTCTTCACTTTGCATTAACTTGGAGCACACAAGCGTAAAATCTGAAACACTCATTTTTGAAACCGCCAACAGACTTGGTATGATATCTTCATCAATGACTAATGTGTCGTTCGTATCCTCTTTTGTAAATAAAATCCGTTGATGAGTAGTCAAAATAATTTGGTTTCGGGCTTTATAAACGTTTTCAAGTTCCAGAAGATACTCTTGAATTTTTTCATTTTGCCGAGCCATTTTCTTTAAGAAAGCATTCACTGCTTTATATGCTCCGTTATTGTATAGACGTTCAATTTTCTCAGCAAATTCAATATCTAGGTCCGGCAGTTGCGGCACTTTTACATGCTTGCAGCCTAAATGATTTAATCGCTGTGAAACTTCTTCCTTCAATCGATGGGTAGGTAATGCAATTGTGAACGTATGAGTTTGAGCCGAATTAACGTACAACTGAGTTTTCCCAATTCCTGTCGGTGCTTTAATCACAAATACGCCATTTTCTTCAGAATTGAGCGCTTCGTGAAAATACTGCTTCAGTTTCTTTTCCGCATCCTCCAAAGGTTGAAAATTCGGTTTTTGAGTCATTTGAATTCTGCCTCTAAACAATTTCCCTTGTTCAATCATGTTGAGGGCATGTTCACACTCCTTAGCAAAAGGACAGTATGAATCACATCGGCTTGGAGCATAATTCGACTTCTGTATTTGATTAATCATGACCTTCCATTCCGTTTTCTTTTGTGCGTATTCTGGTCTGCTGTTGAGGATCTGTTCGACTTTCGTTTTACCACCTTTTACTCTCAACAAGTTAGTCATAACTCCAAACATCTCGTTGTGATATAACCAATACTCTCCACATATGGACTGGCGATAAAGTTTACAGTTCTCTTCTAGTTTCTCAAATGGAAAGTCTCTAATTTGCGTAAAACTTTCTTTCAACTTATCAATCTTAAAACCATGATCTTTAAGCAATTCCCCTTCGTCTTTTCTATGGTACTCCTCGGTATTTTCTTTAGAAAACTTAATCATATAGGAACCATGACTAATTTTCGGGCGTTCCCTATTAAATATAATAGGATTGGTGCGCTTTTTAGTCATTGAAATAAACAAGTTATCTTCTGATGCTATTTCATCATTCTCATCAATCAACTTATAATTCGGGTAACCGTTGATTAAATCAATGCCAACATTTCGACAGAAACGTTCCATATCACGTGATGGATTAGAACCTGCTTTTATGTGCAATATAACAGCATTTAATAAGTCTGGAACGCTTATGACGTTGTCATATGCTTCATAGACCAGTTCCTTGCCTCCAAACAACAGTCTTGAAGCATCCTTTGCTTGGACATCTGCCTCTGGAAAAAGTGTCATTAACGAACGTTGTACCAACTCTCTCACTCGGATGTCGTAAATTTCTTCATTTACCAAGAACACCATTCTAAATTTTTCATGTTCCGGAGTAGAGCGGAATGTTGTATAAACAAAGTTTGGCATGATATCGTATCGCTCACATCTGTTTATAGCATCAGCAACCGACAAACCTTCGTCAATATCAAGCGCAAAAACCTGTTGGCTGACCCAATAAGCATTTTTTCTAATCCCGTCTTTAAAAACCGCAGGTGCAAAACTTCTACCGTTTGGAAAGACAACAGCCTGCGCAAATTCTTGCATTGTTATTTCTGTCGGCAAACTAGCAATACGACTAGAAATAATCGCTGTTTCCCATTTTTCAGGCTTTTGCTGAAAACACTGTGAATCAAGACTAAGTTTCACTTTTGCCAATGTTCCTTTTAACATACGACATTCCCCCTTTTTCTTAAAAAGGGAGAGTTATAATGCTATGATCAGTCTTTTAATTACATGTTTTTAATTGTGTTATGAGAACTCTCCTTTCTATTTTAAAAGTTGGCCCAGCAAAAGATATTTTGCCATATCATTGGACTGTGTTTTGATTTTAATAGAAGTTAGAATTGTCAGTCAATATGTAATATAGATATTTCATAATATATTTGTCAAAAATAGTTTTTTCAAAGGAATCATTTGTGAATGCCGAATTATAAAGTACATAAAGTATAACTTTACTAAAGAAAGGAGATGAGAATTGCGTAGATTTTTGGCATAGAATTAGCATTCTACGCTATTCTAGACTCATTTTTCATGGTTTTATGCTCTTTATTTAGCCATTAACAAAAGAAAATTTTGTCGTAGAATTATTTATCCTAATTTTTCTAGGAGAGTGAAACATGATACAGCAGTTTGCCCAAGAAGCATTGAGAGGAAAGTCAAAAGAGACCATTAAAACATATTGTCATGCTTTAGAACAGTTTTCAAAGTGGTTAGAAGGTGCCGGAACAGATTTACAACATTACTCACGCATGGACGTTCAACAGTACATTGATTTTTTGGCTAGTCGAGGAAAAAGTGCGGCTACGATTAATAAAATTTGGAATGCTATAAAAAAATTCAGCATTTGGGCGAACAAAGAACAAACTATTGAAGACATCTCTGTCGTAAAGCCGAGAAACATATTGCATGAGGCACCGAAGGCTCTCGAAAGAAATGAGGTTAATCGCCTACTTCGAGAAATTGATCGAACAGGAAACCTTAGAGATATGGCCATCGCACAACTACTCATTAATACTGGTATAAGACTCAGCGAATTAGTTGCTTTAGAAAAAACGGATGTTGTCATATCCGAACGCAAAGGAGAAGTAATTATTAGAAAAGAAAAAGGAGCGAAAGAACGGAAGATTCCATTAAACTCTGAAACCCGGCGAGCAATTACAAAATACCTAGAACATCTCACTGATGATAATTCTGCTCTTTTCTTATCAAACAGAAATAAGCGAATTTCTCCTCGAACTGTTCAACACATATTCCAAAAATACGGGGTTAATGTTCATGCCCTTCGTCATACTTTTATTACCAGACTGGTAAGAAATGGCGAGGATATTAGCATTATTCAAGCCCTTAGCGGCCACTCCTCAGCCGATATGGTGCTGCGTTACTCTGCTCCAACTGATGAGGACAAGATGAAAGCAGTAAGTGATTTATGGGTAAAATAGAAAACCCCCAGTGAATGAAGCGTAATCTTCATTTACTGGGGTGTTTTTGTAATTTACTCATAAAAGTGCCAATACTCTTTAGGGTTATTAAGTCTCCATTTAATCTTTGCGACAAGTTCATTGATTTGACGCCACGTAAGATTGTAATTATGAACACTTTGAATTGAAAACAGTGGTTGTTCTCCACTTGTCTCACCACGATAACTAGTGCTTACGAGATCCCATGACCCGTCTTTCCAAAAAATAATTTTGTCATAACCCTCGTTTCTTAAAATTTCCTTTAACAAAGTAACATTTTTTAACTTAATAGTTTGTTCCATCGCTATCTCCTCCTTATCTCTTTCTCAGGGGAGACTGCTTTAATTCGTGTTTTGAAGAAATGCTATATGACGTTTTGTAATACACCCTGTTTTGTTTATTATATCATATTTGTAAAAAAACGCAAAAATTTTTTAATATACTTAATAATTATTTAAGTTTTTGCTCAAAAGCAACAATTTTTTAGAAAAAGGATACAAAAACAGATGCCCCTATAAGAGACATCTGTTCTAGTTGTTACGCATTCATTGGCCAGTCTTTATATTGTTGTTCGGCTTGTTCCATGAATTTATTTGTTAAGAATTGTAATTGTTGCCCCGTAATTTTCTCTTTCATGAGCACTTGCTTGACGGCTAATTTCACTTTAGCGTAGACATCTCGACGGTGAGGACTTGTCCAGTCTACGGCTAATTGTTTCTTTAAGGCTTTAACCACCTTATGGATTAAACTAGCAAGAAACTCGTTTGAGAACGCTTCCTGCTCCATAGCAGTGATCGCTTTGTAAAATTCAATTTCTTCCTCTGACAATCCTAAGTCGTGTCGCTTGCGTATTTCTTCTTCCATTTCTTTGCGCATTTTAATCATAACCCTGACCACATCGGCAGCCTGAATAACCCGATTATGATAATCCCTTAACGTTTTCTCTAGAAGTTCGCTTAACGCCTTTGACTGTGGGCTTCCTTGGCTAAATGTCACTTTGATTTGATCCTCTAAAAGTTTTTTCAGCAACTTTAAACGCAAGTCTACATGCTCTTTTTTTGTTAAATCTGCCAAGAACGCATCGTCCAATATGCTGATATCTGGGCGTTCAATTCCTGCTATTTGGAAAATGTCAACGGTTTCTTTTGCTAACAGACTGTTATCAATGAGTTCTGATAATCGCTCTTCTAATGTTTTATTTTCACTCGGTTTTTCAATTGGTGGCCGCAAATGTTTGCGAAGTTGTGCTTTCATCATTAAATAGAGCATAACTTCATCTGCAAGTTCAAGTACTTCCGGTTGATGTTTCACCAACTGATACGATTTTTCTAGTTTGGTGGCTGTTTGAATATATTCTTCCGGATCACTATTTAAAAGGACATTAACAAGGTCAGCAATGAAGTCCTCTCGTTCTATTTTTGGTTTTGTGCGCCAGTTTTGCACATCAATCTCGCTTGGAATAAATCCTCTTACTGCCTTCAGATGATCCATGAAGATATTAACGGCCTCTGAAATATCATAAGTAGGACTTCCCGTGCCGCCACTTTGCGTATATTTATGAGTTGCTTCTTTCAGTAAAGTAGCAATTCCAATATAATCAACGACTACTCCGCCTTCTTTTCCCGGAAACACACGGTTTACACGGGCAATGGCCTGCATCAGGTTGTGTCCCTTCATTGGCTTATCGATATAAAGATAAGAAAGCGGTTTGGCGTCCATTCCTGTTAACCACATATCAACGACAATGACAAATTTCAAAGGATCTTCTGGATCACGAAGTTTGGCTTTCACTTCTTCTTGTTCTTTTTTCGATTTAATATGCGCATATTTGCTTCCCGGCTGAACTTCGCGCCACTCTTTAGGATCCTTTGATACATCTCCTGTCATTATCACTTCAACAGGAGGGCATTCTGGAATCTCTCTTAGATAATTATACAAATCTACCGCAATTCGCCGGCTCATACAGACAATCATTGCTTTTTGAAACGGATTGGCGACTTGGTTAAAATGTGATACGATATCTTTGGCTAAACGACGGAGCCGTTTTGGAGTACCGACGACTTTTTCCAGAGCGGCCCATTTTCTTTTATAGTTCTCTGACTCTTCATCGTCTCCACCAGCCTCTACGATAATTTCCTTGTATTTTTCATCAATGTCGTCAGCCGATAAATCAAGCGGGATTAAGCGACTTTCATAGTAGATTGGTAATGTCGCTTTATCTGCCACTGCCTGAGCCATATCGTAACGATGGATAATATGTCCAAAAATCTCCTCCGTATTGTTATCAACAAAATCGACTGGAGTTCCTGTAAATCCAATATGGGAAGCGTTCGGCAAAGCATAACGCAATTGAGCAGCAAATCCACCTGCAAAACCGGCTTGGGTGCGATGTGCTTCATCAGCAATCACAACAATGTTTCGTCTTTCGGATAAAACTGGGTGCTTAGTTTCTCCTTCTTTCTTACGGAATTTTTCAATCGTAGAGAATATAACGGGAGTTGCCTCTGCTCTGAGATATGTACGCAATTCTTCAACATTCTTTGCACGTTTTACCTTCCCAATAAATGATTCTGCCTGAACAAAAGTATCGTAGAGTTGTTCATCTAAATCATTGCGATCTACTTGAATAACAATAGATGGATTTTCCATTTCTGGGTGACGAGACAAAATTCCTGCGAAAAATAACATACTTAGCGATTTACCCGAACCCGTTGTATGATACATAACCCCGATTTTTCGGTCTCCGTCAGGCCGCGTCGCACGTATCGCTTCATTAACAGCGAAGTTCACACCAAAAAACTGATGATATTTCGCGCCAACTTTCGTAATTTTACTACCTTCCTCCAAAAAGACAATGAAATTACGAATATAATTTAGTAGACGATCTTTCGGGAATAATCCTTCAATCAGCGTACGCATCGTATTGGCACGGTTGTTATCAATATTTCGTCCATCAATCGATTTCCATGAAGCAAAGAAATCGTAATCGGCAAACGGCATTCCATGCTTCGTTTCCACGTTATCGGAAATGACAACAAAAGCGTTGTAGTTAAATAATTGTGAGATATCATACGTATAGTTTTGAATTTGAGTATACGCATCATAAACAGTCGCTTGCTCGTTGTTTGGATTTTTTAACTCAAATACAACCAGTGGTAAACCGTTAATATATATAACGATATCTGGCCTACGGGACATGCGCCCTTCAATCGGCAATTGATTAACCACTAAAAAGTCATTGTTCTCTGGATGTTCCCAATCGATCGGGAAAACATGAGGTGTGTATGTTTCATCGTTTACCTCATAAGAGAATTCGAGGCCTTTCGTCAACATTTTGTGAAAATGCATATTGCGGTTAATCAATTTTACACCATCTGGCGCTGTTAGTACTTGAGCAAGTCCTTTTATTTCATGTTCAGGTATGGCCGGATAAGCCTTCTTTAAGAAGGCTTCCAACCGACCATAAAGAACTACTTCGTGAAGACTATTACGCTCTCCACGCTGAAACAATTCCTGCGCATGAAGATAGTCATAACCTAATCTCTTTAAACGTTCAATCGTCGTTTCTTCAAATTCCGTTTCACCTAGAGGTCTCGTCATGTTGCTTGCACCTCCCAGTCGAATTTATATCCAATTTAAAGTACTTCTTCTACTTGTTTTTCTGCTTGAGATAAATCAATTTCACCTGATAAAAGGCGAGGGAGGAGATAATCTCTCATCTGAATTAATCTCTCCACTTCTAACATATTACTCAGTATCATTTGATAATAGTTACTCATCTTTTCGTCCACTTTAACCAACAACTCATCTGGAGGCAAAGCAATTTTTTTATCTATCAAATGCTGTTTTGTAATATGTCCCATTGTTGTTGCACGACTCGCAGCAATCTCTATAAATTCTTGAATAATATTTTTCAGAGTAAAATAAATCATAGATTTTGATAAAGTACCGTTAGGTTTAACATTAAAAATATGTTGATTTAATACAGCCTCACCTTTCGCCCATATAAAGACACCCAAAGATGCTGACCATGCAAAAAGGATATCTCCGTTTTGAAGAAGATATTTTGGTTCAACATTTCCATTGTAAAACTTTGTCGAGTTGGTAATACCTGACTTTAATTCTGCTATTTTAATTACTGGTAAACCATCATTATCAACCAGTTGATTTGTTTTAAAGGCCTTACCATTAATATAATTTGCCAAATCATAAGAAGAAATTACTCTCCATCCCTTTGGAATCATCCCTAATTCTGACTCAACAAATTCCCCATCTTGAAACGGTCCAAAATCAACAAACCAATGCTTGTAGAGCGTCATAGCCATTTCTTCGAGGGTTTCGTTCATCCGAGTATTAATATCGATTTTATCGTCTATTGCTTCTAGTATCTTACCTATTCTTTCCTGTTCATCGAAATCTTCAGGTATACTCACCTCTAGATTCTGAAGTACTTTCCAATCAGCCCTTGGCATTTTTGTACCACTTGAAGAAGCAGTAGCAAGATCAATCATCTCTTGTGAAGCCATTAGATAAAACAAGAAAGTTTGACTGAACTTCCTAGGATTCTTACTTGTTAATACAAGAATATCGGTTGAACATACCCCATTAAATTTAGGCCTTACTACTTTGCGAAAATATGGACGTAATTTCCCGAATAAAATATCTCCTTTTGAGAAATAACTTTTTGTACTCGTTACTTCATTTGATTTTCCAACATTGATTAATCGTAATGTTCCCTGACCTATATGTTCTAGCCCAATATAAGGTAGAATCTCATCTGGCTTGGGTTGATATGACTCTCTTTTTAGTTCAACAATATCTCCTAATCTCACTTTAATCCAATTACTCACAGTAACTCCTCCAAGTCTTGCTTAATCTTCTCTTGAAGGCGATTCGATTCTTCAAATAGTTCTAAGAGACGCTGTGTCAATTCAGCCATTTTCTCTTCAAATGGTATATCATCTACATCTGTAACTTCTGTTCCAACATAAATCCCCGGTGTTAATTTGTAGTCATTTGCTTGTACTTCTTCAATTGTTGCAACTTTACAGAACCCGACAATATCTTCATATCCTTCTGCCCCTTCGTATTTGTAGGCACGATAAACGGCTGCGATTTTATCAATTTCCTCTTTAGACAGCGCTTTTTGCTTACGGCTAACGAGTGTACCCATTTTGCGAGCGTCGATAAACAAAATTTCATTCTTTCTTGCTCGGTAACCGTTTTTACCGTCACGGTTTTTGCTTAAAAAGAATAAACAACATGGAATGCCTGTTGTAAAAAACAGTTTTTCAGGTAATTGAACAATACAGTCAATATATCCTTCGTCAACTAATTTTTGACGAACTTCCTTCTCCTCTTTGACATTCGTTGTCATTGCTCCGTTTGCCATCACAAACCCTGCTGTACCCGTATCGTTTAAATGATATAGGAAGTGTTGCATCCACATATAGTTCGCATTGCTGTTTGTAACAGGCCCAATTAAACGAGGGTCATTCTTTGATAAACGATCTGCTCCCCAATCTTTTTGGTTAAACGGTGGGTTAGCAATAATATAGTCTGCCTTCAAATCAGGAAACTGATCATTTAAAAGTGAATCTCCTAAGCGAATTTCTGCATTGATCCCATGTAACAGAACGTTCATTTTTCCAAGACGCACTGTCGTTACCACATTTTCTTGTCCATAAAACGAAAGTGCATGTTTGTTCGGAGCATATTCTTCACTTTGTATAAACATCCCGCCACTACCGCACGCAGGGTCAAAAACAATACCACTTTTCGGCTCAAGCATAGCAACAAGCAACTTAACGATACTTGACGGTGTAAAAAATTCTCCGCCTCTGTTACCTTCAGAAGCAGCAAAAGAACTAATAAAATACTCATATGTACGCCCTAATATGTCTACACTTTCATGAGTATTAGCGCTAAATACATCGCGTGAAAAGATTTCTATTAAGCCTGCCACATTTTCAGCCGGTAAGTTTGAGCCTTGATAAATACGAGGTAACATACCTTCTAATTCTGGATTCTCCTCTTCAAGACGCTTCATCGCATTATCAAGAATTTCTTTAATATTCGGCTGTTTGGCGTTTTTCATAATATAAGACCAACTTGCTTCTTCTGGTACTACAAAGACGTTTTCCGCCTTATATTGGTCTGGGTCAGAAATAATCACTTGCTGCATTTCAGCATCTTCCGTATACCAATCGCTGCTTGGATCTTTTACAATTTGCTCTAATTCTTTTCGACGCTGTTCGTATTTATTAGAAAGATAGCGCAAAAAGATTAACGGAAGTACATAGTGTTTATAATCAGCAGGAGCAACACTCCCACGCATTTTATTGGCTGCCTCAAACAAATCCTTCTGAAAATCGATGTCTGCTTTTAATGTCATACTTACCCCCTACTTTTTTACCATCGTTCATCTTTCTTACATATAGCAATATTTTATCATAAACTTGTATCTCAACTACTGAATTAATATGTGAAAATTAGGTAAGAAACACAAACCTCTATCACTTTGTTCACTAAAGTTAACATTTTATAGATAACCCAAAACTTCTTTAAGCCCTTTTCTGGCTCATTACTACAAAATGCACTTGACAAACATTCGATGTTGTAGAGTACTGGCTACCACTTATTATTTATTTCATTCTTATTTCCATTTTAGTGTGAGCAAATCCCACTCATACTTCTTTAATCGAAAAATCAAGAAGAATTTTTGGTGAAAATCCATTTAGATTCCAAATACAAAATGTATAGTCACAAAAAAATTGCTATAATTTACTTATAAATCTTTGGGAGGGGATTTATATATGGCTAACAGTTACGCAAAATTTTACAAATGTGCATTACAGGTCAACCCTTATGATTATATTAAGTATAGGGGACAAAAACATTCATTGAGTGAAGAAGAATACAATCACGCAATTTATGAAAACTGTCTACAAGCAGGAATTAAAGTTGTTGGACTCGCTAACCACGGTGATGTTCAGAAATCAAAATCACTAAGGGAATACCTACAGGAAAAGGGAATTGTTGTTTTTCCGGGCTTTGAAATTTCTACTTCAGAAAAAGTACATATTGTATGTCTTTTCGATGAAAATACAAATGAAATCCAACTAGAAAGGTATCTTGGTTCACTCGAAATAATCGACACTAACGATGGAATATCACCTAGTAAACTAAGTTTTAGTCAGATTGCACAAAAAATAGAAGAACTAAATGGATTTTGGTATGCGGCCCACGTAACACAAGACAATGGAGTCTTAAAACTTCAACAATATCCTATTTGGCAATCAAGTCTATTAAAAGCAGCACAAATTCCTGCAAAACGTGATGAGGTAGAAGAGAAATATATAAATATACTAAAAAATAAAGATCCTAACTATAAAAAAGATACACCGTTTGCGTTAATAAATGCAAAAGATGTTAGTAAACCTGAAGATATCCTATCAGAAACGGCAAGTTGTCTTGTTAAAATGTCGGAACCAAATTTCAGTTGTTTTAAATTAGCCTTTAAAGATCCTGATGCAAGAGTAAGACTTAATTCTGACTTAAATAAAATACATCATTCCTCTATTGATCAAATAAATATTTTTGGTGGCTATCTTGACGATTTTGAGATTAATTTGTCTCCAAACCTCAATACTATTATAGGAGGACGAGGCACAGGAAAATCAACACTAATTGAATTAATTAGATATGCATTAGAGCAAGAACCTAAGGGAAAAGACGCTAAGAAGACATTTAAAAATATTGTTGATGCTAACTTAGGGGCAGGGGGGAGAGTTGAACTTATAGTTACGTCTCACAAACAATTCGGTAAGCAATTTAAAATTATAAAAAGATTTGATAGCCCTGCTGTTATTATGAATATGGATGGTACAAAATCTAAACTAAAAATTGAAGATATTCTTCCTAGTATCGAGATATACAGTCAAAATGAAATAGTCGAAATTACAGAAGATGAAGATGCAAAATTGCAAATTCTAAATCGCTTTTTAGACTACGATAATAATATCGTGCAGTCTAAAGAAGAGAAGAAGAATAGTTTAAGGAAAAATGCAACTTTATTATTAGAAAAATACGAGAGATTTGATGAACTATCCTCTAAAATAAACAAACTACCAAGTTTAAAAGAAAAACAGAAAAACTTCGAAGAACTTGGTATTTCTCAAAAATTACAAGTTCAAGGTGATATTACGACAGAAGAAGGGTATATATCAGCAGCCAAAGAAAACATTAATAACCACTCATTCCAAATAAAAAATGTAGCAGTTCCATTCAGCGATGATTTTATAAATAAAACGAAAAATAGTAGCATTTTTAAAGAATTAAAACAGGAAATAGATAATTTTAATGAGCGATTGAAACATTTTAATGCCCAATATGAAGACTTAAAAATATCCACTTTACATAGTATTCAATCTATAAGCAATAAATGGAGCGTAGAGAAACAAAAAGTGGAAGACCAAATAAAGAAAGCCATTAAATCATTAGGTGAACTAAATGGAATAAATGGTGAAGATATTGCAAAAGAATATTCTAACACTTTAAAGGAGATAGCAACTATCGAACCTCTTGAACAGGAACTTTCTCAACTAAAGAAAGAGATTGAAAAGTTAGAAGAAGAACGTTCAAATCTTCTTGAACAACTAAATGCTATTTTGGATAATGAACTCGATACATTAAGAAAAGTAGTAAAAAAAATAAACAAGAAAAAACTAAAAGGAAAAGTAAAAATCGAAATATATCCAAAGAGAAATAGAGAACTATTAATTGATTTTTTGGCTCAAGAAAAAGGACTCGGTACTCAAGGACTAAAATGGTTAAATGAGATTGATAACTTTGATATCTCAAGTTTTATTGAACACATTAAAAATGGTAAAGACGCTGTTTATAACGCATATAAATCCTATGGTTTACAACATAGTAAAGCGGAAATATTAGCGGGAATGAGTAAAGAAAGACTTTTGGAATTAGAAATTATAGACTTACCAAATATAATTGATATTCAACTAAATGTTTCTTCAAATGAAAAAGAAAACTATAAATCCTTAAATAAGTTATCAAAAGGACAACAATGTACAGCAATTTTAAATATCCTAATGTTGGATAATAATGATCCTCTAATTGTTGACCAACCTGAAGATAATTTAGATAATTCCTATATTGCCAACAATCTTGTTGAAGGTTTAAGAGAACTTAAGATAAACCGGCAATTTATATTTGCAACACATAATGCAAATATACCTGTTTTTGGAGACGCAGAGTTAATAGGTGTTATGGAAGAAAACGAAGGGACAGGTTCTATTAATAAAAATTGTTTAGGATCAGTTGATAATAACAGCGTAAAAGAGGCAGTTGTGAATACACTAGAAGGCGGAAGTTTGGCTTTCAGAATGCGAAAAGAGAAGTATAATATTTAAATAGTAGTCCCTTTCAAAAATATTTTGAAAGGGACTTTTCTTAACGGAATAAGCCTTTAGGATTTTTGTTCCTCTTCCCTTCAATAATATTTTCTTCTTAGGAATAAAATTCACCTCATTCTAATGCTCTTTATTGATTTATCTATATCAAATTTGAATTCAATAAAAGGCACTAATCCATTATCAGTTGTACGGTGTCTTACTATTCTTTTTTCTTCACTTTTTGCAATAACAAACGCTACCCTATATTCTTCTTCTTGTTCAAACTCCTTATCTTTGAAGAACTGAGAATATGTATGTATTTTTAACAAAAGTAATTGCATTACTTCATTAAAGATTTGATTATATATTTCCTGATTAATATTCTTAATTCTTTTTCTCTTTAGAGTATAAAACACTTTTTCGTAGATATTTTGAATATCGGTTTGAAATATTTTTACTTGTTGTTTAATATCATATATAACTTTAGCGCTAGTGAAAAAACTTATATTTCCTAGATTACTAGAACCTGTTTCGATTTTTTCAATCTGTAAAAAATCTTTAGTGTTTAACTCTATGATACAACCATTACCCTTCGAATAATTTTTAAATAAATATTCCGAACTACCATTTTCCGAAAGTGAAAGAATAAATATATTATAGTCTCTTTCATTCAAGATATTTTCATATTTTCCACAAAAATATTTTAGATAATCAACTATTTGGTTATATAAGATTCCTTCTGTTTCAAATTTATTTTCATATCGTGACCATAAGTCAATTAGATTCTGAATAGTAAGTTCTAATACCTTTTTAAAGTAAATTATTTCAGATTTATCATTAAGAAAATCACTTCTTGTGACCCAAAAACAGGAATTACGTACTATTCCCTCTAGTGCACTCTTTGTTGTGTAATGATACAAAGAGAGTTGATTAATTGTAAATAAGTTAAATTTTATTGGATTATCTTTTGTAACATCAAAGAACTTAAACATAGAACTATGGCCACCTTCCTTAATAATTTTTAACTAATTTTACCATTAATAGATAGTTCTCTGATTATTATACCTATACCTAATACCAGAAAATTTTATATATTTTTATAGATTCTCATATTTCATTTAAATCTAAACTGACTAATCTTAACGTAAGTTGATTATCAAAAAAAGGTGGTTAATAAATGGACAAAGAATCAAATAATTTTTCATTTGAATACCTTTTTAAAACTATTATGTAAACTAGCACATTATTTCAGAATCCCTTTTTCAAATTATTTCAGGCGGATTCGGAAATAATGTGCAAAATTTTTGCGGATTGTTCCGGATTT
>NZ_QLMH01000020.1 GCF_003259935.1 Paranoxybacillus vitaminiphilus | reverse complement strand
TCGTGGACAACTGTATGCAGTTTCTTTTTCTTCGGAGCAGCGATTGTAACATCAAACCCTTCCTCTAACAAACGGTAATACGGATAATAAATCTCCAAAGCTTCCACCGCATCTCCAGTAACAATTAATACTTTTTTGCTCATATTGAACGTCCTCCTCCATTACTATATTGTAGAAATAAAGCGTATCTTTTCCTGAAAAGAATTTCATACGGCAATTTTTATTCATAAAATGTATAGTCACATTAAGGGATTTTTTAGTTTTTTGATTAAATGAAAGCAACACGCTAGTATATTAAATATTTAAAAGCGATACAGTATTCTTCGCTTCGAGATTTTCAATCATTTCATACCAAGACTTTGGCTTGTTTGATAAGACAGAATAATAACGTTTCAAAAACTTCACAACAAGCTCCGCTGGAAGTTCATTTACGTTATCATCCATCGGAAGGAAACAAAGGTCGAGTCCGGTTACAGCCTCTCCATCATTGTTCCAGGATGGATGAACATAAGGGAAGTCAAGACGCTTATAACCAAGATGAGACAATACTTCACGGCGGACATATGGATCCATCGGTTTAATTCCGCCAAATTCATAATGCTCCACCCGATAAGGATCATAAATTTCCGCAAACATACCAAATAACTGCTTTCCGTTTGCTGCTGCCCAGGCGTTCAAATCCTCTAGCCTCTTTTGCGCTAAAAATCGGCCGATGCCAAGTCCTGCCTGACCGATGATCGTGAAATCAGTCATTGCCACATTTAAATCTTCATAATAGCGGTACTCTGTCGCACCTACGACATTTCCTTCGTGAACAGCAACACATACACGAATTCCCGGATCTTCCAAAGGCTCTTTCCAAAGATCGAATGCTAATACTTCTTCAGGAGGAAATACCTCTTGCATCAATTCGTGCATTTTTTTAAACAAAGGGTCTTCAATACTCGTAATTCTCCGATATTCCATCTTCATCATCCTCCTTGTTCAGATTTTGCTGTATAAAAAGGATTTTTCCATTCCATCAGTGCTGCATAATTACAAGACTCTTCATCCTCTAAATAGTTAGCCACCACTTGAACAGGGGTACGGCCGCAGCGAAGCAGGAAAGTGATAACAGGGTCCTTTAATTCTCCTTTGACGACTGCTTCGAGGTATTGTTCTGCCGTCATCTCATCAGCTTTTTTATGATAGCCGGGCATTCTTCCTCCGCCTAACAGACGTTCTAATCCCAATTGAACGACGACTTCATACATGGATAACATTAGCCATTTTCCTAATCCTAATTTGCGATAAGCAGGACGCACGCCAATATCGACTACATAGAGCGTATTTCCATTTGGATTATGGTTGCGAATATATCCATTATCGGTAATTTCTTCCCATGTATGCTCCGGATGATTCGGATCAAAGTCAACAATCAATCCTGTCATCGATCCAGCAATTTCGCCATCGACCTCTACACATAAGGCTCCTTCTGGAAAGAGAGTAACATGGTTTTTCAGCTGTTCCGTGTTCCACCATAATTCAGATGGGAATGGCGGTGGGAAACTTTCTTGCTGGATGCGGATTAAGCCGGGAAAGTCCTTTTCTTCATAATTTCGAATGACCGCCGGAACAGGCCGATCTTGGTCAAAGACGTAAAATTCTTTTCGATACATTTTTCTCCCTCCTTTAAGAGCGCTAGTCTTACCTTATTTCCAGTCCGGATAGAGATCGGTGCGTCGGTCACGCCATGTGGTGACGGAACCGCTTTCGCGAACTTGATATAACAGGTCTAAATCGAGATCAGCGGTTACAACCATATCATGATTGATTTCTCCTTCTACCAAGATGCCGCGCGGAGGAAATGGAATATCGTTCGGTGTAATCACTGCCGCTTGGCCAAAATTCGCCCGCATAAAGTCAACCGTCGGAAGGGAACCTACTGTACCAGTCGTGACAACATAGACTTGATTTTCGATGGCTCTTGCATGGCTTGTGTAACGGACACGATGGAATCCGTGACGATCATCGGTGCAAGAAGGACAGAAAATAACATCAGCGCCTTTCGCTTTAGCCATACGAACAATTTCTGGAAACTCAATGTCATAGCAGGTCAACATGGCAATCGTTCCTTTTTCAGTCTCAAACACTTGCAGGCCATCGCCAGGCGACATGTTCCATTCCTTTACTTCCGTAGGCGTAATATGGAGCTTTGCCTGTTCGGCAACTCTTCCATCTGGATAGAACAAATGAGCCACGTTGTATAATCGGTCACCTTTACGGATGACATGGGTTCCTCCAATAATATGCATCTTTGTTTTCTTTGCTAAATCTATAAATAAAGACCGATATTGTTCAGTAAAATCAGGAAGCTCTTGAATCGTCAAAGGCTGTCCTTGTTCATTGCCAATGGACATGAGCTGAGTGGTAAAAAATTCTGGAAATAAAACAAAATCTGCATCAAATTCTTGAGCTGTTTTAATATAATGTTCCACTTGATTAGCAAATTCTTTAAAAGAATTTATCGTATGGAGATGATATTGAACGGCTGAAACTCTTAGTTTCATAAGCCTCCTCCTTTCTTGTCATCAGTCTTAAAAAATTTTACCCCATTCATGTTATTAATAGCCATGATATTGATATTATTAAGCACATCATTCGCTTTAACAAGTACACACTTTCATGTAACATAGTATAAAAAAGTATACTAAAAGGGAATATAAAGAATTAAGTGAGGACAGTCATCAATGTATATGCGTAAAAAACGGGCAGCAGACCTTTTATAAAGATGCTGCCCGTTTTTTGATGACTATATGCCTCTACAAGGTTTAGCGCTCCAATAAACACACATTCTTTCTGCAAACATAACGATATTGAAATAAAGGAAGATGAGAAGGCCGTTTTCGAGCTTTTAAAGGAGAGAGCGTTTTTTATTTGGCGGACTCATTGATTTTTACTTGGCCCTTCACGACCGTCTCCATATAATTTTTCCCCCACTCATACATAGCATCAAGAATTGGCATTAGACTTTTTCCGTGTTCAGTCAGTGAATATTCTACTTTTGGAGGAACAACAGGATAGACTTTACGTTCAACAATAAGGTCTGCTTCCAGTTCTCGCAGCTGGTTAACAAGCATTCGTTGGGTGATCCCCGGCATGAGAGCCTTCAGCTCGCCAAACCGCTTCGTTCCACCTTTTCCTAGATGCCATAAAATAAGCATTTTCCATTTACCGCCAATAACAGCAAGTGTCAATTCTTTTTCACAGTTATACATTTTGCCACAAACATGTCCCATTTATTCCACCTCCATCTCTATTATAAACCAATAGTATACTTTTTATCACTATATGACAATAATGCACATACTTACAAAACATTTCATTTCTATCCATAACAGCTAGGATTTATTCCTTCTTACAGATAAAGGACTTTTCATGAATCCATTTCATTCAGCATATATCCGTACCGATTATAACCATAAGTATACTTTTTTACACTATATTATATTTTTATTACTACGTGATAATAAAGTGCGTACTTCTAAAATAGGATTATACGGATTATACTAGCTTCTGTAAAACAAAACGTAAGCATAGGAGGGGACAACATGAATCGTGGTCCAAATACGCTCCAAGAATATGGGGTATCCGGGGAGTTGTTCCAATGCACACGTGGATGAAATGGCAGCCAATGCCGGACAAGATCCATACACAAGCACGAATCCGCGTGAAACATCGGTAGAAGAAATGAAAAAATTATACATCGCAGCGTTTTATGGTCTGGATGTTAACTTCTAATCGGCACGTACCATCAAAATTTCTTATCAAAGATAAAAAGATCGGATTCCATTTGAATCTGATCTTTTTATCTCACTGTATTCAAAAATTTTCGGTTTAGAAAATGTTTCGAAAGGATGGGGGAATGAAAATTGGATTCTATGACCTTTGTCTTGTTTGGAGCAACAGGGGATTTAGCGAAAAGAAAAATTTTTCCTGCATTATATCATTTATTTCTCGATCAAAAAATGCCTCATTCGTTTTCCATTATTGGTTTAGGTAGAAGAGAATGGTCGGATGATGACTTTCAAACACATGTGGCACATTCATTAAAAACATTTTCTACACGTTTCATCAATGACCGTTCCAAAATGGAAGAATTTCTCCGTGCATTTCGTTATACTTCTTTAGATGTAACGGATATGGAAGGGTATAAAAAGATATTGGAAATCGTTCAGCAACGTGAAAAAGAGTTGAATATTCCTGAAAACCGCATGTTTTATTTATCTGTTGCGCCAGAGTTTTTTGATGTAATTACGTCGAACATTAAGGAAAGTGGATTAGGCTCCACAAAAGGTTGGAAACGTCTGATTATCGAAAAGCCGTTTGGGCACGATTTGAGATCCGCTCAAGATTTAAATAAAAAGTTAAGTCAAGCTTTTGAAGAAGAGGAAATTTATCGGGTAGACCATTACCTCGGAAAGCCAATGGTACAAAACCTTGAAGCTTTAAAATTTGCCAACCCTGTGTTTCAAGCATTATGGAACAATCAGTACATAGCCAATGTACAAATTACGGCTAGTGAAACGGTCGGGGTAGAAGAGAGAGCGGGTTATTATGACCGCGCAGGGGCCATTCGCGATATGTTCCAAAATCATATGCTGCAATTGTTGATGATGACAGCCATGCACTTGCCGAAACGGATCAGCGCGAAAGACATCCGCGACGAAAAAAGAAAAATCCTCGAATCTCTTCGCCCATTACAAAAAGAAGAAGTAGGTTTACATGTCGTTCGCGGCCAATATGGCCCTGGAGAAATCTCTGGTAAACAAGTTGTTGGATATAAAGAAGAGCCCGGAATTGATGCTTCTTCAACAACAGATACGTTTGTTGCGGCCCGTTTGTGGATTGATGATGAGTTTTGGAGCGGGGTGCCATTTTATCTCCGTACAGGTAAAAGAATGAGGGAAAAGTCCACACGTATTGTCATTGAATTCAAAAATCCATTAAAGGAATGGTACTTACTAAAAAATGAGGAAACGGTTCCTAATCTTTTAGTGATTGAAATCAATCCGAATGAGGGTGTTACGTTGCAATTAAATAGTAAAAATATATTAAACAATGGGAAAATCGAGCCTATTCATATGCAGTTTTTGACTAACAAGAAAAATGTACCTGAAGCCTATGAACTTTTAATTTTTGATGCTTTGCGTGGCGATTCGACTTTCTTTGCTCATTGGAAAGAAGTTGAACTCTCTTGGAAGTGGATGCAGCCTGTTTTAGAGGCATTTGAGGAAAATCTCCTTCCCCTTTATTCGTATCGTTCAGGTTCAATGGGGCCAGAGGCTTCTCATCGGTTACTGGAAGAGGACGGATTCAATTGGTGGTAGTTACGAATGATCGTGTCGAACTTCATTCTCATCGTTAGAAAATGGAACTATAGATTAGCTGTGCATATATACGTATAAAATGTGAATAATGTCGAAAGGTTAAATCAGTTCGAGGGGGCAATGAACATGAAAGTCGGGTTAATCGGTTTAGGGAAAATGGGATTAAATTTAGGTAAAAATCTCATTGACCATAAACATGAAGTAGTGGCGTTCGATGTAAATGCAAATGCGGTTGAAGAAATAAAAAAATACGGGGCTAAAGGTGTATCGAGCTTAGAGGAACTCGTTTTATCATTAGAAAAACCAAGAATTGTTTGGATCATGGTTCCGCACAATGTTGTCGATTCGGTTATTCGTGAGATTATCCCATTTTTAAGCAAAGGAGACATTGTGATTGATGGCGGCAATTCTCACTATAAGGAATCGATTCGTCGTTATAATGAGCTAAAAGAAGCTGGGATTCGTTTTATGGATGCCGGGACCTCTGGCGGGGTGGAAGGTGCTCGGAACGGCGCGTGTTACATGGTTGGCGGTGATCCTGAAGCTTGGGATATTGTCGAGCCTCTTTTCCGGGATACGGCTGTAGAAAATGGGTATTTATATGCAGGAAAAGCAGGCAGCGGCCACTTTTTAAAAATGGTCCACAATGGGATTGAATACGGGATGATGGCTGCCATTGGTGAAGGATTTGAAATATTAGAGAAAAGCGAATTCGATTATGACTATGAAAAAGTAGCAAGAGTATGGAATAACGGTTCGGTTATTCGTTCATGGCTTATGGAATTAACAGAACGCGCCTTTTCTAAAGATGCAAAATTAGAGGAAATCAAAGGAATTATGCATTCTTCCGGTGAAGGAAAATGGACGGTCGAAACGGCTTTAGATTTACAAATTGCCGTTCCTGTCATCGCTATGTCGTTATTGATGCGTTATCGTTCATTAGAAACAGATACATTTACAGGTAAAGTAGTAGCAGCTTTACGCAACGAATTTGGCGGGCATGCTGTGGAGAACAATGAGAAGAAATAAATCTAAGTATTTGAAGCATCTCCATGAAAGGTTCTTAACCGAAAAACTTTCAGATGCAAGATCGAAAATAATAAATTACACAGAAGAACGATAGTGAATTTTGCAAAGAAAGGAGAAGGTATATGGCTGTCTCTTTTGATTATTCCAATGCATTACCGTTTATGAAAGAGAGTGAGCTGGAGCATTTAAGTGAATTTGTCAAAGTCGCTCATCATATGCTTCATGAAAAGAAAGGACCGGGATCTGATTTTCTTGGTTGGGTGGATTGGCCGATTCGCTATGATAAAGACGAATTTGTGAGAATTCAACAAGCTGCTGAAAGAATTCGCAATCATTCAGATGCTCTTGTTGTTATCGGCATCGGCGGATCTTATTTAGGTGCAAGGGCAGCTATTGAAGCGTTGTCCCATACTTTTCATAACCAAATGAATGATACGACGCAAATTTATTTCGCCGGTCAGAATATCAGCTCTACTTATCTATCTCATTTATTCGATGTGTTAGAAGGAAAAGAGCTGTCTATCAACGTCATTTCTAAATCGGGAACAACGACAGAGCCTGCCATTGCTTTCCGGATTTTCCGTGATTACATGGAGAAAAAATATGGCAAAGAGGAAGCAAGAAAACGGATTTATGTTACTACCGATCGAGAAAAAGGAGCATTAAAAAAGCTTGCTGATCAAGAAGGATATGAAACTTTTGTTATTCCGGACGATGTGGGCGGGAGATATTCTGTGCTGACAGCAGTCGGCCTGTTGCCAATTGCCGTAGCCGGACTGAATATTGAGCGAATGATGGAAGGAGCAGCATCAGCATATCATAAATATAACACCCCTGATCTTTTGACTAATGAGAGTTATCAGTATGCCGCTGTGCGAAATATTCTCTATCGTAAAGGAAAAGCGATCGAATTATTGGTGAACTATGAGCCATCCCTTCATTACGTATCTGAATGGTGGAAACAACTGTTTGGAGAAAGTGAAGGGAAAGATCAGAAAGGACTCTTTCCTGCATCTGTTGACTTTACAACTGATTTGCATTCGATGGGGCAATATGTTCAGGAAGGCCGCCGGAATCTGATCGAAACGGTGCTGCAGGTCAAAAAACCGCAAATCGAGCTAACGATCCAAGAAGATCCAGAAAATATCGATGGATTGAACTTCTTGGCCGGCAAGACATTGGATGAAGTGAATAAAAAAGCTTTCCAAGGTACGCTGTTAGCCCATGTAGACGGTGGAGTACCGAACTTAATTGTTGAACTGGATGAAATGAATGAATATACATTTGGCGAAATGGTATACTTTTTCGAAAAGGCTTGCGGCATCAGCGGACATTTACTAGGAGTGAACCCGTTTGATCAGCCGGGAGTGGAAGCTTACAAGAAAAATATGTTTGCCTTGCTTGGCAAGCCGGGTTTGAAGCTGAAAAAGCGGCTCTCATGAAGCGGTTATCTAAATAACGTTTTCTTACATGTTCTCTCTAAATGGGGAATTTTAGGTATACGAATCCTGCAGTTGTATCCAATTTAGGAAGATAACTTCTTTTTTCTGTCCTATAGTTCGCTACCACGGGGGAAAATAGACGAGGCTGACCCATAAGTGTCTGAGCTCACGCGTATTCCATCTGTTTTGTTGCGGGGTCTGACACTTTGCTTTTGGGCCAGCCTCATTATATCTCAATTATAGTTCATAAATTTGTTATGTAGGGAATTCCTCTTGTGATAGATTCATTTAAGCAGGATGTTGCATTTTTTTATTGAAAGGTGTCGCTGGTTAGAGCTACTAATCGAATTTTATTTCTAATATTTTTCATCAGCAATTTCTTCATGTTCTTTATCTAGCACTTCACTCGTAATTCATTTTATCCGGTCTCGGTTAATTCCATAGGGCTGATTTTGTACGTTTTGTCAACCTCTCTTATGTCTTCTAATATTCATTTTCCCTTTTCATCCCAAAACGAATCACCAACTTTTTAAAGGTGAATCATCTGTAATTTGAAAATTATCGCTATACTCATTTTCTGAACACTGAATCGTTACATTAACATAATTTACAAATATTTAAAACATTTTCAATTATTTAACAATCATTTACATTGAGTTAATTAACATTTTCTTTTTTGCTTAATATAATCAAGTTGTAATCAAGTTGTCAATTCATCAAAAAATTTTGAAAGGGGATAATAAATTTATGGACCGCCGTTTATTCTTAAAATATGTAGGAAGTAGTACTGCGGCGTTAGTTGCAGCATCATCCGGAATTGAAGCGTTAACAAATAAAGCTAGTGCCATGACAGCAAACCATTTAATGAATGGTCAAACGAAAGGAATAGGTAAGCGACTTACAGCACCTTTCAAACCTGTTAGTCGTACATGGGAAAATGATCTAGTTCTACCTGAAGGGTATAGATACAATATTATTGCTTCATACGGAGATGTAATTAACTCAAAAGGCGAAAAATTTGGCGATTCAGCCGATCTTACTGTTTACTTTCCAATCGATAGCTTGGAAGGCGGCAACAATTCAGAAGAGGGATTAATCTGGGTTAACCACGAATTCCCTGAACCAGAAAACTATATGAAAATACTGGGAATTGACCCAAGTAAATTTAATAAATCCAATCTTTCAAACTATCCTGAATTATTAAAAATGGAAAAAGAAGCTGTTGGCGGTTCTGTTATTCGTGTAAAGAAAGAAAAAGGCGAATGGAAATTGGTGAAAGATGATAAATATAACCGTCGTGTAGATGGGAATACCGTTATCACTCTAACTGGTCCCGCAAGAGGGAGCACAGCTGTAAAAGGAGCAACAAAAGTTATAGGGACACTTGGAAACTGTAGCGGTGGAAGAACTCTTTGGGATACAGTTCTGTCCTGTGAAGAGAATACATATTATGGTGATGATTATGGGTGGCCTAATTTCATAGATGAGCATTATGGCTGGGTAGTTGAAGTTGACCCATTTAATCCAAATGCACCAGTACGAAAGCATACCGCGTTGGGACGCTTTGCTCATGAAAATACAGCAATGGGATTAACAAAAGACGGCAGAGTTGTTGTTTATATGGGTGATGACAAAGGCGATGCATTTTTCTATAAATTTATTAGCAAAAAGAAATATAACGGAAATAAACGTGAAGAAAATTTTGATATTTTAGAAAGTGGAACATTGTATGTAGCAGACCTTGAAAAACAACAGTGGATTGCGCTTGACTACGAAACAAATAAAGATTTGCAAAACTATGAAAAAGACGGTAAAAAATTCTTCACTAGCCAGGCTGACGTGTTAACTTATGCCCGTGAGGCAGGCATTGCCGTGAAAGCAACACCTTTAGATCGTCCAGAGGATGTGGAAATCCATCCTTATGATGGAAGTGTATTTTTATCCTTAACAAACAATTCTAAACACGGAAATTTCCACGGTCAAATTATTCGTTTTATACCTGCTGAAGGTGATCATGGGAGTGAGAAATTTACTTTTGAAGTATTTGTTGCCGGCGGACGTCAAAGCGGCATCACTTGCCCTGACAATCTTCATTTTGACAGCGAAGGAAATCTTTGGGTTGTGGAAGATTTCCATGCTACTGAAGACAACGTGTATGCGGCTTTTAAAAACTGCGGAGTTTTCATGATTCCAACGGACGGTAAAAACTACGGGGAACCGTTCCAATTTGCATCAGGCCCAAGAGGATGCGAAGTGACTGGTCCATGGTTCACACCTGATGAGCGTACTTTATTTTTAGATGTGCAGCATCCTGCTACATGGAATCCGTATCCTGGATATGATTTTGGACGTTCTTGTTTAGTAGCTGTACAAGGTGAAAGCTTTAAATAATTAAAAACTTTTAAGCAAATTAACAAAGTAGTTGACTTAAGTGAAGCTATAAAATATTAAATATGAATTTAAGTTAAAAAACAAGAAAATTAATCTTTTTTAAAAGAAAAGAGGGTGTCTCGTAAGGGTCTGATCTCACGGGCGTTTCACAATATATCGCTTATTTATCCGGCATCCCTATATTGTGTTGTGGGGTCTGACCTTTGGCTTTGAGACAGCCTCTTCAGCTTATTTAGCATAGTGAGTAGCACCTCAGGCTGATTTCGGTTTGTACAAACATGTTAAGAAAGCTTTAAAGATGCAATTCGTGCAATCTCAATAAGTGAAAATGTTAGGCTATATTTGTTTGTCATTATATTGTTTAATTGTCTTTTTCAAAAGAAGAAAGGATTAAAAAATGCAATAGGAGGTCTATTTAAATGTTGCAAAATATAGGGATTCCTGGTTTAATACTTATTCTTGTCATCGCCTTAATCATTTTCGGCCCATCAAAATTGCCGGAAATTGGACGTGCGTTTGGTACAACACTAAGGGAATTTAAAAAATCGACACGAGAATTAGTTTCTGATGATGAGCCGAACAAAGGACAAACGAATAATAAAAAAGAGGAAAAAACAATTTAGTCCCAACGAATTTAGGAAGATGTAAGTAGTTAGTTCATGCTTGCATCTTTTTTTGATAAAAGGGGGGGTAACGATGGAAAATCGCGATATGGATCTTATTGGTCATTTAGAAGAATTGCGTAAACGGCTCATAATTACAGTTGGTGCTTTTATACTTTTGTTCATTCTCTCTCTCGTTTATGTGCGAAATATTTATAACTGGCTTGTTCAGGACTTGCCGGTGAAGCTAGCCATTCTAGGACCTAGTGATATACTATGGGTATATTTGATGTTAGCCAGCGTGATCGCCATTGCAGGAACGATACCAATCGCTGCACATCAAATTTGGCTTTTCGTTCGACCGGCATTAAAAGAACATGAGCGAAGAGTAACTTTGGCTTACATTCCAGCTCTATTCATCCTTTTTATATCAGGAGTATGCTTCGGTTATTTTGTCATTTTCCCATTCGTATTTAAGTTCCTTCTTTCTTTGTCGGAAGACATGTTTATGACTTTCTTCACAACAGAAAAATATTTTCGTTTTATGATTCGTATGACTCTTCCATTCGGATTTTTATTCGAACTTCCGGTGGTTATCATGTTCCTGACAAGCCTTGGGGTCTTGAATCCTTTCCGATTGCAACAAATTAGGAAGTATGCTTATTTTGGTTTAGTCTTGACTGCGGTTTTAATAACTCCCCCGGATTTTCTGTCGGACGTTTTAGTTATTATCCCATTGTTGTTTCTATATGAGTGTAGTGTTTTATTATCGAAGATCGTTTATCAACGAAAACACGAAACTAATATAAATGACTCAACTTTCGCAGTTAAAAATTGATGAATGCTCCCTTATAGGATGGGTTTCTTCGCTTGATGTTGAAAAAATTCGTCTAAAAACAGAAAGACACCTCTTTTTTTGGTAAACTATTGGTGACAAAACCAAAGAAAGAAAGGTGTCGCCATTATGATAACGAAAAAAGAGTGCTTTGCGTATTACCAAAAGAAATCAAACATGGTTTTTCTGAATTAAATATTTGGAAACAAATATTACGAATGCTTGTGGATATTCATATTTATCGATTTTTAAGCTGCTTTTTCTTCTCATTTTTCCATATAAAAACCTGGCTTCATGCCTTCCAAAGCAAAAAAGCTGTCGATTTACTAGGAAAAGATACCATTTATCGTTTTTTGAACTTGTTTGCGTACAACTGGTAAGATTTTTTGCTGTCTCTTAGCTCAGAGATGACTCGTCGGATGAAACAAACGATTTGGAATCATCGGCTCATCGTGTTTATTATGGATGATTCCATTTATTCTCGTCACTGCAGCGAAGATAATGAAACAACTCAAATGAAGATACTTCATAAAACTATTTGTCACAGAGAAGCGTTGGCTATTTTGAGGAGGGTAAAACGGAACAGAAGGCGAAACACTTTCATTCTAGAATTTATTAAGTAAATGGGTGGGGGAACGGAGAATGAAAGCATTTCGTATATCGTGGCATGCCATTATTGAGGATGGAAGTGTGTTGGATGGACGAAGCCTTATATATGCTGATTCTGAGGAGAAAGCAGTCGAACATTTAATCATTCAAAAGGCAAAAGAATATCGCATAAAGCATGAATGGATACGAATCGAGACAGTAACAGAGATCCCTAACCTTCAAACAGATGAAACATAATTACTAGTTTTTTACAAAATAATACACAAACGTGAAAGAAACAATCAAAAAAGAAATATACAAATTCACAGTCTTTATCTGCATTATTTACCATAATAAAAATATCAACATTCTTATAAAAATGAGGCTGACCATAAACAACAAAGCGTCAGCCTCTTCTCTATTACTGATTACGGTTTTTGTTTTGGCGAATCCCGGCTGCTTGAGCCCGTGCTCTTGCTTCTAAGTCTTCATGATCAGCGAGTTCTTGTGAATATTCTACATCTAAGCCGTCAGATTTTAAATTTTTTGGAACTTGCGGAAGAGTCGCTTTGTTTTTATCGCGTGTTCTTTGTCCTCGAGATCTTCCCATGACGAATGCCTCCTAAATCATAATATGAATCAGTGAGATTCATTAAATAGGATGGCAGTGTATGGGCAAATCATAAGTGGAAGTATTCGGTTAATGCCTTGATTTTTTTGCCGTATAGCCGCCGGCTTGGTCTGCTAATTTAAAATCGCGGGAGTATGTCATTTCCTGTGCCCTTGTTAATGTACTCTTTATTTTATCGCGTTTCTTTTTCTCAGCCATACATAACACCCTCCCTTTTTCAAAATTTAACTATCCACATTGTTGACCAATTGTTCTTGTCTTATTCAAAGAAAACGAGGCTGACCCTAAAGCAGAGTGTGAGACCCGACAACTATCCATATATAGTGCATTAAACCGGATAAGAACACTATATATATGATAGATGTGCGTGAGGTCAGACACTTATGAGCCAGCCCCGTGTAAATTATGCTTCTTTCCGTTGCGGTTCCTCAATGGCAGAAGGACAGCGCATTGTGTAAAGCGTATAATTATCTTTTGAAATTTCGTATAAATTATAAATATCTTCACCGTTATTAATTTGTTCTAACAAATGTTTTCTTGTTTCATTCGCTAATGTTACGTAAGGCAATTTTTCAGCTGCTTTGGTTGAGCGAATATTGACTTTGCGAATACGCATAAAAATCGTCTCAATCGAGAGTTCAAAAAATAACTCTTTAAAAAATGCATCTTTCGCACGCTGGTTATATCCTTTGCCATGATAAGGTTTTCCGAGCCATGTTCCTAAAAAACCAGCATTGTCCTGTATGTCAAACAAATTAATCGTACCGATCGGATTTCCCCATTCGTCCAAAATCGTACGAGAAATGAGTTCGCCGCGTTCCTCTGCTTCAATTGTTTGCTTTGTAATAAACAAAAATTCTTCATATGAGTTCGCTTTATGGCGCACAAAAGGGAAGACCTCCGGGTGCACCATCAGCTCGTATAAAGCGTGGCAGTCTTGAAGATCACGTTTTTTTAGTATCATATTTCCCTCCTATTCTGAGGGCAGTTCATCGCAGGTAAACCACCCTCGAAATTTTTTAATTTATTCAAATCAAAAAATTTCGGGGTGGGAATCGAACCCACTAGAACCAGCGTGATTGCTGGTGGCGCACCATTTGCCTTCCCTTCACATTTATGATCAATATCGAATTGTATTTTAAAAACAGTCTATTCCATCTTACTCGAAATGAGAAAAAAAAGAAATAGTTTTTTTGTTAAATTTTTGTGTAGATAATTTCCCCATTTACCATTGTTAGGAGCGGTTTGGCTAAATAGTGAAAAGGATGATGGTTCCATAAGACAATGTCTGCGTCTTTTCCAGGTTCTAAGCTGCCGATTCGGTGTTCTACTCCTAAATTGCGGGCCGGGAGAATCGTAATTCCTTCAAGCGCTTTTTGCTCACTTAATCCTTCGCGGACAGCAATCGAAGCACAAATGTTTAAATATTGAATTGGGGTATAAGGGTGATCAGTGGTAATGGAAACTTCCAGTCCGATATCGTTAAGAATTTTATACGTCTCCCAGCTTTTGTTTTTTAACTCGACTTTTGAGCGTCTTGTTAGTGTTGGACCCACGGAGACTTTTAAGTTTTTTCCCTTCAGTTCTTCTACGATTAGATGGCCTTCTGTGCAGTGTTCAATGCGCAGATCTAAATCAAATTCTTCGGCAAAGCGAATGGCAGAAATAATATCGTCAGCACGATGGGCATGAATGCGCACGGGAATTTCCCGCTTTAATGCTTGAATAATGGGAATGACACGAAAATCATCCATATTGCCGCAATATTTTGCTTTATAAAAGGCTTCACGCAGCATCCCCATAATTCCCATGCGGGTAATCGATTCTTTGTTTCCGTGGCTGTGAATCCGCTTCGGATTTTCACCAAGAGCAATTTTCAGTCCTGCTGTTTCACGGATAACCATTTTTGATACATTTTTTCCATAAGTTTTAATGACTGATGTCGTTCCGCCGATCACATTGGCGCTTCCCGGCATAATATGAACGGCCGTAATGCCATGAGTAATCGCATCGTGAAAACCAGGATCAAGAGGATAAACGCTGTCCATTGCCCGGGTATGAGGGGTTATCGCCTCAATCGTTTCATTTGCATCGTTTCCTGCCCAACCAGTCCCTTCATCATATAAACCTAAATGAGTATGCACATCAATAAATCCAGGAAGCAAATATTTTTCAGAACAATCAATGATTTTCGTATCTGCATCTGTTTCAAGCTGATGTCCTATTTTTTTTATTTTCCCATTTTCGACAAGCAAATCACCGTTTTTTACAGGTTCTGACGTAATTGGATAGATGGTTGCGTTTTTAAATAATATTTTCTTCATTGCAAACTCCCTTACTATTCTTAAAATTCATTAACTACGATTGTAATATGTCGTAAAGCGCTTCTTCAAGAGAAGAAAAGGAAAAATTAAACCCGAATTTTTGCAGTTTTTCCGGCCGTACGTTTTGTCCTTCAAGGACAAGCATACTCATTTCGCCAAGCAGCAGTCTTAAGGCAAAGTCAGGAACAGGAAGCCAATGAGGCCGATGCAAAACTTTGGCGATGGTTTGGCCAAATTCCTTCATTTTTGTTGGATGCGGCGCGGTAATATTAACAGCACCAGAGATATTTTGGTTATTTAATATAAATTCGATGGAACGAACGACATCTTTGATATGAACCCACGAGAGCCATTGATCTCCAGAGCCGACTGTGCCGCCGATGAAAAGCTTGTATGGCAATACGATTCGCGGCAGCGCCCCTTCTTCTTTGCCGAGAATCATACCGAAGCGGGCCAATACGGTACGAATCCCTAATTGTTCCGCTTTTTTCGCTTCTTCTTCCCATACGATGACTGTACGGGCAAGAAAGTCGCTGCCTGTTTTCGTACTTGATTCTGTAAAAACCTCATTCCACGATGTTCCATAAATGCCGATGGCGCTGGCATTAATCAGTACTTGCGGCTTTTTATCTAGTTTTCTGATTAACTCAAGTACAGCTCTTGTTGCTGATAAACGACTGTTGATAATTCTCTGCTTTTGCCTTTCTGTCCAACGGCCGCTGTTAATGGGCTCGCCGGCTAAATTAATGAAGGCATCGATGGAGGAAATGTATTTTTCAGGCTGACTTTCCGGCGTCAGCCATTCAATATAATGAATGCGGTCATTTGTTGAGGCACGTGGCTTTCTTGTTAATATATAAATGTCATGTCCTTGTTTTTTGAGGTAACTTGTTAAGGCTTTTCCAACAAAGCCCGTTCCGCCGGCAATGGCAATTTTCATCTTTCATCACCTGTCTATTTTATTTTTATGTTATGTATTTCTTTTTTTGTTAAGGAAATTCCTTTTTTAAATGTGCTACGATACGTAATGAGGTGTTGTTGATGGCTTTGATTACAAAAATTACGACACAAAAAGATAATCATGAACGTTTTAACGTGTATATTGACCGTGGAAAAGGGGAAGAGTTTGCCTTTAGTGTTGACCAGGATGTGTTAATTAAATTTCAATTAAAAAAAGGGAAAGTAATTGATGAACTTGATATTCA
Source organism: Paranoxybacillus vitaminiphilus (assembly GCF_003259935.1). Lineage (GTDB taxonomy): Bacteria > Bacillota > Bacilli > Bacillales > Anoxybacillaceae > Paranoxybacillus > Paranoxybacillus vitaminiphilus. The sequence continues at coordinate 29,670 of NZ_QLMH01000020.1, read as the reverse complement.
GCAGATTTTATATGAAGATGATGTAAAAAAAGCGTATAATACCGCCTTGCGCTTTCTTGCCCATCGCATGCGCTCAGAAAAAGAAGTGGCGGATTATTTGCGGAAAAGAGGGATTTTGGAGCCGGTTATTCGCGAAGTGTTTCATAAGCTGCGCGAATATAATTACGTCAATGATAAAGAGTTTGCCGACGCTTATGTGCGCACACAAAAAAATACAACAGCGAAAGGACCGGAAGTTATCCGTCAGGAACTTTATGATAAGGGTATTTCGGAGCCGCTCATCAATGAAGCGCTTGAACAGTTTACCCTTGAAGAACAGCTTGCGACCGCAGGAAAGTTATATGAAAAAGCGAAAAGGCAAAATAAGAAATTTTCTTCGCAACAATGGAAACAACATATTGAGCAATTGCTGCGCCGCAAAGGTTTTTCATGGGAGATCATTCAACAAGTAATGAGCGAAAAAGGAAATGAGACAGATGAACAAGAAGAATGGGAAGCGCTTGAATACCACGGGCGGAAGGCGCATCGGCGCTACGAAAAATACGAAGGATTTATGTATGAACAAAAGATGAAACAAGCTCTTTACCGTAAAGGATTTTCGATGGAGATGATTGAACAATTTTTGCAACGTTTAAAGGAAGACCAGGACTGACGCCAAAAAGCAAAGGTCAGACCCCACACAACACAATATATAAGACATAACATTGGATAAATGAACTGATATATTGTCAAATAAGCGTGAGGTCAGACACTTATCGGTCAGCACTGAATAATAATCTCAGGCTGGCCGTTGTCTTCGGCAATGATTTGCCGCGCTACTTCTTTTGCAGAGCGCAGGCGCGTGCGGTCTTTAATATGATCGGTTCCTTCCCAAAACGGCGTATCCATTCCGCCCATATAGACAGCGGTAACGGAGATATTTGTATGTTCCAGTTCTTTCACAAGGCTCTCGCTAAAACCTCTAACAGCAAATTTGCTTGCAACATAGACGGATTCGTTTACTTTGCCTCTTAGGCCGGCAGTAGAAATAATATTAAGAATTTTTGCTTTTGGAATGGTATGAAAGTATAGTAAAAATGCTTTTGTCATAAAAATCGTGCCTTTTACGTTTGTTTCAATCATATCATGAATTTGCTCCGCGGTAAGCGATGTGAACGGTCCGAAATAGCCTACGCCGGCATTATTAATCAAACAAGTCACTTGATGGTGTTTCAGAATCTCCGCTACGGTTGCTTTAACGTTTTCGTAATTGCGGATATCGATCGTATAGCTGAATGCGTTTCCGCCGCGTTGTTCAATTTCCTGTTGTACAGCTAAAAGAGGATCGAGGCGTCTGCCTGTTAAGATGATTGTATTTCCTTGTTCGGCATACTCGAGAGCCAGTTCTTTGCCCAATCCAGTGCCGGCACCGGTAATGACGATTGTTTCCATGTTTCATCTCTCCATTTTATAAAAATCGTTCGCATCTTATTGTACCTCAGTTTGCTTTTGTTTGAAAAAAATATTTCTAATATAATTAAAGAAAAGGGGGAGACAAATGTGAGAGAAATTCACCAGCAAAAGCGTTACAGCGAAATGACGGAGTATGAATTAAAGCAAGAAATTGCCGAATTGACAGAGAAAGCGCGCAAAGCGGAACAAATGGGAATCGTTAATGAATTTGCTGTGTATGAACGGAAAATTGCCATGGCCAAAGCGTATTTGTTAAATCCCGAAGATTTCAAACCGGGGGAGATATATGAAATTGTCGGGGATCCCGGCTCTTTTTTCAAAATTAAATATTTAAACGGAGTATTCGCCTGGGGGTATCGTTTAAACGGAAATGGCGAGGAAGAAGCATTACCAATTTCTATGCTTGCAAAATAGAAAAAGAAACCAGAGAAGTAAAATCTCTGGTTTCTCTAATGTTAAGAACGCTTCCTTGTTTCATATTCAAGGATAATCAAATCCTGCGTTTGTTGTGTTTCGCCATTTACTTGTGCATGGGCGTGTTTCGGATTTGCCCACGGTTGTTGAAAAGGATTGGAATAAAGGTTATCATAAAACTTCTTTCTTGAATTTCGGCCCATGACAAAACACCTCCAATGGTGTGTAACAATGATTAAAATTGATCGGCTCGTTCACCGGAGGCGCGCATTCGTTCCTGCGGATGAGTGTTGGTTGTCCCATCTGCACGTTTTGAGGAATATTCAGCTTTCGCGCGCGGCTCTCCTTCAAACTTGTTATTGTTTTGATTCGGAAAAGCTCGTTCTTTGTTCCGCATTGCTGTATCCCCCTTTCGTTTTGTTTTTGTAAGCGCCCATTGAGTAACGTTTTTAGCTGAAATGCTCGTGTTGAGGAACAACACGTATTTTTATTATTAAGAAGTTTGTTCGCGCTTATGTGTTCAAATATTGGCATTCGAGGTGAATAAAAGATGGTGGACATGAACGATTATTTTGAACGATTAACGAATTATTTGCTTGAAAAAAATCAATCATTAGCTTATGCACAAGCGCGTACATGGGTAGAACTGTTATGGGAAGATTTTGAAACAACGTATGCGCGGGCTGGTTACTCATACAAAGGGAAAGAGTTGACGGAGAAGGTTGTACGAGAGTGGATTGATCAGTATGGAGCGCATTTGCATGAGTTTACAACGAATAATCCGAAATATAAACATTTACTTAATCAAGAGGATTATCCGAAGCATTAATGGCTGGCTTTAAAGCCAAGTGTCAAATCTCAAGAACATTACTTGAAAGCAAGGAGAATGCGTGAGATCAGACACTTATCGGTCAGCCTCTCAAAAATAGGGTTCAGACTGGGTCTGAGCCCTATTTTGCTGAGCTGGGAAATTGAAAAAACTGAAGAGCTTTTAATTTGGGATTAATTCAAGTTTTTTTCGTAATTTTCCTTCGCTGAAAATCCAACCTGTATAAGAGCTGACAATGTTTAAATCAAGGTCGAGCTGAACGACGGCAACAAACGGATAGTAGCCTTTGCTGCGATAACGCAAGTCGGTAAAACGAACTTCATAATGGTTGCTATATTCGTTAACCTCCCAATGGTATACGGGAGAAAAAGATAAAAAGGCAGATAAATTGTCATCTTTTTTAGCCGCTTCAATAATTGGTGTATTTGGCACGGGACATTTTTCAAAAGTGTCTAAAATCGAAATCTTTCCATATTTTGCGCGCGCTACATAAAAATATTTTTTGGCAGTAATCGCTAAATGCCACTCATTGTAGCGAATCGTTGGCACGATAATAATCTCTTCTACATCGGGAATAAGTTTATGGACCGCTTCTTTTATGTTAAGTTGCTGGCGAAAACGTACGATATAATATCCCGCTAATATGATGTAAATCAATAAAAATGTGTATCCGGGATGCGTACCGGCAAAGACAGCGGCAATTCCCACAATATGCATCACAAAAATGAATGGATCAAATGTGTTAATAAGCCCAAGAGCAACCCATTTTTTTGTAAAAGGGCGCAATGCTTGCGTTCCATAAGCATTAAAAATGTCGACAAAGACGTGAAGAATGACGGCAATGAATGTCCACATCCATAAATGAAGCCAATTTACTTCGGGATAAAAGTAGTATATGATCCCGCTAATAAGCAACGGCCATAAGAACACAGCAGGAATGGAATGTGTGATTCCGCGGTGATTGCGAATATATTTTGCATTATTTTTTAGTTTTAAAATAGTATCCAAATCAGGTGCCTGTGAACCTGCCAATGTACCAATTAATATGGCTTCTGCCAGCATGGGGTCTTGGGCAACGATCGGATCTAGTGTTGCCATGCTGCCTAAAGCAATCCCCATCACAATATGCGTTCCTGTATCCAATCAAGGGACCCCCTTCATCGTTTTCAGTCATTAGTATACCCACGCTCTTGATGGAAGATTGGATCGCGGGAATTTTTGATTTTATAGAATGTACACCTTTATACAATATGTTGAATAGGAACAATAAATGCAACGTTCACAATCAATGAAATCATGTGCTGACTTCCTCTGTACTGTCAGTTTATCACAGCTGCTGTTCCTTTGCGAGGCGGAGTTCGAACAAATAAAGCAGCGCAACGAACACCTTATAAACCAAATTTTCCTGTTCGACCCCGGCGTGTCGTGCTGGTTTATCGTAAATAAAAGCAAGGATGATCAATAAAGAAAAGTGCCAGATCCCACAACACTATAGGACATTATGAGGCAGTTTCTTTTTGTCCATGAAGCTAAACAGAGGATGTTAATAATAGGATTCTGTTTATCCGGGCATGGGTCTTTCAATATGTTACAAAACCAGATTTGAGCTATATAAAAAATAACAAGAATAATTATTATTTTTTATTTTTTCACTATTTTGATGTTTATTATAAAATAATTATATAAAACGTCCCGAAAAGATATTGCTGCTGTGCGGAGATTGCATAGAGGGCATGATGAGAACGGAAGGATGGGGCATATAAGGAAAGTAAAGAGAGAAAGGAGTTTTTGCTATGTCTAAAAAAGAGGCTGCTTTTAATGAACTGGTGCGAAAAGTTCGCAAGGATCTATTTGGAAAAGGACCGGAGCGCATAAAAACATACTTTGTAGAAAATATCGCGATTACGATTTTACAGGGAAATTTGACGCCGACAGAAAAATTCATCGCCAGATCGCCGGAAGGAAAGGAAATGGTACACACAGCGCGCACGCGCATGATTCAAGAAGTGTATGCGCAGCAGGTGCCGGATGGAATGGAAGAGTTGGCCGGATCGAAGCTTGTTCATTTGTTTTCTGACATTAAAATTGAAGAGGATATTGCTGTTTCGGTATTTTTATTTGAAAAAAAGATTGAAGATTGATATTACTAAGTAGTGCTAGAAGAAAAATGGATATTGTTTCGAATACGCTTTCATGTTATCATAAAAACAAACTCTATACGGAGAAGGCTTGACTGTGCAATGCTATTGTCAGACAAGCTTTCTAATATGCATAGAAGCGAAGCGTTGGTTTTATCGCAGCCGGGCTGTGTTGAAACTACCGCCACTTTTCTGCGCGTACGGGTTGTTCCGTGCCGAAGGAATGTGGCGGTTTTGTTTTTTATGAAGATTGGCTGCACTTGTCCCTGTAATAATAGGACTTGTGAACTGATTGAGGCTGATTTCGTCTGTATGAAACAAAGGGGGGGGAACAAATGAAAAATCGTTGGTTAATCGCTTTATCAGCAGTAGGAATTCACATTTCCATCGGCTCTGTTTATGCGTGGAGCAATTTTACAACACCTTTAATGGACACCTTCGGCTGGTCAGCGAAGCAAGTTCAATTCACATTCAGTTTAGCGATCTTGTTTTTAGGTCTTTCAGCTGCTTTTATGGGGCACTTTGTTGAGAAGCACGGTCCAAGAAAATCAGGACTTGTAGCAGCAACATTCTTTGGAGTTGGGATTTTCGGTTCAGGATTTGCCGTTAATGCGGAGTCGCTTACATTGTTATACTTATTTTATGGAGTATTAGGCGGCATTGGGCTTGGAGTAGGTTATATAGCACCCGTTTCAACTCTTGTTAGGTGGTTCCCGGATCGAAGAGGCCTTGCAACAGGTCTTGCCATCATGGGATTTGGATTTGCCGCAGCCATTGCTAGTCCGATTATGAATAAATTAATCGGGTCAGTTGGCATTGCAAATACATTCTTTATTCTTGGAGCATCCTATTTTGTTATCATGGTGCTTTCTTCTCTATACTTAGAGAAGCCACCTGAAGGTTGGTTGCCGAAAGGGTTCTCTGCAACTGGCAACGGAAAAGGCAAAAAAGTCATACAAGATTTGGCTCAATTAACGGCAAATGAGGCGATTAAAACAAGAAGATTCTATTATTTGTGGTTAATGCTTTTTATTAATGTAACGTGTGGAATCGCTGTCATTTCTGCAATGAAACCTTTAGCTGTAGAAAGTATTGGTTTAACGACAGAAGCAGCTGCAGCACTAGTGGGTGCTTTAGGTATTGCCAATGGACTTGGCCGTATCGGTTGGGCAACTATTTCTGATTACATAGGAAGACCAAACACATACACCGCGTTCTTCGTATTACAAATCCCAATTTTCTTCTTGTTACCAACGGTTACAAGTAAATTCATTTACGGCATTATGGTTGTGATTGTTTACGCTTGTTACGGCGGCGGCTTCGCTTCTATTCCAGCCTATATTGGCGATCTTTTCGGAACAAAACAATTAGGGGCTATTCACGGATACATCCTAACAGCTTGGTCTGCTGCCGGGCTAGCAGGTCCATTGTTTGCAGCCTATATTAAAGATAAAACTGGAAGTTATGCTGGAAGCTTAACCTTCTTTGCGGGCCTATTTGTTATAGCTTTGGTTGTTTCTTTATTGGTACGCATTGATATTCGTCAATTACAAGAGAAAAACGCACAATCTGTATATCCATCAATGGCGGGAGAAAACGCACAGTTTAAATAAGTTGTCTTTGGCTGAATCGTTAAAAAATCTATGCTGAAAGAGGTTGTCTCAAAAGCAACAATTCAGACTCCGCAATCGTAATAATATAACATTGCATAAAATATGATCGATTACGCGCGAAGTCAGCCCCTTGTGAGACAGCCTCTATTCACGATATATATGAACGATTGGAAAAGCTGGTTCAAACCGAGTTACTTTGTATTCCAGCATGGATGGCTGTTTTGGGTTTTGTTTTAAAAGAGAAAAAGCAAAGGGGAGTAGGGGAGGTGTGATTGCTTGAAACCCAATAAAATTTATCGTAATGTGATTCGATATTCCAAAGGAGAAATCCAACATGTAAATGATCTGATTGTAACGGAATATCCTGTAACGATTAAAGTCAATAAAGAAGAGTTGGCAACGTTAGTTTGTACACCTGAATATATTCAGGACATGGTAATTGGCTTTTTAGCGTCAGAGGGGATTATTCGCAGCGTTTCTGAAATTAAAGAGTTTTGGATGGATGAAAAGGAAGGATTTGTGCATGTCACTTTACCGTCATTTAATGAACTGTATCAAAAATTCAGATCGAAACGCTATATTACGTCTTGTTGCGGCATGAGCAGACAAGGCTTTTACTTTTTTAACGATGTGAAAACCGTGAAGTACATGTCAGATACAACGCTTGAACTTTCGTTTGATGATTGTTTTCGTCTCATGAAGGAAATGCAGGAATCCGCTTCAACGTTTAAAGATACAGGCGGAGTGCATAATGCTGCCCTATGTGACAAAAACGGCATTATTTTATCTCGAATGGACATTGGCCGTCACAATGCTTTAGATAAAATCTATGGGTATTGCCTTCAACATGACATTTCATTGGATGATAAAGTCATTGTCTTTAGTGGACGTATTTCTTCTGAAATTTTATTAAAAGTTTCAAAAATTGGATGCAGTGTTGTATTATCCAAATCTGCTCCTACGGAATTGGCTCTGCAATTGGCAGAAGAACTTGGCATCACAACAGTTGGATTTATTCGGGGCGATAATTTAAATGTCTATACACATCCTCATCGCATTAAAGAGTTAAAGGGTTGATCACATTTTCAGCAAAACAATGGCAAGTCGTTTTTTCCAGAATGGTTTCGTTCATCAAAACGGTGCTCTATAGCGTAGGAATAAAAAATAAGGGAGTGATTGGAATGGGATCTACCAAACATCCAGGACCAATGAAGAAAACATTAATGCCTGCACCAAAACATTGGGTAAGCCCGATTCCGTTTGGACTTGGAAAAGTGAAACCGAAACATATTCGTGATACGATGAAAATTATTTGGGAAAACAGAGATAACTTAGGATATGCAACAAATATCATTACAAAAGGGGTTTGCGATGGTTGTGCCCTTGGTGTGGCTGGACTTCAGGATCAGACATTAAAAGGTCCGCACCTTTGCACAACCCGCTTAAATTTGCTTCGTTTAAACACGATGCCTGCGATCAAGCCTGAAATTCTTCATGCGGATATTGATGAACTTCGCAAATATGACAGCACTCAGCTTCGCAGACTAGGAAGAATACCATATCCGCTTATTCGTCGCAAAGGAGAGCGTAAATTTTCCCGTATTACTTGGGATGAAGCATTGGATATCATTGCGGATAAAATGAAAAAACTTGATCCAAAGCAATATGCGTTTTATTTGACTTCTCGCGGGATTACGAATGAAACCTATTATGTCGCAGGGAAAGTTGCCCGTTTCCTGGGAACGAATAACATTGACAATGCTTCCCGGATTTGTCACTCGCCAAGTAAAACAGCATTAAAACGTTCAGTTGGTGTAGGGGCTTCTACTTGTAATTATCAAGATTGGATTGGAACGGATGTTATATTATTCTGGGGAAGTGTGGCTTCCAACGCTTCACCTGTTTCTACAAAATATATGTTGGAAGCAAAGAAAAGAGGGACCAAAATCATTGTGGTTAATCCTTACAAGGAACCTGCGATGGAAAAGTATTGGATTCCTTCGAATATTGAATCCGCCTTGTTTGGAACGAAATTAGCCGACGATTTCTACCAAGTCAATATCGGCGGAGACATTGCGTTTATGTATGGAATTATGAAGCACTGGTTTGACATGGAAGAAAAAGAATATGGTTCTGCCATTAACCATGAATTTGTAAAAGAACATGTAAATGGTTACGAGGAATTAAAGGCAAAAGCACAATCCTACTCTTGGGATAAGATTGTTGAATCTTCCGGAATTTCTAAAGAGCGAATCATTGAACTGGCAGAATTTTTGGCAAAAGCTAAAAATGCGGTATATGTTTGGGCGCTTGGTTTAACGATGCATTCTTTTGCAACAGATAACATTTCCCAAGTGGCAAACCTTGCCCTTCTTCGCGGCCACTTGGGACGCAAATACAACGGACTGATGCCGCTCCGTGGCCATTCTTCGGTTCAAGGAAGCGGAGAAATGGGAGCGGACCCATTTTCACTTCCTGGCGGAGATTTTTATGGAGATAACATTAAGCGTATTGAAGAACTGTGGGGATTTGAACTGCCAAAATGGCAAGGAGATGTCGTTGGAGTAACCCTCGAAAACATCTTGCTTCCTGAGGACCATGAACGCAAAATCAAGCTTTATTATATGTCCGGCGGAAACTTCTTGGAAACAATGCCTGATCCGCACTTTGTGGAAAAAGCATTATCTGAATTGGAAATCCGTGTTCATCAGGATATTATTTTAAATACATCAACGTTATTGGACGCCAAAGAAGCGGTTATTGTTCTTCCTGCGAAAACTCGTTATGAGCAGGAAGGCGGCGGAACTTCGACTTCTACGGAACGTATGGTGTATTTCTCTCCTGAAATTGAAGGAAATAAAAATAAAATTGCAGAAGCCCGTGCGGAATGGAAAATCTATATTGATTTAGCGAAACGTGTGAAACCTGAAACCGCTCATTTGGTTGATTTTAAAGACGCTCAAGAAATTCGAAATGAAATTGCAAAAGCAAATCCAAACTATGATGGAATTCAACATTTGAAAAAAGCAGGAGATGTATTCCAATGGGGAGGAGCATGGCTTTGTGAAGGCGGTATTTGCCCAACTCCTGACGGAAGGGGAAATTTAATTCCTGTTGATATTCCTGATTTGAACAAACAGCCTGGAGACTTTTATATTACAACGAGACGCGGCAAGCAATTTAACTCCATGGTCTTTAAAGAAACGGATCCATTTAATGGAGCAGATCGTTATGATGTATTAATGAATCCAGAAGATGCAAAGGAATTAAGGATTCAAGAAGGAGAAAGTATTGTCGTTTACAATCAATACGGAGTGTTCCAAGGGCGTGCCAAATTTGCCGATATTGCCAGAGGAAATTTAGGTGTCCATTTCCCTGAAGGAAACTTCCTTCTGCCAAAAGGCCGTTATGAGCAATACGCGATGATTCCTGATTACAGCATTGCCGTAAAAGTAGAAAGAGCTGATCGCTTCACTGCACGTAAAGATGTTCAATACTTGGAAAAGCACATTGAAGATGACGAATTGAACCCGCCGGCGTAAGACATAAAAAGCTGTCCCATAAGCGTCTGACCTCGCTAACACTTATATATGGTGTTGTGGGGAGGAACGCTTGGGACAGTCTTTTTTATTACATCAAGTTAGTATCTCACTTGGCAGGCGGATATATTTCTTCAGAATAAATGAAGCTGTCATGTAAAAGGATTGAATAACTCAATTTGGCAAAGTATCTTCCTTTGGATAAAATCAGATATTTTTTGTGGATAATGGTATAATGAACATACATATTGACATCATGGAGGAAACAACGTGAAAGGACAAACATTTATAGAAGGATTTGCTGTTGAGGCGTTTCAGCGCGATTTAATCAGCTGGTTTGCAAAAGAACAGCGCGATTTGCCTTGGCGGAAAGATAATGATCCATACAAAGTATGGGTATCGGAAATCATGTTGCAGCAAACGAGAGTAGATACGGTCATACCATATTTTAATCGTTTTATTGAACAATTTCCTACGCTGGAAGCGTTAGCGGAAGCAGACGAGGAAAAAGTGTTAAAAGCTTGGGAAGGGCTTGGATACTATTCGCGTGTGCGCAATTTGCATGCGGCGGTAAAGGAAGTAAAAGAGACATATGGCGGAAGAGTGCCGAATACAGTAGAAGAATTTTCAAAGCTGAAAGGTGTTGGACCTTATACGACGGGGGCGGTGTTAAGCATTGCCTACGGAATTCCCGAGCCGGCAGTAGACGGGAATGTGATGCGCGTATTGTCGCGGATTTTTTTAGTATGGGAAGATATTGCAAAGGCAGGAACGAGAAAGGTTTTTGAAGAAATTGTAAGACAAATTATTTCTCATGATAACCCGTCTTATTTTAATCAAGCGTTAATGGAATTAGGGGCGTTAATTTGTGTTCCCGGCAGGCCGTCCTGTCTGCTTTGCCCTGTTCAAGCCCATTGCCGTGCTTTCCGTAAAGGTGTTCAGTCTGAGCTCCCGGTAAAAACAAAGAAGGGGAAAACAAAAGAAGTACAAATAAGCGCAGCTGTTTTAGAAAATGAAGAAGGAAAAATATTAATTCATAAACGGCCAAACGAGGGATTATTAGCGAACTTATGGGAGTTTCCAAACTGCGAAACACCGTTAACGTCGGAAAATCCAAAAGAGCAATTAACGAATTTTTTACGGACTCAATACGGGATTGAAGCAAAACTGGCACAACCGTTTGCTACGATTCAACACGTCTTTTCCCATTTAATTTGGAACATTGTCGTTTACCAAGGTAAAATCATTGGTGATATCGAGGAAACAGAGAGACTGAAACTAGTCGACAAACAAGAAATCGAAAACTACGCCTTCCCTGTCTCCCATCAGCGCATTTGGGGTCTGACCCCCGATGCGTTAAAGCGTTAAAGTGTTTGGTGGGGAATTCCCCACCAAATGTTAGTCAAAAGAAACGTGTGTGCCATGTGTGTAATCGGCTTCGTTTCGCTTTAACCCGCCGCGCGCTTCGATTTCTTCAATAATCTCGCGATGGATTGTTTGTCCCTCGACGTTTAGATAGGGAGTGATTTGTTGAAATGAATGATGAAAAAAGGCAAGTTCGCTATCTTTCCATTCTGACTTTGGAATCATTGAGAGTTCTGTCATATCACGTCCAACGTACATGAGCATTTCCTCCTTTTTCCTATAGTTTGAAAAAGGCGGGATATATTTATACATAAAAAGGGGAATGAAATATGAACAAAGAAAAGGTAGCTGTTGTAACAGGAAGCAGCCGGGGAATCGGCAAAGCCATTGCTCTTCGTTTAGCAGAAGAAGGGTATGATATTGTTGTAAACTATGCACGCAGCAAGGAGGCAGCGCTGCAAACAGCAAAAGAGATTGAAGCGTTAGGCAGAAAAGCGCTTGTGATAAAAGCAAATGTAGGAAAAGTAGAAAAAATTAAGGAAATGTTTGCCCAAATTGATGAAGTATTCGGGCGGGTTGATGTTTTGATTAATAATGCTGCATCAGGTGTGCTCCGCCCGGCGATGGAATTAGAAGAATCGCATTGGGATTGGACAATGGATATTAACAGTAAAGCATTGCTGTTTTGCGCTCAAGAAGCAGCGAAGCGAATGGAGAAAGTCGGCGGGGGGAAAATTGTCAGCATTAGCTCGCTCGGTTCTATCCGCTATTTAGAAAATTATACAGCTGTTGGTGTTTCCAAAGCAGCGCTTGAATCATTGACACGCTATTTAGCGGTTGAGTTAGCACCAAAAAACATTTCTGTTAATGCTGTTTCTGGCGGTGCTGTTGATACGGATGCTTTGAAACACTTTCCAAACCGCGATGAACTTCTGGTGGATGCGATAGCGAAAACTCCGGCTGGACGAATGATAGAGCCGAAAGACATGGTTCATACAGTGATGTTCCTTTTATCAGAAGAGGCAGAGATGATTCGCGGACAAACGATTATTGTTGATGGAGGAAGATCGTTACTTTTATAATTTTTTTGGATAGAGCAGTCACCTCCTGGGTACATTAAATTCCGTGGAGGTGATAACGATGGCTAATCAACCAAACAAATCAGCAGCAGGTACGAACATTCAAAAAGTAAAACAACAAAACGCGCAATCTGCACAAGCGGGTGCTGCAGGTCAATTCGGTACAGAATTTGCAGCTGAAACAAATGTGCAAGAAGTAAAACAACAAAACGCACAAGCAGAAGCTCGCAAATCACAAAATTCAAGCAAATAACAAAAAAGCGGCATTCCTTTTTTACCGGTAAGGAGTGCCGCTTTTTTTTTTTTTTACATTAGCATTCCAAAATATTCTTTCGACAAAATTTACTATTGCTCTACATATGTAGTCAAAGGAAAAAAAGTTTTCCTCCCGAATTGAATATATAGTCACATAGGCTGGGGGGATGGATTGTGGAACAGTTTGAGCGGCTGGTAAGGGAACAGTTAAAAACAATGGACCAACTTTTATTTCTTCAAGAAGAACTGGAGAGATGCCAAGCAATTGAAGAAGAATTAATTAAGCTGCAGAATAAGACGAAGCTGCGCTCGATTCAAGATGAAATAAGCGCAATGAAAAAACAGCTGCGGGAAATTCAACAAATATTTGAAAAGCAAACAGAAGAGGTGATTCAATCTTACCAACGAGCTCAACACAAATTTGACGGGGCTGGCCGAAAAGTGTCTAATCTCACGCGAAATCCGTAACACATAGCGTTCTTATTTAAAGTGAATATTGTGGTTGTGGAGGGCTGACACTTTGCTTTATGGTCAGCCTCTTTTATTTGTGAACAAAATCATTCAGTAGACTTCTTTTGGAATGGTTTTAAATTGCATATCGAACCGTTATAATAGTAAGAAAAGCGTCCGAATGAAAGTAGGGGAGAAATATGACAGCTTATCCTGTTGAAGGAAAAATCATTCAAATACATAGCTATAAACATAACGGTTCGATTCATCGCATATGGGCGGAAACAGTTGTACTTAAAGGGACGCAAAACTATATTATCGGTGCCAATGATCGTACAGTTGTGACAGAAGCCGATGGACGAAAATGGATTACGCGGGAACCGGCGATTTGCTTTTTTCACTCTCGATGTTGGTTTAACATTATTGGCATGATTCGCGACGATGGAGTGTATTACTATTGCAATATCAGCTCTCCGTTCGTATGGGACGGGGAAGCGTTAAAATATATTGACTATGATTTAGATTTAAAAGTATTTCCCGATATGACTTATATGCTTCTTGATGAAGATGAATACGAGCGACATCGTCAAGAAATGAATTATCCCACCGTTATTGATCGAATTTTAAAAAATCATGTTGAAAAATTAATCAGCTGGGTTCAGCAGCGGAAAGGTCCATTTGCTCCCGATTTTATTGATACGTGGTATGAAAAATTTTTAGCTTACCGAAAGTAAATAGGCAGATGAAGCAAAAAAGCCTGTTGCTGCACTTTACAACAGGTTTTTATGCTTTTAGGGGGGATTGTTCTGAATAATATTTATCGTTATTTGCAATTTGTCCGTCCATATAAATGGCAGGTCATTGCTACCATTGTGATCGGCATTATAAAATTTATTATTCCGCTCTTAATTCCGATGATGCTGAAGTATGTTGTTGATGATATTATCGGCAACAAGAAGCTGAGCGTCGATGAAAAGGTGGCACATTTATGGATCGTTTTAGCGATCATGTTATTGGTTTTTGTTGTTTTGCGTCCCGTTGTTGAATATTATCGACAATATTTTGCGCAGTGGACAGGAAGCAAAGTGCTATATGATATTCGTGCTCAATTGTTCGCCCATATGCAAAAGCTAAGCTTTCATTACTATGCCAATCATCGCGCCGGTGAGATTATTTCGCGCGTCATCAATGATGTAGAGCAGACGAAAAATTTTGTGATTACAGGACTTATGAATCTTTGGCTCGATATGGCAACGATTGTGATTGCGATTGCGATTATGTTTACAATGGATGTAAAATTAACATTTATTTCTATTATTACCCTTCCTATCTATGCGATTTCCGTAAAATATTTTTTTGGCCGATTAAGAGAACTGACGAAAATCCGCTCTCAAGCGTTGGCTGAGCTTCAAGCGCATTTACATGAAAGGGTTCAAGGCATGCCTATTATTAAAAGCTTTGCGATTGAAGCTTATGAACAACGCCAATTTGATAAGCAAAATCGTCATTTTTTAACAAAGGCTCTTGAGCATACGAGTTGGAACGCAAAAGCTTTTTCTGTAGTAAACACGATTACGGATATTGCACCGATTATCGTGATTAGTTACGCAGGCTATGAGGTGGTACGTGGAAATTTAACGCTTGGCACCATGGTTGCATTTGTCGGTTATATTGAACGGTTGTACAATCCGTTGCGTCGTCTTGTTAATTCTTCAACGACTTTAACGCAGTCGTTTGCTTCCATGGATCGTCTTTTTGAATTTATGGATGAAAAATATGATATTAAAGACAAGCAAGATGCAATTGAGTGTAAGAATATAGAGGGAAATATTGTATTTGAAAATGTCTCGTTTGCTTATGAACAGAATGCAGAGCCTGTTTTGCACAATATTTCGTTACACATCAAAAAAGGGGAAACGGTCGCTTTTGTCGGTATGAGCGGCGGCGGAAAATCGACATTAGTCAGCTTAATTCCGAGATTTTATGATGTGACAAGCGGCCGCATCCTGCTTGACGGGATCGATATTCGCGATTTTAAAGTCCGGAGCTTGCGTGATAAGATCGGCATGGTATTTCAAGACAGTATTTTATTTAGCGATTCGATAAAAGAAAATATTTTGCTCGGCAAGCCGGACGCAACCGATGAAGAGGTGATTGCTGCCGCTAAGGCGGCTAACGCTCATGAGTTTATTATGAATCTGCCAAATGGATATGATACGAAAGTCGGTGAGCGGGGGGTTAAGCTGTCGGGGGGACAAAAGCAAAGAATTGCGATTGCCCGTGTGTTTTTAAAAAATCCGCCTTTGTTAATTTTAGATGAAGCGACATCAGCGCTTGATTTAGAAAGTGAGCATTTCATTCAAGAAACGTTGGAACGGCTGGCAAAAAATCGCACAACGTTAATTGTCGCGCATCGTTTATCAACGATTACTCACGCTGATCGCATTGTGTTAATCGAAAACGGGAAAATTGTTGAAAGCGGCACGCATGAAGAGTTGATGAATAAAAAAGGGAGTTATTACAAATTGTTTATGATTCAACAAATCAACGAAGCAGAATGTAAAGGGCAGTCTCATTAAAGTGAGACTGCCTTTTTTAGTCTTCCTGCTCGCTCATTTCCAACGATTGTTCATCTTTATGATAATTTTGGAAGCTGTCGATAAGTGTATCTAAATGATCTAACTGTTCGCTATATTCGATAATCGTACCGATAAGAGGGAATAAATGGTAATTATCCGCTTCTTTGCATCTTTCCAAGTAATGCTTATTAAACGCCTCAACAAGCCATTTTCTGCTGTTGCATGCTTCGGTGACAATTTCCGAATCCGGCTGATATTTAATTTTGCCGATAAACTTTAATAAAATTTGCTCATGATAGTTAAGCAAACAGTCTAGTTCTGAGCGAATCGCTTGCTGAAACTCCATTGGCATATGTTGAAGTTCATTTTCCAGCCGGTGAAGGAGCTTCAAAGTTTCCAATGCGCGATTAGTGGTTGTAATCATTTGTCTATATAGAACAAGTTTTCTTGATTTTCCATATTTATTTTTTGGAAAGTAGTCCCTTTCTTCTTTGTACATTAAATAAAGCTGATCAAGCTTTATCATGTTTTCTTTAAATTTTTCAATATCCTCTTTTAAGAGGTTATGTTCAGAAACATGTCTTATATTCATGCGAATCCATTTCAAAATATTTTCTGTGTTGTCGACGATTTTGGAATAAAGCTTCTTTTCATATTTTGGCGGAATAAACACAAGATTCACAAAGAACGCCGCCAATATACCTAATAAAATAGTTGAGAAGCGGATAAGAGCAAACTGGATAAACCCGTCTTCGGTATACTCCATAATGGCAATCACGGTTACAAGGGCTACAGGGATGGTTGATTCCAAACGTAATTTTACGAAAAGAGCAATGACTAAAATGGCAGTTAAACCGATAAAAAACGGATCATGACCAAATATGAGAACGATAATAACGGCAAAAAAAGCGCCAATGACGTTAGCTTGGAGCTGTTCAACAAGGGATAAATACGTACGGTAAATAGTAGGCTGCATCGCAAATACAGCAGAAATGCCGGCGAATACCGGCGATGGCAAATCGAGCAGCTTCGCTAAAAAAAGTGCTAAAGTAATGGCAATTCCCGTTTTAAAGACGCGGGCACCGAGCTTCATCGCGATTCAAAATCCTTTCCTTTCAGCATAAAATTTTTCATAAACAATTTAGTAATATACATCGTTTGCTAGAGGATATCAAGGGGGAAAAGAAAAATGAGACTATCTCATCCATATGGAGATAGTCTCATTTTATAAGGATTTAACGCTGCCGCTTTTTGATTATTCTGTAGATACAGATGGATCGGCTTGTTCTTTTATTGGAATGACTTGGAAAAAGTGTTCTTCCGGTTTTTCAAGCAATGGTTTTAGTGATTCGGCTTCTTCGTATTGCTCATGCTCTATTAACAGCTCAATGTATTTAGAAAGCAATTCTTGTACATCTGCTTTACCTTTTTCTGATAATTTCTCAATACTTACTTTTGCTCCTTTTGCGATGCGGCGTTCAAGAGCAGCTTTTGTTAATCCCATTTCCGGCTGGTGACGCAAGTAGACGACTCCGCCTGTCATACCAGCGCAAATCCATGGGCCAGGGTCACCAAGGACAAGACCGCGCCCGTTTGTCATATATTCAAAGGCAAATCCTTTAATATTTGCGCGAACGCCAATGTTGCCATATTCCTTTTCTGGAATAGGTGTTGTCACTTGACCGCCAATAATCATATCCGCTCCTGAGAGACGAATTCCGGCGCGGGCATCAGCGTTTCCTTGAACGACTAACAAACCTTTTTGTGCTCCATAGCCGAAGCCTTTTCCAACGGAGCCGTTGTAGAACTTGCCATCTTTTCCTTTGGCTTTAAAAATAAGGATACTTCCGCCCAGTGCGGTTTTACCGGTACCGTCCTGTGCACCGCCGTCAACATGAATATGGATGCCGTAGCTATTGTATGCTCCAAGACCATTACCTGGAATTGAGCCTTCTTTATAACGCAATGTTATGTTTGGCAGCTTTTTGTACGAGCCGTCTAAGCGCCCGCGTACGCGGTGGCAGGAAACACGGCTGCCAAGAACACGCTGTTCTGAAGTAACGGTTCTAAACTCGCGTGAACGATGTAAATCTTCTATGCGATAGTCAAGATATTCAGCACCTGCCGCAACGAGTAATTGATATTCTTCAACGCTTGCAGCTACTTCTTTTTGAGCGAATTGTTCTACTTCGAGAACTTCAAGCAAGCTTTCTAAGTTCATTTGCTCTAAACCTCTTGTTTGCTCTAGCAAATCGGAGCGGCCGACAAGATCTTGTAATCGTTCATAGCCGAGCGCAGCGGTTAAAGCTTTGAGCTCGTTTCCAAACGCAGTAAACAAGTTCACTAATCCTTGGACAGCCGGCTCAAATTGGCGTGGAACAAAGCGGCGTAATCCGTGTTCTTTCGCTTGCGCTTCTGATTCGATTTGTGTCGCGATGCCGACATGGCAAGTATCTAAATGACAGCCGCGGCATGTTGTACAGCCGATCGCAATCATAGAAAGCGTTCCAAAGCCGATGCGGTTGGCTCCAAGAAGCATGACTTTAATGACGTCAAGTGCACTTTTAATGCCGCCATCTGCCCAAATTTCGACTTTATTCCGCAATCCGGCTTCCAAGAGAGCGTTATGCGCCGCTTTGACGCCGATTTCCACCGGAAGTCCGACGTGCTGCAAGGCGTGAATGCGCGCTGCTCCTGTTCCGCCATCGAAGCCGCTGAGCGTAATAATATCAGCGCCTGCTTTTGCGATGCCGACGGCAATAGTCCCAATATTTGGAACAACAGGAACTTTTACCGCTACTTTTGCTTTATCGTTTGCTGTTTTTAACTCGGCAATCATTTGCGCTAAATCTTCAATCGAATAAATGTCATGGTTATTTGACGGTGAAATCAAATCAGAACCGATTGTCGCGTTACGTGCTTCAGCGATTTTTGCCGTTACTTTGGAGCCAGGAAGGTGACCGCCTTCACCAGGTTTTGCTCCTTGCCCGATTTTTATTTCTAAAAGATTGGAAGAGTTGAGCAACTCGGCATTGACACCAAAGCGGCCGGAAGCGATTTGTTGTCCCCGTGTACGAGGATATTTTCCAAGCATATCTTTGATTTCGCCGCCCTCGCCGTTCAAGCTAACCATATTTAAACGGTCAGCTGCTTCAGCATAAGCACGGAAGGCGACTTCGTTTTGTGAGCCGAAAGACATCGAGGCAATCACAAACGGTAAGCTATGCTCGCCGACGCTAATATCGACTTTGTCGACTGAAACAGCTTTTTCTGCTTTCTTTAAGTCTAATAAATGACGAATGGTCGTCGGCGTTTGCGTTTCTAATTCGGTTAATTTTTCGCGGTAGTTGTCGTATGACCCTGTTTGCGCAACCTCCCCGATTGCTTTCCAAATGCGCGGGAACACATGGAATGTTTTACCCGGCTTTGCATTTTCATCCGCAAAATCTTTGGCTCGGGCAATTGCATCTTCTTTAAGTGCAGCAAAATCGTATTTTAAGGAATCAGAACCAAAGAAGTTAACGATATCTAAAACTTCGGCAATTTCATCATGTAAGCCAATCGATGAGAAGAGGCGGCTGTATCCTCTCAATTCATGAATACCGATAGTCGAAATCACTTTTTCCAAGCCTTTATTTAAGGCGTTGAATAAGTTCATAACAGGAGTAGTCGATTCATCAGCTACCGTTGCAAACATTAAATACGGGCTGATTACATTAGCGCCTAAACCGTAAGCAACAATAAAGTCATGCAGCGAGCGAATCGCGCCAGAGCGGAGCAAGAGAGAACAATCGCGGCGCAATCCAGCTTCCGCCAAAGCTTTATCAATGGAAGAAGTAACCAACAGCGGATCTATCCACAATTTTCCGTTTTGATGAGCTTCTGCGTCATCGAGAATAAGAAGTGTTTTGCCAGAGCGAACCGCTTCGCATGCTTCGTCAGAAAGGCGTTTTAGTGCATCTGGTATCGATTCATCAGCTGTGAATGTGGCTGAAAGAAAATAGGTTAATTTTTGTGATTGAAACGCATGAACAACCTGGTCATATGAAGGTTGATTTAATGCTTCTGAACATTCGTAACCTAATTTTCCTTCGATAAGAATCGGTGAAACGAGTTCAATGACATATGATTTTTCCCCGTTTTCGAATAAAGACGGACGTTTTCCGATAACTGTTCGCGTTGAAAAATGTTCCATTTCGCGGTCGCGGTCGATAGCCGGATTCGTTACAACGGCGACGCTTTCTTTAATAAAATCAGCAAGATTTTTGCGATTAGGATCAATCGCGGCAAGCGGTGCATCATGCCCTAATGACCGAATCGGCTCTGCTCCTTTTTCTGCCATTTGTTCGAGAAGTTGAATATGTTCGCGGTCCCAGCCGAATGCGGCATACTGTCCGTTGCTTACTTTTGCTGGTGAAGACACCGTAACGTATTTTTCTAAGTGTGGCGGGTTTAAGCGATTGCGATAATTCGTGATATCGATCCGTTTTGAAAAACGCTTGTATACTTCTTCTTGAAATTGAGCGTATTCAAACACTTGGATAAAGTCTGAGTCTCCCCATTTTAAGCCGATTTTTTCTCCAGGGGCGATCGGTTTTGGTTCGCCTGTATACTCGTTTGATGGGATAATGCCCGGCTCAGATGAAAAAATGAAACGATCTTCTGTTTCAAGCTTCCAAAGAGGACGTAAGCCAAGGGCATCAACGCTAAATACCGCTTCATCACCATAGCGTGAAATGATGCCGGCAGGTCCTTGAGCAAAATGTCCCCATGCCTCGCGAATGTACGTATATAAATCTTGAAGATGTTCCGGATAAGCTCTAATTTCATTGACAATCGGCGGGAACAAAATATCAACTGCTTCAAATAAACTGTAACCGTGACGAGAAATAAGTGTATCGATCGTGCGGCTTAAATCTTGTGAATCGCTTCCGCCGTTTGTCAATGGAACGCCAATCATTTTCGCTTCATCGCGAAGCTTGGCAATCGTATTAATTTCACCGTTATGTCCCAATACGCTAAACGGTTGAACACGGAAGAAGTTTGAAAGAGTATTTGTTGAGTAACGATTATGTCCTAATGTCATTGTTGAAGCGACAAGAGGATTTGCTAAATCATGATAATATTTTGGTAAAATATCGCCTGCTCCCATCACTTTATACACAACATAAAAATTGCTTAATGAAGCGACATGAACATTTTCGTCTTGTTCGATGTCAATAACTAATTCAAATAAACGCTTTGCCAGATTTGCCGAATCAGCAGGCAAAAGCGCGACTTGCCAAAACAGAGGCTCTTGCCGCAGCGCAATCGGACCTAATGCGCTTGAAGAAGTGACACGATCGGATTCATAAATAACGGACAGTCCATATTGTTTGAAGAGAGACTTTATTTGTTCTTTTTTATTTGTTACATTTGTTGTTTTATTAATAAAGATATGTCCAACCGTAAAATCATCGCGGTTTGCTATTTCCGGATTTTGCCCTGCATTCGCAAGCTTTTCCATCCAAAGTGCTTTTGGAATATCGATGTGAACACCCACTCCATCGCCTTCGCCGTTAATAAAGCCGGCACGATGATTCATTTTTACAAGCGCATCAATACATGTCATAATATTTTCTCTTGTAGGAGTGCGGCGTTTTTCAATGGCAGATACAATTCCGCACGCATCATGTTCTGCCTGATGGAAATCTTTAAACAGACTCGGACTCCACTGTTGTTTCATGCAATCGGCTTTAAAGTGGGCAGTGTATTTGGAACCCACTTTTTTGCCTTTCACCTCCTGCAACCAATCTATAGTAATTAAGTTAATATTGCTTTCGCAAAAATTATTAACAAACTAAATTTTCGGAATTTATAGTTTATGTTATCATGTTAAAGAAGTGAAATCAATTATTTATTCATTTTTTTGGTTGTCATATTCATTTTTCGGAAAAGTTAATAAAATAGTTTTTGTAAACGTTTTCAATTAATTTAAAATAAAAACGGAGAGTTGAGACTCTCCGTAAAAAAACTATAAATGTATATTTATTCATTTTTTAGTGTTTTAAATGCGTTTTCAACCGCTTTTAATGTATATTGAATGTCCTCTTCTGTATGAGCGATGGTGATAAACCATGCTTCGTATTTAGAAGGAGCGAGATTGATTCCCTGTTTTAACATCAGCTTAAAGAATTTCGCAAACATTTCACCGTCTGTCCGCTGAGCCTGTTCGTAATTTTCTACTTTTTCTGTTGTAAAGTAGACGGTTAACGCTCCTTTTAAACGATTGATGGTGATCGGGATGTTATACGTTTTTGCACGGGCTAAAATCCCTTGTTCAAGCATGGCGCCGAGGCGATCAAGATATTCGTACACACCTTCTTGTTGCAGCACTTCTAAGCAAGCAATTCCCGCAAGGATCGAAGCCGGATTTCCTGCCATTGTTCCCGCCTGATAAGCAGGGCCAAGCGGAGCGACTTGCTCCATAATCTCTTTGCGACCGCCGTATGCGCCAATCGGCAGACCTCCACCGATGATTTTACCGAGAGCCGTTAAATCCGGCTCAATTCCTAATAAATTTTGTGCTCCACCGTACATAAAGCGGAATGCTGTAATCACCTCATCGTAAATCACAAGCGCCCCGGCTTGATGAGCAAGTTCATTCACAGTTTCAAGAAAGCCGGGCTTTGGTTCAACGATGCCGAAGTTTCCGACAATCGGTTCAACAAGCACGGCTGCGACTTGATCTCCCCATGTTTCAATCGCTTGTTTAAATGAATCAATATCGTTATACGGAACGGTGATCACTTCTTGAGCAATGCTTTTGGGAACACCGGCAGAGTCAGGAGTTCCTAGTGTAGACGGACCAGAACCAGCAGCGACAAGGACAAGATCAGAATGTCCGTGATAGCAGCCGGCAAATTTAATAATTTTATCGCGGCCCGTATAGGCGCGGGCTACGCGAATCGTTGTCATGACCGCTTCCGTTCCTGAGTTGACGAAACGAACTTTTTCCAGCGAAGGAATCGCTTCTTTCAACATTTTTGCAAATGTAATTTCATAAGGTGTAGGCGTTCCGTATAATACACCATTTTCTGCAGCACGTTGGATCGCTTTCGTAATGTGTGGATGGGCATGTCCGGTAATAATCGGGCCATATGCTGCTAGGTAGTCGATGTATTTATTTCCATCAACGTCCCAAAAGTAAGCGCCTTTTGCGCGTTCCATCACGACCGGAGCGCCGCCGCCGACCGCTTTATAAGAGCGGGATGGGCTGTTGACACCGCCAACGATATGTTCCAATGCTTCTTTATATAGCTGTTCTGATTTTGTAAAATTCATATCGAAAAGCCTCCTAAGCGAGTTTCTATGACGACTTCTATTCTAACATATTTAGTTAAGCGTACAATTTGTTTCATACTTCTACTTTCGATAAACTATTCTTTGTCCTGTTCTAACTGTCCGTAATCCTTGTCTTTACAAAAACGTTAGAAGTATGTGGCACCAATGGAGGACATCTCTGCTGAAGAAGTTTCACTTTATCGCATCGTGATGGAGGGTATTGAGTTATGGCAAATGCAATCGAAGTAGAAAAACTGCGCAAAGAATTTAAATCCTATTCAAGCCGTTCAGGTCTTATCGGAGCCTTTCGCGACTTATTTACAAGAAATTATAAAATTATCCGCGCTGTTAACGATATATCTTTTACCGTTAAACAAGGAGAAATGGTCGGTTACATCGGTGAAAACGGTGCAGGAAAGTCAACAACGATTAAAATGCTGACAGGCATTTTGACGCCGACGTCAGGAAAAGTCATTGTGAACGGAATGAATCCGCATAAAGAACGGGAAAAATTTGTGCAAACGATCGGTGTTGTTTTCGGACAGCGCTCGCAATTATGGTGGGATATTGCGGTACAAGAGTCGTTCCGTCTTCTGAAAAAAGTGTACCGGGTATCCGATCAAGCTTATAAAGAGCATATGGAGCATGTGATTGAAACGCTTGATATTGGCCCGCTGTTAGATAAGCCTGTTCGTAAATTGTCTCTTGGACAGCGAATGCGCTGTGAACTGGCTGCTGCGCTTATTCATAATCCGCCGCTTTTATTTTTAGATGAGCCGACAATCGGTTTAGATGTGCTCGTTAAATTAAAAATCCGTAAGTTTTTAAAAGAAATTAATGAAAAATATAATACAACGATTTTATTAACAACACACGATATTTCCGATATTGAAGCATTATGCGAACGCGTGATTATGCTTGATGAAGGAAAAATTATTTACGACGGTTCGTTGCAGGAATTAAAGGCGAACTGGGGAGAAGGAAAACAAATTCAGTTTCAGTTTGCTAAAGAAGTAGCCCAAGAGGAATTAAACGTATTAACTGCCGATTTAAAGGTGCAATGGCAGGCGGGAGAAAGAGAAAATGTTTGGACAGCTCATGTATCACCAACGGATATGTCTGATGTAATTGGCCGTGTTGTCGCGAAATACGAGATTAAAGATATTAATATTAATGAAATTTCGACGGAAGAAATCATTCGCAACATCTATGAAGAAGGTGTCGTATATGGCTAAATACATCGAAATGATTCGCATTCGTTTTTTAATGATGCTTGCCTATCGCACGAATTATTACAGCGGCATTTTAATTTACAGTATTAATATCGGTGCGTACTATTTTTTATGGTCCGCTATTTATGGAGACAAATCATCCATACAAGGTATGTCCGTCTTGCAGATGACGACATACGTGGCGGTTGCGTGGATGGCGCGCGCCTTTTATTTTAATAACATCGATCGTGAAATCGCCATGGAAATTAAAGAAGGCAAAGTCGCCACCGAGCTTATCAGGCCTTACAGCTATTTAGGAATGAAAACGATGCAAGGGTTAGGCGAAGGGATTTTTCGCCTGTTTTTCTTTTCCTTGCCGGGCATGGTCATTGTCGGATTGCTTTTTCCGCTCGAGCTGACGACTAATGTAAGTACATGGGGGTACTTTGCTGTTTCAATCGTGTTGAGCTTTATTATTAATTCCGAACTTAATTTAATTGCCGGTATTTTGACGTTTTTTACGCTCAATAATGAAGGATTATTGCGCGCGAAACGTTTTGTGATTGACTTATTTAGTGGTTTAATTTTGCCTATTAGCTTTTATCCGGCTTGGGCGCAAGAGGTCATGAAATACTTTCCGTTTCAGGGAATCAGCTATATTCCAAGCATGATTTTTACGGAAGGTTTTCGAGGGCAGGCGATTATTGACGGGTTAATGTTTCAGCTTATGTGGAGCTTGATTTTGCTCGTCCCGATTCAGCTGTTGTGGAAAGCGGCGAAAAAACAGCTTGTCATTCAGGGAGGATAAGTATATGTTTTACGTCTCTGTATTTTTTCAGTACATGTCACAATATTTAAAAACGAAATTGCAATACCGAACCGATTTGTTTGTGGAATTTTTCTCTGATTTGATGTTTCAAGCGGTGAACTTAATCTTTATTCTCGTCGTGTTTGGGCATACGCAAGTATTAAACGGATGGACTCGCGATGAAATTATTTTTATTTACGGATTTTTCTTAGTGCCGTTTGCCGTGTTTGGAGCATTTTTTAATATTTGGGATTTTAATGAACGATATATTGTGCGCGGGGAAATGGACAGAGTATTGACGCGGCCTGTGCACAGCTTGTTTCAAATCATTCTTGAGCGGATGGAGCTTGAGTCGCTTCTTGGAGCGATTACGGGAATCATTATTATGATTTACGCAGGCTCGCGTCTAGACTTAGTTTTTCATTGGTATGATATTTTTATTTTTATTCTTTTTGTTCTTGGTGGAACGCTTGTTTATGCAGGGATTTTCATTTCGCTGGCGACAATCAGCTTTTGGTCGGATGCGCGAAGCTCGATTATGCCGATGATGTACAATATCGGCAACTACGGCCGCTATCCGATTGATATTTATAACCGTGTCATCCGCTATATTTTAACGTGGATCTTGCCGTTTGCGTTTGTCGGTGTCTACCCTTCCGCTTATTTTCTCGGCAAAAAGGAATGGTATGGTTATGCATTTTTAACGCCGGTGATGGGACTCATCTTCTTTATGATTGCCGTTTTCTTATGGAATGCCGGAGTGAAGCGTTATAGAGGAGCAGGGAATTAATGTAACCCTGCTTTTGTTATTTGTTACAGGGATTAGATAATTCCTCTTTTGAATATTCTGTTTTTATTCCTCGTATATATGTATGGACATGTACGGGGGGATGGAAATGGAGTATATTTTGTTAATTGTTATTTTTACTGTTTTATTTATGAGTATAAAATCAATATGGACGATTCAGCAAAAGCCGCACCGCTATGTTTCGTTAGAAAATTTGTTCGTTTTATTAGCCCTTTATTTGACAGTGTTGATTGGTTTTGGTCTTGCTTATACAGTGTTACAAATAAATGGTTATGAAGTTTTATTAATAAAAGGTAAAGCAACTGATAGAGATTTTTTCCAATTGCTTCAAGACAGTCTGTATTTCAGTGCAACTACCTTAGTGACAGTCGGCTATGGCGATATCATCCCCGTCGGAATTGGAAGATGGCTTGCATCGGCGGAAGGATTGTTAGGTTATGTTTTGCCGGCTGCCCTGATTGTACGTACAGTCATCGATTTTGAAAAAGATAAAAGTTGCACATGACGATTCTTTTCGCTACGCTAAAAATAATTAAGTAATAAGTATTACGGAGGGAAGAGGATGTCGCTGCAAATTGGACAACTTGCTCCGGATTTTGAACTGCCGGCAAGCAACGGAAAAACAGTAAGGTTATCTGATTTTAGAGGAAAAAATGTCGTGTTATATTTTTATCCGAAAGATATGACGCCTGGTTGTACAACAGAAGCATGTGATTTTCGCGATTACCATCAACAGTTTGCTGATTTAAATGCGGTCATCTTGGGGGTCAGCACCGATTCAATCGAACGGCATAAAAAGTTTATTGAAAAATACAATTTACCATTTTTACTGTTAGCTGATGAAGAGCATAAAGCAGCGGAAAAGTATGGTGTATGGAAACTAAAGAAAAATTTTGGAAAAGAGTATATGGGAATTGAACGTTCTACGTTTGTTATTGATAAAGATGGGAAGTTAGTGAAAGAGTGGCGAAAAGTAAAGGTAAAAGGTCATGTTGAAGAAGCTTTAGACTACATCGCAGAAAATTTAAAACAATAATTTCTAAAAATATAGGTAGGTGTCTATACAAAGCAATGGAGAGGAGAGTATGTTAAACAGTGTAGGGCATACCTCCTCAGATATTAACAATTTGGAGGCTGTTTCAAAAACAAAGGGTCAAATCCTGCAATCGCAAATATATATGGTATACCATGTGTTATAGGTATATGATATATTGTGCATGGTCGTGAGGTCAGCCCCTTATGAGACAGCCTCATTTTTTATGTGTGTAAAACATGGAACAAACTCATATATTATAATAGAAATATTGACAAAATATCTGTATACCTTGTAGACTATTTATAAATATTATAAAATAATAATTCTTTTAGAAGAAAGCGAGGTGCATGACGGTGTCTGAAAATTATCAATTAAAGGAAGCGCTTGATACGTTGAAAAAAACAGGAGTGCGTATTACTCCGCAACGTCATGCGATACTTGAATACTTAATTAGCTCTATGTCGCATCCAACGGCAGATGAAATATATAAAGCCTTAGAGGGAAAATTTCCAAACATGAGCGTAGCGACTGTATATAATAATTTGCGTGTCTTTAAAGAGGTTGGACTAGTAAAAGAGCTGACATATGGCGATTCGTCAAGCCGTTTTGATTTTGTTACTTCCGACCATTATCACATTATTTGTGAAGAGTGCGGTAAGATTGTTGATTTTCACTATCCAGGATTAGATGAGGTTGAGGATTTAGCTGCACACGTTACGGGTTTTAAAGTAAGCCACCATAGAATGGAGATTTATGGTGTGTGTTCAGATTGCCAAAAAGAATATCACCAGCATTAAAACATTAAAAATAAAGGCTGACCTGAGAGTGAGTGTCAGACCCTATCCCATAATATATTATGTGGATGTTGCGTGAGGTCAGACACTTTTAGGTCAGCCTTTTTTCTTTTTTTGTTTTCGATTATATTTCTCGTCGAACTCTTTGCCGGCTAAATCAGGATCTAGCGTCAATGGTTCATTACAGTACATGCACATATCTACCCGTCCAAGCATTTTCGTGATTTTGTTGCAAGAAGGACAAACAACTTGAACTGTTTTTGTAGATAACATCCCGATCCAAAAATAAATAACTGTACTTGCAATAATAAAAAGTAAACCTAAAATCATAAACAATGTCATAACGAACATGGAGCTGCGGAAGAATATACCTATATACATAACGACAAAGCCAACGAAAATTAAACTTAGCGCAAATGTGCGAATTTTGTTGATTTTACTTGAATATTTTAGTCCCATCTTATTTCCCTCCTGAAAATAACTATATCATAAAGTGTAAACATATAAGTTATATTTTGAACAAATATAAATAAAATTTTTTATCATCCCCTGAAAAAGGAGTTTTGCGATTTTTGTCGAATTGTATATCGGCAATTATGAAAATGGAGGAACGACTATGGAGGATTTATTTCGTCCCATTTATCAAGAGAGAGCCAGCCATCGAAATACATTAGGGATTTTTATGGTGGAAAAAAAACTAAACAACCCGGCTATAACTGACACATTTGATTTTGTTTTATTTGTCATTGTTAAAGATGCTAAACAGCCTGTTTTTATTAAGCATTACGTTTCTAATGAACAAAAAGCTGCTCTGCATGTAGTTGACGAAAAAAAATTAAATGAGTGGCTTCTCTTGGGTTCCAACCGAAAAGTGATTGACTGGGTTTTAAATGGAAAAGTTTTGTTTGATCGCAATGAATATGTTTATACCTTGCGCAAAAGGCTTCTTGAATTTCCGCGAGAAAGCCGTCAGTTAAAAATGGGAATTGAGTTTGCTAAGTTGATTCGAAGATATACGGATGGAAAAGTATTTTTTGAAACAAAACAATTGTTAGATGCATACAATCATGTCGTTCATGCTCTCCATCATTTAGCGAGGCTTGCCATCATTGAGCAAGGTTTTTATCCTGAAGTAACTGTATGGGATCAAGTGAAACAAATTGACCCGCAAATTTATAAATTGTATGAGGAATTGATTGAAAGTGAAGAGACGCTAGATAAAAGGCTAGAACTTTTATTTTTAGCAAGTGAATTTTTAATTCATTCACGGATAGCGTCAGGAACGGCTCATTTATTAAAAGTATTAGGAGAAAAAAAGGGAGCTTGGACAATCGGGGAAATTACAGAGCATCCAGATCTTAAAGTCTATTCTATAGATATTGTCATTATGCTTGAGTACTTAGTCGAAAGAAACGTGTTATTAGTTGAGAAAGTGCCGACAAAAGGGCAGGGAATTTATCATAGATATTATGTTGCAGAAAAAAATTAAAAAAATGTATTGACTAGTTTTTGAGTAAATGATATATTATAAACCGTCGCTGCGGAAAATATTCTCCGCAGTTGGCGGAAAATAAAAATGCTTGACATTAGAAAGTCTTGATGATAATATGGAGAAGTCGCTAATAAATGCTCTTTGAAAACTGAACAAAACGAAGCGTCCACGTCAATTTGCTAGGTATAGAACTTTTATTGGAGAGTTTGATCCTGGCTCAGGACGAACGCTGGCGGCGTGCCTAATACATGCAAGTCGAGCGGACCAAAGGGAGCTTGCTCCCTGAGGTTAGCGGCGGACGGGTGAGTAACACGTGGGCAACCTGCCCTGCAGACCGGGATAACTTCGGGAAACCGGAGCTAATACCGGATAACACCGAAAACCGCATGGTTTTCGGTTGAAAGGCGGCTTTGGCTGTCACTGCAGGATGGGCCCGCGGCGCATTAGCTAGTTGGTGAGGTAACGGCTCACCAAGGCGACGATGC
>NZ_QLMH01000019.1 GCF_003259935.1 Paranoxybacillus vitaminiphilus | reverse complement strand
TGTCTAGCTTCAGCTCGCAGCGCCTCGCGGAAAATAACCTTCCTCCATCGACATACAAGTATGTCTCGTCGGAAGAACATTTTCCTCCCGGCGCTAAACGCTCGCTTCCGCTTTTCTTTGTAGACGCTTCGTTTTGTTCAGTTTTCAAAGAACATTTATCATGGAGCGGGTGATGGGAATCGAACCCACGACATCAGCTTGGAAGGCTGAGGTTTTACCACTAAACTACACCCGCATATAGCCTAGCTGGTCGGGAAGACAGGATTCGAACCTGCGACCCCATGGTCCCAAACCATGTGCTCTACCAAGCTGAGCTACTTCCCGTTAATGTGGCGCGCTCGAGAGGATTCGAACCCCTAACCTTCTGATCCGTAGTCAGATGCTCTATCCAATTGAGCTACGAGCGCTTACTTTTCAAGAGACGCTTTCTATTATATATCATCGAAAATATTTTTGCAACACTTTTTTCGATGCGGCCGAGAGGACTTGAACCTCCACGGGGTTGCCCCCACTAGGCCCTCAACCTAGCGCGTCTGCCATTCCGCCACGACCGCGATATCAATAGTGGTGCGGGTGGAGGGACTTGAACCCCCACGCCTTGCGGCGCCAGATCCTAAGTCTGGTGCGTCTGCCAATTCCGCCACACCCGCAAAATGGTGAGCCATGGAGGACTCGAACCTCCGACCCTCTGATTAAAAGTCAGATGCTCTACCTGCTGAGCTAATGGCTCATTATCAAAATCCAGTTATATACACTAGTCTTTTAAAGCGGTATGATGTCCCACTCCACTCTCAGAATATTTACTCAAGGAGTGGTTCGAGTGGTGCGCTGAAAAATCTTGAAAAAATCTTATTTGAGCGTGCTGTGTCCCTTCCTCTTCTAGCTCACTCAGCGATGATTAATGCGTCGGGACAACTCGCAGCTTATTCGACGATGCATCGCTCGTCGCTAATGGCTCATTTTTTAAAATGGCTGGGCTAGCTGGATTCGAACCAGCGCATCACGGAGTCAAAGTCCGTTGCCTTACCGCTTGGCTATAGCCCATTGATATAACTTCATGAAATACTTCTACGAATATGCTTCATGAGTTAACACCGCAGAAATTATTTTGGGGATTTCTGAAGGAAATCCACGAAATAATTTCGACAATGACTTGGTTTTTAGCTGTTACATCAACACCGCAGGATAATTTCAAAAATTTCTGTCAGGAAATTCAGGAAATTATCCGACATTTATATAACATTTTTAAATCAATGGCGGTCCCGACGGGACTCGAACCCGCGATCTCCTGCGTGACAGGCAGGCATGTTAACCACTACACTACGGGACCAATATTTTATATGGTGGAGGATGACGGGATCGAACCGCCGACCCCTTGCTTGTAAGGCAAGTGCTCTCCCAGCTGAGCTAATCCTCCAACAGCAAACAAATGGGAGGTGGTGTTCACTTTCGACAAAGGAAAGCTTCCAACATCTCCCACTAAAAGATGACCCGTACGGGATTCGAACCCGTGTTACCGCCGTGAAAGGGCGGTGTCTTAACCACTTGACCAACGGGCCATATTCCATATTTCAAAGTGGCGGAGAAGGCGGGATTTGAACCCGCGCGCCGCAAAAACGCGACCTAACGGTTTAGCAAACCGTCCCCTTCAGCCACTTGGGTACTTCTCCAATGGCTCCGCAAGTAGGATTCGAACCTACGACCTACCGGTTAACAGCCGGTTGCTCTACCGCTGAGCTATTGCGGAATAAATCAGCTATCAATTTAAAAAATAATCTGTCACTTGACTTCTTTCATTATAGTGGGATGTTTATCAGTTGTCAACAGCAATTTTATTACTTTGTTACTCTTTTTCAAAACCGTCTATCAACGACGGCTTTTATAATTTAACATACATATATATCTTCCGTCAACTACTTATTTTAATTTTTTTAAACGTCCTTGGCATCTTCCGCAAACATAGCGTTGTGTGTTGATTCTTTTTCTCCTTTTGTACTGTATGCCGCAAGCTGTACAAATATAAATATGAATCGAGATACTTTTTTTCCTTAATTCATTCGGCAACGGTTTACAAAACCTTGGTGCTTCTACTTGCTTTAACAAAACGCGAAAATCATGATCCCGATGTCGATAACCTTTTCCCTCTAAATGAAGATGATAATGACATAGCTCATGTTTAATAATCGCAATCAACTCTTCTTCTCCAAACGCTTCATAATATTTCGGGTTAAGTTCAATATTGTGAGTACGCAATAAATATCTTCCACCTGTCGTTCTCAGTCGCGGATTAAACACTGCTTGATGTTTAAATGGTTTGCCAAAAAAACGCAAGGAAATGTGTTCTACCAATTGCTGCAGCTTGTTTTGCTCCACAGCGATCCCCCTTTTTTGACACAAGACAACTTATTTATACATAAACTATATACTAACTTCTTTTTAAACAAATGTCCAATGGAGGTTTGCCCAAATGCCTACATGGTTAAAAAATCAAATGATGCGTGCTTATTACGAAAAAAATAGCTATCAAATTAAACTGTTAAACCAATGTTGGTTCTTTTACCGAAAAAAACACTGCTCGTAAAAGCAGTGTTTTTTTCTAGAAGCCTTTTAACGAGGAGGAAGCATGGATAAAGCTATCCGTCCTTTTGCGACATCAACATCTTCTACCCATACTTTAACAACATCGCCTACGGAAACAACATCTAAAGGGTGCTTTACATATTTGTCGCTTAATTTGGAAATATGAACAAGCCCGTCCTGCTTAACTCCAATATCAACAAACGCACCGAAATCAACAACATTGCGCACGGTTCCTTCTAGTTCCATTCCTTTTTGTAAATCTTCCAGTTTTAAGACATCTTTTTTCAATAACGGTTTCGGCAAATCGTCACGCGGATCTCTTTCCGGACGAATCAGTGCATCAATAATATCTTTTAATGTCAATTCTCCAATTCCAAGAGCACTTGCAGTTTCTTTAATTGATAAATTTTCAAGCGCCTGACGAAGCTTTTCGCTTCCCAAATCTTCTGTCGTAGCGCCAATTTGCTTTAACAACTCTTTTACTTTTTGATAGTTTTCCGGATGAATGGCTGTTCGATCTAAAGGTTCGTCTCCATCAATAATCCGCAAGAAACCGATGCACTGTTCATATGTTTTCGCCCCTAGCCTTGGAATGGTTTTTAATTCGCTGCGATTTTTAAATTTTCCTTGTTCTTCCCTGCGCTTCACGATATTTTCAGCGACTGCTTTCGATAGTCCTGATACATACTGCAGCAGTGCTGCAGAAGCTGTATTGACATTCACTCCAACTTGGTTTACAACCGTTTCAACAACAAAGTTTAGTGACTCTGCCAGCTTTTTCTGTGAAACATCATGCTGATATTGCCCGACACCTACCGATTTCGGGTCAATTTTCACCAGTTCCGCGAGCGGATCCTGCACACGCCGTGCAATGGAAACTGCGCTTCTTTCCTCTACTTGCAAATCCGGAAATTCTTTGCGGGCAAGCTCTGAAGCAGAATAGACACTCGCTCCTGCTTCATTGACAATCATATAAAATACGTCTTCGCTCAGCTCTTTTATCGTATCAGCTACAAATTGTTCCGTTTCACGCGAAGCTGTTCCGTTGCCGATCGCAATCATTTCTACCGAATAGTTTTTAATCATTTCGAGCAGCTTTCTCTTTGCTTCGTCTAATTCATTTTTTGGCGGATGCGGATAAACTACATCAATTTTCAATAATTTTCCTGTCTCATCGACAACCGCTAATTTACAGCCTGTCCGATAAGCAGGGTCAATCCCCAACACCGTCTTTCCTTTTAACGGCGGCTGCAATAAAAGCTTTCGTAAATTTTCTGCAAAAATATGAATCGCACGCTCTTCTGCTTTTTCCGTTAATTCATTGCGGATTTCTCTTTCTACAGCCGGTTCAATTAAACGTTTATAGCTATCTTCAATCGCTTCCAAAACAAGATTTGCTGCTTTTGAATGCTCATTTAAAACTACCTTTTTTCTTAAATAATTTAAAATGTCATCAACAGGGGCTTTGATGGAAACGCGTAAAATATCTTCTTTTTCCCCGCGGTTAAGCGCCAGCACTCGATGCGGAACAATTTTATGAACAGGCTCCTCATATTCGTAATACATTTCGTACACTTTTTTCTCGTCTTTCTCTGTGTCTTTAGCGACAGACACAACCATTCCTTTTTTAAATGTCTCTGTGCGAATCCACTGGCGAAACGTTGCATCATCAGCAACTTTCTCAGCGATAATATCCTTGGCACCTTGAATGGCTTCTTCAATCGAATGGACTTCTTTTTCCTCAGAAAGAAACTGGGATGCTTTTTCTTCTACCGATTCATTCACCGGAAATGTTAAAAGCCATTCTGCCAACGGCTCAAGCCCTTTTTCTTTGGCGATAGTCGCTTTTGTACGCCGCTTCTGTTTGTATGGGCGATATAAATCCTCTACTTGCTGTAATTTAGTTGCTTGTAAAATGGCTGTTTTTAATTCCTCCGTTAGCTTTCCTTGTTCGTCAATTAGCCGTAACACTTCTTCTTTGCGTGACTCAAGATTTTGGAGATATTGCCATTTTTCTAACACCTCACGAATTTGCACTTCATCGAGAGCACCTGTTAACTCTTTGCGATAACGGGCAATGAACGGAACTGTGTTGCCCTCTTCAAAAAGAGAAATAACATTTTCTACCTGCCAACCGGCAATACTTAGCTCTTGGGCAATGATGTGAATCAGCTTTTCTCGTTTCTCCAACGCGAATTCCTCCTACAATGTTGAAAAGGTTTGTTTCTTCATTTTACCAAAACTTATATACAAATAGTATGGATCTTTTCCTTTCTTAAACTACTCCCTCTTCCCTCTCCAGAGTCCTTTAAAGTAAGGGGGCTGAGTAGATAAAAAAATAAAAATAGCTACGGCTTCGGTAGCTATTTTTTCTGAATATTCAAACATATAGACTTGTGCAAATTAAAAATCAATGAGTCCTAAGCTGATTTGAAGGGCTTCATCCACTTTATCCATCATCTCATCATCGAGATGGGTAATCTTATCTGTTAAGCGTTGTTTATCAATCGTCCGTATTTGTTCCAAAAGGATAACGGAATCACGCTCAAATCCGTAGCGCTTCGCATCAATTTCCACGTGCGTTGGCAACTTCGCTTTTTGGATTTGTGCGGTAATAGCCGCCACTATTACAGTAGGACTAAAGCGGTTCCCAATGTCATTCTGAATGACTAATACCGGACGAACGCCTCCTTGCTCTGAGCCAACTACCGGGGAAAGGTCTGCAAAATACACGTCGCCACGCTTGACAATCAAAGCATTACCCCCCGCTAACTAAACGTTCAACGGTGTGGTCGGCTTCATATTCTGCAAGAAACGCTTCCGATGCAATGGATAGATTAATTTTCGCCATTTCCATATAACCGCGTCTCATCGCCTCACGGATTTGGCGCTTTTTACGTTCACGAATATACATTTTCGTTGCTTGATAAATCAGATCGCTGCGATTACCGTTTTCTTGTTTTACAATTACGTCTAACTCTGTTACTAATGCTTGAGGCAGACGAATGACGATTTCTGTTGTTGCGCTGGATTCAGACACAAACATGCACCTCCAAGAAACTACAGCCCAATTAAGTCACATTCATTTCAATAATAGCATTAAATCCTTTTCATGCAAAGCAATTTCCTTAATTCCTTACATATTATCGTCTGAAAAGTTGCTTGTTTATGCATATTGTTTCTGTTTAAAACAAGATTTCTCTCTCCAATGATACTTTGCTGTTTGAAAAAATACGAATACCATGCAAGTTAATGATAAAAAACAGGCTCCTTTTATTAGCCGAGCCTGTGTAAACACATGTTATTTAATGGCTGTTCCTTGTACGGAGCGGGCAATCATCATCATTTCTTCTCGTGTTAAATCATTAGAAGCCAGCGTAAAATCGGTGCCTTTATATGACCAAGTAAGCGATCGATCAGTAAGCGCTCCGATGGCAAATCCCAAATCAACCGGCTCACCTTTGATAAGTGTAGATGTGCTCGTTGCCGGCAGGACACGCGCTTTTTCTTGAATAAGCGTAAATGATTTTTCACCGCCGAATGTCATAATAATCCGTTTTCCATTCTCTGTTGCAATTTCTTTTTCTTCCATAGGTTCAACTCCTGCTGGTAAATCAACCGGGTACATTACTTTTAGCGTTGCATCATCTTCTTGTGCCATTGTCGGAACATCTAATTTCGCCCCTGTCATATTTTTCGTTGTATCAAATGCATCTTTGTCAAACTCGGTATTAAATTCAACTTTGGAAAATTCGACAGTTAGCAGCGGATTCATATCTGTATCCATTACTTTCACAGTAACAGGAGACAAATCTTTTTTGTTCAAAGTAATTTCTTGTTTCGGAATCATTTTGCTGTTTTGATAATTCGTTTTTGTTTCGAAGACGTAATAATTTTTTGTTGTTTTAAAGGAAGCCTTCGAATCGTTTAAGATATCTTTTATTAAAGATTCATATAAATAAGCTTGACTGCTGTTTTTGGGCCAGTCGCTTTGAAAGCGGAAGCTTTTGTTTAATGCAGGTGTTAAAACAAACACTCCCTCATCATTCCGTAAAATCATTTGATTTTGCTCTTTTTGTGCATTTTTCAAATTGACACGGTAGTAGGACGGCTGCTTATACCAAATCTCCACGTCATACACTTGCGGCTCTGAGCCGGTCGTTAAGGTCATTTTCGCTTCCGCTTTATAACTGGACAATTTCTCCATTTTTTCATCAAGCTCTTTGACTACGTCCTCTTGAGATTTTGAACCGCACGCAGCTAAAGCAAAAACTAAAAAGATGGTTAACAGTGCCCCAAATAAAATTCTCCTCATTTTTTCAACCCCTTTGTCTCATATAAACATTGAGAGATGTTCTCTCCCTTGCGCACTACAATATATGAGACAAGGATGGCAAATATGCAGACTAGCTTGACAAGCGCTCAATAATTACCTGCGCAACCGCATACTCCTCGCTATGGGAAATGGATAAATGAATGCGCTGTTCTGAGGTTTCTGAAAGGATAAAAGGCTTTCCTTTCTCATCATTATGTATGTGTATGTCCGTAAAAGACAGTTCTTTGCCGATTCCCGTTCCTACTGCCTTCGCATAAGCTTCTTTAGCAGCAAACCTCCCTGCCAAAAATTCGATTTTTCTCGTTTCCGATAATTGAAAAAATCTTTTCTTCTCCGACTCTGATAAAATCCGTTCAATAAATTTCGGCTGCCGCTCCACAATTTCTTTTATCCGTTTTATTTCTACAATATCAATTCCAATTCCAACAATCATTGCTTTTCCTTCCTTCTATCCGTTCTATTTATTACATACATATTTACAAAACAAGCTCTCAAGGAGGGGAGTGTATGTTTTTACGTACTGAAAATGTTCAAACATTTGTCCGTTTATATCCAACTGTCTCATCCATTATCGTTACTCATGTTATTTGCTGGACTTTTTTTTCGATTGAGACAACGTTTGCCAATTTTCTTCTAGAAAAACTGATCGGCATAAACGTTTATATCCGCATGGGGGAATATTGGCGTCTTTTCACTCCGCTTTTTTTGCACCTTCATTTCGGGCATATGATGATTAATTCTCTTTCTCTTATCCTTTTTGGTCCTGCTTTAGAAAAAATGCTCGGAACATGTAAATTCATCATTGTCTATATATGGAGCGGCACATTTGCAAACGTTGCTACGTTATTTTTCCTTCCGCCGCTGTATAGCCATTTAGGCGCTTCAAGTGCCATTTTTGGGCTGTTTGGCGTGTACATTTACTTAATTATCATTCACAAAAATATCATCGACCGCCGGCACGCACAAATCATTATTACAAGTTTATGCATTGGTATTGTCATGACAGTAACGAACCCCAATATTAATACAATCGCTCATACATTCGGATTTTTAGGCGGAGCAACGATAGCTCCATTTATCGCTTCCCGCCGAAATCCATATGCGATATAGTTACCGTTTTCGATACCATTTTTGTATGGCATCCATATGTGCCTCATCAATGTCTACGACTTTAAAATGCTTTGAGTGTAGTAAACCGGATTGAATGAACAGGTGAACGGTTGCAAGCCGCTGTTTGCGCTGGAAAATAGACTGGCTGCTTTCTAGAGTTTGAATCCGCCTTTTCCTTAATAACACAATCATTTTTGTAAAAACTCGATAACGCAACGATAAGCTATGTTCATCGATCATATACACGCCGGCATCTTTAAAACGCATATACCCAAGAAACGCAAAAGGGACTACAAGCAATAGTAACAAATACCCCCATGGCTGAAAAAAATAACTAATTGGAAGCAGCAAAACGACTGCTGGCAATACGGACCGCCATATATAACGGCGCAGCGCTCTTGACGGCAATCGTTCAAAAGAAGCTGGTACGGAATAATGAGGCACAAACATCGATAACAGCTCATTTACTTTTGAAACCTTTACAAGCGGGAAAAGAACAGTGGAATAGTTGCTTTCCTTTTCAGCTAATCCCCCTGCACTTTCTACGTAAACAGCAGCATAACCGAACAATTGGCGGAGAGGATTTTGTGCAATGCGAATCGCTTGAATGCGGGCAATGGGAATGTTAAACTGCCGCTTTTCCAGCAACCCGCGGGAAATCGTTAAATCATCTCCGTTTTTGACAACAGTAAAATGGCCGTATTTCGCAACCATTATAAAAATAGAAATAAACCATACTAAAAAAATAGCAAATAAGACGATGAGAGAAATAATAATCATATTCAAATGAGTGAACTGCTGAAACTTTTGTAAAAATAATTCATAAGGAATCAACTCGTCAAACTGACCAAAAAACGCCCCTCCGGCGGACAAAACAACACCGATGCTGCCAGACGTAGAAGCAGCAAT
This sequence comes from Paranoxybacillus vitaminiphilus, assembly GCF_003259935.1. Taxonomy (GTDB): domain Bacteria; phylum Bacillota; class Bacilli; order Bacillales; family Anoxybacillaceae; genus Paranoxybacillus; species Paranoxybacillus vitaminiphilus. The sequence goes on along the minus strand of NZ_QLMH01000019.1, from coordinate 39,263 downwards.
CACTAATTCTTTCATTGTTGCTTCATAACGCAAAAAAGCATCTTCCATTTGTGCATAAGAAATCAAATCATCAGCAAGCAAAGCGCTCTTTATTCTATCTGCTTCCGCTTTTGTAATCGCAGTTAAAACCGCTTCGGCCTCATTGCCTCCTCTCGCTGTTTCAATTTGCAATTTTACTAAACCGAACAATCTTTGGATGATTCCTGCTGAAACATGAATCGTTTGAATCCGTTCCCGCGGAATATATCTTCGTTTTCGTACAAATATCCCGTATTCGATTCGTAATTCTCCCTGCTCAATTCGGTAAGTATAGCGATACCAAGACAATAATCCTCCCATCAACGTCCCGAGCAGCGTAATGACTAAAACGGCATATTTGAACCAGACAAATTTTCCTTCTCCCTCCCCGCCAAATATAAAAAATAACGCTAAAGGAAGAATTAGCTCGCGAACGGTTTTAAGAAATTGAATAAAAGCAGCAAGCGGATGTAGGCGGCGCGGCTCATTCATCTTCATCAACCACCCTTGCTAATATGGAAATGCGGTCGCGCAATTTCTCTGCTTCTTGAACATCCAACGCTGGTATTTCATGAGTAGTCGCCGCCGTGGATACAGATACCGTTGCTAGACGATACTTACGTAAAAGCGGTCCCTGTTCTGTATCGACATGCTGAACGCGCACCATCGGAATAATTGTTCTTCTAATAATAAACAAGCCGCGTTGAATATCAATTTCATGTTCATGAACTTCATACCGCCACCGTTTCCAGCGCAGCTTGGGAAATAAAAATATTTTTGCATACGTATCAACGACAACAACAATAAAACCAATCATAATGAGCCAATAAGGCCAGTCAAAAATAAGTGTTACCGCAACAAAAACGAAAAAAAGCATCCATGAAATTGCAGATAAAATAGCTCCGCTAATTCGCCAAACGGTTAACGCTCTTTCACTAATCCGATGTTTGGGCTCCTCCCTCATGTTTTCCCCTCTTTTCATTTGTAAATCCATTTCCTCTATAACAAAAATATACATGAAAACGAACGAAAAAACCGCCAAAATATTGGCGGTTACCGTACATAAAATCTTACCTCATCAATGAATTCAACCTCTTGATAATGTTTTAAATCATCTACTAATCGGAATAAAGCTTCATCTTTTTGCCTCGCGACATATCCTAGTCTTACAATCGCCACCTCAAACTAAGATTACTTTTAGTATGAGTATGGTTCTTTCTAAAAAAGCTAGTCGAGCGGGCATGTAAAAAAAGAGTCTGTCTCCCTTCAACGTATTTTCCGGTTTTGAAAGGAGATAGACTCTTTTCCTTTATCGGACAGCGCGGCGTTTTTTCATTTGCCGATGCCGCGGTTGCTCTTTTCCATTTTTATGGTTTGGACGTTTTTTCTCTCTTTTCACTGGAAGCGGCGGCTCTTCCGTTAATTTGACAGGCGTTGTATCCGGCTCTTTTGTCATCATTTTAATCGCAGCGGCAATAAGGGAAACCGAATCGTGCTCTTCTAACAGTTCCTCGGCCGCGCGTTTATAAAATGATAAGTTTTCCTTTTCTACAGTTGCAAGCAGCTTCTCAATCGCAATGCGCTGCTGTCCTTCTAACGCTTCGTCCAATGTCGGCGGCTTCATTCGTTCCATTTTCCGCTTCGTTGTTTTCTCAATATTATGAAGCTGTCCGATTTCCCTTGGGGTGACAAACGTCATCGCCACTCCGGTTTTTCCTGCGCGGCCAGTGCGTCCAATGCGATGTACGTAGCTTTCTGGGTCTTGCGGAATATCAAAGTTGTATACATGTGTCACTCCGGAAATATCCAACCCGCGCGCGGCTACATCGGTTGCCACTAAAATTTCAATGGAACCCTCTTTAAATTTGCGCAAAACAGAAAGACGCTTTGCTTGGCTTAAATCTCCGTGAATTCCTTCCGCTGCATAGCCGCGTAAATTTAACGCCTCAGCAAGCTCGTCAACGCGACGTTTTGTGCGCCCGAACACAATTGCCAGCTCAGGAGCTTGGATATCTAGCAGGCGCGTTAACGTATCGAACTTCTTTTTCTCATGAATTTCTAAGTAATATTGCTCGATATTCGGCACAGTCATTTCTTTTGCTTTCACTTTAACAAGATGCGGATTGTTCATAAATCGTTCAGCAATGCGGCGAATCGGTTCCGGCATCGTCGCAGAGAACAGCAATGTCTGCCGTTCTGCAGGAACTTGACTTAAAATCGCTTCAATATCATCGATAAATCCCATATTGAGCATTTCATCCGCTTCATCAAGAACAACGGTATGCACATGTTGCAAATGAAGCGTTTTCCGATTGATATGGTCAATAATTCTTCCCGGTGTACCGACAATCACATGCGGCCGTTTCTTGAGGGCGCGAATTTGTCTTTCGATATCCTGACCGCCGTAAATCGGCAAGACGCGGACACGTTTCGTCGCTCCAATTTTATACAATTCCTCCGATACTTGAATCGCTAATTCCCGTGTCGGGGCAACGACAATCGCCTGAATCGTATCGCTATTTATATCAATTTTCTCGATTAACGGAATTCCGAATGCTGCCGTTTTTCCTGTGCCTGTCTGTGCCTGACCAATTACATCCTTATTTTGCAAGCTTAACGGAATCGTTTCCGCTTGAATCGGAGTCGCTTGTTCAAATCCCATGCGGCGAATCGCCTTCATTAATTCTTTACTTAAACCTAATTCTTGAAATGTAATCAACGCTTCCATACTCCTTTTAAAATTTCTAGCTTATAAAAAAAGGCATTCCGCTAAAGCAGAAGATGCCCCCCTCCTTTAAATGCTGTAAGTTATCATACCATTTTCATACTGTATTTTCAATAAAAGCCTCATGAAAGATTTTCCTGCAAAAATTTCTCAACCTCACCAAATAATTGCTGACGGTCTGGTCCATGACAAACAAGATGGCCGGAAGAGGGCAAAAAAAGCAGTTTTTTCACCGGAGAACGAATCGTTTTATATAGATAGTGAGCGCTTTTTAACGGGACAATCCCATCTTTCTCTCCTTGAACAATCAAAGTGGGAACAGAAATCTCTTTCAACATTGGACGAACTTCGCTGACTAATTTCCGGAACTCCAACGTTGCTGTTAATGGCGTATGTACTATTTTCGTCTTATAGCGAACAAACAAAGGATTTTCCTTCAGTCTGCCTGTGAAGCTGTCGCGGACCATTCCGCGAATATCACTGAACATTTGCTTAGGATTGATATAATAAACAGCCGCGCTCAGCAGAACGAGCTTTTGGACACTATATTTTGTCGCTAAATAGCCGGCTATCACGCCGCCCATGGAAAAACCGACTAAGTAAACGGTATCGCATTTGTTTAGCAGCTTTTGTAATTCTTCTTCCGCCGTTTGCAGCCATTGGTCATATGTAACTCCCTTTAATTGCAATTGCTCGCCGTGCCCCGGCAAACAAGGTGTTTCAATGAGCCAATTCGTTCTTTCTTGCAAATATTGAGCTAACGGCTCGACTTCATAAGGCCCGCCTGTAAAACCGTGTATACATAAGCAACCAATCATAACCAATCACCTGTTGTATATTGATGATGCTGCTTATTTTAGCATAGCCAAAAAAGGGCTGACCCAAAAGTGTCAGACCACACACATTCCACAACATATCACATATGTGCTGCGGGGTCTAACACTCTGCTTCCGGGTCAGCCGCTTAGTCTGTTACATACTTGATTACTTCTTCCAGCTTCATACCCCTTGAGGCTTTTAAAAGAACAACATCTTTTCCAGAGACAAGCCCTGCAAGGTCCGCTGCCAGTGTTTCTTTGCTGTCGTATGCTTTTACCCGTCCTTCTGGAAAAGCTGGCTGCGCTGCTAAAGCAATCGCTTTACCGAGCCGTCCATACGTCAAGATATAGTCTGCTATGTTTTCGTTTAACATTCGGCCAATTTCTTCGTGAAACTCGATTTCCTTCTCGCCAAGTTCAAGCATATCCCCTAAAACGGCCACTTTCTTTTCGTAGCCTGTCAATTCTCCCAACAGCTCAAGCGCCGCTTTCATTGATGTCGGACTGGCGTTATACGCATCATTAATAATCGTTAAGCCGTCTTTTCCTTTTATGATTTCCATCCGCATTTTTGTTACTTGCAAGCGTTCAAGGCCGGATTTGATATTCTCCCAGCTTATGCCAAGGAAACGAGCAACGGAAATAGCTGCTAAAGCATTATATACATGATGTTTTCCTAAAATGGGAATAAAGAAAGAAACATCAGGCGCTTGATTCACCGTAAAAGTCGTTCCATTTGCTTTTAAAGAAACCGTAAGCGGATAATAATCATTGCTGTTTTGACTGCCAAACGTCAGCGTCTTCTGGGAGAGATTCATCTTTTGTACACGTGTTGTTAAAAGCGGCTCATCGCCATTATAGACGAAAACGCCGTCTTCTTTTAATCCCGACACAATTTCTAATTTTGCTTTCGCAATCCCATCACGCGAACCTAACTCCTGCATGTGGGCTTCACCGATATTCGTAATAATGGCGGCATCTGGTTTCGCCAAGTTGGAGAGAAGCTCAATCTCGCCAAAATTGCTCATTCCCATCTCCACTACTGCCACTTCTGTCGTTTCTTCCAGACGAAGCAATGTAAGCGGCAAACCGATATGGTTATTTAAGTTTCCTTCTGTTTTCTGTACTTTGTATTGCGTTGATAAAATCGCTGCTGTCATATCTTTTGTCGTTGTCTTACCGTTGCTTCCGGTAATGCCGATGATTTTGGCAGAAAGCTGCTGGCGATAGCGGCTTGCTAAACGTTGAAGCGCCTGTAATGTATCATCAACAAAAATGAGCGGCACGTCTTGCGGAAAATCAGGCTCATTTTTTTCCCATAATGCCGCAACAGCTCCCTTGGCAAAAGCATCTTTCACAAACGCATGGCCGTTAAATTTTTCACCTTTAAGCGGAACATATAGATTGCCTTTGCAGAGAGTTCTTGTATCCGTTGATACACCGGAAATAACAAGATGATTATATTGCGCAGCCAAACCGCTTCCTTTTGTCATTTCTTGAATTTCTTGCAATGTACGAGTAATCATCATTTTTCACCTTGCTTCTTTAATAGAGTGTCTGACCTCATAGAATAAACAGTATATATCATGCACTAAACACTCGTAAGTATCCTGTGAGGCTGTCTCAAAAGCCAAGGGTCAGACCCTTATGAGACAGCCTCCTTTTTTATCTTCATTAAAACGTATACGTAATCGTTTGCTTTTCTTGATGGCGTTCAATGGCCAACTGAACTAAACGTTCAATAAGTTCCGGATATGAAACTCCCGTATGCTTCCAAAGAAGCGGGAACATGCTGAATGGAGTAAAGCCCGGCATCGTATTCACTTCATTAATGTAAATAACACCGTCTTTCGTTAAGAAAAAGTCAGCACGCACAAGCCCGCAAAGGTCAAGAGCTTTAAATGCAGTAATCGCCATCTGTTTAATCGTTTCATACTGTTCTTCCGTCACATCAGCCGGGATAATTAGCTCTGTATCGCCATCCTCATATTTCGCTTGATAATCGTAAAATTCTTTTTTCGGAATAATTTCGCCGACAACCGAGCAAATCGGCTTATCATTGCCAATCACGCCGATTTCAATTTCACGGCCGACAATCGCTTCCTCAATAATAATTTTCCGGTCATATTTAAACGCTTCGATAAATGCTGCCTCTAAATCTTGGCGGTTTTTACATTTGCTGATTCCTACGCTTGAACCCGCATTGGCCGGCTTCACAAAACAAGGATAGCCAAGTTCTTTCTCGACTTTGGCATAGGCAGCCGCCGCATTTTCCTTCCAGTCATTTTTAATAAACCAAACGTATTTTGCCTGATTTAAACCTGCTTGGGCAAATAAATTTTTCATAATAACTTTATCCATACCTGCCGCAGAGCCTAACACACCATTCCCAACATATGGAATATTCAATAATTCAAGCAAGCCTTGAACCGTGCCATCTTCACCATTTGGCCCGTGCAACAGCGGGAAAATGACATCAACCGCTTCTTCGCTTTCTTCCGTTGTTGCAGGAGCCGCCGCTTTATTTAAAGCCACCGGCAAGATAGCATTTACTTCTGACTTCAACTCTAATTGCTTTATATCCTCTACTTCTCCGGTTAAACGCTCACCTTTCACCCATTTTCCTTCTGTTGTAATATAAATCGGTGTAACGTCAAATTTTTCTTTATCGATAGCGTTCATGACCGCTTTCGCCGTTTGCAGCGATACTTTATGCTCTGGCGACTTTCCGCCGTATAATACTCCTATTCTCGTCTTCATCAGGGGGTTCCTCCTCATCTTTTTTCGCCAATGTTTATTGTAACACGTTATCAAAAAAATGACTGAGAAATTCCGTACAGCTGTATTTGTAATAATGGTTGATACTTTTTTATATGATAAAGCAGGCTCTGCTGTTCAAATGAAAACAGAAAAACCGGGATTGACCCATAAGTGTCTGACCTCACGCACCACCCAACAATCGATCGTACTTACTCATTGTTGTGTGCTATATGTCCGACACTTGCTTTTGGATCAGCCTCGGTCTTGTCGTATGGAACACTGCTCATCCATTGGCTTGCCGCCTTAATACCTTCTCTGCTTTTTTGTGTTTTCGCCTGCTGTAATCATTTCTTTTATTGCCTCTTGCGCTGTTTTTTCAATCTCTTCGAAGTATTCATTGATTCGCTTATTGAGACGGTTTTGCTCCATTTCATCATTTAATACTTGGAAAATTTTCTGCTCATAAGAGTCCAGCCCAGATAAATTATAGATAAGACCCCTTCGTTCAAGATATTGCAGGTTAATTTTCTCCTGACCCGGCAGCCAAGCAACTGTGAACAACGGCAGCCTTTTTTTCAGCACTTCACTTACTGTGACACCACCAGGTTTAGTAATAATGGCATCAACTCGATCATATAAACGGTTCATTTCTTCCGGATCAGATATATATGGAAGTGGATGGATATTCGGATGACCCCAGCTTAAAATTTCTTTATAAAGCTGTTCATTTTTCCCGCATAATACAGAGTATTGAAAATGGTTCGCTTTTCCCATCTTTCTGAAAAAATCAGCAATATTGCCTAATCCTTGATTGCCCCCGGCAAACAAAATATGTTTACGGCGGTTCGCCGATTTTTTTACCGTACTTCTCGGAGTAATGGCTTCATGAACAGGAATACCGGTAACGATAATTTTTTCCTTAGAAATTTTATGTTTGGTCATTAATTCGATTTTTGCCTCTTGGTGAGGAACAAAATGATAATCGATTCCGCTTTTTCCCCAAATACCATTCAAAAAGAAATCGGTATACACATTAATCACAGGAGTCTTTATCCTCTTTCGCTTTTTCAGCCGCTGTAAAACACGGGAAGGGAACGAATGAGTACAAATAATCAGGTTGGGCTGCTCCTTTTCTAACATTTTTTTCATTTTATGCTCAAAATAAGGAAGCCATGGCTCTAAGTGAGCAACTTCCAGCCGCTGGGAATCAGCGCACATGAATGTTTTATAAATATGATGATACGAATTCGGATAAGAACGAATCCAGCGAATATACATTTCAGAAATCAGTTTTTCCATTTGCTCATTGCAATAGCTTAAAAAATCAATTTTTTTGCAAACAACAGAAGGAAATTGTTTTTCTAAAGAATAAATAAGCGCATCCGCCACTTTATGGTGTCCAGAAGGCATTTGAAACAACGGCAAAACAAGAACTTTCATCATTACAATAGCTCCTTACCGATTTCCGTATTGTTTCTTTCTGATCATCTGATTCAGCCAAGCTCCGAGAATGAACAAGACAAACATGCCTAAGCCAACCAATGGAATATACGAAAGCGGAACATTGAACCGTTCTCCGAAAAAAGCGCCTAATAACACAAATGGAAGTGTCCATAATAAAGAGCCTATCCATGAAAGCAGCAAAAAAGGAACAAACGGAAAATTTGTCATCCCCGCCATATACGGTGAAATTTGCCGAATTCCCGGGAGATAATAACCAAATAAAACGGTCCATCTCCCATATTTTCGAAACGTTGCATCCGCTTTATGCCACCTATCCTTGTTAATCCCGACATATTTTCCATATTTATTAATAAACGGTTGACCGAGAAAAAAACCTGCTCCATAAGCGCTCAGCATACCGACATTGACTCCTAGCAATCCCGCAAGCAAACAATATTCCCACGCTAATTGCTGATGGGCAATCAACACGCCAAGCAAAAACAATAAACTTTCTTCAGGAGCGGGAATGCCGACAATTCCGCAAAAAAGGAAAAGAAAAATGATGATATATCCATAGGCATGTATATACATTAAAATCGTATTTGTCTCCATACGTCCCTCTTATTTTTACGAAATTTGTTTTTTATTTTGCGCATTCAGCATTTCGCTAAGCGTTACCCATCTGATTTTTTGCGCATACCCTTCTTTCAAAAACAACTCTAATGCTGCCAGCATATTTTCCGGAGCATTGGCATCTGCTCCGAACGTCTCTCCGCTGTCATGAAGCACGATGATCGAACCATCCTGCTGACATTTTTTTAAACGGTGAAACAATTCAAGCACTCCTACATGTTCTTTCCAATCCCTGAGTATATGTGTCCACATAACCGTTTTATACTGCTTCTGCAAAGGAAGCGTACACAAATTAAAGTGGCCCCAGGGCGGGCGATAGTAAATCGGCCTTTCTTGAATCATTTGTTCAATGATGTCGGCTGATTTACGTAATCCCCGTGACAGAAAGAATGGAAGCAAAAACCAATTGCTAATATGTCGGTAATTATGCAGCCCGATCTCATGGCCTTCTTGATGTATTCGTTTAATAATATCCGGATGCCGCTTTGCTTTTTCTCCTACCACAAAAAAAGTAGCTTTTACTTGATACTTTTTCAATAAATCTAATAAACGAGGAGTATATATCGAATCCGGACCATCATCGAACGTTAAGGCGATCGTATTTCGCTTATTTCCCTTTTTGTAAATACGCAGAGAAAAAACACGAATCACAACGGTCGGAACAACAGCGTAAAACAGAAAAAAAGCAAGCAGAACCAGCAATAAAATTTTCAAAAAATACACCTCTTTATCATCATCTTCTTTTTGCCACAGCTATGAACTATAATACTAATAATCTACGTTTATCACTTTAACAATAAATCAATCGTTTTTTAATATGAAGATGCTATGATTGAAGAAATATTTCAACAGAATAAAGAACATGTACCCTTATGTTTCATTATAGTTCATCTTTTTAGGAAAGAAAAAGATTTACCTGTCTTTTGTCTCATTTATTTTTATTGGATGGATTGTTACAATTTTGTATTGTTTTGTTTTTTGTACAGAATCGAGGTACATATCCTGCTTGCCCCTTGAACAAGAGTCTATTTTCCTGCAAACTATATGTTACAACTCTTTCATTTTCATTGGAATAGACGGCCTTGAGAACGTTATCAATGAACGTTGGACATAAATTTTATAAAGATAGGTGATGATCGTTGAAGAAAAAAATTATTCTTACAGGCGGAGGATCTGCCGGACATGTGACCGTCAATTTAGCGCTTATCCCGAAGCTGTTCGAACAAGGCTGGGAAATCAGCTATATCGGTTCACATACGGGAATTGAACGAGAGCTGCTCTCTAAAGTGGAAAATGTACCATATTTCGCTATCTCAACAGGAAAATTGCGCCGCTATTTTGATTGGAACAATTTTAAAGATCCTTTTAAAGTCATGAAAGGGACGCTGCAAGCTTACCAGATTATTAAGCGGGAAAAACCGGACATTATTTTCTCCAAAGGAGGGTTTGTCTCTGTTCCTGTCATTCTCGGCGCTTGGTTCAATCGTGTGCCGACCATTATCCATGAATCGGATATAACGCCGGGACTTGCCAATAAAATTGCCATGCCTTTTGCGACAAAAGTATGCGTTACGTTTCCGGAAACGTTGGAACATGTAAAGGGAGATAAAGGCATTTATGTCGGTGCGGTTGTAAGAGAAGAACTATTCAAAGGAGATGCAAACAAAGGATTTGAATATTGCCGCTTTGAAAAAGAAAAGCCGGTTCTCCTTGTCATGGGAGGAAGCTTAGGCTCGAAGCGCATCAATGACGTTCTGCGCGCCAACTTGCAAACACTCACATCTGACTTCCAAATTGTTCATATTTGCGGCAAGGGAAATATCGACCCTGACTTAATCAATTATAAAGGATATAAACAATTTGAATATGTAAGCGATGAGCTGCCACATTTAATGGCAATGGCGGATATCGTCTTGTCGCGCGCCGGCTCTAATTCCATTTTCGAATTTTTAACGCTAAGAAAACCGATGCTGCTTATTCCGCTCTCAAAAGGTGCAAGCCGCGGCGACCAAATTTTAAATGCCCGTTCCTTCCAAAAGGCCGGTTATTGTGAAATGCTGATCGAAGAAGATTTATCGAATGAATCATTGCTGAAAGCCATTTATCAGCTTTATCGCGACAGACAAAAATACATTGATAACATGAAAAAATCGGAAGCGAACGACGCATTAAGCAAACTTCTGGCGCTTATTAATGAATCAAGCCAAAAATAACTTAAAAAATTCGGAAAAACGATCGTCCTTGCTCTCTCTTTCCCGAATATCGCTAAACCGTTTTCCATGGGGCATCTCCATTCGACCGTCATCGGAAACACCCTTGAAAAATGCGGCTATAAAACGGTAAGAATGAACCATTTAGGCGGCCGGACATTAAGAAAAACGAAACATGGCACCTGTAACATATGGGGCCATGTTTGTTTTTCCATATAGATTAGAATACGTGTCCTCTTCATGATAGTGCTTTACCATTTATCGAAAACCAAGTTTCAGGCTATTTAAACTTACATATGGTTATACACACGAGATAACCTAAAACAACTCTATAAGATATACTGGCTAACTTAAAACTTTTTGACTTAAATAATCAAGAGATTGCAAAAAATCAAAAAGGAAGAATACAGGGCTCCATTATGTGAAAACCCGTGTATCCTCAATAAAAAGGTAATTAAAGGAATTTTATATCCTTTTCTCTACAATTTAGAATACATTACGGATTCAGGATACACTTATCGGTCATCTCTAACAAACAATGATCATATTTTGTCGATTTCCGGGGAAATATCCCCCTTACATTCGACATATTTTTATCTATAAGCAAAGAACTTTATTCATTAACCAATCTAATTTTCCGTGCATTTAATGCTCGATATGCTGGCCAATCAGCTCGAGTATCGGTTGGGAACGGGCAAGTAAATAAATTTTTCTTCGAATCGGATTGTTTTTAATGTCTTTGAAGACAACTCCTTTTTGTGTTATATTTTGCGCCTGAATCGAAGGAATGAAGGTAATTCCATATCCAGCTGCTGTATAGCTTAATAACGAATCATAAGGTAATTCTAGATGAAATCCCGCTTGTTGAAACCCTTCTAATACCGCCTTTCGCGAATCACAACCTGCCAATGACAACAAAATTTTTTCATTTTTTTAAAACTTCTTCTTATAAATTCAATAAATTGATACTATTTAGATAAATGCATGAATAAAGAGGGTGTCTTTATGAGACGAAGCATTCATTACGCATGGATCGTGCTATTGCTCGCCTTTATTTCCTTGCTTTCTGCCCAAGGAGTGAGGTTGTCGTTTAGCGCTTTTATTACTCCATGGGAAGATGAATTTCACACGAATCGCGGCGTCATATCGCTCATCGCGTTTATTAGTTATGCCGTGTTTGGGTTATCACAACCTTATATCGGAAAATTAATTGATCAATATGGTGTTAGAAACGTACTTTCTTTCAGTGTTTTGTTAATTGGTTTAACAACCATCTGTACCTTTTTTGTTAATAGTCCGTGGCAGCTCATGGTTTTGTATGGTGTCGTAGCATCTGTCGGTTTCGGGGGTGCTTCAAATGTGGCAGGTTCTGTCGTTATCGCAAACTGGTTTGTGGAAAAACGCGACTTTGCACTTGGATTAATGTCCGCGGGCACAGCGGCAGGACAGCTGCTTCTCGTTCCTTTTTCCTTGTTTTTAATTGAGCAATTTGGCTGGAAACATACGGTTTTACTATTAGGCGCTTTTTTAACGATTATCGTGTTTCCGCTCATTTTTCTCTTTATCCGCACTTCTCCTTCTGAAAAAGGAACGACCGCCTATGGAGAAGTAGAGAATACAAAAATAGAAATCAAGAAGAACGAGTCAAAAGAAAATGTGTCCATTTTAAAGTTGTTTAAAACAAAACGATTTTTATTTTTATTGCTTCCTTTTTTTGTGTGCGGAGTCACCACGAGCGGCTTAATTGATACACATCTGATCCCATTTGCTCAAGTATGTGGTTTTTCTCCGACTCTAACAGGAACAGCTGTTAGTTTATTAGCGGCATTTAATATACTCGGTACAATTGTATCAGGGCATTTAGCAGACCGGTTAAGCTGTAAAAACATGCTGGCTTTTCTTTATGGAGCGAGAGCCATCTCCATTGCAATATTACTCATCATCGTCCATGAGACGTCATTCTTTCATTTTTTATATCGCAATCACTTCTTTAATCATCCTAACTGAAAATTGAATTCATTTTCTTCATTTGCTCCCTTCACCAAGCATCTAATTGTTGATCGTATCTCACAGCTTTCATAACAGGCACCATGATGTTTTAACGTTTTGGCTTCTGATAAATTTGCACCATCAAGCTGAGGGCTTGGAAGAATCGACACTTTATCATCCCTTCGTTTCGCAATAAGCTTATCATTGCAAATTCGCGAACCGTTGCAAATCCTCATTCCTTCCGATTACCACTAGCACGTCATCTTCTTCAATCATTTGGTCCGGAGGTGGGGAAATATGAATATTCCCTCTGCTGTTAATGGCAATTACACTTAAGTTAAATTTGGCGCGTAAATCCAACTCCTTGAGACTTTTTCCCGTCATGCTAGAGGGCACTTTAACTTCCTCGATGCTGTAGTCTTTCGCAAGCTCAATAAAATCAAGGACATTGGGCGACATAAGATGATGTGCGATGCGTTCTCCCATATCCCGCTCGGGAAAGACGACCCAATCCGCCCCTACTTTATATAAAACTTGGCCGTGACGCTTGCTGAGAGCTTTAGCGATCACTTGCCTGATCCCCAATTCTTTGAGAACAAGCACCGTCAAAATACTGGCTTGAATATCATTTCCAATCGCGACAATGACCGTATCGAAGTCACGAATGCCAACCGCTTTTAATGCCTCTTCTTCAGTAGAATCAGCAATAACCGCATGTGTAACACAATCTTTAAATTGTTCCACCCGTTCCTCATTGATATCTATTCCTAATACTTCATTGCCTGCTTCAAATAAAGTAGAAGCAATACTTGAACCAAATCTTCCTAAACCAATGACTGCATATTGCTTTTGCACCGGTGACACCTCCTTGCCATCAGCCAATCATAATTTTGCCCTTCGGATAGCGGAACGGATCCGGTTTTCTCCGCAATGTAACCGCATACGCAATCGTTAATGGGCCTAACCTGCCGGCAAACATCGTTAAAATAATGATGACTTTCCCAATAGGGGACAGCTCCGGTGTCAGCCCCATCGAAAGTCCGACCGTTCCAAACGCAGAAGTCACCTCAAACAAAATCATTAAAAAGTCTTTCCCTCGCTCTGTAATCGTTAATAACATCGTCACCGTGATCACAATGAATAAACCGCTAAATGTCACCGTCAACGCTTTATAAATCGTGTCATAGACAATGCGTTGTTTAAAGAAGACCACATCCTCTTTTCCTTTAATTTGCGACCAAACCGCTCCCAACAACGTCGCAAACGTCGTCGTTTTAATTCCTCCTCCAGTCGATCCGGGAGAAGCCCCAACAAACATTAAAAAGATAATGAAAAATAAAGTCGGCTGCGTTAAGTCGGGAATGTTTAACGTATTAGAGCCTGCTGTCCGAGGAGTAACCGCCTGAAATAATGAACCTAGAAATTTTCCAAGCGGAGACAATGGCTGCAACGTTTTCGGATTATTCAGCTCCAACAAAAATATTGCCAGTGTACTAAGTACAATTAATAACAAGCTTGTAAAAACAACGATTTTAGCATGCAGAGACAGACGGCGTGTCTCGCGATACTCATACACTTCATTCATTACAATAAAACCGATGCCGCCAAGCGTAATAAGCGCACATACAACAAGCGTAACGACCGGATCTTCTACATATCCGGTTAAACTTCTGAACTCGCCCATTATATCAAATCCTGCGTTATTAAAGTTGGAAATGGCGTGAAACAGTCCAAAATAAAGCGCCTTTAATAGCGGCATATCAAAAGAGAAACGAATTGCTAATAAAACAGCTCCAATGAACTCGATAATAACGGTAAAAATAAGAATTCGTTTGACAAGCCTTACAATTCCTTCAATCGTTAAATTGTTCAACGACTCTTGAAGCAGCAGCCGCTCTTTTAGAGAAATGCGTTTCCCTAGCAGAAAGGCAAAAAACGTCGCAAACGTCATAAAACCTAAACCGCCGACTTGAATTAAAGACAAAATCACTAATTGTCCAAACAACGTAAACGTCGTTCCTGTATCAACGACAACAAGACCAGTCACACATGTAGCTGATGTGGCGGTAAATAACGCATCCAGCCACGGGAGACCTTTTCCGTCATTTGTCGCGATCGGAAGTGTTAAAAGAATCGAACCAATGAAAATAATGACTGCAAATCCGCCGACTAACACTTTCGGAGGATCGAAATAATATTTTGTATTTTCATTCGGCATCACTATCTCCCCTTATCAGCATGTTTTTATCAACTCTTCAGTCCATCCTCCGTTTTTTATAGTATGGCTTGGAAAGCTTTTTTAATGCTCATGTAAAAAGGATTGGCATTAATAAATTGCCAATCCTTACCTCAGAAAATCATGAAAAACAGCGGAAGGTAAAACCTTATATTAGGAAAACCGTCTGACTCGGTTACCGATAATATAATTGAACTCATTGAAAAATACAGAAGCAAAAATAAAACGAACATATAAACAATGACAGCAAAAAAGCGATGGCGAAGCATACTCAACACCTTATTTCCTTATTTTAACAAATTGATCATTAGGATTCATCACTTCATGCGGAGTAGCGGAAATAGGAAATGAGATAACCGCAAACATATCCGGCAACGGCTACAATAAGAATATCCCCGCCATGTTGAACGAAAGCGGACTGGGAGAAGGGGGACTCCGGAAGAATAACACTGCGCAAAAACGGAATAAGTGCAAACATTTTAATTAATATCCAGTACATCATACAATACCAACTTGTCATGGTGGCATCATGGGCTAACTTTTTTTGCCGCTCATCACCTTTCGCCAGCTTGCTTTCATCTCCTGCCAGCGTATGAAACATAAAATGAAATCCCGTCGTTACAATGAGCATGATGACTACCGCTACCGCGAATGACATCCTTTTCACCTCATTTATACTTTCTCGCATAGAAAAATTCCGTTACAGGCCAAACAACAAATGTTAAACAAACAACAAGAAGCAGCGGAATATTTTTAATATCTTTTAAATCAAAGACTCCTTCAGATGCAAAAAGAATCGCTGCAGATAAAATCATTAAAACGAGATAAGCGATTTTGGCGCTTTGAGCCGTAATGTGCAGGTCTAATTCATCTTTCTCCTCTTTGCCTTGTGGATTGCCCCATGTTAGGGAATTAAATAAATAAGCGATGGCGATACTAGCGGCAAATATCGTGTTCCCATCTATTTCTCCAGCAGTAAACCATTTATATCCCCCAAAACCGATTACAAAAAACAGCAATATAGATGAGACGATAATACTTACCTTTTTCAATTTCATCCCTCCTACTTTTCATCTGGAAAAAATAACTCATCAACTTTCACACGTAATACTTTTGCCAACCGAAACGCCAGCTCTAACGTCGGATCATATTTGTTATTTTCAATCGCATTAATCGTCTGGCGGCTGACGCGGCACATTTCCGCCAACTTTCCTTGCGATAATCCTTGTTGCTCCCGCAATTCCTTTATCCGATTTTTCATTACAGTTCTACCGCCTGCCTTTATGCGTAAGTGTAAAAAAGTTTTTACACCTAAAATTTAACAAACCATTTTTTAGGTGTCAAATACTTTTTACACATTATGGACAATAAAAACACCGTAAGTTTCAAGCGTATCAGTCAATAAACTCAAAATTGCGGAGAAACGTTTAAGCCAATTTTTTGCAAAAAGCCATTTTTCAGCTTAACATGGAAGTGATATAAATTTCTCTCAAGGAGGGAGTACCTATGAACCGGTCAAGCCAGTTTGTTCAATATTTTTTAGCTCACCGCCATGTTACAATCGAACTTATTAACAAAATTGAAAAAGAACATTATGATTACAAACCAACGCCGACATCGATGTCTGCAAAAGAGTTAGTCACGCATATGCTTTTTACATTTTATAAATTTGCAAAAGTCGCAAAGAGCGGCGATCCAGCATTGTTCAGAGAAAAAATGGAGGAAACAGAAACTGATCTTCAGAAGCTTGCAGAAACATATACAGAAAAGACAAAAATCTTGCTGGAGTCCCTTACAGACGAAGATTTTGAGCGCACACTGGACTTAACGAAAATTTTTGGCGCGCAAATGTCTGTCGCACAATTTCTGCAATCTGCCATGGATCATGAAATCCATCATAAAGGACAGCTGTTCGTATACGTACGTGGAATGGGACATACGGAACTTCCTTTATTTGTTAAACGAGGCTAACAAAAAACCAGATGATTATCCAAACCGGATAGTCATCTGGTTCTTTGTTCCTCTTTATACACTCTTTTCCCGCGAACCGCAAAATAGATCATTGTTCCAAATACTACAACTAAGAAAATCGGAAGTGCATAAATTCCGAGCCCATCTGCTTTCCCGAAAGCAACTTGAGCCGTTCTCCAAACGCCGTATAAGAAAAAATAAATCATCTGCGTCTGCAGCCAGCTCAGACAAATCCGCCCATGAACATAAAGCCGCTGTTTTTGCTCTTCCGTCACATGATATGGGTAATTAAATGCGTCTGGAATTTGACTTAACAGCGTCGTTAAGATGAAAATTCCTAGTCCCGTAAAAGGCAGCACGAGGATAAAACCTTTTCCGCCAAATCCGTCCGCTTCTCCTTTAAAATTGAAATGACGAGGAATCGTTTCCGGCAGTTCGGACCAAATAAGCATGACATAAATAAACATCCCCGCAAGCCCTAAAATCGACATTGTAAAAAGAACTTTCTCTAATTTTGTTTTTTCTTTTATATTCACCGCCAAAGACTCCCCCGCTCAATAATTCGATTTACATTTATTATAATATAAAGTACGTTTTGATCGCTTTATTGTTTCATATTTTCGCTCACGATCCTTATCCGTATGATTATGATGCTGCCTATCTAGCCACAATGCTGATAGATGTCGTTAACAAAGTTTTTCTGATTTAGCTATGAAGTGACATTATTCATTCCAATAAAAAAGGGATGAAGGCTTGCCTCCCTTCATCCCTAAACGAATTTTTTCGTAAAGAACAAATGACTGTGTAGGATTGGTTTTATCCTTTTGCTTCTTAACTAGAATAAAATCGCATCAAGTGCGTATTGTCCAGGTCCGATAAGAGCAACACCAATCGCTACAACCAATAATATTAAATTGTATTCAAAGCCATTTTGCGTAACCCAGTATCCATTCGGACCATGAACCTTTACGATAGCAACGAGCATCGTAATGGCAATCAGAATACTTGCTACTGGAGTAAGGAAGCCTGCTGCGAATAGCGCTCCGCCAACAAACTCGCCCAATCCAGCTAAAAGTGCCATCGTTACACCCGGTTTTAGACCAATCGACTCCAGCCAGCCGCCTGTCCCCTTTAAGCCATAACCACCAAACCAGCCAAACAATTTTTGAGCACCATGCCCCATAAATGTTAATCCAATCACTAAGCGAATCATCAATAAGCCGATATCCATCATAATTGTCGCCCTCCTAAAGATGTTTTTTATAAATACGTCACAAATTCAGCAATGGGTTTGCGGTACCCTCTCGGTTTTCTGCTTTGAACCTTTTCTTTTCCTAATGCGATCATCATCACTGGTTCATACTGTTCGGAGATGTTCAATACTTGCTTTAGCTGCTCCGGATCAAATCCAATCATTGGGCAAGTGTCCCACCCTTTGCTTTTTGCTGCCATCATAAATAACATCGCAGATAAAGAGGCATTCCGAATGGCTTCATCCCGCTGAAACACTTCGCCTCTGCTTTCGTAAAAAGACACCGTATCCTGCACCATTTGCTCGAATTCTTGTTTGTTTAAAATTCCAAGCGCAAGAAGACCTTCATAAATGCGAGCAGCTTCTTGATAAGCTTTTTTATCACCTAAAACTACAATAACAGCTGAAGCCGTGGACACTTTATGTTGTCCATATGCCGCTTTTTTTACTTCTTCCTTTAGCTCGCGGTCAAGAACGACTAAATAGTTTGTATGCTGTAAGTTAAAAGCTGATGGAGCAAGTTTAACTAACTCAAAAATCTCATCAAGTTCTTTAGGGCTGATCGGATTGTTCTCAAGAAAGTTGCTTGCAGATCGCCGTTCTTTTACCAATTGCTCAAAACTTGTCATAATGACACCCCCTATTATTTCGATTTAAAATATAATTAATTCGAGATATTTTATAAAAGATGAGTGAACTCTTTTTCATCCGACATTGCTTCAAGGCTCTCTTTCATTCTTAGAAAATTCATTGATAAAATAACACCAATAATAGTATGCTAGTTTTTCCCAACGTTATTACACTCATCGATAATACTGTCACAAACGTCTCGTTATGTTTGATGGGTTAATCCTTAGCAAAGAAAACAGCAACCTCATTCTTTCGTTCTATATTATGCTTCATAAACACAGATAAGAACTAAACAATTTTTATACGTCTTGAAAAATATCTCGAATTAAATTATTATTAATTCAAGATAATGATAACGCAAACACTATTCTTTTGTCAACATCATTTGACCTAGGAAATGTTTATAAGCATGCTACAATCTAATGTCTCAACAGCTCTTTTACCTAACTTAAACGTTTTACTTATGTCGATTTTTCAATCTGAACTTACATAAAAAATTCGATGAAAGCAAAACTTCTTTTCAAACATGGTTATTTAAAAAATCCCTCCTTGATTAGTATGCTGACAAAGGAGGGATTTTTACGTTTCACTGATTTGGTGTACTTCACTTTTTCCGTGAAGAATTTGCTTTTATAAATAATTTAAGAAAGAATGCTTATATCTACTCTACCGATTCACTTTTCGCTAAACGCCATTTGTATGCCAATCAGTCCTAATAACAAACCTTTGATGATATTCATTCGCTTTGCTATGAACGAATTAGTAAGCAAAAAATGGCGCAGTTTCTCTGAAAACACGCTGACAGCGACAAAAATCACTAAAGCTTGAATGAGAAAAACAACTCCTAAAATGAACATCTGTAATGCAATATGTCCCATTGATTTATTCACAAATTGCGGCAGTAACGCTAAAAAGAACAACGATACTTTCGGATTCAGCAGATTCATGAGAATCCCTTTTTTATACAATGATTTATACTCTAAAGGCTTATGACGGTTGAATGTAAAGCCTGTCTCTTTTTCCGTAAATGATTGCCACGCTAAATATAGCAAATAAGCAGCACCGGCATATTTTACAACCGCAAAAGCCAAAGCCGATTGATAAATGACCGCCGAAATCCCAAGCGTTGCGGCCGTAATATGTACAATAAGCCCCGAACAAAGCCCCAGCGCCGTTGCGATTCCCGCTTTTTTATCTTGTGAAATACTTTGGGCAATCACAAACAGAATGTCCGGCCCGGGCATTAACGTCAGCAATACCGCCACTCCTAAAAAGGACATGACTAATGTGAAATCCATTGACAACGCCTCTCTTTTATAAATGTTATAGAAAAACTTCTTAAAATATCGGCATATAGCCTCACTTCCTGAATAATCGCATAAACTCAATTTCCAAAATTAGTTATTGTTAAAAATAGCATTTGAGATAAATAAATACCACAAGTGTATACTTTCAAAAAAACGCTTCCATCTAATAAAAATGCAAAAATTCTATATTTTTCTTTATTTTTTAAAAATTATCGAATTTTCAATAAAATCAAATCATTCCTCAAAAGATAAGTTTATCGGTTCATCAAGAATGTCATAGGCTATTTCGAGATTTGTAGTCGGTACACTTTTATCCACTTCTTCAAATTTAAATTGATCGACCCAAACATGTCCCTTGCCAGAGAGCAGAACGCCAAAAGAGATGAAGGCGCTGTTTTCCGGAACATCAAGGACAATCGAGTACAAGTTCCAATTCGTATCTTTCACAATGGGCCGGTCGCTCATGTTATCGAATTGAAGAACATCATTTAGAGAGTTATCGACTCTCATCCATAAGCCGCAAAAACCGTCCATATTTTTCGTTTTAACAAAAGCAGAGAGCTTTACTCGTTTCCCTAAAAATTTGTCTGCTTTGAACTGCTGCATCATTGTCGCGAATTCATCGGCTGATTGAACCGTTACAGATTTTAAATAGCCTGAGCATTTTCCTTGATGGACTTCTTTCGTATCAATCCCTATTTCATAATTAAATGGATGGCTTCCGCTCAAAAACCAGCCTTTTATTTTTTGCTGCTGTTTCATATTTTTCCCTCCATTTTTATGAATAATTGAGTTCATAATCCGGCGGTATTGCCCCGGCGGCATATGATAAACTTTCTTGAAAGCTCTTGTGAAAGATTCTTGCGCTCCAAAGCGAAAATGATAAGCAATGTTAATAATCGACTCATCCGTATAAAGCAGCATGCTGGCAGCCCCAGCCAGCCTTCTCATTCGCACGTAATCGCCAACTGTCATTCCGGTTTCCTTCTGAAAAATTCTAAGAAAATGGTACTTTGAGAAACCTGTATAGGAAGCTACACTTTCTAAAGTAAGAGATTCATGCAAGTGATCCTCAATATAATCAATCGCCTTCTGTAATATTTGTTGGTAATTCATCGTTCACCCCCCTTTGCTTATAGAGTACTAAACATGAAAAAGGAAATCTTGACTTTTTTTGCTAAAAATTCAGCTGACTCAATGATTTTAATAAAAGCTCCCAAAAAAGAAAAAGACCTGGATTTATCCAAGCCTTTACATAACGGATTCTCTTGTCCACAAATCCTTTATTTTTCTATTTTACCAATACACAAACATTATTTCATTTATCGCAGCATAAAAAAGAATGAAAGGTATAAGAACAACTGCGCGCACTTTTCAATCCTACAAAATTATCATATTTTTGATGTATAACCATGTATCTAAATCTAAACAAATACACTGACCAAAAATTTATGTTGTGATGCGAAATTTTTTATCCATCCATTTAGAAACGGCCAAAATGAGCAAGCCTAAAATGAGAAATACAACTCCGCCAGCTTCAATTCGATAACCAAATTCAGGAATCCATTTTGGAATAAAAACGAAACATGCAAAGACGATCACACCTGCTAAGCCGGCAATAAAAAAGTCTTTTACTTTATTGGACGTTGCAAAAACTGAGCGTTTTATCATAGATATAAAGACAGCTACTACTAATAAAATAATGACGGCTTCAATCAGAAAGATAGTAACGGCTGATCCAAGGTAAAGAGCATTATCCAAGTCAGTAAAAAATTCGGCAATCGTTTCGATCCCACCTTTTACAAGCGCCATCCAACCTGCTAGTTGGAAAATCAAATAACCGATAAAAAAGGCAGCGCTCATTCGTTTTTCTTTCGGCAATTGGCGGATTAGCTCATCACAATATGCCTTTGGATCGTCCCTGAATACTTCTTCAGCCGTTTTCCCGTTGCTTTGCGCCTCAAGCAGGTGGTCTAAAAGCTCGATCAGCAGCTCTTCACTTTGTTGCTCCGAAATGGTAAGATGCGAGCGAATATAAACAAGCATTTTATCATAGTACGCTTCATTATGCTCATTTAATTGCTTCCGCTTTTTATTATTGAGCTGAATCAAATCTTTAGTATTCATCCTTCATTCCCCCTATGCAAAATATGTTCAACAGGCTCTTTAATGCGTTCCCATTCCCGAACGAACTCCTGAAGTGCTTCTTCTCCATGCTTAGTCAGCCGATAATATTTCCGTTTCGGCCCAGCTGGCGAGTCCCGCATTTCCCCTTCAATCAACCCTCCTTTTTGCAGCCTCAACAAAATTGGATAAATCGACCCTTCGCTGACATCCTCTAATCCAAACTGCTGCAACTTCAAAGATAATTCATAGCCGTAAACATCTTCTTTCGCGATGATGGATAAGATACAGCCTTCCAAAATCCCTTTTAACAGTTGACTTCGCAGCGACATATCATCATACTCCTTATATATCTTGCTATACAAGATAGCTATGAAAACGAAACCTATCTTGTATTACAAGATAGGTTTATCTTTATTATATGATGACTGTTTTTTAATTTCAAGAAAATTATTACAAATGAACCTGATAGTGTTAAACATAAAAATGGTACTTGTACAGAACAGTCCTGTTTTTTCGTTTAATACGCATTCTGTGCTTAGACCTTTTCTATTCTAAGAGGCGTTTCACCTAATTGCTGATGAGTCTGCCTTAAAGGTCCAGGTTCAGCAGCCTCTAGTTCACCGTAGCCTAATACAAAGAGAGATGACTCAATATCGCTTAAAGGCAATGATTTAAGCCAGCTCCTCTCTTCTTTTATTAGAAATTAATCGTTTTTCATTCCTGTATAAAGCAAAATAGCATCTCTAAGAAATTTCGCTGCTCCAGGATGTGTTTTATCATAATAGGCTGTAAATCTTTCATCATCGACATACATCTGTGCGACCCCTGCATGCGCTTCCTTCGTGTAGCTATCCCAGAAATAGCTTAGCCATTGGCGATGCAGATCGGCAGCCTGCTGTGCTAATTCGCTTGCCGGGTCTCCCGTTAAGAACGCCTCGTTCAATACATCGAGAACTTCTTGTTCAAGCTTTTTCACCTGAGCATACTGCTCCTCTGTCATTTGTTTAAGTTTTTGATTGGATTTGTCAACTGTTTCGTCTCCATATTTTGCTCTTATTTCCTTGCCATATTTCTTTTCATTTTCATCAATCAGTTTTTGCTTAAAGCCTTCAAACTTTTCTTTATCGCTCATAGTCATTCTCCCTTCTTTCGCAGCTAATGTTTTATCAACATTGGCGATTAATAGATCCAATTGTTTACGTTTTGCCAGAAGCTTTTCCCGATGTTCTTTCAGTGCTTTGACGTCATCAAAGGATGGGGAGTTGACCATTTTTTTGATCGTTTCCAAATCTACCTCAAGTTCTCTGTAAAATAAAATTTGCTGGAGCTTATCAACCTCTGCCTGCCCATAGATGCGATACCCAGACGAATTGATTCTCGCCGGCTTAAGAATGCCAATTTCATCGTAATACCGCAACGTCCTCCCCGTAACCCCCGCCAATTTCGCGAGCTGATGCACTGTATATTCCACCCTCTCACCTCCTGACATTATCACTATAAACCTTTACGCAACGTTAATGTAAATAGGCCATTTATAAAAACTTTAGTTAAATAGAGTTTAAAAAATTGAATACAAATAAAGGGGCTGTCTAAAAAGTCCATTTTAGTTGAAAATCCGCCAAAATTAAAACCCAAAGAATGTTGATTTTACAGCATTCTTTGGGTTTGCTGTTTTTAGATTTCGGGATTAAATACTACTTTTCGGACAGCCCCTTTCACTTGTTGACAAGCCACCGAAAGCTTACTATTTTTATACGAAGGAATACCACGTTTTCTTCGATTTCGTAATCTATTACTTCTCTTCTTTATCTAGGTTGAGGATTGGTTCAATAAGACTCATTTGCATACATAGTTTAGCTATCGTTTCACCAATCCGCTATCACCTAAAACACGTAAGAACCTGTTTGCTACATCAAGCCATAGTCAGGATTTGTGCTTCCATCAGGATACTTCCCTGCCACAAATTAAGAATGCATAAGGAACAAACATAATATCTCCGATGTCCCCCGCCAGATGAATCATTCAAAATACTTGTACGACTATCATTATTAATTTTTATTTAAAACTTCCATTATACGTTTTCGAATATTTGACGCCACACGAACCGGGTCATCCATCTCAAAAATCACATACTTATATTTTTCATGCCCTTCCAACTCAATAATTACTAGAGGGACTCGGTTTTCATAGGAAAGAAAATACCACTCATCAGCATATTTAAAGCTTCCCTCAAAAATATGAAGGGCAGAAATAGATGTCCCTGGCATTCGAAGCATCCATTGTGGAGCGTCGAAATCATCAACATACACACTCTTTATGGTGTTATAAGGCATTTTTAACTTTAGTTTCAATGCAAAAAGAGCGGTTATTCCGTTTAATTTAAGAATGACACCTTCATCATCAAACTGTACTTCTCTTCCCATTTTCTCCCTCCTGAAGATTAAAAAACCAGCATAATTAAGACTTTTCAGTTAGACAAAAGAACGACCTATGCCGGAAAACGAAAACATCCTAAAAACCATGAGGAAAGCACCTTTTCTCTATCATTATATAGACGACCACCGTAACAATTAATGTTAGAAACTGAATTGAGTGACTAAGTTTAATATCATCATTTTCCTTCACCGGGAAGTAACCCTGTTTATGCAATTGCTAGTAAGATTTTGGCATTTTTCTATTTTTAATTTGGTCCTAATTATTTACTTTTCCAAAATATCATTGATTAACTCCTCAAGTTCTTTTTTCTTATCGATATGTGACAGCACCGCTTGAATAAGGCTCCGCCGTGGCACAGACGACTGTAATTCGTCCTTAAGAAAAGAAAGCAATTCCTTTTGCCCTTCATTTGCAGTTTGTTCCAGCAAACCAATTTTTTTCATAAGAGAAGCCTTTTTCTCTTTTCGTTTCAACGATGACTCCGGTTCCAGTCTTTTTAAAAGATCCAGTTGAAATAATTGATCATTCGTACGTACGACGTCAGAAGCGATCGTCTCGATCCTTCTTATCGCATAAGAAATCATATGGCTGATTTCTACTTCTGCTTCCGCATGAACGGCAAAATAAATCGTATTTTGCACCATGCCATGCAGTAAAACGGCCAAATCAACAGAATATGGACGCACTTGTTCGCCAAACACTTCTACAATTCGCTTTTGTATCCAGCGAAGCTCGTCAAAATAATGTTGCTGTACGATTTTTTTGAGATCTTCGTCCTCTGAGACAAGCACCTCATGAAATAAAGCAAACAGCTTATTTTCTTTGCTAATTTCCATTTTTACTTTGATTTGTTCAATAAAAGCTTTTTGATCGTCGACGGGCCTTCCCGCCAGCACTTCCATCCTGCGCTGCTCTGTTTCCATATTAATTTTTTCAAAAATGCTAATCAAAATCTCTTTTTTAGATGGAAAATAATTATAAAAAGTACCTTTCGATATACCGCTTTTATCTAAAATATCTTGAACAGATGTCTTCATAAATCCTTTTTCAACAAATAAATCATGCGCTGCTTTCATTACTTGTTTCTTCCGTTCATTCAATATACTTTCCCCCATTATTGAACGATGAGTATAAAAAAATGAAATGTTTGTTGATTTTTTTATACTATCAGTATATATTATTAATGCCACTGTAACAACAGTATATTATTTTATACACATAGTATAGGAGGTTGCTGATTTGAACACTCAAGGAATATTAGAAAAGCCGCCTTATGCGGTAATTGCGATTTTATTTACTGGCGCTTTTGTTTCACTTATTAATGAAACCCTTTTAAATGTCGCTCTTCCTTCAATTATGAAAGATTTTGAAGTATCCCCTTCTACCGTACAGTGGTTGTCTACAGGATACATGCTGATTAACGGGATCTTGATTCCTGCAAGCGCCTTTTTTCTGCAAAAATTTTCGAACCGGCAGTTATTTATTACAGCAATGTCATTATTTACGGCAGGGACCGTTTTGGCCGCTTTTTCACCGACATTTTGGGTTTTGCTTGTTGCCCGAATGATTCAGGCAGCTGGTTCAGCAATCATGGCTCCGTTATTAATGAATGTGATTCTCGTCTCTTTTCCGGTGGAACGCCGTGGTACGGCAATGGGGGTTTTCGGGCTTGTTATGATTACCGCTCCTGCCATCGGACCGACATTATCTGGCTGGCTTATTGAACATTACTCTTGGCGCACATTATTTGAACTTGTCATCCCGATTGCCGCCTTTACGTTAGTGCTTGCGATATTCAAATTAAAAAATATTTTACCGCAGAAAAAAATTACATTAGATATATTTTCGCTTATTTTATCAAGTATCGGATTCGGAGGAATTTTGTACGGATTCAGCTCCGCAGGTGAAAAAGGATGGGACTCCGTTCATGTCTATGCGCCGATTATTGTCGGCACAGCGAGTCTCATACTATTTATTTTACGGCAGTTGAAATTAGAAGAGCCTCTTTTAGAATTCCGTATTTACAAATATCCGATGTTTGCCTTATCATCGGCTATTTCCATCGTCATATCTATGGCAATGTTTTCGGCCATGCTGCTCATGCCGATTTACATCCAGACTATCCGCAGCATCTCCCCTTTTCATTCAGGGCTTTTAATGCTACCTGGTGCCATTGTGATGGGGATTATGTCGCCGATTACCGGGCGGTTATTTGATAAATTCGGAGCGCGGATTCTTGCGGTTATTGGGTTGTCGATTACCATTTATACGACTTATTTATTCAGTCATTTAACGATGGAAACATCATATGAATATTTAATGTTTTTATACGCATTGCGTATGTTTGGAATGTCGATGGTTATGATGCCGGTTATGACAAACGGAATCAATCAGCTTCCGCAAAGCATGAATCCACACGCTACAGCGATGAACAACACATTACAGCAAGTTTCAGGCGCAGTCGGCTCCGCATTTCTTGTCACATTAATGCAAAACCGAACGGAGGCCGAAGCAGAACGATTGGCTAAGGAAGCAGCCAGCGATCCTGCTGTGATGGCAGATCCTAATGCAATGAATGATATAATGAATCAAGCTATGCTGAACGGCATTAATTTTTCCTTTAAAATATCCGTGTTAATTGCGCTCGTTGCTCTCGTTCTCGCATTCTTTATTAAACGGGTCAAACCCGAGACAGAAGCGGATTTAAGAAAATCAGCTTCATAAATTTAAAAACTCTGTGATTCAACAGCTATACTATCGGCCATTCTAAGTGTTCTGCCATCCTTGATATTGCAGAAATTCTCATATGAATAATAAATTAGAATTTCTTTAACATGTTTACCGAGAAGTCTCCCACCTCTAAGCGAAGTGTAGGTGGGAGAGGTTCATTTCTATTTTTCACGTTTACCAACAATATCACCTCACAAAAAAACACACGTTCGGAGTCCTTCCTTTACTCCATAACGTGTGTTTTTTTAAACAGATTTTCTTTGGAAGTATAAAAATCCGGCAAGGAAAAATAATACAAAACTTCCCCCTACCACAGTCAATACTTGCTCCCATGGAACGAAAAATACACTGTCCGTCTGTCCATCTACATACATCATCGAAAATGGTTGAGCCCATGGATAGTATGGTCCAAAACGATCAGAATTTACGGCTAATATCGTTGGTAATGTAAAGACAACATTGACGGTAAACGGAGCAGCAAAGCTCTTCCACATGATAGACATCCACAATTGCAAAGCAACTAACGGGAAGGTCGCAATCCATCCCCCTAAAATCGCTTTCCAAACAATCACCATTGGAAAAGGGTCTGTATACCCTTTGACCATTCCGACTATAAAAATGGCGCCAAGATATAATAACTGGATCACAAGTACGATGATCATTAATAATGTATATTTTGCAATAAATACCCTGCCTCTAGTAACTGGCATCGCTAAAAGCTGTTTCCATCCCCCAGCTTGGTGTTCATACCGGCAAATTAAACCGGCTAATACACCCAGTAAAGCATACGTTAAATTCATTAAGAATAGTGTTTTATACCAATCATTGATTTCCACATCAACATTCATGAAATTAGAAGTTAATCCGATAAAAAGTCCAAGCAATGGTCCTGCAAAGATCATGGACATAATTTTTGATTTTCGCAATTTATACCATTCTGATTGGATAATAGAAATTAACACTTATTTCACATCCCTTCTCGTAAAATCGATCATGCCAACTATATATAACAAAAATCCTACCCCGATACCGAGCAAAACATTAAAGATCGGCTCATTCCATTCATTCCTTAATGTCGGCCTATTGTCATTTGCAGGAAAACGTCTTCTTAAGATATTCTTCTTTCTTTAACATATTCTCCACATCCACTTTAATTTAAAATGTTTTTGAAATTACTTTTCAATATATCATTAACTATGGGGAATTAAGTTTTCTCCATTTTTAATTTTATCTATTACTAATTCCAAACCTTCTTGTAATTCAGCCGGACATACAAATTCTTTAGAAATGTGAATCTCTCTCGGCACTGAATCTACTAACCTTTTTCTTAAATTCAAGTATTGAAAGCAGCTTTCTTCTAATGAAAGACCTTTTGTAATACCCATTTCTTCCAACTGATGTTTCATAAACTATTTAAACTGATTTATTAAATCTATCCTTATGTCATATGAATACAGCATTAAACATCCCCTTAAAACAAAACATCCGTTCGCTTATTTTAATTATAAGCGAACGGATGCTAAATGTTCAAATTTTTAAACAACTATTTTATTTTTTAAACGACTTTATTATTCGTGAACAGACACAGCCTTTCTAAAACAGCTGATTATTCCACCGTCACTGATTTCGCTAAGTTGCGTGGTTTGTCAACATCGCAGCCGCGGTGTAATGCAGCGTAGTAAGCGATGAGCTGCAATGGCACAACGGAAACAAGCGGCGTTAACATTGGGTGAACCGCTGGGATGACGTAACGGTCTTCTTCTGTCTCCAAGCCTCTCATTGAGATAATGCAAGGGTTCGCACCGCGGGCAACGACTTCTTTCACATTACCGCGAATGCTTAAGTTCACGTGCTCTTGCGTTGCCAAAGCGATGACCGGCGTACCCTCTTCGATTAACGCGATTGTACCGTGCTTCAATTCACCGCCGGCAAAGCCTTCCGCTTGAATGTAAGAAATTTCTTTTAGCTTTAATGCACCTTCAAGGCCGACGTAGAAGTCTACCGCACGGCCGATGAAGAAGCAGTTGCGTGTTGTTGCTAAATATTCGTGCGCGATGGTTTCCATTTCTTCTTTTGCATCGCAAAGCATTTCCATGACGTTCGCGATAATGCCGAGCTCTTTCACAAGGTCAAAATCAAGCTCAATCCCTTTTGCTTTGGCCGTTACTGTCGCTAAAATCGCCAACACCGCAATTTGTGCCGTATATGCTTTTGTTGATGCCACCGCAATTTCTGGACCGGCATGAAGCAATAACGTATAATCCGCTTCGCGGGAAAGCGTAGAACCAGGCACGTTTGTAATCGTTAAAGCTTTATAGCCCATTTCCTTCGTCTGTACAAGTACAGCACGGCTGTCTGCTGTTTCACCGCTTTGTGAAATAAAGATAAACAGCGGTTTTTCAGATAGTAATGGCATATTGTATGAGAACTCGCTCGCCACATGAACTTCCACAGGAATTTTTGTCCATGTTTCAAGTAGTTGCTTGCCCACTAATCCTGCGTGGTAACTTGTACCGCACGCAATAATATATAACCGATCCGCTTCTAACACTGCATTAACAATCTCAGGATCAACCGTTAATGCTCCTGTTCCATCTTGATACTTTTGAATAATACGGCGCATCACAAGCGGCTGCTCATCAATTTCTTTTAACATATAATGCGGATATGTTCCTTTTTCAATGTCGCTTGCGTCCAACTCTGCTGTGTATGGATCACGGTCAATTATGTTGCCGTCTAATTTCTTAATCGTCACTGAATCTTTTGTGACAATCACCATTTCTTTATCCATTAGCTCGACGTATTGGTTTGTCACTTGCAGCATCGCCATCGCATCGCTTGCGACAACGTTGAAGCCGTCTCCAAGACCGACAAGCAACGGACTTTTATTTTTAGCCACGTAAATAACATCTTTGTTCTCGGCATCGATTAAGGCAATCGCATAAGAACCTTTTAAAAGCGTTAATGTTTGCCGAAATGCTTCCTCTACGTCCAAACCGTTATTTACAAACTTCTCAACGAGCTGCACAATAACTTCTGTATCCGTATCACTTTTTAATTCAACATTTTCCAAATAGTCACGTTTTAAAATCGCATAGTTTTCGATCACACCGTTATGAACAAGCGTAAAGCGGCCTGAAGCGCTTTGATGCGGATGTGCGTTCACACGGCTTGGCGCGCCATGTGTTGCCCAGCGCGTATGACCAATGCCCACTGGCGCTTCCACATCCGGATTGACAACTTCACGTAAGTCTGCAATACGGCCTTTTTCTTTAAAAACGTGTACTCCGTTCCCGTTTAACAAAGCAATTCCGGCTGAATCATAACCGCGATACTCTAATTTTTCAAGCCCGCGCAATAAAATTTCTTTTGAATTTTGTTCTCCGATATAGCCAACAATTCCACACATCGACACATTCCTCCCTATTTTTCAAGCGAGGCTGCCTAAAAGGGTGTGAAGACCCCTCGAATCATCACAATATCTTAACCGATCTATTTATATTGTAGCTGAGGGGTCTGTCCCCTCTGTTTTAGACAGACTCCCTTAATATGAATGAACGTTGCGATTAAATCCTTTCCTTTGTCCAAAGAGTCGCCTCTTTGTTTTAAGAAAGGACTTGCGGCTGTAATCGCGGCAACCGGGAGGCATCCGCCGAACGCTCGATAAACCTCCTCCTCGTCAACTAAGCTTTCTTCCGAGCAAAGCTTAGTCCAGGCGCTTTATAAAATGAATTCTTCTCCTACCCACCTTTCCATCTTGAATAGCAACAACGTTAATATTACAGCAGCTTATTAAGAAACGTCAACTACAAATATATTTATAAAATAAAAATATGCATAAGTGGGATGTTCTGTTCCACTTATGCATAGATTGTTTATAAGAAGAATAAATTATTCAGCTCCCATTTCTTCTTTTACCACTGCAACAATTCTCTCTACATATTCTTTGCATAACTCCTCTGTCGGAGCTTCGGCCATGACACGGACAAGCGGTTCTGTTCCTGACGGGCGAACAAGAACGCGGCCATTTCCGTTCATTTCTGCTTCTACCGCTTGAATCACTTCTCTTACTTTCTCATTTTCCATTACTTTATGCTTATCCGTTACTTTAACGTTCACAAGAAGCTGCGGATACTTCGGCATTTCGCCCGCCAATTGCGAAAGCGGCTTTTGGGTGATTTTCATGATGTTGACAAGTTGCAAAGCCGTTAACAAACCGTCACCTGTCGTATTGTAGTCAAGGAAAATGATATGGCCGGACTGTTCCCCGCCTAAGTTATAGCCGTTTTTCTTCATTTCTTCGACGACATAACGGTCGCCGACTGCTGTTTGTACGCTTTGAATTCCTTGTGCCTCTAATGCTTTATAAAAACCGAGATTGCTCATGACCGTTGAAACAACGGTTTGATGTTTTAAACGCCCCGTCTCCTTCAAATACTTCGCGCAAATATACATAATTTGGTCGCCATCAACAATATTGCCGTTTTCATCAACCGCAATTAAACGGTCGCCGTCACCGTCAAATGCAAGTCCGACATCTGCTTCTTTTTCTTTTACAAATGCCGCTAACGCTTCCGGATGTGTTGAGCCGACGCCATCGTTAATATTAATTCCGTTTGGCGATGCTCCCATTGTTAAAACATCTGCTTCTAAGTCAGCAAATAAGTGAGTAGCCAGTGAAGAAGTTGCTCCGTGAGCGCAGTCAAGGGCAATGCGCAATCCTGAGAAATCCTCTTCGATCGTCTGTTTTAAGTATTGTAAATATTTTTGTCCGCCTTCAAAGTAATCATTTACTTGCCCTAAATCTTTGCCGATTGGTCTCGGTAACGTATCTTCCGGGCTGTCTAACAATTCCTCAATTTCTCTTTCCTGTTCATCGGAAAGCTTGAATCCATCCGGTCCAAAAAACTTAATCCCGTTATCTTGCACAGGGTTATGCGAAGCGGAAATCATAACTCCCGCTTGTGCTCCTAACGCTTTTGTCAAGTAAGCTACACCCGGAGTGGAAATGACCCCAAGCCGCATAACCTCTGCTCCAATAGAAAGCAATCCGGCTACTAATGCTCCTTCAAGCATATGTCCTGAAATGCGTGTATCACGGCCGATTAATACTTTTGGACGTTCCTTATCCTTTGTTAACACATAACCGCCGCAACGGCCGATTTTAAACGCCAGCTCCGGCGTCAGCTCGCTATTGGCAACTCCACGTACACCGTCAGTACCAAAATACTTACCCATTATCTGTATCTCTCCTTTATTCTTTTTCCGTAATTTTCACTTTCACTTTATCTTGAGATAAACGCCATGTTATATTTTGCGGTCCATTTACTTCAACCGCTACTTCATGTTCTCCAATACCTAGTTCATTTACATTGATATATAAATCAATGTCATCTGGGTTTATGCTGTTGAGTATGCTTGATGCACCGTAAGCCGCTATATCAAGTTTCCCTGTTTCTGGATTTAAAAACTGAAGCAAATATGGATCACCTAATCCTAAAATATCAATTGGTACTTGAGAAAATGTTTTTGTCTGTTCCTCCTGTACATCAATATGGATGTTAATTTTTTCTGGATCAATCGCTTTAACTCCTTCTGGAAGCGGAACTTTCACTTCTAATGTCGTATCTTTCGTAATTTCATCTAAATTGATCGTAATCCCATCGATAAATTCAATTTGTTCAATTTTGTCTTTCGGCCCAAAAATCGTTACTTCATTTGGGACTGCTTCGATTTTAACAATGCTTAAACCTTCTTTCAATTTGCCCGTCCGATTAATTTTAAACGGAACTGACTTGCTTGGGCTTTTTACTGGCACGGTTATATCTACAACAGAAGGCTCCACTTCGACATCGAGTTCCTTTCCGTCTTTATCATAAACGATCACACGCGATTCTTGTTCAACCGTTTCTTTTGCTCCTTCCAAATTCACTCTTGCTTTTATAAGAGCCACCCTTTCAACTAATTCTTTAGCGCCTGTCACCGTGACTAAGTTCGGTTTTACAATTGGCTGCTCGATCGAGTAGCCGGCTGCTATTTTATTTTTATGAATGAAATCCACTTCAACAGGAAAATCTTTAGAAACTTTTTCGTCGATCACTACATTCACTACAGCCGGCTCTATCGTTACCTTGAGTTTGTCCGATATATTTCTATATTTTAAAGGAATGGTGTGTCTTCCTAATTCTAAATCGGTTAAATCTGCATAAATCTCAAAATCTCGTTGAAGCTTCGTTGGTTTTAAAATACTTGCAGGCCCTTCCAATGTTACATTGACAAACTTCGGAATGCCGGAGACGACTAAATTTTCTTTATCATAATAAACAACAACCGGTATGTCTGTCACTGTTTCTTCACTCGTTGTTCCTACGGAGTTGCGCGTTAAGCTCCCCGATTTCGTCTCTTTTTCAATGTTTACAGACATATATAGCATAAGCGCCATCAACAACGAAAAAACCTTTATAAACCAATGGTTATTCATTAACTTATCCATTTTTCTTCCCCCTCCATTGCCAACGAGATGAGGAAGTTGCCTTCACTGCTGTTTTCAATTCTCTTGTCAGCAATTCACGAAATTGTTCTGACGTTAAATCGCGATGCAGTTCGCCATTTTTCGTCACGGAAATGGCTCCGGTTTCCTCTGATACGACAACGGTCACACTATCTGTCACTTCGCTAATGCCTAGTGCTGCACGATGTCGTGTTCCCAATTCTTTCGAGATAAAAGGACTTTCCGATAATGGCAAATAACACGCTGCAGCAGCAACTTGATTTTTCTGAATGATAACCGCTCCATCATGAAGAGGGGTATTAGGTATAAAAATATTAATTAATAATTCCGAAGAAATATGTGCATTTAAAGGAATACCTGTCTCGATATAATCGCCCATGCCTGTTTCTCGTTCGACCGATATGAGAGCACCAATTCTTCGTTTCGCCATATATTCGGTAGCTTTAATAATTGCTTCAATCGTTTTTGTCTGTTCTTCTTCCTCAGGCACGCTGCTTCTTGAGAACAGCTTTCCCCGTCCTAACTGCTCAAGCGCCCGCCGCAATTCTGGCTGGAAAATAATAATAATCGCTAAAAAGCCCCACGTTAACGCTTGGTCCATTAACCATTGCAACGTGCTGAACCCTAAAAAATTACTTACAATTCGAATGAGTACAATTAAAATAATTCCTTTTAAAAGCTGAACGGCTTTCGTTCCGCGAATAATCATAATCAATTTATAAATAACGAACCAAACGAGGAGTATATCAACAACTTTCGCCAAATAACTTAAGATTGGGAGCTCTCCAAAAGGCATTCTCACACTTCCTTTGTTGTTCTAATTCCTATACGTTGTATTTAAACAACTCTTTTATTATATCATTAAGTAAAAAAGCCATCAAAAAGACGGCTTTGTTATTCGGGTTCAAAAGTTTTCAATGTATCTTTCATCACAGCTTTTATGTTATACCAAATCCAATCAAATATCTCATTAATTTCTTCAATTTCTCCCGTCACTTGACCGGCAGAAGCAAGATGTTTTTCCCCGTGAATGACTGTTACGTTCCCGTTCACTTTCCCTTCAATTTTGATCGAACCATTCCGGACTACAATATCTCCATTAACGACTTCTCCTTCTGGCACAATAACTGTATTGCCTTTAATCATTACATTTTCCTTTGTTGAGACGGAAAATTGCTGCTCTCCATTCCATGTCGTAAACAAACTTCCCATCATTAAAGCAAAAAATAAAGACGCCGCTGTAATCATTGGGTGCTTTTTTAACCATCTGCTTAAGCGAACGGTTTTCCTTTCTTTCGGTAGTCGTGCCATTACTTTCGCTGTAAAATCGTCAGAAGGTACAAGATGCGAAGAATGCTGAATGAAAGCAACCGTCTTTTTTAAATCATTAAAATGTTGGCTGCATTTCGCGCATTCATGCAAATGCTCCCGCAAAATAAGTTCATCCTCGGGACTAATCTCCTCATCTAAATAGTTGTGCATTAACTCAATCATGTTAGATGGACATTTCTTCATTTTCCTTCACCCTCTCATAAATGTCCCAATTGCTTTCTTAATGCTTCCCGTCCGCGATGAATTCTTGTCTTTACTGTTCCTACAGGCAAATCGAGAATTTCGCTAATTTCTTGCAATGATAGTTCCTCAATATATTTTAAAACAATAACACTCCGATACTTTTCCGGTAATTTTAATATCGCTTTTTGGACAATCTCTTGCAGCTCTAAACTTTCTAATGTATCCTCTGGCGAAGCGTCTGTTGAGGCTAGCTGCGAGTACATCGTCAAGCCGTCTGTGCCTCTGACTTCTGCATCCAGGTAAAAATCTGGTTTTTTCTTGCGAATTCGATCAATCGATAAGTTGGTAGCAATGCGATAAAGCCAAGAAGAAAATTTCATATCAGGATTATATGTGTGGATATTGATATAGGCACGAATAAATGCTTCTTGAGCAACATCTTCTGCTTCATGACGATTTCCAAGCATTCGATAGCATAGTTGATATACTTTGTTTTTGTAAATTTCAACAATTTCAGCATACGCATTTTGATCGCCTTTTTTTATCGCTTTAATCCGATTTTTTACCAGTGATTCCATATTTATAGTATACCTCCGCCCTACTGCGGCTAATTTCTTAATACGAATCAAAACAAAAAAAGTTCCACCATTTATTGTAACAAAAAACAGCAGCCTAATCATTAGGTCTGCTGCTTTTTATAAAAGAGAATTCCTCTGTCATTCATATTCACATTTTAAGGTATTCCGTATCTATACAAAAGTTTTCATCTTTTTATAAACTATACCAGTTTTTCTCCAAATAATGAGCCCATAAGTGCAACAGCCACTGAGGCTGTCTTATTTCGTTCATCGAGAATCGGATTAACCTCAACAAACTCAGCAGAAGTAATCATTTCTGCCTCTGCAAGCATTTCCATGGCTAAATGGCTTTCTCTATAGGTCAGTCCGCCAATAACAGGCGTCCCTACTCCAGGGGCATCATGAGGGTCTAATCCGTCTAAATCTAATGATAAATGCACACCATCTGTCCGTTCCTTTAAATAAGCAATCGTCTCCTCCATTACTTTTGTCATTCCGAGACGGTCTATCTCATGCATCGTGTATACTTTAATCCCTTTTTCTTTAATGAGCTGTTTCTCTCCCTCGTCCAATGAACGAGCCCCAATTAGAACAATATTCTCTGGTTTTACTTTTGGACTATAGCCGCCTATGTTTGTTAAAGCTGGATGCCCCAGCCCTAAGCTGGCAGCCAGCGGCATACCATGAATATTTCCCGAAGGCGATGTTTCCGCTGTATTTAAATCTCCGTGGGCATCATACCAAATAACGCCTAAATTTTTATAATGTTTCGCAACACCCGCTAACGTTCCAATCGCAATACTGTGGTCGCCACCTAAAACTAACGGAAAATGACCCTTTTTCACTACTTCATCAACAACTTCGGCTAACTTTTCATTCGCCTCAGCAACCGCTTTCAAATTTCGTAAATTTACATGAACATCAGGATCTCCGGCCCTTTCTGCTCTACCGATAGAAATATCTCCTAAATCTTCAATCTCATAATGTAAACGTTCTAAACGTTCTATAACACCCGCATAGCGGATAGCGCTTGGTCCCATATCTACCCCGCGGCGTGTTTGTCCTAAATCCATAGGAACGCCGATGATGGAAATCTTTTTCATAAATCCTCTCCTTCCCCTCATATTGCTTATATTTTACCGAATAATAAATTGTTGACTCAACTCAACAATTTTTTGAATATTTATTCTATTTTAAAAAAACAGAAGCAGATGCCTAACACCAAAGGAAAATGTTGATTGTTTCACCGAGGGGGAAGTTATTTTCCAAAAAAAAACGTTATAAGCCGAGCTAGACAATAACGTAAAATTTCATCAGAGGAAATTTTCTTCATCAATATTGATATTAATAAACTTCAACGCAAATCAATATACAACGAGCGAGCTAATCTTTATATATAAGTTCCGAGCGAAAACCCGACATAAATAAGGAGTTTAGGTTCGGGAAAAAGAGTAGTTAAGATGTTTTATATATTTCGGAAAATCAATCTTGTTGGATTATTAAGTTCAAAAACAGGCCTATTCTATACTTTTTTGATTGTTTTTAACCCGATTTTCGGTAATAATATCCTGTATTGCTCATATAAGAAGCCCGAATCGTGAACGGATATGTTCTAGATTCGGGCTTCCATAACAGCTGCTTCTTTTCTCATTTGGATAAATACTAAAGTATCTGACATACAAAGTTCCAACTTTTTTAGAGCTAGAACTTCTCTAGATGTAAATAGTCATGCAGCGCATCTGGTACTAGGACTATTTAAAATAATTAAGAATCGGCTCTAACAAACCAGTAAATTTAAGTGTTAGAAAGACTATGCAAAATATGGTGAACGCTATATTCAATTTGCTGAGGAAGCTTTTTTCTTTCTTATCATTTCTACTTACATCAGTCATGATAATTTCTCCTTTTATGATATAAATTATATATTAATTTTCATACTTCTATACAACATTCCAATTACCATTACCAATACAACTAACATGACGAAGCTGGCATGATTGGATAAATAGTTTACTTCTAGAATCCGTCTTAGATATTCGTACAAGATACAGAAACAAATGAGTAGAGGGATATTCCAAACAAAAGAAAAATAAATGACTACTTTTGCGATTGATCCTTTATAACGATATCCTCGAGAATCTTTATTACTCTTTCGAATTATACGCGCTGCCATGACTCTTGAAGAGATATATGTAAAAATGAAGAGTTGGATAATACCATATACATAGTATTCCAATGGAACGGATTCTATGACGCATACAATTGAAATATACGAGCTCGTAATAAGAAACGAAAGGATGTGCAGAAGCCGACTTCTGCTTTGAAATAATTCTTCTATATTAAAAGGAATGGAAAACAATAAATCAGAATGATGGTAATCATCAGATTGAAGAATACTTAATGTCATGCCTGTAATGATAAGAGCAAAAATCTGAATAAAAACTGTTAACAATATCCCTGATGAAGCAAATTGATTTTTAATTTCTAAAACGCTTGTAAATAGAATAGGCGTAACATACACAGAAAATAATTTTGGTGATCTTATAAGATATAATATATCTTTTTTTAAAAAAGCATTTCGAAAAAATCGATGGATGTAATTAGAAATCTTAGCTGAATAAAATGATTTTTCTAAATCGCGTGAGGAAACAGTCAATAGTCCTCTTCGATAACAACTAGCTGTTAAAAAATACGCGAAAGGAAAAAAAGAAAGGCATTGATTATCACCATTATCATAAATATACCAGCATCCATCATGGATAGTTCGTTTGCTAATAGATATTGTGGATATTTGAAGAGAACATAAAATAGACTTCCATATAATTCATTCTGTCCTACAAAAAAGGATTTGTAATTACTTTGAAAAACGATGATCGCGATAACGCCCACGGAAACTGCAGTCATCACCGAATAAGCGACTGTCTTCAAACTTTTTCCTTTCGATATCATATAAGCAATGGCAAAAAGGATATGAGCTACTGTACTAAAAAATATAGATGTAGAAATGACTTGTGGAAACGTAATGAGAACCATACTTATATCAATGATCCCAGCAAAGTAAGTGGCTGTTACAATGGGAATGAGAAAAAGAACATTAATAAATAGTACTTCTAGAGCGACCACAAAAA
Organism: Paranoxybacillus vitaminiphilus; assembly: GCF_003259935.1. Taxonomy (GTDB): domain Bacteria; phylum Bacillota; class Bacilli; order Bacillales; family Anoxybacillaceae; genus Paranoxybacillus; species Paranoxybacillus vitaminiphilus. The sequence goes on along the minus strand of NZ_QLMH01000019.1, from coordinate 247 downwards.
ATCTTGAAAGAATAATATGAGAACTTTTTACAGGGGCTATAAGCAAAATCTCGCGTTCTACAGAGAGAAAATACTCCTTGTAATACTTTTTTATAGAGGACGATAATGAAATAATACATAGAAACGCATACAATCCAAGAATATATTTATTCACCCGTGGTGCTAGATAAAATCAAACAAGCATAAAAATAGCCCTTGCATGAAGGATCTCCTTTAAAATGAAAGTGCTACCAAACATTTAAAAGGA
>NZ_QLMH01000018.1 GCF_003259935.1 Paranoxybacillus vitaminiphilus | reverse complement strand
AAGATCCCTCGAAGATGACGAGGTAGATAGGTCCGAGGTGGAAGCGTGGCGACACGTGGAGCTGACGGATACTAATCGATCGAGGACTTAACCAAGAAGAAGAGCGGAGGCGACTGTTTAGCCTCGTAGGGCGAATGTTCTTCCGACGAGAAACGCTTGCGTTTCGATGGAGGAAGGTTATTTGACCCCGAGCGGTTGGTTGCCGGAGCTAGACAGCTCGAAAAGCGAAGCGAGTGCAGCTTCTCCATGAATACTAGAAATATCGGTTATCTAGTTTTGAGGGAATAATCCCTGACAGTCTGTGCCTGCGTCTAAACAGGCCTGCACCTGTATGGCTTGCGCCTGCGTCTTCGAGCTGATTCGAAGATGATGGATTCCTCGGCGCAGACCTGCAAGGAAGTAAAATCAAGGTAGATGGTCTGGTGACGATGGCGGAGAGGTCACACCCGTTCCCATCCCGAACACGGAAGTTAAGCTCTCCAGCGCCGATGGTAGTTGGGGCTAACGCCCCTGCGAGAGTAGGACGTTGCCAGGCGAGTGAAAAACAGAGGTTAAAACGATGATTCGTTTTAACCTCTGTTTTTTTATTGGCCTAACCGCTTGCAAGATTTCCTAATGTAGAATAGAAGTGCTGTTTTTGGTTTCATGAATAATGGCATTTTATTCTCATGTAAAAATGGGCAAACACGAATATAAAATCGAAAACATATTTTGTAAGTATATAAGCTTGAAAATTTGGAAAATATGATAGATGGGAGGTGGAGAAATGTATTCGTCTACAACTAATCCATTCATTGAAGAGACATGCATCATATGTGAGCAGCCGAAATTAAAAGGGATTCATTTATATACAAAGTTTATTTGTTCTGACTGTGAAAAAGATATGATACAAACTAATACAGATGATCCTAAATACCGCTTTTATTTACAGCAACTAAAAAAAATTCGAAATAAAGAGATATATTCATGAAACATAAGGTCCTGCCATTAAGGACCTTTTTATTTTAATATATTAATTGAAAAATGAAAAAAGGATGAGAAAATATGAATAGACAACAACAAACACCTTTATACACAGCTTTAAAGCATCACTCTTTATTAAATCCCATTTCGTTTCATGTTCCCGGTCATAAATACGGAACAGTGTTTACAGACATGGGCAAAGAAGATTACAAACACTTATTACATATAGATGTAACCGAGCTGAACGGTTTAGATGATTTGCACCAACCGGAATCCGTTATTGCTGAAGCGCAAATGTTAGCGGCTGAATTTTTTGGCGTACAAAAAACATTTTTTTTAGTGAATGGTTCAACTTCTGGAAATTTAACGATGATTTTTGCGGTTTGTGAAGAAAATAAGAAAATAATTGTCCAGCGAAATTGTCATAAATCCATTATCAATGGATTACAGCTAGTTGGTGCAGAGCCTGTTTTTATTTCTCCAGAATTTGATCGTGATGTTTGTGTTGCTTCGTATGTTTCTTATAATACTATTAAAGAAACAATAGAGCGTCATCCAAATGCCGCTGCTTTAATTTTAACGAATCCAAATTATTACGGCATGGCTATCGATCTAACAGAAATTGTAAAATTAGCCCATTCTTATCGTATACCTGTTCTTGTTGATGAGGCACATGGGGCTCACTTTGCTTTAGGAACTCCTTTTCCGAAAACAGCGGTTGCGTGCGGTGCTGATTTAGTCGTTCAGTCGGCGCATAAAACATTGCCGGCAATGACAATGGGGTCTTATTTGCATTTTAACAGTCAACTAGTAGATGAAGAGAAGGTAAAGTATTTTTTGCAAGTTTTTCAATCTAGCAGTCCTTCATATCCGATTATGGCATCACTTGATTTAGCGCGAAACTATTTAGCTAATTTATCACAGGAGGATATCAACCAGATTAGTAAAGAAATTGAGCGTTTTAAAGGATTATTAAAAGAGATAGAGTGTATTGCGGTAGCAGAATCAGCAGACCCGGTTGTTACAACAGATTTATTAAAAATAACCGTACAGACAAGAAGTTCTTTATCTGGTTATCAATTACAGTCATTATTGGAAAAAGAGGGAATATTTACGGAATTAGCTGATCCTTTTAATGTGCTTTTTGTTTATCCTTTAGCGTTATTAGAAAATTTTGGAGAGGTAAGTAAAAAAATAAAACATGCTTTACGAGGAATTAAATATGATTCATCTTATATACATTTATTACGACCGTACACTTTACCACGAGTTTCTCAGTCATATTCCTATAAAAAGCTGAAAAACCTACCTACAAGAGTTGTTTCTTTAGAAAATGCAGAAGGATTGGTAGCTGCGGAAATGCTCATTCCTTATCCACCAGGGATTCCGGTTTTGTTTATAGGAGAAATAATTACGAAAGAACATATTGAGCTAATTCATTATTTAAAAAATAGCGGCTCCCGATTCCAGGGAGGAAAATTTTTGTCGTCTAACCAATTAAAAGTATTCAAAATGTGAAAGTATTGTTTAGTTTAGAGTTGAAGGGAGATTTACAATCATGGCAGGCTACTTTTTTTCATTTGAAGGACCGGATGGAGCGGGAAAAACGACGATTATACAATTAGTAGAGAAATTTTTAACGGAACAAGGATTTGAAGTTATTTCAACTCGCGAACCGGGAGGAATTGAAATTGCCGAGAAGATCCGTGCTGTTATTTTAAATCCTGAGCATAAAAGCATGGATGCACGCACAGAGGCACTGCTTTATGCTGCGGCGCGAAGACAGCACTTAGTCGAGAGAGTTGTACCAGCGCTTAACGAGGGGAAAATTGTTTTATGTGACCGTTTCATTGATAGCTCTCTTGCTTATCAAGGATTTGCAAGGGGGTTAGGGATCGATGAGGTGTTAGCGATTAATGAGTTTGCCATTAACGGATGCATGCCTTCGTTAACCGTTTATTTTGATTTGGATCCAAAAATCGGTTTAGAGCGGATTAATAAAAACAAACTGCGTGAAATCAATCGTCTCGATATGGAGAGTTTTTCCTTTCATTATAAAGTCCGTGAAGGGTATTTGCAGTTAGTAAAGAGGTTTAAAGATAGAATTATTCAAGTTGATGCGAATCGAACGATTGATGAAGTTTTTGAAGAAACAGCAAAGATTATTATGCAAAGAATTCAATCGTAGTTAGGAAGATGCAAGAGATTCTTCCATTAAACATAAAATGATGAACAAATGAAAACGTGTTAAAATAAACAATAAATGATAAGAGAGTGATGAGAGTGTCTATTGTATGGGAGCAACTTGAACAATATCAGCCTACGGTGTTAAAAATGATTGCAAAGAGCCTTCAAAAAGGACGGGTTGCTCACGCTTATTTATTTGAAGGACAACGCGGTACCGGAAAGAAAGATGTCAGCCTTTTATTTGCAAAAAGTTTATTTTGTATAAATCGCAACGGATACAAGCCTTGCAATAGCTGTATCAACTGCCGAAGAATTGATTCTGGGAATCATCCGGATGTTCATGTGATTGAGCCGGATGGTCAATCGATTAAGAAGGCGCAAATTGAAACTTTACAATCAGAGTTTTCAAAGACAGGCGTCGAGTCTAACAAAAAGCTTTATATTATTGAACATGCTGATCGGATGACAGTTAATGCAGCAAATAGTTTATTGAAGTTTTTAGAGGAACCCAACTCCGAAACAGTGGCTATTCTGTTGACTGAACAGTATCATCGGATGTTGAACACCATTGTTTCTCGATGCCAAGTTTTATCCTTCAAACCACTGCCACCAAACGCTATTGCTGATTATTTAAAAGAGCAACACATTCCATCGCACTTTGCACTCCTTGCTGCTCATGTCACTAACAATCGAGAACATGCTCTCGAATTAAGTCGGGATGATTGGTTTGCACAAGCTCGAAAAATAGTGTTACAATTATATGAAGCGTTGCACAAAAATTATTTGCAAGCCCTTTTTATTGTTCAAGAACAATGGATTCAACATTTTGCGGAAAAGCAGCAAATCGATTTGGGGTTAGATTTGTTATTATATCTTTATAAAGATTTAATATATATTCAATTAGGCGAAACAGAAAAAGTCGTTTACAAGGATCAGATTAGTTATTTAAATCAATTAGCTCTTACTTTGTCACAGAAGCGGATTGCAGAAAATATGACAGCCATTTTACAAGCAAAAGCACGTTTAAATACAAATATGAACCCGCAGCTTTTGATGGAGCAATTAGTGCTGAAATTGCAGGAGGGATTAACATTTGTATGATGTAGTCGGTGTCCGCTTCAAAAAAGCGGGGAAAATTTATTATTTTGATCCAGGGGATTTAACGATTCCTACTGGTGAGTATGTCATTGTTGAAACGGTGCGAGGGATTGAATACGGAAAGGTAGTTATTAATAAGAAGCAAGTTGATGAAAATGATGTCGTTTTACCATTAAAAAAAGTCATTCGTATTGCTGAGCCGAAAGACAAGCTCATTGTTGAAGAAAACAAAAAAGCAGCTAAAGAAGCGTATGAAATTTGTTTAAAAAAGGTTGAAGAGCACGGCCTCGATATGAAGCTTGTCGATGTCGAATATACATTTGACCGCAATAAAGTTATTTTTTATTTCACCGCTGATGGCCGGGTTGATTTTAGAGAGTTAGTTAAAGATTTAGCCGCTATTTTCCGTACTCGTATTGAATTACGGCAAATTGGTGTGCGCGATGAGGCAAAAATGTTAGGCGGCATAGGTCCATGCGGGCGAATATTATGCTGTTCGACGTTTTTAGGAGACTTTGATCCTGTATCGATAAAAATGGCAAAGGATCAAAATTTATCGCTAAATCCAACGAAAATTTCTGGTCTTTGCGGCCGTTTAATGTGTTGTTTAAAATATGAAAATGATGAGTACGAAACGGCGAAAGAACAGCTTCCAGATCTCGGTGAATATATTGAAACTCCGCACGGGCTTGGAAGAGTAGTCGGTTTGAATATTTTAGAGAGAGTTTTACAAGTGGAATTAACAGAGCGTGAGCGTGTGGTTGAATATACAATTGATGAATTAATTAAAGAAGGAGTCCTATCGATTCAAGCCACAGATTAATGAGGTGGATTACGTGGATAAGAAAGAGCTATTTCAATCGGTAGCAAGTATGGAAGAACAAATTAGCCATTTATATCGCCAGCTTGGTGAGCTGAAAGAACATCTTGCCCAGCTGCTGGAGGAGAATCAACATTTAAAAATGGAAAATGAGCATTTACGCCGTCGGCTTGAACAAACTGCGGGGGAAACGAAGGCAGCAAAAAGAAAAGGAAAAAATAGCAAAAATAAGAAGGAAAGAAAGCAAGTAGATATTGGAGAAGGATACGATAATCTGGCACGCCTTTATCAGGAAGGATTTCACATTTGCCATATTCATTATGGAAGTGTAAGAAAAGAAGGAGATTGTTTGTTTTGTTTATCTTTTTTAAATAAAAGTAATTAACAGTTTTTACGAGGCTGTCTCATAAGGGTCTGACCTCACGCGCGTTTCAAAATATATAGTTCATTTATCCCAACATTATGATCTATATATTGCGTTGTGGGATCTGACCCTGGATTTTTGAGACAGCCTCCTTTTCTTCAATGTAGAATTTTTAGCAGAGAGGTTATCGGAATGGTTGAATTGTATCATGATGAGCGATTTGATTATCTTTTAGGTGAGGACTTGCGTATTATTCAAAGTCCATCCGTGTTTGCTTTTTCACTAGATGCTGTGCTTTTGGCTAAATTCGCTTATATGCCGATTCAAAAAGGAAACATTGTTGATTTATGTACGGGAAATGGAGTCATTCCATTGCTGCTGAGCAAGAGGACAAAGGGCAGTATTATTGGTATCGAAATTCAAGAGCGAATTTATAGTATGGCAAAAAGAAGTGTCGAATATAACAAGCTTGAAAAGCAAATTAAAATTATTCATGGAGATATAAAGGATGCACCTAGTCAGTTAGGCTATAGTAAATACGATGTCGTAACTTGTAATCCACCGTATTTTCCAACGCCGAGCGCAGATGAAATCAACAAAAATGAACATCTGGCCATCGCACGCCATGAGATTTATTGTACGTTAGAAGATGTGATTAGAATCAGCAGTCAATTGTTGAAGCAAGGAGGAAAAGCGGCGTTTGTCCATCGTCCGGGGCGTTTGCTTGATATTGTTACATTAATGCGGCAATATCGATTAGAGCCAAAGCGTCTTCGTTTTGTTTATCCAAAATTAGGGAAAGAAGCCAATACGATTTTAATTGAAGGGATAAAAGATGGCAATCCGGATTTAAAAGTCTTGCCGCCGCTTATTGTATATAATGAAAATAATGAATATACGGAGGAAACAAAGCGAATTCTTTATGGAGAATAATCACTATTTCTATGTTGTCGAATGTTCTGATGGCAGCTATTATGCTGGATATACAAATAATTTAACGGTACGCATTCGCAAGCATAATGAAGGAAAAGGTGCCAAATATACGAGAAGCCGCACTCCAGTAAAGTTAATATTTTCCAGGAAATATCAAACAAAGCGAGAGGCATTGCAAGCAGAGTATCGGTTTAAACAATTATCGCGAAAAGAAAAGGAACAATTTATTATAAAGGAGCAAAAAGATGTTTTCACGGCAGAAAAGCTTTGAAGAAAATCATGTTACTGGCAAGCTTTATATTGTCCCTACTCCAATTGGAAATTTAGAGGATATTACACTTCGCGCTTTGCGTGTGCTGAAAGAAGCCGATGTAATTGCGGCGGAAGATACAAGACAGACAAAAAAATTATTGAATCACTTTGACATTGCAACTCCTGTTGTCAGCTATCATGAACATAACAAAATGACAAGCGGAAAAAAAATTATGGAGTGGTTGCTCGAAGGGAAAAATGTTGCATTGGTAAGCGATGCGGGAACACCAGCGATTTCTGACCCCGGCTATGAGCTCGTTGTCGATGCAATAAAAGAAAACTGTATCGTCATTCCTCTTCCAGGAGCTAATGCGGCATTAACTGCCTTGATTGCTTCTGGATTGCCAACAGAGCACTTTTATTTTTTTGGTTTTCTTTCCCGTAATAAAAAGGAAAAAAGAAAGCAGTTGGAATCGTTAGTACACATTCGTGATACAATGATTTTTTATGAAGCGCCTCACCGGTTACAAGAAACGTTGGAAATGATGTATGAAGTTTTAGGAAATAGACGGGCGGTTTTATCTCGCGAGTTAACAAAACGATTTGAAGAGTTCATTCGCGGCGATATAGAAAATGTTTTACAATGGGCAAAAGAAAGCGAAATTCGCGGCGAATTTTGTATCCTTGTCGAAGGAACAAAAGAAGAAAATCAAAGTAAAGAAGAATGGTGGCAAAGCCTCTCGCTTATTGAACATGTGAATTACTATATAAATGAAAAACAATTGACGCCAAAGGAAGCGATTAAACAAACGGCGAGAGATAGAAATATGACTAAGCGTGAAGTATATCAAGAGTATCATGGAAAATAAAAAAGAGTTTCTCTAGAAAAATCTAGAGAAACTCTTTTTTATTTTGTTGATTGTAAATGAGCTTGAATTTCTTTAAGAAGCTGTTCAGCACCTTCACGGCTTAAAATGATTTTGCCGTCAGCCAGCTTAAGGTTGTCATCAGAAACTTCGCCAGTTACTTGACATGCCATATTTGGTTTATATTTCTTTAAAATAATAAGTTCATCATCAACATAAATTTCTAATGCGTCTTTTTCAGCGATGCCTAGTGTGCGGCGCAACTCAATAGGAATAACGACGCGGCCTAATTCATCAACTTTACGAACAATACCTGTAGATTTCATATAATAATCTCCTCTCCATGTAATTTATATTTTATTATCTTTTTCGTCAATATTCGACAAAACTTCATGGCTTAATCATATCAATCTTTCCATTAAACGTCAATCCTTTTATATGTAAAATTAAAAAAAAATGTATATTTGTATTCGGAAATTATTGATATAAAAGGATTTTTAATTAATCACCATGTAAAAATAGTTATACAAATTCTAACTTTTTTTTCAAATCGATACAAGTATTATATTCTAATATTGTAATGATAATTCGACAAAATTAAGTTGATTTTCGACATGCTTTTTAAATAAACCTTTATCTTTATAATATTTCGTAAAAAAATGAAACAGTATGTCGTAATAAAGAAGTAAATGGACAGCAAAAAGCATTTTTATGTATATTTTCTTGAAATAAGAGAAATAGATGTTTTTATAAGACGAAAAAAATATGTAAAATAGTAATATAATCGCTCTCGTCCTTTGGGCGAGGGCTTTTCTTCTAATATGAAAACAGAGGAGGGAAAATCATGGAAAAACAAAGAAAAACATTTTATATTACTACACCTATTTATTATCCAAGCGGAAAATTACATATTGGCCATGCATACACGACAGTAGCTGGTGATGCAATGGCCCGCTATAAGCGTCTTCGTGGTTATGATGTCATGTATTTGACAGGAACGGATGAGCATGGTCAAAAAATTCAACAAAAAGCAGAGGAAAAAGGAGTTACTCCGCAAGAGTATGTTGACGAGATTGTCGCCGGCATTCAAGAGCTATGGAAAAAACTCGATATTTCTTACGACGATTTTATTCGTACAACGCAAGAGCGGCATAAAAAAGTTGTCGAAAAAATCTTCGCGCGTCTCCTTGAGCAAGGTGATATTTATTTAGATGAGTATGAAGGATGGTATTGTACGCCATGTGAGTCTTTCTATACAGAGAGACAGCTTGTCGATGGCAACTGCCCTGATTGCGGCCGTCCTGTTGAAAAAGTAAAGGAAGAATCTTACTTTTTCCGAATGGGCAAATATGTTGACCGTTTGCTCCAATATTACGAAGAGAATCCAGAATTCATTCAGCCGGAATCCCGCAAAAATGAAATGATTAATAACTTTATAAAGCCTGGACTAGAAGATTTAGCCGTGTCTCGTACCACATTCGACTGGGGGATTAAAGTTCCGGGAGATCCGAAACATGTTATTTATGTATGGATTGATGCTTTAACAAACTATATTACAGCATTAGGATATGGCACAGAAAATGATGAAAAATACTTAAAATATTGGCCGGCAGATGTGCATTTGGTCGGAAAAGAAATTGTTCGCTTCCATACGATTTATTGGCCGATTATGTTAATGGCTCTCGGTCTGCCGCTTCCGAAAAAGGTGTTTGCTCATGGCTGGTTGTTAATGAAAGACGGTAAAATGTCGAAATCAAAAGGAAATGTTGTCGACCCGGTGACTTTAATTGACCGCTACGGTTTAGATGCATTGCGTTACTACTTGCTTCGCGAAGTTCCGTTCGGTTCTGACGGCGTTTTTACTCCTGAAGGTTTTGTGGAACGGATTAATTATGACTTAGCGAACGATTTAGGAAACCTTCTAAACCGTACAGTAGCGATGATTGAAAAGTATTTTGGCGGTGTCATTCCAACTTATGAAGGAAGTAAAACAGAGTTTGACGATCAGCTTGTCGAAATGGTGAAGAAAACTGTTAAAGATTATGAAGAAGCGATGGAAAAGATGGAGTTTTCTGTTGCTTTGACAGCTGTATGGCAATTAATCAGCCGGACAAATAAATATATTGATGAGACACAGCCTTGGGTGTTAACGAAAGATGAAGCACAGAAAGAGAAATTAGCCTCTGTGATGGTTCATTTAGCTGAATCGCTTCGACATATTGCGATTCTTTTACAGCCGTTTTTAACGCAATCCCCAGCAAAAATCTTTGCACAACTCGGTATTACCGAAAATGAGCTAAAACAATGGGATAGTTTGTATGAGTTTGGTCTCATCAAAGAAGGAACAAAAGTGGTAAAAGGCGAACCGTTATTCCCGCGCTTAGATATGCCTGAAGAAATTGAATATATTAAAGCACAGATGCAAGGAACAGCACCAAAACAAGAAGAGAAAAAGGAAGTTCCAAAAGTGGATGAGATTACGATTGATGATTTCATGAAAGTCGATTTACGTGTTGCGCAAGTTCTTCATGCTGAACCGGTAAAAAATGCGGATAAGCTTTTAAAATTACAACTTGATCTTGGTTATGAGAAGCGGCAAGTTGTATCAGGAATTGCAAAATTTTACAAACCGGAAGAGTTGATTGGAAAAAAAGTCATTTGTGTAACAAATTTAAAACCTGTTAAACTTCGCGGTGAATTATCGCAAGGAATGATTTTGGCAGGTGAAGAAAACGGCATTCTTTCTTTGGCAACTGTCGATGAAACATTGCCAAACGGGACAAAAGTAAAATAAAAGGTGAAATACAGGAGGTGAAGAGGCTGACCCAAAAGTCAAGTGTCAGGCCCCACAGCACAATATATAGGACATCGGAATAAATGAACTATATATATTGTCAAATGCATGTGAGGTTAGATGCTTACGGGTCAGCCCCGACACCTCTTTGTTGCTGTTTTGTAATGTAATTGTTAAGATTCTGTGATATATGTAATGATTTTATATGTTACACTTACCATCAGACTGGAAAAGGAGTATGGTTATGTTATTTGATACGCATGCTCATTTAAATGCGATACAATACAACGATGATTTGCAAGAAGTGATTGACAGAGCTCTTGAAGAAGGAGTTTCTAATATTGTTGTTGTTGGTTTTGACCGGCCAACGATCTCCCGCGCGATTGAATTAGCGGAACAATATCCATTTATTTATGCTGCAGTTGGCTGGCACCCGGTTGATGCCATTGATATGACAGAAGAAGATTTGCAAATGATTGAACAGCTTGCAGCGCATCCGAAAGTCGTTGCTCTTGGAGAAATGGGATTGGATTATTATTGGGATAAGTCGCCTAAAGAGGTGCAAAAAGAAGTATTCCGTAAACAAATTGCCTTAGCCAAGAAGGTTAAATTGCCTATTATTATACATAACCGTGAGGCGACAGCGGACATTATTGAAATTTTAAGAGAAGAAAATGCCTCTGAAGTTGGTGGGATTATGCATTGTTTTACCGGCAGTGTTGAAGTGGCAAAACAATGTATTGACATGAACTTTTATATTTCGTTTGGCGGCCCGGTTACATTTAAAAACGCCAGAAAACCAAAAGAAGTAGCAAAGGAAATTCCGTTAGAGCATCTATTAATTGAAACCGATTGCCCTTATTTAACGCCGCATCCTTTTCGTGGCAAAAGAAACGAGCCAAGTTACGTCAAGTATGTGGCAGAAGCAATTGCTGAGCTAAAAGGAGTCTCATTTGAAGAAGTGGCACAAAAAACGTCCGACAATGCTAAAAAATTATTCGGCATCACTCGATAAAAAAACGTGTCGCTTTTTTAGGAAGCTTGTCTGACAAAGTTTAAAAAAGAAAAAGTTCTACAAATTCAGCAACGAACATAGTATAGACTTGTCGATAAGTCTTCCTTTCTTTTTAACAGAATTTTCTGCATAATAGAGTGTGCGTTGAGCGTAAAAGTCAAATAGGAAGGGAAGGTTGACAGCTAAAAGAGAGCTCTGTGTAATCTTTGCAAATGAAGGAGGCGTTTTTCATCATGTTGAATAACATGAAAGACCTGTTTGCCGGATCATTGAAAAAAAATTTAGCTGTAACGGCTGGCAGTTTAATAGCTTTTTCAGCAACGACTGGTGTTGCTGCATATGAATTAACAAAAGAGAGTGTAACGTTAACATTAAATGGAAAAAAACAAGAAATTCGAACGCATGCCGATACAGTAGCTGATGTTTTAGCTGAACGCAACATTCAAGTGCGTTCTGAAGATTATTTGTTTCCCTCGAAAAACACACCTGTTACTGATGATTTAAAGATTGTTTGGGAAGCAAGTAAACCCGTAAAACTTACTGTCAACGGAACGGCAAAAAAAGTATGGACGACGGCAAAAACAGTAAGAGATTTGCTTATCACTCAGCAAATTACAGTCAATGAACACGACCGGGTTTCCCCATCTCTTGATGCAAAAATACAAAAAGGCATGGACATTACATTTGATAAAGCTTTCCAAATCAAATTGAATGTCGGCGGTCAAGAGCAACGAGTGTGGGCAACTTCGACTACTGTCGCTGACTTTTTAAAACAACAGAAAATCACATTAAATGAGCTAGATCGGATTGAACCATCATTAAATGAGATGGTGAACGAGAATACTGTTATCAAAGTTACAAGAGTTGAAAAAGTCACCGATGTAGTGGAAGAACCCGTTAATTTTGCAGTTGTTACAAAGAAAGACTCTCAGTTGCCAAAAGGAGAACAAAGAGTGATTAGCCCGGGAGAACAAGGGCTTGTATCTAAACATTACGAAGTTATTTTAGAAAATGGAAAAGAAGTTTCCCGTAAACTAGTAAAAACGGAAACGATTAAACAAAGTAAAGATCGTATAGTCGCTGTCGGTACAAAAGTAAACAGTCCGCAAATGGTGTCGCGCGGTAATGAGACAGTTTCCCAAGAATTTTATGTTACAGCGACGGCTTATACGGCTAATTGCGGCGGTTGCTCCGGGCGAACGAGAACAGGTATTAATTTACGTTCAAATCCTAATATGAAAGTCATTGCAGTTGACCCAAGAATTATTCCGCTTGGTTCAAAAGTATATGTCGAAGGGTATGGATATGCTGTTGCCGCAGACACTGGTTCAGCCATTCGCGGCTATAAAATTGACGTATTTTTCCCAGAGAAATCATCAGCTTTTCAATGGGGAAGAAAAAGAGTGAAAGTAAAAATTATTAAATAATGTAAAGTGAACAGAGGATTTCCCTATCCTCTGTTTTTTTCGTTATAATGGAGAAAGATTTTCTCTCTATACATATAGACGTAGGAGCGTAAAAAAAGTTTCAATATTTTTTGGAGGCTGTTATGAAAATTAAAGAAATTATTGTTGTAGAAGGAAGAGATGACACAATAGCGATTCAGCGGGCTGTTGAAGCGGATACAATTGAAACAAATGGTTCAGCGATTAACGATGAAATATTAGAACGAATTAAAATTGCAAAAGAAAAGCGAGGAGTGATAATTTTTACAGACCCAGACTTTCCAGGAGAAAAAATTCGCAAAACGATTTCCGCGCGTATCCCTGGATGTAAACATGCCTTTTTGCCAAAAGAAGAAGCGCTTGAAAAGAACGGCAAAGGCGTGGGGGTAGAGCATGCTTCTGTTGAGGCTATTCGTAAAGCACTTGAGAATGTATATGAGGAGACAATTGAACTTAAAGAAGAAATTACTTTTGATGATTTGATTGATGCCGGCTTAATTGGCGGCTCTTTGGCAAAAGCGCGCCGCAATCGTTTAGGACAGCTTCTTAAAATAGGATATACAAACGGAAAACAGCTTCATAAACGTTTGCAAATGTTCCAAATTTCAAAAGAAGCGTTTATGAATGCTTTAGAGCAAGTGCTTCAGGAGGAAAAGCGAAATGTATAAAGATATTGCCACACCGAATCGTACGAAGGAAATTTTAGAGAAATACGGATTTTCATTTAAAAAAAGCCTTGGACAAAATTTTTTAATCGATACAAATATTCTTCGCCGCATTGTCGATTTTGCGGAGCTTTCTGCTGAAACAGGAGTGATCGAAGTCGGGCCGGGAATAGGAGCGTTAACGGAACAGCTTGCCCGGCGTGCCAAAAAAGTAGTTGCATTTGAAATTGACCAACGCCTTTTGCCGATTTTAGCAGAGACGTTATCCCCTTATCCAAATGTACGTATCATCCATCAAGATGTTTTAAAAGCAGATGTGCGAAAAGTTATCGATGAAGAGTTTGCCGGAATCAAAGATATCATGGTTGTTGCGAACCTGCCTTATTACGTAACGACACCGATTGTTATGAAACTGCTAACAGACAATTTACCGCTTCGGGGAATCGTTGTTATGCTGCAAAAGGAAGTGGCTGAGCGAATGGCTGCTAAACCAGGTACGAAAGATTACGGCTCATTATCGATTGCCGTTCAATATTATACAAAAGCGGAAACGGTCATGACGGTACCGAGAACTGTATTCGTGCCGCAGCCAAATGTTGACTCTGCCGTTATTCGTTTGACAAAATTACATCAGCCTGCTGTTTTTGTTGAGAATGAAGCATTTTTCTTTGAAGTGGTTCGCGCAAGCTTTGGACAACGGCGCAAAACAATTTTGAATAATTTAACAAGCAATTTACCGAATGGGAAAATGTTTAAAGAAACGATTGAGCAAGTGCTGCATGAAGCAAATATTGACCCGCGCCGCAGAGGAGAGACATTAACGATTGCTGAATTTGCTGACCTCAGCGACCGATTGTTTCATGTATTTCAAAAAAGCTGATGAATAAGAGCCCGGATTTTCTCTGTCATCAAAATAATGATGATGTAAAGAGAATCCGGCTTTTTTGCTTTCATATTAAGTCGAAGCTCTTGTTTAAAATAATTATTGTTTTCACGTATTCGGGATATATGCATATTTTACATAATAAACAAATGCTATAGTCTTGGAGTTGATTTTATGGATATTAAGATTGGCGATATTGTTGGGCGCAAATCATATGAGTGTGATTTATTATTTCGTGTTATTGAGATTAAGGAGAAAAATGGAGGAGAAAAAGAAGCGATTCTCCATGGAGAGGATGTACGGTTAATTGCCGATGCTCCTTTTGCTGATTTAGTTATTATCGATGAAAGGGAACAACAAAAACGCCAGAAAAAAGAAAAGGAATTAATTGAGCAATCCTATAAGCTGTTAAGGCAGGATTACAATTTAATAAGGCAAAAAAATGAGTACAATGCAACAGGGGGATATAGAACAGAACACAATTTTTTTCAAATTCCAGGGCGTGTCCTCCACTTGGATGGTGATCCCCTGTATTTACGAAAATGTTTAGATTTATACGAAAAAATTGGCGTTCCTGTTTACGGAGTTTATTGTAATGAAAAGGAAATGCAAGAAAAAGTCGGGAGTTTGATTGAACAAGTTCGTCCTGATATTCTAGTCATTACTGGCCATGATTCCTATTCAAAGACAAAAGGAAAAGTGACGGATATTAAAGCATATCGTCATTCCAAATATTTTGTGCAAACGGTCAGAGAGGCGAGAAAAAAAATTCCCCACTTAGACCAGCTCGTCATTTTTGCCGGCGCATGTCAATCTCATTTTGAGTCGTTAATTCGCGCCGGTGCTAACTTTGCCAGTTCTCCAGCACGGGTCAATATTCATGCACTGGACCCTGTATATCTTGTATCGAGAATTAGCTTTACACCCTTTATGGAAAGAGTAAATGTATGGGATGTGTTAAGAAATACACTTACAGGAGAGAAAGGGCTCGGTGGTGTGGAAACAAAAGGTGTATTGCGTACAGGTATGCCTTTTCGGACAATCGTTGATTTTGACTAAGAGGCCGCTAATGATAAAATTTCATTAGGCGGTTTATTTATACATAATTTTACATTTAATGTACATAATACGTTATAGTGATAAAAATAATAATTGACATTTATCATGTTGTGTTGGTAAAATATTTATTTTTTTGACTTTTGATAAATTTTTTGTTACACTTATATCAGTGAGGTGGATAGGGAATGGCAAAAACACTGGCCGACATTAAAAAAGCGTTGGATTTAAACGTTGGCAGACGACTAACATTGAAGGCGAACGGTGGAAGAAGAAAAACGATTGAGCGATGCGGAATTTTAGCGGAAACATACCCTTCTGTGTTCGTTATTGAACTTGATCAAGAGGAAAATGCTTTTGAACGTGTGTCTTACAGCTATGCAGATGTTCTTACAGAGACTGTACAGCTGACCTTCTTAGATGATGACAATATGGCGATTAGCGGGCAGTAGACATTTGTTTGCTGCTTTTTATTTTGTTGTTTTTTGGAAACATAAATCTTCTCTTGTCTTACAATAATAAGATTGTCGCGGTTTTTGAAAGGAGTTGCTTGCGTTTGGGCAGACGTCGAGGCATTATGTCAGAACGCTTTAAAGAAGAACTTGCTAAAGAGCTGGGATTTTACGATGTTGTGCAAAAAGAAGGATGGGGAGCCATTCGTGCACGCGATGCAGGAAATATGGTCAAATTAGCGATACAAATGGCGGAGCAACATTTAGCAGAAAGAACGAGGTAACTCAATATCATAATCATATGGACCGCGATAGACAGCTGTCTCAACAAGGATTCGATTCCTCGATTACAATGTTTATGGACAAAGAGCCATAAACAGTTGTAAACGGTTGGAGGAAGTCAACCTTATGAGACAGCTGCTTTTTTACATAGCTGAACGATGTGATTTTTTAGTATAATTTCTTTATTATAATGTGTCGAAATATAGGATAATTGTGAATGACTTTTATGTTAAAATGTTAGTATAGGTTTGAAGTCGTAAAAGTAGGTGGAAGGTTTGAAATTGTTAGTAAAGGCTCCAGCAAAAATTAATTTATCTTTAGATGTATTACATAAACGCCCTGATGGTTATCATGAAGTAAAAATGGTTATGACAACGATTGATCTTGCTGATCGAATTGAATTAACCCCATTGCCTTCTGACACGATTCGAATTGTGTCTCATAATCGTTTTGTTCCTGATGATCACCGGAATCTTGCTTATCAGGCAGCGAAGCTGTTAAAAGAACGATTCAATGTTCGTGATGGCGTGGCTATTTCTATTATTAAAACGATTCCAGTGGCAGCGGGATTAGCGGGGGGAAGCAGCGATGCAGCTGCGACATTGAGAGGTTTAAATAAACTTTGGAATTTAGGTTTGACGCTTGATGAATTGGCAGAGCTTGGAGCGGAAATTGGCTCAGATGTATCGTTTTGTGTATATGGAGGAACGGCAATTGCAACGGGGCGCGGTGAAAAGATTGAGCATATTCCTGCCCCCCCGCCATGTTGGGTCATTCTTGCTAAGCCGACCATCGGTGTTTCAACTGCAGAAGTTTATCGTAATCTAAATTTAGCTTCTATCGTTCATCCAGACGTTGATGCGATGGTAAAAGCGATAAAGGAACAAGATTATAATAAAATTTGCTCTCTTGTAGGAAATGTTTTAGAGGAAGTTACAATGAAGATGCATCCGGAAGTGGCTCAGATTAAAGAGCAAATGAAACGCTTTGGAGCAGATGCCGTATTGATGAGCGGGAGCGGTCCAACGGTTTTTGGATTGGTGCGGCATGATTCACGACTGCAGCGAATTTACAATGGTTTGCGCGGTTTTTGTGACCAAGTATTTGCGGTGCGGTTATTAGGAGAGCGGAATTCGCTTGATTAAACCCGTACATTAATGTTATATTTATCTTATAATATTCGGGTTTAGGAGGTTTTTTATGAAATTAAGGCGAAGCAGCCGTTTAGTTGATATGACGCATTATCTCCTTGAACATCCTCATCAATTAGTGCCGCTCACTTTTTTTGCTGAACGTTATCAATCCGCTAAATCATCCATTAGTGAAGATTTAGCGATTGTTAAACAGACATTTGAACAGCAGGGAATCGGGACGTTGCAAACTCTTCCGGGAGCTGCAGGGGGAGTTCAATATATTCCTAAAATTTCTCATGAAGAGGCGAAGGAAACGATTGATTATTTATGTAAAATGCTGGCGAATCCTGAACGATTACTGCCGGGTGGATATTTATATATGAACGATATTCTTGGTGATCCGCGGATTGTCAATAAAATTGGACGGTTATACGCATCCGTTTTTTCTGATCGGAAAATTGATGTCGTCATGACAGTCGCTACGAAAGGAATACCGTTAGCTTATGCGGTCGCTCATTTCTTAAATGTTCCGGTTGTCATTGTACGTCGTGACAACAAAGTAACGGAAGGTTCCATGGTGAGCATTAATTATGTTTCCGGTTCATCGAAGCGGATTCAAACGATGGTTCTTGCGAAGCGTAGCTTAGCAGAAGGGTCAAATGTCTTGATTATTGATGATTTTATGAAAGCGGGCGGAACAGTGAACGGAATGATTAGCTTATTAGATGAATTTAATGCAAATGTAATGGGGATTGGTGTGCTTGTTGAATCTGAAGAAACGGAAGAACGGCTTGTTGATGAGTATATTTCTCTTGTAAAATTATCTTCAGTAGATGTAAAAGAAAAACAAATTACCGTTAAGGAAGGAAATTATTTCAAATTTATCAAGTAACAGTATAAAGGAATTGAAAGGAGAACAGATAATGATGAGAAAAGTAGAAACAAAAAAAGCACCGCAGGCAATTGGTCCATATTCACAAGGCATTATTGTCAATAACATGTTCTATAGTTCAGGACAAATCGCGTTAACACCTGAGGGAGAAATGGTTCAAGGCGATGTAAAAGCGCAAACTCACCAAGTGTTTAAAAATTTACAAGCTGTTTTAGAAGCAGCTGGAGCGTCTTTAGACACAGTCGTCAAAGCAACTGTATTTATTAAAAATATGGATGATTTCGCAGCCGTTAACGAAGTGTATGGAGAGTATTTTAAAGAACATAAACCGGCACGCTCTTTAGTTGAAGTAGCTCGTCTGCCAAAAGATGCGCTTGTCGAAATTGAAGTGGTTGCTCTTGTAAAATAACAAGTAACATGAAAACTTCCATCTGTTCACAAAATTTTCAAAAAAATTTTAAAAAAACAAGAAGGAAAATAAGAAAAAATGTGGAATAAATTTAGTTAAGTTCTTATATAGGGAAAAGGTGGTGAGCAGAATGGAAGTAACCGACGTAAGATTACGCCGCGTGAATACCGAAGGACGTATGAGAGCGATTGCTTCTATTACGCTGGATAATGAATTTGTTGTTCATGATATCCGCGTGATTGAAGGCAATAATGGCTTGTTTGTGGCTATGCCAAGTAAGCGTACTCCTGACGGGGAATTCCGTGATATTGCGCATCCGATTAACTCGACAACCCGCGGGAAAATTCAAGATGCCGTATTAGCAGAGTATCACCGTTTAGGTGAGCTTGAAGAAGAATTTGAAGAAGCTGGTGCTTCATAAAAAAATAAATGTTAAAAAAAAGAGGGCCTGTTCTGATATTGTGGACAGGCTCTTTTTTGTTTTTGACAAGAATCGGCTTTGCATTAACAAATAAGCTACATTGTCCTAAATATTTGGTAAAATTGAATGTTTCCTTGAAATGAATAGGTAATTGAGATATATTCAATATGGATAAAAAGGTAATTGGAGGCCCTGTTATGAAACGATACGCAATAATATTGGCTGCGGGACAGGGGACACGGATGAAATCAAAGCTGTATAAAGTTTTGCATCCTGTTTGCGGCAAGCCAATGGTTGAGCATGTAGTCGATCAAGTATCAAAGCTAAATCTTGAAAAGCTTGTAACAATTGTTGGATTTGGTGCTGAACAGGTGAAAGCGCAAATTGGTGGAAAAAGTGAATTTGCCCTTCAAGAAGAGCAGCTTGGAACAGCACATGCTGTCATGCAAGCAACGTCTCATTTAGGAGATAAAGAAGGGGTAACTCTTATTATTTGCGGGGATACTCCGCTAATTACCGCAGACACAATGAAAGCGCTCTTAGAGCATCATTCAAAAACAAATGCAAAAGCTACTATTTTAACAGCCATTGCCGAAGACCCAACAGGTTACGGAAGAATTATCCGCAATAATGAAGGACATGTTGAAAAAATCGTCGAACATAAAGACGCGACAGAAGAGGAACGGAAAGTGAAGGAAATTAATACAGGGACGTATTGCTTTGACAATAAGTCATTGTTTCAAGCGCTTACAAAAGTCTCAAACGACAATGCACAAGGTGAATACTATTTGCCGGATGTGATCGAGATTTTGAAAAAGCAGGGAGAAATTATTTCTGCTTATCAAGCAGATGTATTTGAAGAAACATTAGGTGTGAATGACCGCGTTGCCCTTTCGCAGGCGGAAAAAATTATGCGTGCGCGCATTAACCGTACACATATGATGAATGGCGTGACGATTATTGATCCTGAGCATACGTATATTTCAGCTGATGTGGAAATCGGGCGAGATACAGTGATTTATCCAGGAACGATCATCGAAGGAAAAACAGTCATTGGTGAAAACTGTGTGATCGGGCCTAATTCAGAAATAAAAAATTGCGTCATTGGAGATCGAACAACGATTCGCCACTCCGTTGCTCATGATAGCGAAATTGGCAATGATGTCACAATCGGTCCTTTTGCCCATATTCGTCCTTTGTCAAAGATTAGCGACGATGTTCGAATCGGCAACTTTGTTGAGGTGAAGAAATCAACATTTGGAAAAGGGAGCAAAGCCTCTCATTTAAGTTATATCGGTGATGCCGAAGTTGGTGCGGATGTTAATATAGGATGCGGTTCCATTACCGTTAATTACGACGGGAAACATAAACATTTAACAAAAATTGAGGATGGTGCGTTTATTGGCTGCAATACAAACTTAATTGCCCCCGTAACAATTGGAAAAGGAGCTTATGTTGCAGCTGGCTCTACCATTACAGAAGATGTCCCGGGAAATGCTTTATCGATAGCCCGCGCGCGTCAAGTAAACAAAGAAAATTACGTTGAACGTATGAATGTGAAGAAAAATTCTTAATGGAGGTTTACCATGTCTCAATATCTTGATTCTAACTTAAAGTTATTTGCTTTAAATTCCAATATGCAGTTAGCTCAGGAAATTGCAAAAGTAATCGGCATCGAGTTAGGAAAGTGCTCCGTTTCTCGCTTTAGCGATGGCGAAATTCAAATTAACATTGAAGAAAGCATCCGCGGCGGTGATGTGTTTGTTATTCAATCCACAAGTGCACCGGTAAATGAGCATTTAATGGAACTATTAATTATGATTGATGCGTTAAAACGCGCTTCCGCAAAAACGATTAATCTTGTTATTCCTTATTATGGATATGCCCGTCAGGACCGTAAAGCGCGCTCTCGTGAACCGATTACTGCGAAATTAGTGGCAAACCTTTTAGAAACAGCTGGAGCTTCCCGCGTCATCATGCTTGATTTGCACGCTCCGCAAATCCAAGGGTTCTTCGATATTCCGATCGATCATTTAATGGGAGTGCCAATTTTAGCGGACTATTTTAAAAACAAGAATCTTGAGGATATTGTTATCGTGTCTCCTGACCACGGCGGTGTAACACGCGCACGCAAAATGGCAGATCGTTTAAAAGCGCCAATTGCGATTATTGATAAACGCCGTCCGAAGCCGAATGTGGCCGAAGTAATGAACATCGTTGGTCAAGTAGAAGGAAAAACAGCCATCTTAATTGACGATATCATCGACACGGCAGGAACGATTACACTTGCGGCTAATGCGCTCATTGAAAATGGTGCCGTTGAAGTGTATGCATGCTGTACGCACCCCGTCTTATCTGGGCCGGCAATTGAACGCATTCAAAATTCAAAAATTAAAGAGCTTGTTGTTACAAATACAATCGCATTACCTGAAGATAAGAAAATTGATAAAATTGTTCAATTGTCTGTCGCTCCGCTTATTGGTGAAGCAATTATTCGCGTTTACGAGGAACAATCCATTAGCGCGTTATTTGATTAATCGAAAAAGATGTTTAGTCCTTTCTGTTTTAGGAAAAATTAATTCATAGATTCTAAAACAGGAAGGTGAATTTTGTGGCTTTATTACAAGCTCAAGAACGTGCAGAAGGAAAACGTTCTACGGTTCGTAAAATTCGCGAAGAAGGCAATATTCCGGCTGTACTATACGGAAAAAATATGAAAAGTAAAGCCATTTTTGTTAATGCTGCTGATTTTATGAAGATCATTCGCGAGAACGGGCGGAACAGCCTTATTACAATGGAAGTAAACGGTGAAGAACATTCTGTTATGCTTCATGATATTCAAAAAGACCCGCTTCGCAATGAAATCATTCATGTTGATTTCCATGTTGTTGACATGAAAACAGAAGTGGAAGTAAACGTCAATGTTCATTTAGTTGGTGAGGCTCTGGGCGTAAAAGATGGAGGGGTGTTGCAGCAGCCTCTGCATCAATTATCGATTCGTGCATTACCGGCTAATATACCGTCTTCTATCGAAGTAGATGTTTCTAACTTAGAGATTGGACAAGTGATTACGGTAGGAGATATTCAAACTAATGATAAATACGAGATTAATCATGAGCCGACAGAAGTGATAGCGTCTATTTTACCGCCGAAACAAGAAGAAGAAATTCATAGCGGTGAACAGCAAGAGCCTGGACAACCGGAAGCAATGGAAGGCCGCGAAACAACTCCAGAATAAATTGACTAGACGTAGCCGTTTCGGTTACGTCTTATTTGTAATGCTTATTGTTGAATTGAAGTAATCATTTTTGAACTTGAAATATGTTATGTGACGGGAAAACGGTATTTATTGGTGAATTTCCTTTGTTCACTTTTCAACAAATACAAATGATAAAAAATTTTGGAAGGAGATCTACCATTGAAGTTATTTATTGGATTGGGTAATCCTGGAAAACAATATGAAAATACAAGGCATAACGTTGGTTTTATGGTCATTGATGAATTAGCAAAACAGTTAAATATTACGTTAGATAAAGCAAAATTTAATGGGGTTTTTGGAACGGGAATTATATCAGGAGAAAAAGTAATATTATGTAAACCTTTAACATATATGAATTTATCAGGGGAATGTGTCCGACCTCTTATTGACTACTATCATATCGATGTAGAGGATTTAATTGTTATTTATGATGATCTAGATCTTCCTACTGGAAAAATTCGTTTGCGTACGAAAGGAAGTGCAGGTGGGCATAACGGTATTAAATCTCTAATCCAACATTTAGGCACGCAAGAATTCAAGCGAATTCGTGTCGGCATTGACCGCCCCAAAAATGGAATGAAAGTAACGGATTATGTATTAGGGCGTTTTACTGAAGATGAAAAGCCGTTTATTAATGAAGCTGTTTTAAAATCAGCGGAAGCTTGTAAGAAATGGCTCTCGACTCCGTTTTTACAAGTAATGAATGAGTTTAATTAACCGCAATTTTTTATGAATATTTCCCTTCTAAATGGTCGAAAATGTATATGACAAGACCATTAGGAGGTTTTTCAATGGCATTGCATTATTATTGTCGGCATTGTGGAACAAAAGTAGGGACAATTGATAGAATGTCATTATATAGCGAACAGCTTGGCTTCCATCATTTGACTGATAAGGAACGGCTGGAGATGATTTCATATCTTGCAAATGGAGACATTCATATAAAAACGATTTGCGAAGATTGTCAAGAAGCGCTCGAACGAAATCCGGAATATCATTTGTATGAAAAATTTATACAATAGTCCGCTTTGGTTATACCAAAGCATTTTTGCATTTATTTTATAGAAATGAGAGGAGGGGATACCGTGCTATCCTTACATCATTATTTTATTGAAAATCAGGATGTACGCTCGATTATAGATGGAGTAGAGGCGGGGCTGAAAGAACAGCTTGTTACCGGATTATCCGGTTCAGCACGTTCTGTTTTTCTTGCTTCTCTTTATAAGGAGACGGGAAAGTCGCTGTTAATTGTGACACATAACTTATTTCAAGCACAAAAAGTGTACGACGACCTTGTACAGTTTTTAGGGATGGATGAGGTGTTCCTGTATCCTGTTAACGAGCTTATCGCGGCGGAGTTAGCTATCGCCAGCCCAGAGCTAAAAGGACAGCGCCTTGAAGTAATGAATCATTGGAGTCAAAATAAAAAAGGGGTTGTTGTCGCTCCAATTGCCGGATTGCGAAGATTATTACCTCCAAAATCGTTATGGCAACAAAATCAGCTGTTATTTAAAGTAAAAGAAAGCATTGATGTTGATGCATATATTAGTCAACTAGTAAAAATGGGATATGAACGCGTCTCCATGGTTTCAACTCCGGGAGAATTCAGTGTTCGCGGTGGGATTATCGATATATACCCACTGACAGCCGAGCTTCCTTATCGAATCGAATTGTTTGATACGGAAGTGGAATCGATTCGCACTTTTACGATTGATGATCAACGTTCCCGAGAAGAAATAAATGAAGTGGTTATTGGTCCTGCCGATGAAATGCTTGTATATGGAGAGCATTTAGAGCGCGGAATTGAGGAGATTGAAAAAGGATTGTCTGCCAGCTTAAAAAAGATAAAAGATGATAAAGCGAAGGAGCTGCTCCTTGAACACATTTCGTTTGAGCTGGAAAATCTAAAAAATGGACAGCAAATTGAACAAAAGTATAAATATTTAGCTTTATTTTATGAGAATCCTGCTAGTTTGCTAGACTACATGCCAGAAAACGGCCTTTTACTCCTTGATGAGATAAGCAGGGTGCAGGAAATGGCCGAAAACCTGGATAAAGAGGAAGCAGAATGGTACACGAGTTTGTTAAGTGAAGGAAAAATTATTCACGATGTTCCTATTTCGCACAAATATCCTGATCTATTCCAAAAAAATAAAAGACCAATTGTCTATTTATCACTGTTTTTACGCCATGTCCCACATACTCATCCGCAAAACATTGTAAATATATCATGCAAACAGATGCAAAACTTTCATGGACAGATGCATCTTTTAAAAGCTGAGTTAGAGCGATGGAAAAAAGCGAAGTATGCGGTTGTGTTCTTGGCTCCAAACGCAGAAAGAGTAAAAAAGTTGCAAAGCGTTTTAGAAGACTATGAAATTGACGCCATTCCGTTAGATGACCACGTTATGTTGATGCATGAGAAATTTCAAATTATCCAAGGAGATTTAAATACGGGATTTGAACTGCCGATGCAAAAGCTAGCGGTCATTACGGAAGAGGAGTTATTTAAAAAGCGTGCAAAAAAGCCGGCCCGTAAACAAAAATTATCAAATGCTGAACGCATCAAAAGTTATTCAGAGCTGCAGGTCGGTGACTATGTCGTTCATGTCAATCACGGAATTGGCAAATATTTAGGAATTGTCACATTAGAAATTAACGGAATTCATAAAGACTACATCCATATCCAGTATCAAGGAAGTGACACATTATACGTTCCTGTCGAACAAATTGACCAAGTTCAAAAATATGTAGGTTCTGAAGGAAAAGAACCGAAAATCTACAAACTTGGCGGTTCCGAATGGAAAAAAGTGAAGAAAAAGGTTGAATCTTCCGTTCAAGATATTGCTGAAGATTTAATCAAGCTTTATGCCGAGCGTGAAGCAAGCAAAGGCTATGCTTTCTCTCCGGATGGAGAAATGCAACGCGAATTTGAAGCGGCATTTCCTTATCAAGAAACGGAAGATCAGCTTCGCTCCATTAATGAAATTAAGCGTGATATGGAGAGCGAACGGCCAATGGACCGACTTCTCTGCGGCGATGTTGGTTACGGTAAAACGGAAGTGGCAATTCGTGCCGCATTTAAGGCAATTATGGATGGGAAACAGGTTGCTTTCCTTGTGCCGACAACCATTTTAGCTCAGCAGCATTATCAAACGATTCGTGAGCGTTTTCAAGGTTATCCGATCAACATAGGGTTATTAAGCAGATTTCGGACGCGAAAGCAGCAAGCGGAAACGATT
Source organism: Paranoxybacillus vitaminiphilus (assembly GCF_003259935.1). Lineage (GTDB taxonomy): Bacteria > Bacillota > Bacilli > Bacillales > Anoxybacillaceae > Paranoxybacillus > Paranoxybacillus vitaminiphilus. Next base: position 27,634 of record NZ_QLMH01000018.1, on the reverse strand, counting down.
AAAGGATTAAAGGATGGAACGATTGATATTGTCATTGGTACACACCGCCTGCTTTCTAAGGATGTTTCTTTTAAAGATTTAGGATTATTAATTATCGATGAAGAGCAGCGTTTTGGTGTTACCCATAAAGAAAAAATTAAACAAATGAAAACGAACATTGATGTCCTTACATTAACGGCAACACCGATTCCACGAACCTTGCATATGTCAATGATTGGGGTGCGTGACTTATCAGTGATTGAAACACCTCCGGAAAACCGTTTCCCAGTTCAAACATATGTAATGGAATACAGTCCAGAGCTCGTACGCGAAGCGATTGAGCGGGAATTAGCCCGCGATGGACAAGTGTTTTTCCTTTATAACCGCACGGAAGACATCGACCTTAAGGCGGAAGAAATATCAATGCTTGTTCCGGATGCCCGTGTGACATATGCTCACGGAAAGATGTCAGAGAATGAGCTGGAATCAGTCATGCTGTCATTTTTAGAGGGACAATACGATGTCCTAGTGAGCACAACGATTATTGAAACGGGTGTCGATATACCGAATGTGAATACACTTATTGTCTATGATGCTGATCGCATGGGACTTTCTCAATTATACCAATTAAGAGGGCGTGTCGGCCGCTCGAATCGTATTGCATATGCCTATTTTACGTATCGTAAAGATAAAGTATTAAATGAAGTGGCGGAAAAGCGTCTGCAGGCCATTAAGGAATTCACAGAGCTTGGTTCGGGATTTAAAATCGCTATGCGTGATTTATCCATCCGCGGAGCAGGCAATTTATTAGGCGCTGAACAGCACGGATTTATTGATTCTGTTGGGTTTGATTTATATTCACAAATGCTGAAAGAGGCGATAGAAAAGCGGAAGGGAATAAAGCAGGCTGAGGAAAAATTTGAAGTCGAAATCGACCTTGAAGTGGATGCCTATATTCCTGATGCCTATATTTCTGATGGACGACTGAAAATTGACATGTATAAGCGTTTTAAAGCGATTGATACAATGGAAGACGTAGAAGAGCTTCAAGAAGAAATTCTCGACCGCTTTGGAGAATATCCAGATGAAGTTGCTTATTTATTCCAAATTGCAGAAATAAAAGTATATGCGAAACAACACCGTGTCGAATCGATTAAACAAAATAAACAACAAATTGATATTTTATTTAATGAAGCTGCTTCAAAAGATGTCCAAATTCAACGTTTGGCAAAATTAGGTGATAAGTATGGACATGTTTATGGTTTTGGCATGGAAGGGGAGAAATTGAAAATCGTTCTTTATATGAAAGGGCTTAAACCACAGGAGTGGCTAATGATTTTATTGGAAACGCTAAAAGAACTAAGCAATGCCAAAAAGGACGAGAAATCAGTAACCGCCTAGCATCGCAACGTTTAGGTTTAAATATGACTGTCTATAATGATGCTGGGGGAATTTCTCTTTCATTGAAAAATCACTTTCATCATGCATAGAAGTTGTGTTGTGAAGGATACTAAATCACAACAATGGTGAATTCTTCATCATAGAATTCAGCCATTATTCTTCAATCACCAGATGAAAGTGAGGGGCATCTATAGATGAAAGCAACAGGGATTGTTCGGCGGATTGATGATTTAGGAAGAGTAGTTATTCCAAAAGAAATTCGGAGAACATTGCGCATTCGCGAAGGCGATCCACTTGAAATATTTGTAGACCGTGATGGAGAGGTTATTTTAAAAAAATATTCACCGATTAGTGAGCTAGGTGATTTTGCAAAAGAGTATGCAGAGGCATTGTTTGACAGCCTAGGTCATCCGGTTTTAATCTGTGATCGTGATGTCTTTATTGCAGTAGCAGGTGTATCGAAAAAAGAATATTTGAATAAAAAGGTTAGTTTGTTCATTGAAAAAACGATGGAAGAGCGCAACTCTGTGCTTCGGACAGAGGAAAGCGATATTGAAATCGTTGAGGGGAACATGGAAAGATTCAGATCGTACACAGTCGGCCCGATTATTGCCAATGGCGATCCAATTGGTGCGGTTGTGATTTTATCGAAGGACAAGACGTTAGGCGAAGTAGAGCAAAAAGCTGTTGAGACAGCTGCCGGATTTTTAGCAAAACAAATGGAACAATAAAGAAAAGCGGAGGCGCCGTGATTAGCTCTCAAAGCCAAATGTTCTTCACTCGCAGAAGTGCCTAACACTTCGAGAGTGAAGGTTATTTGGCACAGAGAGCTAGGTGCCGGAGCTAGATATCACTGAAAAGCGGAGGAAACAGATACTTTTGTAAAAGGTAGCACACAGCTGCCTTTTTCTTTTGCTGAAAAATCCCGATAAAGGAATTTGTGATATAATGTGAACGTTAATTTATAGTGGAAGGTGAAAAAAAATGACTCTTGAACCAGAGTCACAAACAAGAAGAATATGGCGGGGAGCGCTTGCACTCACGCTTGCCGCTTTTGTAACGAAAATGTTAAGTGCGTTTTATCGCATTCCTTATCAAAACATTGCTGGTGATGTCGGATTTTATATTTATCAGCAAGTTTATCCTTTTTACGGAGTCGTTATTGCGCTTGCCACTTATGGTTATCCAGTCGTCATTTCAAAAATGATTGCCGAGCGCGATGTTGAGCGAGATGACGAGGGAATGACATATATTTTAAAAATCTCTTTGTATTTTTTGTTAATAATAGGTATGATTGGGTTTAGTATTTTGTATATTGGTGCAGATTGGATTGCCCAGTTGATGGGGGACAAAGAGTTATCTTTGCTTATCCAAATTATTTCGTTTTCTTTTTTACTTTTCCCTTTTATCTCCGTATTAAGAGGCTATTTTCAAGGCAGAAACAACATGGTGCCGACAGCGGTTTCTCAAATAGCCGAGCAGTTTGTTCGCGTAGCAACGATTTTGCTTTCCGTATATGTGCTGCTAAAAAGCGGTCACACTATATACGAAGCAGGAGCCGGAGCTATCTTTGGTTCTCTGACAGGCGGGTTTGCCGCATTGCTTTTCTTAACCGCTTATTGGTTTAAAAGAGGTACGAAACGGAAGAAAACAGTGATAAAAAAGACGAATATAGATACGAAAAAAATTATTTTCATTTTGTTTGTTCAAGGTTTTACCATTTGTATAGCAAACATGATGCTCATATTAATACAGTTTGTCGATGCGCTTTCCCTTTTTTCATTGTTAGTATCAACAGGTATCGAAGAACAGACGGCCAAAGTATTGAAAGGAATATATGACCGGGGGCAACCGCTTATTCAACTTGGAACGGTCATTGCTACTGCCTTTTCTTTAACGCTTGTTCCGTTAATTTCCGGAGCAAAGCAGCGGGGAGATGAACGATTTATTGAGGAAAAAATCCGTCTTTCTTTTCGAGTTGGCATTGTTATTGGATTAGGTGCAGCAGCAGGACTTGCTTGTATTATTAAACCAACAAATATTATGTTATTTAAAGATGCTTCCGGCTCCTTTGAACTAGCGATTTTAAGTGGTTCCATTTTATTTACGTCACTGGCTTTAACAATGGCGGCAATTTTGCAAGGATTAGGGCATCAATGGGCTCCTGTTTTTGCAGTGTTAATCGGAGTGCTTATGAAGTGGCTGCTTAATCTATGGCTTATACCAATGTATCAAATCGCTGGTGCTGCCATAGCAACACTTATTTCTTACATGACGGTTTTTGCTCTTTTATACTATACATTAAGAAAAAATATAAAAAGCTCTTTGATAAACAAAGAAATGACCTTTCGAATTTTGCTTGCATTGTTAGCAATGATAGTTTTATTACAATTTTATTTATGGACAAGCAGTAAGTTTGCTTTTGGGTGGCAGACAACCCGCTTCTTTGCCTCTGTGCAGGCTTTAGTCGGTGTTGCTGCAGGGGGGTGTTTTTACATTATAGCCGTTTTGAAAGGAAACGTGTTTTCCAAACAAGAACTGTCCCTTCTCCCATTTGGAGAGAAGGCAATGAAGTTTTTATTTAAAAATGATAGGTGATGAGTGATGAATACGATTTTCGTATTAGGTTTAGGTGCTGGTGATTTAGAACAGTTACCGCTTGGAGTTTATCGCAAACTGCAAAAAGCATCGCCGCTTTTTTTGCGAACGAAGGAACATCCTGCTGTATATGGATTAATAGAAGAAGGGATTCAGTTCCAATCATTTGATGATGTATATGAAAAGCATGATTCTTTTGAAAAGGTTTATGAAGAAATTGTCGACATTTTATTGAAGCAAGTCAAAACATCGAATGTATTTTATGCTGTTCCTGGTCACCCTCTTGTTGCCGAACGGACGGTACAGCTGCTTTTAGAGGCAGAGAGCAAAAATTTATGCAAAGTGGTGATAGAAGGCGGGCAAAGCTTTTTAGATGCTTTATTTGCGTCATTAAAAATTGATCCGATTGAAGGGTTTCAATTCATTGATGCAACCGATTTTCGCAGCGATAAACTGCAACTGACACAGCATATGATTTTTTGCCAAGTATATGACCAATTTATTGCTTCTGACGTGAAGCTTTCTTTGATGGAAGAGCTGCCTGATGAATATGAAGTATATGTCGTGACGGCTGCCGGAAGCAAAAATGAACAAATTAAAAAAGTTCCTTTATATGAATTAGATCGGGTAACGGAACTGAATAATTTAACAAGCGTCTATGTACCGCCGGTTAAAGATGAAGCGTTGCTTTATCATCGTTTTGAAACATTGCGCCGCGTCATTGCCACGTTAAGAGGACCGAACGGCTGTCCATGGGACCGCAAACAGACACATGAATCATTAAAAAAATATTTGATCGAAGAGGCGTATGAGCTGTTGGATGCCATTGACAGACAGGATGATGACAACATAATTGAAGAATTAGGGGATGTGCTTTTGCAAGTCATGTTGCATGCGCAAATTGGTGAAGATGAGGGAATATTTTCGATTAAAGATGTTATTTATAGCATTACCGAAAAAATGATTCGCCGTCATCCTCACGTATTTGGCAATGTAGCAGTAGAAAATGCTGATGAAGTTGTCCGCAACTGGGAAAGTATTAAAGCGGAGGAAAAAGGGGAGAAAACGGCCTTTTTACTTGATGAGGTGGCGAAAAGTTTACCAGGCTTATTAAAAGCGTATGAATTTCAAGCCAAAGCAGCGAAAGTTGGTTTTGATTGGCCGGATATTCAACCGATGTGGGAGAAAGTAAACGAAGAAATAGCTGAATTTCAACAAGAGGCTGTAGAAGGTAAGCATCGTCAAAAGCTGATTAATGAGTTTGGTGATTTACTATTTGCGCTTGTCAATATTGCAAGATTCTACAAAATTAATCCAGAAGAGGCATTGGCCATGACAAACGAAAAATTTTATCGTCGTTTTACGTATATAGAAGAGCAGGTAAAAGTACGTGGTTGGGATATCACATCATTAACATTGGAACAATTAGATGCCTTTTGGGAAGAGGCGAAAGAAAAAGGTTTATAAGGGGGAAATGGAATGCGTCTAGATAAATTTTTAAAAGTCTCACGTTTAATTAAACGCCGTACTCTAGCAAAAGAAGTCGCTGATCAGGGACGGATTAAAATTAATGGCGTGACAGCAAAAGCGAGCTCAAATGTAAAAGTAGGTGACGAATTAACGATTCAGTTCGGACAAAAGTTAGTCACGGTAAAAATTACAAATCTACAGGAAACGGCTCGAAAAGAAGATGCGGCAACTCTTTATGAAGTGATCAAAGAAGAACGAATGGAAGCGGACATATGACAATATAGCTTGTTCTAAAAATCTTCCCGCATTCATACATATGGTACAAACATGAGAGGGATAAGCCCTCTTAGTTTAAATGTGAATGCGGGGGATTGGTATGAATCAACATTATGAATTTGGTTCTAACAATAAGGGGCCTATTCAGGACCATGATTTAATTATGCGCGGAAGGCGTCTTCTTGACATTACTGGAGTCAAACAGGTGGAAAGTTTCGATAATGAGGAATTTCTATTAGAAACCGTAATGGGATTTTTATCGATTCGCGGTCAAAATTTACAAATGAAAAATTTAGACGTGGATAAAGGAGTCGTCTCGATTAAAGGAAGAATTTTTGAAATGATCTATTTAGACGATCAACATCCGGAGAAAGCTAAAGGTTTCTTTAGCAAGTTGTTCAAATGAGTTTAACAACCCAGTTTATAACCATGCTGACGATGATTGGCATGGGAATTTATCTTGGAGCGGCTGTTGACACTTACGGTCGCTTTTTGCAGAGGCAGAAACGAGCGCATTGGGTTGTTTTTATGAATGATATTCTTTTTTGGGTGATTCAAGGTCTGACTGTGTTTTATGCGTTATTGTCTATAAATGAAGGTGAACTTCGCTTTTATATTTTTTTAGCGTTATTATGCGGTTATGCAGCTTACCAAAGCTTATTTCGCGCCATTTACCGAAAGATTCTCGAATTTATTATTCAGACATGTGTAACCATGTACCGTTTCTGTGTAAGGACATGCTATTATGTAATTGTCCGTCCTCTTCAATTTATGTTTCAATTTTTTCTTGCCTTATTAATGACAGGCGGACGAATATTGTTATTGATGGCCAGCATGTTATATAAGCTTATTAAAATGATGTTGCGAATCATTTTTATCCCGATAAAATGGCTTTTCTGCTTATTATGGCGGTTTGTTCCAGCTAATTGGCGAATCAATATAGAAAAGTTTTTTCGGAAATTTGCAGGAGTTATTGCTAAAGGAAAGAATGTGAAAAGTATCGTACAAAAATGGTGGGAGAAACGCCGAAAATAAGATGGAGGTAGAAAGATGAGTGTATTACAGAAAAACAAAGTGACAAAAATTCGGTCATCTTATGTGCTAGAACAGGAAAGAAAAGAAAAAAGAGCTATGCGGAGACGACGTATGGCGATCATCCGCTTTACATTGCTCAGCGGCATTCTTTTAGCGATATCTTCTGCTCTTTTGTATACACTCATCTCTCAATCTGCCAATATTGAGGCGAAAATAGAAGAAGAACAGAAGCTGGAACAACAGCTGGAAAAACTTAAAAAGGAAGAACAGCAATTAAAAGAAGAAATTAAAAAGCTTAATGATGATGAATATATTGCTGAACTTGCTCGCAAAAATTATTTTCTTTCTAAAGAGGGAGAAATTATTTTTTCCGTTCCTGAAGAATGAGTGGGCTCTTGGCTTATTGACACTTGTTTTTTTCATTATGTATAATGAAGAAAATTGATTTTGAGATTTTAAGGAGGAGCACTTTTTTTATGTCAATGGAAGTAGGCAGCAAGTTACAAGGCAAAGTAACGGGCATTACGAAATTTGGAGCGTTTGTGGAGCTGCCAGAAGGCTCAACAGGTTTAGTTCACATTAGTGAAGTAGCGGATAACTATGTGAAGGATATTAACGACCACCTCAAAGTAGGCGACGTAGTTGAGGTAAAAGTAATTAATGTTGAGAAAGATGGCAAAATCGGCTTATCGATTAAAAAAGCAAAAGAACAGACTTCAGCACAACGCTTGCGTAATAAGGCAAACGATCGTTCTTCCAAAGAAAGTTTTGAACAAAAAATTAGTCGCTTTTTAAAGGAAAGCGAAGATCGTTTAGCTTCCCTCAAACGTCACACTGAATCAAAACGAGGAGGTCGTGGCGCAAGACGCGGTTAACTTGCTGCTGAACAATATAGATGGCAGGTTAGATAAAGAGCGTTTTTACTAGCATCCATTCGAATGGGTGCTTTTTCATTTGAAAAATGAAAAAAATGAATAAAAAGTATTGACTAGCGAAAATAAAACTATTACAATAATTATCGTTGTATGGCGGCGTAGCTCAGCTGGCTAGAGCGTACGGTTCATACCCGTGAGGTCGGGGGTTCGATTCCCTCCGCCGCTACCAATACAGAAATGGCCCGTTGGTCAAGTGGTTAAGACACCGCCCTTTCACGGCGGTAACACGGGTTCGAATCCCGTACGGGTCATCGGTATAAAAACACCGATTTCTTTACGAAATCGGTGTTTTTTGTTTTTTTATCTCGTGTTACGGTGAATTTCGTCGAAGGGTTTTTTTTATCCTCCTCTTGTTTTGACAAAATTTTGATCATTCTAACTATATAATAGGATTAATATAAAACGGAGGAGTGAATTGATTATGGAAAGAGTAGCAAGAAATTTAATGAATCAATTTTCGGACATACCGCTGGAGCAAACTCGGACAGTATTTTTTCGCTGGACTCGTCGTCTTAAATTAAGAATGGAGCATCTTTTACTGCATAAAGGGTTTATTTTGCTTATTATTGGCTTTTTGCTGGGACGAGCCCTTATCTTATCAAAAATTACTCCATTTGCTTTGCCTTTTTTTGCTGCGGTTTATATCATGCAGCGCGATAAAGCTGGCTTAGCGTTTATCGCTTTGACAGCAGGGGCTTTAACATTATCATTTGAAACAACTTTGTTCATTTTTACAAGTATGTTCGGATTTTTCATTTTCAATCATATTACCAAAAAATTTGTAAGTGATTCTATTAAAGCGATGCCTTTCGTTGTTTTTTTTACATCTTTTTCAATTAAATTAACGATCATTTATTTTCTCTCAAACAATTGGACGGTATATGAAATCGTTATGGCGTTGGTCGAATCAGGGCTTAGCTTTATTTTAACTCTCATTTTTTTACAAAGCGTTCCACTGCTGACGGTGCATAAGCGAAAACAATTATTAAAGCCAGAGGAAATTATTTCAATTATTATTCTTCTTGCTTCCATGTTAACCGGTACAATTGGCTGGTCATTGCAAGACTTATCTTTAGAACATATTATGTCGCGTTATCTTGTAATATTATTTGCTTTTGTGGCAGGAGCGACGATTGGCTCAACAGTAGGGGTGGTTACAGGTTTAATTTTAAGTTTGGCTAATGTCGATAGTCTATATCAGATGAGTTTATTAGCATTTGCCGGGCTTTTGGGTGGATTGTTAAAAGATGGAAGAAAAATAGGTGTTTCATTTGGACTGATCGTTGCTACGTTGTTAATTGGCTTATATGGTGAGGGGAAGGCGGAAATTATCCCAACAGTGACTGAATCAATGATTGCCGTTATATTATTTATGCTTACATCAAAGTCGTTAACAGAAAAAGTTGCAAAGCATATTCCTGGTACTGTTGAGCATGCAAACGAGCAACAGCAATATGTAAGAAAAATCCGTGATGTCACTGCTCATCGTGTCGCTGAATTTTCCCGAGTGTTTCAAGCGTTAGCTAACAGCTTTTCCAATTACCGATTAGCTTCAGAAGATGACTATCAAGAAAGAGAAATCGATTATTTTCTGAGTAATATAGCTGGGAAAACATGCCAAACATGCTTTAAAAAAGAGCAATGCTGGTCCCAGCAGTTTGATATAACTTATGAATACATGAAACAAATTATGCTTGAAGTAGATACAAAAAAGCTTAATCATAAATTGGCTGGTGAGTGGGATAAACATTGTGTAAAATCGAAAAAAGTTGTTGAGTTAATTGAAAAAGAATTCAGCTATTATCAAGCGAATAAAAAGCTGCGTAAACAAGTCAATGAAAGCAGAAAACTTGTTGCTGAACAATTAATGGGTGTTTCACAAGTAATGGAGGATTTTGCGAACGAAATTCAAAGGGAGCGTGAAAACCATTATTTGCAGGAAGAACAAATTCTTGAGGCATTACGAGAGTTTGGTTTGGAAATCGGACATGTTGATATTTACAGATTAGAAAAAGGAAATGTTGATATCGAAATGAGCATTCCGTATTGTGATGGACGCGGTGAGTGCGAAAAGCTCATTGCACCGATGCTTTCTGATATTTTAGGAGAAACGATTGTTGTTAAAAGAGAAGAGTGTGCAGCGTATCCTAATGGATATTGTCATGTTGCTTTTGGTTCTGCGAAAGCATTTGTTATTGAAACAGGAGTTGCCCATGCGGCAAAAGGTGGAGGATTCATATCTGGCGACAGTTATTCAATGATTGAACTCGGTGCCGGTAAATATGCGATAGCGATTAGCGATGGAATGGGAAATGGCGAAAGAGCTCATAATGAAAGCAATGAAACATTGAGGCTTTTACAGCAAATACTGCAAACAGGTATTGAAGAGAAGGTTGCCATTAAATCAATTAACTCGATTCTTTCGTTAAGAACGACAGATGAAATTTTTTCAACGCTCGATTTAGCAATGATTGATTTACAAGATGCGTCAACAAAATTTTTGAAAATTGGTTCGACCCCAAGCTTTGTAAAACGAGGTGACAAAGTCATTAAAATCGAAGCGAGCAATTTACCAATGGGAATTATTAAAGAATTTGAGTTTGAAGTAGTCAGCGAACAATTAAAAGCAGGAGATTTGTTAATTATGATGAGCGATGGTGTTTTTGAAGGGCCTGCTCATGTAGAAAATTACGATGTTTGGATGAAACGGAAAATTAAGGAGCTACAAACAAATGATCCGCAAGAAGTCGCTGATCTCATTATGGAAGAAGTCATTCGAACATGCTCAGGAAGAATTGAAGATGATATGACGATTGTTGTCGCCAAAATTAAGCACAATACACCAAAATGGGCGACAATACCTGCCTATACGTACATGAAAAAAGCGCAATAAAAGTATAAAATCCTTTCATTCCGGCGATGATGGTAATAGACAAAAGGAGGGAATGAAAGGTGCGCAAAGGAACGTTAAAGCAAATTCTTTTAATTACAGACGGTTGTTCCAATCATGGTGAAGATCCGGTAGCGATGGCCGCATTGGCAAGAGAGCAGGGAATTACGGTAAATGTGATCGGAGTACTTGACAAAGATACAATTGATGAAAGCGGTTTGCGCGAAATTGAGGGAATTGCGATGTCAGGGGGCGGTGTCAGTCAAGTTGTTTATGCGAAGCAGTTGTCACAAACAGTGCAAATGGTAACGAGAAAAGCGATGACACAAACATTACAAGGGGTTATAAACAGGGAGTTAAAACAGATTTTAGGCTCTGACGTGACAATGGAAGATTTGCCGCCGGAAAAGCGCGGTGAAGTAATGGAAGTCGTTGATGAACTTGGGGAAACCGTTGAATTAGAAGTTTTAATATTAGTAGATACAAGCGGAAGTATGAAAACAAAATTACCGACTGTAAAAGAGGCCTTGTTTGATTTATCGCTTAGCCTTAATGCGCGCATTGGAGATAATCATTTTGCTGTTTTTGTATTTCCAGGAAAACGGGGAGACGTTGAGAAAATCCTAGATTGGACACCAAAGCTTGAAGCGTTATCAACTGTTTTCCCTAAGCTTACATCAGGGGGACTTACCCCTACAGGACCAGCATTGCGTGAAGCGTTGACTTATTTTAAGAAAAAGCGTTCATTAAGGAGCCTGATATCTGGTGATGAACAATACTTTGAAGAATCATCTATGTAAACTCCCATCAGGGTATGTCATTGTTGGAAAATGGCACAAACATTCTTATAAAATAATAAAGCCGTTAGGCAAAGGAGCGAACGGAGTTGTTTACTTAGCCGAAAGTCCAAAAGGGCTTGTAGCGGTGAAATTAAGTGATAATAGTACGGCAATTACTTCAGAAGTAAATGTATTAAAACATTTTTCCAAGGTCCAGGGAGTTGCCCTTGGACCTTCTTTGTTAGATGTCGATGATTGGTTTGACCCTTATGGTAAAAAGATAGTTTGTTTTTATGTTATGGAATATATAAAAGGTGAAGATTTCCTTGCATTTATTCAAAAAAGAGGAAAAGAGTGGATTGTCGTTCTTATTTTGCAACTTCTTTCTGATTTAGAAAAACTTCATCAAGAAGGATGGGTGTTTGGCGATTTAAAGCCGGAAAATTTATTAGTCGTTGGCCAAGCCCCGAAAATTCGGTTGCTTGATGTTGGGGGAACGACTTTAAAAGGAAGAGCTATTAAAGAATTCACTGAATTTTATGACCGTGGTTATTGGGGAATGGGTTCGCGCAAAGCAGAGCCGTCGTATGATTTGTTTTCTGTCGCCATGATTATGATGAACGCATGTTATTTGAAACGTTTTGAAAAAAAAGGAAATGGGCGTGAACAATTAATGAAAATGATTGACGCAGATGAAACGCTGCGAAAGTATCGAAAAGTGCTCATGCGTGCTATTGCCGGTAAATATGATCATGCAAGAGAAATGCATCACGAGCTAATGGCTGTCGTGATGGACGAATCGTCCCGCACGAAAACAAACAGCCGTGCAAACCAAAGTAGAAAAGGAGCCGTTCAACAAAGGTATCAAAAAAGAAAAAAACACAGCGGGATTTTAGAGACAGCTCTTATTGTTATGTTTCTCCTGTTTATGTACGTGATGTATTTATATGGGGAATTATTGTAATCATTTATAAACGTTCTCTTTTGAGAAATTTTTTTGTTAGTGATACGATTAAGAAGGTGGATAGATAAACTGCAAAGAGGTATGTAACAATATGTTGGAGAAAGTTCGTTTATTTTTAAAGAAACACGATTTGCTCGCCCCTAACTCTACAGTGGTAATCGGCGTTTCCGGTGGTCCTGATTCGCTTGCTTTATTGCATATATTTTCAAAATTGCAAAATGAATTTCAGCTTCATATTATCGCTGCTCATGTCGACCATATGTTCCGCGGTAAACAATCCGAAGAAGATATGAAGTTTGTGAAACATTTTTGCGCTCAGTTCGGTATTATATGTGAAGCGAAACAAATGGATGTCCCGGGATTTCAAAAGCGTTCGCGGCTAAGTGCTCAAGCGGCAGCGCGAGAATGCCGATATCGCTTCTTTGAGGAAGTTATGGAAAAGTACTCTGCCCGTTATTTGGTGCTTGGCCATCACGGAGATGACCAAATTGAAACGATTTTGATGAGGCTTGTGAGAGGAAGCATTGGAAGAGGATATGGAGGAATTCCTGTAAAACGAAAGTTTGGTCGAGGTTACATTATTCGTCCCCTTTTGTCTGTTAGCCGGGACGAAATAGAAGCGTATTGCGAGGAACATCAATTACAGCCTCGCTATGATCCGAGCAATGAGAAAGATAATTATACAAGAAATCGATTTCGCCGTTACATTGTTCCTTTATTAAAAAAAGAAAACCAAAATGTGCATGAACGGTTTCAACACTATAGCGAAATGGTGACAGAGGATGAAGCTTTTTTAGAGGAATTAACTTTGCAGGCACTGAATAAGGTAATTAAAAGACAACAAGGAAAAATCATACTGCAAATTAAACCGTTCAAGACAATGCCTAAACCTTTACAAAGAAGAGGGATTCAACTAATATTAAACTATCTTTATAAGGATATTCCTCCTGATTTATCCTCTGTACATATAAGCAGTTTTTTAACTTTTTTAGATCGTCAACGTCCATCAGGAAGGTTGGATTTTCCAAACGGTTTAAAAATTATTCGCTCGTATGATATTTGCACGTTTACGTTCCAAGAAGAGGAAATGGATACGTATCATTTAAAAATCGAAATTCCTTCTGTTGTACCTCTCCCGAACGGATATGCAATCATTAGCGAAGTTTGGGAACACTATCCTAAGGAGCTTACGGGAAATGATGTATTTATTATCGATTCGGAATCTGTATCGCTTCCTCTATGCGTTCGAACACGGCGTGCTGGTGACCGAATGACTTTAAAGGGGACAAACGGTACAAAAAAGATTAAAGATATTTTTATTGATGCGAAAATTCCTTTAGCGGAAAGAGAAGGATGGCCGATTGTTGAAGATGGAGCTGGGAATATCCTATGGCTTCCTTGTTTAAAAAAATCAATTTATGAAGCAACTGATATTACAAAAAAGCGCTATATTGTATTACACTATAAGGAGCAATGAACATCTGGGAGGAAAGTGAGTATGAGCATGAATCAAGATATTGAAAAAGTATTGATTACAGAGGAACAAATTCAACAAAAGGTAAAAGAATTAGGTCAATTGCTTACGAAAGAATATGAGGGCCGTTTTCCGTTAGCTGTTGGTGTACTCAAAGGTGCTATGCCGTTTATGGCTGATTTATTAAAAAATATGGATACATATTTAGAAATGGATTTTATGGACGTATCAAGCTATGGGAATGCGACAGTTTCATCTGGAGAGGTAAAAATTTTAAAGGATTTAAATACTTCTGTTGAGGGCCGCGACATCCTTATCATTGAAGATATTATTGACAGCGGCTTGACATTGAGCTATTTAGCTGAACTATTCCGATATCGCAAGGCAAAGTCGATTAAAATTGTCACTCTTTTAGATAAGCCGTCGGGACGCAAAGCAAATATTGAAGCCGACTATGTTGGGTTTATTGTACCTGATGAATTTGTTGTTGGATATGGCTTGGATTACTGCGAGAAATACCGCAATCTTCCATATATTGGCGTGTTAAAGCCGGAAGTGTACAGCAAATAATTTTTTATTGAGGAGACTTTGCAGAAGACAAGGCAATTTGTTGTATTGGAATGATTTTCTATGATACTATTGAGTATAGCGTGTTTGATGTGGGAGGAGGTAAGAAATGAATCGGATCTTCCGTAATACGATATTTTATTTATTGATTTTTCTTGTTGTCATTGGCGTTGTTAGTTTCTTTAATGGAAGCAATCAACGGACCGAACCGATGACATATGATGCATTTATGACACATTTGGAAAATGGCGATGTTAAATCGCTTTCAATGAAGCCAGAGCGTGGCGTATATGAAATACGAGGTCAATTAAAGACTTATGAAGAAGACCAATATTTCTCAACGTATGTTGTTAATAGTGAGCAAGTTCTTGACCGGATTGATGCAGCTGCTGAGCGGGCGAGAGTAGAAGTGATGCCGGCAGACGAAACAAGCGGTTGGGTGACTTTCTTCACTTCCATTATTCCATTTGTCATTATTTTTATTTTGTTTTTCTTCTTGCTTAACCAAGCGCAAGGCGGCGGCAGCCGGGTAATGAATTTCGGTAAAAGCAGAGCGAAACTGTATAATGAAGAAAAGAAAAAGGTTCGCTTTAAAGACGTAGCTGGCGCTGATGAGGAAAAACAAGAGCTTATTGAAATTGTAGAGTTTTTAAAAGATCCACGCAAATTTGTCGAGCTCGGCGCACGTATTCCAAAAGGTGTTCTGCTTGTTGGTCCGCCTGGTACAGGTAAAACGTTATTGGCGCGTGCGGTTGCCGGAGAAGCAGGCGTTCCATTTTTCTCGATCAGCGGTTCTGATTTCGTTGAAATGTTCGTCGGTGTCGGTGCGTCACGTGTGCGCGACTTATTCGAGACAGCGAAAAAGAATGCTCCGTGTATCATCTTTATTGATGAAATTGACGCAGTCGGTCGTCAACGCGGTGCCGGTCTTGGCGGAGGACATGATGAGCGCGAGCAAACATTAAACCAATTGCTTGTTGAAATGGATGGTTTCAGCGGTAATGAGGGGATCATTATTATTGCAGCGACAAACCGTCCGGATATTTTAGACCCTGCTTTATTGCGTCCGGGACGTTTTGACCGACAAATTACAGTCGACCGTCCGGATGTAAAGGGACGAGAAGAGGTATTAAAAGTTCACGCGCGCAACAAACCTTTAGATGAATCCGTTGACTTAAAGGCGATTGCGATGCGAACACCTGGATTTTCAGGGGCTGACTTAGAGAATTTGCTGAATGAAGCAGCGCTCGTAGCAGCGCGTCAAAACAAGAAGAAAATTGACATGAGCGACATTGACGAGGCCACAGACCGCGTCATTGCCGGGCCGGCGAAAAAGAGCCGTGTCATTTCCGAAAAAGAGCGCAACATTGTCGCTTACCATGAGGCGGGACATACAGTTATCGGTATGGTGCTTGACGAAGCTGATATGGTCCATAAAGTAACGATCGTACCGCGCGGGCAAGCGGGCGGCTATGCGGTGATGCTCCCGAAAGAAGACCGTTACTTTATGACAAAACCGGAGCTTTTAGATAAAATTACTGGCTTGTTAGGCGGCCGCGTTGCCGAGGAAATTGTGTTTGGTGAAGTAAGTACTGGAGCCCACAATGACTTCCAGCGTGCAACAAGCATTGCTCGCCGTATGGTAACAGAGTTTGGAATGAGCGAAAAACTCGGACCGATGCAGTTCGGTCAATCTCACGGCCATGTCTTTTTAGGCCGCGACCTTCATAATGAACAAAATTACAGCGATCAAATCGCTTATGAAATTGATTTAGAAATTCAACGCATTATTAAAGAATGCTATGAAAGAGCAAAGCAAATTTTAACAGAGCAGCGTGACAAGCTTGAGTTAATTGCGAAAACATTGTTACAGGTAGAGACATTAAATGCAGAGCAAATTAAACATTTATTTGAGCACGGCACTCTTCCTAACGATGGAGAAAATAGCGCTGAACAAAAAGCGGACGATGTAAAAGTAAACATTCACACGAAAAAAGACGAAGAATAAGAGGCTGACCCTAAGCCAAGTGTCAGATCCCACAACCACAATATATAGTATATAACATTGGATAAATCACTATATATGATGAGTTGTGCGTGAGGTCAGACACTTTCGGGTCAGCCCCTTTTTTTCAATCTAATTATTTGTCTTGTTCACGATCACTTATGATATGATGAAAAAAGCAGAAATTTGTAAGAAGTGGGGATGAAGCGATGATTTTTGTTTTGGATGTAGGGAATACAAACACGGTTTTAGGGGTATATGAAGGGGAAGAGTTAAAGCATCATTGGCGTATTGAGACAAGCCGGAGCAAAACGGAAGACGAATACGGCATGATTATTAAATCGCTGCTAAATCATGTTGGTCTCAATTTTTCTGACATTGATGGTATCATTATTTCTTCTGTTGTACCACCAATCATGTTTGCCCTTGAACGCATGTGTATGAAATATTTCCAAATCAAGCCGCTTATCGTCGGACCTGGGATTAAAACAGGATTAAATATTAAATATGATAATCCAAAAGAAGTGGGCGCAGACCGAATTGTAAATGCTGTTGCCGGCATCCATTTATATGGAAGTCCGCTTATTATCGTTGATTTTGGCACCGCTACTACGTATTGCTACATAAATGAGCATAAACAATATATGGGAGGAGCGATTGCACCGGGAATTACGATTTCTACAGAAGCATTATATTCCCGCGCTGCGAAATTGCCGCGCATCGAAATTGCCCGCCCCGATGATATTATTGGTAAAAACACGGTTAGCGCGATGCAGGCGGGGATATTATACGGTTATGTCGGACAAGTGGAGGGAATTGTATCACGGATGAAGGCGCAAAGTCCGGTTCCGCCTAAAGTGATTGCGACGGGCGGCTTAGCTCCTCTTATTGCGGAAGAGTCAAAAGTCATCGATATCGTTGACCCGTTTTTAACATTAAAAGGACTACAGCTTTTATATGCAAAAAACGTCGAGAAAAGATAATGATGAAAGGTGAGTTTATAACATGTCAGACTATTTAGTGAAAGCACTAGCATATAATGGACAAGTAAGAGCATATGCGGTACGTACAACAACAACAATTAATGAAGCGCAGCGCCGTCATCAAACATGGCCGACTGCTTCAGCGGCTCTTGGTCGGGCGATGACCGCGGGTGTTATGATGGGAGCGATGTTGAAAGGAGATAGTAAACTAACGATAAAAATTGAAGGCGGTGGTCCGATCGGCACCATTCTTGTTGACAGCAACGCTAAAGGCGAGGTAAGAGGCTACGTTTCTAACCCTCAAGTCCATTTTGAGTTAAATCAATATGGAAAGCTTGATGTTGCTAGAGCTGTTGGGACCGCGGGGACGTTAACGGTTGTAAAAGATTTAGGCTTACGCGATTATTTTACTGGTCAAGTACCGATTATTTCTGGTGAATTAGGGGAAGATTTTACTTATTATTTCGCTTCTTCCGAACAAACTCCTTCTTCTGTTGGTGTCGGTGTGCTCGTTAACCCTGATAATACGATTCTCGCTGCAGGGGGCTTTATTCTTCAATTAATGCCGGGAACAGAGGAGAAAACGATTGATGAAATCGAAAAAAGATTAAAGTCGATTCCGCCTGTTTCCAAGATGGTTGAGAAAGGATTAACGCCAGAAGAAATACTATATGAATTGTTAGGAAAAGATAATGTGAAAATTCTCGAAACACTCCCTGTTGCTTTCGTGTGCCGTTGTTCAAAAGAGAGAATTGCGGATGCCATTATTAGCCTTGGAGCGAAAGAAATTCAAGAAATCATTGAAGAGGAAGGACATGCTGAAGCATCGTGCCATTTCTGTAATGAGACATATCATTTTACAAAAGAAGAATTAGAGGAATTAAAACGGTTTGCTGAAGGTCATCATGAATAATTTATGCAAAATAATTGACAATTTAGAAAATAATTGATACATTGTTTACAAATTTTATAAAATTACTCGGGATTAGGGGTGGATCATATGGTACGCGTAGCAAATTCGATTACAGAGCTAATCGGACAAACGCCGGTTGTCAAACTAAATCGTCTTGTTGATGAGGATAGTGCAGAAGTATATTTAAAACTGGAGTTTATGAACCCGGGAAGCAGTGTAAAAGACCGAATTGCCTTGTCAATGATTGAAGCGGCAGAAAAAGCAGGAAAAATTAAGCCGGGAGATACAATTATCGAGCCGACAAGCGGAAACACAGGTATCGGTTTGGCGATGGTTGCTGCGGCAAAAGGATATAAGGCGATTCTTGTCATGCCTGATACGATGAGCTTAGAGCGCAGAAATTTATTGCGTGCTTATGGAGCAGAACTTGTTTTGACTCCTGGAAGTGAGGGAATGCGTGGAGCCATTCGCAAGGCAGAAGAACTTGCAAATGAACATGGCTATTTTATGCCGCAGCAGTTTAAAAATGAAGCAAACCCAGAAATTCACCGTTTGACAACGGGCCCTGAAATTGTCGAGCAAATGGGAGAGCAGCTTGATGCATTTGTTGCCGGTATTGGTACAGGTGGAACAATTACCGGTGCTGGCGAAGTGTTGCGTGAAAAATATCCAAATATCAAAATTTATGCGGTAGAACCGGCTGATTCACCAGTGCTTTCCGGCGGAAAACCTGGACCGCATAAAATTCAAGGAATTGGCGCAGGATTCGTTCCAGACATTTTAAATACCAATATTTATGATGAAGTGATTACAGTAAAAACGGAAGAAGCATTTGAAGCGGCCCGCCGTGCTGCGCGAGAAGAAGGAATATTAGGCGGTATTTCTTCGGGTGCTGCCATTCACGCCGCATTAAAAGTGGCAAAGCAGTTAGGGAAAGGGAAAAAAGTTTTAGCGATTATTCCAAGTAACGGTGAACGTTATTTAAGCACACCGCTATATCAATTTGAAGAATAAAGCGCCGCATTCAGCAGAATTTTTCGCACCTTGTAAAGTTTCTGATAGCATCTTTCATCTTGAGATTGCCGTTGGCTGGAACAGTATTACACGAATTCGGCAGGGAGATCGTTCCCTGTCGAAATTTTTTTATTATGATATGAGCTTTCATTCATTGTACAATAGGCTTATGAGTAACAGCATTAGGAGAGTGACAACAATGTTGGAGCAAACGAGAATGGCAGCAGAGCGTAAAATTCCGTATAAACACCGAGACTGGTTCCAACAATATAAACATTTAGCGAAAAACGAGCCATGCCATGTATTACTAGAAAGCGGCCGCGCTGGAAGATACAGCATTATAGCGTTTCGGCCGGTTGGAATTGTTCAAGGAAAAGGGAATAAGCTTATAATTCAATATAAAGGACAAGAGGAACAACGCGAAGGAAATCCGTTGCTTCTCATGAAAGAGTGGTTTGCGCAATTTCAGACAAAACCTCTTGTTGACGGTCCTGATTTTCAAGGCGGGGCAATCGGATATATCAGCTACGACTGTGCGCGCTATATTGAACGTTTACCTAATTGGGCCGAGGACGATTTACAAATTCCCGATTTATATTTTCTGATTTTTGATGATGTGTTTATTTATAATCATCTTACGGAAACATTGCATATCATTACCCATTATATCGAAGGAGAGGAAGATAAAGCGGAAAAACGTCTATCCTTGTATGAATCATTATGGCGCGAACGTATAAGTGATCGAGAAACACTTCCGTTTGTTCCGACGAAAGCAGCCGAATCTGTTTCCATGACAGAAGCACAATTTATAGAAGCGGTTGAGAAAGTAAGAAATTATATTGCGCAAGGAGATGTGTTCCAAGTTAATTTATCGGTGCGACAATCGAAGCCGCTGTTCACTCATCCTCTTTCGATTTATGAAAAGCTTCGTCTGCTTAATCCATCTCCGTATATGGCGTATTTGCAATTCCCTGAATTTCAAATTGTCAGCGGTTCACCTGAGCTGCTTGTCAGGAAAAAAGGTGATAAAATCAGTACGAGACCTATTGCTGGTACACGTTCACGGGGAACAACGCCGCAGGAGGACATGGCGATTGCCAGTGAATTAATGAATAACGAGAAAGAGCGGGCCGAGCATGTCATGTTAGTTGATTTGGAACGAAACGATTTAGGTCGCGTGTGTAAATACGGAACGGTGAAAGTAGATGAATTTATGACGATTGAAAAATACTCCCATGTGATGCACATTGTTTCTCATGTATCGGGGGAGTTAGCGGAAGGAAAAGATGCATTTGATGTCATTCAAGCGGTTTTTCCAGGCGGGACGATTACGGGGGCGCCAAAGGTACGTACGATGGAAATTATTGAAGAATTGGAACCGGTGCGTCGCGGTATTTATACAGGCTCCATTGGCTGGATTGGTTTTAACGGGGACATGGAACTCAATATTGTCATTCGCACGATGATTGCTAAAGATGGACTGGCGCATGTTCAGGCAGGAGCAGGAATTGTTATTGATTCCCGTCCCGAATACGAATACAAAGAGTGTTTGAAAAAAGCATTTGCCCTTTGGAAAGCAAAAGAGCTGAGCGAAGCAGAGCAAGAATCTATGAGCATGAGGTGAGAAAGATGATTTTAATGATTGATAATTACGATTCATTTACGTATAACTTAGTACAATATTTAGGGCAATTAGGAGAAGAATTAATTGTTAAACGAAATGATGAAATAACCATTAAGGAAATAGAAGAGCTGAGCCCGGAATTTTTAATGATTTCGCCTGGTCCATGCAGTCCGAATGAGGCGGGAATTAGCATGGCAGCGATTGAACATTTTGCCGGAAAGATCCCGATTTTTGGGGTGTGCCTTGGCCATCAGTCGATCGCTCAAGTGTTTGGCGGAGATGTTGTGCGGGCAGAGCTGTTAATGCACGGAAAGACATCGCAAATTTTTCACGATGGAAAAACGATTTTCACAGGCTTACCTCAACCGTTTACCGCTACTCGTTATCATTCGCTCATTGTCAAAAAAGAAACACTGCCACACTGCTTTGAAATTTCCGCTTGGACGGATGCGGATGAAATTATGGCAATTCGCCATAAAACATTACCGATTGAAGGTGTCCAATTCCATCCGGAATCAATTATGACAAGCCATGGATTAGAGATGTTAAAAAACTTTATTGACCAGTATAAAAGGGTTCGATAATGATGTACGTTTACGTAAATGGCCACATTGTCAAAAAAGAGGAGGCGCGCATTTCGCCGTTTGACCACGGTTTTATGTATGGAATTGGTTTATTTGAAACATTTCGCACTTATGAAGGGCATCCTTTTTTATTAGATGATCATCTTCAACGTTTAAACGATAGCTTGCAAGAGGTAAATATTAAGCTACAATTAAAGCGCGCTGAAGTTGTAGAAATCATTCAACAGTTACTAGAAGCTAACAAATTGAAAGACGCTTATGTACGCCTTAATGTTTCCGCGGGAATAGGCGATTTAGGCTTACAGACGAATGAGTATGAAGAGCCGACGATTATTATTTATATGAAGCCTGTTCCGCATTTTTCTTCCAATGAAAAGGTATGTAAGATTTTAAACACACGAAGAAATAGTCCAGAGGGAGAAAAGCGTTTAAAATCTCATCACTATTTAAATAATATTTTTGGCAAACGGGAAATTGGGAATCATCCTAACATAGAGGGGATTTTTCTCACTGAATCCGGCTTTGTAGCCGAAGGGATTGTTTCCAATATTTTTTGGGTAAAAAATGATATTGTTTATACTCCTTCGCTTGACACGGGGATTTTAAACGGTATTACAAGACAATTTGTTTTAACGCTGCTTTCCGCATTAGGAATTGAGTACGAACAAGGATTGTATAAGCTTAATGAGCTAGAGCAGGCCGACGAAATATTTTTAACCAATTCGATTCAAGAAATTGTTCCCGTTCGGCAGTTAAATACCCGGATGTATCCGGGGGTTAAAGGTTCATTAAGCAAAATGTTAAAACAACAATATCAGCGTTTTACAACGTCTTTATGGACAAGATGTGAATTGAAAGAAAGGATCGAAAAGGAATGAGCAATTTTATTATCGACTGCGGTTCTTATCAGTTAAATCTCCAACATAAAACGCTCATTATGGGCATTTTAAATGTGACCCCCGACTCCTTTTCCGATGGCGGTAAATTTAATGCGATTGACCTTGCAGTGGAACATGCGAAAAAGCTAGTCGCTGATGGGGCGGATATTATTGATATCGGCGGCGAATCAACGAGACCTGGAGCGGAGAAGGTGCCGTTAGACGAAGAACTAAGACGTGTTATTCCCGTAATTAAAGCTGTGTCAGAAGCAGTTGACGTTCCGATTTCTGTAGATACGTATAAGGCAGAGGTTGCGAAACAGGCGATTGAAGCGGGTGCGCATATCATTAATGATGTATGGGGAGCAAAAGCCGATCCACAAATGGCGGAAGTAGCCGCTTATTATAACGTCCCGATTATTCTTATGCATAATCGCCATAATCGAGATTATAAGAACCTGATAGCTGATATGATAGCTGATTTGTTTGAAAGCATTTCAATCGTAAAAAAAGCGGGAGTGAAAGATGAGAAAATCATTTTAGACCCCGGCATCGGTTTTGCAAAAACTTTTGAACATAATCTTGAAGTGATGCGTAATTTAGAACAATTTACCGAATTAGGATATCCTGTTTTGCTGGGAACATCGCGGAAGTCGTTTATTGGGCATGTTCTAGACTTGCCTACAGACGAGCGCGTTGAAGGAACGGGAGCTACCGTTTGTCTTGGAATTGCGAAAGGTGTACAAATTGTCCGCGTTCATGATGTGCTGCCAATTGCCCGAATGGCGAAAATGATGGATGTGATGCTCGGTAAAGGAGGGGAACATAATCGATAAAATTTATATAAACCGGATGCAATTTTACGGCTATCACGGTGTGTTTCCGGAAGAAAATAAATTGGGGCAAGTGTTTTTGGTAGATTTAGTTATTGAAATGGATTTAAGAAAAGCAGGGCAAAGCGATGATTTGAATGATACGATTAATTATGCGGAACTGTACCGTATCTGTCGGGAAATTGTTGAAGGAAAGCCGTTTAAGTTGATTGAAACAGTAGCTGAGAAAATTGCTGCTACCATCTTGGCTGATTTTCCATCCATCTCTAATTGTACAGTAAAAGTAATAAAACCAAATCCGCCCATACAAGGACATTATGAGTCAGTGGCAGTAGAAATAGTAAGGGGTCGTTAAATGGTAAATAATGCATATATTGCTCTTGGATCAAATATTGGCAATCGCCTTCAGTATTTGCATGATGCAGTAAAAAAATTAGATGAGCATGAACAAATTTCTGTTGTTGATACATCTTCAATCTATGAGACAGAACCAGTTGGCTACATAGAA
Source organism: Paranoxybacillus vitaminiphilus (assembly GCF_003259935.1). Classification (GTDB taxonomy): domain Bacteria; phylum Bacillota; class Bacilli; order Bacillales; family Anoxybacillaceae; genus Paranoxybacillus; species Paranoxybacillus vitaminiphilus. The sequence continues at coordinate 3,924 of NZ_QLMH01000018.1, read as the reverse complement.
CAAGATTATTTTTTAAATATGGTTGTCCGAGTCAAAACGGCCCTTTCTCCGTTTGCGTTATTAGAAGTGACGCGGAAAATTGAAGATGATTTTGGAAGAAAACGGGTGATTCGCTGGGGGCCAAGAACGTTAGACCTTGACATTTTATTGTATAATCAAGAAAATATTGAGACAGAGCAACTTATCATTCCGCATCCTCGCATGTTGGAGAGAGCATTCGTGTTAGTGCCGCTTTTAGAGCTTAATCCTAATATTTATATTCCTAACAATGAAAAAAGTCTATTGTTGATAATAGATGAATTACCTGACAAAGAAGGGGTTCGTATATGGAAGCAGAAAAGTGGGGAAGACGTATTCGCGCTTTTCGAAAACTAAAAGGGTATACACAGGAAAGTTTTGCTAAAAAATTGGGAGTGTCTGTGTCTGTTTTAGGCGAAATAGAGCGCGGTAACCGGTTGCCAACAGAGCAGTTTTTGCAGATGGTGGCTGAACGGTTAAATATCACAGTAGAAGAGCTTTCTCCACCGAAACATCATACTTAATCCATTTTAAAAAGAAGGGAGGATGGAACATGTTAAAAATCGGTGATATTGAAATGAAGAATCCTGTTGTATTGGCTCCGATGGCGGGGGTTTGCAATTCTGCCTTTCGTTTAACAGTGAAAGAATTCGGAGCTGGCCTTGTTTGTGCGGAGATGGTTAGCGATAAGGGGATTGTATTTAATAACCAAAAAACGATAGAGATGTTATATATTGATGAGCGGGAGAAACCATTAAGTTTGCAAATTTTTGGCGGCGAAAAAGAAACGTTAGTCGAAGCAGCAAAATTTGTTGATAAAAATACAAATGCCGATATTATTGACATCAATATGGGATGCCCTGTTCCGAAAATTACAAAATGCGATGCTGGTGCGAAATGGTTGTTAGACCCTAACAAAATTTACGATGTAGTGGCTGCGGTTGTCGATGCAGTAGAGAAACCAGTTACAGTGAAAATGCGGATCGGCTGGGATGAAAATCATATTTATGCGGTCGAAAATGCCCAGGCTGTTGAGCGTGCCGGGGGTAAAGCAGTTGCTGTTCATGGAAGAACAAGAGCACAAATGTATGAAGGAAAAGCAGATTGGAATGTTATTAAGCAAGTAAAAGAAGCAGTAAGTATTCCTGTCATTGGAAACGGGGATGTACAAACTCCACAAGACGCAAAAAGAATGCTGGAAGAAACAGGCGTGGATGGTGTAATGATTGGACGCGCTGCTCTTGGAAATCCATGGATGATTTATCGTACTGTACGTTATTTAGAAACAGGAGAGCTCATCCCTGAACCGTCTGTCCGAGAAAAGATTGATGTATGTATTTTGCACTTGGATCGTTTAATCGCATTAAAAAATGAACATATTGCAGTAAAAGAAATGCGCAAACATGCTGCTTGGTATTTAAAAGGCATTCGTGGAAATGCGAAGATTCGCAATGCGATTAACGAGTGTAGCACGCGTGAAGAACTTGTCTCACTTTTAACCAATTTTGCGGCAGAGGTAGAAGAAAAGCAACAAAGCAGTGCCCAAGCTGTATGATGAATTTGATTACACCGACTGCCAGCTCGTTTGCTGGCAGTATTCTTGTAAATATAAAATGTACAATGGAGTGAATGGCATGAGTCATGAAGAATTAAATGATCAACTGTTAGTCCGTCGTGAAAAGCTGCGTAAACTAAGAGAAAAAGGCTTAGATCCATTTGGAAAACGTTTTGAACGCACGCATAAAGCACAAGAACTCTTTGAATTATATGGAGATTTATCAAAAGAAGAATTAGAAGAGAAACAAATTAAGGTTGCCATTGCCGGTCGGATTATGACTAAGCGCGGTAAAGGTAAAGCCGGATTTGCCCACATTCAAGATGTAACAGGACAAATTCAAATCTATGTTCGTAGAGATGATGTGGGTGAAGAGCAATATGAAGTGTTCGATATTTCCGATTTGGGTGATATTGTTGGCGTTCACGGCACGGTCTTCAAAACAAAAGTAGGCGAATTATCAATAAGGGTTTCTTCTTATGAATTGCTGACGAAATCATTGCGTCCGCTTCCGGAAAAATATCATGGTTTAAAAGATATTGAACAACGCTATCGCCAACGTTACCTTGATTTAATTATGAATCCGGAAAGCAAAAATACGTTTATTACGCGCAGTTTAATTATTCAATCAATGCGTCGCTATCTAGATAGTCATGGTTATTTGGAAGTAGAAACACCGATGATGCATTCCATCGCCGGAGGTGCAGCGGCTCGTCCGTTTATTACTCACCACAACGCATTAGATATTCCGTTGTATATGCGCATTGCGATTGAGTTGCATTTGAAACGTCTAATTGTTGGCGGATTAGAAAAAGTATATGAAATTGGCCGTGTGTTCCGTAACGAAGGTATTTCTACACGTCACAATCCGGAGTTTACTATGCTTGAGCTATATGAAGCATATGCAGATTACAAAGATATTATGAAACTGACTGAAAATATGATCGCTCATATTGCCCAAGAAGTATTAGGTACAACGAAAATTCAGTATGGAGAACATACAGTTGATTTGACACCTGAGTGGAAACGACTCCATATGGTAGATGCCATTAAAGAATATGTTGGGGTAGACTTCTGGAAGGAAATGAGCGATGAAGAAGCAAGAGCTTTAGCAAAAGAACACGGTGTAGAAGTTGCTCCACATATGACATTTGGACATATTGTAAACGAGTTCTTTGAACAAAAAGTAGAAGACAAGCTTATTCAACCAACATTTATTTATGGTCATCCAGTGGAAATATCACCGTTGGCAAAGAAAAATCCGGATGATCCGCGGTTTACCGATCGTTTTGAGTTGTTTATCGTTGGTCGTGAACATGCAAACGCATTTACTGAACTAAATGATCCGATTGATCAAAGAGAACGTTTTGAAGCTCAATTAAAAGAGCGTGAACAAGGTAACGATGAAGCGCATGAAATGGATGAAGATTTTATTGAAGCATTAGAATACGGTATGCCGCCAACAGGTGGTTTGGGTATCGGTATTGACCGTCTTGTTATGCTATTGACTAATTCTCCATCTATTCGTGATGTGTTGTTATTCCCACAAATGCGTAATAAATAATAAATTTGTAGTCGGGGCTGCTTCCATAAGTGTTTGACCCTCGCGTATACCCAAAATATATAGTGTTTTTATGTCCTATATATGATGGGGGAAGGTTTGACACTTTGCTTTTGAGTCAGCCTCGGCTTAAAATTTTTTTACAAAATATTATTGACTTGTTTATATCATCATGATACATTAAATAAGCGTCGCTTTTGAGACGTGAAAAATAATATGAATAAAGTATAAAAAAGTTGTTGACAATAAAAGTTTGAAGTGATATATTAAGAAAGTCGCTTGTAGGCGACTGTAATGAATGTTCTTTGAAAACTGAACAAAACGAAGCGTCTACAAAGAAAAGCGGAAGCGCCGCGGTTAGCTCTCAAAGCCAAATGTTCTTCACCCGCAGAAGTGCTTGCACTTCGAGGGGGAAGGTTATTTGGCAGAAGAGAGCTAGGCGCTGAAGCTAGACAATAAGAAAAGCGGAAGCGAGCGTTTAGCGCCGGGAGGAAAATGTTCTTCCGACGAGACATACTTGTATGTCGATGGAGGAAGGTTATTTTCCGCGAGGCGCTGCGAGCTGAAGCTAGACATTAGAAGCTAGACAACTCTTTCTATGGAGAGTTTGATCCTGGCTCAGGACGAACGCTGGCGGCGTGCCTAATACATGCAAGTCGAGCGGACCAAAGGGAGCTTGCTCCCTGAGGTTAGCGGCGGACGGGTGAGTAACACGTGGGCAACCTGCCCTGCAGACCGGGATAACTTCGGGAAACCGGAGCTAATACCGGATAATACCGAAAACCGCATG
>NZ_QLMH01000017.1 GCF_003259935.1 Paranoxybacillus vitaminiphilus | reverse complement strand
AAAGAGATTATCCAAAAATATATTCAAGAACAAGGTCGTTAGGGCTTACATCCCCTAGCCTAAAGGCGTAGGGGTTTTTCGCCCATCCTTATAAAATCGAATCGCTCAAAGGAGATTTTCGAGAAAAAGAGGAGTTGGCAGCGCTAGTACATAAAATGACGACAGCGCTTCATTCCTTTCATATGTTTACAAAACAGCTTATTTCTCAAATTACCAATATGCACCTAATGTCTTATCAAGCAGTGCAAGACATCGACCTTGCCATTTCTAAATTAACAAAAGTGTCACAAGAGTTAAATGAAAAGATAAAAGTATTCCAGCTTGAGCAATGAGGCTGACCCGAAAGCAAGTGTCACACTCCTCAACTACCATATATAGGTTATAACAACTATATATTTGTCGGTTGCGCGTGAGCTCAGACACTTATGGTCAGCCTTATTTGTTTCTTTCATTCTTCCAGTTCGCCGTTCAGCGTTGGTAATTCAATCACTACAGTCGTTCCTTTTCCTTCTTCGCTTTTAAAATGAAGTCTTCCTCTATGCAGATGAATAATTTGCTTTGTAATCGCAAGCCCTAATCCCGTTCCGCCTTCTGATCTCGTTCTTGCTTTATCCACCCTAAAAAACCGCTCTCCGAGAAATGGCAGTTTTTCCTTTGGAATTCCTTTACCTGTGTCAGAAATGATAAGCCGGCAATCATGCTCATTTATTTGTTCTAATTGGATATGGATGTTTCCACCTGCTGGCGTATAACGAATCGCATTATCGACGATGTTATGAATGACTTGCTCGATTCGGTCATAATCAGCTTCAATAATAATCTCTGGATTTAACTCAGTCGTTAACGAAATGTTTTTCTCCTGCAAAAACGGTTCATATTTTTCCAACGTATCTTCAATGACTTGCGAAAACGCTAATGGAATTTTTTGCAGCGGATATATCTCCCCTTCTAATTGCGCCAAATCAAGCAAATCGTGAACAAGCCGCTCCATTCGGCTCGCTTCCCGATGAATAAGCTTCACATACTTTTGTTCACTTTGCTTCGTTTGGACAACCCCCTCAAGAATCGCTTCGCTATAGCCTTTTACATAGCTTAACGGCGTACGGAGCTCATGCGATACATTGGCTAAAAATTCTTTTTTCCGCATATCTTCTTCGGCAATGGCTTTGGCCATAATGTTAAATGCTTTGGCAAGTCTGCCGACTTCATCATTGGAACAAATCGGGATTTCCGTCTTATAATCGCCGTGCGCCATTTTATAAGCGACCGCTTCCATTTCCTTGAGCGGATTGGCGATGCGGTCAGCCATCATTTTACCGGCAATCAGCAAAATAAAAACAAAGGCGAAAGCTATAGGAATCCAAATATAGGCCACTTCTGTAGTAATTTCTTGAATGCTTGCTAAAGGAATATATAAATAAAATACCCCTTCTAACCGTTGTTCGTCCAAAAGCGGCACGATCACACCCATAATTTGTCGGCCGAACCGCTCTTCAAACCCGGTTTTTGTAACGACTTCGCCTTTTAACAATTTTGCACGGTCTTCTTCGTTAATAAGCGAATCGTAATCAATATCAAACGGCAAGCAAGCGCTTAATTCACGGGGATTGCTGACTAACAAAATTTCTGCTGTTGATTTTTCATTATACCATTCTACTTTTTGGCGATATTCATCTGTAATTGGCCCGCCGTGGTAATCGCTTGCTAAATTTTTCCCTTCTTCGATTAACGTTTTCTCTACATTATCTACATACAGCTTTTGATAAAAATAATGAGAAAGAAAATACGAAAAGGAAATGGTTACTATCACACCTAAACTCATGGTTAACCAAATTTTTTGCACTAATGTCATCGACCATCGCCGCATTTTTGTTACACCTCAAACTTATAACCGATCCCCCATACCGTTTTAATGAAACGGCCATGTTCTTTTAACTTCAGACGCAACGTTTTTATATGTGTGTCGACCGTTCGCGCATTGCCGGTATAATCGTATCCCCATATGCGCGTCAATAAGTCTTCACGGCTGAATGCCTGGCCTTTATGCTGAGCAAGAAACAACAATAAGTCAAACTCTTTCAGCGTTAATACGACTTCTTTTCCTTCCACCACCACTTTTCTCCCTTTTTCATCAATTTGCATCGTTCCGAAAGAGAGAAGCCCGTCTGCTACCTGCTCATTGTGATACGTTGATCTTCGCATCACCGCTTCAATGCGGGCGACTAGCTCACCAGGGCTGAACGGTTTGACAACATAATCGTCTCCCCCCAGTTTTAACCCTTTTACTTTATCCCACTCATCTCCTCTTGCCGTTAAAAAAATGATCGGTACATCGGATAAAGCTCTAATGCGTTCGCATAAAGTAAATCCATCGATATTTGGCATCATAATGTCGAGCAATATTAAATCAACTTTCGTTTTGTTCACCAGCTCCAGCGCCTCTTCCCCGTTTTCTGCCTGTAAGCATTCAAATCCGGAGTTCTCCAAATACATACATACTAAAAATCGCATATCTTCTTCATCGTCCACAATAAGCACTCTTTTTTTATTCAAGCGAATGTCCCTCCCTGATGATTAACTGAAACGGCCCGTTGCCGCTTGGGAACTTGTCGATGATTTTCAAATGTTGCTGGTCAACTTTGTAAATTTCATTGCTATCATAGCTCGCAATATATAGCTCTTGCTCGCCTGCTGCCATAGCAAACGGATTTGCGCCAATTTGAAGCGAACCTGTTTCTTGAAAATGTTCATTATACTTTCTAATCATGCTTGTACCATGGCTGAGCGCAAATATTCCATGTTTTGTTTCAATAAAATAAATCGGCATTTTCGGAGCATGAATCATGTCTAACAACTTACCTGTCTCTAATGAATAAACGTGGATATTGGATTGAATTTCTTTTCCATTTCCGTGTCCACCGATCCATAGTTGTTTTTGCTCTTCACGAATGAGTCCTCCTGCTGACGCTTTCGGAATGTTGATTTTTTCAATTACTCGTTTTCTTTGAACATCGATCACGCTGAGAATTGGTTCGGCAAAATTAACCGCATATATCTTTGTTCCGCTGTTGTTTTGCAAAAGGGTAAGCGGCTTTTTGCCCACTTTTACAATACCAAGTTCTTTTCCTCTAAGCGAAAAAATTCTGACGGCATTTTTATGTTGATCAGCAAAAAATAGATGTTTACCGTCGTTGGATACGATCGCATTCACAATCCCTTTACCCGTCTTCCATTCACGTTCTAACGTTCCTTTTGCCAAATTGTATAACTGTACCTTATCCAGTTCATTCCCGTATAACAAAAGCGTCTTTCCGTCCGGAAGCAAACTAGCCCCTTTTATTGGCTGTTTTATTTTCCACTCTGTAAAAACTTTGTTATTTTCCAAATCCAAAAATGTCAAACTGCCATCTTTAATATTCACGCTAATAAGCGTTTTCATTTCTAAAGGTACCGGTGTAAACGTCTTTGTATGACATCCTGCTAAAATCCCGAGACCAATAATCATCATAAGCAAAACATATTTTTTCATCTTATCTCTCCCTTTTAGAAGGCAGCCGTTCATTTCATGTAGCACATTATACGCAATCATTGTGAGAAATTTGTGAAGAATTTCGTACTTTTTATCGAATATAAACCAACAAAAAAAAGGCTGATCCAAAAGCAAAGTGTTAGATTCCACAACACATAGACAGGACATCGCATTGGATAAGTGTAGAATAGGCGCAAGGTCAAACACTTATGGATCAGCACTGATAGATTCACAAATGATTCCAATCGTATTTCTGCTGTACAAAACAAACATAGACAATCTGAATCTGCAAGCCGGCTTGATGAAGTAATCGTCATAAGGTTCTTTTATCGAGCATGCGCAGGGCGAAATCCTGCCGATTTTGCTTCTTCTTCTGTGCAAAACATCACTTCTGCTTTTGTCACACTATATTGCGGACTGCTTGGCAAATGATAAACTTTTTCTCCATCTTTGCGAATATTTCCTTTAATCGTTGGTTTGTCGCACTGTTGCCCATTAACTGACTGATCGTTAAATCCTTGCTCCGTCGCATAATTTTCTAAAGACCAAATACGAAGTTCCTTTTTACGGGCTTCTTCCTGTATAGCACGAAATTCGTCGACATATTTTGTATTTGGTTCAAATACATATGCGACGCGGGCATATCCTTGCTCAAGAAGCAGTTTGTTTACCATCTTTCCATTGACCCATACGTATGACAGCAAACGGCCATATTTATCACGTTCGCGAATATCGAGCTCCAACTCTACCTCTGTTCCTTTCGGCAATAGCTTCTTTACATAATGACTCGCTTCCATCCCAAACGGCTGCACCGGCTTTGTCGGGTGAACAGATTCCGGGGTGTCAATCAATAAAAGACGTACCGTTTCTTTTTTCCCGTTGATTTCTACTTTTAATGTATCGCCGTCAACCACTTCAAGCACAACAGCGGAAATCTTGGAAGAAGACTGCTGGCAGCCAAATAAAACGAAAATAAAAACGAGCAGTATAAATCGTCTTGTATAAGCAAGCACCTTTTTCCTCTCCTTTGAATCTTTGCAATACCGCAATTTGATTATAGCCTCTGCAGCGATAAAAAACAAAAAACTTAACAAATTATTCAGATAAATAATTATAACCAAATAAAAAACTATTATAAAAAAATATTTTTAACCAATTCAATAAATATTCAAAATATTTTAGTTAATAATAATAAAAACTTATTTATTTTCTAATTTATTTAAAAATTATATATTTATATAACTTTATTGACTTAATAATATAATATTATGTAAATTAAAATTGTTCATAGTTTTATTTTTTATAAGGAGGCAACAAAATGGGAGCATTAGCAGACACTCAAAAATATGAAGAACCGAAAAAGAAACATCCTCCCGGTCTTTATTTATTGTTCTTTACAGAAATGTGGGAGCGTTTCAGCTATTATGGAATGAGAGCGATTTTAGTTCTGTATTTAACTGCATCTTTAGTAAGCGGTGGTTTAGGTTTTGAAGAAAGTGTCGCCGTGAGCATTTATGGCACTTTCACCATGTTGGTTTACTTCACACCCATTATCGGCGGATACCTTTCTGACCAATTTCTAGGCAGAAGATTAGCCATTACCATCGGTGGTATTGCGATGGCACTTGGTAACTTTGCTTTATTTGCACTCCATTCAAAAATGGGATTATATATCGGTCTTGCTTTACTCATTATTGGTAATGGTTTCTTTAAACCAAATATTTCAACGCTTGTCGGAGAACTTTACGAAGAAAATGATAAGCGCAGAGACGCAGCATTCACGATTTTCTACATGGGAATTAATATTGGTGCATTCTTTGCTCCGCTTGTTGTTGGCTATTTAGCTGAAGACTTTTTCAAAACAACCGTTAACGGCGTTGTCCAATACGGCTTTAAATATGGTTTCCTTGCTGCATCGATCGGTATGGTTATTGGACAATTAATTTTCAATCTATTCGGAAATCGTTATTTAGGTGAAATCGGTAAAAAGCCGGTTGGAAAACAAACAAATACGGTTTCTCAATCAAAAGCTCCATTAACAAAAAAGGAAAAACAACGTACAGCTGTTATTTTAATTTTAGCTAGCTTTGTTGTATTCTTCTGGGCTGGCTTTGAACAAGCAGGAAGCTCTTTAACACTGTACACCGATAAATTTGTTGACAAATCCATTGGCGGCTGGACGATTCCAACATCATGGTTCCAATCATTAAATCCTTTGTTTATTGTTATTTTAGCTCCAATTCTTTCAGCCTTATGGATCAAACTTTCTAATACCGAACGCGGAGACTTGTCCATTCCGACAAAAATGGCTCTTGGTATGATTTTACTCGGTTTAGGTTTTTTAGTATTAGTTCCAGCTGTCATGCATACAGGCAGCAATGAAGACCAAGTAGTGGAAAAAGCACATGTCATGTTTATCGTGTTAACATACTTCATGCATACACTTGGTGAATTATGCTTATCCCCTGTTGGCTTGTCAATGGTAAGTAAGCTTGCTCCTGTTCGTTTAGCTTCGTTATTAATGGGAGCTTGGTTAGCAGGAACAGGTGTGGCCAATAAATTAGCTGGTGTACTCGCTGCATATACAGTTTCATTAGGCTATTTACAAATTTTCAGCTTAATTGGTGCCGTTACAATCGGACTAGGTCTCATCTTGCTTCTCATTTCGAAAAAATTAGTAAAGATGATGGAATAAATAACAAAGGGGTCCGAAACGTTACATGCTCGGGACCCCTTTGTTCATCACTCCTCAATTTTTGCAAATCGTTTAATCCGTGTAAGTACCGTTGGGATACCGACCGCTTTTCTTCCTCTGTCTCTCCCGCTTTCGCCGGGCATCAAATCCTCAATGTTTTCTGCAATTTATCATTTTACTTATATAACTAATCATTATGACAGGCCGAAAACAAAAAAACATTCATGAAGCAGGATATTCAAAAAATGCAACAGCATATTCGTGGCTTACAAAATGGATTATCTTAAAGAGGTGATTCCCACCATGCAAAACAACAGCGACTTAGGAACAGTAAATGACCAAAGCATTAAAAGCCATGCAATAACGATATATGGTGAAATGCATGTGAAGTCAGGCACTTATGGACCAGCCCCCTGCACAAACTTTTACTTAGTAAGCGTTCATAAAAATAGAAAAATAATATATTGAAATAAATTCGATCATCTTTTATAATGCAATTGGAATTACCTAAAAAGTGAATAATCGCTATCCTATTCAACCGATGGGGTAGAGGTTGCGGCTTTTATCAGTAAAGCGGACGAGACGCAGAGAACGTCGACGACTCCGCTTGAAAGGAAAAGTCGCCGAAGTTTCCGCACTTTCTCTGAGTGGGGAAGCTGGGGCTGTTGCCGAATAGGAACAGCACTGTCACGTTTGTGATGAGGCAAACGTGGCGCGCTATCTTTTCGGAAGGTTTGATACGGGTAATGGACATATTGCCGTCGAATCACCTTCGACGGCTTTTTTTATTACCCACTCCTTCCAAATATTTTTATAAGGAGTGATCATAATGAAAAGCGCAATTCAAGACACGACCTCTAATCCTCGCTCTTCCTCCGCAGTCACAAATAAGCTGCAGCGCAAATTAAAAGCACGGCACTTATCGATGATTTCACTTGGAGGAACCATTGGAACAGGTCTGTTTTTAGCAAGCGGCGGGGCAATTCATACTGCAGGACCTGGGGGAGCACTTGTTGCGTATATCGCGATTGGAATCATGGTTTACTTTCTTATGACCGGTCTGGCAGAAATGGCAGCTTATATGCCAGTAGCCGGCTCATTTAGCACTTATGCCACAAAATTTGTTGACCCGGCATTAGGATTTGCTTTAGGGTGGAATTACTGGTACAATTGGGCAATTACGATTGCTGCAGAATTATCTGCTGTGACATTGATTATGAAGTTTTGGTTTCCTGACAGCCCTTCCATCTTGTGGAGCGCTCTCTGTTTAATTATTATGTTTCTCTTAAACTATTTATCTGTTAAAGGGTTTGGTGAAGCAGAGTATTGGTTCTCCTTAATCAAAGTAGCAACGGTAATCATCTTTTTAGTCATTAGTTTTTTAATGATTTTCGGCATCATGGGCGGGGAAGCAGTCGGCTTTAAAAACTTTACCATAGCGGACGCGCCATTTAATGGCGGATTTATGGCGATATTAGGAATTTTTATGGCTGCTGGATTTTCGTTTCAAGGAACAGAATTGCTTGGGGTTGCCGCTGGAGAGAGCGAAGATCCTGAGCGCAACATTCCTCGCGCGGTGCGACAAGTATTCTGGCGAATTCTCTTATTCTATATATTAGCCATTCTTGCTATCGGTCTTTTGATTCCTTATACAAATGAAAACCTTGCTAACAGCGATGTAACCGTAAGTCCATTTACGCTTGTGTTCGATAAAGCCGGAGTCGCATTCGCTGCATCTGTTATGAACGCCATTATCTTAACGGCTGTTTTATCAGCAGGGAATTCAGGGATGTACGCTTCTACAAGAATGCTTTGGGATTTAGCTCGTGAAGGAAAAGCACCAAAATTTTTGGCAAAGCTAGATAAGCGGGGAGTTCCTGTCAATTCACTCATTGTTACTTCCTTAGTTGGTACATTGGCGTTTTTATCTTCCTTTTTCGGGGATGGTGCCGTATATACATGGTTATTGAATGCATCAGGCATGTCCGGCTTTATCGCTTGGCTAGGTATAGCGATCAGCCATTACCGTTTCCGTAAAGCATATATTGCACAAGGCCGTGACTTAAATGCTCTGCCATACAAAGCAAAGTGGTTCCCATTCGGTCCTTTATTCGCTTTCACCCTATGCATGATTGTCATACTTGGGCAAAACTATTCCGCATTTACCGGGGAGCAAATTGATTGGTACGGTATACTTGTATCATATATTGGCTTACCTATTTTTATTGCTGTGTGGCTAGGATACAAAATCATAAAAAAGACAAAGATTGTACCGTTGGATCAATGTAAACTCGATTAATGCTCTTGAAGTCCTCCTTCAAACACAGAAGACTTTCCGCTTAATCACAAAAATGACCCATTGCCATATAGGCAATGGGTCATTTTTTTAAAACATTATTTTTTTCACTTTTTTCTTCCTCGTCAATAAGACCTTTCGTTGCGTTTCTAAACTCGCGAAGCGTCTTGCCGGCAGCTTTTCCAAGTTCCGGCAATTTTTTCGGACCGAATATTAAAAGTGCAAGAAAGACGATCAACGCAACTTCACCAAAACCAATATTCATTATAATTATCCACTCCAGTTTAAAAGTTTTCCGATAGCCTATCCATTTATCATTATAACGTGTTACAAAAAAGATAGAAAGGTGTTTTTGATATAAAAAAGAGGGACCAACAGCAAAGTGTCAGCCCTGCAAAACAATATATAAAAAACATTACATGGATAAATTATATTAGGAAATGCACATGAGGCCAGACGCTTATGGATCAGTCTCTATGCTTCATGAAGAAGACGAATCGGCACAACCATCTCTTTGTCTCGATTTTTTTTGCTCGTAAATTCTTGCCGTTTCATTTTTTTTCATCTACTTGTTGAATAAATACTTGCTTTCCTTCATATGTTACACGGACAATATCGCCTGACTCGGCAATTTGTTTCGCTCTAATCACTTCCATGAAAACCCTCCCTTTCACGATTATATGCGCTGTCTTCGGCCATTACATTAAGTTCTTTCCAAAATAAATGATCATTGCACACTAAATAAGAATGATTTTCTGCCTTGGTCGAACGGTTCGATTGTTTTTGCTTCTCACCAGTTCTTCCTTCAACAGGAATTCCTTAAATAAACCTTTTAGTATATTTTCCGAAATTCCTTTCATTTTTATAATGGTGTATTTTACCATCCTAAAAATATATACCCATCTTTCGACTTTTTATGTTAGAATAATAAATTGTTGTATAAAAGCTCCCTTCAACAATCTGTCATATCTGACAAGGAGGGTATTCATGAAAGTGCGGGATTATTATTTTGACAATGCGAAATTTTTTCTTATTGTTTTTGTTGTGTTCGGTCATTTTCTTCGTCCATATATTGCCGAAAATACATTGATTCATAGTTTATATGTTTGGATTTTTTTGTTTCACATGCCGGCATTCGTGTTGATTTCTGGATATTTCGCGAAAAATTTCCATAAAAAAGGATATTTAAAGAAGATAACAAAAAAAATACTCATTCCATATGTCATTTTTCAACTGCTTTACTCGATTTATTATTCGTTTTTATATGAAGACGATGCTCTTTCGCTTGATTTCCTTACCCCTCACTGGGGGCTTTGGTTTTTGCTAAGTTTATTCTGTTGGAATGTGATGCTGTATATTTTTGCCAAAATCCCAAAAACGTATGCCATTTCCTTAACCATACTTCTGGGTGTGTTAATTGGATTGACCGATATCGAAAAGTTTTTGAGCCTTTCGCGGACGTTTACGTTTTTCCCGTTCTTCCTGTTTGGCTTCTTGCTGAAAAAGAAGCATTTCGAACGACTATTTCAACCGGGAGTCCGCTTTCTATCGGTCATTTTGCTTATTAGTGCATTTGCACTTGTTCATTTTATATTTCCGAACTTACAAGAAGAATGGCTGTACGGCTCAAAATCTTATGAGACATTAGGAGTCAACGAGGAAATGGGTGTTTTATTCCGGCTGCTGTTGTATGGGGTCAGCTTTTTAATGACGCTTTGTTTCATGTCGTTGATTCCAAACGGCCAATTAACAGTTTCCGCTTTAGGAACACGAACATTTTATGTATATATTTTACACGGATTTATTCTAAAGTACTTGCACACAACAAACTTCCCAGACGTGATCACGGAAATCAATGGATATCCGTTATTGATCATCGTATCCATTGCTGTAACGATCATATTAGCAAGCAAACCGGTCACACAGATCGTCAAGCCGATTATTGAATTCCGCGTTCCTCTGCGAAAACATGCGCTGTATCGTTGATGCCGCTATTAAAAGATATAAATCACTATTTCCTCAATAATTGAATATTCAATTGGAACTAAAACGCTTGGGATGGAAATAGCCCAAGCGTTGTTTTTGCCGAACTTTCTAGCTTCCGCCGTCTCCGCCGCTGCCGCAATCACCGCCAAAACCGCCAATACAATCGTTATAATCAGATGATGTATCATGATAATAAGGCGGAAGAAGGTAACTGTCACTATTTCTCCCCTTTCTTCCTTGACCAGGGGCTTGGGACAATACCGAATAGATAACAAAAACAAGGAAAAACACCAACCCAAACAATACAATGACTTCCATATGCCTCACCTCAAAATCAGAATACAAAAAACTGACTATTACAATGTATATGCCGTTTTTTCGCTGTACTCGCCAAAAATATGAGCAACTCTTAGTATGGTTTTGTATTCGACATCCATCCAAAAAAATCCTACTTTACCGTAAAAACAATCATTTTTTGTCCGAGGTAATTCAGCACCGTGTAAAATAAAGTGCCGAACAAACGGGCTAGTTCGATTGAGATAACCTTTTAACGTCAACATGAATAGGCTCCTCTGCGTCTCGAGATGTCGCTCGAAGCGGCAAATTCAATAAATCCATATCGACAATATATCTCGGGCGCCGCTTGGTTTCTTTGTAAATTTTCCCAATATATTCACCGATTAAGCCAAACGCAATGAGCTGCAATCCCCCGAGAAGCCAAATCGACATAATGAGAGACGTCCAGCCGGTTTGCGTATGCCCGGTAAATTTTAAAAAGATGAAATATAGGCCGAATATAAGACTGACGAAAAACGAGATAAAACCAATAAGCGAGATAAAGCGAATCGGAGTAATGCTCAACGATGTAATTCCGTCCAAGGCAAACGCCAGCATTTTTTTGAGCGGATATTTCGTTTTCCCGGCCGGACGTTCTTTCCGATCATAATAGACAACGGCAGAGCGAAACCCAAGCAAAGGAACAATCCCGCGCAAAAACAAATTCACTTCTTCAAAACGTTCGAGTTCTTCAACAGCGCGGCGGCTCATTAAGCGATAATCGGCATGATTATAAACGACATTCACCCCCATCGCTTTCATCAATTTATAAAAACCTTGTGCCGTATGCCGCTTAAAAAACGTATCCGTCTCTCGCTTTTTTCGCACCCCATAGACAATTTCATAGCCTTCATGAAATTTTTGCATAAATTCACGAATGATCGAAATATCATCCTGTAAATCAGCGTCAATGGAAACGATGCAGTCAGAAACCGATTTAGCGGCAAACAATCCGGCAAGCAAAGCATTTTGATGACCGACGTTGCGCGAAAGCTTTACCCCTTTCACCGCTTCATGCTGCAAACTCGCTTTATAAATGAGTTGCCACGTTTGATCTTTGCTCCCATCATCGACAAATAATAATTTGCTTTGCCGCGAAACAAGCTTTTCCGCGATTAGCTGCTCAAGCAAGTTCAACAGCTGCTTCATCGTTTCCGGCAGCACTTCTTCTTCGTTATAACATGGCACAACAATGGTAAGAACTGGTTCGTTCAAGCTCATTCCTCCCTAGGCATCACTTTGTACAAATGGATTTTCCAAGCGGATTCATGCGAATGAAATACTTTTTCCAATTTCAGTTGATTTTTTGTCGCATTTTCAATCGGGAGTGCGGATAAAATATAGCGACCGCCCATTTCCCGAAATACATCCGTATTTAACTGCAAATGTTTGATCTTTTTTTGTGAATGTTTTTTAAACATATAATGTTTTCCAAGTTCGTCCACAAAAATATAACAACGTCCACCCCACTCATCAAAATACTCGCGAAGCTTCTTATTTTTCTTTAATTCCTGCGCAATCATTTCTCGAAAACGATGTTTATATGAGAGCGGATAAAAATTGTTGTACGTATCAAGCGTATAAAATCCGTTATATTGAGCAATCGCCGGGTGAATTCCGATGCTCGCGACGCGATATTCTTCCACTGGAAGCCCTATGTATTCTTTAATTTCTGCAAACTGCTTTTCGGCATAAAACTGTTTAAACGACGGTTTGTTCTGATAAACGATTTCCTCGTTAAAGGCCGTCAGCACAAGAAGCTGCGCTGTGATGAAACAGAGAGACATTCTCTGCCATGCTTTTCCTTGCCGCCATAAAATTTTCAAAGAAAGCGCAAATAATACATAAATGACTAGCGGCCGCAAAAAGTGATAACGAGCAAAATTGAACTTATCAAGAAGGTCGAACCGTTCTGTCAATGGAAGCCATCCTTTATAAAACCAAAACGCATACCATGCGGAAAGCGCAAAGTTTAGGACATGCAAAAACAGAAATGTTTTTTCTTCGCGCCAGCGTTTTTGTTTCCAGACAACATATAAGGCAATGAACGTGACCGGCAAAATCACAAGACCATGTACCGTCATGACATGGTTATGCCCAAGAACATAGTTTTTAAAAGTTAAACGAATGACACGCCAAAGCGGCAGGCGGGCATGAAAATATTCATCACGGCTCGTTGGCTCCGTCGAAAATAAAAGCGAATGGACAAGGCGATATTCAATCGCTAAGTAAATCACACTCATGTATACAATCGCCAATAAAAACCGCACGTTCCAGCCTTTTCCGCGCACGACATCAACCAACCACAACATCCCCATCGCGCTTAAGAAGAAGAAAAAGCCAAGAACAAGGCTTGAATAGAAAGGCAGGAGCGTTAACACCAAATAATTCAGCCACGAACGCTCACCGGCACGAATGTTTAAAAACGCCCATAACGCAAGCGGCATTCCAAGCGTACTCAGCATCCCTGACGGCCAAAACGGTGTAAGAGCGAAGGCTAACGCGGCACCGACACGAATCCATGCCCATTCCGGCTCCTGAATAAAATGTTTTTTCAAAAGCAGGTACATTCCGATAAAGGCAAACACGCGCGTGATGGTTTGACTTAAGCCATAAGCATAAATCGAAGGAAATAAGGCATGCAGCCATACAATGCCGCTAAATTCTGTCCCAAATGCGTTTCGCGGCAGGCCGTTAATAATTTGGGGAATGACCGCATTCACTGAACCGAACAATTCACCGCTTCTGATTAACACTTTATACCAGGCAATATTCGAATCTAAATTATCGTGAACGCGCATATGAGCATCTTCGCCGAGAAGAAAATACGGTGACACAAAAGCAGCTATTGCAAGGAACGAGAAGAAAATTATCTTTTTTTCATGTCGAGTAATCTCTCTATTCAGCAACTCTCTTTTCTCCTTCAAATTCAATATTTGCTGCCGACAAACGTCTTTCTTTATTGTTTAACATAAAAAGGAAAATATTCATTCTGCCGAACTCGTATTTTGAAAGCGATTTAGAGAAGGAATGAAGAAAATCACATATTATGCTGAAAGAAAGGGCTCATAGAATTTAATTGACAAAATTCATTTGCAACAAAAAAGCTCGATATCTTCCAATCAGATACCGAGCAACATTTTAACATTTTCATATATATCCAAGCCTTGCGGAAATTTGTTTACCGATTTGCAGCATTCTCGGTTGCAGTTGTTTGATTCGTTCATCGGTCATGCGGATTGTCGGACCGGAGATACTGACAGCGGCAACGACTTTTCCTGCATGATCAAAAATCGGTACAGCAATACAGCGAATCCCGTATTCGTTTTCCTCTAAGTCAAGCGCATATCCCTTTTGTTTTACTTGTGCGAGCTCTTTCAAAAATTCATCCTGATTGGTAATCGTTTTATCCGTATGCTTTGGCATTCCTTTACGTTCTAAAATATCGAGCACAACATTGGACGGCAAATGCGCTAAGATCGCTTTTCCTACTGCCGTGCAATGCATCGGAGCTCTTTTGCCGACTTTCGAATGCATGCGCAGCGTTTCCGTTCCTTCTAACTTTTCAATATAAATCACTTCGCCCTGGTCATATACAACAAGATGAATGACCTCATTTGTTTCTTTCTCCAATTGTTGTAAATATGGCTTCGCCTCTTTTCTTAGATCGATCGATTCGAGCAGTTTCGAGCTCATCTCCAAAAATTTGTAGCCAAGCTTGTAGCGGCTTGTTTCTTCATCCTGCTCCATATATCCGTATTGGACAAGTGTCGATAAAATCCGATACACAGAGCTTTTATTAATATCCATTTGTTTCGCAATTTCTGTAACACCTAAGCCATTCTTTTCTGAACTGACGATACCGATAATATCTAATGCCCGGCTCACAGACTTGACCATATTTTCTCTTTCCATGCTCTCTCACCTCTAGCATAAAACATGATAATTCATTATAACATTTATCCCCGGGCATTTAAGCGATCATTAACGAATTTTAGCGCATTCTTTTGCTGCAGCAAACGTATTGCGGAGCGTTCCGATCTCTTCAATCTCACATTCAATCATATCCCCTGCCTTGACAAACTCGGCTCCTACCGGACTTCCTGTTAAAATCACATCCCCCGGCTTCAGCGTCATCATATTCGTCAGATAGGAGATCATTTTACAGATTGGAATAATCATCAGTTCAGTCGGACTATTTTGTTTTTCAACACCGTTTAGTCTTGCCTTCACATTCACCTTGAAAGGATCGAGTTCCGTTTCAATTACCGGACCTAATGGCGTAAATGTATCAAATGCTTTCCCAAGCGTCCAATGGCCGTCTTGATGAAAAAATTGTGGTGCGGTTACATCATTTCCAACGGTATAACCGAACACATAATCCAATACATCTGATTCAGGAACATGCTTCGCTTCCTTCCCAATCACAACCGCTAACTCTGATTCAAACTTGACTTGGTCAATTCCGTTTGGAATAATAATTTCTTCTTCAGGTCCGATCACCGATGAAGTTGGTTTGAAGAAAAATACCGGAATTTCCGGCAGCAGAGCAGGAAGCTCTTCTTTTTTTGAGACATAGTTTGCACCGAT
The DNA here is from genome assembly GCF_003259935.1 of Paranoxybacillus vitaminiphilus. GTDB lineage: Bacteria > Bacillota > Bacilli > Bacillales > Anoxybacillaceae > Paranoxybacillus > Paranoxybacillus vitaminiphilus. The sequence goes on along the minus strand of NZ_QLMH01000017.1, from coordinate 39,199 downwards.
TCCGATAATTTGGTTCGGCTCTAACGGAGCAAGAAATTTGACCTCGTGCTTGGAAAAGATTTTTCCTGTATATTCCCATTCACTAAACATATCCCCTTGAATTTCCCTTATTACACCATCCGTTAACACACCTGTATACGTTTCTCCATTGGCAGTAAATCTGGCAAATTTCATCGCTTAACTCCTCTCATGTTAGTTATGAGTAACTCCGGTTTTGCCAGCGGCTCGCGGCTGAAACTCTTTTATCAAGCAAAGCTTCAGCAAAAACTGCTGATCGCACAACAGTTTTTCCCATTCCCCACTCACAGCGTTGTGTATATGAAAGAGGCTGTCCCAAAAGCCCCAGGGTCAGACCCCACAACACAATATATAGGACATCACATTGGATAAATGAACGATATATTGTGAAACTTGTGTGAAGTCAGCCCCTTATGAGACAGCCTCTCTCAGCTACTTTGTATCGTAGATTACTGTTTTACTGCGAACTTCGCTTTAGCTTCTAAGCGACGGCGGTGCAAGATTGGCTCCGTGTAACCGTTTGGCTGTTCATAGCCTTTGAAAATGAGATCGCATGCCGCTTGGAAGGCAACTGAGTTGTCATAGTCTTCAGACATTGGCCGATATGCAGGATCACCAGCGTTTTGCTCATCGACGACTTTCGCCATGCGCTTTAACGTCTCAAGCACTTGCTCTTTCGTGCAAATTCCATGGTGAAGCCAGTTCGCGATATGCTGGCTGGAAATTCTTAATGTCGCCCGGTCTTCCATCAGCCCGATATTGTTAATATCCGGCACTTTCGAGCAGCCAATTCCTTGCTCTACCCAGCGGACAACATATCCAAGAATACTTTGAGCGTTATTGTCCAACTCTTGTTGAATTTCTTCAGGAGTCCAATTAGGATTGGCCGCCACTGGAATCTGTAAAATTTCATCGCGAAAATCTTTAAATTCTTTGCTTAATTCATTTTGTACTTTTGTGACATCGATTTGATGATAATGGATCGCATGCAAGACGGCTGCCGTTGGAGAAGGCACCCATGCCGTATTGGCACCTGCCTGAAGCTGGCTGCCTTTTTGCTTCAGCATTTCCGCCATCATATCCGGCATTGCCCACATTCCCTTACCAATTTGCGCCCGTCCTTGGAAGCCGCAGGCAAGACCAACGCTTACATTTGACTTCTCATATCCTTGCAGCCATGTTGATGTTTTCATATCATTTTTGCGAATCATCGGTCCTGCTTCCATCGAAGTATGGATTTCATCGCCAGTTCGATCTAAAAATCCGGTATTAATAAACACAATGCGATCTCTTACTTGATAAATACAGTTTTTCAAGTTCAGCGTTGTGCGGCGTTCCTCATCCATCACACCGATTTTAATTGTATTTCGCTCCAGTCCGAGCATATCTTCAACACGGTCAAACAGTTCATTCGCAAAAGCGACTTCTTCTGAACCGTGCATCTTCGGTTTAACAATGTAGATAGAGCCTTTTGCGGAATTTTTATAGCGGCCATTGCCTAATAGAGAATGTTTCGCAATTAAGCTTGTGACAACTGCATCCAAAATTCCTTCATAAATTTCCTCGCCATTTTGATCTAATACGGCATTATTGGTCATCAAATGTCCAACGTTGCGTACGAACATGAGCGAACGGCCCGGCAATGTCAATTCTTCTCCGCTTGGCGTTGTATAAGTGCGGTCAGGATTGAGCGCGCGCGTGATTGTTTTATTTCCCTTTGTGAATGTTGCCGTCAAGTCTCCTTTCATTAAACCTAACAAGTTGCGGTATACATGCACTTTATCCTCTGCATCGACGGCAGCGACAGAATCTTCGCAGTCCATAATCGTCGTCAGCGCAGCTTCCAATAAAATATCTTTTACACCGGCTGTATCTGTTTTGCCGACAGGATGACTGCGATCGATTTGGATTTCAATATGCAAACCGTTATTTTTCAGCAAGATAGCCGATGGATCTTCCGGATTTCCTTGATAGCCGACAAATTTTTCTTCATCTTGAAGGCTCGTTGTCCGGCCGTCTTTAACGGAAACAGACAATTTGCCATTGACGACGGCATACTTGACAGCATCTTTATGAGAGCATCCGTTTAACGGTACAGCTTCATCAAGGAATTGTTTTGCATAGGCAATCACTTTCTCACCGCGGACCGGATTGTAACGTTCTCCGCGTTGTGCGCCATCTTCTTCACTGATCGCGTCCGTTCCGTAAAGAGCATCATAAAGACTTCCCCAGCGCGCGTTCGCTGCATTCAGTGCATAGCGGGCATTGCTGACAGGAACAACTAACTGTGGTCCGGCCTGTAAAGCGATTTCATCGTCGACCCTTTCAGTCGTAATTTGAAAATCTTCTACTTCCGGCTCTAAATAGCCAATTTCCTGCAAAAATGATTTATATTCGTCAAAGTCAAAATTTCCTCTATGCTGCCGGTGCCATTCGTTCAGCTTTTCTTGAATTTCATCGCGGCGGGCAAGCAGCGCTTTGTTTTTTGGTGTCAAATCTTTTACTAGCGTTTCTAAATCCGCCCAGAATTGTTCACTGTCCACCCCGCTTTGCGGCAGAACTTCCGTATTGATAAAATCATAGAAAATACTGGCCACTTGAAGGTTGCCTACTTTCACATAGTTTTGCATAAAAACATTTCCCCCTTTTCATAATGAACGATTTAGTAAGAGTGCTTGCTCGTATTACGGAGAAATCAACTTTTGTTTGTTATTAAAAAACATTGTTTCGTAATTTATTTAAAAAAATAATAGCATAAAATTGTGGTTATTTCAATAATTTTCAAAAAATTATTTCGTTTTCTCGTTTCTTTTTACTTCTACACAGCGCCCTGGTGTTGGAAATAATTTTCCAGCATTTAATAAGTTTTTCGGATTGAACACATCACGAATATTGGTTTGGGCAATAATTTCTTCATCGGTGAAAATGAAGCGCATTTCTTCGCGTTTCTCAATCCCTACTCCATGCTCACCGGTAATGGAGCCGCCGACATCGGCACAAACTTGCAGACATTCGCTCCCAGCTGCCAGCGCTTTTTCTGTTTCTCCTGGCTTTCTCGCATCAAAAAGAACAAGCGGATGAAGATTTCCATCTCCGGCATGAAAAATATTAGCGATGCGCAAGCCATATTTTTCGCTTATTTGCTTGATTCGCTCCAGCACTTCCGGCAGCTTGCTTCGCGGAATCACTCCGTCTTGTACTAAATAGTCAGGAGAAATCGCCCCCATCGCTCCAAAGCCTGTTTTGCGATTCGCCCACCATCTTTCCCTTTCCTTCTCATCTTGCGCTACTTTCACTTCACGAACATTTCGTCTTCTGCATACTTTTAAAATTTCATCAATCTGCTCATCGATACCGGCGGAAATGCCGTCGACTTCAATAAGCAACAGCGCTTCGATGTCTTTCGGATGTCCTACTGGAAACGCCGCCGCTTCAACTCCCTCAATTGCTGTTTTATCCATCATTTCAAGAGCAGCGGGAACAATTCCGGCAGAGATAATATCAGACACAGCCTGACTTGCGTCGGAAACTTTATCAAAATAAGCCAACACGGTTTGTTTTGCTTCGGGATTTTTCAAAATGCGAACTGTTATTTTTGTCACAATTCCTAATGTTCCTTCCGAGCCCGTCAACAGTCCTAATAAATCATATCCAGGAGGGTCAAGAACTCCATTTGTGCTAATTTCGATAATTTCGCCATTCGGCAAAACGACTTCCATCCCTAAAATATGATTTGTCGTCACGCCGTATTTCAAACAGTGCGCTCCCCCGGCATTTTCAGCAACGTTTCCGCCAATTGTACAGCAATATTGGCTTGATGGATCGGGAGCATAATAGTAGCCTTTATCAGAAATCGAATGTGTCAATTTGAGGTTTACAAAACCCGGCTCCACAACCGCACGTCGATTTTCAAGGTCGACACTTAGCAGCCGCTTCATCTTTGTTAAGCTGATGACCACCTCACCATTCAACGGAATCGCTCCGCCGCTTAAACCCGTTCCTGCTCCGCGGGCAAGAAAGGGCAAATCATTTTCATGGCAATATTTCACAATCTGTGCGACTTCCTCTGTACTTTTTGGAAACACAACCGCTTTCGGCAAATGCCGGTGAATCGTAAAACCGTCACAATCATATGCAAGCAAATCCTCTTTTTTGTAAAGAATCGATTGAGCGCCGCCAACGATTTTCGCAAGATTTTCGATATGTTTATCTTTGATTTGCACGTCTTTTACAGCCATGATTATACCCCCTTCAGACGCTCCTCTTTTTGATATGCCCAGTCAAGCAGCTGAACCGTATGCACAATTTTTTGATTTCTTCCGTATTTCAGCACCCCCAGCGCCATTTGCAGCATACATCCAGGGTTTCCCATTGAAATCATTTCGACGTCTTCAGGAACGTACTCCATTTTACTTTTAAGTACAGCTCCTGCCATTTCTGGATTCGTAATATTATAAATGCCGGCGCTTCCACAGCAGCGGTCAGCATTTGGCATATGAACCATTTCCACCCCGGGAATGCTAAGGAGAATGCTGCGAGGCTCCTGACGTATACCTTGGCCGTGGGCTAAATGGCATGCATCATGATACGTAATCCGCGTCTTGATTTCCGCTTTTGGTTTTTCATAGCCTGTGTCATGAAGATATTTGGAAATGTCTTCTACCTTCGAAGCAAACTGTTCTGCTTTTTCACGCCACTCATCGTCTTCGCGGAACAGTTCTGGATATTCCTTCAACATGCAGCCGCAGCCTGCTGCATTGACAATGACCGTCTCAGCATCTTTAAACGCTTCGATGTTCTGCTTCGCCAGCTTTCTTCCTGTTTCGCGGTCGCCTGCGTGAACATGCAGCGCTCCACAACACGTTTGATTTTGCGGGATCACTACGTCATTTCCATTACGGGTTAACACATTGATCGTTGCTTCGTTAATATCGCTGAACATCACATCCATGACACATCCGGTTAAAAGCGCAACAGTCCGCTTCGTCTCCCCTTTTGCTTTAATGACGCCCGCCTGTTTGTATTTTTTGCGCACCGGCTGTTTGACTTCCGGTAAAACCGCTTCCATCTCCACTAAATGTTCAGGCATAATATTGATAAGCCGCGTTTTGCGCGCCACCTTTTGCAATCCGCTCTTTTGATAAAACTTTAACAAGTTTCCTAATAAATGCAGGCGATCTGGATGCGGAAACACTCCTTCAAGGAAAAATTTACTTACCGCTCCCTTCCAGCCGGTTAATGGCATCGCCTGACGAATTTGCCCGCGCGCCTCTTCAATGAGCCCTCCGACATCGACATCAGCAGGACAAGCTGTTGTACATGCCCGGCAATCAAGACAGGCAAAAACCGGATCTGCAAAAGCTTCATTAACTTCCAGCTTTCCTTCGGCAACCGATTTAATGAGATGGACACGTCCGCGCGGAGAATGCTGCTCCTGTCCGGTTTGCTCATAAGTTGGACATGATTCCAAGCACATGCCGCAATGAACGCAATCGGCCCATTTGCTTTCATCAGGCGGATCGCTCCAAAGATAATTGCCCAGGCTCGTCGTTGTACATGCAGGTGCTTGTTTTAAATCGCTTTCTCTTACACTCACTTTAGATCCCTCCTACAAATCGTCTATGATTAAGAGTATGATTCGGGTCAATTTTTGCTTTAATTCCTTCTAATAGGAAGAAATAAGACGGTTTTTCACCCCAAACGTCTACTTTTTGCCGCAGCGCAAACGGTAAATGCTTCACAATCACGTATCCGCCAAGCGGTGTCACAAACTGTCGAAACCGTTCAATGACGGCGACAACATCTTCGCCTGTCCCTTTTACATATACTTGGCATAACCCATGCCCTAGACCGCCGTGCGCCTCAATGGCTACATTCGCGGCCTCCTGCAAGATGTGGCTTTCTTTGATGACTTGAAGGACGTCGAGGTTAACGACACCGATTTTCAAGGCAGCTTCTATTTCTTGGCCGTCTCCGCTTTGTCTTCCATTCGGACCGATTGTATAAAATTGTTGCCAAAACACTCGCGCTTCTTTTAGTGGCAAAATGGCCATGCTTGTTTTTGACGGCTGAATGCGCTTTACAAAATCTTCTTGATAATGGACGGAGCTTTCGACATCTTCAAAGCCGATCGCTAATGTATAAGTCCGCTTACCGGTTAACCGTTCCGATAAGGATGGGCTTAACAGTTCAAGGGACGTTGGTTCCATCATCGAATCCAGCAACCTCACAGCAAAAGCGCGAATCTCTTCAATATTTCCTTCCGGGAACGATAAGAGAATGAGGCTTTCGTATTTTGGCAGCGGACGAAGCTTCAACGTTACTTCCGCTATTACTCCGAGCGTCCCCATCGAACCGATAAACAGCTTGTTCATATCATAACCGGCCACATTTTTTACAACTTTGCCACCTGAGCGGATGATGGTTCCATTCGGATAAACGACTCTCATCCCGATGACGCTGTCTCGGGCAGAGCCATAACGAAATCGTTTCGGACCGCTGTCATTGGCCGCAATGACTCCGCCAATCGTTGCATATTCCGGCCATGCCGGGTCTAAAGCAATCGTTTGGTTATATTGAGCTAAATATTCCTGCAATTGTTGAAACGGCGTCCCCGACTTAACCGTTAATGTCATATCGCCAACGGTATGCTCGACAACACCTTTATAGTCCGCCAATGAAAGCAAAATATCAGCACATTCCGTTAACCCGCCAAATCCTCTCTTTGTTCCGCCGCCGACAATCGTTACTTTTTTTCCGCCGTTGTCGGCATACTTTAAAACGTTCGCAATTTCTTCTTCTGTTTGCGGATAAACCGTTACCCGACCGCTATTCCCCAGCGGATGGCTTTCGTTTTCTTCCACCTGAATTTGGCTGTCGCGTAAAATCGACTTTAATTCCAATAAAAACTCTGTGGCAATCAATCCCAACACCCCTTGTTGTTCTGTAATAAGAAACACTGTTTCTTTAATTTAGTAAAAAACCCCTTCTATTGTTTCACTGCCATTATCTAAATGGATACTACTTATTATTTAATCACTTCTTTTTCTATTTTTCAAATAATTTTTATAATTTTAAAAATAATTGAAATATATATTCTGTGAGAAGGCATAACGAATCCTCGCGAAAATGAAAACCTTTGACATATCGTGAATATGATATGATGTAACTTTTCCAAGCCCCATCGGCATCAAGCTTCCTTAAAGAGATGGCTCGGGCCGTTGATCTAATTTGATTGGTCCTGTATGTTTTGTTTCTCCCGTATTGACACTCCTCGAAATATAAATGTATAAAATGAAAAATTTATAGTATGAGCGTATTATAAAAACAGAGTAGGATAACGTACGAAATTATAATAAAAAAACACAGTACAAAAACGAAATATATGGCTGAAGGACTTATGAAGTAAGAAGAATTTGTATCCGAATATCCTCTTATAATAATCATCAACGGCGGGGAATTTGCGACAATCGTTTACTCTCCCTATCATCATTGATGAGCTCGTCATCGGCTTTCTTGCGTCGGAATTAGCGGAAGACTGAAACATTAACATACATTAATTAATAAAGAGAAAAAACGATGAACGAATATTTTATTTACTTGCTCAAAAATCTTTAAAACTATTTTGATGCTCTTTTAACACTTGATACAGAATCTACATAACTTAAACAGTTTTCGCTGCCTTTTCATTTACGTTTTCTATTGTTTATGGGGGCTGACACAAGTGTCTGACCTCTCGTATAGTGTTTTTATCCATGCTATATCCTATCATTATAGTTATGAGATCTGACACTTCTTTTGGGTCAGCCTCTTCTAGCTTTAGCATAAATTTCTAAACAGAGGCGGCTCTAATTAATCTCGCCACGTTTTTTGCCTGGGTAAAAAGCAATTCTTTTGCCTGTTTTATACATTGTTCTAAACTCATCGGTCCGCTTGCAATCGAATAACAGCTGACAAATTGCTCATACAATTGTTCATACCCTGTCCCAAGACTACCGGAAATAAGAATCGGTTTAGCTCCATATTGTCTTGAGATTGCCGCTACATAAGAAGGCACTTTTCCATAGAGCGTTTGAAAATCACTTTGTCCTTCCCCCGTAATGACCCAGTCAGCCTGTTTTATCTTCTCTTCAAGCTGCGTCACTTCAGCAACAATGCGGGAGCCTGACATCATTTTTCCGCCTAACAGCAAAAAAGCATAGCCCAATCCGCCCGCTGCTCCGGCACCTTTTACGTTTTTATAAGACTTGCCAATCTCTTTTTCAATGACATTCGCATAATGGTCTAATGCCTTATCCAATTCAAAGACTTGGTGCGGTGTCGCTCCTTTTTGCGGACCAAATACATGCGACGCTCCTCTTTCACCGCATAATGGATTATCGACATCGCTGGCAATTTGAAATTGGCATTCTTTCACCAGCGGATGGAGAGATGAAAAATCAACCTTCGCTACCTTCTTTACAAACTCCCCAAATGGTTTCACGGTTTCACCATTGCCATCGATAAAAGTAACGCCAAGCGCTTGCAGCATCCCTAAACCGCCATCATTCGTAGCACTTCCCCCTAAACCGATAATAAATTGACGGTACCCCTTTTCCATTGCATGAATGATGATCTCTCCAATCCCATAAGACGTTGTTTTATAAGGGTCCCGTTTTTCTGGCGGAACCATCGGCAAACCGGCAATCTTCGCCATTTCAATAACAACCGTTTTTCCGTCCTCTAACACCCCATATTTCGTCGCAATTTTGCTGCCCAAAGGCCCTGTTACCTCAACAGAAAAACGCTCTCCTCCTATTGCATACATAAATGCATCAAGCGTTCCTTCTCCGCCATCGGCCATCGGAACGACTTCAATGTTTGCATGAGGAAATTCGCTCAAAAATGCTTTTTGTATTATCGTTCCGACTTCAACAGCCGTCAAACTTCCTTTATATGAATCTGGTGCAATGACAATGTTCATGCATATCACCTTTTTCTCAATTTTATATCCATTTTCAAAAAATCATTGGAATATTTTCTGCACTTTTCGTGAGGGATGTATATTTTTGGACGATTCTACGATCGATCGGCTCAAAATTTTTCCTTATTGCGCATACTTTAGTTGTTTCAATACTATAGCGTCATAAACATGTTTTTGATTTAATTTTTTGGGAGAAAAGTATAGGCTCTATATGTTGAAAATCTGAGATGGAGCTATATCCCCCCCTTAAATACGCAAAAGCTGTAAAGGGGGGTTTTTATCAACGTTCAACATTCATCTCTAAATGCGACACATCCCCGACCGTGACAAGCTCAAACGTCCCATTCGCCGCCTGCACAATCGTTAAGCTTGTTCCTTGCATAAACGGAGGCTCCCAAAGCTCGGCAAGCGGCATGTTTTTAAAATAGACAATTAATGTTTTTAAAACAACAGCGTGCGTCACAACAAGAACATTGCCTGATGGATGGCGGTTCACGATATCTTGTATGACATGAAGGGCTCGTGTTTGGACCTCAATAAAACGTTCGCCGCGCTGCGGTGAATAGAGATGCGGCCTATTCCAAAAATGCTCGTAAGCAACCGGGTCGAATTCAGCAATTTCATCATGCGTTTTTCCTTCCCAATCCCTGAGGTTGATTTCCCGTAAATTTTCATGATGATACATTGGGATAAGCCGTCCGCTGCGGATTAATTGTGCTGTTTCAATCGCACGGCCGCTTGTGCTTGTATAAATCGCGGCGAATTCAATCGATTCAAGCCGTTTGCCTAAAAGCGCTGCATCCCTTTTCCCTTTTTCCGTTAACGGCGAATCCTGCCACCCTTGCATTCGCTTTTGTACATTCCACTCTGTTTCCCCATGTCTTGTTAAATATAATGTCAGCATATTTGTTCCCTCCAGTTTCATCTCATTTCGCCCGTTTTTTCAAGCCACTCGACCGCAATCCCAAAATTTTTTCTCATCATAACTTAAAACACGGAATGGATTGCCCTCGTATATTTGTTAATGGTGTTTCTTTTACTAAGAGGGGTATCAAAAAAACAAAAAATATGGATTGGCAAATTTTTTATTTTAGTGGTTGCTGCTTTTATGATCGAGAGTTTATAGATTGGTTTATTTTCATTAGACAAACAAGAGTGGCGAAATTCAGGTGCTACCACTCATCCTTGAAAGATGGGTTGTCCCATTTTATATTCTGTTATCGCTTTCTATGTTCGGCCTTATTCTATTTAGGTTAATCAGAAAAATAATGAAAAGTGACCAAAAACTAAAACAGCGCTTAAACATTTTGACTTTCCTGTTTAGCGGATTGTATTGAACATTGTCTTATCTTTCGCTTTTTATTGTTTATTTCATGTATTTCCCATTCGCGCCTTAATTACATGAAAAAAGTGGCTGTCTCATAAAGGACTGACCTCATGAATAATCCAATAGTGTTCTTATCCTATGTTATGTCCTATATATTATGGTTGTGGGGTCTGACCCTTGATTTTTGAAACAGCCTCCATTAACGAGTTGAAGCCTTTGCGTTATGTTCCTCCAGCCATTTTTTTAATTTTTCCGCTTCAAGCGATTGGCTGAAATAAAATCCTTGGGCAAAATCGCAATCCATTTGCTGAAGAAGCGATACCTGCTCATTGTTTTCTACTCCTTCAGCCAACACTTTTATATCTAAACTTTTCGCTAAATGAATAATCGTATCAACAATCGTCGCATCTTTTGAACTGCCGGCAATATCTTTAATAAAGGAGCGGTCAATCTTTAAAAGAGACACCGGCAAATTGCGGATATATGCCAATGAAGAAAAACCGGTTCCAAAATCATCAATGGCTACTTGTATGCCGATATTTTTCAGCTCGGTTAAAATCTTTTTTCCTGTTTCGATATTTTCTATCAAGCCGCTTTCCGTCACTTCAAGAATTAAGTGGACAGGCTTAAATTGTGTACGTTTTAATACATTCATCACATGACCAACTAACTCTTTGCGGTTTAACAAGTACGGCGAAAGATTGACCGCTAAATGCAAGTCTGTAAAATGACGCTGCCATTCCTTCACTTGCCTGCACGCCTGCTCTAACACCCATAGCGTAATTTCAAAGATAAATCCGCTCTCTTCTGCCAATGGAATGAACTCCAGCGGGCTGATCTCTCCTAATGCTGGATGACTCCAGCGAATTAATGTCTCGACGCCCATCACCACTCCGCTGTCAAGTTCGATTTTCGGCTGATAGCATAAATAAAACTGTTTCCTCATAATCGCAAACGGCAAATCTTGTTCAATAATGGCATTGCGTTTTTGCAGCGGACGATAAAAATAATAGCCGTTTCTCCCCTGCTCCTTCACTTGATAAAGCGCTTTATCTGCATACTTCATCAGTTTATCAATATTCGCACTGTCCGTTGGATAAAAAGCTATGCCAATTGAAAGAGTCGATTGAATCAGCTGCTGTTCATAATAAAAAGGCTGATGAAATGCCTGAATCAGTTTTTCCGCCATTACTGTCACTTCGTCCTTTGTCACTTTTGGCAGCAATAAAACAAATTCATCTCCGCCTAAGCGGGCAAAAAAATCATTAGGACGAAGCACGCTTTGCACGCGATTGACCGCTTCTTTTAGAAAATAGTCACCAGCTTGATGAGAAAAATGGTCGTTAATCCATTTAAACTTGTCAAAGTCTAAAAAACAAAGGGCAAACGTACAATTTTGCCCGACCAGCTCTTTTACATGTTTTTCAAAATAAGAACGGTTCGGTATGCCTGTCAGTGAATCAAAATAAGCAAGCTGGCGAAGCTTTTCTTCGTATCTTTTTCGTTCGCTTATGTTTTTAGCAGCAATCACTACGTAGTCAATCTGTTTTTTTTCATTTAAAATCGGTGTGCCTTGGGCCTCAAGCCAAATCCAGTCCCCATTTTTAGACTTCCTGCGAAATTCCACTGTCTGAGGCTTACAATCTGTATATAGTTTTTGCAATTTTTCCTTTAACATGGGAATATCGTCTGGATAAACCGAGCAAAACAAATCTTCTCTAGAAATTGTTTCAGATAAATTTCCAAAAGCGTTTTTATATGAAGGAGATACATATGTTAAATTTCCTTCATTTGATAACATAAGTATATAATCAGAGGAATGTTCAGCGATAAGACGAAAACGCCGTTCGCTATCTTGCAGGGCAGACTCTATTTCCTTTTGTTTTGTAATATCGCGGAAGACACAGGTAATATATATCACCTCGTGTTTTTCGTTAAAAATCGGCGATAAAGTAGCACTGATCGGGATAGATTGCCCATTTATTTTTTTGGCTTTAAATTCAATATTGCGCAATATTTCGCCACGCTTGACCTGCTCAAACACTTGTTTAGCTCTTTCCCAATCGCATAAATCGATATTTGCTAAGCCGATTTGTTTCAGATCGTCTTCCGTCCAGCCAAATAATTCTTCAAATGCCGGGTTTATGTTTACGACATTTCCTTGCGGGTCGAAAATAACCATCGCATCAGCAAAGTAATGGAAAAAAGCAGAGAATTTATCTGTCATACAAGCTAATACCTCTCCAAATCATTTTCTCTTATCAACATCCTATCTGTATAATAAGCTTCTCACTCTATCAAAATAGCTTGTCTATCAATTTCATTTTCACTAAAATACATACACAAATCAACAAATTTGATCAAAATTTTCGCTCAAGACAATCACATTCATTTTGTGAGCAGAGAGAGCCTTTTTGTTTCCGTATGGCAAGCTGGATCTAACATTTGCTTCACCTATACTATACCTTTGAAAGTTATAAACACAATCATGTTGTCTGCTATACATAAAAACATCACCTTTTTGGTGATGTTCGCCATAATATTCACACACGACAAGGACAAGTTTGACAGCGTGCACCATCTTCTGCCGTTTGATAATATAAACAACAAGTAGTCCGCACCCGAATCTCTTTCTGCAACTCTATCGAAAATGTCTTTTCCTTCCAAAAGCGAAACAGCGGATTTTTGTGATAGGCGCCAAACAAACTTCCTTCCGCTTCTTGAACGATAAAGTGAAAATCAGCAAATAAATGGTCATGTATTGCAGCAAATTTCTCATCTTCCATTAACGATTCATAAAGCCAAAATATATAAATAGCAACATTTTCCCAAAGAATCCGTTTCGACAGTTTCGACACATCAGCGAGCACTTCAACGAGTACATACGTATGATTGGCAAAAAGGTCAGTCATCACCTGTTTGCGCCAGCTTTGACGGTCATTATCCGCTTTAGTGTATTCCAACGTTTCAAAGCGGAATGTCGGCATCCATACTTTGTTTTCATCTTCGCTTTCCATCCAGATTTTTTTGAAGTCAAAATGGATGCTCTTATTCCAAACGGACATGGCATAAAGAGACATGATGAGCAAAAAACTGTATCTTTTCATGAACATCGAAGCAGCAACCGCCTTATTAGGTGCGTGAATCCTTTCCCTTAACATTTCTAAATAGGCTGTTAAACGGTCTTCGCACAGCAGTTGATCAAGGCGGACAGACAATGGTGAATTAGTCTCTTCCGTAGAAAGCCGAAACTTCTTTAATTGAGCGATTTCGCTTTCGGAAAACATCATCACGATACGCCTTCCTTTTGTAAAATACATCTCCCTTTTCCATAAGGAATACATAACGGAGTACCAAAAAGCGGATCCATTGTAACTTGACAATCCATTTGAAATACGTCTTTGACTAACTGGCAAGTAATAATCTCTTCCGGCTTTCCTTGCGCGTATATTTTTTTGTCACGAATCGCCACGATATGATGAGCATAGCGGCAGGCAAGATTTAAATCATGAAGTACCATAACGATCGTCCGCTTTTCTCTTTCGTTCAATTCAAACAGCAAATCGAGAATTTCGATTTGATGCGTCATATCTAAATACGTTGTTGGCTCATCAAGCAAAATGATATCGGTATCTTGGGCTAGAGTCATTGCAATCCAAGCGCGCTGACGCTGTCCTCCGGAAAGCGAATCAACTGGACGCTCCGCGAATTCTTTCATCCCTGTTGCTTCAAGAGCAAATTGAACTTTTCTTTCATCTTCTTCCGACCATTGTTTTAGCCATGTTTGATACGGATATCGCCCTTGCTTGACAAGCTGCAATACGGTCAGTCCTTCCGGCGCTGTCGGAGATTGCGGCAAAATCGCCAGCTTCTTCGCTACTTCCTTTGTTGACATTTTCGCGATGGCTTTCCCTTCGAGCAGTACCGCACCGTCAGTTGGTTTTAACAGGCGGGCGAGCGAACGAAGCAGCGTTGATTTCCCGCAGCCGTTTCCGCCAATCAAAACGGTGATTTTTCCTTTTGGAATGCGAAAATCAAGTTGATGAATAATAATCGTGTCGCCATAAGACAAAGTGAGCGATTTAGTTTCTAACACATCTTTCATTTAGCGATCACCTCATTTGTTTTTATAAAGTAAATAAATGAAGTACGGCGCTCCAACAGCCGCAGTAAATACTCCTGCAGGAATTTCTAAAGGAGCGAAAAGCGTACGCCCGATTAAATCGGCAAGCATCACTAAAATGGCGCCTAAAAGCGCAGCAACCGGCAGCAGCGCCCCAAACGATGAACCGACAAGCCTTCTCGCCATATGCGGAGCCATTAAACCGACAAAGCCAATTCCGCCGGCAAAGGCAACGGCTCCACCTGTTAATGCCGTGCTTAATGCCAGAAGAACAAAACGTTGTTTTTGCAGGGAAACACCTGCACTCGCAGCAAGCTCATCCCCTAATTCTTGAATATTCATATGGCGTGCCGACACAAAACTGATCATTAGCAAAATCATTGTCCAAGGGAAGAGCATTTTCACATGTTCCCAAGAAGCTCCATACACTGTACCAGTGATCCAAATATTCGCTTGGCTTGCGCGATATATCGGTCCAAGCAACATAAAAAGTGTCGTGCCTGCCTGCATGAAAGCGGACATGCCAATTCCAACTAATACAAGCCGCATTGGTGTTATGCCATTTTTCCATGCAAGTTTATAAACAAGTAAAGCGGTAATGGTTGCACCAAGAAACGCAGCTAACGGCAGCCAATGTATGCTGATCGTTAAAGAGTTGTTTTTGTCGCTGAAAATCGCAAAAAACGCTACAACAAAAACGGAGGCTCCTGCTGTGAGGCCAAGTATGTCCGGCGAAGCGAGCGGATTGCGAATCATTCCCTGCAAAATCGCTCCTGCAACAGCCAAACTCATTCCCGCAAACAGCGCGACGAATATACGCGGCAAACGAAAAGAATGAATTACAAGATTTTCCATTTCTGAACCACTGCCAAACAATGCTTTCAGAACATTTTGTGGAGAAATGTACATTTCTCCGCTTCCTGTACTAATAATGAAAACCGCTGCGGCACAACATAATAATAGAAACTGAACGATAATCGCTTTTTTGTCCAGAAAAAAGGATATGTTTTTGCTAAATCGTAAAGCTATGTACTTTCTCATTTCGCCAAAATCCCCCTACGGGCAATGTAAATAAAGAATGGCGTACCGATAAATGCTGTCATAACGCCAACTGGGACTTCCTGCGGCATAATGATGTATCGTGCCGCCACATCAGCAACAATTAATAAAATGCCTCCAAGCACTCCGCAATACGGCAATACCCAGCGGTAATCAATTCCTACGAGCGCACGGGCAAAATGAGGAACAATAATACCGATAAATCCAATGGGACCGGCAACAGCTACCGCTCCTCCAGCCAACAGGACAACTAATACAGCCATTCCCAGCTTCACCAGTTCTGTTCGCTGACCCAATCCCCGGGCCACATCGTCTCCCATCGTCAACACATTGACTTTTTTTGCGAATACGATCGCCCCTGTCCAAGCAATGACAAAATACGGAAGAACGGCAAGCAGCATTTCCAGTTTTCTCCCGGATATCGATCCGGCAAGCCAAAACAACACTTGGTCTAATGCTGTTTCGTTCGCTGTTAAAATTCCTTGTGTCAGCGATGAAAATAAAGCGGCAACAGCAGCTCCCGCCAATGTCAATTTTAAAGGAGTCATTCCTTCACGGCCGAGCGACCCGATGACGAAAACGACAGCCGCTGCTAAAGCCGCTCCGATAAACGCAAGCCAAGTGAACGCTTGCAGCGAGTTTACATGAAATAAACTGACAAACAAGACAATGAAAAATCCCGCGCCGACATTAATTCCAAAAAGTCCCGGAGAAGCGAGAGGATTTTTCGTCATCGCCTGCATCAATGCCCCCGCCATCGCCAAGCTGGCTCCGACTGCAGCAGCAATCAATGCTCTCGGCAAACGAACCGTTTCTATAATAATATGTTCATTTGAACCGTTGTTATTGGTAAACGCTTCAATCGCTGTTTTCCAGCTTGTATCGGTATAGCCATAGACAATGCTGATCCCAATGCTG
Source organism: Paranoxybacillus vitaminiphilus (assembly GCF_003259935.1). GTDB lineage: Bacteria > Bacillota > Bacilli > Bacillales > Anoxybacillaceae > Paranoxybacillus > Paranoxybacillus vitaminiphilus. The sequence continues at coordinate 22,792 of NZ_QLMH01000017.1, read as the reverse complement.
ACTAACAGCAATAGGACAAAAAAGATAAAGCCAACCAAGCGATTTCTATCTGTCTTTAACAGCATCTTTCCTGCTTTCTCCTTTTTCTTAATCTTACAATTTTAAGTTTATTTGATAATGACTATCAGTGTCAATGATTTTGAAAATTATTTTCAATTATGCATTGACAATGATTTTCATTGCCGTTATTATCTTTTTGTAAATGAAAATCATTATCAAAAACAGGGGGTAATACATAATGTTTAAGCATCACAAATTCGCTTTTCTAACAGCCGTTGTTTTTGCTCTTCTTTTCGTTCTTGCCGGCTGCGGCGGTACAAAAAAAGAAGAAGCCGAGCCGAAAAAAGAAGAACCAAAAACAGAGGAATCCACTTCCTATACAGTTGAACACGCAATGGGAACAACTGAAATCAAAGGCACTCCAAAACGCGTTGTTATTTTAACAAACGAAGGAACGGAAGCTTTATTGGCACTTGGTGTAAAACCTGTTGGTGCGGTTAAATCTTGGACTGGAAACCCTTGGTATGATCATATTAAAGACAAAATGGATGGCGTAAAAGAGCTCGGGACAGAAGGAGAGCCGAATATAGAAGCCATCGCTGCTTTAAAACCTGATTTAATCATCGGCAATAAAATGCGCCATGAACAAATTTACGAGCAGCTTAAGGCGATTGCTCCTACTGTATTTGCCGAAACGCTAAGAGGTAACTGGAAAGAAAACTTTATGTTATACGCAAAAGCGGTAAATAAAGAAGAAAAAGGAAAAGAAGTAATCACTCAATATGACAAACGCATTGAAGATTTAAAAGCAAAATTAGGTGACAAACTAAATATGAAAGTATCAATTGTACGTTTTATGGCTGGCGATGTGCGCATTTATCATAAAGATTCCTTCTCCGGTGTTATTTTAGAGCAACTAGGATTTGCCCGCCCTGAATCACAAAATGTGAATGACTTTGCAGAAAAAGGCGTTACAAAAGAACGCATCCCGGCAATGGACGGCGATATTCTCTTCTACTTCACTTATGAAGAAGGCAACGGTGAAGCGACAAAAGTGGAAGAAGAATGGATTAACGATCCATTATTCAAAAACTTAAATGTTGCCAAACAAGGAAAAGTATATAAAGTAAGCGATGCGATTTGGAACACAGCTGGTGGTGTACTAGCAGCTCATTTAATGTTAGACGATATCGAAAAATATTTCTTGGAAAACTAATAGAAAACTAATAGAAAAAAGGTTATTCTCCGTTTTTTATGAGAATGACCTTTTTATCGTCTGATTGTTTTATTGATTTGGCATAAAACCTTGTTGCGAGATAAATAGTTCAACATCCTCAAACTCTTGTTGCAACAATTTGATTGTATTTCATTTATTTTCATTTTATTCTCCTTCTCCGATCTAACAAAAAACATTTGTTCTTATATATAAGTTTTACTATATTTACTAAATTGCAGCAATCCGTCCTTTTTGCTTCTTATACTCTTACTCATTCTTCTCTGCTAATCGGCTGCAGCGGTTGTTCAAATCCATCAAAAAATTCATGATAAAGAAACACTTTTGTTGCCGATGGGACCGCATGTATGTTATCTTTGTGAAGAAAAAAGGATAGAGAGGGTCGATGGAAACGATGAAACGCAGTCTTGCCATTGCGGCTTGCCTATTCTCGGTAAATTTATTGCTGAGCGCCTGCTCTGCGGACGAAAATGCACAAAAAAAAGACGAGCATTCCGCTCATCATATGACAAGCTCTGGAGATATTCGCGAGACAACGAAATCGAGCGAACATTTGCCAAGCTTCTTAAGCAAACATGAAGAAGAAATGGCTGTTCTTTACCAACAAGCCGCAAAACATCAAGAGTTGCTCGAAAACCTTCCATGCTATTGCGGATGCGGTGATTCAGCGGGACATATGAACAACTATGATTGTTTTGTGTTTGAAAATAAAAAGGACGGCTCAGTAACATGGGACGACCATGCAACAAAATGCGGAGTTTGCCTGGAAATTGCTGCTGAATCGATTTATGAATTTAACAACGGAAAATCTGTAAAAGAAATCCGTAAAATGATTGATGAAAAATATAAAGAAGGATACGGAAAACCAACCCCTACTCCTGAAGTATAACGTTTAAAAAATTTTCCTTTCGTCCATAATAGCAATAACAAATAAAAAAAAGAGAGGCATTTTACATGATTCCGCCGTATATTGAAATCATTTCTATTTTAGAGGAGTATTATGAAAAGCTTTCAGAGCAAGCGGACTGACTCATAAGTGTCCACTCTTACAAACGATACGCAAATCGTATTGTAATTGTAGGGATTGACACTAGTCAGCCCTTTTATTTTGTATTCAATTCTAATTCTATTTTAAAAAAAATAACACGCATAACCTGCTGAATGGGAAAGAGAAATGAATATGATCCTTTGCCCCGGTCTTTTACAATTTTTTATATAAAAAAGTTATTAAATGATGCTTTCATGTATCTTCTTATCTTCCGATTGACAGGTAAAAATATGACAAATTCAACATAAGCTTAGGGCGCTGTACAAATCATGCAGCGTCTCTATTCCATTTTGCCTCAGTTCCTGAAGCAAATATCCCCATAGTTCAGTCATCGCCCTTACATCTCCATCTGCCGTATGCCGTTTTTCGCAATAAATGGAGTAATAGTGAAGCGCATCATCAAGTGTTGGAAATGCCCCTTTTCCATACAACATTTCTAATATGCTTTTCATTTCAAAATACCGATGGGTGAGCTTCGTTCTATATTGTGTCCAAAGAAAATGATTAATAAATACGAGATCATGGCCAATGTGGTAGCCTACAATCACTCCATTTTCGAGAAACGCCAATAATTTTGTTATTTCCTCTGCTAAGCGTGGTGCTGATTCAACATCTTTGTCCGTTATACCCGTCAGCTTAGTGATTTCATGCGGAATCATTCGCCCCGGCTTAATGAGACTAAAATAAAAATTTTGAATAGTTCCGTTCATCGTTTTTGCCGCAGCAATCGCAATAATTTCATCGCCTAACTGCGGATAAAAGCCGGTCGTTTCTGTATCCAATATAAAAAACGGAACCTCTTCTAATGATACGTGAAGATGAAGCCGATTTCTTTGCGCCTCTTTTAAAAGATTACGAATCCAAGCTTCTTGATGAAACGCACTGTATTTATTTTCCGATACACCTAACAGCTGTTCCTTCGGCAGCCCTAACGACAACAGGCGGCTAACCCATTGGCGGAATCCCCGTTGCTCATACATCCTTCATTCCACCGGCCTTTTTCAAAACGAAGCGCTGCAGCTTTTTCGCCGTCTTCATCACTTTTTTCAGTTTCCATCGCTCTTCTTTATTCAGCTTTTCACCGTGAATATAATAGTCATGCTGTCCGTATTGTGCGTCATATTTCAAGCGAAAATATAAACATTGTAAAAAGGCATATTTAGTATCTTCGAGTAGTGCATGAGGTATCGCTCCCTTTGTCTTTAATTTCTCTATCCGTTCTAACGTTGTTTCCGCTGTGATATTTTCAAATAAACAAAGAAACTTTACACAGTTAATAAGCTGGACATATCCGCTATGCTTTAAATTGAACTGTCCATAATACGGGCCATAGCGTTCTTCTAAAAAATGACCAAACAACCCAAGGGGGAGCTTCGGAAATAATGAATGTTCGCCGATTCTTTTTAAAATGATCGGGCGTTGATAAATCAGCTCTGTCATCCGTTGTTTTTCCTCTTCCGCTAATTGAAACTCTCCATAAATCGGCCGCATGTCCACTGCCATTAATAAAAAGCGAATATCGTTAGGGAAATGATCAGCAAGGTAGTTATAAATTTTTTTGCGCCAATCTTGAAGTGAATTGCACCAGCGTGGATTGGTCGCCATCACATTCCCCGGACAAAACGGATAACCGACAGCTTGTAAATATTTTGTCCCTACTGCAGCAAACTGCTGAATATACGCATAACACTTTTGTTCTTTCCCTTGCTCACAGTCAAATAAAATTCCATTGTCTTGATCCGTCCAAATTGTCGCTTCTCTCCTTCCCATGCTTCCCATTACAAACCAACACCACGTTTTCGGCCGTTCTCCAACCTTGGAATGTGCAGTTTCACATTCAGCAAAATACAAAGCTTTTTTCACAATAGTATCATGCACTTCAGACAATGAATAAACAAACTCTTCCGGCACATTATATCCTTTTAATTGTTCCTTCATTTTCCTCTCCAGCTTCTCATGAAGTCCCTTCAGCTCCACAAGCGAATTGGCTCGACTTATTTCTGTTAGCAATGTTTTCATTTCATCCATTTTTCACCATCCTCTAAAAAACGGCTGACTACACACAAGCTAACCGCAGCAATTTTGTGTATCAGTCAGCCGCTTTATTGTTTTCTTAATGAGACGAAGCGTTTGTTGTCTTCAAATTCACCGCATTCATGTACGCAGGATCAAGCTGTTCAGGGTAGCCGTAAGAACCGTGTTCACTAATATCCAACCCGGAAATTTCTTGTTCTGCTGTGACGCGGAGACCAATTGTCTTTTTCAGTACGAACAACACAATAAATGAGACAATCGCTACATACACAGCCGCTCCGATGACTCCTACTGTCTGTACAATTAGTTGCTCAAAACCGCCGCCATACAATAATCCTGCCTTACCAATCCCTGTGATTTCTACCAATCGCGGGGAAGCAAAAAAGCCTGTTGAAATTGTGCCGATAATACCTGCAATCCCATGCACAGAAAACGCACAAACCGGATCATCGATTCCCTTCTTTTCAAAATAGACAGAAGTCCAAAACGTAAATGAACCGGCTGCAGCGCCGATAACAACAGCTGCCCAAGGCTCAACGAATGCACATGCTGCTGTAATCGCAACGAGAGCTGCCAATACTCCATTGACCATCGCTGGGATATCCGCTTTTCCAACTAAGATTTTCGCGGTTAAAATCGCAGCAACCGCTCCGGCGGCAGCAGCTAAGTTCGTTGTTAACGCTACATAACCAAAGAAACCATCGGCTGTTCCCATCGTACTTCCTGCGTTAAAACCAAACCATCCGATCCATAAAACCAGTCCGCCAATGACCGTATATACTTGGTTGTGACCCGGAATCATATTCGGTGTCTTATCTTTATTGAATTTACCGATTCGCGGTCCAAGCAAAATCGTAGCGATTAGGGCAGCAATCGCTCCCTGCAAATGAACGACCGTGGAGCCCGCAAAATCCTGCATTCCCATTGATCCTAACCAGCCGCCGCCCCACACCCAATGGCCAATGACCGGATAAATCGCTATTGTAAAAATTATCCCAAAAATAAAGTACACAGATAATTTAGCGCGCTCGGCAAATCCTCCCCAAGCAATCGCTAAAGATACACCAACAAAGGCTAATTGAAACAGAAACTTTAAAGAAAGCGGAACATTGGCCCAGTCAAGCGAAGCAAATGTATCTTTTCCTTCTTTTAAAAACCATCCTTCTGTTCCGATAAATGGATTTCCTTTACCAAATGTAACAGCAAAGCCAACAGCCCAAAACGCGATCGAAGCAATCGCAAAACTTAAAATTTGCTTGCCGGCGACATGTGCGGAGTTTTTCATTCGCGTTGAACCTGCCTCTAACAACGCAAAGCCCACCTGCATCCCAATGACCAATATCGTTGCCACCATCACCCATAATGAATCAAGTCCCATTGATAGTTCTTTTAAATCCATTTCACATCCTCCTTTGTTATTTTTGATAACTTTTTATGTAATAATATATTACATAAAAATAAAATTTTCAACCTTTTTATATGATTTTTCTAAAAATTGAATAATAACGATGATAAAACGAATTTTTCTTGTCATATTTTATTACATATATTAATTTATAAAAAAAGGACTGACCTAAAAGCTAAGTGTCAGACCCACCATAACATGAGATTATAGATGCGTGAGGTCAGACACTTTGCTTCGGTCAGCCTCGCTGTTATATAAGTTTATAAAGTATTTGACCGATTAATAAAAAAAGAATGGAAACAAGCATCATCGCAGGTAACGTTATCAAACCCGCACCGCCTGCTAGCGTACCAACAAAGGAGGATAGGATACCAATTAGCGTCAATAAAAAAAATGATGTTTCCAAAGCAATCCCTCGAATTCTTGCAGTAATTATTTTATGATGTAAGAGCACTTTTAAATAATATAACATATTTCGAAAATGATGGTATAAAAAAGTCTCTCACTTTAAGCAGTGAGAGATGGATAAACTGCGATATATACACCCCTTACTTTGAACCCATATTGTTTCAGTGTTCGAATCCCTATATTTTTTGTAATGTAATCAGAAGCGATAATAATCACTTCTTCTTCACAAAGCAGCTGTTGATAATTTCTTTTTAAGTATGCGAGCGGGACACGAATAGCGTTTTCAACAAGCAATGGGCTTGAGTCGTTATAATCGCGTAAATCCACGATGGCTACCTTTTCATCATTCACGCTGCGCAGCTGTTGCAAAGTAAGCGTCGGAATGCAGCAAACTGGCACATAGCGAATGTAAAGATGATAAGTAAGAACAAGCAAAAGAATCACCAAAAATACACTCATTTTTTCTTTTATCACCTCTTTAGTTATATACCCAATACCGTATATTAACCATTTCTGATTCATTTGTCAATTTCACATATGTGACAAACTCGAAAATATCTCTCCTTTTTGTAAATATTACGCACAAAAATAGGCAAACTATCCAGTGAAAAGACTTTCCTGAAAGGGTGAAAACAATGGGAAAAAGAAAAAATGAAGAAAATTTAGAACAACAGCATAAAGCTCGGCAAAATGAGCAGGATGGAGAACAAAAACCTGGTTTCGGGGACAAAAAATTAGAGGGGCCAAACCGACCGGCAGAATAATTTGATAAAAAGGATGGTTGCGACAATGAGACATGTAACGGCGTTAGGAATTAAATTGGCTCTCACGGCAACTGTGTTATTTTCCATTTTAACCATTTTTAGTACCGCCTTGTTTTCAGAAATTACATTAATAAGCTTAGTCATTACGCTAGCAACATATGTCATCGGCGACTTATTCATCCTGCCTCGCTTTGGAAATTTAATTGCCTCGATTGCCGATTTTGTTATGTTTACTGCCGGCATATGGCTATTGAGCCAATTTTTCGTTCAGGAAGCACAAACCAATCTCATCATTGCTTCATTAATTGCAGCGATTGCTATCGCCCTCGGCGAAGCGTTATTCCATGCCTATATGGAAAACCGCGTCCTCACCCGCCATCAAGATCAGGATCGGTACTTTAACGACGACAGTGTCGCATTGAATCGTCTGCAAACCGAATTTGCCGAAGAAGAAGATATTTATCATTTAAAAAAGCACGATAACAATGAATAGCAGAATGAAGAGACTGTCTCATAAGGGCCCGACCTCACACGTCGTTCATAACAAAACGGAATGTATGTGAGGTCTGCCCATTGCTTTTGCCGCAGCCTTTTTTTGCCGCCACATCCAGCTCACTTTCTCATCGACATTAGCTTTTCTTTTAGCTGTTCTTCCATATGGATTAATTCCTGTTCGACCTGCTGGCGTTTCATCCGGCCTTCATGTTGGATTTTTAGCGTTTCTTCTAAAGTCGCGATTAAATTTTCCTGCGTTTTCTTCAGCGTTTCAATATCGACAAGCCCCCGCTCATTTTCCTTCGCGACTTCAATCGTGTTCATTTTTAGCATTTCCGAATTGCGAAGCAGCAAGTCATTGGTTGTTTTTGTGACTTGTTTTTGCGCTTCGACCGCTTTTTTCTGGCGGAATAACGTAAGAGCGATGACGATTTGGTTTTTCCAAAGCGGCACCGCTGTTAAAACGGACGATTGAATGCGCTCCACCAATGTTTGATTCATATGTTGAATCATACGAATTTGCGGTGCCGTTTGAATCGTGATTTGTCTGCTTAATTTCAAATCATGGACACGTTTTTCTAAACGGTCGGCAAATTGAAGCAAATCGTTGACCTCTTGAATGTCCATTTGGCTGCCTGAACGCTCTGCCTTTGCCTTTAATTCCGGAATCGTTTTTGTCCGCAATTCTTCCAGCTTCATTTCCGCAGCAGCTATATAAATATTGAGCGCATCAAAATACTCTTTATTTTTCTCATACAATGTTTCTAACATCATAATGTCGCGAAAGAGCATTTGCCGGTGTTTTTCCAGCTGATCGGCAATTTTATCAATTTCTACGCCAATTTTTTGATATTTTGAAATAATGCCTTGGATCGATTTGGACATGGAGTTGAACAGCCGGGAAAAAATGCCTCCCTTTGTCTTCATAAAATCATCCGGGTTGACTTCTTTAATTTTTCCCATGAGTTCGCTAATGATTTCGCCCACTGGTCCGGCATCTTTCGTTTGTACATGGTTCAAGATCGAATGCGAAAACTTTGATAATTCCGCTTGGGCAGCCACTCCATATTGAATAATCGCCTGCTGATTCTTCGGATCAATTTGTTTAGCAAGCTGAAGCGCTTTTTCTTTATGTTCCGGCTTCAATGTGTCAATGAGTTTCGGCGGCTGCGTTTGCTCAAAAGCAGAGGTATTCGGTGCAGCGAAAGGATCAGCTAAGAGCGAATCAACCGAGCTTGTCCAAAGCTCTTGATCCATCTTACTATTGAATGCCTGATTATCGAATTCTTTCATATTCCTCCTCCTTCTTTCTTTGCCACTGGAGTACGTTTTCTTCTTTTGGCTGCTCTAACGCTTGCTTTAACAGCTTTACCTCCACATCTAAATCAAACACATCATCGGAAAGAATGCGCAGCAGCTCTTGTTCTGTTGATGCCGCCAGCTCCCTGAGAAGCTCTTCTGCATTGCGAATCGCCTCGTTCATCTCTTGGCTGCGCACAGGCTGGCGGACTAAATAAATATATTTTTCAATCATCGTAACAGCAGAGTCCAATGTCGTAATAAAAAATGACTGGGCTGCGCGAAACCGGCGTGGATCTTGTTCTACAGCGTCCAATATTTTTCGTGAAGCCGTATAAATGCGGGAAATATGATTCCATATGACTAAGGAACGAACTTTAAACCGCGCCCGGCCCATTCGTTTTATTTTCTTGTCCGCTTCTTTCAGCTCGCTGCGTATATAATCTTTTTCTTCTTTAAAAAGATCGCTCGCGACGATTTTATCCTCTTTTCTCTTCATGTAAGCCGACGTTATAACCATTAACACTGTCCCTGATAGAAAAGAAAGAAAAAACTGATAGTCAAAAACGAAAAAGACAACAATGGCACCGATTAACCCGATATTCCATGAAACGAACAGCCGCCAAAGTGTTTTTAATGCTTTACGCATGTTCCATCCCTTCCTGCATCTTCTCTTCTGTACTGCACTGCTTGTCTACTTTTTACGTATGACCGGACATTTAGTTTCATCCGGAGAAAAAATTGTATCTTGTATTTTTAGCATAACCGATTGAGCCATCATAAGACAACTTATCTGCCGAATATGTTTTACAAAGACCGTCCATTGAAAGGAGATGAGAAACGATGAAAGGAATTGACTGGCAAATGCTCTATTTCGTTGGTATGTCATTGATAAAAGAATATTGGTATTTTTCAGGTCTGCCGAGAGTGTATTATTGGGAGTTAAAACAGCAATATAAAGAGGAAGATGACAATAAAGCGGCATGATGAAAGGAGAGTGTGTTTATGTACGACTGGGACAGCCATCATATTTCCGCCTACCAACACGTACCGAAACAGCGAACGATGTCGGTAAGCGGCCAAGGGACCATCACAGTGAAACCAGATACGGTGACCATTACCCTCGGCATTCGTACAGAGAGTGAAATCGTCAGTCAAGCATTATCGGAAAATGCAGCACGAGCCAATAATATGATTCAGGCACTAACATCGATCGGGATTAAAGACGAGGAGATCGACACCGCGTCATTTTCGATTTATCCAAAATACGAATATAAAGATGGAAAATCCTCGCTAGTCGGATACGAAGTCGAACACATTTTTGATATTACCGTAAAAGATGTCAATAAAGCGGGAAACATTTATGAAACAGCTGTCGCAAACGGTGCTAATATCGCGCGCAATATCCAATTTCATCTTTCGAACCCGGATATATATTATGAACACGCCTTAGCCGATGCGCTTCGGAATGCCGTCGAAAAAGCTGTTATTCTTGGCCGCACCCTCGGTATTCCTGTTCAAACGATTCCGCTGAAGATAAAAGAGGAGAGCCCCGTACTGCCGCAACCGAGATTTGCAGCCCAAACAATGGTCTTAGCGGAACAAGGCGCCCCGCCGATTCAAACACAGGATATCGTCATCAAAGCAACCGTGCAAGCGATTTTTGAGTATTAAAAAAGATGGGCTCCTAACCCCATCTTTTACTTAAATGTAAATTGAACAGATTGCGCTTTCGGTCCGCCAAATAGCACAATCTCTTTTCTTTTCTTCTTCGTTTCATTTCCCTCTTTCTTTACAGCCGTAATTTCATAAATGCCGGGAATATAGGAGCCGATCTTTCCGGAGAACGTTTCCGACTCTGTTTTGTAAACTTTTTTTCCGTTGACGTATAATATCACATTTTTTCCTTGGACATGAACAATTAATGAGTAAACAACTGGTTCAAATACGTACTGGTTAAAAAGAAAGTAATGATTCTCATAAACTCTCATGAGAAAGATCGGCGGTTCTGATGTCAATCCTTTAATGTAAACACGCTCTTTTTCGTCTTGCATTTCTAATTCATCGCGAATTTTTTTATACCCATCCGGGTTTTTGTCTAAATAGGTAAAGAGCGGCTGCAAACTTTTTTCGTTCACACGTATGGCCGGGTCAGGCACGCGAATGTACTTTTTCAACTCGGGAAGATCCTTCTCTTCTAACGCTTCGGTAAATCGCTCAATCGTCATGTCTTTCCCGCCATACGTTTTCATTATTCCATACCCCTTTAAAACCCCATAGCCAATGATAATAACAAACATGATACGAAAAAGAATTCTATAAAAATATTTTTGATGTTGTTTTTCCTGAAATCGTGCTTCACTCTGTTTAGCATAACGCATCCTCTCAGATTGAACACGAACTTGCTCATCACCAGCGGGAAGAATCGCTTCTTGATTTGTTTGTTCAGAATCATTACAAGCAGACATGATCTCATCGGTAATTGTTTCATGTGTCGTAGTCTGTTTCACCTAACTTCCCCTCTCTTGTTGATAAACATTTCTGAACAGTCTAGTTCATCTTTATTACATATTCAGGGAAAATATGTTAGCGAAACGATAAACGACCATGTACATTTACCAATGCTGCTTGCCTGCTTATTATTTCTTATAGGTTACTGCTTGCCAATGGCGAAAGCTTTTATCCCTTTCTAAAGTCCATTGTCTTTGTTTCAGTTCGTTCCCAAGCAAGCGGTTAAACCACCCGTGTCCGACAACGACAACATGACCGTGCTGCGCGGCATATTTACATAATTGACCGGCTGCCAGTTTAGCCCGTTGCTTTGCTTCCTGATAAGATTCCACATTCCGTGCATAACCGCATAGCCAGAGAATTCTTGCTATGATAAGCCAGACGTTTACTGGCAGCTTAAAAGCCAGATTGATAAATGGAACAGGCATTTCTACTTCACGGAACAAATGATTGACTTCGAATGGACATGACAGTTTGAGCACATTCGCCGAGTGAACCGCCCGAGGCAAAGGGCTTACCACTAAGTAGTTTGCTTTCTTTACCTTTTCGAATGTCATCTGAGGAATGCCATCATCTTCGGACACCCCGTGCAAATCATATGCTTTAATCCACTCTGCAAACTTGGCTGGTGACAACCAACCGCTTTGCTGCCACTGTGATTTTCCATGACGAATCAGCGTAATTTCCATATTTGACCTCTCCTCTAACAATAAGAGGCTAGAATCATAAGCGCTATTCGCTATATAGTACGATATATAGTCATTGCAAGCCGCTCAGACAGCCTCGTTGAAAGTTTATAGTATGACGTTTTTTGCCTGCTGTTTTTCAAACTGCTGAAACATGACGAAATAAATAAAGGCACTGAAAAAGGCGAGCACACTAAGAATGAGAAATGTCCATTCGTAGCCAATCCAAAGTGTTAACGTAATCGAGAAGGGGGCGATGGTCCGGCCGATTGTCCAGCGCAGGCTCGCTGCGGCAAAATATTGTCCGCGCATCTCTTCCGGCGCCAGTTTAGAAATGAATGTTTGCTGAATACCAGCTGTCATAAGTTCAGCAAAAGTAAATACGGCCATTACGCCAATCATCCCCCAAATGTTTGTCGTCTGTCCGAACATGATAATCGCAATGCCATAAAGAATGGACGACCAAATGAACACAGAACTTTCACGGTAATGAGACATCCATTTTGTTATCCACACGGTAAATAAAGCAACAAGCAAGCCGTTTTCAGAAATCAATACCCCAAATGCCTTTTCACCGCTTAAGAGAACAGAGTAATCTCCAAACGAAAATAACGTTTGCTTCTCGGCAACCTCCTTTATATAGACAGGAATTAATAAATCGAGCTGCATAAACGTCTGTGCGACAAGAATACCTGCGACAATAAATAATAAAAACGTTTTATCGCGAATAATGATGCCATAGCTGTGAATCTGCTCGCGTAAAAACTGATACCATTTCATGCTGCTGCCGTTTTCAATCGAGTACACAGGCACCGTTTCTTGAAGCATTTTCGCTAAAATCGTTGCCAGCAGCACACCTGAAAATCCTGTTGCTAATAGTAATTCAAAGAGATGTTTCTCATAAAAAATTCCACCAATCATTGGCCCGATGACAACAGCAATATTAATCGATGTATAAAAAACCGCAAAAACGCTGTTGCGATCTTCTTCCGGCACGACATCGGTCACCATCGCCTGGCTTGCCGGCCAATAAAACGATCCGAAAATGCCGGCTAAAGTAAAACATAAAAAACCGACAAACGGTGAAGTAAACCAAGGCGAACTGGCGAGCGCAAAGAAGAAAAAGGCAAGTCCCATCCCGTATGCCGATAACACCATCATTCGTTTTCTTCCGAAGCGGTCAGCGCAATAACCGCCCAGTAAGCTGGCAACAACAGAAAACACTTGCGAGAAAATCAGCAAAAAACCGGCTTTGTCCTTACCAAACGCTTCCGTAAAATAAATTGCCATAAACGGGAAAAACATCCAAAACGTAACATTCATCAACGCTTCCCCGAATAAACGCACCTTCAAGTTGCGGTCCCAATCTCGTATTTTCATGATGGGTTCCTCGTTTCTTCTAGTCTATCATTCATCGTGTGTTATGTATCCCATCTGTTTTAGCGCCCACTCCCCTTTCACTATGATATTATAAACACTTCTATTCTTTCTTTCTATTGAAATGACCATTTTACTTATTCCAAAGAAAAACACCTCTCGAATCGAATGAATTCCCCACTCGATTTAAAAGGTGTTTTTCTATATAAATTCAACTTAAATTCTCGACATATGAATATGAATGCAACATGAAAATAGACTGAAGTTCCATTAAAAGATGGCAAGTTGCCTTTTAAATATTGTCGAAAAATCAAATTTGATTTATATAATTTAAAGCACTTCGAAGCCTCCCATACGAGGTTTTTTATTTTTACAACATCATCGGTGAAGCCGGTACAGGAAAAACGGAAATGGTGTGTTAATTCTCTATTGCGAGGTTTTTTAGTATCTTCAAGACCCTGTTTTGCTCCCTTGAATCTTTCAAAAATAAACTATGCTGATTTATTTTGCAGCCGTTTTCGCGCCAGCCATCGTGAGAGAAGGCCATGGGTTGGCGAAAGCACAAAGGTAATCGCAAAGATCACACCTGCGGCTACGGCCATCGAGCCGGAAATGGATACGTTAAAAATCATCGCAATGAAATAACCGGCAATCGCCGAAAGCACGCCGACAAGCGCACTGAGCATTAACATAACGCTTAACTTATCGGTAAGCAAATATGCCGTCGCTCCGGGAACAATGAGCATCGCCACAACTAAAATCGCACCGACGCTGTCAAAGGAAGCAACCGTTGTAAGCGAAAGCATTCCCATCAATAAGTAATGAATGAAAAGAACCGGAATTCCCAGTGCTACAGCCATATCAGGATCAAAAGAGCTGATTTTGATTTCTTTATAAAATAGGAGAATAATGATTAAATTAAGAATTAATACTGTACCGAGCATCCAAACCGCTTTTGGTCCTAAGTTAATGCCGTTTATTTCAAGAATGTCCCACGGGATAAATGTAATCTCTCCCATTAAAGCATGCTCCACATCTAAATGCACCTTTCCTCCAAATAAAGAGAGAAGAATAACGCCAACGGCAAAGAGCGAAGTAAAGACGACGCCGATCGCCGCATCGGACTGAACGCCGATCGAATGTAGCAGCTGTACGAAAAACGCCGTTAAAATGCCGACAACAGCCGCACCAATAAGCATATAAACTCCTTCTAAACTATTGCTAATTAAATAGGCACCAACAATTCCAAGCAGAACCGTATGACTAATCGCATCGGCAAGCATCGCCATCTTCCGCAAAATGAGAAAGCAGCCGACAATCCCACAACTAATGCCTACGAGAGACCCTGTCAGCAAAATCCACCCTTCATAACTCATGTTTCACTTCCCTCCTATGCTGGCATAACGGTGGTAGGGGCGTTTGCCTGCATTCATATTCGCCGGTAATACAAGCGGTTCCCTGCCATATTGTTTTAACAGCTGCTTCAACTCTGTTAACACTTTCTCCGGAAGCTGTAATAAATCCATATCTTGTCTAATGTTGAAATGAGCGTAATTCATTTCATTCATTAAATATACTTCCATCAGACGGTTTCTTAGTGTAATGTGATACGCTTCTGTCAACCCTTTTTCCGTTAAGCACCAAAGCGCATCTCCCGTTCTTCTCACCAGCTCTTCTTTTTCAAGAGACCGCAGGACTTTCCGGAGCATGCTCATAGAAATCGGACGCTTTTTCATGATTTGCTGTTCGTGAAAGCCGTTTCCTGTTTTATATTGCAGATATTCCTGCTCGGTAAAATCATAAAGCGTCTGTAAAACTTGTTCTCTCGCCACTTGCCTGCGGAGCCGGGATCGGCGAATCGCTTTCACTAACAATCCCCGCTTTGGCGCAAATACCATCGAAATCAAAAAGATGATCGTCGCAGCCACAATGATTAACGGCCCTGTCGGCATTCCTTTTGTCGTCGTGCTTAACAATGTGCCAAAAACACCGGAAAAGGCGCCGATTGCCCCGGCAATAATCACCATATGATCAAGCCGTTCCGTCCAATATCGTGCCGCTATTGCCGGGGTAATTAACATCGCGGACATTAAGATCACACCAACCGCCTGAAGGCCAATCACAACAACCCCGACAATTAATGTCATTAATAACCCGTTTAATAAGCCGGTCGGCAAGCCGATTCCTTGCGCAAATTGCGGGTCAAATGTTAGCAATTTTAATTCTTTAAATAAGACAACGGTGATAATAATGAGGAGAACAGCGACCGCGCTAATCAGTTTCACATCGGCGCCGACAAGGGAAGCGGCCTGCCCAAAAATAAAGTCATCAATTCCGCTTTGATTGCCTTTGCTTTGATGGTTAATATATGTTAGCAATACGATTCCGAACCCGAAAAACACCGATAATACAAGACCGATGGACGTATCCTCTTTAATTCGTGATAACTTAATCATTTTTTCAATGAAAAACGTCGCCAGTAAGCCTGAGAGAGCGGCGCCGATAATAAACCATGACATCGATTTTGCCCCGTGAATCAAAAAAGCAATACAGATGCCGGGAAGCGCCGCATGGGCCATCGCATCGCCAATTAAGCTCTGCTTTTTTAATAAGGCAAAGCTTCCAACCAGTCCGCTTGCCAACCCTAAAAGAAGCGTTCCGATTAACACCCACTGTGTATTGGCATCTGTCCATATGGAAACGAGTGTTTCACTCATTGACGATCACTCCTATTGTTGGTTGACAATGGCGTGTTGTTGATGAAGGAAAGTCAGGCGGCCGCCATATGTTTTTTGTAAATTTTCAAGCGTAAATGTTTCCTCCGTTGGCCCAATCGCAATTTTTCGCATATTTAGCAACAGCACCCAATCAAAATATTCTTTCACCGTTTGCAGATCGTGATGCACAACAAGCACGGTTTTTCCTTGAGCTTTTAGCTCATTTAGCAAAGAAATAATCGCTTTTTCTGTCGCTGCATCGACCCCGACAAACGGTTCATCCATAAAATAAACGGTTGCATCTTGCGCTAAAGCGCGCGCTAAAAAGACGCGCTGCTGCTGTCCGCCTGAGAGCTGGCTGATTTGCCGATTGGCATATTCTTTCATGCCGACTTTTTCTAAACAAGACATAGCGAATTCAACATCTTTTTTGCTTGGGCGTTTAAACCAGCCGATATGGCCATATCTTCCCATCAAGACAACATCTAAAGCGTTCGTTGGAAAATCCCAATCAACCGAACCGCGCTGTGGAACATATCCGACAAGTTTTCGTTGTTGTTTGTACGGTTTTCCATATATATAGACATCACCTGATGCACGCGGCACAAGACCTAAAACCGCCTTAATCAGCGTCGACTTTCCCGCTCCGTTTGGACCAATAATGCCAATTAATTTTCCTTCCGGCACTGAAAAGCTCACTTCTTGCAAAACCGGCTTGCTGTGATACGCCACCGTTACATTTTCCACTGTTACCGGATTCATCTTGATTCCTCCTTTTTATCCCGTTCTAATCGTCCATAAGAGAGGCTGGCTCATAAGGGTCTGACCCTTGGATTTTGAGTCAGCCTCATAATGGACGCTAGAAGTGCGATAAGTTCAACTAATATCAATATGATGAAGTTCCACTTTACTTCAATGCCGAAACAATTGTATCAATATTATGTTTGTACATACCGATATATGTTCCTTCTTCCGTTCCTTCTTCTCCCATTGCATCGGAGAATAACTGACCGCCGATCGTTACCTTATGATTGCGTTTTTTCGCCCCTTCAACAACCGCCTTGATCGACTTTTCGGAAATGCTGCTTTCAATAAATACCGCTTTAATGTTTCGCGATACAATCGTCTCAACTAATGATTGCACGTCTTTCAACCCATATTCAGAATCTGTGCTTAACCCTTGAAGCCCCTTGACTTCGATTCCGTAAGCGCGGCCAAAATAACCGAACGCATCATGAGCGGTAATCAGAACCCGGCTTTGTTCCGGAATTTGCACGATTTGCTGTTGGGCATAAGTTTTTACGTCCTGCAGGCTTTTAAGATATTCATCCGCATTTTTCTTGTAATCCTGTTGATGTTTTGGATCAAACTTACTTAACTCGTCACGTACCTCTTTCACCGCATATGACCAAAGATCGATATCAAACCAGACGTGCGGATCATAAGCATTCGTCCCGCTTTGACTTTTGATCAATTTGTCCTTAGGAATCACTTCCGCTACCGCAATCGTTGGCTTATTTTTCGCCATTTTTTCAAAAATTTCTCCCATTTTTCCTTCTAAATGCAATCCGTTGTAAAAAATCATATCTGCCTTGCTTAATTTTTGAATATCCCCTTGTGATGCTTGGTATAGATGCGGATCCACTCCAGGTCCCATTAACGCCGTGACTTCCACATGCTCTCCGCCTACATTTTTCACAATATCAGCAATTTGCCCGATTGTTGTTGTAACGACAATTTTTCCTTCCTGTTTTTCCGTTTCGTCCGAACTAGCGCAGCCGGCTCCAACGACAGAAAACAATACAATGCTTGTAATCATAAGCAACCATTTTTTGAACATGGACGTCCCTCCTCTTTTTGTACAAAACTATAAAATTTGGTCCAATGCAACTTTTAGTTTAAAAAAATTTTTCTCTTTCCCGCAATACTGTTAACATATGCCGCGAAGCAAAAAGTGTGACAAAAACCTATTTTCAAATATGGTTTGAGAAAACACTTATTGAATGAACAAAAAATTTTTCCTTAAACCAACTTTCATTTTTATACTATTTCCATAGAGAAAATCTGTCAATAAGTTTTTGAAAAAATTTTTCCGTCAAAAACAAAAAGCCCGATCCCTCCACGTCTTTAAGGAATTTAGGCTCTTCAGCATTTAATGGTAATTTGACTTAACGTTGTTTGTTTTCCTTAATTCCAAAAGAAACAAGACCGCCACCGTATTTCATTTGCTTTTGCATAATTGGATAATCTGGATTTTCCGGTTCATACACGCTCGAAATCATTGAATGCATAGACATTTTGCAGCAAAATGTAACAATGTCTCAAAAACACCTTTGCTTTTCTGAGATCCCTAAGAAAATGAACGAAAGAAAAACACCTCCTGAATCGAATGTATAACGAAATCGATTTTTGGAAGTGTTTTCGAATCATTTCATCATTTAATATTCAATTCGAATTCACGAAAAATGAAACCATCTGTTTCTTGTAGAGTTTCAAAAAGCAGGCCGTTTACATGTTTTTCTGCGTCTCAAAAAAGCGGGTCAGTGTCAGGCTGATTTTTGGTCCGTTCTTTCTTTAATATCATATCTCTTCGTATGAAAAAGCAAACGGAAGTAATTCCTTCACTGTTGTTTCTTGAATATCCCCTTTCAAATTGGTTAAAATAGCCGGCATATTAGGATCAAAAAATTCCGCAATCACCTGTCGGCAAGCATTAGGATAGATTGAACCTCAATTATTGCAGGATACAAACAAAGCGATTTTATAAAAATAAACCCATAACTGTTGCCGATAGCATGGAAGCGAGTGTTGAACCATATAAAAGTTTCATACCGAATTTCGCTACGACATCCCCTTGTTTTGTGTCAAGAGCTTTCACAGCGCCTGTGATAATCCCGATGGAACTGAAGTTAGCGAAACTCACAAGAAATACAGATACAATTCCAACCGTTTTCTCGGATAATGTTCCAGCGATATCTTTAAAATTCAACATCGCAACAAATTCATTCGTTACTAATTTTGTCGCCATAATACTGCCCGCTTTGACTGCTTCATCCCAAGGAATTCCCATTAAAAAGGCAATTGGCGCAAAGATGTATCCTAATATCGTCTGGAATGAAACATGGAAAATGAGCGTGAATACATAATCGATAAGGTTGATTAAAGCGATAAATCCGATTAACATAGCCGCCACAATCACAGCAACTTTCAAACCATCCATGATGCTTTCACCAAGCATTTGGAAAAAGCTCATTTTATGCTCTTCTTCCACGATCAATAAATCTTCTTCATCCGTAATTTCGTAAGGATTCACAATATTAGCAATGATTAAAGCCGAAAGGATATTCAGTATGATGGCAATGACAACATACTTTGGCTCAATCATCGTCATATATGAACCAACGATGGCAATGCTAACGGCACTCATAGCGGAAGTGCACAACGTATAAAGACGTGTTTTCGATACGAGCCCGATTTGCTTTTTCGTTGTCAAAAAAACTTCGGACTGTCCCAATACGGCGGATGAAAGAGCAATATAGTTTTCCAATTTCCCCATTCCGTTTATTTTGCTTAATGCCAGACCGACATATTTAATAATAACAGGTAATATTTTAAAATAGTTTAAGATCCCAATAAGGATCGAAATAAAAATAATCGGCAATAACACATCAAGGAAAAATGAAGACATCTTTTCGTTTTCTAAACCGCCAAAAACAAAATCCACGCCTTGTATACCCAGCTCAATCAGTTTGTTAAACATTCTTGAAATAAAACCGATGATGAAAATACCTGCTTTCGTATTCAGCAAGGCAAACGTAAGAATGATTTGAACGGCAATCATAGATAAAATTGCCTTATAACGGATATTCTTTTTGTCATTGCTTACAAGATAAGCCAAAATAAATACGAGCAGCAAACCCGTTGCAAAAAATAAAAATCTCATGATGTCATTCCCTCCAGATGAGATAGTGACAACGTTTTCAAAAAGCTCACTCAATCAGTAAACTTTTTTCGCCGCCACCCTTCTTTTTTGATTCATTCGCGATCGCGTTCACCATAACTATAACAGGTGTTTGAACAAATGTGAACATCAAATCGAAAAAAAGTAAAACGATTTCATTATTTTTGCTAATTTCGTCAAAAATAAATGATTTTTTCTGGAGGGATTTATCAAAATTTCATTCAGAATTTTGCTCAAAACCGCTCGAAAACGGATACTAAAAAAGTTGAAACTTCAAGAAAATTGTTCCGCCCAAGATTTCCGGGAACTAAAGCTCAGCACATTCCTCTAAATAAATTGGGACAGCACCGGTTATTTCCTATGAAAGTGGATATTTTTCATCTATTTATCTAGCAATGCTCTGGCTGTGTATTGATCCGTAATTAAGATATTGGCGTATTTTCCTTTTAATGCTCCTTTAATCGCTTGGAGTTTATTTGTTCCGCCAGCAACAAGAATAGACTTTTCTTTCTTTTGCAATTCACTTAAATCAATTCCGATTGTTCGTTCATTCAAACTTTCGCTGACAATTTTTCCATCTTTATCAAAAAATCGGGAACAAATATCCCCTACTGCTTCCCTCGACAACATTTCCAATTCTTCATCGCTGAAATATCCTAATTGAAATAATAACGAATCAAAGTTCACGCTGCCAACCGTAAAAAGGGCAATATTGGCTCTTTTCCCCATTTCCAACAATTTTTGAATGTGCCGATCGGCTTCGAGCGCTTTTTTGACCGCCATATGATCAACAATAACAGGCAGAGGCAGGTGTTGAGGGATGGTATCAAATGCTTTTCCAAATAAATAAACGATTTCCGATGCATATGTATTGATCTTGGAATGGCTTACTCCACCTTTTAATTGGACGACTTCGACATCTTTGAGCGGTTTATGTTTTAGCCCGAGCGCAACATTGTAAAGGGTTCTCCCCCATGTCACGCCGATGATGTCACCATCGCTTACGGTTTCATATAAAAAATCGGCTGCTCGTTTTCCAATCGCCGCTTTGACAGCGGCATCTTCATTTTGCGATGCAGCGGCGACAAAAACCTTTTTTAATTGATACTTCTCTTTCAATTGTTCTGCTAATTCTTCTAGCGTTTCCGACGGATCGATAATTTCAATTTTGACAACCCCCATCTTTTTTGCCTGCTGAAGCAACCGGGACACGGTAGGACGTGAAATGCCCAACTTTTTGGCAATGTCCTGCTGATTGTAATCAAGCTGATAATATAATTTGGCCGCCTCGACGATTTGCAATAACTTATTGTTTTCCATAGTTTCACCCTGCCGTATTGTTTAATCTTATTATAATGTTTCAAAATTTCATTTTAATATGAAAAAATGTTCTTATTCATTATTATAATCAGAAAACTTAAAAAAAGAAACTAAGTTTTTGAACATTTTAAGTATTCTTCTAGAAAGTCAGAAAAGGAGTAAGGTATTTTTACTACTGATTTAGACGTTTCAACAACGTTGTCCGCCAGCTTTCCGATAATTCTGGAACACCCAGTATTCGTTCAATGCCTTCTCGGTTATATTTATCGTGATACTTGATATGGTTCGCAAATGAAATGGTTACTCCAAGCGGATGACGGCTTAATAGCTGCAGGCGGGACTCTCTTGTGACCCAGCCCTCTTTCAGCACCCGAAAATAAAAACCGGTATATCCTGTGTTCTGCACACGAATCGGCAAATCTTCTACGTTGTGCTTTTTCGCCAGCTTATGGCAAGGCTGCCGCGGCTGGCTCACTTGAACGACCGCTTCATCCAACTGAAACAGATCCCCGATACAAACGTCCTCTTCCACTAAGCCTTTTACTGTCAAATTTTCGCCAAACGCCGCCTCTTCCAGCTTCCGCCCAAGCTCCTTCTCCCAATATGCATAATGATCATATGGATAAACGCATACCGCTTTATCTTTGCCGCCATGATGAACAGCATCCGCCTGACGATCGCCTTCAAAATTCAAAAAAGATAAAAAGACAGGTCCATGAACAGGATTTTTATAAATACCTGTCGACAACTCTTTTCCTTCAAAAACGAGTGTTTTCGGTTTCCCTACGTTGATGGAAACAATTTCGTATTCATGAATGGTCATAACAACCGACTCCTTTGATCACGGTAAAATCTCTCAATTGAATATAGAAATCTCCCAAAAATCCACACACCATACTTTAGGATTACGCGAAGCTTTTTTAAAAATTACTGCATGTACCCTTCCATTTTGATTTTGCAACAACAATGAACCTCTTCCACCTACACGTTGTTTAGAGGTAAGAGACTTTTCGGTGAACATGTTAATAGAAAATAAACAGTGACTTTCCACATTCCTCATTGTGCATTTGTACTTTTATGACTATAAATGCTAAAACAATTTTCACAAATGATTTTCCCTTCATTTTGTATATATGCTTTAATTTCCGTTATTCCCCTGCGTTCAGGGTATCTCATCTGGATATATACAAGTGCATTTCCTTCGATGTTCTTGCCGCAAATTGAACACATCGGACGAATGTTAAACAATTTTATTACTTCTTTCCGGCATTTTCCTTATGATTTTATCTCTATAATTCTACTAATAAGTATACTTGATAATCCCCATATTCTTTAATCGGGATGATAGTTACTGATTCTTTTCGCTTTCTCAAGCGTCCTATCGTATCGTAATGTTAACACTGGTCAACATGTCATATTTCTTTGATGAAACATAATTGGTTCATCACCAAAAGTCGGGGGTGACAAATTTCCCTCCCGTTTCTAGGCGGATGCGCAAGAAAAGATGTGCGTTGTTTCGGTATCCATACCCTC
>NZ_QLMH01000016.1 GCF_003259935.1 Paranoxybacillus vitaminiphilus | reverse complement strand
GCATCGTCGCCTTGGTGAGCCGTTACCTCACCAACTAGCTAATGCGCCGCGGGCCCATCCTGCAGTGACAGCCGAAGCCGCCTTTCAACCAAGAACCATGCGGTTCTCGGTGTTATCCGGTATTAGCTCCGGTTTCCCGAAGTTATCCCAGTCTGCAGGGCAGGTTGCCCACGTGTTACTCACCCGTCCGCCGCTAACCTCAGGGAGCAAGCTCCCTTTGGTCCGCTCGACTTGCATGTATTAGGCACGCCGCCAGCGTTCGTCCTGAGCCAGGATCAAACTCTCCATAGAAAGTTTAATATCTAACTCATCGTTCATTGACGTAGACGCTTCGTTTTGTTCAGTTTTCAAAGAACATTGACAAACGACTTCTTTATGATAATATAAACAAAATCGTTTTGTCAATACTATTTTTCGTGTCATCTCAATTTTTTATTATCATCTCGACGACGCTTATAAATATATCACTGCTTAAATTACATGTCAATACTTTTTGTATATTTTTTTCGGAAAAATATACTTTTTGCACTCACTTGGTGAAGCGATCCTAATAAAAAGTTTAAATAATATACGATATCGCTCTTCCAATGCTTGCTTTACAACTTGATCCATTCGTGAATCTTGAATATCAAAGAGAATTTCCTCCATTTCCCGCTTCAACAAATAACGAAGTTCTTTTATCTCATTTTGTGTCACTAAAAAACCTAACATTACTGCACCTCGCTTTTTCTTTAATCTAATTATTACCATTTCAATTTATTTTATGAAATACTTTTCATAAATCTATGGAACAAGCATAAGATGTTCACGAGGAAGATTTAGGACGAGGGGGAAGAACAATGAACTTTTTTTATGTATTAAACGGTCACGTATTAAAAAAAACATTCATTATCGTCATTGCTGCATTTTTTACTGCTTCCATTTTATACATTCAACAGAAAAATAACCCGGCCTTTTCAACTCCTACTGGTCCAAAAGCTGTTTATAAAGCGGAAAAAAGGAAAAATGAGATTTCTTTAACATTTGATATTAGTTGGGGCGATGAAAAAGCAATTCCCATTCTTGACACCTTAAAGAAACACGGCATAAAAAACGCTACTTTTTTCTTGTCTGCTTCCTGGGCGGAAAGACATCCAACCATTGTTAAACGAATTAAAGAAGACGGACATGAAATCGGGAGTATGGGATACAACTACATAAACTATACAGAACTTGAAGATGCCAAAATAAGAAAAGACTTGCTTCAAGCACAAAAAGTATTTAATATGCTCGGGATAAAAAATGTTACCCTTTTAAGGCCACCGGGCGGCAATTTTAATAAAAAAGTTTTAAAAATTGCTGACTCTTTAGGATATACGGTTGTTCATTGGAGTATCGATTCAAAAGATTGGCTTAATCCAGGAGTGGGTATGATTGTCAATAATGTAGTAGAAAATATCGAAGGTGGAGATATTATTTTGCTTCATGCCTCTGACTCGGCAAAACAAACATTAGAAGCACTGCCGCAAATCATTAGCCAAATGAAAAAACATGGCTATCAAAATGCATCCATTTCTGAATTGCTTGCAGATGCAAAAACAAATGCTCAGGAAATCAATTAATAAATAAAGGATCTCCCCCTATCAACATTATTGTTAGAGGGAGTCAGATCCTTATTTTTTCGTGCCTGTTAATTTATGAAGTATAAGCAGTTGATAAGCATTGCAGACTAGCAGCGGGAATAACATTAAATATAGCCAATCCTTTTCGTTAATTCTCAATACCGGAAACCATTCAATAACTGTGACTACGACCATAAAAAACAAAGCTGGAACAAAAGCTTCCTTATTTGTTTGCGAACGTTTAATATATGCTACAACGAGTCCAAATAAGAAAATAAACAAAGCAATCAATACATAGCTGACAATCGACTCGCCTTCTTTCGCAAAAATTTGATATCGGAAATAAATTAAGTCAAACAACACAAATGCAATGAATACGAGTTGTACTGAATTCCAAAGGGAAACGGAACGAAAGATTCCTAAGCCAAAGCGATGAACCGTCAAATAAGCAAAAAACCCCATTTGGCTAATAATACTGAAAATAAAGCCAACACCAATTAACCAAAGCAAAACGGCAAAAATTTCTCCGAAATTCATTTCTAAGAAAAGTTCTTTATATTCACTCCATCTTACTGCAAAACCAGTAATTCCTGTTGTAATTCCCCCGATGATTAATGTTGTCAGAAATAAACGAACCCATTTACGGCTGTTCACAGTCAAGTCCTCCATTACTGTTCTAATATTTCCTTTAAAAATTTTATCAATCACTTATTGAAAAAGCCAGACATTAATCAGACCGATGTATATTTTTTTCTCTAACATTCATATTAAGGATAAGGATCTTTGCAGAAAGGAGCTTATTTCGCATGATAAAATGGACATCGCTCCTCTTATTGAATTATTTTCTTCTCCTTAGCGCTTGTGCTCCTCAAGAGCCAAGTCCTCCCCCACCTGATTACGATCAAACAAAAAAGATGATTGTTGATATATTAAAAACGGATGAGGGAAAGAAAGCGATTAAAGAAATTATGAAAGATGAAAAAGTGAAACAGGAACTTATCATGGACCAAGCCGTTGTTAAACAAACCGTTGAACAAGCACTCACATCTAAAAAAGGTGCAGATTTTTGGAAAAAAATGTTCGAAGACCCTAAATTCGCTGAAAGCTTTGCACAAAGCTTAAAGACAGAACAAGAAAAAATGTTGAAAGCGTTAATGAAAGACCCAGAATATCAAGCGATGATCATCGACATTTTAAAAAATCCGGAAGTAGAAAAATCGATGATAACCGTGTTAAAAAGCAAAGAATTTCGCACCCATCTTCAACAAGTAATGACAGAAACATTTGAAAGCCCATTATTTAAGGCAAAGATTCAAGATCTTCTTATTAAAGCAGCTGAAGATATGCAAGGAACAAAAAAGAAAGATGAAGAACAAGAAGGAGAAGAAGGCGGGGAAGGCAGCGAAGATACGGGCGGAGGACAAGGGGGCAGCTAGTACAACCGCTTAAAGCGGAAGACTTCTTTCTTTAATTTGTCCTGATAAGGGTCCGACTCTCTAAAATATGTAAGAGAAGTCTGACCCTTATCTCACCCAGCTTTCTTTTAAGAAATTTTCTCAGTGATTTTGCGGGCAATATCCATATAAATTTTTCCGATTGGGTGATCTTCCGCATATACCGAAGGAGCAAAGTCTTCTTCATTCCAATCAGGCTGCTGCAACGGCAGCTGTCCTAAAAGCTCTGTTTGCAATTCTTCAGCGAGCTTCTTGCCGCCGCCTTTTCCGAATACATATTCTTTCTCCCCGGTTAGTTTGCTTTCAAAATAAGACATATTTTCAATGACACCAATGATTTCATGCTCTGTGCGAAGCGCCATCGCCCCTGCTCTCGCTGCAACAAATGCTGCCGTTGGGTGAGGAGTAGTAACGATAATTTCTTTACACGCAGGTAACATGGAATGTACATCTAGTGCTACATCTCCTGTTCCGGGCGGTAAATCTAATAATAAATAATCTAATTCTCCCCACTCCACTTCCTTAAAGAAATTGTTTAGCATCTTTCCTAACATCGGTCCGCGCCAAATAACAGGCGCATTATCTTCCACAAAAAAGCCCATAGAAATCACTTTTACGCCAAAACGCTCCACAGGAATAATTTTTTCACCGCGAACAACGGGTCTTTCCACTATTCCCATCATATCTGGAATACTGAAACCGTAAATATCCGCATCGATAAGCCCGACTTTTTTTCCAAGCCGTGCAAGGGATACAGCAAGATTGACGGAAACAGTCGATTTTCCTACCCCGCCTTTTCCGCTCGCAATGGCAATATAGGTAGTTTGTTTTAACTCTCCTTGATGTTTCGCTAGTTCTTCTGAAGACAAGCTCGTAAATCGCAATCCTACCGTTTCTGCACCCGCATTTTTTAACAGCTGTACAACTGTATTTTGTACTTGGAGCTGCTCAGCAGTGCCTGTTTTCGCCAAAGCAATTTTGACGCTTACATGTCCTTTATCCTCTTTTATTTTGATTTCTTGAATAGCATTTGTTTCTTTAAATGTTTTATGTAAGAACGGATCTTTTATGTTTTCCAAAATTTCTGTCACTTTTTGTTCTGTTAACACGGTTTATCACCAATCCTTTTATGTAGTCGTTTTCATATTTCTAATATAACATAATCTATTTTTTCTATGGAAATAATCCGGTTGTTGATGACTTCAAGCAAAACAAAAGCCCCCTAGTTTGGGGGATTTTTTTCATTTGAAAAATATCTTAAAATTCCTTTGTATATCGATGCCGCCACTTTCGTTTGGTAATCTTCAGAAGATAGAAGCTGCCGCTCATCATAGTTAGATAAAAAACCGACTTCGACAAGCGCACCCGGTTTTTTGGCGTACTTTAATAAATACACTCCATTAATTGGTTTCGCTAAACGGTTCGTATTTTCAAGATTTCTCCGAAGTTCCGCTTGAATAAATTTCGCAATCCGTTCATTTTCCACAAAGGAGGCATAATAAAATGTTTGTGCTCCACGCCATCGCGGAGATGGGATCGCATTTAAATGAATGCTGATGAATAAATCTGCTTCTGACTCATTAATAAACTCTGCTCTCTTTTGCAAATCCTCGATTTTCCGCCTGCTGTAACCTTTTGTATCCTTTGAAGCTAAATCATTGTCCCCTTCACGTGTCATCACAACTAATGCCCCTTGCTGTTGTAAGTAGTCGCGCAATTTTAACGCTATGTTTAAAGCTACATTTTTTTCGACCACTTCTTCTCCGACCGCGCCACCATCAGGACCGCCATGCCCCGGGTCTAAAATAATGATTCTTCCTGAGAGCGGAAGATTCCATGATTTCCATGAACTGTTATCAGTAAACTTATATTGAAGTAAAACCATCAAAATGATAAAACCAATGACAAAACCAATCATTTTTATTTTTTTGTTCATCGTTTCTCCCCCTGCTTTTCCCCTTCTCTATCTTATATGGAACAAGCAGAGAAAATAGAACATACATTAATGCAATTTTAAACGCCAACGTTTTCTTCCTTTTTCAAAGCCTTCTATCCACCAGCTTTCCACATAATGTTCACATGCATAATATAGCGATTCATTAATAAGTGCATCATCAATATTTCCCCAAAAACACAAAACATCAAACAATGTGTCGACTAAATATTTTTCCTCTTTTGTACAACGGTGCCTTACCATTGTGACCGGTTCACCATAATAACCAAAACGGCTATAGCTTGCCCCAAGCAAAAAAGCTTCAATCGCAATATCTACACAACTATCTTCAACAGACGAAGGAAAAACACGGTGAGTGCGATAGAAATCCGCAAAATATTCGTGTACCCGTTTTTTCAGTTGCTCTAACGATAGTTCCCGGAGCATTTTTCGTTCATAAGCGATTTCCTTTTCCCGTTTTTTCTCTTTAAAAGAAGTAATCACATTCATCTATTTCACGCTCCTTTGAGATGTAGTTTCCTACCGTCTCATCTCAATCATGCGTACATAAAGAAAACAAAAAATCCCAGCCGCAATGGCTGAGATTGATAAAGAAGAAACATTTGATATTAGCGTTTTGAGAATTGTGGTGCACGACGAGCGCCTTTAAGACCGTATTTCTTACGCTCTTTCACACGAGCGTCACGAGTTAATAAGCCTGCACGTTTTAATGTTGGACGGTATTCTGGGTCAACTTGTAATAAAGCGCGAGCGATACCGTGACGGATTGCGCCTGCTTGACCAGAGAAACCGCCACCTTTTACATTTACTAATACATCATAGCTGCCTAAAGTCTCAGTTAATACTAATGGCTGCTTAACTACTTCAATTAACGCTTCGAATGGGATATAGTCTTTAATATCACGACCATTGATTACGATGCGTCCGTCGCCAGGAACTAAACGTACGCGCGCAACAGAGCTTTTACGACGGCCTGTGCCATAATATTGTACCTGTGCCAAAATAATACCCTCCTTAATAGATTATCCGCGAAGTTCGTAAACTTCTGGTTTTTGTGCTTGATGTGGATGTTCGCTTCCTCTGTAAACATGTAATTTTTTAAACATTTGACGGCCAAGGCGACCCTTTGGAAGCATGCCGCGAACTGCTCGCTCAAGCATTTTTTCTGGATAGTTCGTACGCATTTCAAGCGCTGTTCTTACTTTTAATCCGCCTGGATGTAAGCTGTGGCGATAGTATAATTTGTCAGTTAATTTTTTACCAGTCAACTCAATTTTCTCAGCATTAATGATGATTACGTGATCACCAGTATCAACATGTGGTGTGAAAGTTGGTTTGTGTTTACCGCGTAAAATTGCAGCAACTTCGCTTGCAAGACGACCTAACGTTTTGCCTGCAGCGTCAACAACGTACCATTTACGTTCTACTTCATTTGGCTTCGCCATGTAAGTTGTACGCATTGTTTTCCCTCCTAAAATAAAAAATGAAACGAATGGGTTATATTTATTTCAACACGATTATTTTCCGGGGCTAATCGTGGGGTTAAAATACATACCATATGATATAATATCTCTTTAAAATACCAATGTCAAGAAAATGTTACACCTGGATTAGTTGTCATAATAAACTTTCCATAAATATAAACCATGACTAGGGGCTGTTTTGCCCGCTAAACGGCGATCCTTCCCTTTTATGATTGCAGGAATGTCGGCTGGATGAATCTTTCCTTGTCCAACATCAAGCATCGTTCCGACAAGAATACGCACCATATTATAAAGAAAACCATTTCCCACGAATTTAAATATTAGCTCGCTGTCTGAGATAACAAAATCAGCTTCGTAAATCGTGCGCACTTTATCTTCTGTCTCCGTTTTTGCCGAACAAAAACTTGTGAAATCATGTGTCCCAACAACAAATTGCAATGCTTCCTTCATTGCATCATAGTTAAGCGGATATGGAAAATGAAAAGCATAGTTACGGGAGAACACATCCTTTTCTTTTGCAATTCTTACTTTATAGCGATACTCTTTAGACGCAGCGCTGAATCGAGCGTGAAACGAGGAATCTACTTTCTCGACTTCTTTAACAACAATATCGTCTGGCAGCAAAGCGTTCAATGCTTTTAACCATCCGGCCCCCGGAATCGTCATTGGAGAATCAAAATGAACAACCTGCCCATGCGCATGAACTCCCGCATCGGTTCTTCCAGATGCGAAAACACGAATGGACTGTCCTTTATGCATCGTTGCTAAAGCACGTTCCAATTCACCTTGCACTGTGCGCTTATTCGGTTGAATTTGATAGCCGGCAAAGTTCGTTCCATCATAAGCAATTGTACATTTCAACCTTTGCATCGTTCATTCCCCATTATGACCGTAGTATAAACAATATGATTGCCAATAAAATGAGTGAAACTATTAACGCAGTATCGGCAGTTTTCCACGTTAATAAACGAAATTTCGTTCTTCCTTCTCCCCCACGATATCCGCGCGCTTCCATAGCAGTAGCTAATTCCTCAGCCCGCTTAAAAGAGTTGATAAACAATGGAACAAGCAGCGACACAATCGCTTTTATTCTTTCCTGAAAAGAGCCGCCTGAGAAATCGACTCCTCGGGCAGTCTGAGCTTTCATAATTTTATCGGTCTCCTCCATTAATGTTGGGATAAAACGCAAAGAAATCGACATCATCAGCGCTAACTCATGTATCGGCATGTTGAATTTTTTTAATGGTGAGAGGAGACTTTCTACTCCGTCTGTGACTTCAATTGGCGTCGTCGTTAATGTCAGCAACGTCGTTACAATAATTAATGACAGAAAGCGAAGGGAAATAAAAACACCTTGTTTGACACCCTGTTCATAAATTTCAAACCATCCCAGTCTATACAATAGTTCCCCTTCTTTCGTCATGAATAAATGAAGCAAAAATGTAAATAAAATGACCAAAAAAATCGGTTTCAAGCCTCTGATGATGAAAGAAAGCGGAATACGAGACAATAATATGAGACTAAAAGTAAAAATCATTAAAACGGCATAAGTTTCAACATTATTCGCTAAAAAAACGATAAAGACATAGAAAAAGACCATGATTAATTTCGAACGCGGATCCATTCGATGAACAATCGATGTACCAGGAACATATTTACCGATAATCATACTATTCATCATTTTTCCTCACCTTGGCAAATAGCTTTTTCGCTTCTTCAACAATTTCTTCCATCGTTAAACATGGAGAGTCGATGGTTACCCCAAACTTTTCTTCCAATTTCTTCTGGAATAAAATCGTCTCTGGCACATCTAACCCTATTTCCAACAAAGTATTTGGCTCACGGAAAATTTCTTTAGGAGTTCCCGTTTTCACTACAGTACCTCGGTGCATGACAACAATTTCATCGGCATATTTTGCTGCATCTTCCATACTATGAGTAACTAAAATCGTTGTTAACTTCTTCTCTTGATGTAAGCGGTAAAACATTTCCATAATTTCTTTTCGTCCCTGTGGATCTAAGCCGGCTGTCGGCTCATCTAATACAATGACTTCCGGTTCCATCGCAAGCACTCCGGCAATGGCTACTCTCCTCATTTGCCCCCCGCTTAACTCAAAAGGCGACTTTGTTAACACTTCTTCAGGAAGACCTACTAATGGAAGCAATTCTCTTGCCATTTTTTTCGCCTGTTCTTCTGGAATTCCGAAATTCACAGGGCCGAAACAAATATCCTTTTCTACCGTTTCCTCAAAAAGCTGATGCTCTGGAAATTGGAACACGATTCCTACTTTCTTGCGTAACGGTTTTAAGTGTTTTGGTTTTTTGGCATTTGTAATGATTTGATCACCAATATGCACTGTGCCGTTTGTTGGTTGGAGTAAACCATTGAGATGCTGTAAAAGTGTTGATTTCCCCGAGCCGGTATGACCAATGATAGCAACGTAAGAACCGCTGGCAATCGATAAATTCATATTATATAATGCCCGTCGTTCAAAAGGGGTGTTGGTATGATACCGATGCTCTACATCTTTGAATACAATGTCCATAACTCTTCCACCAACCCCTCTGCAGTTAAATGATCCGTAGTCAATGGGAAACCCGCTCCCTTTAACTCATTGCTAAGTTTTACAGTAAAAGGAAGATCTAACCCAATTTTCTCAAGTTGTTCTCCTAATAAAAATATTTCTTCTGGTGTCCCTTGAGTCAAAACTTCGCCCTTGTTCATTACGATAACCCTGTCTGCTTTTACTACTTCCTCAAGGTCATGCGTAATCGAAATCACGGTGATCTTTTGTTTCTTCTTTAAATCTCTCACCGTTTCCAGCACTTCATTACGCCCTTTCGGATCAAGCATGGATGTAGCTTCATCTAAAATAATAATATCGGGCTGTAAAGCAATAATACCGGCAATCGCTACTCTTTGCTTTTGTCCGCCGGAAAGATGGTGCGGTTCTTGTTCTAAAAACTCTTCCATTTTCACGAGTCGAATCGCTTCATCCACTCTTTCCACCATCTCGTCGCGAGGAACACCGTTATTCTCAAGTCCAAAAGCAACGTCGTCCTGAACGGTAGTACCAACAAATTGATTATCCGGGTTTTGAAATACCATTCCAACCCGCTTGCGAATCTCCCAAATCGTCGTCTCATTTAACTCTGTACTAAATATTTTGATGACACCGCTTTCCGGTCTCAATAAGCCATTCAATAATTTAGCAATTGTCGATTTTCCAGAGCCATTATGCCCAACAATGGCCAACCATTCGCCTTCTTGAACGTAGAAGCTGACATTTTTGACAGCATAGTTGGCTTCATTCGGATATTTAAAAGAAACGTTCTCGACTGATACAGCAATCTCTCTCATAACTGACCTCCTCTCAACTCTTCGCTTTCTATTCTCTACTCTACTATAGTTAGCGAAAAAGAGAAATAAAAAAAAGGGCATAGATCCAGTTTGATTAAACTGTCTCGCCCTTATAGTGTTGCTATTAAACTAACTCAATAATGACCATTGGAGCACCATCGCCACGGCGTTGGCCAAGTTTCATAATGCGAGTGTAACCGCCTTGACGATCTTGATAACGTGGTGCAATGTCACTGAATAATTTTTGGATTGCGTCTTGGCCTGTTTCTGTATTTGCTACTTCTTTGCGAACGAAAGCAGCTGCTTGACGGCGAGCATGTAAGTCGCCACGTTTGCCTAACGTAATCATTTTCTCTACTACTGAACGCAATTCTTTTGCACGAGCTTCAGTAGTTTCAATGCGCTCATTAATGATTAAATCAGTAACTAAGTCACGAAGTAACGCTTTGCGTTGAGCGCTCGTACGTCCTAATTTTCTGTAAGACATAAGATGTCCCTCCTTTATTATTAAATGACTTGTAACATGAAAATGCCTAGTTAATCAAAAAGTTAACTAGTCATCTTTGCGTAATCCTAAACCTAACTCTTCTAGCTTCGCTTTTACTTCTTCGAGAGATTTCCGTCCTAGGTTACGCACTTTCATCATATCTTCTTCCGTTTTTTGAGCGAGCTCTTGAACTGTATTAATGCCGGCGCGTTTTAAGCAGTTATATGAACGTACAGAAAGATCCAGTTCTTCAATCGTCATTTCCAGCACTTTTTCTTTCTGGTCTTCTTCTTTTTCTACCATAATTTCCGCATTTTGCGCCTCATCAGTAAGACCAACGAAAATATTTAAATGCTCTGTTAAAATTTTCGCACCAAGTGCAATCGCTTCTTTTGGACCGATGCTGCCATCTGTCCATACGTCGATTGTTAATTTATCATAGTTTGTCACTTGACCGACACGTGTATTTTCCACTTGGTAAGATACGCGTGATACCGGTGTATAAATAGAATCGATAGGGATAACACCTATTGGCTGATCCTCGCGTTTATTTGCATCAGCTGGAACATACCCACGTCCGCGCTTCGCAGTCATTCTCATGCGCAAATGGCCGCCTTCTGCTAGCGTAGCAATATGAAGGTCTGGGTTGAGAATTTCTACATCGCTGTCGTGAGTAATATCTGCAGCCGTGACAACTCCTTCGCCCTGTACATCAATTTCGAGCGTCTTTTCTTCGTCAGAGTAAATTTTTAACGCAAGTTTCTTAAGGTTTAAAATAATTGTTGTTACATCTTCTACGACGCCTTCAATTGTTGAAAATTCATGCAATACACCATCTATTTGCACAGATGTTACAGCGGCACCAGGGAGTGAGGATAATAGGATACGACGTAAGGAGTTACCCAAAGTTGTACCATATCCACGCTCAAGCGGTTCAACGACGAATTTGCCATATGTGGCATCTTCGCTGATTTCAACCGTTTCGATTTTTGGTTTTTCGATTTCAATCATTATATAACCCTCCTTCAAAACGTCGAAACCCCGATCAAACGATAAGCGCCTAATCGAAATTCCCCCATGAATAAGTTCCCGAATGTGCACAACAACTGGTTTAATGTTCTCTGCAAGAATTTATATATCATATCCCATTATTGACAAGGATACGAATTCTATACAGAGAAATTAAACACGGCGACGTTTTGGCGGACGGCATCCGTTATGTGGTACAGGAGTAACGTCTTTAATCGATGTAATTTCTAGTCCAGCAGCTTGAAGCGCACGGATAGCAGCTTCACGACCAGCGCCAGGTCCTTTTACGTTTACTTCAACAGTTTTCATGCCATGCTCCATAGAAGCTTTTGCAGCAGCTTCTGCAGCCATTTGCGCAGCGAATGGAGTTGATTTGCGAGAACCTTTAAAACCTAACGCACCAGCACTTGACCAAGCAATTGCGTTACCATGAACGTCAGTAATTGTTACGATTGTGTTGTTGAATGTAGAGCGAATGTGAGCAATACCAGATTCAATATTCTTTTTCACGCGGCGTTTACGTGTATTTGTTTTACGTGCCATTAGTTCATTTACCTCCTTTTCTCAATTATTTTTTCTTGTTAGCTACAGTGCGGCGTGGACCTTTGCGTGTACGAGCATTGTTTTTCGTATTTTGACCGCGAACTGGTAAACCGCGGCGATGACGAAGACCACGATAGCAGCCGATCTCCATTAAACGTTTAATGTTTAAAGATACTTCGCGACGAAGATCTCCTTCAACTTTTAGACGATCAACAATCTCGCGGATTTTTCCTAATTCTTCCTCTGTTAAATCACGAACGCGAGTGTCTTCAGAAACACCTGCTTCCGCTAAGATTTTTTGCGCAGTTGGTTTTCCGATACCATAGATATATGTTAAAGAAATAACTACACGTTTATCACGAGGAATATCTACACCTGCAATACGTGCCATGTTACATACACCTCCTTAAAAATTACCCTTGTTTTTGTTTATGTTTTGGATTTTCGCAAATAACCATTACTTTTCCTCTTCTACGAATAACTTTGCATTTTTCGCAGATTGGTTTAACAGATGGTCTGACCTTCATGTTCTTACCTCCTTGTTAGTCCGGAGTGTTGATTATTTATAGCGATACGTAATTCTACCACGAGTTAAATCATACGGAGATAATTCTACCGTAACTTTGTCTCCAGGTAAAATACGAATGAAGTGCATCCGAATTTTACCAGAAACATGCGCTAAAACCGTATGCCCATTTTCAAGTTCTACACGAAACATCGCATTTGGCAACGTTTCAACAACAGTACCTTCCACTTCAATTACATCGTCCTTCGCCATTGAACGGCTCTCCCTTCTTTGTAACATATTCATTGACAAATTTCGTTAATGCATAACGCAATTTGCCGTTTGTCACACGACCAGTTTCCATAATGCTGTTTTGAACTTCCAAAGAAATGTAATCAAGCAACTGAATGTGCTGTACATTTTTTCGCTTTGGAAAATCAAATTTACGTCTACTTCCATCTGCAAGAAGGACAAAGCGTTCATCTATAACATCAATGATTACTGCATACTGTCCCGCATCACGACCGCGCGTAATTTGCACAATTTGCCCCACTTGGCACGGTGAGCATTTTCTTGGCAACCATCTCACCTTCTATTAAAGGGTCGTCAAAATTTCATAACCGGTCTCGGTGATAGCGATCGTATGCTCAAAATGCGCACACATTTTACCGTCCACTGTAACAACTGTCCAATTATCTTCAAGTGTCCGTACATAGCGGCTTCCCGCATTTACCATCGGCTCGATGCATAAAACCATTCCAGGTCTCAGTCTAGGTCCTTTATTAGGTGGACCATAATGCGGAATTTGCGGGTCCTCATGTAAGTCTTGACCAATTCCATGCCCAACATACTCACGGACGATCGAAAAATTATGCGCCTCTACGTATGTTTGAATAGCATGAGAAATATTAGATAGACGAGCACCTGGTTTCGCTTCTTGTAATCCCTTGTACAACGACTGTTCTGTTACTTCAAGAAGCTTTTGTGTTTCTTCGGCAATTTTACCGACCGCGTATGTCCAGGCAGAATCACCATGATAACCGTTATATTTAGCTCCAATATCAATGCTGATAATGTCGCCTTCCTTTAATACTCGGTCACCGGGAATACCGTGAACCAATTCTTCGTTCACAGAAGCACAAATACTTCCAGGAAATCCATTATATCCTTTGAAGGAAGGAATAGCACCATATTGGCGGATGACTTTTTCAGCAATATGGTCAAGCTCCTTCGTTGTAATTCCTGGTTGAATGTGCTTTTTTAATTCTTGATGAGTTAAAGCGACAATTCGTCCAGCTTCACGCATAATTTCAATTTCACGTGGGGTTTTGCAAATAATCATTATTGTAAGCCCCCGAGCAATTCGCTAATATCTTCGAATACTTTATCGATTTCTTGCTGACCGTTAATATTGCGCAAGTAGCCTTTTTCTTGATAAAAATCAAGCAATGGTTTCGCTTGCTTTAAGTTCACCTCAAGACGGTTTGCCACTGTTTCTTCATTATCATCAGCGCGTTGATAAAGCTCACCGCCGCATTTGTCGCAAACACCTGGTTGAGCAGACGGATTAAACACTAAATGATATGTCGCACCACAATTTTTGCAAATACGTCTTCCCGTTAAACGCTCCATTAAAATATCTTTATCAACATCGATGTTGATAACATAATCAATAGAGCGGTTAAGTTCAGCAAGAATATTTTCAAGTGCCTCCGCTTGAGTTACTGTTCGTGGAAACCCATCAAGCAAAAATCCTTTTTGACAATCGTCTTTGCTTAAGCGTTCACGAACGATTCCGATTGTCACTTCATCAGGCACAAGATCTCCTCGGTCCATATATGACTTAGCTTCCAATCCTAACGCTGTACCTTCCTTAATCGCAGCGCGAAACATATCACCTGTAGAAATATGGGGAATTCCATATTTCTCTACAATTTTTTCCGCTTGAGTACCTTTTCCTGCACCCGGTAACCCCATCAATACTAAATTCATCATTGTTCCCCCTCAGCTCTATATGAGGTAAAGGGAATAAATATTCCCAAAACCTCTTACTTAATAAATCCTTTATAATGACGTTTTACTAATTGACTCTCAAGCTGTTTCATCGTTTCAAGTGCAACACCGACAACGATAAGCAAGCTTGTTCCCCCAATTTGAGCAGAAGGCGGCAGTTCAGCAAATTTAATAAAGAAGACAGGAAGAACAGCGATTGCTGCTAAGAATAATGAACCAACAAACGTGAGTCGATAAAGAACTTTTGTTACATACTCTTGCGTATTTCTTCCTGGACGTATACCTGGAATGTAACCACCTTGCTTCTTTAAGTTCTCCGCCATTTGTTCCGGGTTGACTTGAACAAATGCATAGAAATACGTAAAGGCAATAATTAAAGCCACATATATAATCATACCAACTGGTTGTGTATAATCAAATGTTTTCCTAATCCACAATGTTACATCATTAGAGCCGAAAAACGATGCAATTGTCGGTGGAGTAATAATAAACGATACCGCAAAGATAACAGGAATAACACCTGCCGGATTTACTTTAAGCGGTAAATGAGTAGAGTGACCACCCACTGAGCTACGTCCTTCTAAACGCTTTGCATATTGAATCGGAATTTTCCGAAGCGCTTGTTGCATATAAATAACTCCGACGATGACTGCAATAACAGCCAACGCAATGAGAAGCACTGTAACAATCCTTAAGAACAAATCTTCGCCAGCATTTTCAAATTGCTGTGCGTAAATTTGGTTAAGAGTAGATGGGATGCCTGAAACAATTCCTGCAAAGATAAGAACGGAAATACCGTTTCCGACACCTTTAGCAGTAATTTGTTCTCCCAACCACATTAAAAATGCTGTACCTGCAGTTAACACAGTTGCAATTAGCAAATATGTTGGTATTCCAGGGTTTTTTATTAATAATCCACCTACGAGATTATTGAAGCCGTAAGACATACCAAATGCTTGAATAAAACCAAGCACAATCGTAAAATAGCGGGTAAACTGAGCTAATTTACGCCGTCCAACTTCTCCTTGTTTAGACCATTCCGTAAATTTAGGAACAACATCCATCTGTAACAGTTGTACAATGATGGATGCTGTAATGTAAGGCATAACTCCCATCGCAAAAATAGAGAAGTTTTGTAGAGCTCCTCCACCGAATGTATTTAAAACGCCAAATACATTCACTTGATCTTGGAGCTTTAACACATCGGTGTTAACGTTCGGTACGGGAATAAATGTACCGATACGAAAAACAATGAGCATAAGAAGGGTGAAAATAATTTTTTTTCTTATATCACCCACGCG
Organism: Paranoxybacillus vitaminiphilus; assembly: GCF_003259935.1. Lineage (GTDB taxonomy): Bacteria > Bacillota > Bacilli > Bacillales > Anoxybacillaceae > Paranoxybacillus > Paranoxybacillus vitaminiphilus. The sequence goes on along the minus strand of NZ_QLMH01000016.1, from coordinate 42,297 downwards.
CATAAAATTGGAGATTGTTTGAAACATTAAATCACCTCAGTTTTACCGCCAGCAGCTTCAATTGCTTCTTTTGCAGCAGAGGAGAATTTATGTGCTTTTACTGTTAATTTTTTCTCGATTTGACCGTTACCTAAAATCTTCACGCCAGCTTTTAGCTTGCTGACAACACCTGTTTCAAGTAAAAGTTCAGGTGTTACTTCTGTGCCGTCTTCAAAACGGTTAAGCGCGTCAAGGTTAACAATCGCATATTCTTTGCGGTTGATGTTTGTGAAACCGCGTTTTGGAAGACGACGGAATAAAGGAGTTTGACCTCCTTCAAAGCCAATTCTTACACCGCCGCCAGAGCGAGCTTTTTGACCTTTTTGACCTCTTCCAGAAGTTTTACCGTTACCAGAACCGATACCACGACCAACACGATTGCGTTCTTTACGAGAACCCGGTGCTGGTTGTAATTCATGAAGTTTCATCGCGAGGCACCTCCTTAGTTAAGAATATCGATTACTCTTCTACTTCTTCCACTTTTACAAGGTGAGAAACTTTATTAACCATTCCGCGGATTGCTGGATTATCGTTATGAATAACTGTTTGATGTAACTTTCTTAATCCTAACGTTTTTACAGTGATACGTTGATCTTCAGGACGACCGATAACGCTACGAGTGAGGGTGATTGCTAATTTTTTCGCCATTTCATTTCCCTCCTTATCCTAACAGTTCCTCAACTGTTTTACCGCGTAACTTCGCTACGTCTTCAGCACGTTTTAATTGTTTTAAACCGTCAATTGTTGCCCGTACCATGTTGATTGGTGTGTTAGAACCAATTGATTTTGATAAGATGTCGCTAATACCTGCTAACTCCAATACAGCACGTGCAGGACCACCAGCGATAACTCCTGTACCTTCAGAAGCAGGCTTCAAGATAATTTCACCTGCACCAAAATGACCGATTACTTCATGAGGAATGGTTGTGCCAACAATTGGTACAGTGATTAAGTTTTTCTTAGCGTCCTCAATTGCTTTACGAATAGCATCTGGAACCTCTTGAGCCTTTCCAGTTCCGAATCCAACATGGCCGTTCTTGTCACCAACAACAACTAAAGCAGCGAAACGGAAACGACGCCCACCTTTTACTACTTTTGCTACGCGGTTAACGGCAACAACGCGTTCTTCAAGTTCAAGTTTGCTTGGATCAATGCGACGCATCTCTGTCCCTCCTTTATTATTAGAATTCTAAACCAGCTTCACGAGCAGCGTCAGCAAGAGCTTTTACACGTCCATGATATAAATATCCGCCACGGTCGAATACAACAGATTTAATACCTTTCTCTAATGCGCGTTTTGCAACTAATTCGCCAACTTTTTTTGCTGCTTCAATATTGCCAGTTGACTCTAAGTTAAATTCTTTATCTAATGTAGAAGCGCTCACAAGCGTTACTGCTTTCACATCATCAATGACTTGAGCGTAAATGTGTTTGTTAGAACGGAACACATTTAAACGCGGACGTTCAGCAGTTCCGAACACTTTTTTACGAACACGTGCATGTCTTTTTTTGCGAACTGCATTTTTATCAAGCTTAGTGATCATTTATGTCACTCCTTTCATTTACCTAAGCAGCATTATTTACCCGTTTTACCTTCTTTGAGACGTACAACTTCACCTTCGTAACGGATACCTTTTCCTTTATAAGGTTCTGGAGCACGTACTGCACGAATGTTAGCAGCTAATTCACCAACACGTTGTTTGTCCGCACCTTTAACAACGATTTTTGTTTGAGAAGGAACTTCGATTTCAAGACCTTCTTCTGGCTCGATTTCAACAGGATGAGAGTAGCCAACGCTAAGTACAAGTTTTTTACCTTGTTTAGATGCACGATAACCGACACCGACTAATTCAAGGTTTTTCTCGTACCCTTTAGAAACTCCTTCAATCATGTTTGCTAAAAGGCTGCGAGTTGTCCCGTGAAGAGCACGATGCTCTTTTTCATCGCTTGGGCGGGAAACCGTTAAAACGTTATCTTCTAATTTAATTGTCATATCAGGATGGAAAGTGCGAGTAAGCTCGCCTTTCGGTCCTTTTACTGTAACTGTGTTGCCGTTTACTGTAACTGTTACACCAGCTGGAATTTCAATTGGTTTTTTACCAACACGTGACATATGTTACACCTCCATTCTTAAAGAGACTAATTACCAGATGTATGCCAATACTTCGCCGCCAGTTCCTTTTTGACGTGCTTCTTTATCTGTTAAAATACCTTGAGACGTAGAAAGAATTGCAATGCCTAAACCGTTAAGTACGCGAGGCACTTCATGCGCTTTTGCGTAAACACGCAAACCAGGTTTGCTGATACGTTTAAGACCAGTAATAACACGTTCATTATTTGGACCGTATTTTAAGAAGATACGGAGGATACCTTGTTTGTTGTCTTCAATGTATTCTACATCACGAATGAAACCTTCGCGTTTTAAAATTTCTGCGATTTCCCTTTTTATTTTAGAAGCAGGAACTTCAAGTTTCTCGTGACGTACCATGTTCGCATTACGAATGCGAGTAAGCATATCTGCAATTGGATCTGTCATCACCATTATTTTTACCTCCTTCCCAATTCACGGGTTGATTACCAACTTGCTTTTTTAACACCAGGAATTTGACCTTTGTAAGCTAATTCACGGAAACAAATACGGCAAAGTTTAAATTTGCGGTACACAGAATGCGGACGTCCGCAACGTTCACAACGAGTGTACGCTTGCACTTTAAACTTTGGCGTACGTTTTTGTTTCGCAATCATTGATTTTTTAGCCACGTTTTCGCCTCCCTCTTTTTGCGATTGGGATCCATTATTTTTGGAATGGCATACCAAGTAAAGTTAGTAACTCACGAGCTTCTTCGTCAGTTTTTGCTGTTGTAACGATTACAATATCCATACCGCGCACTTTATTTACTTTATCGTAATCAATTTCAGGGAAAATTAATTGCTCTTTAATACCTAATGTATAGTTACCGCGACCATCAAACGACTTTTTAGATACGCCACGGAAGTCACGAACGCGTGGAAGAGATACAGAGATTAATTTATCTAGGAATTCGTACATGCGCTCTCCACGTAATGTAACTTTCGCACCAATTGGCATACCTTCACGAAGACGGAAACCAGCAATTGATTTTTTCGCGCGAGTGACAACTGGTTTTTGACCAGAAATTAATGCTAACTCTTCAACAGCGCTATCTAATGCTTTTGGATTTTGTACAGCATCACCAACACCCATGTTGATGACGATTTTTTCGATTTTTGGAACTTGCATTACAGATTTATAGTTAAACTTGCTCATAAGAGCAGGAGTAACTTCTTTTAAGAACTTTTCTTTTAGGCGGTTCATGTAAGTACCTCCCTTCCGACATCACGATTATTTATCTAAAATCTCACCAGATTTTTTCGCATAACGTACTTTTTTACCATCTACAATTTTATATCCTACACGAGTTGGTTCTCCTGTTTTAGGATCTAAAGGCATTACGTTTGATACATGAATAGGTGCCTCTGTGCTAATGATACCGCCTTGAGGATTTGCTTGAGATGGCTTCACGTGTTTTTTAACGATGTTTACACCTTCTACAAGCACTCGGTTTTTCTTAGGGAATGCGGCAAGAACAACGCCTTGTTTTCCTTTATCTTTACCAGAGATTACTTGTACTTTGTCACCTTTTTTTACATGCATTTGAATCGCACCTCCCTTAAAAGGCTGTTCCTTTTCATTAAATAACTTCTGGAGCTAGAGAAACGATTTTCATAAAATCTTTTTCACGCAATTCACGCGCAACTGGTCCAAAAATACGAGTTCCACGTGGACTCTTATCATCACGAATGATGACGCAGGCGTTCTCGTCAAAGCGAATGTAAGAACCATCTGTACGACGTACGCCGCGTTTTGTGCGGACAACAACTGCTTTCACAACTTGACCTTTTTTAACAACGCCACCTGGTGTTGCTTCTTTAACGGTTGCCACTACAACATCGCCGATGTTTGCATAACGACGACCAGAGCCACCTAATACTTTAATAACAAGCACTTCACGTGCACCTGAGTTATCAGCAACTTTCATACGAGATTCTTGTTGAATCATTTACGAGACCTCCCTTCGGAATTATATAACCGTTCCGAACAATAGTTAGATAATAACAGCTTTCTCCACCACTTCAACTAAACGGAAACGCTTTGTCGCAGAAAGCGGACGAGTTTCCATGATTTTAACGATATCGCCAACTTTCGCTACATTGTTTTCATCATGAGCTTTGTATTTTTTAGAGTACTTTACGCGCTTTCCATATAGAGGATGCTTTTTGTAAGTTTCTACAAGAACAGTGATCGTTTTATCCATTTTGTCGGATACAACACGACCAACGTATACTTTACGTTTATTGCGTTCACTCATTCCGCGAACCTCCTCTCAAGCTTTTATTTATTAGCAGCGATCTCTCTTTCGCGAATAATTGTTTTCATGCGAGCGATTGCTTTACGAACTTCACGAATACGTGCAGTGTTTTCCAATTGACCAGTTGCTAATTGGAAACGAAGGTTGAATAACTCTTCTTTTAAAGCTTTAATTTTTTGTTCAATTTCGGCAGTGGTAAGTTCACGAATTTCTTTAGCTTTCATTAGATTCACCACCAATTTCTTCACGTTTTACAAACTTACATTTTACAGGAAGTTTATGAGAAGCGAGACGCAATGCTTCACGTGCTACTTCTTCAGAAACACCTGCAACTTCAAACATTACTTTTCCAGGTTTAACTACCGCTACCCAACCTTCAGGTGCACCCTTACCGGAACCCATGCGCACTTCTAAAGGTTTTGCAGTATAAGGTTTTGAAGGGAAAATTTTAATCCAAACTTTACCGCCACGTCTCATATAACGAGTCATCGCACGACGAGCAGCTTCAATTTGACGGTTTGTAATCCAAGAAGCTTCTAAAGCTTGTAAACCGTATTCACCAAAATGTACTTCCGTACCGCCTTTCGCACGACCTTTCATGCGTCCGCGATGTTCACGACGATATTTTACGCGTTTTGGCATTAACATGATTAATTTCCTCCTTCCTCAGTTTTCTTTTTAGTAGGAAGGACCTCTCCACGATAAATCCATACTTTGACACCGATTTTTCCGTAAGTTGTATCAGCTTCCGCTGTTGCATAATCGATGTCAGCACGCAATGTGTGGAGTGGAACTGTTCCTTCGCTATAATGTTCAGAACGAGCGATATCAGCACCGCCTAGACGACCAGATACCATTGTTTTAATTCCTAATGCACCAGCGCGCATAGTGCGTTGAATTGCTTGTTTTTGTGCACGGCGGAATGATACGCGGTTTTCGATTTGACGAGCGATATTTTCCGCTACTAATTTCGCATCTAATTCTGGCTTTTTAATCTCAAGAATGTTGATATGAACACGTTTACCTGTCAATTGATTAAGAGCTTTGCGAAGCGCTTCAACTTCTGTGCCGCCCTTACCAATAACCATACCAGGTTTTGCAGTGTGAATAGTGATGTTTACACGGTTTGCTGCACGTTCAATTTCAATGCGTGAAACAGCAGCATCGCTTAAACGTTTCGTAATGTATTCACGAATTTTTAGGTCTTCATGTAAGAGGTCTGCGTAATCTTTTTCAGCGTACCATCTTGATTCCCAATCACGGATAATACCGATGCGAAGACCGACTGGATTCACCTTTTGACCCACTGATTATCCCTCCTTCTTTTCTGAAACAACAATTGTAATATGGCTCGTACGTTTGTTAATTGCGCTTGCACGTCCCATAGCGCGAGGGCGGAAACGTTTTAAAGTTGGACCTTCATCAACGTATGCTTCTGTAATAACTAATTTGTTAACGTCCATTTCATAGTTATGCTCTGCGTTCGCTACAGCAGATTTCAAGACTTTCTCAATGATTGGAGAAGCAGCTTTTGGAGTGTGGCGAAGAATAGCTACTGCTTCACCTACTTGCTTTCCTCGAATTAAATCGATTACTAAACGAGCTTTACGAGGAGCAATGCGTACTGTTCTCGCAACAGCTTTAGCTTTCATGAATAAAGCCTCCTCTCATTAACGTTTTGTTTTCTTATCGTCGCCAGCGTGACCTTTGAATGTACGTGTTGGCGCGAATTCACCGAGCTTGTGTCCTACCATATCCTCTGTAATGTATACAGGCACATGTTTACGGCCATCATATACAGCAATTGTATGACCGATAAATTGAGGGAAAATTGTTGAACGACGAGACCAAGTTTTAATCACTTGCTTTTGTCCAGTTTCATTCAACTTCTCAATTTTTTTCATTAAATGATCATCACAGAAAGGACCTTTTTTCAAGCTGCGACCCATAAATGAACCTCCCTTCGTGATTGCTCTACGGTTCTTTTGAACCGTAGCTCAACCCCGTTATTTTTTACGACGACGTACGATAAATTTATCAGATTTATTTTTCTTCTTGCGAGTTTTGAAGCCAAGAGTTGGTTTACCCCATGGAGTCATTGGTGATTTGCGTCCGATAGGTGCTTTACCTTCACCACCACCATGTGGGTGATCCACTGGATTCATTACAGAACCGCGAACTGTTGGACGAATTCCTAACCAACGAGCACGTCCCGCTTTACCAATGTTTACAAGCTCATGTTGTTCGTTACCTACTTGACCAATTGTTGCACGGCAAGTTCCTAAAATCATGCGAACTTCGCCAGACGCTAAACGAACAAGTACATATTTACCTTCTTTACCAAGAATTTGTGCAGATGTACCTGCGGAACGTACTAATTGTCCACCTTTACCAGGTTTTAATTCAATGTTGTGTACTAATGTACCAACAGGAATGTTTGCAAGTGGTAATGCGTTACCGATTTTAATGTCCGCATCCGGACCAGACATGATTTCCATGCCAACTTCTAAGTTTTTAGGTGCGATGATGTAGCGTTTTTCACCATCTAAATAGTGAATTAGCGCGATGTTCGCAGAACGGTTTGGATCGTATTCAATTGTAGCAACGCGTCCTGGAATGCCATCTTTATCGCGCTTAAAGTCAATGATACGATATTGACGCTTATGACCGCCACCTTGGTGACGCACAGTTAACTTACCTTGGTTGTTGCGACCGCCTTTTTTCTTTAAAGGCACAAGCAAAGATTTTTCCGGCTTATCAGTTGTGATTTCAGAGAAATCAAGAACTGTCATGCCACGACGACCGTTAGATGTTGGTTTATATTTTTTAATCGCCATGTCGGTTTCCCTCCTTCGCTTTTAAACTTACACTTCAAACAATTCGATTTCCTTGCTGTCAGGCGTTAACGTAACAATCGCTTTGCGACGACGGTTTGTAAAACCGCTGTAGCGACCTACACGTTTGAACTTACCTTTGTAGTTCATGATGTTTACTTTTGCAACTTTTACGCCAAAGATCGCTTCAATTGCATCTTTTACTTCTGTTTTATTCGCTTTTACGTCAACTTCAAACGTATATTTTTTCTCAGCCATTAATTCAGTTGAACGCTCAGTAATGACGGGGCGCTTAATAATATCGCGAGGATCTTTCATTATGCAAGCACCTCCTCTACTTTTTCCACTGCAGCTTTCGTGATCACAAGCTTATCGTGGTTAAGCACGTCAAGAACGTTAATTCCGTTTGCAGTAACAACTGTTACTCCAGGAATGTTGCGTGCTGATAATGTAACATTTTCGTTCACATCAGCTGTAACGATTAACGCTTTGCGATCAACAGAAAGATTGTTTAGGATTTTCACCATTTCTTTTGTTTTTGGTGCTTCAAGGGTTAAGTTATCTAATACGATAATGTTATTTTCAAGAACTTTTGAAGATAATGCTGATTTGATTGCTAAACGACGTACTTTTTTCGGTAATTTGTAGCTGTAGCTGCGTGGAACCGGACCAAATACTGTACCACCACCGCGCCATTGTGGAGAGCGAATAGAACCGTGACGAGCGCGTCCAGTACCTTTTTGGCGCCATGGTTTACGGCCACCGCCGCTTACCTCTGCACGATTTTTTGTTTTGTGAGTTCCTTGACGTAAGGAAGCACGTTGCATAATAACAGCTTCAAATAAAACATGCTTATTTGGCTCAATACCAAATACGGAATCGTTTAATTCGATTTCACCAACAGTTGCTCCGTTTTGGTTGTACAATGCTACTTTTGGCATTGGATAATTCCTCCTTTCTTAAAGAAGTTATTTCGCTTTAACCGCACTTTTAATGATCACTAATCCTTTTTTCGGACCAGGCACATTGCCTTTTACAAGGATTAAATTGCGTTCTGCATCAACTTTAACGATTTTTAAGTTTTGAACTGTTACACGTTCTCCACCCATGCGACCTGGAAGTTCTTTAGATTTGAATACACGGTTTGGAGCAATCGGACCCATTGAACCAGGACGACGATGATAACGAGAACCGTGTGACATAGGTCCACGAGACTGTCCATGGCGCTTGATTGCACCTTGGAATCCTTTACCTTTTGAAGTTCCTGTTACATCAACAATATCGCCTTCAGCGAAAATATCAACTTTGACTTCCTGACCAACTTCATAATCCGCAAGATTTACTCCACGGATTTCACGAATGAAGCGCTTAGGTGCAGTATTCGCTTTAGCAACATGTCCTTTTAAAGGCTTATTAGCAAGTTTTTCGCGTAAATCTTCAAAGCCTAATTGAATTGCTTCATAGCCATCATTTTCGATCGTTTTCTTTTGAAGAACTATGTTTGGGCTAGCTTCAATAACCGTTACAGGAATTAAATCACCATTTTCAGCGAATACTTGCGTCATGCCAATTTTTCTACCTAAGATTCCTTTGGTCATTCGTCACACCTCCTATGAAACTCATTTTTGAATTAAAGCTTAATTTCAATATCTACACCAGACGGTAAGTCAAGACGCATTAAAGAATCCACTGTTTGTGGAGTTGGGTTTACGATATCGATTAAGCGCTTGTGAGTACGCATTTCAAATTGCTCACGAGAGTCTTTGTATTTGTGAACAGCGCGTAAAATCGTATAAACAGTTCTTTCAGTTGGTAATGGGATCGGTCCAGACACAGTTGCACCTGAACGTTTTGCTGTTTCTACGATTTTCTCAGCAGATTGATCAAGGATTCGATGATCGTAAGCTTTTAAACGGATACGAATTTTTTCTTTTGCCATTATTTTCCCTCCTTCTTCGCCTATTTTAAAAATAGACATTCTCCGTGGAAATTTCCTCACACTCTCGCCATGGCAAAGCGGCCGGGTGTGTCAGCAACCTTCCACTTCATCGCAGTTAAAGACCAACATTAGATATTATACAGATATCCAATGTAAATTGCAAGCAATTTCTTTTATAGCTGAACACTTCTTATATTATACATACAAAAAAAACCTATTTCAACTTCTCACAAATTATTAGAATTTTGTTGCATATACATTATTTTAAAAAATGGATTGTTTAGATCCCCAAAAATGTGCTTGTCCTCTTAAATCTTTAAATGAAAAAAGAACAGGCTTGCTTTAGCAAGCCTGTTCTTTCAAGCTTCTGTCGATTATTCGATGATAGAAGATACAACGCCAGCGCCTACTGTACGGCCGCCTTCACGGATTGAGAATTTTGTACCTTCTTCGATCGCGATTGGAGCGATTAATTCTACTGTCATTTCAACGTTGTCGCCAGGCATTACCATCTCTACGCCTTCTGGAAGAGTGATGATACCTGTTACGTCAGTTGTACGGAAGTAGAATTGTGGACGGTAGTTAGAGAAGAATGGAGTATGACGTCCACCTTCTTCTTTAGATAGTACGTAAACTTCCGCTTTGAATTTAGTGTGTGGTGTGATTGTACCTGGTTGTGCAAGTACTTGACCACGTTGTACTTCGTCGCGAGATACACCACGAAGAAGCGCACCGATGTTGTCACCAGCTTGAGCTTGGTCAAGAAGCTTGCGGAACATTTCTACACCAGTAACTGTTGTAGATTTTGGCTCATCAGAAAGACCGATGATTTCTACAGCGTCACCAACTTTTAATGTACCGCGCTCAACGCGACCAGTAGCAACTGTACCGCGACCAGTGATTGAGAATACGTCCTCAACTGGCATCATGAATGGTTTATCAACTTCACGTTGTGGAGTTGGAATGTACTCGTCAACAGCGTTCATAAGCTCGATGATTTTTGCTTCCCATTCAGGGTCACCTTCAAGAGCTTTTAACGCAGAACCTTTGATAACTGGAATTTCATCGCCAGGGAAGTCGTATTCAGATAACAAGTCACGAACTTCCATTTCAACAAGCTCTAGTAATTCTTCGTCGTCTACCATATCGCATTTGTTTAAGAATACTACGATGTATGGTACACCTACTTGGCGAGATAAAAGAATGTGCTCGCGAGTTTGCGGCATTGGACCGTCAGCAGCAGACACTACAAGGATCGCGCCGTCCATTTGCGCAGCACCCGTGATCATGTTTTTAACGTAGTCCGCGTGACCTGGGCAGTCAACGTGTGCATAGTGACGAGCGTCAGTTTCATACTCAACGTGTGCAGTTGAGATTGTGATACCGCGCTCACGCTCTTCTGGAGCAGCGTCGATTTGGTCATAAGCACGAGCTTCTGCTTTACCTTGTTTTGCAAGAACTGTTGTAATAGCAGCTGTTAAAGTTGTTTTACCATGGTCAACGTGGCCGATTGTACCAATGTTAACGTGTGGTTTAGAGCGTTCGAATTTCGCTTTAGCCATTAGAAATATCCTCCTTAAGTATAAATTTCTCAATAATATAAAATATAGGATGCCTGGAGGCGAACATGCAAGCATCTTCGCCTCCAAGTCTTACATAAGTATTTATACTTGAACAATGCTAGAAAATCAATTATTCACCTTTATTTTTTTTGATGATTTCTTCAGCAATGCTCTTAGGAACTTCTTCATAGTGGTCAAATACCATGGAGAATGTTCCGCGTCCTTGAGTATTTGAACGCAATGAAGTTGCGTATCCAAACATTTCAGCAAGTGGAACCATTGCATGTACCACTTGTGCATTACCGCGAGCTTCCATACCTTCTACACGGCCGCGGCGGGAAGTGATGTCACCCATAATATCTCCAAGATATTCTTCAGGGATGACAACTTCTACTTTCATAATTGGCTCAAGCAATACAGGATCACATTTTGCTGCTGCATTTTTCAAAGCGAGGGAAGCAGCAATTTTGAACGCCATTTCACTTGAGTCAACATCGTGGTAAGAACCATCAAATAGTTTTGCTTTAATGTCTACAACTGGGTATCCAGCAAGAACACCGTTTTGCATGGCATCTTCAAGACCTGCTTGAATCGCTGGGATGTATTCTTTTGGAACAACCCCACCAACGATTGCGTTCTCGAATTCAAAGCCTTTTCCTTCTTCGTTTGGAGAGAATTCGATCCAAACGTGACCGTATTGACCGCGACCACCGGATTGACGCACAAATTTACCTTCTACTTGTGCAGACTTACGGAATGTTTCGCGATATGCTACTTGTGGAGCACCAACGTTTGCTTCCACTTTGAATTCGCGACGCATACGGTCAACGATGATATCGAGGTGAAGTTCACCCATACCCGCGATGATCGTTTGACCAGTTTCTTGATCTGTCCATGCGCGGAATGTTGGGTCTTCTTCTTGTAATTTTTGTAGAGCCTGACCCATTTTATCTTGGTCCGCTTTTGATTTTGGTTCAATTGCAATTTGAATAACTGGCTCTGGGAATTGCATGGACTCTAAAATAACAGGATGTTTTTCATCACACAAAGTATCGCCCGTTGTTGTATCTTTTAAACCTACAGCCGCAGCGATATCACCAGCGTACACTTTGGAAATCTCTTCGCGATGGTTCGCATGCATTTGCAGGATACGTCCGATACGTTCACGTTTGCGCTTTGTAGAGTTCAAAACGTATGAACCAGAATCTAATGTACCTGAGTAAACGCGGAAGAATGTTAATTTACCAACATAAGGGTCAGACATAATCTTGAACGCTAACGCTGCGAATGGAGCATCATCGCTAGATTCACGAACTACTTCTTCTTCCGTATTTGGATTGATACCTTTAATAGCAGGTATATCTACTGGAGCAGGTAAATAGTCAACAACTCCATCAAGCAATAACTGAACGCCTTTGTTTTTAAACGCAGAACCGCAAAATACAGGGAAGAATTCAACGCTAACAGTCGCTTTTCGAATCGCAGCTTTAAGCTCTTCTACTGTAATTTCTTCCCCTTCTAAATATTTCATCATTAATTCTTCGTCAAGCTCTGCTACCGCTTCAATTAGTTTTCCGCGATATTCTTCTGCCATATCGCGATAATCTTCAGGAATTTCGATTTCTCGAATATCTTTACCAAGATCATCGTTATATTGGTAAGCAGTCATTTTAACTAAGTCGATAATTCCTGTGAATTGATCTTCCGCACCGATCGGTAATTGAACCGGATGCGCATTCGCTTGCAAACGATCATGAAGCGTTTTTACAGAGTATAAAAAGTCTGCGCCGATTTTATCCATTTTGTTTACGAATACAATACGCGGAACGCCGTATGTAGTCGCTTGGCGCCATACTGTTTCCGTTTGTGGTTCTACCCCGGATTGCGCATCAAGTACAGCTACCGCACCGTCTAATACACGTAAAGAACGCTCAACCTCAACTGTGAAGTCTACGTGTCCAGGTGTATCGATAATGTTGATGCGGTGACCTTTCCATTGAGCAGTTGTTGCCGCAGAAGTGATCGTAATACCACGTTCTTGCTCTTGCTCCATCCAGTCCATTGTAGCTGCGCCTTCATGAACTTCACCGATTTTGTGAACGCGCCCTGTATAGAAAAGGATACGTTCAGTCGTTGTCGTTTTACCGGCATCAATATGAGCCATGATACCAATATTGCGAGTTTTTTCTAAGGAGAACTCTCTTGCCATGGTGGTTTTTTCTCCTTCCTTAAGTGAGTATCGTGTTTGTGAAAAAATCATTCATATATAGGAAGATAGGTGAGTGCACGATAGAGATACCTCTATCGCCTTCACCTATTCCAAGTATATAATCAATAGACATATGAACAAAAACAATAACGAAGATTACCAACGATAGTGAGCAAATGCTTTGTTCGCTTCTGCCATTTTATGAGTATCTTCACGTTTCTTAACAGCTGCACCTGTGTTGTTTGCAGCATCCATAATTTCGTTAGCTAGACGCTCTTCCATTGTTTTTTCACCACGAAGACGAGCGTAGTTTACTAACCAACGAAGACCTAGTGTTGTACGACGTTCAGGGCGCACTTCTACCGGAACTTGATAGTTAGCACCACCAACACGACGAGCTCTTACTTCAAGAACTGGCATTACATTTTTTAATGCTTGCTCAAAAACTTCCATCGGATCTTTACCTGTGCGCTCACGAATAATATCGAACGCAGTATAAAGAATTTTTTGCGCTTTACCTTTTTTACCGTCAATCATAATTTTGTTGATAAGACGTGTTACTAATTTTGAATTGTAAATTGGATCAGGTAATACATCTCTTTTCGGAACTGGACCTTTACGTGGCATAGTTTTTCCTCCTTTCAAGAAAAAGTTATCTTTTTCTTAAATTATTTTTCATTACTTCTTAGCTGCTTTTGGTTTCTTCGTACCGTATTTAGAACGTCCTTGCATACGGTTTGCTACACCAGCAGTATCTAACGCACCACGAACGATATGGTAACGTACACCCGGTAAGTCTTTTACACGTCCACCGCGGATTAATACAACGCTGTGTTCTTGTAAGTTATGACCGATACCAGGAATGTATGCTGTTACCTCGATACCGTTTGTTAAACGTACACGAGCATATTTACGAAGCGCAGAGTTTGGCTTCTTAGGTGTCATAGTACCTACACGTGTACATACACCACGTTTTTGTGGTGAAGAAACGTTAGTTTGTACTTTTTTGAAGCTGTTGTATCCTTTGTTTAATGCAGGAGATTTAGATTTTACCACTTTTTTCGTACGACCTTTACGTACTAGCTGGTTAATTGTAGGCATTATAAATTTCCTCCCTTCGCATTTAAGTTCAAGCCCACACATCCAGGCGGCTCATTTTTATACAAAAACAAAGTTTTTGCAGACAAACCTACAAAAACAGTTTTTAACAAATAATCGCAACAGCAGCAGCTCCAACTTGAATTTTACATGCCTTTCCAAGCTTTTTCATAGAGTCTACTTTTGCTACAGGAACGTTTGCTTCCTTTGCAGCTTCCAACACTTTATCAATAATGAACGAATCTGCATCTTCGGCAATAACCACTTCCTGTACTTTTCCCTCTTTTAGAGCTCTCACTGTTTGTTTGGTTCCGACAATAATTTGCTTAGCCTGCAATACTTTTTCATAAGACATGAAACATATCCTCCAAAGTACCAGGTTTTTGGAACACCTTTATTACATTAACATTTTCTTAGAACGTTGTCAACTTCATTTATTAAAAATTTTTTACCGGCAAGAGCTGTTCTTGCCGGTAAAAATATATAAGCGATTATTTGCTTGTTGTAGCTGCATCTTCGCGAATGTTTGACTTAATTACTGGTTTTACTTTACGATAGCGTGCCATTCCTGTTCCAGCAGGCACTAGCTTACCAATAATAACGTTTTCCTTAAGACCGAGCAGCTCGTCACGTTTGCCTTTAATTGCTGCATCTGTAAGCACTCTCGTTGTTTCTTGGAAAGATGCAGCAGATAGGAATGAGTCTGTTTCAAGCGATGCTTTTGTAATACCAAGCAATACCGGGCGAGCTGTTGCCGGTGTTTTGCCTTCAAGCAATGCTTTAGCATTAACATCTGTAAATTGATGTACATCAAGCAATGTGCCTGGAAGTACGTCCGTATCACCCGCATCAATGACACGCACTTTGCGGAGCATCTGGCGAACCATTACTTCAATATGCTTATCGCTAATTTCTACCCCTTGCATACGGTATACTTTCTGCACTTCACGCAACAAGTATTCTTGAACAGCAGTAATATCTTTTACCTTGAGGAGCTCCTTCGGATCGATCGAACCTTCTGTCAGCTCTTGACCACGCTCTACTTGCTGACCTTCTTGAACTTTTAATCTCGCACTATAAGGAGCTGTATATGTGCGCGTCTCTACTTCACCTTGCACGACAATTTCTTGTTGACGGTCGCGAGTTTCATTAATTGCAACTACCACACCGTCAATTTCTGAAATAACTGCTTGACCTTTTGGATTACGCGCTTCAAACAATTCTTGAACGCGCGGTAAACCTTGAGTGATATCGTCTCCCGCTACACCACCAGTGTGGAATGTACGCATCGTTAACTGCGTACCAGGTTCACCAATCGATTGTGCCGCAATAATACCGACCGCTTCTCCAACTTCTACTTCTGCGCCTGTAGCTAAGTTGCGGCCATAACATTTCTTACATACTCCATGACGCGTATTACATGTAAACGCAGAGCGAATCCAAACTTGGTCAATCCCCGCCTTAATAATGGCGTTAGCAATATCTTCCGTGATCATTTCATTTTCTCGGACAAGAATTTCACCAGTTTCCGGATGTTTTACCGTTTTTCTCGCATATCGGCCGACTAAACGCTCTTCTAGCTTCACGATAACCTCTGTGCCATCCGTTAACGCTCTTACAAGCATACCGCGGTCTGTACCGCAATCATCCTCACGAACGATGACATCTTGCGCAACGTCAACAAGACGGCGTGTGAGATAACCAGAGTCAGCCGTTTTAAGCGCTGTATCTGCAAGACCTTTACGCGCACCATGCGTAGAAATAAAGTATTCCAATACCGTTAAACCTTCACGGAATGAAGATTTAATCGGCAATTCGATAATGCGTCCGGCCGGGTTTGCCATCAAACCGCGCATACCAGCAAGCTGAGTAAAGTTTGATGCGTTACCACGCGCACCGGAGTCGCTCATCATAAAGATTGGGTTGCGTTTATCTAAAGATTCCATTAACTTGCTTTGAATTTTATCTTTCGCAGCGCTCCAGATGGAGATAACACGCTCATAACGCTCATCCTCAGTAATTAAACCGCGTCTAAACTGCTTTAAGACCGTGTCTACTTTTGCTTGTGCTTCTTGTAAAATTTCTTGCTTTTGCGGCAATACAACGATATCAGCGACGCCGATTGTAATACCGGCTTTCGTTGAATATTTGAAACCGAGGTCTTTCATGCGGTCAAGCATTTTCGATGTTTCCGTGATTTTGAACCGCTTGAATACTTCCGCAATAATATTTCCAAGAATTTTTTTCTTAAACGGAGGAACAAGTTCACGTTTGCGAATTTCTTCTTTCACGTTTACTCCTTTATCAAGGAAATACTTATCAGGAGTACGCTCCTCCAGATTTTCTTTTGTCGGTTCATTAATATAAGGGAATGACTTCGGTAAAATCTCGTTAAAAATCAACTTACCTACTGTTGTAATTAATAATTTATTATTTTGTTCTTCAGTGAATGTCTCATTCTTTAATGAACCTGCATGTACAGCAATGCGGCTATGCAGATGCACATAACCGTTATGGTAAGCTAACAGCGCTTCATCTGTATCCTTGAAGACCATTCCCTCACCGATTGCCCCTTCACGTTCCATTGTTAAGTAATAGTTACCTAGTACCATGTCTTGTGAAGGAGTAACAACCGGTTTCCCGTCTTTAGGGTTGAGAATGTTTTGTGCTGCCAGCATGAGCAGGCGAGCTTCGGCTTGCGCTTCCGCTGATAGCGGAACGTGTACCGCCATTTGGTCACCGTCGAAGTCCGCGTTATACGCTGTACATACAAGCGGATGCAAGCGAATCGCACGGCCTTCAACAAGCGTAGGTTCGAACGCTTGAATACCGAGTCTGTGCAAAGTTGGGGCACGGTTTAGCAGAACAGGATGTTCTTTAATGACAGATTCTAAAACGTCCCAAACTTCTGGGTGAACGCGTTCGATTTTTCGTTTTGCACTCTTAATGTTGTGAGCTAAACCTCTTTCTACAAGCTCTTTCATAACGAATGGTTTAAAGAGCTCAAGCGCCATTTCCTTAGGAAGACCACATTGATACATTTTTAAGTTTGGTCCCACAACAATAACAGAACGGCCAGAATAGTCAACACGTTTACCAAGCAAGTTTTGACGGAAGCGGCCTTGCTTACCTTTTAGCATATGAGAAAGAGATTTTAACGGACGGTTTCCAGGACCTGTTACCGGACGGCCGCGGCGACCGTTATCGATTAGCGCATCAACCGCTTCTTGAAGCATCCGTTTTTCGTTTTGCACGATGATATTCGGAGCTCCAAGATCCAGAAGTCGTTTTAAGCGGTTGTTACGGTTAATGACACGACGGTATAAATCGTTTAAATCCGATGTCGCAAAACGACCGCCATCCAATTGAACCATCGGGCGCAACTCCGGCGGGATCACTGGAAGCACATCCAATACCATCCATGCCGGGTCATTCCCGGAATTTCGGAATGCTTCCAACACTTCAAGTCGTTTAATTGTTCGAGCACGACGCTGCCCTTGAGCTGTTTTTAACTCTTCTTTTAGTGCTTCTACTTCTTTTTCAAGATCAATATCTTGAAGAAGCTTTTTAATCGCTTCAGCTCCCATAGAGGCTTGGAACGACTGTCCATACTTTTCGCGATACGCACGATATTCTTTTTCAGAAAGCAATTGCTTTTTCTCAAGCGGAGTATCTCCCGGATCGGTAACTACATAGGAAGCAAAGTAAATGACTTCTTCCAAAGCCCGCGGGGACATGTCTAAGACAAGTCCCATGCGGCTTGGAATTCCTTTAAAATACCAAATATGTGAAACAGGGGCTGCCAGTTCAATATGGCCCATTCGTTCACGGCGAACTTTTGCACGAGTTACTTCAACACCGCAACGATCACAAACTACGCCTTTATAACGCACGCGCTTATATTTACCGCAATGACACTCCCAGTCTTTTGTCGGACCGAAAATGCGCTCGCAGAACAATCCGTCTTTTTCAGGTTTTAATGTACGATAGTTAATCGTTTCAGGTTTCTTTACTTCACCGTATGACCAAGAACGAATTTTTTCTGGTGAAGCAAGTCCGATTTTCATATACTCAAAATTATTTACATCCAGCAAGGGGCCTACCTCCCTCTTAATCTCCAGGTTTTACCCTTATTGCTCTGTCATTTTATTGCTCTTTCGTCACAACATCTTTTTCTTCTTCAACTGTGTCTACATTCATTGTAACTGTATTCGCTGGTTGAACATCGTCATCTTCATCAAAATTTTCCATATTGATTTCTTTTTCATCGCTGGAAAGAATTGTGACATCCATACCTAAACTTTGCAGTTCTTTAATCAATACTTTGAATGACTCTGGGACACCAGGTTCTGGAACGTTCTCACCTTTAACAATCGCTTCATATGTTTTCACGCGACCAACGACATCATCCGATTTAACCGTAAGAATCTCTTGCAATGTATATGCTGCACCATAAGCTTCAAGCGCCCATACTTCCATCTCACCGAAACGCTGACCACCAAACTGCGCTTTACCACCGAGCGGCTGCTGCGTAACAAGCGAGTAAGGACCTGTTGAACGAGCATGCAATTTATCATCAACCATGTGTGCCAGTTTAATCATGTACATAATACCGACGGAGACACGGTTATCAAACGGCTCGCCTGTTCTTCCGTCATAAAGAACGGTTTTGGCATCGCGAGGCATTCCAGCTTCTTCCAACGTTGCCCAAACATCTTCTTCACGAGCCCCATCGAATACTGGAGAAGCGACATGAATTCCCAGCTTTTTCGCCGCCATACCGAGGTGCAATTCTAGTACCTGACCAATATTCATACGTGAAGGCACCCCTAATGGGTTTAACATGATATCAACTGGCGTGCCATCCGGCAAGAAAGGCATATCCTCTTCTGGTAAGATTCTCGAAATTACCCCTTTGTTACCATGGCGGCCCGCCATTTTATCGCCTTCAGAGATTTTACGTTTTTGAACAATGTACACACGTACTAGCTGGTTCACACCAGGAGGAAGCTCATCTCCGTCTTCACGGTTAAATACTTTGACGTCTAGTACGATACCGCCGCCGCCATGCGGAACACGAAGAGAGGTATCGCGTACTTCACGAGCTTTTTCGCCAAAGATTGCATGCAACAGGCGCTCTTCCGCTGTTAACTCCGTTACTCCTTTTGGCGTTACTTTACCAACAAGTAAATCTCCGTCTTTTACCTCTGCACCAATTCGGACAATTCCCCGTTCATCTAGGTTGCGTAATGCATCTTCTCCGACGTTCGGAATGTCACGTGTAATTTCTTCAGGTCCAAGCTTCGTATCACGAGCCTCAGACTCATATTCTTCAATATGAATAGAAGTATAAACATCTTCTTTGACAAGACGCTCGCTCATAATAATCGCGTCTTCGTAGTTATAACCATCCCATGTCATGAAGGCAACAAGCACGTTGCGCCCAAGCGCCAATTCACCTTTTTCCATTGATGGACCGTCAGCAAGAATTTCACCTTTTTCTACAATGTCGCCTTTTTTAACAATCGGACGTTGATTGTAGCATGTTCCTTGGTTAGAACGAACAAACTTCAAAAGACGGTATTTATCGAGATCGCCTTTTACTTCTTTGCCATCTACTTCAATTAAGCGGCGTACCCAAATTTCTTTCGCTTCTACTCTTTCAACAATTCCCCGATGTTTACAAATGACTGCCGCACCTGAATCTCTTGCTGACACATATTCCATTCCTGTACCAACGATTGGAGCCTCAGGTTGCAATAATGGAACCGCTTGGCGCTGCATGTTTGCACCCATCAAAGCACGGTTAGAATCGTCATTTTCCAAGAATGGAATGCACGCTGTTGCGGCGGATACAACTTGCTTTGGTGATACGTCCATGTAGTCGACACGATCACGTTTGACCACAATGTTTTCACCGCGGAAACGTGCCACAATATCTTCATCTAGGAACGTACCGTCTTCGGCGATTCTTGCGTTCGCCTGAGCCACAACATAGTTGTCTTCTTCATCCGCTGTTAAGTAATCAATGCGGTTCGTTACTTTTCCTGTTTCAGGGTCAACGCGGCGATACGGTGTTTCGATAAAACCAAATTTGTTCACTTTTGCATATGTTGACAGTGAGTTAATTAAACCGATGTTTGGACTCTCGGGAGTTTCGATTGGACACATGCGACCATAGTGTGAATAGTGAACGTCACGAACCTCGAAACCAGCGCGTTCGCGCGTTAAACCACCCGGTCCTAACGCAGAAAGACGGCGCTTATGTGTCAACTCAGCAAGAGGGTTTGTTTGGTCCATGAATTGAGATAGTTGTGAACTTCCAAAAAATTCCTTGATTGCTGCAATTACTGGACGAATGTTGATAAGTTGCTGTGGCGTAATTGTATTTGTATCTTGGATAGACATGCGCTCACGCACAACGCGTTCCATGCGTGAAAGCCCAATTCTGAATTGATTTTGCAGCAGCTCACCAACGGAACGAAGACGACGATTTCCTAAGTGGTCAATATCGTCTGTATCGCCTACCCCATGAAGCAAGTTAAAGAAGTAACTAATCGACGCAATAATATCACTTGGTGTGATATGTTTTACATCTTCCGCAATATAGCCGTTACCAATGACATTAATGACTTGTTCCCCATCCGGATCGTTTGGCGCATAGATTTTGATCGATTGCAGCGTGAATTCCTCATCTACAACGCCGCCTGCAGGGTTGTATGTCTTAAAGCCAATATTCTTTTCAAGCTGTGGTAAAATTCGGTCTAATGTTCTACGGTCGATGATTGTTCCTTTTTCAGCGATAATTTCACCAGTTTCAGGATCGACAAGTGTTTCGGCTAAACGTTGATTAAAGAGTCGGTTTTTAATATGAAGCTTTTTATTAATTTTATAACGTCCAACGCTTGCTAAATCGTAGCGTTTCGGATCAAAGAAACGGGAAACTAGCAAATTTTTTGCGTTTTCTACTGTAGGCGGTTCTCCCGGCCGTAAACGCTCATAAATTTCTAATAACGCTTTTTCTGTGCTTTCTGTGTTATCTTTTTCAAGCGTATTACGAAGATACTCATTATCACCAATTAAATCGATGATTTCTTGATCAGACCCAAACCCAAGCGCACGTAAAAGCACCGTTACAGGCAGTTTACGAGTACGGTCGATACGAACATATACAACATCTTTCGCATCCGTTTCATACTCCAACCATGCACCACGGTTTGGAATAACTGTCGCAGAAAAGCCGCGTTTACCGTTTTTGTCAACCTTTCCGCTGTAATATACACTCGGTGAGCGAACAAGCTGAGAAACGATGACACGTTCAGCCCCGTTAATGATGAACGTACCTGTCTCTGTCATGAGAGGAAAATCTCCCATAAACACTTCCTGATCTTTTACCTCACCAGTTTCTTTATTGATTAAACGGACCTTTACGCGAAGCGGTGCTGCATACGTAACGTCCCGTTCTTTCGCTTCTTCAACGGAATATTTAGGCTCTCCTAAACTATAATCAATAAACTCAAGCGACAGATTTCCTGTGAAATCCTCGATAGGAGAGATTTCTTTAAACATTTCTCTTAAACCCTCATCAAGAAACCACTGATAAGAGGAAGTCTGAATTTCAATTAAATTAGGTAATTCCAAAACTTCACTGATACGCGCGTAACTTCTTCGTTGGCGGTGTCGTCCATATTGAACTAGTTGACCTGTCAACTGATTCACCCCTCAAATTAAAGCGTTAGTAAGTAGAAAGCAAGCTTATGGAGCTGTCCCGCCCGTCAGTGCCTGACCTCATGCACATTCACAACATAATTCCAAATATAATATCTGCATATTGTGTTGTGGGGTCTGACACTTGGCTTTTGGATCAGCCTCATAAAACAAAAGAAAAAATGGTTTCTGTTAAGAAAACCACATTTCACAAAACATTGATTTTATAATTTTTTCCATTAAAAATAAAATTATACAATTTATTATTTGAACAGAACCTTAATAAAATTACATATTTGGCATTTTATAATGATATCACAGGCAAAAAAAGCCGTCAATATTTTTTCGCCTTTATGATATAATATCCTTTTTTCTTTTCTACAACTTCTACCTCAGAAAATAAAGATTGTAATTTTTCCAACGCTGAAGGAGCACCTTGCTTCTTTTGAATGACGATCCATAATTCTCCATCAGGAAGCAAATGAGCAAAACTTTGCTCAAAAATCGCATAAACAACGCTTTTTCCTGCACGAATTGGTGGATTTGTTAAAATGGCGGCAAACATCTTATTACCGACATGTTCAAATAAATCACTTTGATAAATAACTACATTATCCACTTGATTGATTGCTTTATTTTTGTTGGCTAACTCAATGGCACGTTCGTTAATATCAATCATTTCTACTTTACGCTCAGGAAAATCTTTTGCTATGGACAGTCCAATCGGTCCATATCCACAGCCTACATCCAAAAAATCCCCCTCAATTTCCGGTTGCTTAAACGATTCAATTAGTAATCGCGAACCAAAATCCACTTCCTTTTTCGAAAAAACACCGCTGTCAGTTGTAAAAGTAAAGAGGCGGCCTCTTAATTGAAACGTCCAAGTTTGCGGATTGCTCGATGAAGAAGGTTTTTTCGAATAATAATGCTCACTCAATGACATCACCTTTTCATTACTTTTTCTCTATCATCATAACCGTTTCTTCACAATAATGAACCTCTCCCACCTTCACTTCACTTTAGAGGTGGGAGACTTCTCGATAAACATGTTAAAAAATATTAAAAAAAGCCCGCTATCATTAGCGAGCTTTTTATCGCATAGCCGAAATTACTTAATTTCTACGCTAGCGCCAGCTTCTTCAAGTTTCGCTTTAATTTCTTCAGCTTCTTCTTTAGAAACGCCTTCTTTAACTGGCTTTGGAGTGTTGTCAACTAACTCTTTAGCTTCTTTTAAGCCAAGGCCAGTAAGTTCACGAACAACTTTGATAACTTTGATTTTTTGAGCGCCGCCATCAGCAAGGATAACGTCGAATTCTGTTTTCTCAGCAGCCGCTTCACCACCAGCAGCAGCACCGCCAGCAACTACTACAGGAGCAGCAGCAGTTACACCGAACTCTTCTTCAATTGCTTTTACTAATTCATTTAATTCTAAAACAGTCATATTCTTAACCGCTTCAATGATTTGTTC
This sequence comes from Paranoxybacillus vitaminiphilus, assembly GCF_003259935.1. Taxonomy (GTDB): domain Bacteria; phylum Bacillota; class Bacilli; order Bacillales; family Anoxybacillaceae; genus Paranoxybacillus; species Paranoxybacillus vitaminiphilus. The sequence continues at coordinate 19,053 of NZ_QLMH01000016.1, read as the reverse complement.
TTTAGTCATTGTAAATATTCCTCCCTTAATATCATTTTTTCAATGTAATCAAATTGAAGATGCAAACGCTAAATTATGCGCCTTGTTCTTCTTTCTTCTCTGCAACTGCTTTTGTAACAAGAGCGAAGTTGCGGATTGGTGCCTGAAGAACGCTAAGCAACATAGAAAGCAAGCCTTCGCGTGAAGGAAGATTTGCAAGTGCCTTAACTTCTTCAACAGTAGCAACGTTACCTTCGATGACACCTGCTTTAATCTTTAACGCTTCGTGAGTTTTCGCGAATTCATTTAAGAGTTTGGCAGGCGCTACTACATCATCATTACTAAACGCGATCGCATTTGGTCCAGTAAAAACTTCGTCTAATCCCTCTAAACCAACTTCTGCAAGAGCGCGACGAGTTAATGTGTTTTTATACACTTTAAACTCGATGCCAGCTTCGCGAAGCTGTTTGCGAAGTTCTGTAACTTCTGCTACGTTAAGACCGCGATAGTCTACGATGATTGTTGATTTGCTTGCGCGGAACTTATCAGCAATTTCCGCTACAACTTGCTTTTTGAGTTCAATTGCGCTGCTCATCTTTACACCTCCTGTAGAAGATAAAATAAATAAAACACCACTTATACCGTTCATTAAAAAACCTCCATGTCTACATAGACATGGAGGTACCCTGAAGTGCTTATACGACGCACTTTTTTCTATACTAAACACCTCGGTAGGAAATTAAGCCTTTCTAGGCACCTACTGTCTACGGTACAAATGATATTCTTTTTTCAGACAAGATATATATTACTAAATGACTTTAAAAAAGTCAACAATTAGCTTATCTTGAAACAGCAAATGTTGAAGGGTCTACTTTAATACCAGGTCCCATTGTTGAAGTAACTGTTACGTTTTTCACGTAAGTACCTTTCGCAGCCGCTGGTTTTACTTTTAGAATTGTTTCATAAATAGTTGTGAAGTTATCAACAAGTTTTTCATTATCGAAAGAAATTTTTCCGATTGGTACATGAATGTTACCTGCTTTATCTACACGGTATTCAACTTTACCCGCTTTAATTTCTTTCACTGCTTTCGCAACATCAAATGTAACTGTACCTGTTTTAGGGTTTGGCATTAAACCTTTAGGACCTAAAATACGACCTAATTTACCTACCTCACCCATCATATCAGGAGTTGCTACAATTACATCAAATTCGAACCATCCTTGTTGGATTTTGTTGATGTAATCTGTATCACCAACGTAGTCTGCACCTGCAACTTCCGCTTCTTTTGCTTTTTCGCCTTTTGCGAATACTAGCACGCGTTGCACTTTACCAGTACCATGTGGTAATACAACCGCGCCGCGGATTTGTTGGTCAGCTTTTTTAGGATCAACTCCTAAACGGAAAGCAACTTCTACTGTCGCATCAAATTTTGCAATGTTTGTTTTTTTCACTAATTCAATTGCTTCTGTTACAGAGTAAGCTTTAGAACGGTCAACAAGCTTTACAGCTTCTAAATATTTTTTACCTCTTTTAGCCATTTTCGTTTCCTCCTTAATTGTGGTTTTAGCGGAATAACCTCCCACGAATAAAGGTTGCGAAACAGAACGCTACTGTATTCGCAACCTTCAACAGCCAGCTAAATGACAACATTAGTCTTCGATGACGATACCCATGCTGCGCGCTGTACCTTCAATCATGCGCATTGCAGCTTCGACGCTAGCCGCATTTAGATCTGGCATTTTTGTTTCAGCAATCTCGCGTACTTTATCACGCTTGATTGTTGCTACTTTATTACGGTTTGGCTCACCAGAACCTGACTCGATACCAGCTGCTTTCTTAAGCAATACTGCAGCAGGTGGAGTTTTCGTAATAAATGTAAATGAACGGTCTTCGTATACCGTAATTTCAACAGGAATGATTAAACCTGCTTGGTCAGCTGTACGAGCATTGAATTCTTTACAGAATCCCATGATATTTACACCAGCTTGACCTAACGCAGGACCAACTGGTGGTGCTGGATTCGCTTTACCTGCAGGAATTTGCAATTTCACAACTTTAATTACTTTTTTAGCCACGAGACACACCTCCTTAAGTCCGTGATGTGGTATTAGGGGTTTACCCTCCCACTCGTTATAACCTATATAAAGAACTAGCAATAATAGCCTCAATGTATTTGAGACATACTGACCTTAAAATATTATCACTTTTCTCAACTGATTTCAAGTTATTTCATAATTATATTTTTTCAATCTGAGTGAAATCAAGTTCGACCGGTGTTTCACGACCAAACATATTAACAAGAACTTTCACCTTGCGTTTATCTTTATCAATTTCTTCTATCGTACCGGTAAAGTTTGCAAACGGCCCTTCTTTTACTTGAACAGTTTCATTTAATTCAAAGTCAAAATCAAACTCCATTAATTCTACTCCTGCACGCTTCAAGATGATGTTTACTTCCTCTTCAAGCAATGGAGTCGGCTTAGAACCTGCCCCAGAAGAACCTACAAATCCAGTTACACCAGGCGTATTGCGCACAACATACCAAGAGTCATCTGTCATAACCATTTCGACTAAAACATATCCAGGGAATACTTTCCGTTTTGTTACTTTTTTCTTTCCATTTTTCATATCTGTTTCTTCTTCTTCAGGAACGACAACACGGAAAATTTTATCTTGCATTCCCATAGATTCTACTCTTTTCTCAAGGTTCGCTTTTACTTTATTTTCATATCCAGAATAAGTATGAATCACATACCAATTTTTTTCCATTTATTGGGGCCTTAAATGCCCTTCCCTCCCTAAAGAAAATTGAGAAAATATGGATTTATATTCGTTAAAAAACCAAAATAAAAACCCGTTTCCGGGCTTTACATTTCCTGTATTATTTTTCATTATACCATACAAACACGAGCGTTATTCAAGTACTAAACGAATTAAAGAAGAAATCCCTAAATCAACAATAGCAAAAAAGATTGCCATAAACGCAACCGTAGTCAATACCGTAATCGTGTAACGCACGAGCTCTTTCCGCTTCGGCCAACTTACCTTCTTCATTTCTCGTGCGACATCGCTGAAAAATTTCATCATTCGTTGCATAATAAGTAACCTCCAACAGCTAGGAACTAGCTCAAACAAACATTAAACTTATGTCAAAACAAAATTACTTCGTTTCACGGTGAACAGTATGAGTGTTGCATACTTTGCAAAACTTTTTCACTTCAAGCCGCTCTTGCAAATTTGCAACATTTTTCATTGTTGAATAATTCCTGCTATTACAATTGCTGCATGCCAATACTACTTTTTTACGCATATTAACTCACCAATATACAAGATGTCTTTAAAACTGTAACATACGGCTATTTTTCATGTCAACATAAAAACTATAAGCTCATTTCTTTCCATTCTAAATATCTTTCTAATTTACGCTTCACGCGTTGCAAAGCATTATCAATCGATTTGACATGCCGGTTTAACTCCTCCGAAATTTCCTGATAAGATCGACCATCTAAATACAAAACAAGCACTTTTCTTTCTAAATCACTTAACAGTTCCGCCATTTTTACTTCGATATCGTCTACTTCTTCCTGATTAATGATTAATTCCTCAGGATCCATCACTTTTGCTCCTGAGATCACATCCATTAAAGTTCGATCTGATTCATCGTCATAAATTGGCTTATCAAGTGAGACATATGAGTTGAGAGGAATATGTTTTTGCCGTGTTGCAGTCTTAATCGCTGTAATCATCTGCCTTGTAATACACAGCTCGGCAAACGCTTTAAAAGAGGTCAGCTTGTCCTCTTTAAAGTCACGAATCGCTTTATATAAACCAATCATTCCTTCTTGAATAATATCTTCTCGATCTGCGCCAACTAAAAAATATGAACGTGCTTTGGCACGAACAAAATTTTGGTATTTATGAATCAAATAATCTAGTGCATCACTGTCCCCTTGGTGAACTAATTCTACTACCTCTTCGTCCTCAAGATGGTCATAATTCTTGATCGTTCTGCCTTTGAAGCCTGCGCCCACGCCGATCCCCCCGACCGCACAACTCGATAAAATTATTATACCGTACAAATTTTTACAGCGTCAACCGTTCATTTTTCGCCCCTTCTCCATTTTTCGAAAATTCTAGCAACTTCGTCGTTTAACGGAATTTTCGATATTGGTTTTTTCTCTTGGATTTTCTTTACTTTTCGCTCGATGCTTTTTTCAACCGATTCCATCTCAATGAGTAACTCCCGCGCTGATTTTCTTAATGCTCCTTGACCAAAAATCGCCCATTGTTCTGTATAATCAGATGTGGCTACATAAATTTGCGTGCGGATATTATTTAAGCTTTTCGCAAGTTTTTCAATACGTTCATCTGCCGTCTCATTTTCTCTCGTGAAAATGACTTCCACTTTATGGTCTTGATATTTTTTCTCAATTCCTTGTACGAGGTGCGCATCGAAAACAATAATCACTTTGCAACCTGTAAAAGCTTGGTACTCGGCCATTTTTGCAATTAACAAGTCTCTTGCTGAGGCAAGATCATGTTCTTTTAATTGTCTAAGTTCCGGCCAAGCACCAATGATGTTATAACCATCTACAATAAGAATATCCATATGAATTATTCTCCTAAAGGATAACGTTTGCGATACACCTCATACATTAGTAAACCAGCAGCTACAGATGCATTTAAAGATGTGACTTTTCCTTTCATTGGCAAACGGATTAAAAAGTCACATTTTTCTAAAATGAGTCTGCCAATTCCTTTGCCTTCGCTGCCAATAACAAGAGCTAACGGCAGCGTTCCATCAAGTGAACGATAATCATCGCTTCCTTGAGCATCTGTTCCGACAATCCAAATTCCTCGTTCTTTTAACTCATCAATTGTTCTTGCTAAATTCGTCACCCGGGCTACTGGAATATATTCAATTGCTCCTGTTGATGCTTTTGCTACTGTAGCCGTCAATCCAACAGACCGGCGCTTTGGAATAATAATTCCGTGTGCTCCTGCGGCATCGGCTGTTCTTATAATGGATCCCAAATTATGAGGATCCTCAAGTTCGTCCAATATTAAAAAGAATGGTTGTTCATTTTTCTCATTAGCACGTCGAAATAGCTCATCAATATCATAATATTTATAGGAAGCTACTTGAGCGATCACCCCTTGATGATTTCCTTCCACTATTTGATCCATTTTCTTTTTCGGTACGTACTGTACAACAACACCTTTTTGCTTCGCTAATTGAATAATTTGCTGCATCGTACCGCGCTGCGAGGTTTCTGAAATCCAAATTTTGTTAATATCACGTTCTGACTTCAACGCCTCAACTACTGGATTTTTTCCAATAATAAAATCCATTCTTATTTCTCCCTTTCTTGATTCTCGATAATATCAAAAGAGTAGGCGATAATCTCTTCCATTCGCTCGTGATTATTTCCTAAGAAATGATATCCTATTAGAGTTTCAAAAGCTGTGCTATATCTATATGTTTGTACGTCTGTGTTCTTTGGAGTGGTAGCTGATTTAGCGTTTCTTCCTCTTCGAACAACAGATTGTTCTTCTTCGGTTAACATTGACTGCTCTAATAATTGTAAAATAACATTTGCTTGAGCCTTTGCCGAAACATACCTTGTGGCTTGTTTATGCAATTGATTCGGCTTAACATTTCCTTGAGAAAGTAGGCGATGCCGCACATAAAGGTCGTAAACGGCATCACCAATATAAGCAAGAGCTAAGCTGTTTAACTGTTTAAAATCTTTTACTTCCTTTAATAAATTCATACAAATCTTATCCTCTTTTCCATCTTGTTCCTTGCGGTGTATCTTCTAAAATAACATTTCTCGCTTTTAACTGTTCACGAATTTGATCGGCTAAGGCAAAGTCACGGTTTTTCCGCGCTTCGTTTCTTTTTTGAATCAACGCTTCGATTTCTTCATCTAACAATTGCTCCGCTTGCAAAGTAAGACCTAATACATCAAATAACTGTTCAAATTCTGTTAAAAATGCCCGAATCACTGTTTCTGACGTGTTTTTTTCAAGCAAATATAAATTGGCCTGCTTTGACAATTCAAATAAAACAGCAATCGCATTCGCTGTATTAAAATCATCGTCCATTTCTTTAATAAATGCTTCGCGATAACTGTTAATTTTATTTAACCATTGCTCATCATTATGTGTTAAATTTGTACTGCTTTCTAGACGATGCTTAAGGTTAAAATACGAAGTTTTTAAACGCTCTAATCCATTTTTTGTACTCTCTAACAGTTCTTCACTATAGTTAATTGGATGACGGTAATGTACAGAAAGCATAAAGAATCGCAATACTTGCGGATCAATTTGTTTAATGATGTCATGAACAAGAACAAAGTTTCCAAGCGATTTAGACATTTTTTCATTGTTAATATTAATATAACCGTTATGCAACCAATATTTTGCAAACGTTTTTCCTGTTAACGCTTCGGACTGGGCAATTTCGTTTTCATGATGCGGGAATGTTAAATCTTGTCCTCCTGCATGAATATCAATCGTATCACCTAAATATTTACGCGCCATTGCCGAGCACTCAATATGCCATCCCGGTCTTCCTTTCCCCCATGGGCTATCCCAGGCAATTTCTCCTTCTTTTGCCGCTTTCCATAAAGCAAAATCCAGCGGATCTTTTTTCTTCTCGCCTACTTCAATGCGTGCTCCTGCGCGAAGTTCGTCAATCGATTGATGTGAAAGCTTTCCGTATTCGGCAAATTCTCTTGTTTTATAATACACATCTCCATCTGCTTCATACGCATATCCTTTTTCGATAAGCTGTTGAATAAATTCAATAATAATGTCAATGTTCTCCGTTACGCGGGGATGGACATCCGCTTTTTTGCATCCTAATGCCGATATATCTTCAAAATATGCTTGAATAAAACGTTCTGCAATGGTTGGAACATCTTCCCCCAACTCTTTTGCTGCTTTAATTAATTTATCATCTACATCAGTAAAATTGGAAACATATTGAACATCATAACCGCGAAACTCTAGATAGCGGCGAATTGTATCAAAAACGATCGCCGGCCGAGCATTGCCGATATGAATATAGTTATAAACGGTTGGGCCACATACATACATTTTTACCTTATTTGGTTCTATTGGCTCGAACATTTCTTTTTTGCGGGTCATCGTATTATAAAGCTGAATGGCCATTTTCGCTCTTCCTTTCCTTTAACTTTAATTCGTTAAGTTCTTTTCTTAATTTCTCAATTTCCATTTCCAGCTCTTTGAATCTGTCAGAAATTGGATCCGGCAAATCTGTATGATTTAAATCTTTTTTAATTCTAACACCATTTTGAACAACAACGCGCCCAGGTATGCCGACAACCGTAGAGTTAGGGGGTACATCCTTTAGAACAACGGAACCAGCACCGATTTTTGAGTTCTCTCCAATGGTAATCGAACCGAGTACTTTTGCCCCCGCGGCAATGAGACAATTGTCCTTAATGGTTGGATGACGTTTTCCTTTCTCTTTTCCCGTTCCGCCTAACGTCACCCCTTGATAAACTGTCACATTATCGCCAATTTCACACGTTTCTCCAATGACAACACCCATGCCATGGTCAATGAAAAAGCGACGGCCGATTTTCGCCCCAGGGTGAATCTCTATTCCCGTAAAAAAGCGGCTAATCTGTGAAATAACTCTTGCGATAAAGAAAAATTTACGTTTGTAAAAAGCATGGGCAATGCGATGAGCCCAAATCGCATGCAGCCCTGAATAAGTAAGAATGACTTCCAAATAACTTCTTGCTGCTGGATCTTGCTCAAAAATGACCTCAATGTCCTCTTTTAATGTTTTAAACATAAATAATTTCCCTCCTATCTTACTTCCAATAATCATAATAATAAAAAGCGTCTCTGTGTTTATAAACACAGAGACGCTCAATGCGCGGTTCCACTCTGTTTAGCTAAACAAATTGAAGTGTTTAGCTCCCTCAACTCTTATAACGGAAGAGAATCCGCCCCATTCTACTACAGAGCATCTCTGATTCGAAAGGAGACTCAGAGGCGCATTTCAAAAACATTGAGCATGAATCACTTCCAGCCAAGGTGATTCTCTCTGTAATGTCAATGTTTTTTACTTCTCCTCATCAACGTTTTAGCTATATATTTGACTTGTTAATCCTTACTATATTACAACAGGGCAAAAATGTTAACTGATTAGTTTCTCTAAACGGCTGACTACTTTTTCTTTACCTAGTAACTGAAGAGCAAGCGGCAGCTCCGGGCCATGAGTTTGACCAGTCGTCGCTACACGAATCGGCATGAATAATTTCTTTCCTTTTTGTCCCGTTGCTTTTTGCACCGCTTTAATCGCTGTTTTGATGGCTTCAGCATCAAACGTTTCTAGATTTTTCACTTCCTCTAAGAACGCCTTTAATACCTCTGGTACTTGTTCTTCTGCCAATACGGCTTTTGCTTCATCATTATACTCAATATCTTCTTTAAAGAACAGCTCGGATAATTCTACAATCTCCGCACCATAGCTCATTTGTTCTTGATAAAGCGCAATAAGGCTGCGCGCCCATTGTTTTTGCTCATCGCTCATATTTTCAGGCAGGCGTCCTGCTTTCACTAAATGCGGAAGTGCCAGATCAACTAATCGGTCTAAATCTAATTTTTTAATATATTGGTTGTTCATCCATGTTAACTTCTGTTTATCAAACATCGAAGGAGATTTTGATAAACGAGAAACATCAAAGATTTTAATTAATTCTTCTTTTGTAAAAATCTCTTCTTCTCCTTCTGGCGACCATCCTAGTAAAGCAAAGAAGTTAAACATCGCTTCCGGCAAATAGCCAAGTTCTTTATATTGGGATACGAATTGAATAATAGACTCATCGCGCTTAGACAGCTTTTTACGATTTTCGTTAACAATTAATGTCATATGACCATATTTCGGCGGTGCCCATCCTAAATATTCGTAAATCATGAGCTGCTTTGGCGTGTTGGATAAATGCTCTTCACCGCGGAATACGTGCGTAATCTTCATTAAATGGTCATCGATGACAACAGCAAAGTTATAGGTTGGAATGCCGTTTGCCTTTACGATTACCCAGTCGCCAATATCTTTTGACTCAAATACAACTTTGCCGCGAACCATATCTTCGAATTCATATACTTTTCCTTCTGGAACTTTAATACGAATCGTATATGGCTTTCCTTCTGCTTCCAATTGCGCTGCTTGATCTGGAGTTAAATGACGGCATTTTCCGCTGTATTGCGGTGCCGCTATGCCGGCAGCTTTTTGCGCTTCACGTTCCTGTTCCAATTCTTCCGGCGTACAGAAGCATTTGTAGGCATATCCTTTTTCCAATAATTCATTGGCATATTTACGATATATATCAAGGCGTTCCGTTTGGCGATAAGGACCGTATCCGCCATCCTTATCGATGGATTCATCATACTCAATACCAAGCCACTTTAAGTTTTCTAATTGTGATTGTTCTCCGCCTTCGACATTACGTTCAATATCGGTATCCTCTATACGCACAATAAACTTACCGTTGTGATGACGTGCAAATAAATAATTGAATAGCGCTGTTCGCGCTCCGCCAATATGTAAATGTCCTGTTGGACTTGGCGCATAACGCACTCTTACTTCTTGTGACATCGTCGATAACCCTCCATAAAATTTTCGATAATCCGATTATGCAACGTTATTTTAACATTATACAACAGAAAAGTTCAAAAACCGTTATTTCTTTTGCAATAGAACAACAGCTTGAGCAGCGATACCTTCTTCACGCCCCGTAAATCCGAGTTTTTCAGTCGTAGTCGCCTTCACGTTAACTTGAGACATTTCTCCTTCTAGCAATTCAGCAATCCGTGCTCTCATTTGCTCAATATACGGCGCCATTTTCGGTTTTTGCGCAACAATGGTACAATCAAGGTTCACTAGTTGATAGCCTTCTTTTTTTACAAGGTTCCAAACATGTTGTAAAAGAACAGCAGAATCCGCATCTTTATACTTTTGATCGTGATCCGGAAAATGCTTGCCGATATCTCCGGCAGCAATCGCACCTAAACATGCATCGGCAACAGCATGAAGTAAAACATCAGCATCTGAATGCCCAAGCAGTCCTTTTTCATATGGAATTTCAACTCCTCCAATCATAAGAGGACGTCCTTCGGCAAACTGATGAACATCAAAACCTTGACCAATTCGAAACATAATGGTCCCCCTTTTCTCTCTATTTTAACAGCTTGACCAACTCGACAAAATAGCTTGTGCAAATAATAAATCATCAGGAGTCGTTAACTTTATATTCCGGTAGTCTCCTTCAACGATCTTTACCTGCTTTCCCATTCGCTCAACAAGGCTGGCATCATCTGTTCCAATATATCCTTCCAAAAAAGCGCGTTCATGAGCTTCTAATACAAGTGAAACATGAAAAGCTTGTGGAGTTTGTACAGCCCACAAGCTAGAGCGTTCCATCGTTTCATGGACATAGCCATCAAATCCCCGTTTAATCGTGTCCTTTACTGGCACAGCTACAACCGCCGCTCCATGTTCTTTCGCTGCTTGAACAAGCTCATGAATTTTCTCTACTGTAATAAAAGGACGTGCTCCGTCATGAATAAGAACGATATCGCTGTTTTTAACCTTTTTCAAGCCGTTGTAGACACTATGCTGGCGCTCGGCACCGCCGCTTACCATGGAAATGACTTTTTTAATCGAGAAACGTTTCAATATTTCGTTAAATCGCTCTCGTTCCGCTTCATTAATAACAAGAATGATTCCTTCACACCATTCATCCCGCTCAAACACTTTTAATGTATGGACAATAACAGGTTGATCATAAAGTTCAATAAATTGTTTATTCTTGCCTGCCTTCATTCGTTTTCCTTGTCCAGCAGCAGGAATTACAACCTGATAGAACATTCTTCATTCCCCTAACTAAAGTCTATAATGCTTTTTCAAGAAGTTTCAGCTTTGCAAAAATCATTCTTCCTGCCGATGTTTGCAACACGCTTGTGACCATTACATCGACTCGCTTGCCAATATAGTCTTTTCCATCTTCAACAACAATCATTGTACCATCATCTAAGTATGCCACACCTTGATTATGTTCTTTCCCGTCTTTAATCACATGAACATTTAATTCTTCCCCAGGAAGCACGACTGGCTTTACGGCATTGGCTAAATCATTAATATTTAGTACCGGTACATTTTGCAATTCACATACTTTATTTAAATTAAAATCGTTCGTAACAACAACCCCGGAAATTAATTTTGCTAACTTGACAAGTTTGCTGTCTACTTCCTGAATATCTTCAAAATCTCCTTCGTAAATTTCGACTTTGATATCTAACTCTTTTTGAATCCGATTCAAAATATCAAGACCGCGTCGTCCGCGGTTTCGCTTCAGCACATCCGATGAGTCGGCAATGTGTTGCAGCTCCTCTAGGACAAAGCGGGGAATCACAATCGTTCCTTCTAAAAATCCAGTTTGACAAATATCGGCGATTCGCCCATCGATAATGACGCTTGTATCCAATATTTTTAATGCCCGGCCTTTACGATTTTCCGCTTCTTCATCATTGCCTTTTTTCTTTGCCATTCGGTTAGAAAGAGAAAATAAGTTCATAAGTTCATGGCGTTTTTTAAACCCGACCTGAAAACCTAAATACCCTAACAAGACAGTTAGAAAAATAGGCAGCACAGTGTTGAGCACTTGAAATTGGAACGCCTGAAGCGGCATAACAACTAAAAAGGCAACAATCAAACCAAAAATTAATCCTAAACTACCAAATAAAATATCAGTAACTGGTGCCTTGACCAGCGACTCCTCAATCCAATGTATGAGACCAACAATATAATCAACCAACCAAAATGTCATGATAAATAAAATAATAGCTCCTAATATCGCTAAAATATAAGGGTTATTCAAAAAAGGAATATTTCCTATATTTAATAAGTCGAATAAATCCGGGAGAAAGATAACCCCTAACATTCCCCCGACAATAAGAAAAAACAATTGAACAATTCTTTTTAACATTATTTTTTCACCTCCTCATACTACCATTATAAACAGTTTCGAATATTTGAAACCAATAATAGCACATTTTTAAAAAGTTTGATAAAAATTTGTAAAAATTATTGGAAAGGATTGTATGAATTTCCTAATACATACTCAAGCGTTTCAGCGACATCAGAAACTCCGATTACTTCCACACCTTTTGGGACGGTCCATCCCCCTAAGTTATTTTTCGGGATAATAATGCGGTTAAATCCTAATTTGACCGCTTCTTGCACGCGCTGTTCGATGCGGGAAACACGGCGAACCTCCCCTGTTAATCCTACTTCACCAATAATGACATCAGCAGGATTGGTCGGCTGGTCACGGAAGCTTGACGCAATGCTAACAGCAATCGCTAAATCGATCGCTGGTTCATCTAATTTAACCCCGCCGGCTACTTTTAAATAAGCATCTTGATTTTGCAATAGCAAACCTACCCGCTTCTCAAGCACGGCCATTAATAAAGAAACACGATTATGATCAATTCCCGTAGCCATTCTTCGCGGGTGACCAAAGCTTGTTGGTGAAATTAACGCTTGAATTTCCACTAAGACTGGTCTTGTTCCTTCCATAGCAGCTACAACAGTTGAACCTGCTGCGCCTTGCGATCTCTCTTCAAGAAAAATTTCTGAGGGATTCTCAACCTCTGATAAACCGGATTCCCTCATTTCAAAAATACCGATTTCATTTGTCGAACCAAAGCGGTTTTTCACGGCCCGCAAAATTCGATACGTATGATGGCGTTCTCCTTCAAAATAAAGAACTGTATCTACCATATGTTCCAAAATTCTCGGTCCGGCAATCGATCCTTCCTTTGTGACGTGACCGACAATAAATATAGCGATTCCTTTTGTCTTCGCTACTCTCATAAGTTCAGCCGTACACTCTCGCACTTGGGATACGCTTCCAGGTGCTGAAGTAATATCCGAGTTGTAGATCGTTTGAATCGAATCAATGATGACAAAAGCTGGATTCATTTCTTCGATCGTCTGAACGATATATTCTAAATCCGTTTCAGCCATTACATATAGTTGGTCAGTATTAACATGGAGACGATCGGCACGTAATTTCGTTTGCTTTACAGATTCCTCTCCGGAAATATATAAAACTTTATGTCCTTTCATAGCCATTTGTGCAGAAACTTGCAAAAGAAGGGTTGATTTTCCAATCCCAGGATCGCCGCCAATTAATACGAGGGAACCTTTTACAATTCCGCCGCCTAAAACACGATTAAACTCTGATAAATCCGTTAACATTCGGGGCTCTTGAGACGTTTCAATGGTGGAAATGGACACAGGCTTTGATATCGTTTGTTGCGAAGAATGAATAAATACTCCCTTCGGTGTTTGCTTTGTCCGCTCAACTTCCTCTACCATCGAATTCCACGTATAACATCCAGGGCACTTCCCCATCCATTTTGGTGATTCATAACCGCATTCTTGACAAATAAACTTTGTCTTTTTCTTTGCCATTCTACTATTTCCTTTCTTCGTTAAAAATACAAAAGAAGGGGCTGCCCCAAAAAGCGTCTGACCTCACTCTCATTCCACAATATATCGTTCATTTACTCAATGTTATGTCTTATATATTGTGTGTTGTGTAGTCTGACACTTTGCTTTAGGGTCAGCCTCTGACTGCTTTATTATTTTTATTGTACCGTTTCCTCCGTTAATACTACAAATTCATTATCTTTTACATCCACGACTACTTTTTGTCCTTTTGTAATTGTGCCTTTAAGCAGTTCTTCCGATAAACGATCTTCAATATGTTTTTGAAGTGCCCGGCGCAGTGGACGTGCACCATATTCTGGGTCATATCCTTCCTGCGCAATTTTTTCAATTGCTGCCTCCGTTAATTCTAAATCAATATCTTGCTCTTTCAAACGTTTTACTAATTGCTCAGCCATTAAGTTAACGATTTGTTTTAAATGTTGCTTCTCTAATGAATGGAAAACAATGATTTCATCAATACGGTTTAAAAATTCTGGACGGAATGCTTTCTTTAATTCATCCATTACTTTTCCTTTCATATCTTTGTATTGCTGATTTTCATCTTGAATATTAAAACCAACGTATTTATTTCGCTTCAATGCATCAGCACCAACATTCGATGTCATAATTAAAATGGTATTGCGGAAATCAACCGTTCTTCCCTTTGAATCTGTCAGACGCCCATCTTCTAATACTTGTAAAAGAATGTTAAATACATCTGGATGAGCTTTCTCCATTTCATCTAACAATACAACTGAATATGGTTTTCTGCGAACTTTTTCCGTTAATTGTCCGCCTTCTTCATATCCTACATATCCAGGAGGAGAACCAACTAAACGGGAAGTTGAATGCTTCTCCATATATTCTGACATATCGATGCGAATTAAAGCATCTTCATCGCCAAACATCGCTTCCGCAAGCGCTCTAGCTAATTCAGTTTTACCTACCCCAGTTGGTCCTAAGAAAATAAATGAACCAATTGGGCGTTTTGGATCTTTTAATCCGGCACGAGCACGACGCACTGCTTTAGCAACTGCTTTAACCGCTTCCTCTTGACCAATTACGCGGGAATGAAGAATCTCTTCCAGTTTTAACAAACGTTCTGTCTCTGTTTGTGCCAGTTTCGCTACTGGAATTCCCGTCCAGCTTGATACGACCATGGCAATATCTTCGACCGTTACTTCCGAATTCTCTTGTCCTTGTTTTTCTTTCCAAGCTCGCTTTGTTTCTTCGAGCTGTTCGCGTAAACGTTGCTCAGCATCTCGCAATGAAGCAGCTTTTTCAAATTCTTGACTTTGAACAGCAGCATCTTTTTCTTTACGTACTTCCTCTAATTTTTGTTCCAATTCTTTTAAGTTTGGAGGAGCGGTAAACGAACGAAGACGTACTTTAGAACACGCTTCATCAATTAAGTCAATTGCTTTATCCGGAAGGAAACGATCGGTAATATAGCGATCTGATAATTTGACAGCTTGAATGATTGCCTCATCGGAAATGGATACACGATGATGCGCCTCGTAACGATCGCGCAATCCTTTTAAAATCTGAATAGACTCTTCAATTGTCGGTTCATCAACATAAATTGGTTGGAAACGACGCTCAAGGGCCGCATCTTTTTCGATATATTTACGATACTCATCTAACGTCGTTGCACCGATACATTGCAATTCTCCGCGGGCAAGAGCTGGTTTTAAAATGTTTGATGCATCAATCGCTCCTTCTGCACCGCCAGCTCCAATCAACGTATGCAATTCATCAATGAATAAAATGATGTTACCGGCTTGGCGGATTTCATCCATTACCTTTTTCAAACGGTCTTCGAATTCACCACGATATTTTGTACCAGCGACTACTGTCCCCATATCTAACGTCATAACACGCTTATCGCGAAGAGTTTCCGGCACTTCATTGTTTACAATTTGTTGTGCTAATCCTTCCGCAATCGCTGTTTTACCTACCCCAGGTTCACCGATAAGAACAGGGTTATTTTTTGTACGACGGCTTAATACTTCAATCACCCGTTGTATTTCTTTGCTTCTTCCAATAACAGGGTCCAAGCTGCCTTCTCGAGCAATGGCAGTCAAATCGCGAGCGAGACTATCTAATGTAGGAGTACTCACATGGGATGCTGTACCACCTTGATGTCCAGCAACGGATTCATTGCTGCCTAACAATTGTAATACTTGTTGTCGGGCTTTATTTAAGCTAACTCCTAGATTATTAAGCACGCGGGCAGCTACACCTTCACCTTCGCGAATAAGACCAAGTAAAATATGTTCCGTGCCAACATAAGAATGACCAAGTTTTCGCGCTTCATCCATAGAAAGTTCAATCACTTTTTTCGCCCGCGGCGTATAGTGAATCGTTTGCGTTGATTGATGACCGCGACCAATGAGCGCTTCCACTTCTTTTTGAATTTTGTCAGGACCTAGTCCCAAGGCAGTTAACGCTTTCGCCGCAATCCCTTCACCTTCACGAATGAGACCAAGCAAAATATGTTCTGTACCAATATTGTTATGTCCTAACCGGACCGCTTCCTCTTGTGCTAGAGCCAATACTTTCTGCGCTCTTTCTGTAAATCGACCAAACATCATTTTTCATCACCCTCCATTTCTTGATACTTTCTTTCTTCCATTTTCAAACGCTCACGAATGAGAGTAGCTCTACGAACATCCCGTTCACTTGGTCTTAAAGCTCCTCCGGCATATTGTTGTAAGAAACCTGGCTGCATTAAAATCATTAACTCATTCAAAATACTTCGAGAAACGTTTTTAATATATCCTAAATCTATTCCCAGCCGTACATCAGATAAACATTGTGCTGCCTCTTTTGATTCAATAATACGGCTGTTTGTCAATATACCGTAAGAGCGAAAGATTCTGTCTTCTAATTGTATGTTAGAAGTTTTGACTAATGCCTCTCTTGCCATTCTTTCTTGAGCAATTAATTGTTGAACAACACTTTTCAAATCCTCAACAATATCTTCCTCAGACTTTCCTAATGTAATTTGATTCGATATTTGAAATATATTTCCTAAAGCTTCACTGCCTTCCCCATATGTTCCCCTTACTACTAGTCCCAGTTGATTAATAGCAGGAATAATTCGATTCATTTGCTGCGTCAAAACAAGAGCCGGCAGATGCATCATGACCGAAGCGCGCATCCCTGTCCCGACATTTGTAGGACAGCTAGTTAAATAACCGCGTTTTTCATCAAATGCATAGTTGACATGGGTCTCAATCCAATCATCCAATTGATTCGCCACATCTAAAGCTTCTGTTAGCTGAAGTCCTGGGAACAAACATTGAATTCGTATATGATCTTCCTCGTTAATCATGATGCTAACCTCTTCGTTTTCCGAAAGCAAACACGCCCCGAATGCACAATCTTCAGCTAAATGCGGGCTTATTAAATGCTTCTCAACTAATACCCGCTTCTCGATCGGCTGCAGTTCATTCATTTTTAACAGCTCAAATTTTCCAAAGGGGACGTATGATTTATGAGCAAATGTTTTTTCAAACAGCTCAACAATTTCTTTTGCTTCTTCATTTGTAAATACAGTAGGAAATTGAAAATCCTCAATATTTCTTGCCAATCTAATCCTGCTACTTAATACAATATCGGAATCGGGGCCTTCTTGATTCATCCAAGAGCTCACTGCTGTATTAAGAAATTTCTCTAGTGACATAAAATTATAATCCCCCCTCTCCATATTTCATTAATTGAGATTCGAGAAAACGGATTTCATCACGGACATTGGCAGCTTTTTCAAATTCTTCTCTAACGATAAGATCTTGTAGTTTTTGTTTTAATTTTTCAATTTGTTTTCGTATATGGATCGCGCCGCCAATACGTTTTGGTATTTTGCCTGCGTGAGTCGTATTTCCGCTATGCAGCCTTCTCAATATTGGCTGCAAATGTCTAGAGAATGTATAATAACAATTTGAACAACCAAACCGGCCTACTTTTGTAAATTGGTGATATGTCATTTTACAGCGTTCGCATTGTAAAATTTCCGGGCCTTGGAAAGCGTTTGTTTTAGCTTCTTTTAAGGGAGATTCAAGATTCAATAAACCTGCTAATAAGTTATTGATGGAGAAACCTGCATTTTCCGAAAACATTAACATCTCCCCACGTTCTTGAGCACAATGCTCACAAAGATGAACTTCCGTTTTTTCTCCGTTAATAATTTTTGTAAAATGCAATGTGGCGGGTCTTTGTTTACACTCCTGACATATCAAGACTTTCACCCCTCTCGAGCTTTATTTATATTTCAACGAAGTTAGCATCGCTTTTAACATTCTCGCTCTTAATTCATCACGATGCGGCAAATCAATATATAAAACAGAGCGATCCATAACACTTAGCATAATATTTGCCTCTCGATTAGAAATTACTTTTTCTTCCACTAAACGATGAACAATATCTTCAGCACTCGATTGGCTAATTCGGCTACCTATAAGCGATAGCAACTGATCAATTAACTGCGAGCAGCTTTGCGTTTTAACTTTCATAATCCGAATATATCCTCCGCCCCCGCGTTTGCTCTCAACAATATAGCCTCTTTCTAATGTAAAACGGGTATTAATCACATAGTTAATTTGCGAAGGAACACATTGGAATTTATCAGCAATTTCACTCCGTTTAATTTCAACAATATCTTTGTCACTTGTATGAAGAACTTGTTTTAAATACTGTTCAATTATGTCAGAAATGTTTCTCACTCTACCTCCTCCTTGTTGCAGCTGACTTTGACTATATTTGACCTTACTTTTACTATATAGCGAATGAATGAAAAATGCAAGAAAGCAAATTCAAAAGAAACTCAGTTATATAATTATATAATGACCTTTTTTAAATAAAATGAAACAAAGAAAGAAGATTAATTAATTGTATCCGAGGTAGAATTGAGAAAGGAGATTATACTTAAATAATAAAAAATAAAAGAGGCTGAATTATATTCAGCCTCTTTTCTGCTAAATGCTGCCTGGCAACGTCCTACTCTCGCAGGGGCGTTAGCCCCAACTACCATCGGCGCTGGAGAGCTTAACTTCCGTGTTCGGGATGGGAACGGGTGTGACCTCTCCGCCATCGTCACCAAGCGAACTACCTTGCTTTTGCTTCTCTGCTAGCTTGCACCGAGGAATCCTTCATCCTCGAATAAACTAGTAGACGCAGGTGCAGACCTGTTTAAACACAAGCCACACAGGTACAGACCAACAAGAACTATTATAATCAATCTTTTTATCATGTCAAGGAATTTTTTATTCCCTCAAAACTAGATAACCGGTATTCATGGAGAGGTTCCAGTTTTCGCTCTGTCTAGCTCCAGCGCCTAGCCCCTCACGACGCTCCGGTCTCGCTGTGGCGGCAACAGCCTCCTCGCGAGCCCTCTAGCGCGTTTCGTGGCTAATCGCGGCGCCTCCGCTTTTCTTCTTGGTTAAGTCCTCGATCGATTAGTATCCGTCAGCTCCACGTGTCGCCACGCTTCCACCTCGGACCTATCTACCTCGTCATCTTCGAGGGATCTT
>NZ_QLMH01000015.1 GCF_003259935.1 Paranoxybacillus vitaminiphilus | reverse complement strand
AACCGTAGGAACTACGGGGATAGCCTAATCAATTAGAGTTCGATAGAACTCTGTACTTAGGAATCCACTATGGCTTTAGCCTAGTGGTAGTTCAAAACTATACAAGAGTATAAAAATTAAGTAGATTCCCTAGTAATTTTAATCCGTATGTTCCAAAAAATATGTCTAACAGGTTGAAAATTCTAAATTTTTGTGATATAATTTTAGAAAATGGCAAATTTTTACATATAAAAATTCGTCACGGAACTAGGGAGGTAGTGATCAATGAAAAAAATGGTAGTCGCATTAACAAGTGCAGCTTTATTGATGGGGTGTACAGCCGGTACGATTAAGGCATCAAATGGGGAAATTAATCAAAAGAGTATCGTAAACGCTACCCATCAAAGTAAGTTAATGAGTTTTTCTGACGTTTCCCCGTCTTATTGGGCTTATAAGGAAATCACATATCTGTTAGAAAATGATATAGCAGAAGCATTATCGGGAACTAAGTTTGCACCTAATGACAATATTACAAGAGGACATGCTGCGAGGATGTTAGCAAAAGCTCTAAAACTAGATATTCATGATCCGAAGTACAAAGATGTTGACTTTCCAGATGTGCCGAAAACACATCCTGATTATGGCTATATTAAAGCGGTTGTAAACGAACAAATTTTTAAAGGACAAAACGATGGGGAATTTGGAATCAATAACCCTTTAACACGTGCGCAAATGGCTAAAGTATTAGTTGAAACATTTGATTTACGTGGAGATTATCCAATGAATTTTAAAGATGTAGGTAGTGAGCATTGGGCTTATCAATATATTGATAAATTAGCGGCATCCGAAGTGACAAACGGATATCATGACTTGACTTACAAACCGAACAATCTTGTAACAAGGGCTCAAATGGCTGCTTTTGTCTACCGAGCAATTAAAGGTTCACCTTTCGATGACCCTAATATTATGAACTACTTTGGTGGATTCGGCCCTTATACACAGGGACAAAAGATTATTAAGAATGGAGTCCTTTTATTTGGGGAGTATGGCAAATATGAAAATTACTTGCCATCCGATAAGCTCAATCCATATATTAATCGCCAAATCTATCAAGTGACAAAATCTCTTTTAGATCCGAATTTCTATGTGACAACCCAGTATGAGGAAGTAGCTGATTTTGGTAAGCGTGTAAGAATTGCATTCGGAAGAACTGCCGCTGGAAATGCAATGGGAAATTACAGATTTGCTTATTTTCTAAATGAAGATCGCTATATGAATTATGGAAAAAAGCCGCTTAAGTCATTTAGTGATAAACCTATTATCATGTTAGATATTAGAAGTTTGTGGTTTGATTATAACAAAATGGATAAAAAGACGTTCACAGAGCCTATTTATACTCAAAAATTAAAAGATAGTTTAATCGCTCTATTTCCAAATGGAGTGGATATATACAATTTTATCTTAGCAAAATACATTGAATATCACCCTAATAAAGAACTTTTAGAAACAAAACGAATTGGAAATATCCAACTGGATATTCTGACTTCTGGTCATCGTCTTGTGGTGTATTTCACTTATTTATAAACGAAAGAAGGTATATGAATATTCCACAAAGTACATTATTGCCATATGTTAGGGGGTGAACAAAATTCTATCTTCTCAAAGAAAAAGAGTTTTGGTTTTATTGACTATTTTCATCTTGTTATTGCAATGTTCTTTTCCGTTTATCCATATAGTACAAGCGGCTTATCCCGATACTGAAGCGGAGTTCGAGGAATATTTAAGAAATATCGATGTTCAAGTTTATAACACTCAAGGGTATAAAGCAAATTTTTCTACTTACAAAGTCTATAACCAAATTGTTTACGGCAATCAGCATGGACGATGGAAGAATGGTAGTTTGTGTCCAAAAGGCGGTTCCGAATATGAGTATTTAGGATACAATTACGCAGGGGAATCTGTCACAAACTACTGTTTTCCAAACGATGCTCGAGGAGATGACGCGCCAGAGGATTGGAACTTTATAGAGGTAGATCCTAAATTTGTATCTTGGAATAAATTAGACGATGCCCAATACAATCAAATTTACTACACGCCCTTACAAGGACATGGGGCTACTACTTTAACGGTGAACAGTATGGGTGGACGAGCTTTTGCGGAGGTACAGACGGCGCCTACATGGAGGTCATGGGGTAGCGTGTATACAAGGCATAGAGATTCTAGGGGGAAAATATGGTATGCGACATTCAATGTCCCCCCGATTGCAAATGGAGTTCTATTAGAAGGAACTATTGCAACGGATAAAGAAACTTATGTCATTCCATCCAATGCCACATCAACGACTGTTCATTACACGGTCAGAGCGAAAGCTGCCGGTACTGGAAAATACTTTAATTTTAATCAAGTAAAGTCCTTAAAAGCAGCTTTTGACCCAAAAGGTAACAGCAACTTAGGTATTTCTGATTATAACTCAACTTCTAAGCAGCAATACACATTAAAGAGCGGCTCATTCAATTTAACTCGCGATGAATATGGAGTAGGAACACATACCATTCGTTTAGAGGGATACACTTCTATTGAAAGTGTTTGGGGCGATAAGGATGTTCAAGAGCCGTCGAAAACCATTACATTAATTGTTGAACCCGAAGCAGACAGATATACAGAAACTACCTTTGAAGTGACTCCAGAACTAACAAAGTTTGAAAATACAGATGTAGTAGTAAATGCAAAAGTAACAGGAAAGCTATATGGACTTACTGATACCACCAAGATAAAAAGATGGATATTTAGTGCAAGAGAAAAAGAGGTTACTACACCACAGACAGAACTAAAAGATGAAAAAACGTTAACTTCTTCCCATACGTTTCAGTTCACGATACCAAAAGAGAAAATCATAAACGGTTTTGTTGATGCAGTAACGGTTAAAGAATTTGTACAAACCTACGTTGGGCGTGCAAAAGTGGAGCTTATTGATTTTATCTTAACTATGAGGAATTGAAACTCCATGATTCTTTGCAGATCTTTCGCGATATCCCGTTCCTTAACTATTGAGAATCGGCGCCTGGCACGTCTCGATTTTTAATATTGTACGCGGGGTTTTAGAAAATAACAGGGGTCATGAAACTTTGTGAAGCACTTTGAAAAAAAGAAAAAAGTGAAGCAATCACTTTTTGAGGTGGCTGTATGTTACATGATTTTTTTTCGTAACGTACGGATGGCAACGTCATGTTCACCGATAATTTCGTAAACAGATTTGAAGCTTTCTTGAAGGTTTTTCACTTCTTCATTTGTTTCCATTACAGCTTGTTTAATCGATTTTTGTTTCTGCTCAACATGGTCTAATCGCTTTTCTACTCGATCCAACCGTTCTTCTACTCGATCTAACCGTTCTTCTACTCGATCCAAGCGCACTTCGATACGATCTAGCCGGGCATGTACATTTTTTAGTTCATTGTCAATAGACATCACTTTTTCTAAAATTAAGTCCAGCTTCTGTTCCATTTTTTTACTCCTTTCAAAAAAATCTCCTTTCCTTAAGTCTATTCGAATGGAATGATTTTGACAAGCTTGTTATTGGTGATTAGGTGAGAGTGAATTTTTGGAATCTTTGCCTGACACGCTTCGAAGTAACCGAAGTAAAAAGCCCAAGGATCTCAAAGCAAATGGCGATCTTTGGTACAAAGCAAGAGATATCGAGTTGCATGTCGGATGTGGAAAAGAGTAGTAAAGCCATCCGGCATTTGAAGCGGAAAAGATCACAGAAGTCAGACGCTATTGAGAAGAAAACAGTGTGCCGATACAAAGTAAAAGGCTGATTCCATGCGTCATTCGGTTTTCGTTTCGCGATTCGTTTGGCAAGCGAATCGAGTTTTTGTCCAAACAGAAAATCGCCCAATAGACGGAATGCGGCTAATACATGTTCAGGACATTTTTGACTCGCTTGATTTCTTTTTTATTGTCAAACAATTCTTCCACGAGAATTTTTTGACCGTTTGCTACATCAGTGAGCTGTTTGTCCATCTGCGCGATCTTTTGTTCGATTTGGTCGAACCGCTCATTGATTTCGACCAATTGCTGCTTCGTTTGCTCAAAGCGTTGGTCGATTTGTTCAAACCGCTGGTCAATTTGCTCAAAGCGTTGGTCGATTTGCTCAAAGCGTTGGTCAATTTGTTCAAACCGCTTATTCGTTTCTTCCGTATGATTTTTTAGCTGCTCAGCCAGTTCTTTAATCGCTTGCAAAATCATTTCATTTGTAATTTCGGCCATGGACATGCTCCTTTCTTCATTTTAATTATCTCTATCATTATAACATATTCCAGTCATTTCAACATAGAGCGCATCAATTTTTCATGCATTGACATGGCAATTGGGTTACGAATGATGTTCAAAATATGAAAATAGAACACATTTATTATTCTTCGTTAAGCAGTGTTTCGCTTAAATGGAGGTAGCCCGGCACTCTCTACATTCGCAAGAGTCTTTGGAAATACTTTCTATACAAGAATGCCTAGCATTATTTCAGAATAGTCCTCGCTGATTTTACGTTTACGGCTTTTCGGATGATTGTCTTTGTTTGTTGCGTTTCCTTATCTAAAAACGATGTTCCATTTGTACAGAATTAATTAACACGATCATTTCACATTACAATTATGACCATCTAGAAGAAATGGCGAAATTGGTTGCGGATTTGAAAGCGATCATGTGGTACATCTTTCTGCTTGTTCCAACCGGAAGAGGGCAGATGAATGACTGTATTATCCCGGCCGAGCATGAAAAAGTGTTTCTCTGGCTATATGAACTGAGCAAAACAGCGCCATATGATATTAAAAATAGGGCTGACTTATCAACAATTGTTTTAGATAGATAAGTCACCCTATCTTCAGTTTATTTTAGTTTTTCATACTCTTTTTAATGAATACTACATGTTTTGGTCTTAATTATAAAATAAGCAGGAATATAGAAGCAATTATACCAACATAAATAAATGTGATAGTGGTAAACCCCATAATATCTCTGATTCTAAGACCGGCAATGGCAAGCAGCGGGATTGCCCAAAACGGTTGAATCATATTGCTCCATTCACCCCAAGCAACAGCCATTACCATTTTAGCTGGATCAATCCCCATTTCCAGTGCAGCTGGAATGGCAATTGGCGCCTGTACTATCCATTGTCCTCCACCTGATGGAATAAACATGTTCAAAAATCCAGCAGACCAAAAGGTGAATAATGGGAGTGTTTCACTGGTTGAGAATTTAGTAAAAAAGTTAGATAACCATTCGGCTAATCCGGATGCGGACATCATCCCCATAATCCCTGCATAAAAAGGGTACTGTAAAATAATTTGGCTAACACTACTAGAAGATTTTATTAAACCTCTTCCAAGCTCTCTAACATTTCCAAATAATAAAAGCGCAAGAGTGAAAAAAATAAGATTTACCGTATTCAAGTCGAGAGAAAAACCATTTTTAGAAAAATGGATCACTAAATAGGCTAATCCTAGAATTCCTCCCACAACGGTAATCATACGACTTTTTTCTATTTTATCGTTTACAAAATTTGTCTGTTCATCCTGTTCTTCAATCGAGTCATCAAGCAGATTTGGATCAATAATAAATCGATCTTCCTTTCTTACTGGATGTATTAATTTCATAATGAAAGGCAATGTAAAAAAGACAACGGCTATAATTGCCATATTAAGAGCAGAGAATATCGTTTCTGAAGTCGGGATGATACCTATTTGATCTTGGAAAACATGATCTTTGGTAGCGACAAATAGAGCAGCAGAGGATGAGAGACCGCCTTGCCATATAACAAATCCAGAATAACCAGCAGCGACAAGTACACGATAATCAACATCACGAACTTTTTTTGCAACAAGCTTTGCAATAATTCCAGCAACAACTAATCCGAAAGCCCAGCTGATTAATGAAGCTGCTAATGAAGTGAATGTTACAAGTAATATGGCTGAATGAGGGGATTTACACTTGCCAGCGATATTTTCGAGCAACCGGGAAACCGGTTTGGTAAGTGCTAAAGCATAGCTCATAACAAAAGTGGTAATCACTTGAGCAGTAAATGCCAATAACGCCCATAAACCATCCCCCCAATAGGTAATCATATCAATCGGGCTTTTTCCATTGACAACTATGCCGCCTAGAAAAGTAATGATCGTAAGAATGACGGCAAAAACAAATGAGTCAGGCAGCCATCTTTCTGCAATTCGAGCAAAAAAGAGTGCCAATCTTGACATGAAATGATTTTTCTGTTTGTTGAGCGAAGCATTTGTTTGTACATTTGTTTGCATATTTATGACCTCCTTGTAGAAATCAAAATTTTTCTAGCTGATGTTTCCGGAATTTTCTCTATAAAATGGGCAGCCTCTGAAATTTTGTAATAGAACAAGGAACAGTGGAGGGATTCGCCTCTACATTTATCAGGTGTTATTATGGTAACGCTTTCAAAAATGACTTCATGCTGGTGAATAACTGATCTAACCGCAATAGCCGTCACATCTTTTCCTGCATGTTTAGATCATATAGAAGTCATCTCGATATTTGTCATGATTTATTGGTCATTAGACATCTCAATCAGTTTATTTTTTAAGATTTTTCCTCCAGGATTTCGCGGGAGCTCCTCAATGAATTCTACTTGTTTTGGGGCTTTAAATTCAGAAAGGTATTTGCGCGCAAAAGCAATCACTTCTTCTTTAGTTAGTTCTTCGCCTGGCTTTTTAACAATATAAGCTTTTACTTCCTCTCCAAACAAAGGATCTGTAATCCCTACCACTGCAGCCTCAAGAATTTTTGGATGAGCATATAAAATATTTTCAATCTCGACTGAATATATCTTCTCACCGCCGCGATTAATCACGTCTTTTTTCCGATCCATAATATAAACAAAGCCATCTTGATCCATATAAGCAATATCACCAGATTTCCAATAGCCGTCTTCGTTAAAAGAAGCAAGGTTAACCTCTTTATTATTCCAGTATTCTCTAATAACCATTGGTCCTTTAATATACAATTCGCCGATTTCAGCAGGTCCGCAGTCGGTGCCATCTTCGTTGACTATTTTTACGTCAGCGACTGGAACAGGTAATCCTACAGAGTTTGTTTTTTCAACTGGATAATTTTTAGGCATTATAGTGGTTGGTGAAGTCGTTTCAGTAGCACCATAGGCGTTATGCATTGAAGCGTTTGGAAAATAGTTTTTTAATTCCTTGATGGTTTCCTTGGACATAGGGGCGCCGCCATACGCAACTATTTGTACAAAATCGTAAGAGAACGATTTGAATAATGGATGAGACATCATCATCACATAGATTGTCGGTACATTGAATAAAAAAGTAATCTTTTCGGAATTGATTAATCGAATAAATCGTTCCGTCCGATAACGATCCATTAAGACGATTGTTCCGCCTACTAAAATTACATGGAGAAGCTGGCCAATAAGACCTGTAACATGAAAAAGCGGAACAGCAATTAAGGTGCGTACGTTATGATCTGTATTTAAAACATGTTTGTAGTTCAGACAGCTGTGGATGGCGTTAATATGACTTCCGACAGCTCCTTTTGGCAGTCCAGTTGTTCCAGAAGTGTACATGATATAAAGAGCTTCTGTTTCTAATGGCGCTGTATATACAGTTTCAGATCCGGTTTCTTTTAGAAGCTCATTTTTAAACGAGTACATATTTTTTGACGGTTGATGGTCATCTATTAAATAGCAGTATTGAATAAATTTGCTGTTGATCAGCCAGTCTTCGAGTGGTTTAACAAGTTTACTATCGGTTATCAGCATCTTTGCACCAGAGTTTGTCATCATATAGATTAATTCGTTCGCTGTAAGCTTTATGTTAAGCGGCACGAAAACAGCGCCAATTTTCGCGCATGCCAGCACGGTTAAGACAAATTCTATTTCATTTCCGAGCAATAGCGCGATTCTATCTCCTTTTTTTACTTGCTTCTGAATGAAGTTATCAGCCACTATATCGACTTGTTTTTTTAACTCCGAATAATTTAATCGTACATTGTCTTTTACCAATGCTTCTTTTGTTGGAAATTTTTTCGCGGAATCGACCAACATTTCATATATATGAGCCGGTCTTTCAGCGAACATTTTCACATTCCGTCCGTATAATTGCCCTTCGATAATCATAAAACTCCCCCTTAATGATGATTATTTCGCAGTCCAGCCGCCATCTACATACAAGATGTGTCCTGTTATATAATTGGATGCGTCAGATGCAAGAAAGACAACCGGGCCGGCTACGTCTTCGAGTTCGCCAATCCGATTCATCATTGTATTTCGAACAATTTCCTTATATCGCTCCTCATCTTGAAGCCAAGCGCATGTCATTGGCGTTTTTATATAAGCCGGGGCTATCGCGTTCACATTTATGTTGTAAGGAGAAAGTTCGCTTGCCCACACTTTCGTTAATTGATTAATGCCTCCCTTGCTGGCGGCATAACTCGTTTGAAATGGCATTCCGATTCCACCGAGTATCGAAGAAATATTAATGATTTTCCCGCTTCTTTGTTTCATCATTTGTTTTGCAGCTGCCTGACCGACTAAAAATATGCCTTTTAAATTCGTATTTAATACTCGATCCCAATCTTCTTCTTCTACTTCAATAAGCGGCTTTCTAATATTCATCCCGGCATTATTCACCAAGATGTCCAGACGGCCGTGCTGTTCAATAATTTTGTCAAACATATAATGAACACTTTCTTTATCTGTTACATCTGCTTGTATCCATGAGAAATTCAATCCTTGATGATTCATATCTTCTGTAACTTTTTTTAAATCGTCAGCATTGCGGCTTGCAATAACAACATTCGCTCCATGAAGTCCCAGGGCGCATGCCATCGCCAAACCAATTCCCTTGCTTCCGCCTGTAACAAGCGCAACTTTCCCATCTAGCCGAAAAGAAGGAAAACGGCTCATATCCATCATTTACACCTCTTTATCCTTAATTTAAAATCAGCTTGCTGTACTTAATTAAATGCAATTTGTATGCCAATAAAAATATTTAAAAAGTTATGAATATTATTAACTGTATTGTTCCTTACAATAAAAAAATGATTCCTGAAAGAATCATTGATGAAAAAATGAATCAGTACCGTTATATACCTAATCGCTGCATTTTTTTTACTAAAGCGGATTGGCTGATCCCAAGAATCTCTGCCGCTTTTCTTGTCGTTTTATATTTAGAAATCGCTTTCAAAATCATTTCTCTCTCGATATCTTGAATGACTTCTTTCATTGTTTTTTGTATAGGATGGGATTCGGAAACGGTTGGATTGGAAAAAGACAAATGAGAGGAATGGATGTAATCCGATTCTGTTATAATGACAAGCCGTTCAATCAAATTTTGCATTTCCCTAACATTCCCCGGCCATAAATACGTCTTCATCGCAAGCAAAGCATCAT
This sequence comes from Paranoxybacillus vitaminiphilus, assembly GCF_003259935.1. Classification (GTDB taxonomy): domain Bacteria; phylum Bacillota; class Bacilli; order Bacillales; family Anoxybacillaceae; genus Paranoxybacillus; species Paranoxybacillus vitaminiphilus. Next base: position 51,327 of record NZ_QLMH01000015.1, on the reverse strand, counting down.
CTGTCAACTGTTTGTTAAGATGATATTTTTTGTTTGCTATATCTAAAAAATAATTTGCAAGCAGAGGAATGTCTTCTTGGCGTTCGCGCAAGGGGGGAATTTTAATCGGAATAATATTCAATCTATAATAAAGATCCTCACGAAATTCGCCCTGTTTAACTAAAGACTCCAAATCTTTATTAGTTGCCGATATGATACGAACATCAATTTTCATGGTTCGTCGTCCGCCAATTCTGGTAACTTCAAATTCTTGCAATACTCTCAGGAGTTTTCCTTGAAGCTGCAGCGGCATTTCCCCAATTTCATCAAGAAATATAGTTCCAGTGTGCGCTTGTTCGAATAATCCAGGACGGCCTCTGCTGTCGGCGCCGGTAAAAGCCCCTTTTTCGTAGCCGAATAACTCAGATTCAATCAATTCTTTTGGAATGGCTGCACAGTTCACTTTAATAAACGGTTTATCTGACCGATTGCTTAATTTCTGAATAAGATTGGCGATCACTTCTTTCCCAACGCCTGATTCTCCCAACAGTAAGACTGTTGAGTTAAATGGCGCTATTTTCTGCGCTAAATGAATAACGTTTAACATTTGGCTGCTATTCGCGATAACTCCCTCGTGATGGATCACATCTTCCTTCTTTTGATAAGCCTTTAGTTCCTGTAAATATTTCTCTGCGAGCTCTTTTGTTCTGTTTAATTCTTTTTCTAAGTTCTTTAAAGTTGATATATCTCGGAGATTTGTAACAACATGGGAAACATCCCTGTTTTCATCAAAAATCGGATTTCCTGTAACTAAAAGTTCTTTCCCGTTTACATGTTGAATGATTGTCACCCTTTTTTTCTCTTTTAAAACCTTTAGTGAAACGGATTCGGATATAATTCCCTTTTTAACAACCTCTTTCAAGTGCCGGCCAATCAACTGATCCTCTGTTATGCCTGTAACCCGGGTATATGCCTCGTTCATTTTTATTCCATATCCATTCTTGTCTGCTATAAAGATTGGATCATAGCTGGCATTCATTGCTTTCTCGTATAGGCTTATTTTTTCCCGCAATTCTTTCAGTTCCGTATTTAACTCCTGAATATGTTTTTGCAGTTTCTCTGTCTTCGCAAGTAAAGTTTGAATAATTACCCCTCCTTTTTCTTTAATATTTTAATATTATGAATTATTCGATTCATTTTTTCATCATTTTCCCGGTGTAAAAGTAAAATGCTTATTCAACTTTCATTTGGCATGAAAAATGCATGTAAATGTTTATAAAAAAGTTAAGGAGTGGTCGTATGTATAATTTCAGTCCGTCATCTGAACAAAAAGAAATGATCGAAAAAGCGACAGCATTTATGGAGGAATATGTATATCCGAATGAAAAGCATATGGTTCCGCATCGGGGTTTGCCTCAGGAAATCCTTCAACCGCTTCAACAAAAAGCAAAAGATATGGGGCTCTGGGCGGCGCATATGCCGAAAGAAGCGGGGGGAGCGGGCTTGGGGCTTGTTTCTTTAGCGCTGCTATCTGAAGTGGTTGGGCGCAGTCCTATAGGACCTTACATTTTTGGTTCAATGGCTCCTGATGCCGGAAATAGTGAAATATTATGGCACTCAGGGACAGAAGAGCAGAAATGCAAATATTTATATCCTCTTGTAAATGGAGATATCCGTTCCTGTTTTGCAATGACCGAGCCTGAAGTATCTGGATCCGATCCGCGGTTTTTACAAGCAACGGCGGTACTTGATGGAGATGAATGGGTGATTAATGCACATAAATGGTTTACGACAGGCGCCGTCGGTTCCAGCTTTTCCATTGTTGTGGCAAAGACGGATCCGGATGCTCCCCTTCATAAACAGTTTAGCTTGTTTATAGTAGAACACGATAATCCCGGGTTTGAAATCGTCCGGGAGATCCCGGTTATTGGCGACCATTTCACAGGAGGGCATTGCGAAGTTCGATATACCAATTGCAGAGTTCCAAAAGAAAATGTATTAGGGCCGCGCGGGGAAGGATTTAAATTAGCTCAGTTGAGGCTTGGTACAGGGCGCATTACACATGCCATGCGTTGGATAGGCATAGCCAAAAGAAGTTTAGATTTAATGATAGGTTATGCATTAAAACGGGAGACACGCGGAAAACGATTAGCCGGTTATCAAACCATCCAAAATTTTATCGCTGATTCTACAGTGGAGATTGAAGCTTTCCGTTTAATGACTTTAAAGGCTGCGTGGATGATGGATACCGGAAAGGAGACAAGAAAAGAAATTTCCGCCATCAAATTTTTTGGCGCCCAAGTTCTCCATAACGTTATTGACAGAGCGATTCAAGTACACGGAGCTCTCGGGGTAACGGGCGATACTCCTCTTGAAGGATTTTATCGTGAAGCAAGAACTGCGAGAATTTATGACGGACCGGATGAAGTTCATCGCATGGTTGTTGCGCGTTCGATGATCAAAGAGTTTGAACAAAACATGGAGGGGGATCTTTGTGACCAAAAATATTAATTGGAGCCGTATCGAAAAATATTTAAGGACAGAGTTAAATTTAATGGATGAAGCTGGGGAATTGGAGATTAGACCGTTTACTTCCGGGTACTCAAATTTAACGTATCTAGTGCGCATCGGCCAGTGGGAGGGAGTATTACGAAGACCTCCTTTTGGAGAATTGCCGGCAAGAGCACATGATATGAAGCGTGAGCATAACCTGTTAAAAAAGATTTATTCTGTATACCCAAAAGTACCAAAACCATTATTATATTGCGAAGACCCGAATATAATGGATAAGCACTTTTATGTCATGGAGTTCAAAAAAGGTGTTGTATTAGATGAAGAGCTTCCCGCTGATTGGAACACTTCTCAAATAAAGCAACAGATTTCTAAAGCGTTTATTCAAGAATTAGTCGATTTGCATAATATTGATGTCTATCAAAATCATTTAGATTCGCTGGGAAAACCAGCGGGGTTTTTAAAGCGGCAAGTGAATGGTTGGATTCAACGCTATAGACAATCCAAAACAGATGATTTGCCGTTTGTTGAAAAACTAGAAAATTGGTTGATTGATAGTATACCGGATTCTACAGATGTTACCATTATTCACAATGACTTTAAATTGAATAATATTATGTTTCATCCTGAAAACCCTGATCAAATTACTGCCGTATTGGACTGGGAAATGTCGACAATCGGAGATCCTCTTCTCGATCTTGCCATCAGCCTTGCTTATTGGACAGAAGAGGGAGATGAAGAAACCGGCTTGACGGCTGTAACGAATCAACCAGGTTTTATGACAAGAAGAGAGTTGGCCATTTTATACGCTGAAGCATCTGGACGAGATATTTCAAAGCTTAATTATTATCTTAGTTTTGCTTTTTACAAAATAGCTGTAGTACTGCAGCAAATATATTACCGTTATAAAATAGGTAAAGTAGACGACGAAAGATTTGCCAACCTTCATGTAGGCATTAGAAACTTAATGTTGCAGGCTGACAAAGCAACGCATGCCGCAATGGTATAAAGGTGTCATTGTGCTGTTTGCTGGCTCTTTTTTGAACGGGCTTTTGAAACCGAATGGGACGCGACCGCATCGTGTATGTCCACTATAAAGATACTGAACTTCCAAAAGAAACAGACAACAGCAAAATTAGAAAATAATGTATGTCACCGTTCGAAAAATTTTGTTTTACAGAATGTTCTACAAGAGAAGATAAAGCTTAAGTTTCCCTTTTTCTATCTTTAAGATTGGTGTAATGTCACTCCCTGAACGTTATTAAAATTCGACAAGATAAGAGGAAAAGAAAGTTGATTAATCTTGAAATAAATTCCAATTACAGGTGCAAAAATAGCTGTTTATGGCTTTTTTTAAAAGTGAATTTATGAACATTTAATGAAAAAAATTTGGATAAAATGTGACAGCCTTTCGTGTGAAAGGCTTTTTCTTTTTGTTTTTTCCATTATTTATGAATTTTTTTGGGGAATAAAGGCCTTTTGAATAGAAGGAATGTATTTCGTCAAGTATTTACGTGCTTTTTTTGGGGGTTTTCATTTTCTTCCTTTCTTTTTTTGTCACAATTAAATTTATCGTACATGTTAAAATCATTTCAACAGTGATAATACTAAAAAGCTTTTTACTGAATAAGTGGCTGTTTTTTTGTGCATTTTTTCACAATTTTGTTTCCAAAAGATTTTGTAAAGAGGTGAAATCGTATGAAGCTCAAAAAGGTGTTTGCTTTATTCGGGGCAATCATCTTTCCGCTATTGAGCGGTTGTGAGACGAATATGGTGGTGTTTGAGCCGCAAGGGCCGGCAGCGAGAAGTATTACGCAGTTGATTAATTGGTCGCTCCTTTGGATGCTTCTTGTGGTCGTCGTTGTATTTGCGTTGTTTACTTATATTGTTTGGAAGTATAGAGAAAAACCTGACAATATGGATTACGAACCGCCGGAAGAGCATGGCAGCACTGTTCTTGAAATTGTCTGGACGGCTATTCCGATTCTCATTGTTATTGCGTTAACGATTCCAACGGTAAAAACTTTATATGATTTAGAAAAGCCGCCAAAAGGATATGAAGATCAAGAGCCGCTCGTGATTCATGTCACATCAGCGGATTGGAAATGGATTTTCAGCTATCCTGAGGAAGGAATTGAAACAGTCAACTATGTAAACATTCCTGAAGATCGTCCGATTCTATTCAAACTTACATCAGCGGGTACGATGCAATCATTTTGGATTCCTGCATTAGCAGGCCAAAAGTATACGATGAATCGAATGGAAACAGAGCTGTACGTCGTGGCCGATCATCCAGGTTCTTATCTAGGACGGAACACGAATTTCAATGGCCGCGGATATGCACATATGGAGTTCGAAGTGTTAGCCCAAACGCCGCAAGAATTTGAAAAATGGGTGCGTGAAGTGAAAGAAACTGCTCCTAAGCTGACGAAAGAAAAGTACGAAGAAATTTTACTGCCGACGCATTTAGGCAGATTGACGTTTTCAAACACTCATTTAGATTGGGTTAATCACGCGGATGCAAATTCGAAGACATATACAAATCCGGAAGCTTACAAAACACACGGATATAAAGGAAAGATTTTTGAAGAAGAAGATAACTACAAAAATGATGCATATACGCCGAAGTCTAATCATGGACACCATGAACATGAGGATGTAAACGAGAACGAATCACATGGAGGTGGACATCATGGACATTAAGTGGAATGAAATACTCATTACAGGAGATCCATTAATTCTTGGTTCGCAAATTGCGATTGTGCTGACGGTCATTGCGATTGTTGGAGGATTAACCTACTTTAAAAAGTGGGGATGGCTTTGGAGAGAATGGCTTACAACAGTTGATCATAAAAAAATCGGGATTATGTACATTCTATCAGGCGTTTTAATGTTTTTCCGCGGCGGTATAGACGGATTATTAATGAAGGCGCAAACAGCAAGACCGGAAATGAATTTTTTAGACGCGCAACATTACAATGAAATCTTTACGACCCATGGGGTCATCATGATTTTATTCATGGCGATGCCTTTTCTTATCGGTTTGATGAACGTCGTTGTTCCGCTGCAAATCGGCGCGCGGGACGTTGCTTTCCCGCAGTTGAACGCGTTAAGCTTTTGGCTGTTTTTTAGCGGAGCGATGTTGTTTAATATTTCGTTTGTTGTCGGTGGATCGCCGGATGCCGGCTGGACATCTTATTTTCCGTTGGCAGGGAAGGAATTCAGTCCGGGTGTTGGGAATAACTATTATGCGATTGCACTTCAAATCGCAGGTCTCGGTACATTAATGACGGGAATTAACTTTATTGTTACGATTTTAAAAATGCGGACAAAAGGCATGACATTAATAAAAATGCCGATGTTTACATGGACGACATTGATTACGTCCATTATCATTGTAGCGGCTTTCCCGATTTTTACAGTCGCCCTTGCATTAATGACATTTGACCGGTTATATGGTACGCATTTCTTTACGCTTTCTTCCGGCGGAAGCGATATGCTTTGGGCGAATTTGTTCTGGCTGTGGGGACATCCGGAAGTGTATATTGTTATTCTTCCTGCGTTCGGGATTTTTTCAGAGGTTATCGCTACGTTTTCACGGAAATCGTTGTTTGGCTATAAATCAATGGTGGTTTCTATTGTTGGGATTGCCTTGTTAAGTTTGTTAGTTTGGGTTCACCATTTCTTTACAATGGATGCGGGTCCAGCTGTGAACTCCGTATTTTCCATTACGACGATGTTAATTGCGGTACCGACAGGTGTGAAAATTTTTAACTGGTTGTTTACGATGCGAAAAGGAAGAATTAAGTTTACGACAGCGATGTTGTGGGCACTTGGCTTTATTCCTAACTTCGTCATTGGCGGTGTCACAGGAGTCATGCTGGGGATGGCTGCCGCTGACTATCAATACCACAACACATTGTTCTTGGTTGCCCATTTCCATTATGTATTAATTCCTGGTGTCGTCTTTGCGGTATTTGCCGGGCTATATTACTGGTGGCCAAAAATGTTCGGCTTTATGCTTAACGAAAAGTTAGGTAAATACCATTTCTGGTTATTTGTCATCGGCTTTAATATTACTTTTATGCCAATGTTCTTCCTTGGCTTACAAGGTGCGGTTCGCCGCGCTTATACGTATTCGGCTGAGTCAGGCTTTGCGCCGTTGTTCCTTGTTTCAGCAATCGGATCCATTATTTTGGCGCTCGGTTTTGCGGTATTTTGTTATAACATTTACTGGAGTTTCCGTTATGCAAAGCGCAATGTGTCGAGCGATCCGTGGGATGCGAGAACACTTGAGTGGGCAACAGCGTCTCCTGTCCAATTTTATAACTTCGCTGTATTGCCTGAAGTGAAAGAAATCGATGCATTTTGGCATATGAAAAAGCGAAACAGCGGTTTGGTTTTAAAAGAAGAAGAGATTCAAGAGATCCATATGCCAAGCAATTCCGGCCTGCCGTTTTATATGGCTGTTGTGTTTGGAATTACAGGGTTTTTCCTCGTGTTTGAATGGCATATGGCAGCAGCTGTTGCAGCGATTGGTATTGTCATCGGGCTGATCATTCGGTCATTTGATTACGACGATGGCTATCATGTTCCTGTTGAAGAGATTAAAAACATCGAAAGCAAATGGAGAAAGGTTGAAGGTGGGGTGAAACATCATGTCGGCTAACGTCAATACTTCATTGCCGCTTGAATATCAAACGGAGCAAAGCCGGTTAAATATCCTTGGTTTTTGGATTTTTTTAGGTGCAGAAATCGTATTGTTTGCGACGCTGTTTGCGGTATACGGCGTTTTAGGTGAGCGTTATGCCAATGGTCCGACCCCAAATGATATTTTTAAGCTGAAAGACGTGATGATTGAAACGTTATTGTTATTAACGAGCAGCTTTACGTGCGGGTTAGCCGTTTTTGAGATGCGCCGGCATCGTTTAAAAGGTTTGCTTACATGGTTGATTGTGACTTTGCTGCTTGGAATCGGATTTTTGTTCGTGGAGATTAATGAATTTATTCATTATGTCCATGAAGGAGCGACGATGCAGACAAGTGCATTCTTGTCCAGCTTTTTCGTCCTGCTTGGTACACATGGAGCGCATGTGACGTTCGGAATTATCTGGGCGGTGATGATTATTATCCAGTTAATTCAGAGAGGATTAACCCCCGTCACAGCGAGAAAAACGTTTATTATTAGTTTATATTGGCATTTTCTTGATGTTGTTTGGATTTTTATCTTTACATTTGTGTATTTAAAAGGGATGGTGGGGTAAGTGGAATATAAGACAAACAGCAAATATCCAATTAGCCATATCATCGGCTTTTTCCTTTCGCTTTTGTTGACGTTTGCCGCAGTATTTGTGGCACTAGAAGCACAACTATCGTTTACCATTGTTATGTGGATTATTGGTTCTTTAGCCGTTTTGCAGGCTGGTCTCCAACTTTTTATGTTTATGCATGTGACAGAGGGAGAAGATGGGAAAACGAACATCATTAATATGGCGTACTCCGCTTTTGTAGCAATCGTCATTGTTGCCGGATCGGTTTGGGTATTGACTTCTGGCCATGCGGCGCACTAATCGGTGTCCGGCACGCCTCGAAGCAGGTCGAAAATTGTTAGAATAGCAGAAAAAGAGAGCCAAATGGCTCTCTTTTTATTTTTATCAGAAAATTCTGTTTATAATCTTGATTTCTCTTTTTTCTTCCGCTTTAATAAAAGTGTATCCATCATTTTCCTTAACTATTTCCACAACGATCTGTTATTTCTTTATGAAATCAACTGCTTCTACGCCATGTTTCATTTGCCAAAAGGTAAAAACACTTCATCTGGAGCCCACATCTTAAGTTTCCGTGCGATTGATTTGCCGCAGTTTAGAAATATAGACGGGGAAATGTTGAATTTCTAAAAAAGACAATAACAACTACCACTGCGGTTTTACATATTTATCTATTCAATAGGGGAGAGGGATGACGGCATGACCATAAAAGCCAAACTCTTTGTTTTAGTGGCAGGTTTTGTTTTTCTGTTGTTGTCCAGCACTTTTTTGTTATTATGGATGGAAAAAAATGATTTGGATAAAAAAGGAAATGAAATGGTGGATGTTGTATGGAAGGGAACAGAAGAAAAAGTACAGGGAGAAGTAGAGGCGTTTGCGAATCAAATTTCCAGAAATCTAGTTGAATTGGAACAGTCGATGGAGAAAAATATGCTGAATGCTGCCTATTTATTGCAGGAGCTGGATCGGGGGAGAACGTTAAATAACGAAGATTTGGAGCGTCTGGCTGTTCAGACGGGGATGACCGATTTTTATCTGACAAACCGAGAAGGAATTTTTGTCGTATCTACAGAAAAGGCGGCACTTGGGACTAATCTGTTTGATATTTGGGACGGATACCGCATGTTGTTGACAGGTGAAGCGCAAATATTGCCTTCGCCCCTGAAGATAAAGGCAGAAACCGGGGAGATTTTCAAGTTTATGGCGATTCCCCGCGCTGATGGGAAGGGAATTGTGGAATCGGCGTTAGATGTAAGCAGTTTTGAATCTTCTCTCAGCCGGTACATCGAGGAAAAAGAAGAAGTGAAAGCAGTTTACTTGTTTGATCAAGAACAAGTGGTGTTGATGGAAATATTGCAAAAAGGACAAACACCGCTGTGGGAAAAAGGAAATGAAATGAAAAACGAAAATGTACAGTCAGTCTTTTCTTCCGGAAAAGCACAAGTTTTCCTGAAAGACAATCATGTGGAGGCATATGTTCCGGTAAGAGCAGATGGAAATGTGCGCTATGTGTTGTATACTTTGTTAGATGCTGCCCCTTATTTCCAACATGCCGTATCCACCAAACAAGTATTACAGGAGTTCCAGCAGTTGATTAATGAGGTAGGGTATAAAATGATGCTGTCGATTTTTATCTTTTCCTTGTTGTTTCTTTTGGTTCTGTTTAGTGTGATCCGGTCGGTGCTGAGACCGTTGAAAGTTTTTTCGAAAGTCTTGCGGGAAGTGGGGCACGGGCAGGCAGTAAAATGGGAGCAGGTAAAAGCAGAAGAATTAAGAGAGATTCAAGAAGCCATTACAGAAGTGGTGCAAAAGTATCAGCAAATGTTGTCAGTCATCCAGAGCAATTTAGTTGCTGTAACGAAGGCGCAGAAGGAATACAGTTCGGAAATGAATACGACGCTGGAAACATTAGAACAGGTTTCCAAAGCAGTGACAGATACTGCACGAAACAACCAACAGCAAGCAGAACAGTTACATGAAGCCGGGGAAATCGTAGAGACGATGTCCCGTACTTTGTCTGATGTTTCCTGCATGGCATCCGAGCTTGAAGACTTCTCAAACAGAGCCGCGGGTCTGGCGGAAAGCAGTATTCGGGGATTGGAGCATATGACGAAAGTGATCGAAAATATCTACAAAGAAGTAGGGGAAAGCGGCAAACGAATCGAAAAGCTGGCCAAAAGTTCGGAGGAAATTGGAGGAATTATTGCGCTCATTCAGGGCATTGCAGGACAGACGAACTTGCTGGCATTGAACGCAGCCATTGAAGCAGCTCGAGCCGGAGAACAAGGAAAAGGATTTGCCGTAGTGGCTGACGAAGTACGGAAACTGGCGGAGGAAAGCAGCAGGGCAACAGAAAAAATTGCCCAGATCTTACTGGATATTAAGCAGGAAATTGCCAGTACGAAAGAAGGAAATGACAATCAGCTGTCAGTCATTGAAAGCAGCAAGCAGGGAATTCAGCAAGCTAAAGATTCTTTTCATCATTTGATTGATGCTACCAGGGAGTCGTCACGAAAAATTGTCCAGTTGGGAGATTTCGTTGAAACTATGTTCCAAAACGGCCAAGGAGTCATTGGCGTATTTGAACAGATGCATAGGAATATTCAATCTAATGCCGCTAACAGTGAGCAACTGCTGGCCATGGTGGAAGATGTGATGGGATCGTTGAAGCAACTGCGGCATTTGTTGGATAACATGACAGATTCCACAAAAAAATTAGAGCAAGTAACTGCTGTTTCCCATTAGAAAATATAATATGTTCATGTACAGAAGCCGCGGGGAGCGGCTTTTTTTCTTTTGAGAAGAGTATAAAGTTAAAAAATATTTCATTTTCCTTCCTTATATCTATCGTTATTGTTTATTAACAGGTTTTATGTTTTCTTTTTTCATCTCGATTGTTCTTGGATACTCATTTATATATGGCTTCAAGTATGATTCACGAACTTCGTGACGCATCCATCCCATGACTCCGACAATGAGAACAAAGCATAGAAGCGATGCATAAAACATAGACGGACGATCGTTTTTGCTTACGACATATAACAAAGCGCACAGCAAAATAGTTAAGAAAACCGATAGAAGCAACAGCGCTGTAAGCAACGCATCATCGCCCATAAAAAGAAGCATAATGTTTCGGTCAAACGATATAAGAAGTAATGAGCCAAAGACGAGTTGCAAAAGAGTAATCCAAAATGCTACTTTAACACCTCCTAATTTTAAAGATTGTTCAACATCAGAAAGAGTTTGTTTTCTTTGTTTTACTGAGAAATATAAGTACATGTAAAAGCCGCCAGTTGCTAAACTTGCTAAAATAAAGTGAGCGTATCTTTGCCAAATTTGTGGATAATGTAAAAGGCTATGGAAAAATCCGTTTGCTCCTGACCATTTTTCTGGGTATAACATCGACACGACATTCACAATAAAAATAAGTGGAACAAAGAGTAAAATAAGCATAGCAGCAAATCCAACGAGAAAATGTAATCCTTTTTTATTTTCCCATTTTTCCCATGAAAATTTATATACATACAAAAGCAGAAATGCGGTAATTAAAAGAATAATTAAGCTGAGCCACGCTTTGCCGATTAGTAAAGTCGACGTATAAAAGTATTGTGTATAAATGACGCTAATGATCAGTAATGGAGCAACGCCTAACACAACAGCGATACTTTTGTGAATGGATGCATGAAGAGAACAAATCCGAGCCATGTCATCCAAACGACGGGAATGCGTTTTCATCGCAGACGCTTCTAATATAACTGCACCAGTGGCAAACGATAGTGTAAAGTTTACAAATATAATATGGAGTACAAATGTTAAGACAATTAAAAACTGTAGTAACGTTAAGTTACCCGGAATTGGTAAAGGGAAATCAGGTGGAATCGATAGTTGTAAAACACCCATTTTATTCATCCCCGCTTTCTTTTTTATTTCTCTTCATTGGCGACTTTATATAAGTAAGCTGCGAGCGCTTCCACTTCTTCTTTTGTTCCAACAAATGGAGGCATCATCGGTCGTACTTGATGCATGGTTGGAATGAATGACTCAATACTTTGTTGTGGCCACCCTTTTAAACGGTTGGCGAGGGCACGTTTGGAACGCCAGCCATCGATAGTATGACAGGCTAGGCATTGACCTTGATAAATTTCACGCCCTGCTTCCACTTTATTTTTTTCTGTCACCTTTTTGATTTTTGCGACGGTGGAATGTGCTAAGTAGCCATCCCGGTTCATTTCCTCCGCTTTGACTGCTGTAATTCCATTGACATACATATAGTTGTAAATTATATACGGTTTGCGAATGGACTCACGCACGACCTCGAACTCTCCAATAAATCCAATCGCTGACATGAAAACAGCAAGCGATAAAAAGATTGGGAGTTTTTTAGGACGGATGGCCAGCCAGAAGAGAAATACAATGATTAGAGCAAAAGCGATCATATTTAATACATCAAACGTCTTTTCCGGTAAACCTGTTGACCATACAATTAGCTTCGCAGCTTGATCAGGAATCGACTGCAAATACCAAATCCCAAGCACAACAGTGGCCGGAAGTGAAATCGCTCCCCAAATAGAGAAGATGCGAAGCAATGGCATACGCACTTCTTCGTCTTTTACGAATAAACGTACAAAAATTGTAAATAAAGCAATTGCCAGCATAATGGATAAAAACGTACGAAACCCTAGTGAAGGTAAATAGGTTGGATTGAAAAATGCGTTCCAAAATGAGAGAGTTTCAACCCAACGACCAGGTGTTAGCTTTGCTGCTAAAATTCCTGTAATAATGGACATCGTCAGCCATGAAAATACGGCAAGCATAATACCGACATTGAGATGTTTTCTTTTTGCTTTTCCTTCTTTCCATGTTTCCCATGTGTAGTAATAAATGAGTAAGAAAACAACTTCTAATACAAACACAACCCATTCAGCGACCCATGCCCAAAAGAAAATTCGTAACAACGAGCCAATAGAATCAGGTTGAATGACGGTTGTTGAAAACCAAATTCCTACGCCTGTCATCGCTCCAACAGTTGTAGTAATAATTAAAATCCATTTTGTTAACTGTTTAGCGAGTTGATCAAGTTTTTCATTTTTCGTCACGATTGCGTAATACTCGCTTGACACAACAAGCGCTGTAGCACCAATAGCGACTCCATGGCTAATCAACACGTGGATAATCGCAATTATTGCTACAATGTTTCCATTGCCGAACCAAGGAAACTCTACAGTTGGAAAATTCATCATCTCTATCTCCTTTCATTATGTATTCGCTTTCCACTATATAAACAAATTATGAAATAGAGATGATGCTTTTGTGAGAAAAGTTTTACACATATATGAACATTTGGAAAATGTGTTTTAGTTTAGCATTTGTCACGCCTACTATTAGGAATGTACATCGTTTGGAACAGATTAAAAGATTATTATCTGCTTTTCTAAAGAAAACGTTTTCTTTGGGTGAGCTTGAAAAGGATAGGAATGAATGATGAAAACAAAAACGAATCGATTCTTGGTCATGTTGACGATTTTTAGTTATTTGTTAAGTTTGATTGTCATCCTCTATTTACTTGATGAAGTGGCCATTCATTGGGACACAGCTGGTGAAGCAGATGGGTACAGTAACAAATGGTTTGGGGCGTTTATTCTTCACTTTCATTATGACTTCGGTCTTGTTGTTAATAACCCTTTTACCAAAAATGGAGCTGAAAAAAGCAAACTATAAAAAAAATTAAAGGGAGTTTATACACAGCTAGTGTGACCAAACTTATACTCCTGTGTAGATGGTTTTTTAATTAGAATAGACGGCTGTTTTGCTTTCTTTAGCAAGAAGAGCGAGAATTCATTGGCTTTCCCAATATTTCTTTGAATCACTTGATAAGTAGAATCAAGCTCCTGTAAATGGACTTCCTTGAGAAAATCGCCTTGTTTAGCGCGAAGTAGAGTATAAGCAGCTGAATTAACATATACAATCATTCTGTTTTGATCAACAACTACAATTCCATCAGATGTTTCTTTACCGATTTCCTCAACTAAAGATTCCCATATAGATTTTTCATCTATGGAATCGAAGACCGTATTGGTCAAAAGCGGTTTGGCGGGAATTGGCTGTTCCGAACTCCAAACAATCTTAAATTGCCCGTCCAAATTGGCTTTTCCAATTCTTATTTCACGAGACAAATGATGGTTAGATTCAATCCTAATCTGTCCGCTCGGTGATGAGAACGTTTTTTTATATAAATATTTTAATATTTGCTTTCTTTCAGTAGATTGTAGAGCATTCACCGCATTCAATATCATCTGAATTCCAGTATATGTACTGGACATAACTGAAGAAACAACTGTATCTGGCCCATATTTCTCCTTCATTCCTTGTACAAATTCCCGATTTTCGCAAGAATTCACAGTCACAAAACCACTTATTTAAATTACTTCATCGTGGATATACCGGCTTGATTAAATCTGGAGATGGTGATCGTGGAGTTGCTGAGTGCCCGTTTGATTTTTATCGTACGTGGGTACTTGATGCAGAGAAAGCTCGCGAAAATGTAGAAAAAATTACTCGTTCTACAGTAGGTACTGCTGAATGTCCAATTGCAGGAATTCCTCATGAAGAAATAGAAAAAGCAGCTGGAAAGTAAATAGAAATATAAAAATATAAGGATTAAGGCTGACCTAAAATCAATGTATCAGATTGTGCAGCATAATATATTCTAAAATATGCATGATTTCACATATTTATAGGTCAGTCCTCCTTTGTATCTAGGTGATGAGCAGATGTCATTCATTACGACGAAATTAAAAGATTTGAACGAACATCAGCAGCAAAATATTCTTCAAGGAACTCGTCTAGTGACCCGTTTTCGTTTTGATGTCAATCAAGTGATTAAGCATATTCGTTCGAAAATTTGGGGGCAAGATGATGTTCTTAGGCGGTTAGAAGAAATGTTAAATATTATTTGGGCGGATATTACAGAAACTGACCGTCCTTTGTATGTTGCCTTATTTTTAGGGCCGACAGGCGTTGGAAAAACGGAAATCGTTCGTGCCCTTAGTGAAGCGATTCATGGAAATCGAGAAGCTTACTGCCGAATTGATATGAACACATTGGCACAGGAACATTATACCGCTGCCTTAACTGGAGCGCCTCCAGGGTACGTAGGAAGTAAAGAAGGAAACTCTCTATTCGAAAAGGAAAAAATTGAAGGATCCTATAGTAAACCTGGTATTGTCCTTTTTGATGAATTGGAGAAAGCAAACGATCAAGTTATTTATTCACTTCTAAATGTAATGGACAATGGTCTTCTTGTAATGACTTCAGGGGAGAAAGTGATTAACTTTCGCAACACCATGATTTTCATGACTAGCAATATTGGATCAAAAGAAATCATGAGCTATGCTGATGGGGGCTTCAAATATACGTTTCGTAAATTGTTATGGTTTTTACAACCGTCCAATTGGCGAAAGAGCGAAGAAGATTTCCTTCATTCTGTTGTTCTTTCACAGCTGGAAAAACGCTTTAGTCCTGAATTTATCAATCGATTCGATGATATCTTTGTCTTTCAATGGCTAAAACAAGATGTGTTGGAGCATATTCTTGATACGAATATTCAAGCTCTTAACCATAGAATTAAAAAATATAACTGTCAACTTCAACTTGAGCAAACTGCCCGAAAATATTTAATTGAAGAAGGATTTGACAAACGATATGGAGCAAGGTTTTTAAAACGTACGATTCGAAAATATATTGAGGTTCCTTTAGCATCGCAAATCGGTCAACGCTCACAGGAAGAATCCCCAATTTTATTTGTTGCAAAAATGCAAAATGGCAAGTTACATCTCTTAGAAACAAAAGACCCAAAAAGCAGCATAGAGACAGAACCATTGTCAAAAGAAACAAAACAGTTACTTGATCGTTGAGGAGGATCAAGAAAATGGGCACGGTTGGCTTAACCAAGGTTGATCGTATTGAAGCGAAGGAGAGTTGCACTGTAATGACAGTCAGCTCTCTTTCTTCATGCCGGCATACAGCCTCCTACTCTCATGAGAATGAAGAGGATTTGTATTATATACTAGAAGGGGAGCGTTCTAACAAAGATGTACTTCTACCAAATTATTTGTATGGAATTAAGCAATTGACAAGTATTCATGTAAGAAAAAATGGCTTCGGGAAAAGCTAAAAAATTGAAACATTCAAAAAAAGGATTATAATGTAACTATTAATTCATTCTTGGGAGAGGAAAACTATGCACACAAACGTTGAACAGGGCGCCCGTGCACATACGACGGTCTATCCGATTTTGATTGCTATTAGTGTCGGTCATTTGCTGAATGACGCCATGCAGGCGGTTATTCCCGCGTTGTTTCCGATTTTGGAAGCATCAATGGATTTATCGTATACGCAAATTGGCTGGATCGCCTTTACGTTAAATATGACATCTTCCATTTTGCAGCCGATCGTCGGTTTATTTACGGATCGGCATCCTTCTCCGTACTTCCTGCCGCTCGGAATGGCAGCGAGCCTGCTGGGGATGGCCGGTTTGGCGTTTGCCCCTAATTTTCTTTTTGTCTTATTGTCGGTATTATTAGTCGGTCTTGGTTCGGCAGTTTTTCATCCAGAAGGGGCGCGCGTCGTCTATTTCGCAGCGGGAGCGAAACGGGGATTTGCTCAATCGATTTACCAAGTCGGCGGAAATACTGGAAATGCCCTCGCTCCGCTGTTTACAGCGCTTGTTTTTGTTCCGTTCGGACAAAAAGGAGCCGGTTGGTTCACGATTGTGGCAATGATTGGAATCATCGTATTATTTCGCGTGTCACAGTGGTATTCCCGTAAACTGGAACAGAAGGGACACGCCCGCAAACAAGGAAGTGTGTCGAAAGTCGCTCAAAAGGAGAGAAATCATATTATTTCTGCTTTATCTCTATTAATCTTTTTAGTATTTGCGCGCTCATGGTATTCAGCCGGCATCTCGAATTATTATCAATTTTATTTGATCGAACACTATGACGTTTCCATACGGGAAGCGCAACTATACTTATTTGTCTTTATGATCGCGGGAGCAATTGGGACATTCGTCGGCGGTCCGCTTGCCGACCGGTTTGGAAAGCGGAATTTAATGCTGTTTTCCACACTCGGCACCGCCCCGTTTGCACTTAGCCTTCCGTATCTTCCGCTTGGATGGGTGCTGCCTGTCGTATTTTTAGCCGGGTTTATTTTATCGTTAAGTTTTTCAACATTTGTCGTGTATGCACAAGAGCTGCTTCCAGAAAATGTCGGCATGGCCTCCGGATTAATCGTTGGTCTGGCGTTTGGCATGGGAGCGCTTGGGTCGGTCGTGCTCGGAAAAATCGCCGATACATATACGTTGAAATCGCTCATGATCATGTGCAGCTTTCTTCCATTATTCGGCATACTAACATACTGGCTTCCGAAAGATCGACGTTCTGCTCTCGACCGCTAGGATGAGCAGCATCTGCGACACCGTGAAATAAATGGAAGGTTGACTGAGTAAAAGAAAAAGAGAGTCCAGGCTCTCTTTTAATGCTTAATAAAGGTGCCTGTGATACCCTGGAGTATATGTTGAAGAAAAATAGGAGAGTCCTTGGTAATCCAATATTTTTACAGTTGAACTTTTTTGAATATTAAATGTATAATAGCTGTTATATTCATAAATTGGAAGGAGAAGGAAAAATGGGGACTCTTGTAAAACTAAGCAACTTTGTCGGCAATACATTTGCCATTTGGGTATTAATATTCGCGGCTCTTGCTTTTTTTGAGCCAAAAGCATTTACATGGATCACTCCTTATATCGTGCCGCTGCTTGGTGTCGTCATGTTTGGGATGGGATTGACATTATCGGCCAACGATTTTAAGGAAGTATTCGCACGTCCGAAAGAGGTACTGATTGGGGTAATCGCCCAATTTCTTATTATGCCGCTTTTGGCCTTTTTGCTAGCTACCTTATTGCCCGTTTCGCCTGAAGTAGCGCTCGGCATCATTCTTGTTGGCTGCTGTCCTGGTGGTACGGCTTCCAATGTCATGACATACTTAGCAAAAGGCGATACGGCGCTTTCGGTCGCTGTTACGTCCGTGTCAACCTTACTTGCCCCAATTTTAACACCGTCCCTGATTTTGTTGCTTGCGGGGAAATGGCTGTCCGTTTCCGCCGGCGCTCTGTTTTGGTCAATCGTCAAAGTTGTACTTATTCCTATTATCCTCGGACTAATCGTACAAATGTTGTTTCAAAAACAAGTAAAAGCAGCCATTCAAATTCTTCCGCTCGTTTCCGTTCTCGCTATCGTGGCAATCGTGGCTGCTGTCGTCGGTCAAAATCAGCAGGCTATCGCGAAAAGCGGGCTTATTATTTTCCTTATCGTCGTTGTTCATAATGTGCTTGGATTATTGCTTGGCTATTGGTTTGCGAAGTTACTTAAAATGTCGGAGCCGAAACAAAAAGCGATTTCGATTGAGGTCGGCATGCAAAATTCCGGACTTGGAGCTGCGCTGGCGACCGCTCATTTTTCACCGCTTGCCGCTGTTCCAAGCGCAATTTTCAGCGTTTGGCATAACATCTCTGGACCGATTGCAGCCACCTATTTCCGCAAAAAAAGTGAAAAGAAGGAAAACAATCAATCAACGGTTACAATATAACATAGAAGAGGTTGTTCCATAAGTGTCTGACCTCACGCGTATTTCACAATATATAGCTTATTTATCCAATGTGATGTCCTATACCTTACCTATCTATATATTGTGTTGTGGGGCCTGACACTTGGCTTTTGGGGCAGCCTCTTTTCTAACAGAAATATTATTCTTTTAGATACTTTCACCGAACTCATCGTGAGAAAGGAAAATTGAAGCCTCGAAACACTCTGCTCCGGGGCTTCACTTTGATGGATATGGGGTGTCCCGCCACGGTCGCTTTTGGGATACCCTCTTTTATATTTTATCCCGTTCTAATCGTCCGTAAGACTTCCACCTCTACAGGTGGGAGATAACGGACGCTAGAAGTGCGATAAGTTCAACTAACATCAGTGGGGGATGAAGAAAATCCCCACTGATGAAGTTGTACTTTATTGAACTTTCGTTTGTTTCCGATATTTGACCGGCGGGTTGCTGTTTTCCGCACCGCTGTGCCCGTGCAGCAAGTAATAAAGTCCGATGCCGGCGATGATGAAAAAGGTGCTGTAAAAGTATAGAGAGCTATAGCTGATTTTCGCCGCGGCAAGACCGAAGAGAAATGAACCGATGGCGAAGCCGAAGTCGAAGATGGAGAGGAATGTTGCCGTGGCGAGTCCTCTGTTTTGCGGATGGGCTACTTGAATGGCGATCGTTTGCAGGCTCGGAAATACCGTGCCCCAGCCAAGACCGATCAGGGCGGCGGAGACAAGGAATAGCAGCGCCGTTTCCGAAATGCTTAGCAGGTACGTGCCAACAGCAAAGCAGACAATCGCCGGGTAAACGATGACATTTGCTCCGTATAAATCAAACCACTTCCCGGTAAATGGTCTTGAAAGAAGAAGGACGCCCGCGTAGACGATAAAGAAATAGTTTGCCGCCTCGGCGAATCCGGCTTCTTTGGCGTAAATCGAAACAAATGAAATGATTGCAGAATACATTAAACCGAAAAAGGCAGATACGAGCGAAACGGGAATCGCGGAAGTCTCCAACAGCCGGATCTTGTTTGTTGGCAGTTTTACGTGACGGGCGGCACGGTTTTCCGGCAGACGGACGAATAATCCTGCTGCCAATGACAGGAGAGCGAATAGAGCATTGGCGGCAAACATTGTTGTCGCTCCTTGCTGCATCGCGGTTAAGCCTAAAAACGGACCGGCGACCATGGCAAGGTTTTGCGTTAAGCCGTAGTAGCCCATCCCTTCTCCTTTCCTTGAGTCGGGGATTAAATCGGCAACGATAGCCCCGTTAGCGGTGGTGGCCATGCCAAAGCCGATGCCGTGCAAAAGGCGAAGCAAAAGAAGCGCCGGCAGCGAATGCGGCAGAAAATAAAAAAAGGATGCCGCTCCCAAAATGGCTAACGCACTGAGAAACACGACATACTTTCCGGCCTTTTCCATCCATTTTCCGGCGAATGGACGTGTAATGATAGCGGCAATTAAAAAAACGGCCGTGATCAAACCGATGGACGATGGGCTGCTGTGTAAATGTTCCATAGCGTACATCGGCAGCGTCACAAGCAAATAATAAAACGTAATAAATGTAAAGAAATTCGCGGCGGCAACACTAACAAAGTTCTTCGTCCATAATCGCTCTTGTTTCATATATCTCCTCCGTTCTGTCTGTCGTCTTGCTTTGTTGCTTTTCTAGGATATCACGCTTATAATCATATGTAAAATATCTATAAAATAAGTTATATATATTTTTTTTGTATATTTGGAGGGATGGCGATGGACATACGACAATTACGGTATTTCCTCGCGATTGCCAAGGAAGGACAAATTTCAAGGGCGGCGAAGAAATTAAACATGGCGCAGCCGCCGTTGAGCCAACAGCTTCGTCTCATGGAAGAGGAGCTTGGCGTAACACTGCTTGAGAGAAAGAGAAACGGAAAGAAAATGGAACTGACGGAAGCGGGGAAAGTATTGTATGAAAAAGCAGAGTATATATTGAGGGTGTTTGAAGAGTCGATGATTGAAGTAAAGGAAACAGGTGAAGGGGTACGGGGGGTGCTGTCGCTTGGTGTGGCGCTGTTGTGTGTATCTTATTTGCCGGAGAAGCTGCAACGTTTTCACAAACAATACCCTCATGTTACATTGCGGCTTTGGGGAGGAGATCCATCCAGCATTCGTGAACGCTTGGAACATCGGGACATAGAAGTGGCGATTGTCAGCCTTCCCGTCGATCAGAAGGGGCTTTCGGTCGTTCGGTTAGGAACGGAGCCGTTTGTATTTGTCGCTCCGAAAGACTGGCAACAGTTGGATAAGAGAAAAGCGGTCACGATGAAAGAGTTGGATGGCATTCCGCTTCTTCTGATTCGCCGCGAGAAGGGAGAAGGGGTGTATGAGCAGATTATAGAGGAATGCAGCCGTTTTAATATTCATCCTAACGTTGTTTGTGAATGTCAAGATGTTAATATCGTCCTCTCGCTGATCTCCTCTGGCATAGGAGCGAGCATTTTGCCGAAAACGGTAATATCCCCTCTAGTGGAAAGAGAATTAACCGTATTGTCTATTACTGATGCCTCCTTGCAATCGGAAATAGCGCTTGTTTGGCTGAAAGAACGTCACCTTTCCAAGGCAGCGCAGCGGTTTATAGAAATGTTTGCGTAAATTCGTTAAGACAGAAGCGGTTGAGTTTCTGTCTTTTTTTAACTTTACGACAAGGTTCGGCAGGATTTTTTTTGCTTATTATATATTTTTAAACTAGAAAAGAGTCAGTGGAATGGAGGAGAAAAGGATTTTTTGAATGATACTAAGTAATGAAAGATCTGTTTTTATGCTTTCTACTCCATTCTTTGGTAACGGCAGGATTAGTTGTAACGGGATAAGAAACTCTGCCAGACGCATAATTAATAAATGTGCTAAAGGATTCATATTAGGAGCCGTGCCTAGCGCATCTTGAGCGCTATTTTTTATGTTCCAACGATCTTTATCTAGCACCACGGGTATATGATATGTATATAAATACCGACCAAATTGCTATACTAGTGAAGGATATTTTATTATTTTTATCGAATTTATCGTATTGATGAAATTTGGTAATGTTGAGGTGTTTGATTTGAACGCATTACAAGTAAGTTTAGACCAACTGCTATTGGATCCAAATAATTATCGGTTGCATGGACATCCGCGTTATCGCTATGTTGAAGAAAATAATTTTAGTAATCCATTAGTGCAAAAACGTACTCAATCGATGATAGAGGGAGAAAATCGTTTAGAAATTCGTGATTTGTTAGAAAGCTTTAAAGCGAATGGTTACTTAAAAATTGATAATATTTTAGTAAAAAAGTATATGGATACAAATTACTTTGTTGTAATTGAAGGGAATCGACGTGTTGCTACTTTAAAGGCTTTAAAAAAGGATTGGGAAGAAGGATTCTCTATAGGTAATTTAAATGAATCGATTTTTTCCTCTTTAGAGGTGGTTTTGTATGAAGCTAGTGAAGAAGAGTTACTGCTGTTAATGGGATTGCGGCATGTTAGTGGCGTGAAAAAGTGGAGTGAATACGAACAATCAGAGTTAGTGACGGATTTATATAGAAAATATGGAATGAGTATAAAAGAAATAGCAGAACGGCTTGGTATAAAGCCGGCTGAAGTAAAAAGACGTTTAAATGCTTATATCATCATGGAGAAGTATAAAAATGATGAAGAATTTGGTTACTACTTTAATGAAGAGATGTCAGGCATTTTTTATGAAATTATGGGAAGGAAAGATTTGCGGGATTGGCTTGGTTGGGATCAAGAACTCAATGATTTTAAAAATAAAAAAAATTTAAACCGCTTATTTTCATGGTTGTCACCAATGGATGATGGGGAAACAGAACGGCCGCCGATTATTCCGAAACGAGATGACATTAGAGATTTAAATAAAATCATTCATGATGAACAAGCACTTGCCATTATGGAAGAGAAGAGAAGTCTTGCAGAGGCAGTCGAACAAAGTAATTATTATACTAAGGAAGGATTCAAGAAAAATTTAAAGTCGATTAAATCAAGCTTAGAGAAAATTACGATGAGTTCTTTAATACAAATGGATAATGAAACAAAACAAGAAGTAATTGAGATAATTGAGAAAATCGACGTTCTGACTACTGGAATGAAAACACTTCTTCAGGTTGAAAAGAGGGATTAGTTTGCATAGAGGCTTGAAGGAAGAAGTTTTTAAATCATGGTTAGAACAACTCATTAGACATTATGATCAATTTGATAATTTATTTTCCTTTATCGCATCGAAATTTCCTGACTTTACCGATCGACTGGATATCATTCAAGATTTTGCAGAAGAATTAATAAATTATGAAAAAGATGTTGAGGAACTTTTTCAGAAAGATTTATATAATATCGATCCTGATACATTTAATATTCAGTTTGTCGAGAGGGAGCTTGAAAATATTCGTAAAGCTTTAATTTATATTTGCTCTATGTCAGCAGTTGATTTCGAGCGGCTGTGTGCACTTGTATTAAAGTATATAGGTTGCTCGCCTTTTCATAGCACAAAGCGTACCCATGATCAAGGGATAGACTTTGTTGGTATTATACGTGAGGAAAAGGAAAGAAAGCTTCTTTATCGAGGGAATGCAGTTAGTAAAATCTTTGTAATTGGTCAAGCGAAGCATTATGAACATGGGAAAGTGGAAGCAAAGGAAGTTAGGGAATTAGCCGGCTCTATTTATTTGTTGAGAAGCAGAAGTTTTGCTGTAGTGGATGAACCGTATAAAGGGATTACAACGGAAATAAAAGCATATACCCCTATTTTTGCTTATTTTATAACTTCTAACTTTTTTACGCAAAGCGCCAAACAGTTATGTAAAAATGCCGATATTATGTTTGTTGATCGTATTTTATTGGCAATGATATTTGGACTTTCTGAGGAATATCAACGAGAAGGGCATTTCTCCACTAACGAGTTGGAAAAAGCGATTCATAGCGTCGCCCATATTCATTGATATCATGCCTGTCAATGAATTTCAGCAGTATAGGGTGACTGTTGCACCATCTGAATTTTGTCGAAAGTTGAGATATAAAGAAAAAGAGAATTGTACTGCGATGTCAGTCATGGCGCTAGCTGTCTATCACTGTTCGTCAAGGTGATTGGAAAAGATTTCGCTAATTACGTGAGAGGATGGATGATGGTCAATGCCTATCATTACTGTAAAAATGGCTAAAGGGAGAACGATGGAGCAGAAACAACAATTTGTTGAAACTATCACAAAAGAAGCTGCTAGAATTTTAAATGTGAAAGAAGAGTGGGTAACAGTTCTTTTTGATGAATATGACAGAGAAAATTGGGCTTCTAACGGGCAATTGCATTCACTGAAATTCGGCGAGGGCTTTGGAAAGAATGGTGCAGAATAATGGTTCACGATTCCAAAGCACGTCGGAAGATTGTTGAAACAGAGAGCCACCTGATATCCTAAATGCGGTTCGGCTCTCTTTTTAGAACGATTTATAAAAATGTAAATCCATCAAAAAACCGGAAGTAAAAACAAGACGGCGAAGAAATGGGCGATGGATCCTGCTAATACAAAAAGATGCCAGATGGCATGGTGAAATTTAAATCCCCGCCATACATAAAATACAGCCCCGACTGTATATAATATTCCTCCTAATACAAGGAACATCATTCCTTCAGAGGTAAGACTAGCTGCTAGTGGCTTCCATGCAAAAACAATGAGCCAGCCCATAACGACATATAAAGTTGTTGAAGTATATAAAAATCGGTTGACAAAAAAACATTTAAAAACAGTACCTGCCACAGCCAAGCCCCAAACTACTCCAAATAATGTCCAACCTATTGCTCCTTTTACCGCTAAAAAAAGAAAAGGAGTATATGTCCCAGCGATGAAAAAATAAATGGAGGAATGATCGAAAATCTGGAACAGTTGTTTTACTCTTCCTTCTGGCAGACCGTGAACGATCGTAGAGGCTAAATATAGCATAAGCATTGTACTGCCAAACAAACTAAAACTTACAACATGCCATTCATTTCCATAAATCGATGCCATCACAACTAAAATCACAAGTCCCGCTATGCTTAGCAATGCTCCAATCCCGTGAGTGATGCAGTTAACTGCTTCCTCTATTTTCGTAAATGTATGTGTATTCGCCAAATTGTTCATCCCTTTCCATAAAGAGGTATTTTCTCTCATTTTAACATATTTATTTTGCAGGAAATATCACTAGTGCTGTATCAATTTAAAAATTGATCATTAAAAAATTTTTATTCCTCCAACGATTATGGATTCTGAGCCGCAATTATCCGTTATTTCCTCACGAAACCGGCCGCTTTCACACCGTGCTTCATTTGTGGGAATTTTATCTGGAGTCCGCACATGGAATTCCATGCGATTGATTTGTCACAATTTATGGTAAAATGGAAGAAATACAGTCGGGAAATGAAGGGATCCGCTGAATGGCCGTGGTAGAAGAAGGGCTGAAGATGTTCGAGAAGAAGGTTGAAAGGAAGGCTTGGAGAAAGGTTTACAAAGGAGAGTTAAACGGAGCGCGATCTTATGTCGGCAAAACGGATGAGCATAGCCGAAATTGCCCTTATATGGCGGAGCTTACGGAAGGAGAAGTTTGTAAAATATTGGAATATTATGGAGTCTGTATTTAGTTAGGATAAAGATAAATATAGTGAAAAATGGAGGGAAGAAAGTGATTGTTCACCGCTTTCAATCGCAACAATGATTGTGTACCCGGTTGTTGCCATAATCCTTATGCTAGATAGGGCGTGTGTTTCCTTAATGATAAATAGGAGCTTTTTTAGATTTGTTTGAACGGTTTCAAGTATCGGAGCGTGAGTTTATTTTACGCGGATTCTATGGGAGAGGATGAGATTTATATGGGAAAATCAAGTTCTATTTACGTAGAGACGATCGTGAAGACAGATATGGAAACGTTATGGGAATATACGCAAAACCCTGAACTGCATGAACAATGGGACTTGCGGTTTTCAACAATAAAGTATTTGCCCAAAAAACATGAAAGTGAAGCACAACGCTTTCTTTATACTACTAAGATTGGATTTGGCCTTTCCATTTCAGGAGAAGGGGAGGCGGTTGGAACAAGAATACATAACGGAGAACGGACCTCTTCTTTAAAATTTTGGTCTGACCAACCTATATCTTTAATTAAAAAAGGAAGTGGGTATTGGAAATATACGCCTCACAAAGAGGGAATTCGATTTTACACGATATACCATTATGAAACAAGATTTGGCTTTATGGGCAAGGTGTTTGACCGATGGATGTTCCGTCCGATCATGGCTTGGGCTACCGCCTGGAGCTTTGACTGCCTCCGTTTGTGGATCGAAAAAAAGATTCATCCACTCTATTCGGTTCAGCGCAGCCTGATTCACCTTCTTGTCGTTTTCACTTTGGTTTTGATCTGGATCTATCAAGGACTGGTGCCAAAATTGTTATTTCCTGATAGTGGTGAACTGGAAATGATAAAAGATCTGCAGCTGTTTGCGGGTTATGAATCCTTCCTTCTTTCTTTTATCGGTTTTAGTGAAATTTTGTTTGGCATTTTTCTTTTCTTATTTCGACGAACGAAATGGATTTATTATTGGAACATAGGCATCATTCTCTTTTTAACGTTAGGAGCTTTTGCCTCAGATCCGACTGTTTTCCGTGAACCCTTTAACCCTGTTACGTTAAATGTATCAGTGATTATTCTTTCTTTCATCGGTTTAATTACCTTACGAGACACAGCAAGCGCCTCCAATTGTAAATGGGGAATCAAGTAGTTTGGTAGAGGAGCTTTATTTAACATGTCCACCGAGAAGTCTCCCACCTCTAAGCGGAGTGTAGGTGGTAGAGGTTCATTAAATATATAGAAAAACAGCGAAAAAGGAGATTTGGAGATGGAATCGATCTATCAAAAAGCGCTGGGATCAGAATTTTGGAAGCTGCATCCCAAAATTCAAGAGCGATTCGGTTTCAACAGTCAAGACCATCGTGCTTCTATTGGGAAAGGAATCATGGAAAAGGTTTGGTACGGCCGGTTTTATACGTTGCCGTTTTTATATATCGGTACATGGAGAAATATTATGTTTCCGCGAAAAGGAGAAAACATTCCATTTACTATTGAGAACTATGCCTATCAGGATCGCTACGGCCGTGAGACCGTTACTTGGGTGCGCAAGTTTTATTTTAATGAACATCTCCATCGTTTTGATGCAACGATGATTTATAGTGAAGAGCGGAACCGGATCGTTGATTATCTGGGTACGCATCAGCATCTTGCCGTAGACATTGATTTGCATGTAGATGAGCGCGGAGGATTGCGCCTGCGCTCCGGCGAACAGCGTTTTTATGAAGGGATGATTGGCTTTCGTTTTCCTTTGTTTTTTTCGGGGATTGCAGATGTATGTGAATGGTACGATGACAAAAAAGGGAAATTTTGTATTGAGGTAAATGTGAAGAATGAGACGTGGGGACCATTGTTTGGATATAAGGGGACCTTTGATGTCAAATATTTACACGTTACACCGGAGCAAGTTCCGCAAGATGTAAAACCGAAACGGGAAGAAAGACGTGAGTAATAAGTCCCCAAACGTTCGCACAGAATCAGATTGCCAGTTTTGTATCAGCGGGAAGAACAAAGACAGAGAAATCCACTTATGATGGAGAGTTATATGATATTTAGTGTTATTTGGAGAGATAAAGAAAATATCTATGATGGAATTACGTATATTAAAGAAGGATTCTCGTATTTAAGGTACATATATAGGATTTAGAAATAAGGCAGTAATGGTAAAAATATAAGTAAAGAACGTTTTGTGGTTAATTTTGCGCAAAATACGTTTACTTGTTTTATTTATTTAGAAAGAGATTTAAGTACTTTAATTAAAAAATCAAAATTCAGAAATGTTGAAAAAAGACGCAGTGAGGTGTAAACTTAAGATATAAGATTGAGCAAGCGCTTTCCTAATCCGGTGAAACCCATAAGTTTTAAAAACTTTAGTTGTTAGCCTAAAACGATTTACACACGAAAGATTGGTGAAAAATGAAGGTAACTATTTACGATGTTGCTAAAAAAGCCGGTGTATCCATTGCTACTGTTTCAAGAGTAATCAATAATACCGGTCGAATTAGTGAAAAGACGAGAAAAAAAGTTTTAGAAGTAATGGAAACATTGCATTATCAGCCAAGTATAGTAGCATCCGCTTTAACTGGAAAACGCACACGTACTATAGGGCTCATTATCCCCGATGTCGCCAATCCATTTTTTTCAGAAATAGCCAGAAAGGTAGAAGACCGGGGAAGAGAATTAGGCTTTAACGTTTTAATGTGTAATACAGATAATAACCCAGATACGGAAGAAATGTATCTTTCTTTATTAAAACAGAAAAGTGTAGATGGAATCATTATTGGGACAACAACTAAAAATTATACCGTATTAAATGAATTGTTGCGTGAAAATTTTCCTATTGCACTTATTGCTCAGGATATCCCAGAGTTAGCCATTGATGTAGTAAGAGTAGATGACTTTTTAGGGGGGTATCTAGCTACCTCTCACTTAGTGTCTTTAGGTCATAAAAAGATTGCAATTATGCTAGGAAACTTAAGCCGAACCAGTGACAAATACCGCTTTCAAGCATATCGACAAGTACTAGAGGAAAACGGATTGGAATATAATGAAAAGTTAGTAATATGTACAGACTATTCTATGGAGGATGGTAAACGGGCAGCACTTGAGTTGCTTAAATCATCACAAAGGCCGACAGCCATTTTTGCCTGCTTTGACGCCCTTGCTGTTGGCGTATATCAAGCTGCCAAAGAATTAGGACTTAATATACCTAATGATTTATCTGTTGTAGGATTTGATAATACGATATTAGCTACTATTGTAGATCCTCCGTTGACTACTATTGCACAGCCGATAGATGAAATGGGGCGTCAAGTGGTAGACTTACTGGTACGCGGAATAGAAGAAGAAAAACATACAAAGCAACGGGTGATTTTGCCACCTGAGCTAATCATTCGTAATTCTACAAAAGAAAATGTAAGTAAGTAGCTTTTTTCGTTTCCTTATATAGGAAAATATGAGTTGTATCTCATATCCATCAAGTTAAGAGAATCTTTTTTGATGAGGCTGATCCATAAGTGTCTGATCTCACATACACTTCAAAATGCAATTATTCATTCATTTATCTAGTGCTACGTTCTATATATTGTATTGTGAGATATGACACTTTGCTTTTGGAACAGCTCTATTTTTTATGGAATATTTTGCATAGATCGAGCCGCTCATATAAGTGTTTTTCCGCTTGTTTTCTCCACAGGAACTTCAACACAAAATTAATTGAATATAAGAAGAGGAAATAGAATGTTTCACTAACTTGAATAACCAACAAAAATACGCTCATCTCTTTAAGAGAATAGTCGTGTTTTTGTTGGTTATTTTTAGTATGTGCATGTTCAATGGTTACGTTTCATCTTAGTGAAAGAATATTTCTTTGCCTACATTTTCTATTTACTTCGGATTATTAATGTGTTTGTCCTTATCCTATAGGGAAGTTTTAATCATTTATTTAGTGGAAGATTGGGGGGGATATATAAATGCAGATTGATTTTTCAACATATATAAAACGTCACAATTTCTCTTTTGCCCGAACCTAAATCTCTTATTTGTATCGCTTTTTCAATCTAAACAAATTTGATAAACTTTAGGAATTCTAACGTGAAGGATAAATATGAGCATAAATTAAATATGAATTTTAAAAATTCAATAAATTCTAAAAAAAGTATTGCAAAAAGCGGAGGGAATATATAAAATAAAAACAAAAGGAAAGCGCTTACTCAAAAATTTGAAAATAAGTTCTTTAACAAAGAAAATTTTAAGGGAAGGAGAGAAAAACGCAATCGTATATTTATATAAATCCAACTTAAACTCTCAACATGTGAATTAAGCATAAAAATCAACCAGTGTTCTGTTCGCCTTTTAAAATAGGTTGAAAAATCAAGTTTGATTTATATAGATATGGTTTGTAAAGTGAATCAAAACTTTCATTTTCATCATTTAGAAAAAACAGCAGATCTCCATAAAGTTTTTCCAGAAAGTCATCGAATTAGCTTAATATAATTTGTTTTCAAAAACTTGTAAAGAACATGAAGTGATATTAGAGAAAGCGCTTAACCACATTTGTTAAAGTTGGGATAATAAGTTTATCTACAATCTGAAACAAATTGACAGACTGTGGTTATTCTACCGAAAATATTTAACAATTCGAAGGGAGACTTATATATGTCACAAGTAAAAGTTGGAATTTTAGGAGCAGGTGGAATTGCTAAGGTGCACACCTCTATTCTAAAGAAAGATAAAAGAGTAGAGATTATTGGTGTTGCTGATATTTCGGAAGAAAGAGCGGTTGCTTTAGCTAATGAAATAGGAGAGGCAAAAGCAGTTAGAAGTTTAGAAGATTTATTTGAGCTTGGTGTTGATGCGGTATATGTAACGACTCCTAATACATTGCATGTAGAACCGGTATTAAAGTGTCTGCAAAATAACATTCATGTATTTTCTGAAAAACCAATGGCCACTTCTTTGAAGGAAGCAGAGGAAATTAAAAAGGCGGCAGAAAGATCAAAAGCGGTATACAATTTGGGAATGAATCGTCGCTATGCTTCTGTTTATAAAAGAGTAAAGCAATTAATCGCTTCGGGAGAGGTAACACCGTATTTAGCGCATATAAAAATGAATCGTGGAGAGTTGTTAAATCCCCCTTGGACAGCTGATCCGAAGGTTACAGGTGGGTTCCTTTATGAAACTCCTTTTCACCTAATGGATATGTGCCGTTACTTATTCGGAGAAGTGCAGACCGTTTATTGTGAAGGGAGACAAAATATTTCTGATGCGGAAATGGATACATTTGCGATTATGATGACATTTAAATCAGGAACAATTGCCAATTTTGTTACTTATGCACATGCTGGATGGAGTTTCCCATTTGAGAGTTTAGAAGTTTATGGAAAATATTCTACCATCGCAACACAAGAACTGGAGAAAGTGATGTATTCTCCTAGCTTGAATCAACCTGCGAAAATTAGTGATTTTTATCAACTGTCTATAGAGGAAAAATGGGGTTATGCCGAAGAAG
The DNA here is from genome assembly GCF_003259935.1 of Paranoxybacillus vitaminiphilus. Classification (GTDB taxonomy): domain Bacteria; phylum Bacillota; class Bacilli; order Bacillales; family Anoxybacillaceae; genus Paranoxybacillus; species Paranoxybacillus vitaminiphilus. Next base: position 20,791 of record NZ_QLMH01000015.1, on the reverse strand, counting down.
ATCGTTTGTTTATTGATGCTATTGTTCATGGAACGAAGCCTCCTGTGACAGCTGAGGATGGATTCCGTTCCATTCAATTGCTGGAGGCCATTTATGAAAGCGCTAAAACTGGTAAAATGATCGATTTCCGTCAAACAGCACCATCACAATAAAACAGAGTAGGTGACAATATGAGCAAAAAACAAGTTCGAATAGGAATGGTTGGTTACAAGTTTATGGGCAAAGCCCACAGTCATGCTTTTCGGGATATTCCGTTTTTCTTTGATACAGATGTTGTGCCGATCTTGCAAGCGATCGCCGGACGCGATGAACAAGGTGTTAGACAGGCTGCAGAAAAGATGGGATGGGCATCGTATGAAACAGATTGGCGCCGTCTCATCGAGCGTGATGATATTGATGTCATTGATATCGTTACACCGAACAATACGCATGCGGAGATTGCGATAGCAGCTGCGGAAGCGGGAAAACATATTATTTGTGAAAAGCCGTTAGCGTTAACTTTGGATCAGTCCTTGGAAATGCTCCATGCAGTGAAAAAAGCCGGTGTTGTTCATATGATTTGTCACAATTATCGATTTGCTCCGGCCGTACAGTTTGCGAAAAAATTGATTGAGCAAGGTCGATTAGGAAAAATTTATCATATACGTGCAACTTTCCTTCAAGATTGGCTGATGGATCCGGATTTTCCGTTGATATGGCGCCTTCGTAAGGAAGTATCCGGTTCAGGTACCCATGGCGATCTTGGGGCACATATTATTGATTTGGCACGTTTCTTAGTTGGAGAGTTCAGTGAAGTTATTGGAATGATGGAAACCTTTATTAAAAAACGTCCTTTAGGTGATATGGATATTCACTTGAAGGGACGTGCAGAAAGCGGTCAATGGGGAGAGGTCAATGTAGATGATGCTACTGCATTTTTGGCACGTTTCGAAAATGGAGCTTTAGGTGTTTTTGAAGTCACTCGCTTTAGTCGAGGAAATCGTGCAGGAAATCGTTTTGAAATTAACGGCGAAAGAGGTTCGATTCGCTGGGATATGGAAAATATGAACAACTTGCAAGTTTATTTGGAAGACGACGAACCGGGGCTTCAAGGGTTTCGGACGATCAATTGCACCGAAGTCGAACACCCATATGCTGCGTCTTATTGGCCGGCCGGTCACATTATTGGCTACGAACATACATTTATCAATTTGTTGGTAGAGATGATGTATGGAATTTCAAAAGGGTACAGTCCTGCACCAAATTTCGAGGATGGAGTTCGTAATCAGGCGGTGCTTGAAGCGGTTGAACAATCAGTTCGAACAGGAAAATGGGTGAAAATATCTGAATTATTAAAATTGAGGGAATTAATTGGGGGTTAAAAACAACTGGATTGTACCATTATATACACAACTTAAAGAAAGCGATTACATTTTATTGAAAGGTGTGTTGTTTCATGACGATTCGTTGTGCGGTACTTGGCTTAGGGCGATTGGGATATCATCACGCCAAAAATTTAGCCACCCATCAAATTGGCGGGGCCCAATTGGTTAGTGTCGTTGATCCGATGGAAGGTCGTTCTGAACAGTTTGCAAAGGAATTCGGCATTGAACATTGGACACAAAACCCGGATGAAGTATTTGAAGATCCTCGTGTTGATGCAGTCGTCATCGTTACCCCTACCAGCACTCATGCAGACATGATTCAAAGAGCCGCAAAAAACGGAAAGGCTGTTTTTGTTGAAAAACCATTAACACAAAACTTAGCAGAAGCAGATGAAATCATTCAAACAATTAAAGAAACTGGCGTCATTTGTCAAGTTGGCTTTATGCGAAGATTTGATCCGGCCTATGCAGAAGCAAAGCGAAGAATCGAAGCAGGAGACATTGGCAAGCCGATTTATTTTAAAGGAATTACTCGTGATGCCGGTTCACCGCCTGCTGAGTTTATTAAGCACAGTGGTCGCGTATTTTTAGACGTTTCGATTCATGATTATGATATTGCGAGATATCTAATGGGAGCGGAAATTACCTCGGTTTCTGCACACGGAAGAGTATTATTACACCCGTTTATGGAAGAATTTAAGGATGTCGATCAAGCGATTACGTATGTGCATTTTGACTCTGGTGCGGCAGGAGATATTGAAGCAAGCCGAAACTCACCTTATGGTCACGACATTCGAACAGAAATTATTGGTACGGAAGGCTCAATTTTTATCGGAACACTTAGAAATCAAAATGTAACTTTATTAAATTCTAAAGGTAGTACTTATGAGATCATTCCAGATTTCCAAACTAGATTTAATGATGCGTATCGTTTAGAACTAGTTCATTTTATCGAATGTGTTCAAAATAAGCAAACACCAAAGGTCACGGAAATAGACGGTAAAGTGAATCTTGAAATCGCAATTGCGGCTACTGAATCCTTTGATAGTGGCAAAACTGTTCACGTGAAGGGGGGATGTTCGGGAAAAAGTTATTAAATCTATGTACGTTTTAGTAGAGTAAGAGGTTTTGTGACATACTTGTTAAATAGTTTAAACAAGTTAAACAAGGGGGATTGAATCTATGAAAGTTCAAAAGAGGTTGATTTTATTCATTATCTTATTACTGCTCAGTGCGGCTTTCATTTCTGGATGCGGCGAAAAACAAGAATCGTCGCAACAAACTTCGAGTCAATCAGGAGAAAAAGACAAGATTGTCATTGGGGCAGCGCTACCTGATTTTGATGATAAGTGGTTGAGCTATTTGCAGGATGGGATGAAGGAATACGAAAAAGCGCAAAAAGATGTGGAAGTTATTTATGTGGATGCGATGAATGATGCCAGTAAACAGTTATCCCAAGTAGAGAACTTCATACAACAGAAGGTCGATGCAATTGTACTCGTACCAGTCGACACCGTCTCTGCACCGGAAATGGTTAATAAAGCAAATGAAGCAAACGTACCTATTGTAGTTGTTAACAGACAATATGAAGGCGTAGAGAATGCTACTGCTTATGTTGGTTCAGAGTCCATTAAAGCCGGTTTAATGCAAATGGAAGAAGTGGCGAAATTACTTAACGGAAAAGGCAATATCGCGATTATGAATGGTCAGATGGGCCATGAGGCACAAATTAAAAGAACGGAAGGAAATAAACAAATTATTGAAAAACATCCAGATATGAAGGTAGTACTCGAAGGAACAGCAGAATGGGATCGAGCGAAAGGTATGACCTTAATGGAAAACTGGCTTCAGTCTGGTAAGAAAATTGATGCCGTTGTATCTAATAATGATGAAATGGCGATCGGAGCGATTATGGCATTGGAAGATGCAGGAAAACTAGAAGACGTTGTTGTAGCGGGAATTGATGCTACACCAGATGCTTTAGAATATGTAAAATCCGGAAAATTAAAGGTAACCGTTTTCCAAAATGCCAAGGGACAGGGTCAAGGTGGACTAGAAATCGCTATTAAAGCAGCTAAAGGTGAAAATGTAGAAAAGTTCAACTGGATCCCGTATGAATTGGTAACGAAAGATAATGTCGAAGAGTATATCAAAAAATGGCAGTAGTGTCTTAGACTCATAACAATAAATCGCAAAATAAGACTGACCCAAGAGCCAAGTGCCAGACCTACAACCAACATAGAGGACATAGCATTGGATAAATGAACAATAGATTGTGACATGCACGTGAACTTATGGGTCAGTCCTTTCACCAAAAAATTAATCCTATCGAAAATGGGGTAAAGGGTATGAGTAGAGACTATATATTAGAAATGCTAAATATCACAAAGGAATTTCCTGGTGTTAAAGCTTTGGATAATGTACAGCTCAAGGTAAAAAAAGGAACTGTGCATGCCTTAATGGGTGAGAACGGTGCAGGTAAATCAACGTTAATGAAAATATTGATTGGGATTTATACGCCCGATAGCGGTATCATTAAATTCGATGGTGAAGAGTTAAAATTTTCTAGTATTAAAACCGCGCTTGATAAAGGGATTTCGATGATTCATCAAGAGCTCAGTCCGATACCGAATATGACTGTGGCAGAAAATATTTTTTTAGGAAGAGAACCTAGCTATGGATTTACGGGCTGGGTGAAAGCAAAGGAACTTGAAGAAAAGACAAGACAATTATTTGAAAAACTAGAAATTGATATTGATCCGAATGCAAAGATGGCTGATCTTAGCATTGCCAATACACAAATGGTCGAAATTGCGAAAGCGATTTCTTATAACTCGAAGCTCATCATTATGGATGAACCAACATCCGCTATTACTGAAAAAGAGGTTAATCATCTGTTTAAAATTATACGTTCTCTTAAAAAAGACGGGGTATCGATTATTTATATTACACATAAAATGGATGAGCTATCACAAATTACTGATGAAGTTACCGTTTTAAGGGATGGAAAGTATGTAGGAACAAAACCAAGTACTCAAATCACAAAAGATGAATTAATCGAAATGATGGTGGGAAGGGAATTAAATCAAATATTTAATAAAAAACAGGTAGAAATCGTAGAAATCAAAGAAGTAGCCTTGTCAGTTAAAAATTTATCGAAAAAAAGCAAATTTGAAAATGTAAGTTTTGAAGTTAGAAAAGGTGAAATACTAGGCTTTGCTGGTTTGATGGGGTCCGGACGAACGGAAGTATTGGAGAGCGTATTCGGAATCACTCCACCTGATTCAGGTGAAATCTACATTAATGGTAAAAAAGTGAATATTCGCTCCACGCGTGATGCGATTAAATATGGGATGGGATTATTGACAGAGGATAGAAAATTAACAGGTTTATTTCTGCCTCTTTCAGTTCAAGACAATATGATTACTGTCAATATAAACGAATATACAAAAGGCGGTTTTCTAAAGCAAAAGAAAATTCATGCTGATTGTAAAACTCTTTCCGAACAATTAGCTATCAAAACGCCCAGCCTAAACCAAATAATCAAATATTTAAGCGGCGGGAACCAACAAAAAGCTTTAATCGCCAGATGGCTCCTTCGCGATCCTGATATTTTGTTTTTAGATGAGCCAACAAGAGGGATTGATGTAGGCGCTAAATCAGAAATCTATAACCTTATTTTTGATCTAGCCGAAAAAGGAAAGGCTATTGTAGTTATCTCCTCAGAGATGCCAGAAATATTAGGATTAAGTGACCGGATTTTAGTAATGCACGAAGGTAGAAAAATGGGAGAATTGAGCAGAGAGGAGGCTACACAGGAGAAAATAATGAAATTGGCAACCGGTGAGTTGAGTAAGGTTTAAAGATCAATAATAAATGACTGGAGGGTGTACAGATGAGTAGCCAAGTTTCGGTTGTGGATAAACGTGAAAAGTCTAAAGTATCTAGTAGTTCCAAAGAAAAAGTCTCTCGTATTTTGAATCGATACGGAATGCTGTTTATTCTTATTGCTTTAATTATTTTGATGTCGATTCTTTCACCAACTTTCTTTACAACTGGAAACTTACTTAATATCGTGAGGCAAATGTCCGTAGTAGGAATTGTGGCCATAGGCGTTACGATAGTCATTATCACTACAGGTATTGATCTATCGTCAGGTTCGGTCATTGCGCTTGTTTCTGTTGCAGCAGCTAGCTTTGCTCATCCGGATACCTATCCTCTTATTGTTCCGATTGCTATCGGACTTGGTTTAGGACTTCTTACGGGTGTAATCAACGGAACGATTATTTCAAAAGCGAAAATTGCTCCTTTTATCGTAACTTTAGGTATGATGACTGCTGCAAGAGGTGCGGCGTTGCTAATTACCGATGGAAGACCGGTTGGGAATTTATCTGATTCCTTCAAGTTTATAGGTCAAGGATCTGTACTGGGTATACCTGTTCCGATTATTATCTTTGGAGTTGTGGGTTTGATTTCCTATATTCTTTTAAATAAAACTAAATTTGGAAAATATGTATATGCAATCGGCGGTAATGAACAAGCCGCGATGATCGCTGGAGTCAATGTCGATAGGTACAAAATCTTTGTTTATGGATATGCTGGTTTATTATCAGGCGTTGCAGGAATTATTCTTACTTCCCGCATCTCATCTGGTCAGCCAACAGCAGGAGTCATGTATGAGCTGGATGCGATTGCCGCAGCCGTCATTGGCGGTACGAGTCTGGCTGGGGGGATTGGAGCCATTGGTGGAACCATTATTGGCGCCCTTATCATAGGTGTTATGAATAATGGACTTGATCTATTAAATGTATCTCCGTATTGGCAACAAATATTAAAAGGGGTCATTATCACGGTCGCTGTCTTTATTGATTCCCGGAAGAACAGAAAATCCTAAGGTTAATGATAGGTGAGGGAATTTACGATGAAAATAGCGTTTAATCAAGCTACAACAATGAAAAAATCAACATTAAAAATGGATTTAGAGCTTTGTGAAAAATATGGATATGAATTAATTGAAATTAGGTTAGATAAGTTAAAGGAATTTTTGTTAGATCATTCTGTAGAAGATTTAAAAACCTTCTTCGAAAATAATAGGATCAAGCCATATGCTTTTAATGCGCTAGAATTTATTAATTTCAGAGATGAAGCTGGATATCGACAAATTATAAATGATTTGCAATTCCTGTGTAAAGTTGGCGAAGCGATAAATTGCAAAAAGATTATTGTTGTTCCAAGCTTTGATATTGGAGATTACACCAAATCACAGATAAAAGTAGAAACTGTAAGAGTTCTAAATGAGCTGGCAGATTTAGCAGAACCTTATGGTGTAAAATTAGCATTCGAGTTTTGTGGATATCCTAACTGTTCCGTTAATACGTTCAATCAAGCCTATGAAATTGTAAAAGAGGTGAACAGGGATAATGTAGGAATCGTTCTAGATTGTTTTCACTTCCATGCTATGAACTCGAATATTGAAGACTTAAAGAAAGCAGATCCGAATAAAATTTTTGTCTTTCATATTGATGACTGTGAAGATCTACCCGTTGGTGCATTAAGGGATCATCACAGAGTATGGCCAGGAGAAGGTGCCATTGATTTGGAATTAATCTTAAGCACATTAAAAAAGATTGGCTATCGGGAAATGGTGTCTATCGAACTATTTAGACCGGAGTATTGGGAATGGGATGTCGAGAGAGCGATCAAAGTAGGGAAAGAAAAGATGGAGAAGCTGGTAAGCAAATATTTTGAAATAGAATAATTTTAAGCAAAATAGATAAAGCGCTTAACACCAATAAGAAGGTGGGAAACGAACAAAATGAAAACAATTCGATTAACGACGGCTCAAGCGTTAATTAAATTTTTAAATCAACAATATATTGAATTTGATGGAAAGAAACAAAAGTTTGTCAAAGGAATTTTCGCAATTTTCGGTCATGGGAATGTACTTGGTCTTGGTCAGGCATTAGAAGAGGGCCCAGGTGAACTCGAAATCTACCAAGGAAGAAATGAACAAGGAATGGCTCACGCAGCAGTCGCTTTTGCCAAGCAAAAGCATCGCAAGCAAATTATGGCATGCACCTCTTCTATTGGCCCGGGAGCGGCGAATATGGTGACAGCGGCAGCAACGGCTTCTGCCAATAACATTCCCGTCTTACTACTTCCGGGGGATACGTTTGCGACAAGGCAGCCTGATCCTGTTCTTCAACAAATCGAGCACTATCATGATTTAACGATTTCTACCAATGACGCATTTCGTGCTGTCAGTAAATATTGGGATCGGATTAGCCGCCCAGAACAACTGATGACAGCAATGATTCATGCGATGCGTGTATTGACGGATCCTGCCGATACAGGTGCGGTGACGATTGCCCTGCCGCAAGATGTTCAAGGTGAGGTTTATGATTTCCCTGAGTATTTCTTTAAAGAACGGGTTCATCGTATTGAACGACGTGTACCGACTGCGTCTGATCTGAAAGATGCGGTGGAGCTGATAAAGAGAAAGAAAAAGCCTATCATCATTTGCGGCGGGGGTGTCCGTTACTCGGAAGCGGCCGATGTATTAAAGCGTTTTTCCGAAAAGTTCAATATCCCTTATGGTGAAACTCAAGCAGGAAAGAGTGCGATTGAAAGCACCCACGCATATAATCTGGGGGGGATTGGAGTAATCGGAAACCTTGCCGCCAACCTAATTGCGAAAGAAGCGGATCTCGTTATTGGAATAGGCACAAGATATTCAGATTTTACAACTGGATCCAAACAGTTGTTTCAAAATCCTGAGGTTGATTTCTTAACGATTAATGTTTCCGAATATCATGCTTACAAGCTGGATGCGGTCAAGATTGTTGCCGATGCCAAGTTAGCTCTTCTTGCTCTTGAACGAGAACTAGAAGCGATTGGCTATCGTTCAAGTTATACGAGTGAAATCGAAGCGGCAAAAGATGCATGGAAGACTGAGCTGAACCGTTTGTATGAAATACGATACAAAGAAAAAGGATTTACGCCTGAGGTAGCGGGTCATCTCGATGAGGTACTTCCTGAATTCCACGAATCATTTGGCTCATGCCTGACTCAAACAGAAGTGATAGGCCTAGTCAACCAACTTATTGATGAAGATGCGATTATCGTGGGAGCTGCGGGAAGTCTTCCAGGGGATTTGCAAAGAATGTGGGTATCCAGAAAATCGAATACGTATCATATGGAATACGGTTACTCGTGCATGGGATATGAAATTTCCGGCGCTCTTGGAGTGAAAATGGCTGAACCGGATAAAGAAGTCTATGCCTTTGCTGGTGATGGAAGCTACTTAATGCTTCATTCTGAGCTTGTCACTAGCATTCAAGAAGGCAAAAAAATCAACGTCATTTTATTGGATAACGCTGGTTTCGGATGTATCAACAACCTGCAAATGGAAAATGGAATGGGCAGCTTTGGAACGGAATTCCGCTATCGCAATCCAGAAACTGGTCGTCTGGATGGAGAACTGATGAAAATAGATTTTGCCCAAAGCGCTGCTGGATATGGTGTGAAAACCTATAAGGTTCATACTCTCAAAGAACTTAAGGAAGCCATTGAAGATGCCAAAAAACAAACCGTGTCTACATTAATCGATATTAAAGTTCTTCCAAAAACGATGACCCACGGTTATGAATCATGGTGGCATGTTGGCATTGCAGGCACTTCAAATAATCCAAAAGTAAATGAGGCTTATTTGAAGAAGGAAAACAATCTAAAAAAGGCAAGAAAATACTGAGAAAGAAGCAAATCGTAAAAAATCAAATCCAAAATAGAGGTGTGAATGATGCCAATAAATCAGACACAGACCAACTTTCGCATCGGCATTGCTCCGATTAGCTGGGTCAATGATGATATTCCTGGTCTTGGCGACCATTATACGCAAGATCAAGTTTTATCCGAAATGTCCTCCCTTGGGTACATTTCCACGGAAATGGGGCGGCTTTTCTCACAAGACCCTTCATCCTTGAAGGCGAAATTAGAAAAGTACGGAATACAACTGGCAAGCAAATTTGTAGGCGTATTATTTTCTGATGAGGGCCGTCTGGAAGAAGAGCTTCAATCGTTTAGTCAATGGGTTAAGTATCTAAAAGAAATGGGTTGCGAGCATGTGATTGTGTGTGAAATGGGCGGCTCGATGCACTGGGATCCTCGACGTTCTTCTGATGATAAAATAATTCAAAAGTTAACAGATAAAGAATGGCAATCGCTAGTCGATGGGTTGCATCGAGCAGCCAATATATGCCGTGAATATGGCATGAAGCTAGTCTATCATTTTCATGCCGGCACGGTCGTTGAAACTGCTGAAGAGATTGACCGTTTAATGGAGTTGACCGATCCGAATCTCGTACATTTATTGTACGATACAGGTCATGCTCTATATGGTGGCTATGATCCATTAGAACTTTTGAACAACTATTATGATCGAATTCAATATATCCATTTAAAAGATGTTCGACGTGAGGTTCTTGAAGAGGTTAGGAGGGAAAATTTGGACTTCCGTAGTGCTGTGCTGAGAGGGATGTTTACTGTGCCAGGAGACGGTTGTATTGATTTTGCTCCTATTTTCGAGAAATTAGTAGAAAAAAACTATGATGGTTGGATCATTGTAGAAGCAGAACAGGATCCGGCTGTAGCTCATCCATATAAATACGCAAAAATGGCGAAGGAATATATTGATTTTATCATCCAATCTGTCATGGATGTGAAACAAAGATAAGGGAGTGGGAGATGTATGAGCCACTTGATAGTTCCCAGTCACAGGCCCGATAAAGAAGGAAAAGTATTGAGTGTTACCCCGGAATCGGCTGGCTGGGGGTATGTGGGGTTTGAAGTCTATGTCCTACAAAAAGGACAGACTTTGAAAAGAGAAACCGGTAAGCAAGAAGCTTGCCTCGTCCTTCTGAGCGGAAAAGCAACGGTTTCAACGAAAAAAGAACAATGGAAAAACATTGGCGAGCGAATGAATGTATTTGAAAAAATCCCGCCATATTCTGTTTATGTTCCATCTGAGGATTTTTATGAAGTAGAGGCGGTGACCGATCTCGAAATCGCTGTTTGTTTGGCACCGGGAAAAGGCACGTATCCTGCCCGATTAATTGCTCCTGAGGACGTTGGGATAGAAATAAGAGGAGCTGGAAACATTGAAAGAAAGATTCATAACATTCTTCCTGAACAAAAGCCGGCAGATAGCTTACTAGTGGTAGAAGTGTTTACACCTGAAGGGAATTGGTCGAGTTACCCTCCTCACAAACATGATCAAGATAATCTACCTCATGAGTCTTATTTGGAGGAAACGTATTATCATAAAATCCATCCGGGTCATGGGTTTGCGGTACAACGAGTGTATACGGATGACCGCTCTTTAGATGAAACACTGATCGTAAAAAATGGCGATGTCGTATTAGTTCCTAAAGGTTATCATCCTGTTTCGGCACCGCCGGGATATGAGGTCTACTACTTGAACGTCATGGCTGGACCGGTTCGGACATGGAAGTTTCATAATGATCCGGATCATGAATGGGTAATGGAAAGTAAGTTAGCAGCGAAACGTTCATAGAAGAAAGGGAGGCCGTTTGATGAATCATTTAACATTTGATCTGGAAAAGCCGTTAGATTTTATCGCCATCGGTCGATTATGCATCGATTTGAATGCGAACGAAATGAACCGCCCGATGGAGGAAACGGTGACGTTTACGAAGTATGTAGGGGGATCCCCTGCCAATATTACCATCGGAATGTCCCGCTTAGGGATGAAAACGGGATTTATCGGTCGTGTGGCAGACGATCAGATGGGACGGTTCATTATCAATTACTTAAAAGAAAATAGAATTGATACATCTAGTGTAATTACTGACAAATCTGGAAGTGTAACAGGACTTGCATTTACTGAAATCAAAAGTCCGACCGACTGCAGTATCCTCATGTATAGGGATAATGTAGCGGATTTAAAATTGGAGCCGAAAGATGTGAAAGAAGAGTACATCAAACAGGCAAAAGCCATCTTAATTTCCGGAACAGCCCTAGCTAAAAGTCCGTCCCGGGAAGCTGTATTCTTGGCACTTGACTATGCTAGAAAACATGGTACGGTCGTTTTCTTTGATCTTGATTATCGTCCTTACACTTGGAATTCAAGAGAAGAAACCGCTATTTATTATCATCTAGCTGCAGAAAAGTGCGATGTCATCATCGGAACCCGGGAAGAATTTGATATAATGGAGCAATTTGAGGATCACCGGGGCGATGATGAGAAAACAGCGAAAAAATGGTTTGACTATCAAGCGAAAATCATCGTTATTAAACACGGTAAAGACGGTTCGATTGCGTATACGAAAGAAGGAGAAGTATTCAAAGGAACGATTTTTCCGGCAAATGTTATCAAAACATTTGGCGCGGGGGACTCTTATGCAGCTGCTTTTATCTATGGATTAATGCAAGGCTGGGACATCTCAAAATCGATGGAATACGGTGCTGCTGCTGCTTCGATTGTTATTTCGAGCCATAGTAGTTCGGATGCAATGCCGACATTGGAGCAAATCGAAAGTTACATCCGGAAATGCAAGAATGGAGAAATTATCACGACATAATAAATATTAAATAATGAAAGGAGAAGATAAAAATGACAACAACAGCTAGTGTGCAGACATTGAAAAACTATATTGGAGGGCGCTGGGTCGAATCGACATCTGGAAAAACGGAAATTGTTCCGAACCCGGCGACAGGAGAAATTTTAGCTTATGTTCCGATTTCCAGGCGAGAAGATTTAAATGAAGCCGTAAAAGCGGCAAAAGAAGCATTTAAAACATGGAGCAAAACGCCGGTACCGCGCAGAGCCCGGATTTTGTTCAAATACCAACAATTGCTTGTCGAGCATTGGGAAGAGCTTGCTCGTCTCATTACGCTAGAGAACGGTAAAAGCTATAACGAAGCGTATGGGGAAGTACAACGTGGCATCGAATGTGTCGAGTTTGCCGCTGGGGCACCAACATTAATGATGGGAAAACAGCTTCCTGATATTGCAGTCGGTATTGAATCCGGCATGTATCGTTATCCAATCGGGGTTGTCGGCGGGATTACGCCGTTCAACTTCCCAATGATGGTGCCTTGCTGGATGTTCCCGTTAGCGATTGCCTGCGGAAATACGTTTGTTTTGAAACCATCAGAACGCACACCGATGCTTGCGAACCGGTTGGCGGAGCTATTTAAAGAAGCAGGGCTTCCGGACGGCGTGTTGAACATTGTTCACGGAGCACACGATGTCGTGAACGGACTATTAGAGCATCCGGATGTGAAAGCCATTTCCTTTGTGGGGTCGCAACCGGTCGGTGAATATGTGTATAAAACAGCAGCCGCTCATGGAAAACGTGTGCAAGCTTTGACCGGTGCGAAAAACCATTCCATTGTGATGCCGGATGCGGACTTAGATTTAGCCGTTCAGCAAATTATTAACGCGGCATTTGGATCTGCCGGAGAACGATGCATGGCTACTTCTGTTGTAGTGACTGTAGGGAACATTGCGGAACCATTCATTGAAAAATTAGTGAAAGCAGCTAATGAAATTAAAATTGGCAACGGATTGGACGAAGACGTATTTCTTGGTCCAGTGATTCGCGGCTCTCACAAGGAAAGAACAGTGAAATATATCGAAACGGGCGAAAATGAAGGGGCTCTTTTAATACGGGACGGCCGTAAAGATCCTGCTGCGAATGAAAACGGATATTTTATAGGTCCGACTATCTTTGACCGTGTCACACCTGATATGACGATTTGGAAAGACGAAATTTTCGCTCCTGTCTTATCGATTGTTCGAGTGAATACATTGGATGAAGCGATCGAAGTTGCCAATAAATCCCCGTTTGCCAACGGTGCTTGCATTTATACAAGAGATGGGGGCAATGTCCGCAAATTCCGCGAAGAAATCGATGCGGGAATGTTAGGAGTAAATTTAGGCGTACCTGCACCGATGGCGTTTTTCCCGTTCTCTGGCTGGAAAAACTCTTTCTATGGGGATCTTCATGCTAATGGTATGGATGGAGTAGAGTTCTATACGCGTAAGAAAATGGTTACGGTTCGTTGGTAACGGTTCTTGAGTATCAAGCGATTTCCGCTTGGTACTCTTTCATTATCGCTGAAACATTTTTTACATACATGGGGAGGAGAAGGTGAAATGCCGTTAGTATCGATGACAAATATGTTGCACCATGCATTGGAAGAAAAGTATGCCGTTGGCCATTTTAATATTAATAATTTGGAATTTGCCCAGGCCATCTTACAAGCAGCAGAAGAGGAAAAGTCCCCGGTCATTTTGGCCGTGAGTCCAGGCTATATTCCTCATTTAGGCGGCTTTCATCTCGCAGCAGCGATGGTCAAAGCGCTAGTGAAGGAGTACAACATTACCGTTCCTGTTGCCTTGCATTTGGATCACGGCTCATCGTATGAACAATGTCTGCAAGCGATGTATGCAGGATTTACTTCCGTCATGATTGATGCATCGCATTATCCGTTGGATATCAATATAGCCCAAACGAAAAAAGTGGTGGAAGCCGCTCATGCTTTAGGTGTTTCCGTAGAAGCAGAAGTAGGACGAATCGGTGGACAAGAAGATGACCTTATCGTCGATGAAGCCGAGGCGATGTATGCGATTCCAGAAGAATGCGAGCGTCTCGTAAAAGAAACGAGCGTTGATTGCTTAGCGCCGGCATTAGGGTCTGTTCATGGTCCGTATAAAGGAGAGCCTAAACTGGGATTTTCGCAAATGAAACAAATCCAAACATTAACCGGCGTTCCGCTTGTTTTACATGGCGGTACCGGCATACCGATACATGACATTCGCCGCGCCATTTCCTGCGGCACTGCGAAAATTAACGTCAATACGGAAAATCAAATGGCGTTTACTGAGGCTATTCGCCGTGTGCTAGAAGAAAACACAACATTATATGATCCGCGGAAATATTTAGGAGCGGCACGGGAAGCTGTGAAAGATACAGTAAAACAGAAGATGAGGGAATTTGGTTCATCTGGAAAAGCCGAAAAAGTCCGCAATTACACCCGAATCAAGACAATTGTTTAGAGGATAAGGAATGAAACGTATGGGAAAGTATTTGAAGAAAAAGCCATTTACCACCATTCGGCAAAAAGTATGGATGGTCTTTTTGGCGATAGGGCTGTTGTTCTTCTTGACGGCAGGTATATTCTATTATTATTTCACCGTGATCAACCGTTCGTATGACGATTTCCTTCATCGGAGAATGGTCGTATTGCGCAATACGGATCACATTCAACTACAAGCATTAGAGCAAATTAGTCGGTTACAGGCATTTTTAATATCAGGAAATCAGCAGTCTATCCAAGATATGGAGAAAGCCAATCGGGAGCTAGCAGCTATTCTACAAAATACAAAAGAATTAGTAGAAACAAAAGAAGAGCAACGTTACATTTGGAATTTACAAAGATTAAATAAAGGGTTTTTGAATGTAACGGGGCAGGTGACTCAATACAGGGATGATGACGCATCCGTTCAACTAATCGCTTCATTTGCGGATATGTTCAATAAATTTGCCAATGATATGCAGAAAGAGGCAAAGAAACTAGCCAATCTCGAACAGCAACTTTTAGAGCAGCAAATCGCTCAAAATAATCGGCTTGTTATGCGAATGTTTTCCATACTTATTCCGGTTTGTCTCTTCGTTGTATTTCTTTTGTTGTTCATTGGATGGATGGTTTCTAAAATGATTGTCAAGCCGGTTGTGATGGTGTCAAATGCTGCTCGAAAAATTGCCTTTGGCGATTTAACGTTAGGTCCTGTTCCAGTCAACAGCAAAGACGAAATTGGTGAGTTGGCAGAATCGTTTAATATTATGAGGGAGAATCTCCGCCAGCTTATTCAGGAAGTAAGTGGGAATGCCGAACAAGTGGCATCGTTTTCCCAAGAATTAACCGCAACAGCCGAGCAAACGAGAACAGCAACTGAACAAATTGCTACTACGATGCAGGAAGTATCAGCGGGTATCCATAAGCAAGTGGAAAATGTCGACTATACTTCCCGAACAGTTCAAGAAATGTCTTTCGCTGTACAACAAATTGCAGACCGTATCCAAATTGTTTCCTCTAAAGCGATAGAAGCTTCTGAAAAGTCAGCAGAAGGAAGAAAAGTAATGGAAACGCTAGTCCAACAGATGACGTTAATTAGTCAAACGGTAAGCGAATTGTCCAATGTAGTAAAAGAGTTAGGAACACATTCAAAAGAAATTAATCACATTATTGAAGCGATTACCGAATTTTCTGCACAAACGCATTTATTAGCGTTAAATGCGACAATAGAGGCAGCGAGGGCAGGGGAACATGGACGGGGGTTTGCCGTGGTAGCGGATGCAGTCCGCAAGCTGGCAGAACAATCTTCCCAATCTGCCCAACAAGTTTCCTTATTAATCAGTAAAGTTCAACAAGAGACAAATAAAGTAGTCACATCGATGGAGGATGTAACAGAAGAAGTAGCATCTGGCATACAATTAGTCCATATGGCGGATGAATCGTTTGCGCATATTCACGATACAGTCTGCGATGCGACTGCTCAAATACAAAATGTGTCATCCACTGTCGTACACATAGCCTCAGGAACAGAACAGATCGTACAGTCGATGAAGCATGTTGAGGAGATTACAGAATCAGCCTACCTCAGCACACAGGAAGTATCCGGGGCAACGGAAGAACAATTAGCGTCGATGGAAGAAGTTTCTACAGCTGCTCATACGTTATCCAAAATGGCGGAGAAGTTACAGACACTAATTGGGAATTTTAAAGTATAATATGCCATAAAATCGAATGAAATAACGAAATAACAAGGAGGTGATAAGTTGCGGACACTTTCTTCTGCCAGAGATCGATACCTCTTTTTAATCGCTTCATTTGTGTTTTGGTTTTCAAATTTTATTTATCTGCCGATTTTATCTCCATATCTTGAGTTATTAGGAGGGACGTACACATTTATCGGTGTTGTTTTAAGCAGTTACGGACTTATGCAGTTTTTATTTCGGCTTCCTATTGGAATGGCTTCTGATTTTATAAAGCGAAGGAAACCGTTTATTATACTCGGAATGTTGATGGCGATGGTGAGCGGTTTGACGTTTGCATTAACGGATAGTTTAGGATGGGCGCTTTTATCTCGGGCATTTGCCGGTGTTGCGGCAGCGACATGGGTTGCTTTCACCGTTTTATATTCGAGTTATTTTGTAGATGAGGAAGTTCATCGGGCAATGAGCAGTATTTCCTTTGTTGTGGTGTTAGCCCAGCTAATGGGTATGTCTTTCAGTGGTTATATTGTCAATGAGTGGGGATGGCATGCCCCATTCTGGATAGGTGGGATTCTCGGTATCATTGGCACGGTTCTCTCTTTTTTCATTTATGAACCGAAAAAAGAAGGAATTATGCGAGCGCCGATACATTTTAAGGACCTCGTATCGGTCATTAGAGAACCGACACTTTTAAAAGTCTCTTTACTATCTATTTTAGCCCATAGCATTATTTTTACGACAATGTTTGGATTTATACCTATGTATGCATTACATATAGGGCTTCGGGCAAATGATCTCAGTTTTATCGTGTTTTCGTTTATGATCCCCCATGCAGTTGCGACACTTTTTATGGGAAAAGTATTTGTTCCTATTTTAGGAAAGTGGAAATCTTTATTTATCGCATTTTTGTTCAGTGCCTTATTCACGCTTATAACTCCGCTTATTGATACAAAAGGGTTGTTATGTATTGTTCAGGGTGTTAATGGATTTTCACAAGGACTCCTTTTCCCATTGTTATTAGGAATGTCGATAGAATCCGTTCCGCATGAAAAAAGAGCTACAGCTATGGGGGCTTATCAAGCTTTGTATGCGATTGGTATGTTTGCAGGACCCTTGCTTGCAGGAATGTTGAATTCGGCTATAGGGATCGTAGCTGGATTTTATTTTGCAGGTATATTAGGATTAATAGCTACTATTTTCATTATCTTTTGGAGTAGAAAGAAACAACCTTGTAAAAATGATTTTCATTCCATGGTCTCTAAGAGCTTTTTCCACCGGTAAGTGTTACAGAAAGTAGAAAATAAAATCTTACGATAAGCAAAATGCAGTGGAAGAATAAGATCGGGTATATGCAAAATGTTTGGGAGCGAATATAGCGAGCAGTGCCTGTCACTGTTCGCTTATTCGTTTTTATTCTCTATTCTTGTCGTAGTTGGTGGTCATTTTGGGAGATATGCTTGTATTCTTGACCACTATGGAGGAGAAGATTATTTACATGCCGTTTTTAAGTCACTATTACCAGTTGAAGAGCGTTCCTTTCACCGACCGTTAAAGCCGATGATAAAATCCCCACAACAACAGCGGTTTAAAATTCCTCAAAAATAACAGATAATCGTTTCAAACCAACGTAATTAGATGGGGGAGAAAAACAATGTTGCACTAATATTCGATTTATTTTCTTAATTTTTTAAAATTTTTCTTGAAATAAACTTTGGAGCCGCACGTAAATGGAATGAAAGCGATTCATGTTCCGATGGCCGGGATTGTCAATTATAAAAAAGTAGCTGAAAAAATGGCCGAACTCATCCAGGAAAAAGGCGGACACATTCTTTTAAATCACATGGTGGAATCGATTACAGAAACAGCGGATGAAGTGGTGATCGATACGAATCATGGGACAATAAAAGGCTCTTTTTATATTAATTGTGCTGGTCTTCATTCAGACCGCATTGCAAAGCTGGCTAATATTAAAACGGATGTAAGAATTGTTCCGTTTAGGGGAGAGTATTATCAATTAAAGCCGGAAAAAAGATACTTAGTAAAAAACTTAATTTATCCCGTACCGAATCCCAATTTTCCATTTTTAGGGGTCCATTTTACAAGAATGATCGATGGCACCGTTGATGTTGGTCCTAATGCTGTGTTGAGCTTTAAGCGGGAGGGATATTTAAAAACAGATTTTAGCTTAAGAGATATGAAAGACGTACTTTATTTTAAAGGATTTTGGAAGCTTGCATCTCAATATATGAAAGAGGGAGTAGAAGAAATGGTAAGGTCTTTTTCAAAAAGACAATTTGTGAAAAGTGTCCAAAAATTAATGCCTGATATTCAAGAAAATGATTTGCTTCCAGGTCCTTCAGGAGTGCGGGCACAAGCACTAAAAGAAGACGGGACGCTTGTTGATGATTTTTATATTGTTCATGGCAATCGTTCTATTCATATTTTAAATGCCCCTTCTCCGGCCGCAACTGCTTCCATTGAAATTGGAAAGGAAATGATTCGACATTTAGAAAAGTTCCGTTTGGTTGTATAAAATAAGAAATGTACAAAAAACAACCCCATACCCCTTCATCGCGGTATGGGGTATCTTTATAATTTTGCTTGTTCCTAAGAACAACAATAGCTGTCTGTTCTTGCGCTAAATTGTGTTAAGTACTTCCTTGACATGATTACGACTACCATGCGATTCTATATAAACTACTCTAAAGAATGGATATATTGATCGCGTACTAATTGAGTAATGCCAATCTTATCTAGATATTCTACAGGGCATAAGAACGTTACCGTTACTACGCCTGGATGTCTGCCAATTTCGATAGAACCTGTAATCGTTGCCCGATTCATTACTTCCGGAACTGTAATCCCTAAAACCTCGGCGGCTCTTTTTAAACCATTTTCAGTTGCTTCATTTAAGTTTGCCCCCGTTCCAATAAAGGAAATAGGGAGGGATTCCTCTAATTTTTTTACACCCCATTGTTCCGCTATATCAAGTGCCATCTCTTTTTCTTTCTTAGTAATAGGTTTTGCCAGATAAGGAAGATCCTCTTCTACAGGTAAAAGAATAGGACCATCCATATTTAAACCTTTAATGACTTTCACTTGAAGAGTTACTATTCCGGCTACATCAGTCGTATGCCCTGCTATTTCACCATCTCCTTGCATAGCGTGCATATCCCCGAGGTAAACACCGCCGCCTCGCACTTTTACAGGACAAATGAGAACAGCGCCTTCCCGTACCCGATTAATATCCATATGTCCATCGGTACGATCTTTTAATTGTTCCCGTGTTATAGCATATTCATGCGGAGCGTCTATTAAAAACTGACCAAAATCCCCGGCATTATGGGAATCTGGTAAAGGTCGTGCAGGTGTCGTACCAAGCTGACCCAAGAATGGGCGAACTCTTGCAACTGTTCCAACCAAATCGTGCGGAGCAAATGTTACAATCGGATTTTGTACTGAATTATCAGGTGTCGCCATATAATAGCGACCTTCTCTAGCAATCTGTTCTGCTGCCTCTTTATGCAAAGTAACTCCTATATTCTTGTTGGAATCGAAAGCGATCGTATAACCATTAGTAAATTCAAATGGTGATACATCTGCACCACAATTTGCACAACGAATGGCCTCTTGGCCTATTCCCTCAATCTTAGTCTCCGGATATAGCGTTCCGCATTCAGGACATTTTACAGCAACAAATGGATCCCCTAAAAATCTTCCCTCTACCGGCTTATCATTTCCCGATGAAGTGGCGATTGAAGTTACACGGATTGATTTAATTTTAATGGCAATAGCGTCTCCCACTTCTGCTCCTTCTACAAAAACAGGTTTAGTTACCTCATGACCGCCACGGATACAAGGTGTAATCATCGGTCCCCAACATCCAGGAGCAGTATTAGCAATAATATACCCGCCATCTTTTACAGGTCCAAGCATTTCACCATTGGGATCTAAAATCCCATTCGTAAATTCATTCACAAATACTGTTTGTTTCGCTTCCATATTTTCTCCCCCATTTAAAAATATTTACTTATTGATGGTAATTATAAGAGAACAAGCCAAATGTCTCAATTTATTAGTCTGTGAATTGTGAATGGTTGAACAAAACCTTAATCATGACTTAATGCTTATCATTTAACTGATTCATTTTTTCGGTTTTACCTGGTTTTTTTACAAAGCTTCTGACAGAGTCTTTTTGATGATTTCATCTATATCGCACAATAGAAAATTGTTTTCTTTCATCTTTTTTCGACATGTTTCAACATTATTTTAGCTTGTTATTAGGTAAAATTTGAGAAAGAGAAGTTTAGCGATTCATTGAATTTTTAACATTTTTTGAGAAGTGGGGTTGCCATGAAAACATGGATAAAACATGAAGACCAATAACTTTGTAAAAAACATACGGTCGACATTTTGATGGGGGAGAAAAGGTTAAGAAAGTTAATCCCCCAAAAAAGCAGAACTCCAAATAAGTGTCCGATATCTCAATAGGCGTGAAAAGGTGATAACAATGAACAACAGATGGAATGCTTTTATAAGGATGGGCGAAAAACCCCTACGCCTTTAGGCTAGGGGATGTAAGCCCTAACGACCTTGTTCTTGAATATATTTTTGGATAATCTCTTT
>NZ_QLMH01000014.1 GCF_003259935.1 Paranoxybacillus vitaminiphilus | reverse complement strand
GCCAAATAACCTTCTCCCTCGAAGTGCAAGCACTTCTGCGGGCGAAGAACATTTGGCTTCGAGAGCTAATCGCGCCGCCTACGCTTTTCTTCATTATCTAGCTAAAATGTGGTATCCGGAATCAACATGAATGGT
Source organism: Paranoxybacillus vitaminiphilus (assembly GCF_003259935.1). Lineage (GTDB taxonomy): Bacteria > Bacillota > Bacilli > Bacillales > Anoxybacillaceae > Paranoxybacillus > Paranoxybacillus vitaminiphilus. The sequence goes on along the minus strand of NZ_QLMH01000014.1, from coordinate 66,348 downwards.
TTCGCCGGTAATGCCGCGCGATAAATCGCTGAATAAGAATAATGCCGTATCGCCTACTTCTTCCTGCGTTGTTGTGCGTCGCAACGGAGCACGTTCTTCAATTTCCTTTAAGATAGAGTTAAAGTCGCTGACACCTTTTGCGGATAATGTACGAATTGGTCCAGCGGAAATAGCATTAACACGAATTCCGTATTTTCCTAAGTCATTGGCTAAATATTTCACACTCGCTTCAAGTGAAGCTTTGGCAACTCCCATAACGTTATAGTTTTGTACAACACGCTCGCCGCCAAGATATGTAAGCGTCACAATGCTGCCGCCTTCTGTCATCAAATCTTTTGCCGCTCTTGCCACAGCTGTTAATGAATAAGAGCTAATATTATGCGCCAATAAAAATCCGTCACGGCTTACGTTCATATATTCGCCGCTCAAATCTTCCTTATTGGCAAACGCAATGCAGTGAGCCACACCGTGAATAACACCGACTTTTTCTTTAATTTCAGCAAAGCATTGAGTAATTTCCTCATCTTTTGTCACATCGCAAGGAAGTACAAGCGCTGTTTCATCTTCAAGCGTTGCCACTAATTCGCGAACACTTGCTTCGAAACGCTCGCCAGCATATGTAAAAATTAAACGAGCCCCGGCTGCATGCAATGAGCGGGCAATTCCCCAAGCAATGCTTCGTTTATTAGCTACACCCATCACAACATATGTCCGGCCTTTTAAAGATAAATTCATTTTGTCATCCTCCTAAAATATATTCTAACTTTTATTATTTGTTATTAGTACCAAGTGTTAATTTTATTATAGCAAAAAAACCCCTATGGCAAAATAGGGATTTTTTGAATATTCCAATGTTTTAAAGCAAATAGTTCATAAATATGGTCGCTAATCCAAAATAAATGAAAATGCTGATAATATCATTAATCGTTGTAATAAATGGTCCTGACGCCACAGCCGGATCGACCTTCAGCCTATACATAATCAGCGGAACAAGCGCCCCAGCAACCGTTGCCACCGTTAATGTAGCTAATAGCGAAAAACCGACAAGCAATCCTAAAAAAATATCATGTTTCCATAAATAAACAATGAGCGTAATCAATACACCGCAAGTTGTTCCAGTAATCAAGCCTGTTCCTGCTTCCCGGACAATCAGCTTCCATTTCCCCTCTTGTTCAAAATCCCCCGTCGCAAGACTTCTCACCGCCACCGCTAACGCTTGTGTTCCCGTATTTCCTGACATTCCGGCAATAAGCGGAATAAATACCGCAAGAATCGACACCTTCTCAAGCGTTTGCTCAAATCGTCCGATAAGGCTTGCTGTCATCATTCCTAAAAACAATAAAATAACAAGCCACGGCAATCTTTTTTTCGCCGCACTAAACGGATTCTTATCTCCGGAATCCATGTCCGTTACACCCGCTAATTTCGAATAATCATCTGATGCTTCTTCGGCGATGACATCAACAATATCATCAACCGTAATAATCCCGAGCAAATGTTTTGCGGAGTCTACAACAGGAATCGCTAAAAGATCATAATCGCTCATTTTGCGGGCCACTTCTTCTTGATCCTCATCAACAAGCGCAAACACAACTCGTTCGTTCATGATATCACAAATCATCGTATCATCATCGGAAACAAGCAAATCTCTCAAAGACAAAACACCGACAAGCCGCTTATCTTCATCGATGACGTAAAGATAGTAAATCGTCTCAGCATGCAGCGCTTCCCGTTTTAAAATTTGCATCGCCGACTGAACCGTCTCATTGGCATGAAGAGCGATATACTCCGTCGTCATAATGCTGCCGGCAGTATATTCTTTATAATGAAGCAAATCTTTTATTTCTTTTGCCGCTTCATCGCCCATAATCGTTAAATAATTAGCAACATCACTTTTATCGAGTTCATTTAAAATATCGACTGCATCATCGGTATACATGTAGGAAAGCATTTGCGCTGCAAAAGTAGGATCCATTTCCTTCAGGTAAATTTTATATTTCTGCTCTTCAATTTTTAATTGCTCGAAAATGGCGGCCATTTCTTTAGGTGACAGGTAATGATACATACGCAGACGAATGTCCTGTTCTTGTTTGACATAAAATTTTGCTTGGTCATATGGATGCAAATCTAAAAACAACCGACGGAACTCATCAATATTTTCATTTAAGAGCAAAGCGGTAATTTGTTCATACTCCCGCTTTTTTAATTGTTTTTCTAATAAGTTTCGCATGTCATCATTCCCTCCTCTCAATCATTAGTGCGCCGCCTTAATCATATTAACAAATCTTATCTCATTTGTAACGAAATAAGCAAGTTTTTCCGCTTGATTTAAACACTCCTCTTTGCAAAAATAATGTAATTAGCTAATATGGATATGGTAAAGCTGTTAATATGGAGATGGGTGAAAGATGGAAAACGATAAAACACCTCAACAAAAACTGGATTATAATTTGCTGTTTATTCTCTTTTTGATGGCGATTATTAGTGCAATTGCCATTGATAGCGCCGAGCCTTCCCTGCCGCTGAAGCTGCAAGAAGTGAACTTTGCGCAAAAGCAATTGATGTGGTACGGTGTCGGCGCATTTGTCATTGCAGCGACGATGATTATCGACTATGACCGCTTCTTTCAAATTGCTTGGTATTTGTACGGTTTTGGCATGCTGCTGCTGCTCGGGCTTGAGCTTGGAGTGCCGGGAACACAAACGATTAAAGGGGCAACGAGCTGGTATTCACTTGGTCCCCTTGGTAACTTCCAGCCGTCTGAATTGATGAAAATTTTTATGATTATTGTCCTTAGCCGCATTATTGTGAACCATAGAGAAAAAAATCCTAATCCGACGATTGAGGATGATTTTAAGCTGTTAGGAAAAATGGTTTTAGCGACGCTTCCGCCGCTACTGTTATTAATGAAACAGCCTGACTTAGGAATGTCAATGGTCTTTACGGCTATTCTCGGTTCTTTAATACTTGTTTCCGGCATTCGCTGGCGCATTATTTTCGGCATTATTTTCAGCGGTATTGTTGCTGCCGCTACATTAGTATTTATTTACTTTAAATTCCCAGATTTTTTCCATAAATACATTTTGAAGGAATATCAATTAGACCGTTTTTACGGTTGGCTGGCTCCATACGAGTATTCCAATGAGCAAGGCTTCCAATTAATCCGCTCCTTGCTTGCCATCGGTTCTGGTGAACTTTATGGAAAAGGATATCAAAATTTAGAAGTTTATCTCCCAGAAGCGCATACCGATTTTATTTTTGGAGTCATTGCCGAACAATTCGGTTTTATCGGTGCCAGCATCGTTATTTCTTTATTCTTCTTATTAGTTTATCGAATGATTCATACCGCTTTAGAAAGCCATGATTTATTCGGCAGTTATTTGTGCGCAGGAGTCATTGGCATGATTACGTTTCAAGTATTCCAAAACATCGGTATGACGATTGGACTTTTGCCGATCACAGGTTTGCCGCTGCCGTTTATCAGTTATGGAGGAAGTTCGCTCGCCACCTATATGATTGCAATCGGACTTGTTTTAAACGTCCGCTCGCGCACGAAAAAATTTATGTTTTCTTCCGAGCATCAATAAGAAGGCTGTCTCAAAAAACAAGGGTCAGAGCTCACAACACAATATATTAGGACCATCATATGGCATAAATGAACTGTATATTGTGAGACACACGTGAGGTCAGACCCTTATGAGACAGCCTTTTTTGTTTAGTAAAAACAAATTTCTGGTTCATTACCACAATGTGTGCTTGACAAACAATTCATTTTGTGTAATACATGTTACTATTCTTTATTTTATTTACTTTTATTACCATAATGATACCAGGCGGCCTTCTAACAAACTTCTGATGGAAAATCAACCACATTTTATAGTGATGAACCAAATTTCTGCTAAAAATGAAAATAAACGTTGAAAGTTGGTGAACTTATGAAAATAGATATTATTGGTGACATCCACGGCTGTTACAATGAATTGAAAGAACTGACAAAAAAACTCGGTTACGAGTGGAAAAATGATATTCCTGTTCATCCACAAGGACGAAAACTCGGTTTTGTTGGCGACTTAACCGACCGTGGTCCGCAGTCGTTAAAAGTAATTGAAACCGTGTATCGTCTTGTTAACAGCCACCTTGCTTACTATGTGCCGGGAAATCACTGCAACAAGCTGTATCGCTTTTTTCTCGGTCGAAATGTACAAATTACTCACGGTCTCGAAACAACGGTGGCGGAATACGAATCTTTATCTTCTGATAAGCAAGTAGAAATTCGGAAAAAATTTATGAAATTATACGAAAATGCTCCCCTCTATGAAGTGCTTGATCACGGAAAGCTTGTTATCGCTCATGCGGGCATTCGCGCTGACTATATAGGAAGATATGACAAAAAAGCACAGACATTTGTGCTGTACGGAGATATTACCGGGGAAACGAATCCCGACGGCACCCCTGTCCGCCGGGATTGGGCAAAGCATTATAAAGGACCGGCTTGGATTATATACGGACATACTCCAGTAAAAGAACCGCGCATCGTTAATCGAACAGTAAACATTGACACAGGATGCGTTTTTGGCGGAAAGTTAACAGCGCTGCGCTATCCGGAAATGGAAACCGTGTCCGTTCCGTCTACCATGCCTTTCATACGCGAAAAATTTAGAGAGTTTGCTTAACATAGAAAGGGGCTGACCCATAAGTCTCTGAGTTCAGCCCCAAACGATATATAAACATTATAGCCTATATATTGTCTAACACTTTGCATTTGGGTCAAGTTCTTGTTCAATCAGTCGTTTCATATCATCCGGAAGATCGGATTGAAAGCAATATTCTTTCTTTACAAACGGATGAAAAAACGAAAGCTCTTTGCTGTGTAATGCTTGACGTGATAATTTTTCCCTGCTTCCGCCATATAGTTCATCACCGACAAGCGGATGACCAATATGGCTCATATGAACACGAATTTGATGTGTCCGTCCCGTTTCTAACTGCAACGAAACATGCGTATAATGCTGCATGCGCTTTATGACTTGAAAGTGTGTCACTGCTCTTTGACCGTCTTCACGCACTTCCCTCTCAATAATGCTATCGCTTTTACGGCCGATTGGTGCATCAATCGTTCCTTTATCTTGAGTTAGCTGGCCATGACAAATCGCTTCATACCGCCGTTTGATTTGCCCCTTCTTTTGCAATTCTGACAGCAGATGATGGACATGGCGGTGCTTCGCAACTAGCAATAACCCAGAGGTGTCCCGGTCAAGTCGTGTAACAACATGAATGGTTGTTGGCAGCTGTTGTTGGTCATAATAAAAAAGCAAAGCATTGGCTAATGTTCCCGTTGGATGCTCTCGCGAAGGAATGGTAGACATAAACGGCGGCTTGTTTACGACAAGCAAATAGTCGTCCTCATAAATAATAGAAAGAGGAAGCGGCTGTGGAACCATATCGGCACTGCGTTGTTCTGGCGGAAAATGCACTTCAAGCACCTCACCTGCCCGCAGTACATGACGAACAGTAACGAACTTTCCGTTCACATAAATGCCGCCTCCGTGAAACTTAATATCTGTCAACGCTGTCCGCGAGATGTTTTGCTCCTTCAAAAACTCGCGGACAAGCTTCCCCTCGTCTTTTTCAGTAATATTCCAAGTTAACACAAACGACTTCAACTCTCTAATCCTTTCTGTTTCTTTCTAATCACAAATAAACGAATCACGGACGCGCTTCCAAAACGGAAACGGCCGGAAGCGGGCAAACCGAATTTTTTCATTGGCAACGCGGCATTGAATCGATTTCACATCTTTATGAAGCAAAGATAAATGATCCACCGTGATTTGAAAGTCCACATCGTTGACCGGCTTCAATAAACACGTATGATGAGCCGGAAGCACAAGCGGTGAGCCGATTGTTCGGAACACCCGATTGTTAATCGAGGCCATTTCAGCTACTTGAATCGCCGGCAGGGACGGATGCAAAATCGCCCCGCCCAGCGCTTTATTATAAGCCGTGCTTCCGGATGGTGTAGAAATGCAAAGTCCGTCACCGCGGAACGTCTCAAATAAATCTCCTTTAATTTCAACGTCCATCACAAGCGTTCCGCTCACGCTTTTTACTGTACATTCATTCAAGGCAAGGTATCTTGTTTCTTTTCCCCCGTCATTATAGCGAATAATGACCTCTAACAACGGATACTCTACGATTTGATAAGGAGTTTTCGCAATCGCAATGACAAGCTTTTCAATTTCATCAGGCACCCAGTCAGCATAAAAACCGAGATGGCCTGTATGTACACCGATAAACGCTGTTTTATCGAGACGGCTGCGGTAGCGGTGAAACGCATAAAGAAGCGTCCCATCTCCGCCGACAGAAATAACAAGATCCGGCTGATCTTCATCATATTCCAGTTCAAAATCTAATAAATACGTTTTCATTTTTTGCATTAACGTATTCGACATTGCGTCTCCTTTAGATGTAATCGCAAATTTCATTTTCCCATCCTTTTTCATCATCATCATTCCTCTTGCTTCGCTTCTTGTTTTCGTGAAAACACAGCTTGTGCTTCTTGAATCTCAAAACGAATCTTTGACATCTCCTCATCGAGAAGATAAGCTGCTTCCGCTGCACGCTGCAAACGCAGCTTAATGTCCTCTGGAAAGCGGCCGCTATATTTATAGTTTAAAGAATGCTCAATGGTCGCCCAAAAATTCATCGCAAGCGTCCGGATTTGAATCTCGACTAAAATTTTTTTCTCGCCATGAATCGTTTGCACAGGATAACGAATCACAACATGATACGAGCGATAACCGCTTTCTTTCTTTTGCGTAATATAATCCCGCTCTTCAACGATTTCAAAATCATTTCGTTTCCGCAACAGCTCTACAACCGTCTTGATGTCATCAACAAACTGGCACATCATTCTTAGCCCCGCAATATCTTGCATTTGTTCTTCAAGCTTATCGAGCGGAATGTTTTTCTTTTGCGCTTTATCAAGAATGCTTGCAACCGGCTTTACTCTTCCGGTCACAAACTCAATCGGTGAATGAACCCCTTGCATTTCAAACTGCGCCCGCATTCCTTTCAACTTTACTTTTAACTCCTCTACCGCTTGTTTGTAAGGAGCTAAAAATAAATCCCAATGTTTTGTCATGCAACCACCACCAACCATAAACAAGTTTATACGCGGAATACTTCTTTTACCGCTTTCTCCATCTCTTCTCCATAATTCGCATTGCCATCAATGTTTTCAATTAAGTATGTTAGTTCATCCGCCATTCCTGTAAGTTCCAGTAATACGGTTTCATCCTGCAGAAAAACAGGCAGATGAGCTTTCAATGCTTCGTTTAACTCCGGCCATAAAGAGTTGGGAATCGAAATGTAAATAAACTCATTATCCACCTCAATAATATATACAAACGCTAATTCATCCGAGTCAACCAACATATAATTTTTCGCCTTCGCCTCTTCGAGAGAAAAAGAGTGCGGTGCAGGGAATAATAACAACTTGTCATGTTGTCTTTCCGTTTTCTCAATCGTTATTTTTTTCCTCATAACTATCTCCTTCCACTAAACGAAACGATCCATATCTATTTTACCACATTACTCCTATGCACAATAAACCATTGATATTCATTCATAAACATTACATAATAGTTGTAGAAAGCACGAGAGGACGAAAGCAATGAAGCAAGAATTGGAAATTGAGTTTAAAAATTTGCTTACAAAAGAAGAATTTATGACACTTAAAGAAGCGTTCCAAGTTGCTGATGAAGAATTTATTTATCAAGAAAATCACTATTTTGATACGCAGCAATTTTCTTTAAAAGAAAAAGGAGCCGCTTTACGCATTCGCTTAAAAAACGGAACTTATACATTAACATTAAAACAGCCTCACAAAGAAGGGCTGCTCGAAACACATGAAATGCTTACGAAGGAAGAGGCCCATTCTCTTCTTCATGGACAAGCTATGCTGAAAGGAGAAGTGCGCGAGATCATAAAAGCTTTAGGAATTGAACCAGAACAAATTCAATATTTCGGCACCCTTTCCACCTACCGTGCCCAGTTCGACTATAAAGGCGGTGTTCTCGTGCTTGACCATAGCCATTATTTGCAAACCGATGACTATGAAATCGAATATGAAACAACGAATTTTACTTTAGGAAAACAAGTTTTTGAAGAATTGCTTCGTTCATTTAATATTCCGATTCGCAAAACCGATAATAAAATTAAACGGTTTTATTTAAAAAAATATCAAATTGAGGGAGAGCAATGAACGTTCAGTTAGCGAAAATGTTGATGGAATTGCAGGCGTTGCGCAGTTTTACGTCAAATTCAACGAAACCGAACAATACAAGCGAATCATTTTCCTTTCAAACTTTTTTATCAGAGATGTTAAACAGTGAGCTGAAAATAGCCAATTCACCAGAAACATCGACCGTAAATAAAACAACGCCACCGGCTTCTCTTTCCAAATCGAAAACCGGCGCCATACGCGAAGATATTGAGGTGATTATTGAGCAGACAGCCAAAAAATATCATATTGATTCCCGCTTAATTAAAGCCGTTATTCAACACGAATCGAACTTTAATCCATATGCACAGAGCCGCGCTGGCGCCGCCGGCTTAATGCAGCTCATGCCAAGTACAGCAAAAATGCTGGGTGTTCATAATATTTTTGATCCCGTTGAAAATATTGAAGGGGGAACAAAGTATTTAAGAAGCTTGCTCGACCGCTATAATGGAAATATTGCGCTTGCCCTTGCCGCTTACAATGCAGGTCCCGGAAACGTCGATAAATATGGCGGGATTCCTCCGTTTAAAGAAACGCAAGCGTATGTGAAAAAAGTGATGGACACATACTATTCATAACGAAAACCCGCTGTTTCAATTGAAGGCGGGTTTTCTGTTTATCTAGCTCTCTTCTTCTCGAAGCGCCAAGCACTTCTGCAGGCGAAGAACATTTGGCTTTGAGGGAGCTAGGATGGCGACATTTCGCCGTTGCCCACAGGACGTGGGCAGCCTTTAGGCGAAATTGAGCCGCCTCCGCTTTTTTTTGTCCAGCTTCGGCGGCTAGCTCTCTTCTGCCAAATAACCTTCCCCCTCGAAGTGTCAAGCACTTCTGCGGGTGAAGAACATTTGGCTTCGAGAGCTAAGCAAGCCGCCTCCGCTTTTTTTTTTTTGAGGCGCTTTATTTGAGATAAGCCATCGTGATTGTTAAAATAGCAGTACGTAATATTTATTTTCTAAAGGAGTTTTGGAATATGGCAAAGCAATTCGAGACACCTTATGAAGCGATTGGCGGAGAAGAAATGATTTCAAAGCTTGTCGAAGCTTTTTATAAACTTGTGGCAAGGCATCCGGATCTGGCGCCGATCTTCCCAAAAGACTTAACGGAAACAGCAAGAAAGCAGAAGCAGTTTTTAACACAATATTTAGGCGGACCGCCTCTCTATACGGAAGAGCATGGTCATCCAATGCTGCGGGCTCGCCATTTACCATTCGAAATTACACCTACACGGGCAAAAGCATGGCTTTCTTGTATGAGTGAAGCAATGGATGAAGTTGGTTTGTCCGGCCCCTTGCGTGAAGAGTTTTTTCAACGGCTTGTTTTAACAGCTCATCATATGGTTAATACACCAGACAATTCTACAGAGAAAGGAGTATTCACTTGAGCGACAAGTTAGCTGGGAAAGAGACAAACACTTGGCCGGCTTCCCAGCATTGCCGAAGCGAGAAAAAACCTTTAGAAATTTACTTATTTATCGATCCGCTATGCCCTGAATGTTGGGCACTTGAGCCAATCATTAAAAAGCTTTTTATTGAATACGGACGCTATTTTACTCTCAGATATGTATTAAGCGGAAAATTAGCAACGCTAAATGTAACGAAAAAACAAAAGTTTGAAAATATCGCGCAAACATGGGAGCGAACAGCAAGCCGCTCGAGAATGGCTTGTGACAGAAGTTTATCATTGGAAAATCCCATTTCTCCCCCTTACGCTGCCTCTATTGCCATTAAAGCCGCAGAGCTGCAAGGGAGGAGCGCAGGAATCCGGTTTTTAAGGAAATTGCAAGAAGTCGTTTTTTTAGAAAAACAAGATATTTCTAATCCAGCTATATTAATTGAATGTGCCAAAAGCGTTCAGCTCGATGTGGATGAATTTATGAAAGACCTTTACTCAAACAGTGCAGCCAAAGCATTTCAATGCGATTTAAAAATTACTTCAGAGATGGATGTTCATGAAATCCCTTCCCTTGTTTTCTTCAACGAAAATATCGAAGAGGAAGGCATAAAAATTTCCGGCTGTTATCCTTATGAAATCTATGTGGAGCTTATCCATGAAATGCTCGGATTTCTGCCTGAACCAGCTCCTCCACCACCGCTGGAGTCATTTTTAAGTTATTTTAATTTTGTCGCTACAAAAGAAATCGCGGTTGTCTATAATATGCCGCCAAATGAAGTCGAAAGGGAAATGAAAAAATTGCAGTTGAAACAAAAAGTAGAAAAAGTTCCAGTGAAATATGGAACATTTTGGCGATATATCTCCTGTGCAGATAAATAAAGAAAAAGACTCGGCAAATGCCGAGTCTTTTTCTCGTCATCAAGACAACAAAGGGGATGGGAGAAATTTTTCACGGTCAAACAAAGGGGTATAAGTTTGTTTGTTTGTGATTCCATTCACGTTATTATAATAGCAAACCTTTTTGAGTTTTGACAATAACTTTGTGTGATTGTTCACATTTTTGTCATAATTGATATTGATTATGAAATAGCAGCTCAACAATTGTTATAATCCAAGCGCCTAAGTGATCATGAATGAATTTTATGAACGATCATATAGTTAAAATATATGAAGAATGAAAACAATTTCGGAGGAGATTATGAAAAAACTCCCGCTCTTTTTTGCCGGATTAATGACGATCGTTTCTTTATTTTTCTATTTATTAGGACTTATGAAGCTTGTTCCACTCCTTATTGCAGCGCCACTATTATTTCTCTCCATCCTCTTTACACTATCGATATTAAATCATCGAAATCGCTTTAACGGATTTAAACACTAAAGCAAAGTGGCAGCCCCCCACAACGCATAACAATGGACAAAACGCTATATGTGAGAACATACATTTATGGGAGGCAACCCCTCTGTTTTTGCTTATGACAGAAGCTGTTCCATTTCTTCTAATTTTTGTGCAAACACCTTGCATGCTTCCTCAATCGGCTTCGCTGTCGTCATATCGACGCCCGCTTTTTTCAACACTTCAATTGGATAATCGGAGCTTCCCGCTTTTAAGAACTCGATATAACGCTTTACAGCCGGTTCTCCTTCCTCTAAAATTTGTTTGCTTAATGCGGTTGCCGCACTGAATCCTGTCGCATATTGGTAGACGTAGTAATTGTAATAAAAGTGCGGAATGCGCGCCCATTCTAAACCAATTTCTTCATCAATGACAATGTCATCACCGAAATACTTTTTATTTAAATCATAATAAATCGATGTCAACAAATCAGCCGTTAATGCTTCGCCTTCCTGCGCTTTTAGATGAATGATATGTTCAAACTCAGCAAACATCGTTTGCCGGAACACCGTGCCGCGGAAGGCTTCCAAATAATGATTCAACAAGTACAGACGTTTTTTCTCATCATCAATCGTTTTTAACAAATAATCATTTAACAGCGCCTCGTTGCACGTCGATGCTACTTCTGCGACGAAAATCGAATAATTTCCATATACATATGGCTGCGTTTTTCTTGTGTAATAGCTGTGTACAGAATGTCCAAATTCATGAGCGAGCGTAAACAAGTTGTTTACATTGTCCTGCCAGTTCATTAAGATATACGGATTTGTGCCATATGAACCTGATGAATACGCTCCGCTTCGTTTTCCTTTATTTTCATGGACATCGACCCAGCGGTTTTCAAAGCCTTCTTTGATGACATTCAAATAATCTTCACCAAGCGGAGCCAGTCCTTTTAACAAATACTCTTTTGCTTCTTCATATGTGACTTTCATGTTTACATTTTTCACAAGCGGTGTATATAAGTCATACATATGCAATTCGTCAACGCCTAATACTTTTTTACGTAAGCGGACATAGCGGTGTAGCAAATGCAAATTTTTATTAATCGTCTCGACGAGATTGTCGTACACGCTTTCCGGAATGTTATTGCTGCTTAATGCCGCTTCACGGGCTGATTTGTAATTGCGGACGCGCGCAAAGAAGTTGTCCTTTTTAACCGCCCCGTTTAATGTGCTCGCAAATGTGTTTTTATATTTGCCGTATGTTTCATAAACCGCTTTAAACGCATCACGGCGTACGCGGCGATCTTCGCTCTCAAGAAAACGGATATAGCGGCCGTGTGTCACCTCCACTTCGTCGCCGTTTTCATCAATAATCGTTGGAAATGTTAAATCGGCATTGTTCAACATCCCAAACGTATTGCTTGATGATGCCATTACTTCTGCCGCTTGAGCGAGCAGCGCCTCTTCTTTTGCCGATAAAACATGCCGGCGCTGGCGGTTGATTTCATCTAAAGCATGTTCATACAATCGCAATTCCGCGTTTTCTTCAAGAAACGTTTTTAGTTTATTTTCATCAATCGATAAAATTTCCGGAACGATAAACGACATCGCGCTTGCTGCTTCAGAATAAAGATTGGAAGCACGGTCGTTCAAACCTTGATAAAACGAATTCGTTGTATCTTGGTCATAGCGCATATGGGCATATGTATACAGCTTGCCTAGCCGCATCGATAATTCATCTTGATATTGAAGCGCCTCGTAAAGAACGTCTGCTGATTCGCCAAGTTTTCCTTGGTAGTTCAAAATGTTCGGAATCATTTTTTTCACTTCTTGAAACTCTTGTTCCCACGCTTCGTCGGTAGGAAAAATGTCTTCTAGTCTCCACGTGTCCTCAACAGGGATTTCGCTTCGGGAAGGAAGCGTTTTGACTGTTTTATTTTCTGCCATGCCGGCAAACCTCCTTTTCCTTTATGGATGCATTTAATAGTATTCTCGATTTTTTCGGAAATTCCCTCTAAACTAAAGGATAAAACCGCGTTTTTCGATTATTTTTAGCAACTCATAATCCATTTTGAGCGCTTCCTCAATCGTTTTTGGAACGGTAAACGGTTTGATTAGCTGAAAGGTCGTGCTATTCACTATTTTTATATATCCTAGTTGTACAAGCAATAATAAATACTCGTTAATCGCGCGAAAGTAGTGAAGCGGCAAGTTTCTTACTTTTAGTTTGCGAGTGCGCACCATTTGGCTGATGGATGAGTATACATCGCTAAAATAAAACATACCGTTTTTTTGCTTTTTCATCATAACAATGAATATATACGTCTGCCAAATAAACGGCGGTGTTTCAAATAAATAGCCATATTTAATTGGCAAACCTGCTTCAATCGGAAAAAGTGCGGGAACGATATTATGCTTATAAAAATACGTGCAAACGAGACGATTTTCTTTCGTTGGATAAAACGGAAACGTCAGCCGCCAGCGTTTTTTCTGCATGAACCATTCGTGCCAAAACATGCTTGGCAATGAAATAGAATCTATATGGAACAGTTTCTCGAATGACAGCCGTTCAACAGAATCGATAATAACCGTTGAGAAAGTGTTATAAACGGAAAAAGAGGCAAGAGGAACAATACGAAAAAATCGTTTTGTTTGCGGGCAATAATAAAGAATTAGGAGATGAGATGGAGGCAATGCCGGATGGGCAAACAGCCATTGAAAAGCGGAAAGTCTGAAAGAATAAGCAGAAGAGCGATGGAAACGATTCGCGCCGAGAATCCATAACGGCTTAATTCCTGCTTTTAAAAACGAAGCCGTCCGCTTTCGAAACAGTTCTTCACTTATTGTGGAACATTGATATTCGATAGCGTATGTTTTTCCTTTATACGAAAACAGCAAATCAGGGCGTTGCCGGATGGACTGCAAATACGGTTCAAGCTTTATCTCTAAACCTTGCCTTTTTAACCATTGAAACAAATCCGCTTTTCCTGCCAAATGATAAGAAGACTCTGTTTCATGTTCAATAGCACAAACAGCTTCCTTTCGATGGGCGAAATGTGTAATACGCTTTCTTCCTAATTTTAACACAACCTCATTTTTGCATACCGGACAAATAAACGTTTCTTTCTTCCGCAACCAATCAAGCTGCTCTATGCTCCAATCATCCAGCAAAGATATAGGTGAGCCGTTTTTTAACAAGGCAACAAGCAAAGCATCATCCTCCTTATACAATGAAATATTTAATACATTCGTTGCTCTCTCAAAAAGTCCTGCTTTTAACTAAAAAGGGCTTTCTCATAAGGGTTCGTCCCTTATAAGAAAGCCTCATTAAAGAAGCGGTGATAATAATCTTGCTGTCGATTCGACAATGCGAATCCAAATCGGACGCTTTTTAAACACATCATAGTCAATGAGTGTGGAATCTTCAATATCTTGAAGAAAATCACTGACAAGTGTTTTTGTGCTGTCTGTATGATATAAAAAGGCATTCACTTCAAAATTAAGATGAAAGCTCCGCATGTCCATATTGGCTGTCCCGATCGAAGCAAGCTCTCCATCGACGATAATAATTTTGCTGTGCAAAAAACCTTTCCCATACTCATAAATTTTCGCTCCGGCTTCAAGTAGCGCCGGAAAATACGAACGGGATGCGTAAAAAACGATTTTTTTATCGGGACGCTGCGGAACGAGAAGACGGACATCAATGCCGCTTAACGCCGCCACTTTTAAAGCTGTTAAAATATCTTCATCAGGAACAAAATATGGCGAAGCAATCCAAATCGATTTTTTTGCCGATGTAATCATTGCAAAAAATAAATGTTTAATGACTTCCCATTCGTTGTCCGGACCGCCGGCAATCAATTGAACGCCGCCCTGGCCACTGTTTTCGGCAAGCTTAGGTGATAAATAGTTCAGCGTTAATAACGTTTGCCCCGTCATATAATACCAATCCTGCAAAAAAATAAGCTGAAGCGTACGCACAGCTTCTCCTTTGAGCCATAGATGCGTATCGCGCCAAAATCCGAAATACTCATTTTTCCCTAAATACTCATCACCAATATTTAAGCCGCCGACAAAGCCGATTGTCCCGTCAATGACAATAATTTTCCGATGGTTGCGGAAATTAATTTTGTTATTTAAAAACGGCAGGCGGACAGGAGAAAAAGGAACCATTTCCACCCCTGCTTCCCGCAGCTCCTCAATATATGTATTGGAAAGTTTCCAGCTTCCAACGGCATCATAAAGAAACCGGACATGAACTCCTTTTTTTGCCTTGTCGATTAATATTTCCTTTAGCTCCTGTCCGACTTCATCATGCCTTACAATATAGTACTCTAAATGAATATGGTGGGTCGCTTTTTTTAACTCCTCAAAAATCGCCGCAAAAGTAGCTTCACCGTTTGTGAGTACTTTCGTTTCCGTAGCAAGTGAAATCGGGCTTTTTCCAAGACGATGTGCGAGACGAAGCAGAGGCTGTTGATGCTCACTTATATAATGGAGATCCTCAAATTGAAAATGGCGATTTCCTTCGAACTTTAAAAAAGCTTGCTCATCAAGTGCCGCTTTTTTCTTAAATAGCCGTTTTTTTCGATAATTTTGTCCGAACATTAAATAAAAGAAAAAGCCAAGCAGCGGAAAACTTCCAAGTACAACCAGCCACGTCAATGTTTGCGTTGGATGCCGGTTCTCTAAGGAAATCACAAATGCGATAAAAATAACCGAACAAGTAATTAAAAGGCTGAGAAAACCAAAAATCCAGCCTTCTAAGTAGTCTTTTGAAATGAAAAATAAAATGCCGATTAAAAAGATGAATATGAGAACTTGCAATGCGTTTCGCAACGATTTTCACCTAACCATTACATCAGATTCAATTCGCGGAAAAAAGGGCTGTCTAAAGCAAAAGGTCAGACCCTACAACCACAATATATCATACATCATGTTTGGTAATGACACGATATACGGTGAATGGTGTGCCAGGTCAGACCCTTATGGGACAGCCCTTTTATTTCAATGGAAAATGTTTTGCTAACGTCGCTAAAGCGTTTTCTTGAATAATCTCTTTTCCGTATTCTTCAAGACGATAAATCGTTAGCTGTGAATCCATTCCATATTCTAACAACAGACTTAACATATTATCAATTTCATGTTCTTCATAATCATCTTCATTAAATTCAACATATAAATAATAACGATTTTCGAACATGAATAAACGGTTGTTGAGATTTGTAAAATCGGCACGATGAGCTAAAGCAATCAAATCTTCAATATCCTTGAAATAAATTGTAAAATGAAGAGCTTCTTCATCCTCTTCCGGTAAAACTTCTACATCTTTCCCAACATTAAAATGCTGGTCAAGCAGCTCTTCGATTTTTTCATCTACCGGAAAATCTTTTATTTTATCTTCCGGAAGCGGAAGCTCAAGTTTGCTTCCATCTTTAGACAGCTGCGCTTTTGTTACTAACACTTCCAATCCTTTTTCCAGCGCTTGGACTTGAATCCAAAGCGGACCTTCAAGCGAAAAATCACCTTCGCTATGAACCTCGTCCATCATTTCCCAAAATAACTCTTCGCTTCGCTCACGGTTATACCAAATTTCTTCTCGATCAAAGCCGCGCTCCTCTATGTCAACATATGAGATGTAAAATTTAACAGTATGCTCATTAATACGCTCCATTTCCATACGAAAGACTCTCCCTTCCTGTTTATGAATGTTGAAGGGATTTTTACCCCCGAGCATATGCCTTATAACTAAAAGCATATGCCTTGTACTTCTATTTTATGATAAAACACGCGAGAAGGGAAATAAAAAAACCCCTAATTTAAAAATTTAGTGATGAAATTAGACATGTCCTACTATACTTTTGTTGAAATGAAAAATATGAGCGGAGGACGCGAATGATATATGAACATATTTCTTCTATATTAATCATAGTCGGCATTGATATTATTCTCGGCGGAGATAATGCAGTAGTCATTGCGATGGCAAGCCGCAATCTTCCCGAACGCCAGCGGAATCTTGCTATCATATTAGGGACAGCGCTGGCCATTATCGTTCGCATTATTTTGACAGCTGCAGTTGTTTATTTGTTAAAAGTTCCATTTTTACAGTTAGTTGGCGGCATGATCTTGCTTTTTATTTCATTGAAGCTTCTTATTGCAAAAGAAGAAAATGCTGCTGTTATAAAACCTAGAGCTACACTTTGGCGGGCAGTGCAAACGATTGTAACAGCAGATATTGCGATGGGATTAGATAATGTGATTGCGATTGCCGGTGCAGCTCATGGCAATACTTTTCTTGTCATCTTTGGTTTTCTTATCTCTGTTCCTATTATTATTTTTGGCAGTAAAGTCATTCTTCATTGGATGGAACGTTATCCTATCCTCGTTTATATCGGGGCAGCTATTTTAGCTTACACATCGGGAAAAATGATGACAAATGAACAGCGAATCCAATATATATATGACCAATTTACCTTTTTCAAATCCATTCTGCCAATTCTCACCATCATTATTGTTATTTTTCTTGGAAGCATTTTAAACCGCCGGGCAGAAACACATTAACCAAATAAAAAACTTCTACATGGAAAAACCATGTAGAAGCCTTTTATTGGTTAACAAGCCGCTGTGCTTGACGAAGATGGTAAGTGCGCACTTTTCTCGGCAGAAAACGGCGTATCTCATCTTCGTTGTAGCCTACTTGCAGGCGCTTCTCATCAATGATAATCGGTCTTCGCAAAAGCCCCGGATTTTGCCGAATCACTTCATACAAATCTTGCAACGGCATCGATTCAACATTTATATTAAGCTGTTGAAAAATTTTAGAACGTGTGGAAATAATCTCATCTGTTCCATTTTCTGTCATACGAAGAATTTCTTTAATCTCTTCAATCGTTAATGGTTCAGCAAAAATGTTTCGTTCAACATAAGGAATATTATGTTTCTCTAACCATGCCTTTGCTTTCCGGCATGACGTACAACTTGGTGAAGTATACAATGTTACCATAACTCGGCTTCACTCCCTTAACAGGATCGAAATATATATCGATAAAAAGCAGTCAATCTCTATGCTAGCAAAGACTAGAAGCGGTGATTAAAAAACGTATTAATTTGAAATTACTTTAATTTTATATTGTATATTATACAACAAATTTGTTTAGAAAGATATATTTTTTCTAACTTTATCACAAAACAGATTGAAACATGATTGCCATCCCCTTCATCGCTACTTCTCCTGTAAACGTTGAAAAAATTCATATTTAAATTCAGAAATATGCGAAAAGCGAAAAAACATTATTACCCTCGATACAACAGAACAAACAAGGAAAGCGGTTGTAGAATAATCTAAACTATTTCTTTCAATTAGAAGAAAAATCTTCTAAAATAGAAGTAGAAGAAATGGTTGACAACGGAGGGGATACGGGTGACACAATATTTTATCGATCTTACAATCGTTGCACTGTTCGTAATCGGTATGACTGCCATGATGGGAGTGCTTGTTAACGGTATCGGCCAAAAACTATTCGGCGGTTCCAACCGCATGGAAAACGTAAACCAAACCGAAAAAACACAAACAGGCTGGAAACTAGTTGGCGGTAAGAAATAAGATAATAAAACGGCTGAACATGGAAAAGAAAAGCTAACTTTCATTTAAGCTGGCTCATAAACTTTTTGTTGACTAAACATGTTCTGCCAACAAAATAAGTTAAAACAGCAATAAGTCCATGTTTAGACAGCTGCCGCTTCTTACTACAAGCTTATAAAAAGAAAAGGGCTTCCCCTCCAGTAGATGTTCTACTTTCGGGACAGCCCTTTTTACGTATACATTGCTTTATATTGTTTATATTCCGCTTCAGAACATAAAACGAAATGTCCCGGCGTAATTTCGCGGAGGCTAAGCTCTTCCCCTTCTTTATAATTGTGTTGCGATGGATCGTATACAATACGCTTGCGGACACGTTCTGTTTCCGGATCCGGCAATGGAATCGCAGACAACAGCGCTTTTGTATATGGATGAATCGGGTTGCGATATAACTCTTCTGCATCTGCCAATTCCACTAATTTTCCGAAATACATGACACCAATTCGATCACTTATATATTTTACCATTGAAAGATCGTGGGCAATAAATAAGTATGTTAACCCTTTCTCACGCTGCAGTTTTTTCATTAAGTTAACAACCTGCGCCTGAATAGACACGTCTAAGGCAGAAATCGGTTCATCGGCGATAATGAATTCCGGTTCCACCGCTAATGCGCGGGCGATCCCGATACGTTGACGCTGACCTCCGGAAAATTCGTGAGGATAGCGGTTCGCATGCTCTTTATTTAATCCAACGGTTTCAAGCAGCTCATACACTCTTTGCATGCGCTCTTCTTTCGTTTTCGCAAGACCATGAATGTCAATTCCCTCGGCAATAATATCCGCTACGGTCATACGTGGATTTAACGATGCATACGGGTCTTGGAAAATCATTTGCATTTTTCGCTTCAATGTTTTTAATTCTTTTGCCGATTTTTTGGCGTGCACATTCACACCATTAAAAAGCACTTCTCCTTCCGTTGCCTTGTACAATCCAATAATCGTCCGTCCTGTTGTTGATTTACCGCAGCCGGATTCCCCTACTAGTCCAAGTGTCTCACCTTTGTAAATATCAAAGGTTAAGCCATCCACTGCTTTAATAACGTTACCTTTTCCTACATTAAAATATTGCTTTAAATTTTTTATTTCAATTAGTTTTTGTTTTTCTGCCATTTTACTCACTCTCCTTTACAATGACTGGTTGCGGGTAGTTAGAGGAGAGCTTACGCAAGCGTTTTTTTACTGCTTCAGGCGGCTCTACTTTTGGTGCATCCGGATGAAGCAGCCATGTCGCTGCGTAATGTGTATCCGAAATTTTAAACATCGGCGGCTCGAGCTCAAAATCAATTTTCATTGCGTATGGATTCCGCGGAGCAAATGCATCTCCTTTTGGCGGATTCGTTAAATCTGGAGGTGAGCCGGGAATCGCCGCTAATTCTGCTTTATCGTCACTGTCAAGACTTGGCATCGAAGCAAGCAGCCCCCATGTATAAGGATGTCTTGGATCGTAGAAAATTTCATCAACCGTACCCATTTCAACGATTTTTCCCGCATACATAACAGCCACACGATCAGCTACGTTTGCTACTACCCCTAAGTCATGGGTGATAAAGATAATGGACGTCCCTGTTTTCTTCTGTAAATCTTTCATTAATTCTAAAATTTGCGCCTGAATCGTTACGTCCAATGCCGTTGTCGGTTCATCGGCGATTAATAGCTTCGGATTTGAAGCTAAGGCAACCGCGATCATGGCACGTTGTCTCATTCCCCCGGAAAACTCGTGGGGATATTGATTTACACGTTTTTCCGGCATCGGAATGCCAACAAGGCGTAATAATTCAATGGCACGTTCTTTTGCAGCTGATTTGGACATTTTCAAATGTTTCATTAAAACTTCCATAATTTGCTGTCCAACTTTCATCGTTGGGTTTAACGATGTCATCGGATCCTGGAAAATCATACCGATATCTTTTCCGCGAATCTGTTCCATTTCTTTATCCGTTTTCTTTACAAGGTCTTCACCGTTAAAGATAATTTGGCCATTTTTGATTTTCCCAGGCGGCGTTGGAATAAGACGCATAATCGTTTGAGAAGTCACACTTTTTCCTGAGCCTGATTCACCAACAATCGCTAATGTTTCTCCTTTATTTAAATGAAAGCTTACACCTCGAACCGCTTGCACTTCTCCGCCATATGTTTGGAATGAGACTTCTAAATCTTTTACTTCCAATAATTTTTCCATGTTCTCACCCTTACTTACGTAATCTTGGATCTAATGCATCCCGTAATCCATCTCCAACTACATTAAACGCAAAAATCGTTAAGCAAATAAACGTAGCCGGGAAGAATAAACGCCATGGATAATATTGCAATGCTTGTACTCCTTCTGAAGCCATTGTTCCCCAGCTTGCTAAAGGCTGTGGAACGCCTAAACCTAAATAGCTTAAAAAGGCTTCTGTAAAAATGGCGCCAGGAATAGTTAATGTCATCGTAACAAGAATCGAACCCATCGCATTTGGAATTAAATGTTTAAACATAATTCTTGCTGTACTCGCGCCAAGCGTTTGGGATGCCATGACATATTCCTGATTTTTCAGCTGCAGCACTTGTCCGCGAACAATCCGGGCCATGTTCACCCATCCGGTAATCGTCATAGCAAGGATCATGGTTCCTAAGCCTTGTCCTAAAATAACCATTAATATGATTACTAAAAGCAAGTATGGAACCCCATATAAAATATCAGCAATACGCATCATTATTTCATCTGTTTTACCGCCGCGATAACCTGCAATGCCGCCCCAAAGCACGCCAATAACTAAATCGATAAGCGCTGCTGACAAGCCGATAAATAAAGAAATGCGGGCCCCATACCATGTACGTGCAAATATATCACGTCCAAGCTCATCAGTGCCGAACCAATGTTCAGAAGATGGCGGTTGATTCGTATTCATTAAGTCATTCGTGGCATAGTCATATTTTGTCATATATGGACCAAAAATGGCCATGAACACTAAAATAATTAATAAAATCAATCCAAACATCGCTAACTTATTTTTCCGGAAACGTATGGAAACATCTTTCCAAAATGACAAGCTTGGTTTTGATATTTTTTCGGCTTCCCTAGTATCTGCTATCGCCGGCTGAAACATCTCTTTAGGAATTTGCTGCATGATTACTCTCCTTTCTTGCCACCAGCTAGTTTAATACGCGGATCAATAAAGCCATAGGCAATATCAACTAGAAGAACAGCCAGTAATAAAAGAATGCTGTAAAACACCGTGACTCCCATAATCGTTGTATAGTCACGGTTCGTAATGCTTGTTACAAAGTGGCTTCCAAGACCAGGGATACCAAAGATTTTTTCGATGACAAAGCTACCCGTTAAAACTTGTGCAGACAAAGGTCCAAGATATGTTACAACGGGCAATAATGCATTGCGGATCGCATGTTTCACTGTAATTTGTCCTCTTGAAAGCCCTTTTGCTTTCGCTGTTCGAATATAATCATTGCCCAATACTTCCAACATACTTGAGCGAGTTAAACGGGCAATAAATGCCGTCAGCGTCGCTGCAAGAGCAAGTGCCGGTAAAACCGTGTGCTGTAAAGATTCCCAACGCGCAACCGGAAACCATCCCAATTTAATCGCTAAAAAATATTGTAAGATCGAGGCCATAATGAAACTTGGAACGGATATTCCGAGAACAGCAAAAACCATCGCGCCGTAATCCTGCCATTTATTATGATTTAATGCAGCAATAATACCAAGTAAAACCCCGATACTTACAGCTAATAATAAAGCTTCCATACCAAGGAAAAATGAAACCGGAAACCCCTCTTCAATCAAATCATTCACCGTTTGTCCTTTATATTTAAAAGATGGACCGAAATCCCACTTCGCAATAGAAACTAAATAATTAAAATATTGATGATACCAAGGGAGATCTAATCCATAAAATTCATTTAAATTTTTTTCAATTTCCGGCGGAATTTGTTTCTCACTCGTGAACGGTCCTCCCGGAGCAGCTCTCATTAAAAAGAAGGTAGCTGTAACAATTAAAAATAAAGACAGAAGCATGTAAAGCAACCGTTTGCTTATATACCTTAACAAATTCCCTGCACCTCCACTTTTTTACAAAGATCCTTAACGAGCAATGAAGGTATATGAGTATTACCCCATATACCTTCATTCTTTAGCATTATTCAAAATATGCCCATTTAAACTGAACATCGCCAAGACCTGACATTTCTACATCTTTTAAGTTATCTTTTTGAACCCAAGTATTTGTATAGAAAAAGATCGGCGCAATTGGCATCTCATCCATTAAGATTGTTTCAGCTTCTTTTAGCATTTCTTTACGTTTTTCAGAATCTGTTTCCTTTTGAGAATCGATTAACAATTGTTTATATTCTGGGTTTTCCCAGTTTGTATTATTGTTACCGCCTTTTTTGTCGCGGTATAACTCTAAGAAGTTAATTGGATCGTTAAAGTCGCCTAACCAGCCCATACGGCCGATTTGGAAATCTCCAGAGTGCAGTTTGTCAATATAAACTGCCCATTCAGCATTTTCAAGTTTTACTTCAATACCTAAGTTTTTCTTCCACATATCTTGAATGGCTTGGGCAATTTTTGCATGTTTATCGTCCGTATTAAACGATAATGTAATTGGCGGTAAATCTTTTACATCTTTCAAGCCAAGCTCTTCAAGACCTTTTTTCAAGTATTCTTTTGCTTTTTCAACATCATTATCTTTAAAGTAGCCTTTTTCGTTCTCCGGGAACATGGTTGGTGGTACAGCAGCCATAGCCGGAATTTCTCCGCCTTTTGCTACGTTTTCAACAATTGCTTTACGGTTGATGGCATATGCAAGAGCCTTACGAATGTTGACGTTGTTTAATGGCGGTTTTTCTGTATTAAATTTATACCAGTAAACACCCGCAATTGGTTGAACGTTTAATTTTCCTTCCTCTTTTAATTTTGGTAAAGAGTCAGGCGGCAATTGACCTGTAGGCATACCTGCCCAATCCAGCTCGCCATTATTAAACATGGAAAGCTCTGTGTTCGTGTCATTGACCATAACCATTTCAATTTTTTCAAGTTTTACGCTGTTAGCATCCCAGTAATTTTCGTTCTTTTCAAGAACGATTTTATTATTATGTTCCCAGCTAACCATCTTGAATGGTCCGTTAGAAGTGTACTGGTCGCCAGCATTTGTATACCATTTTGGATTTTGTTGAGCCATTTTGCTGTTGACCGGATAATAAGTGTAGAATGCTGTTAATTCTAAGAAATAAGGTGTTGGGCTCTCAAGCGTAACTTGCAGCGTTTTGTCGTCGATTGCTTTCACACCAACATCTTCCGCTTTTGCTTTTCCTTCGTTAAATGCTTGGGCATTTTTAATGTAGTAAAGTTGATAAGCATATTGTGCCTGGTTTTTTGGATCGAGTGCCCATTTCCACGCGTATTCGAAGTCTTTTGCGGTAACCGGGTCCCCATTTGTCCATTTGGCATCACGCAATTTGAATGTGTATGTTTTCAAATCCTTAGAAACTTCATAGCTTTCTGCCATCGCTAACTCAGGTTTGCCATCCTTAATCCGAGTTAATCCTTCAAATGTTTGGTTCAATACGCTGCCAGAAACGGAATCATTAGCTAAACCCGGGTTTAGTGAGAATGGCTCTGTTTTAATGTTAATACGCAATTCTTGTGGCACATCGGCCGTTTTGTCTCCATCTTTTCCTTTATCACCAGCAGATTCTTCCTTCTTCTGGAAACCTCCACATGCAGAAAGGAAAAGACTTAAGACTAGCATTAGGCTAAAAAGAAATGAAACTCTCTTCTTCAATGGATTTCCCCCCTTAGAGTACTTTTTATTATTAAAAGCTCCACGTAGAACGCAGAACTTTTATACCGTATTGAGCGAATGCTGCTACATAATGATTTTCAAAACTTAAAAATTGTTTTTATTGTCTTTTTCGAAAAATATTATTTCAGAATTTTATTATACGTTCTGATTTATCAGAAGATTCCGTTTGTGATTTTGATTATAAAATATATTAAAATATATTAGAAAAGAATTTTTTACAATTTTTTAAATTTAAATCTTCTGAATTTTTAGTTTATGTTTTTTCTGATATAATGATTTTTGATACAATTACTTAAAATTTTATAAGTTTTTTTTGCAAATGTAAATAAAAAATTTACAAAACGAAAAATTAAACCGCTTACATTTGTATTTTTGTTTCATTTCATCAAATTATTAACAAATATATATATTTTTCAATTCTGAATTTATCGAATTAACAAAAATTTTTTTGGAATAATTTACAAAATAATTATATATATTTTAATAAAAAATATACAGACATACCCTTTCTTAGAAATTATAGTAAGTTAACTAACAAAGGAGACACGCATTATGATTCCCAATTGAGGCAGCAAACATGCAAAAATATTCTTCAAATGTCTCCATTGGAAGCGGTTTAAAGTACTTGCTTGTTTTTGAATCATTGTATTTATACGCTAAGCTTGCATTTTAAAAACATTTACTTTAGAATATTTAGCAAAAATATGCATGCGATGAGAAAGAATAGTACATATTGCGATGCATTCAGAGAGCTTGTGGTTGGTGCGAACAAGTGGCTAGCAATATGGAATGGGCTTTCGAGCATTCAAGCTGAACGGCAAGTAGGCTTGGACGTCCGCCTTACGTTACAAAGGTGCCATGTTTTGCAATAAACATGGATTGAGTGATTGTACTTATGGTACAATAACTAGGGTGGCAACGCGGTCCCAATCGTCCCTAACTGTTATAGGAGCGATTGGGTTTTTTATTATGTTTTTAAAGGAGTGATTGGATGAAAACGATTTTTTCTGGCATTCAACCAAGCGGTGTCATTACTCTTGGGAATTACATCGGTGCAATGAAGCAGTTTGTCGAATTACAAAACGAATACAACTGCTATTTTTGCATTGTTGACCAACATGCGATTACTGTGCCGCAAGATCGCCTTGAACTTCGCAAAAACATTCGCAGTTTAGCTGCACTCTATTTAGCAGTCGGTATTGATCCGAACAAAGCAACATTGTTTATTCAATCCGAAGTTCCGGCCCATGCTCAAGCAGGCTGGATGCTGCAATGCATCGCCTATATCGGAGAATTAGAGCGGATGACGCAATTTAAAGATAAATCCGCAGGTAAAGAAGCGGTCAGCGCAGGTTTGTTAACGTACCCGCCGCTCATGGCTGCCGACATTTTGCTTTACAGCACAGATATCGTTCCGGTTGGCGAAGACCAAAAGCAGCACATTGAATTGACGCGCGATTTAGCAGAACGGTTTAATAAGCGATATGGCGAAATTTTTACTCTCCCGGAAGCACGCATACCAAAAGTAGGCGCGCGGATTATGTCACTTGCTGACCCGACAAAGAAAATGAGCAAGTCAGACCCAAACAAAAAAGCATTTATCACATTGCTCGATGATGCAAAAACAATTGAAAAGAAAATTAAAAGCGCTGTTACAGATTCCGACGGCATTATTAAACACGATAAAGAAAATAAACCGGGAATTACAAACTTGTTGAACATTTATTCGATTTTAGCGAATAAAACAATCGACGAATTAGAAAAAGAATACGAAGGAAAAGGATATGGAGAGTTCAAAGCAGACCTTGCGCAAGTCATCATCGACACACTAACGCCAATTCAAGAAAAATATTACAATTTAATGGAAAGCGATCTGCTGGACGAAGTTCTTGATGAAGGAGCAGAAAAAGCAAATAAAGTTGCCAATAAAATGTTAAAGAAAATGGAAAATGCGATGGGGCTTGGAAGAAAGAGAAAAAAATAAAAATATGGAGGCTGTCTCATGAGCAAAGGGTCAGACCCCACAACCATAATATATATAACGTTGAATAAGAACACTATATATATTACTCGTGAGGTCAGACCCTTATAAGACAGCTCTTTTAATTTACTTTCGGTTCCTGTTCCGTTTCCCATAACTTCTCAAAGAACGGCTGGCCTTTAATTAAATTCTCACAAAGCTGAACATGCTTGTCCGTCCATCCGTACTTTGTCTCTTCATATAAGTGATTCCACGCCTCTTCAAAAGACATTTTTTGAATGTGAGAATATTTTTCCGGAGCCCACTCTGTATACCAATAACGTACTTCGGCCACATTTTTTGTCGAATAAAGCTGATCAAGAGCCATAAAGAGAAGCTGCTTAAGCTGTCGTTCTTTCCGCGTTAATCCGCTCATTAAGTGCGGTGAAGGCGACAATATATGATGTTCTTTCTCGTAAGCATGAAACGGATATACAGCTTCCTCTTGTTCCGCAATCATATCGTATACTAACTGTTCTTGTCTTGGGATTAATCGGCTTTTACGAATCGGAATGTTATAGCCGATTGTATCAACAGCAAGTATCCCTTTGCCGTCAGAAACGACAAAACAATAATCTAACTGAATGCGTTCATGATTTTTTCTTACAAATGTTTTTTGATATACTTCCTCAAGAAGTGCCTGTGGAATTTCCGATAAGCTATTTTCAATATAGTCGTACAATGCCGAGGAAACTTTCAATAAAGGGACTTGGTCTAAAAGCTCGACTTGGTCATCTTTGCGCCATTCATGAAAATAGCATACGTTATAACCATTTTCTTCCCCTTCAAACCAATTGACCCAAATATCATGAAGATACAACATGAAATACCCCTCACTTCAAAACCTATTTGTCCATCAGTATAGGCAGAGGTAGTTCATTTTATTCCAACAAAACCTTTTTTATCCATTTATTCTTGATTACTCGGAAAATAAAGGCTTAACCAAATAAGAAAAAGACCTAATGGAAATAAATAACATTCCGCTTTTTTACTTATAAAATAAAAATAATCGATGATTCCTTGTCCATCTGCAATAATATTTAAATACGCAATCGAGGTAACCCCGCCAATGATCGAAAAACCAAAGCCGACTAGATAAACGAAAACTCGTATCATCGCATCATTCCTTTTCCGCGCAAAACTTGTCCATCTATTACTAAATGTATGCTGCAGAAAAGAAAGGAATGACGAAATAATAAAAGAGACGATTTCATTCATGAAACGTCTCGGTCAGCAAGTTTAGCGATTTGCTCGGAAGTTAAAGACATTAACTTTGCAAAAGTGACATCTCTCTTTTGTAAACAACGATTGACAAGGTCATATCCAACTGCATAACCAAGCATTTTTGGATAGAAGTTCAATCCATAAAGCAGACGGTCATAAAGCGGATGGGTAACATGAATAGATTGATAAGGTAAAATATATTTCTGCCAAAATTCTGCTAATTGTTTTGCAGAATAATAGTTCGTCCACTTTGCATTATAGGATGGGCCGACATATTTACGTACGGCATTTTCTGACAATCCTTCTAGAACGATCGCATCGAGCAATGTATAATCTTCTTCTTTCTTTGCCATTCTCCTTAACCGGCAAACATGATTGTACTCATGAATGATTAACGCTTCCATCTCCTTTTTTGTATGATGCGGCAGCAAAAACAAAAACAGTTTATCTCGATAGGAAAGGCCCCCTTTACCGTTAAACTCGCGCTGTAACCTTCCATTTCGCCAATCCGCCGGAAAAATAAAAATAGGAATATCTGGACCATTCCATTTTTTTATTAGTACTTTATATATTTCGGTAGCTTTTTCCCATATACGCTTTGTTTTCATTTCTTGGACAACTTGCTGTAATCCATTTGCCGATCGGCACATCCCGTGTCTTGTCAAATGTAAAAAAATTTCACGGGAAGTCGCTTCTTTTTCTTTAAAATACGGCACTAGCTTTTCACATAATTCCATCGGGGGCTTTTTCACGTTCATTAACCATTCATCTGTAGGCAAAACAGCCATTTTCGCGTCATCCCTTTATCTTTTTTACTATCATATGAATATAGGAAAAGTGAAGTGAAACATGACTTCCCCAAAAATAAAAGAGGCCACTAAGTCAGCCTCTTTTATTTTTTATTCATATTTTTTAAAGATTAATGTCGCATTATGTCCGCCAAATCCAAGCGAGTTGCTTAATACAGCTCGCACTTCTTGTTTACGGGCAACGTTTGGCACATAATCAAGGTCGCATTCTGGATCTGGTGTTTCATAGTTAATCGTCGGCGGAATGATCCCTTCTTTAATCGTTAATATGGAGAACACTGCTTCGACAGCGCCTGCTGCTCCCAGCAAGTGACCCGTCATCGATTTTGTTGAGCTGACGGCCAACTTATAAGCATGTTCACCGAACACTTCTTTAATAGCCATTGTTTCATATTTATCGTTATATTCTGTACTTGTACCGTGCGCGTTAATATAGTCAATTTCTTCCGGTTTCATTCCTGCATCAGAAAGCGCCTGTCTCATTGCGCGCACCCCGCCTTCACCGCCCGGAGCGGGAGCTGTGATATGATAAGCATCTCCTGTTGCCCCGTAACCAACAATTTCGGCATAAATTTTTGCACCGCGTTTTAACGCATGCTCTAATTCTTCCAGTATAAGAATACCAGCGCCTTCCCCCATAACAAAACCATCGCGGTTTTTATCAAACGGACGGCTCGCTGTTTTTGGATCTGGATTCGTTGATAGTGCCGTATTCGCGCAAAAGCCGGCTAAAGACATCTTTGTGATCGGCGCTTCCGTTCCTCCTGTAATCATGACGTCGGCATCGCCCCGCTGAATCACTTTGAAAGCGTCACCAATCGAGTTCGTTCCCGTGGCACACGCTGTCACCGTACATGAGTTAATGCCTTTTGCCCCGAGAATAATCGAAACTTGACCAGCAGCCATATCCGGAATCATCATCGGCACAAAAAACGGACTGACGCGGCGGTATCCCCGCTGTTGAAAGATTTCAAACTGCTGTTCAAACGTTTCCATGCCGCCGATTCCTGAACCGATCCAAACACCGACGCGCGGTGCGTTTTCCTCTGTAATCTTTAAATCCGCATCTTGCACGGCCATCAACGAAGCGGCAACGGCATATTGCGTAAAGCGGTCCATTTTTCTTGCATCTCTTTTATCCATATAGTTTTCCGGATTAAAATCTTTCAATTCTGCTGCTACTTTTGCTGGATAATCATCAGGATTGACGCGGGTCAGCGGACCGATTCCTGATTTTCCGGCAATTAAATGCTTCCATGTTGTTTCTACATCGTTCCCAAGCGGCGTAACAGCTCCTAAGCCTGTGACAACGACTCTTCTCTTTTTCATCTTTTCCGCAGCTCCTTTTTTCTTTTAATAATACATAAAAGAATGTCCATTGTCATTGATTAACGGCCCCAGCGCAACGCAACAGCTCCCCATGTTAATCCGCCGCCAAAACCGACCATAATAATTA
This sequence comes from Paranoxybacillus vitaminiphilus, assembly GCF_003259935.1. Classification (GTDB taxonomy): domain Bacteria; phylum Bacillota; class Bacilli; order Bacillales; family Anoxybacillaceae; genus Paranoxybacillus; species Paranoxybacillus vitaminiphilus. Next base: position 36,386 of record NZ_QLMH01000014.1, on the reverse strand, counting down.
AATCGTCATCTTTAATCTTGCCAGCCTCATACTCTTCGACAATCGAAATTGGAATCGAAGCAGCCGAAGTATTTCCATATTTTCTAATCGTTGTTGACATTTTATCCTCCGGCAATTCTAAACGCTGCCGTGCCGCTTCGACGATTCGAATGTTCGCTTGGTGCGGGATAAGAAAGTCAACATCTTTTTTTGTCAATCCGGCTTTTTCTAATACGTTAATGCACGATTCTCCCATTTGTCTTACCGCAAATTTAAACACTTCTCTGCCGTTCATAATCACATATTCATCTTGATATAAATGCTTTCCGCCTGTTCCATCTGCTCCTAACTCAAACGATAAAATGCCGCGTCCTTCGGAGACAGGTCCCATGACTACTGCTCCGGCGCCATCGCCAAATAAAACGGCCGTGTTGCGATCTTGCCAATTAAGAATTTTTGATAGTTTTTCAACCCCTACTACTAGTATATATTTATAAGCACCTGTTTCAATAAATTGTTTCGCTGTAACCATGCCGTATATAAATCCTGCGCACGCCGCGCTAATATCAAGCGCTGCCGCTTTGGCCGCCCCTAAACGTTCCTGCAGCATACATGCCACGGAAGGAAACGGGCGATCCGGCGTCACTGTTGCCACTAGAATAAGATCAATGTCTTGCGCGGAAATTCCTGCATGCTCGATCGCTTTTAAAGCCGCTAAATATCCCATATCGGACGTATTCATATCATCCGAAGCGATTCTTCGTTCTTCAATTCCTGTTCTCGTACGAATCCATTCATCGGATGTATCCATCATTTTTTCCAAATCAAAATTTGTCAATACTTTTTCAGGTAAATATCGGCCTATTCCTATAATCCCTGCATTCATGCCGAACAACCCCTTTTATATTTATATATATAACCAATTATTATTACTTGGTACTAATTTTAACTGAATTTTACGGGATGTGCAATATAAAATTACCTTTGTTCAATAGCGGCAATCGTCTATTCACACACTCTGAATTTTTTCATAAAGTACTAGTAAATAAAAGGGGAAGAGGGAGATTATATGGAAATTAACGGTAAAAATAAAAGAAATATATATAACGATCGATTTTCCCGTCTCATGTTCGGGCCATTTCCACAAAGACAAGCTATGACAGAGCATAAAAAAGATGAAACTCATGCTTCAGAGCCGCCGCAGCAAATCGATTATATGCAGCTGATGAAAGATATCGACACGCTTGTTTCGTCTTTTGAAAAATTTAAACCAATTGTCAAGCAAATGACTCCTTTATTCAATTTGTTTAAAAACAAGGGCTGACCCATCCGTGTCTGACCTCACGCACATCTTACCATATATAGCTTATTGGACCAATATGACATGCTATATATGTGTTGTGGGGTCTGACACTTTGTTTTCGGGTCAGCCTCATTGTTCATTCGGTAATTTACCGGTCTTTTGATAGCGCTCAATTTCATTAGCCAGTTCTTGACGAAACTGTTGATCAACTAGCGGACTAAATTTTCCCATGGAAATGACTCCATCCTGAAAGTCAAAGTATAAATTTCCTGATTTTAATTTTCCATCATTAAATTGTTTTGCAACGAGTTCATATAAGCGGTCAACATGTTGGACAGTACTTGTTAAAACAGTCGCCTTTCCTAAATCGGATTGGTCAGTAACGTAACCAATGGCATAGAGGCCGTGCTGCTTTAGTTTTTCAATGACAGGAACATTAAACCCATCACCGGCCGGATAAACAACATCAACCCCATCAGCAATTAATTCATCAAGCAACTCTAGAGCGCGGTGAACATCATCCCAATGTTGAACAAAGCGGACTTCCACCTCAACATTTTCGTTTTGGTATAACGCTCCTTCAAAAAAACCGTTCACTTCAGGCTGCCATTCAAAAGCGGCGATTACTCCGACTTTACCTGTCTTTGTCATTTCTCCCGCAACCATTCCTCCAAAAAACCCCATAGCGTTCCCGGCAAAATTTAAACTCGTTACATTTTTTTCTTTTGCTTCTCCATTAAAGCAAACGAAATGAATATGAGGATATTGCGAAGCTAGACGATTGAAATATTCAGCGTACTCGCTTCCGTGTCCAAAAATTAAATTGACCCCTTTACGGTCAAATTCTGCCACAGCTTGTTTCACGGCTGCTTCATTATCCATGCCTTCTTTATAGAAAACATCTACTTTAAACTGCGACTGAATCTTCAATAACCCTTTATATCCTTTCGTTCCCCAAACTTGATCATTAATCGTTTCGGGAACTAATAATCCCACTTTTTCCAGCTGTCCACTTGTCCGTCCTACTGGTTGACAGCTTGCTAATATAAAAAAGCATAAAAGTATAGCTAAAAGAGGTTTTTTCATTAAATGTTGCACTCCCTCAAATCCTCTCTCCCTAAAAAACTGACATTGAAAATGCTTGTTTTTCACCTTCATTTTACATGCATGAGACGATATGGTAAAGTTTATTTATTTTTGCCATAAAAAATCGTTCCTCTACCATTTGTTTGCGCTTGATAGAGGAAGTTTATGATAAATCATTATTCTCTTGATAAAACTTATGGATCGCATGAGAAAATCCGTATCTTTTTTCCGGCAAATGATAAATAACCGTAATCGGACAACACCAAGTTTTCCTTAATTCTTCATATTTTCGGCAATGAAGCGAAGATGGATAATGAGCAACGCCAGACATTTGCCATATTTTCACCGGGAAACACTTCTGGTTCGTTGACAGTGACGAAAGAACGGAGGAAACATTTTCATCCTTCACCTCATAGGCTGAAGCTATTTCTTTTATCATTCGTTTGTAAAAAAATTTATTTTCTCGTTCATAAGCTACTTGTGCCTGCAAATCTAAACATGGACTCAGCATCGCCACTGCGCGAATTCGCTCCGGCATTGCATCCACTAGACGTAAAGCAGCTAAAGCACCCATTCCTTCAGCAAGAAGATAGATTCGCTTGTTTAGTATTTCACTTTTTAATACGTAATAAATGAGCTGTTTAGCAAGCCGAACTGCTTTTGGGCTTCCCCAATGCCTGCCATATAAATTCGAATAAAAAATGGTATAGCCGTATTGTTTCAACTCTTCAATAAGTTGGCTTCTTCCTGCATGCTGCATCCAAAAGCTCGTTTTTTCATTGACAAAATGATTCGTATCTCCAATGAGCAATATAGCAAAACCGTTGGGACGTTCAGGCAAATGAATCGTACACCATTGTTCATCAAGCTGAAAGAAGCGTTCCTTGATTGTCATCACATTTCACCCTTACTTTCACAGTACATAATTGTACATTATAATTTATGTGGAATAATCAAAGTGGTAAGGGCATTTGCCTAGAGCGACAGGACAAAACGCCAATTTTAGAAAACAGCTTTGCTACCGAAGTTAATTATGCTAAGATAAAAAAAGAATGTTATGGAAACTGAGGTGAAGGCGATGAAATTTTTCTGGACTTTCTTTTGGACATTTTTGCTTGTGCACATGGCTACATATGTTGTAAGCTCAATGCAAGGCAACGCATATGATTTCGCATCTGGTTCATTGTTAGCTGTAGTAGCTACCGTTATCATTATCGTGATTGCAAATGTGATTCCAAACGATCCTGTAGAACATCATTAAAAAATGCTCAAAGCTGAACACTGCTAATGCTTACAAAAACAGGGGCTGACCCATTCGTGTCTGACCTCACGTGCAACCCATAATATATAGATTGTGAGGTCCGGCACTTCGCTTTTGGGTCAGCCCTCATTTTTTCTTATTGCTTTTCAAGCATAATTTGGCCGTTTTCGTAGTCAATCAGCACATTGCTGTAGTCTTTTATGCGGCCGGCAATGATTTCTTTTGCCAATTTCGTTTCAATGTGTTTTTGGATAAACCGCCTTAACGGACGCGCTCCGTAAACAGGATCAAATCCGGCAGTTGCAATATATTCTTTTGCTTTGTCTGTCAATGTTAGCGTAATATGACGGTCGGCAAGCCGCTGGCTAAGCTCTTTCACCAATTTATCGACAATTCCTTTAACTTCATTCACAGTTAACGGCTTAAATAAAATAATATCATCGATGCGGTTTAAAAATTCCGGACGGAAATGTGCCCGCAATTGCTGTAATACTTGCTCCCTTGTTTCTTCTTTCATTTCTCCTTCATTTGTTACTCCTTCAAGCAGGAAGTGTGAACCAATATTGGATGTCATAATGATGACGGTATTTTTAAAATCGACCGTTCTGCCTTGCGAATCTGTAATTCGTCCATCATCAAGCACTTGCAGTAAAATATTAAACACTTCCGGATGAGCTTTCTCGATTTCATCTAAAAGAATGACGGAATAAGGTTTGCGGCGAACCGCTTCCGTTAACTGTCCGCCTTCTTCATAGCCGACATATCCAGGAGGTGCGCCGATTAAACGAGATACAGCGTGTTTTTCCATATACTCTGACATATCGATGCGGACCATTTGTTCTTCACTGTCAAACAATGATTGTGCTAACGCTTTGGCGAGCTCCGTTTTTCCGACTCCGGTTGGTCCTAAGAAGATAAAAGAGCCAATTGGCCGATTCGGATCTTTAATGCCGGCACGGGCGCGCAGCACTGCATCGGCAACAAGCTCTACCGCTTCGTCTTGACCGATGACACGTTCATGTAAAATGTCTTGCAGGCGCAATAGTTTCTCACGTTCTCCTTCGACAAGCTTAGCAAGCGGAATGCCTGTCCATCTTGATACAACTTCCGCGATTTCTTCTTCCGTCACTTCTTCACGAAGCAAACGTCCTTCCTCTTGTTTTTCGCTCATTTTCTGTTCAAGCTGCTTTAATTCTTTTTCAAGCTGAGGAATGCGGCCATGACGCAATTCAGCGGCTTTATTTAAATCATACTCATTTTCCGCTTCCTCTAATTCGCGTTTTGCTTTTTCCAACGCCTCACGCAAATTGCGTACGTTTTGAATCTCCTCTTTTTCCTGCTGCCACTTTACTTTCATGCTGTTCGCCTTTTCACGCAAATCAGCCAATTCTTTTGTCAATGCTTCCAGACGCTCTTTGCTCGCTTCATCTGTTTCTTTTCGGAGCGCTGCTTCTTCAATTTCAAGCTGCATGACGCGGCGCATGACTTCGTCCAATTCCGTCGGCATCGAATCAATTTCCGTGCGAATCATCGCGCATGCCTCATCCACTAAGTCAATCGCCTTATCCGGAAGAAAGCGTTCAGAAATATACCGGTCTGATAAAGTAGCTGCCGCAACAAGCGCCCGGTCATGAATATTTACCCCGTGATGAATTTCGAAGCGTTCTTTTAATCCCCGCAAAATCGAAATCGTATCTTCCACTGTCGGTTCCTCAACGAGTACTTGTTGAAAGCGTCGTTCCAAGGCCGGATCCTTTTCGATATATTGGCGATACTCATCAAGCGTGGTCGCCCCGATGCAGTGCAGCTCTCCGCGTGCAAGCATCGGCTTTAACATATTGCCTGCATCCATTGCCCCTTCCGCTCTTCCGGCACCGACAATCGTATGAAGTTCATCGATAAACAGAATAATACGCCCTTCGCTTTTCTTTATTTCATTTAATACAGCTTTTAAACGTTCTTCAAACTCTCCGCGGAATTTCGCCCCGGCAACAAGTGAGCTCATATCAAGCGCAAAAATTGTTTTATCCTTTAGCCCTTCCGGAACATCTTTGCGAACGATACGCTGCGCCAAGCCTTCAACGATCGCTGTTTTACCGACCCCCGGTTCACCGATTAACACCGGGTTATTTTTGGTTTTGCGCGATAAAATGCGAATGACGCGGCGAATTTCACTGTCACGCCCGATCACAGGATCGATTTTTCCCGCTTTCACTTCGGCAACTAAATCCCGTCCGTATTTTTTTAACACTTCATATGTAGCTTCAGGAGTTGCACTCGTCACGCGTTGATTCCCCCTTATGTCCATTAATACTTTCAATAACGAATGACGTTCAATACGATATTTTTTGAATAAGCTCACGATTTCATTTGCTTGTGTATCATTTGTCAGCGCCAACAACAAATGCTCGACTGAAATGTATTCGTCTTGTAACCGCTTGGCTTCTTCCTCAGCATTCACTAACAGACGTTGGAGATGATGGGTAATATATACTTTTCCTTTCTCTACACCAGCTCCGATTACTTGCGGCTTTTTCTTTATGAGTGCATGCAGATCATTGACAAACGCTTCAATATCAATGTGAAGATAATCGAATATCCGCCTCGCCAACCCGTCTTGTTGCTCGATTAAGGCGAGTAACAGATGGACAATATCGATTTCTTGATGATAATGTTGCATAGCTAACGATTGGGCGGACATGAATGCTTCTTGAACTTTTTCCGTCATTTTGTTCATATCCATTGCCTTTTTCGCCTTCCTTTTTGACTTTTTTTGACCTTTAATTTTATTATATCTGATTGTTTTTTCTATTTTCAATTGAAAAGCCACCCGAAAATAGGATGGCTTTGAGCATTTGAATATTGACTCCACGCGCCGCTTTCTTTATGGTTTGCGCACGTAAGTCCAATGACGGTTATGATTCGATGTTTCCGGGAACGTGTCCCCTGCTTTCAATTTAAGTTTCTTTGGATTTTTTACGTTGTCTCCTGTTTCTCCAATTTCGATATATACTCCATTATTTGGAGCTTTATCTCCCGGTCCAAAGTGTCTTCGTTGACCCATGTTTTGATTCCTCCTTGTAAAACGAAGCTACACTATTAACATTTCCGTTTATTCGATCATTTATCGTTTACATTTGGAGGCAAAATATAGTTAAATAATGAAGGACGGAAAATTAGTTGGAGGAAATCATGATGGAGCAGCTTAATCAAATATATTTAATCTTTAAATACTTATTGTTGGGAATTTTCCAAGGATTCACCGAGCCAATCCCCATTTCCTCAAGCGGGCATCTCGTTTTGCTCCAGCACTTTTTACAGTTAAAAATTGAAGGTCTTAGTTTTGAACTGCTTATGAACACCGCTTCTTTGTTTGCGGTATTGCTGATTTACAAAGAAGACCTGCTTCGTTTAACAAAAAATGGAATGAAATATGTAACGGTAAAAGAACAAAGTGCAAAAGATGATTTTCGCTTTATAGCCTATTTAATTCTTGGCACGATTCCTGCTGGAGTTATAGGAATTTTATTTGAAGATGCGATTGCCGAATATTTTAAATCGATAAAAGTGTTAGGCTTTACGTTAATGATTACAGGAATTGGCTTATGGGTCATTCGCAACCTGCGCGGACATAAGCGGGATGGAGAATTAACAGCAAAAGATGCACTTATCGTTGGTATGGCTCAAGCAATTGCTTTAATTCCCGGCATCAGCCGTTCAGGAGCGACCATCGTTGCGGCGATGCTGCTAGGAATGAAACAAGAGACGGCATTGCGTTTTTCATTTTTGCTTTATATCCCTGTCAGTGTCGGTGGAATGATTTTAAGCTTTTCTGATTTATTAAATGATCCGAACATCCGTACATTATTGATTCCATATACGATTGCCTTTATCGGCTCATTTATCGCATCTTATTACTCACTGAAATGGTTTATGGGAATTATGGCGCGCGGGAATTTGAAATATTTTTCTTATTATTGTTTTATTGTCGGCGCACTCGTCATTTTATTTACTTAATACAAAAAGGCTGTCTCATAAGGGTCTGACCCCATGTCCGTTTCACAATATATAGCTCATTTATCTAATGCCGATATATTGTGTTGCGGGGGTCTGACCCTTCACGTTTGAGACAGCCGCTTTTTATGCTCCTAATAATGACAACAAAATCGCTTTTTGTGCATGAAGACGGTTTTCTGCTTGTTGGAACACGGCAGAATGTTCACCATCAATGATGTCTGACGTAACTTCTTCGCCGCGGTGAGCCGGCAAACAATGAAGGAAAATATAATCATGTTTAGCATATTTCACTAATTCCGCGTTTACTTGAAACGGCTGAAAAACGCGCAGACGTTCAGCACTTTCATTTTCCTGTCCCATGCTTGTCCATACATCTGTATAAATCACATCCGCATCTTTCACCGCTTCATCCGGATGATTTGTGACTGTAATGGATGCACCTGTTTGTTTAGCAATTTGCAACGCTTCTTCTACCATCTTTTTCTTCGGCTCATAGTTTATCGGACAGGCAATCGCAAAGTCCATTCCTACTTTCGCGGCAGCGATCATTAACGAATGGGCAACATTATTGCCGTCCCCCACATAGGCAAGCTTAACCCCTTTAAATTTCTTTTTTATTTCATAAATGGTTAATAAATCTGCAAGCGCCTGGCACGGATGAGCATCATCTGTTAAGCCATTAATCACTGGAACAGTTGCATATTCAGCTAATTCTTCAATTTTACTATGAGCAAACGTACGAATCATAATGGCATCAACGTATCGTGATAATACTCTTGCTGTATCCGCAATCGTCTCACCGCGCCCAAGCTGCAAATCATTGCTGCTCAAAAAAAGCGCATGACCGCCAAGCTGCGTCATCCCCACTTCAAATGAAACTCTTGTACGCGTAGACGGTTTTTCAAAAATCATTGCCAGCGTTTTCCCGGAGAGAGGAGTAAACGTTTCCCCTGAACGCTGTTTTTGCTTTAATTCACCTGCCAATGCTAATAAATATTCAATTTCTGCAGTTGAAAAATCTTTGAGCGCTAAAAAATCTCTTCCTTTTATATTTACACTTTTGTCATTAGCTGCCGTATTCATAAAATCACCGCTTTCTCTGTTTGTTGTTTTAGGAAAAGCCACTGTTGAATCGAAGAGACAGAAAACTCTTTACAATGAATTCCTTTTAAAAACAGTTGGCATGTTTCCAGTTCTGTAAACGTCAAAATTTGGCGGGACAGCGCAAGTTTTCTCCATGTCGAACTTTGTTCATCTTTCTTTAAGCTAAAAAATGCCAATGCTTCCTTACGTTTCACCCATTCTTCAAACGGCGCTTCCGTAACAACCGTAAGCCGCTTTTCTTTTATCGTGTTTGTTAGCTGCTTAATTTCATCTGTCTCTTCTAAACCATCGATATCTAAATAAATTTCATTCGCTTCTCCTTTTCGTGAAACATATGGATGGAATGCCTTTGCTGCTGCTTCTTCAAGCGTGTTTGCGATGCTGATTCCTTCTCCCGTTGATTTCATTTCTGGTCCGACAAGCGAGTCAACTCCAGGCAGCTTATGAGTTGAAAAGACAGGATATTTTAAAACAACATATGGGACATCAGCGAGCAGTTCGGCTTTTGTCTCAACTACATCCTCCAAACATTTCCCAAGCAATAACTTTGTCGCAATTTGCACAAGCGGAACACCTGTCGTTTTGCTGACAATCGGTACGGTGCGGCTTGCGCGCGGATTCACTTCCAACACGTACACAACATGGTTATGAATCACATATTGAATGTTCATAATTCCTTTGAAATGCAGCTTGCGAACGATTTTTCTTGCATATGTCACAATCTGTTCTTTTTCATCTTCGGTGAGTGACACTGCCGGTAAAATCGCATAGCTGTCACCTGAATGAACTCCCGCTTTTTCTACATGTTCAACGATGGTTGGAATGAAAATGTTTTCTCCATCAGCGACTAAATCCACTTCCGCTTCTTTTCCTTGCAAATACGCATCAATTAATACAGGGTACGTAATAAAATGTTCGTTTAGTAAGCCATGAAGCTCTTCTTCATTTTTTACAATGAACATTCCCTTTCCGCCAATCACATATGAAGGTCGTAATAAAACCGGAAAACCAATCTCTCTTGCTTTCGCAAATAGTTGCGTTTCATCATCGGCCATCAATCCCGGGACGTGAGGGATCTTTAATTCCTCTAACAGCTGATAAAAACGCTCGCGGTCTTCCAATTGGTCAATCACATCATGGGAAACGCCGATGATGTTCACCCCGGCCTCTTCCAGCTCTTTAACAAGATTAATCGCTGTCTGTCCGCCGAATTGAACAATTACTTTATCGATTTGTTCCGCCTCAATGACGTTTAACACATCTTCAAACGTAAGCGGCTCAAAATATAAACGATTGGCAACAGCGAAATCGGTGCTGACTGTTTCCGGATTGTTGTTAATAAGGACCGTTTCATAGCCTTCCTGCTGCAACGCATAAACGCTGTGAACAGAGCTGTAGTCAAACTCAATTCCTTGTCCGATGCGAATCGGTCCGGAACCAATGATTAATACTTTTTGCTTATCACTTTTCTTTAGCTCGCTTTCACCAAAATAGCTTGAATAATAATAATCTGTCTCTGAATGAAACTCCGCCGCACATGTGTCAACCATTTTATAAGAAGGAACAATTCCTAATGCTTTTCGTTTTTCCCTTACTTCTTTTTCACTAACATTCCATACGTTAGCTAAAAAGAAATCAGAAAACCCTTTTTCCTTTAGGAGTTGCAATGTGTTCTCGTCCACATCTTGCATGTTTGTTTCCATCGCCTTTTTTTCTAATGCAATCAATTGCCAGAATACATTTAAAAAGAAGCGGTCGATTTTCGTTAATTGCTGCACCGTTTCAATGCTTTCGCCGCGGCGGAACAGCTCCAATATCGCAAAAAAGCGGCGGTCATCGGCTTTTGTTATCAATTGCTTCAACTCTTCCGTTGTCATCTTCTGCAATGAAGGCAACAGTAAGCCAATATTTTCCCATTCTAATGAATGAACCGCTTTTTGGAAAGCGCGCTCCATATTCCGATCAATCGCCATCACTTCACCCGTCGCTTTCATTTGCGTGCCAAGCTGACGGTCCGCATAAGGAAATTTATCAAACGGCAGACGCGGAAATTTGACAACGACGTAGTCCAGCGCCGGTTCAAAGCTCGCATACGTATTTTTCGTGACCGGATTTAATAATTCCGCCAACGTATATCCGACCGCCAATTTTGCCGCAATCCGCGCAATTGGATAGCCGGTCGCTTTTGACGCTAATGCCGAGGAGCGGCTCACGCGCGGGTTGACTTCGATTAAATAATAATTTTTACTAAATGGGTCTAACGCAAATTGAATGTTGCAGCCGCCGATAATTCCAAGCGCAGAAATGATTTTGACAGCTGCGCTGCGAAGCATATGATATTCCTCATCTGTCAATGTCTGCGATGGTGCAACAACAATCGAGTCTCCCGTATGCACTCCTACAGGATCGACATTTTCCATGTTGCACACAGTAATGCATGTATCGGTATAATCGCGCATCACTTCATATTCAATTTCTTTGTAACCGGCAACGCTTCGTTCAATTAAGCATTGCGTAATCGGACTTTCCGCCAGCCCTTTTTCAACAAGGGAGACAAACTCCTCCATTGAAGCAGCAATACCGCCGCCGCTTCCTCCTAATGTGTAAGCGGGACGGATAATAATCGGAAAACCAACTTTTTCGGCAAATGCAATGGCATCCTCAACGTTTGTAATGATTTCACTTTCCGGAACAGGTTCGCCCAGTTCATACATTAACTGGCGGAACGCTTCACGGTCTTCCCCTTTTTTAATCGCCTCAATCGGTGTACCTAACAATCTCACATTATATTTTGTTAAAATTCCTTTTTCATGGAGCTGGAATGCTAAATTTAACCCTGTCTGTCCGCCAAACGTCGCCAGCAGCCCATCGGGTCGTTCTTTGGCGATGACTTTCTCTAAACTTTCTACTGTCAACGGCTCAAAATAAACAGCATCTGCATGCACTTCATCAGTCATAATGGTCGCTGGATTGTTGTTCACAAGGATGATGCGGTATCCTTCTTCCTTTAAAGCTAAGCATGCCTGCGTACCGGAATAATCAAATTCCGCTGCCTGGCCGATGACAATCGGTCCTGAACCAATAATTAAAATCGATTGAAGTGTCTCATCTTTAGGCATACACTTTCTCGCTCCTTACGTTCTTCATAATTTGTAAAAATTCATCGAAAATGCTGTTCGTATCGCTCGGACCCGGATGTGCTTCGGGATGATATTGCACGGATAAAATCGGTTTTGTTGGATGGAACATTCCTTCTACCGATTGATCGTTAACATTTGTAAAACGAACCACAAACGGCGTATGCGCCAAACTTTCCTTATTTACGACATATCCGTGATTTTGTGATGTCATAAATACCTTCTTTTTCACTGAATCATAAACCGGCTGGTTGGCTCCGCGATGACCAAAACGCAGTTTTTCTGTATCCGCCCCGTATGCTAAGGCAACTAATTGATGGCCTAAGCAAATCCCGAGAGTCGGATAATGGTCTATCACTTTGCGAATCGTTGGCAGCTGTGATGAAAGCTGTTTTGGATTTCCCGGACCGTTTGACAGTAAAATACCGTCCGGCTCAAGTGCTTGAATCGTTTCAAATGACGTATTGTATGGAACAACTGTAACTTTACATCCTCTTGACAATAAAGACTGCAAAATGGATTTTTTATAGCCAAAGTCGAAAAGCACGATATGTGTTGAGCCATTTCCATATGTTTCGATTTGTGTAGTAGATACTTGCTGTATAGGCTGTTCTTGCCGCTCTGTTTCTCCGAATTCTCCGCATTCAGAAGTTAAGCTAATCTTCCCCTGCATGGCTCCTTCTGTGCGAATTTGTTTTACTACCGCACGTGTGTCAACATGAGTAAGCAAAGGAATATTCCATGCTTGCAAATAGTCCTTTAAACTATATTGCGATTGATAATGATATCCTTTCGTGCTTGCTTCATAGACGACCACCGCCTGAACGTGGGGCTTTTTGCTTTCAAAATCGGCTGCATTAATTCCGTAGTTGCCGATGAGCGGATAAGTAAATACAATAATTTGGTTTTTATATGAAGGATCAGTGAGCACTTCCTGATACCCGGTCATTCCTGTAAAAAAGACAACTTCACCATTCACTTCACTGTCTGGAATGGCCGTTTCTAATTTTCCCTCAAACGTTTTCCCATTTGCTAAATGCAAATAAGCTTTCATTGTGACACCTCACGATTGAATTTTTATTTAAACATAAGCATTTTTATACATAAAATTCAATAAAGGGGCAGCTACTTTATTAATTAGCTGCTACATTTTCCTTTATAAGTGTATATTGGATCATCTTCACCGCTTCATCGATTTCATCTTTACGGACAACAAGCGGAGGCAATAGACGAATGACATTCGGGCCGGCTGTTAATACAAGCAAACCATTGGCATGAATATTTTTAATTAGTTGAGCAACATCATACTTACATTCAATTCCAATCATTAAGCCAAGTCCTCTCACTTCCTTGACGACATCAACATCTTTCAACGCTTCCTTTAACTTTTGCAGAAAATATGTTCCTTTTTCCGATACTTCCTGCAAAAATTTCTCTTCAAAGATGACTTGCAGTGTCGCTTTGGCTGCTGCCATCGCAAGCGGATTGCCGCCAAATGTAGAACCGTGAACCCCGGCAGTAAAGGAGTTTCTTAAAAACTCCTTTCCAATCATGGCCCCTACTGGAAAGCCGCTTCCTAATCCTTTTGCAACCGTAATAATATCTGGGGAAATGCCGTAATGTTGATAGGCAAATGCTTTTCCCGTTCTTCCAATACCTGTTTGTACTTCATCGACGATCAACAAGGCTCCGTATCGTCTGCAAAGCTCTTCCATTGCCTTTAAGAAGGACGCATCAGCCGGAATTACACCGCCTTCTCCCTGTACCACTTCAACCATAACCGCGGCAATTTCTTCATTCATTTCTTTTTCTAATGACGAAATATCGTTATAAGGGAGGTGAATAAATTCCGGTAAAAGCGGTCCAAATCCTTTGTGAATCTTTTCCTGTCCAGTCGCTGACATCGTTGCAAATGTCCGTCCGTGGAAGGACTGCTTAAACGTAATCACTTTTGAGCGCCCTGTATATTTGCGCGCCAGCTTTAATGCTGCCTCGTTCGCCTCGGCACCGCTGTTGCAAAAGAACACTGCATCACCGTTGCAATGCTGTACAAGCAGCTGCGCTGTTTCTTCCTGCAATTCATTTTCGAACAAATTTGAAACATGCCATACTTTTTTTAACTGCTCTTCAAGCGCTTCCTGTACAGCGGGATGACGATGACCGAGGTTACAAACCGCAATTCCCGCTACAAAATCTAAATACTCTTTTCCATCTTTAGCCATTACTTTCGTTCCTTCAGCTGATTCCACCGCAATCTCCCAACGGTTATATGTAGGAAATAAGGCTCCCATTTAATAAACCCCCGCTTCTTTCATAATTTTTGTGCCGCATATTTCACCATTGGCTGAGAAAAATGGCAGCTTGCCGCTTACGATAATGACTTCATGCAGCGGACCAGCAATGGATTCAATCGCTGCTTTTACTTTCGGAATCATGCCGCCGTAAATCGTCCCTTCATCAATCATTTCTAAAATCATCTCAACGGTCGCATGTTCGACTAATGTTCCATTTCGTAAAATTCCAGGAACATCGGTGACAAATAATAAATGTTTTGCCGCAAGCGCCATCGCCACCGCCCCTGCCGCCGTATCAGCATTAATGTTATATTTCTGCCCTGTTTGATCACAACCGATTGGAGCAATCACGGGGATATATTCGGAAGCAGTTAATTGCTGAAGAAGCAAATGATTTACATTTGTTACTTCCCCAACATATCCTAAATGCTCTACATCAATTGGTTTCGCTTCGATTAAATTCGCATCAATCCCTGAAAGCCCAATTGCCTTCAATCCTTTTTTCTGCAACAGCGAAACAAGCTGCTTATTCACTTTTCCCGCTAAAACCATCTCGACCACTTCCAGCACTTCACTCGTCGTTTTCCGCAAACCGTTGACAAACTCGCTTGCAATGTTTAATTGTTTCAACATTTGCCCGATTTCCGGACCGCCGCCATGGACGATCACAATGTTCATTCCTCTGTTTTTCATTTCTTTTAAACTATGAAAAAATGATTCCGATAATTCGCTTAACACGCTTCCCCCGCATTTAATGACTATTGTCTCCGCCATTTTTCTCTCCCCTCTAGCAAAATCACTCACGTACGGTAACTTGCATTAATTTTCACATAATCGTAAGTTAAGTCACAGCCCCAGGCAGTTCCTCTTCCCTCTCCGACATGAAGATTTACTTCAATGACAATTTCTTCGTTTTGTAAATATGCAGTCGCTTCTTCTTCGGAAAAGGCTTGCGGCTGACTAGCTTTTAACATGACAATCTCTCCGATCGAAACATCGACATTATTTGGATCAACTGTTGCATCGCTATGTCCAATCGCTCCGATAATTCTTCCCCAGTTGGCGTCGGCTCCGTAAACAGCTGTTTTTACTAAATTCGAACCGACAATTTTCTTAGCGACTTGTTTCGCTTCCTCATCGTTTGCCGCTCCTGTCACACGCACCTCGATTAGTTTCGTCGCTCCTTCTCCGTCTTTAGCAATTTGCTTCGCTAAGTCTTCGCACGTCTTTTTTAACGCCTCGTAAAATTTATGCCACTCTGGATGATTTGGCGTAAGTTCGTTGTTTTCCGCCAACCCGCTTGCCATCACAACAACCATATCATTTGTTGACGTTTCCCCGTCTACTGTAATTTGGTTAAAAGAAACATCTGTTATAGAGCGGAGAGCCGCCTGCAGCGAGTCTGATGAAATATTGGCGTCCGTCGTTATAAATGCAAGCATCGTTGCCATATTCGGATGAATCATTCCGGAGCCTTTCGCTGCTCCGCCAATCGTTACGACTTTTCCGTCGATTTGTGTTTGGTAACAAGCTTTCTTCATTACGGTATCTGTCGTTAAAATCGCTGTTTGAAAAGCGATGGCATCGTCCGCTAAATTACTCGGCCGTAATTGTTTGATCCCGGCACGGATTTTATCCATTGGAAGAAATTCACCAATAACTCCTGTTGAAGCTACTGCCACTAAATGAGGCTGAAGCCCGAGTTGCTCTGCGCATAAATTTCTCATTTCATATGCATCTTTTAATCCTTGTTCTCCCGTGCAGGCGTTCGCACACGCGCTGTTTACGACAACAGCTTGAAGCTTTTGTTCGACGGCGATGCTTTGCTGCGTCACTTTTAATGGTGCTGCCTGGAAATGGCTTTGTGTATAAACAGCAGCGCATGAAGCAGGGACATCACACACAATGACACCTAAATCTTTTTTTGTATAGCGAAGCCCGGCATGTACTCCCGCTGCCTTAAATCCTTTCGGTGTGACGATTGTTCCTTCTGCGATATGTTGAATCTCATCTTCTTGCTTCGTAACAACCATTGTTTCTCCCTCCCATTATGGATAAACCGGCATAAACTGTAATCCTGTATCTTCTTCGATTCCCATCATAATATTCAAATTTTGAATCGCCTGACCTGCCGCTCCTTTTACTAAGTTGTCAATGACAGAAACAACTGTAATTCTTCCCGTACGTTCATCATAAGCAATTCCGATATCACAATAGTTGGAGCCGTAAACCTCTTTTGTTGACGGATAATTTCCACGCTCGCGAATGCGCACAAACTTTGCAGACTCATAACTTGTTTTATATAAATCTACTAACATTTCCGCTGACAGCTCTTTTTTCGCTTGGGCATAAATCGTTGCCATAATTCCGCGCGTCATTGGAATTAAATGTGTGCTGAATGTAATCGGTTTTATCTGTTCGTTCCACTTCAGCAACATTTGCTCAATTTCCGGAATATGTTGATGTTCATTCACTTTGTATATTTTTACATTCTCGTTTGTTTCCGAAAAATGCGTGTTAAGAGAAACGTGGCGTCCGGCTCCTGAAACTCCGGATTTTGCATCAATGACAATCGAGTCTTCTTTAATAAGACCGTTTTGTACAAGCGGTGCTAAACCGAGCAGCGTTGCTGTCGGATAGCAGCCTGGATTGGCGATAATTTTAGCATCATTAACTTCTGCCCGATTCCATTCAGAAAGACCGTATACTGCCTTTTCTAAATATGTTTGAGGAGGCGCTGTACGTTTATACCACTGTTCATAAACATGACCTTCTTTTATCCGAAAATCACCGGATAAATCAATCACCTTAACACCGCACTCGTAAAACCGTGGTGTCAGTTCGCTTGATACTCCGGGCGGTGTCGCTAAAAAAACAATATCCGATGTTTTGGAAATTTGTTCGACATCAATTTTTTCAAGCATGGACGATTCAGCCTGCTGCAGATGAGGATAAACAGCTGATAAAGCTGTTCCCTCCTGAGAAGATGAGTGAACAGATTGAACATGTACAAATGGGTGGTATTGCAAAAATCGAAGCAATTCCACTCCGCCATATCCTGTTGCTCCAATAATTGCTATTTTCATAATAAGCCTCCTAAAAATCTCTTAAATTAGTTAACATTATAATACTGTATAAAAATAAAATCAAATGTATATTTAATTATTTTTTAAATTATTTGATTCCTCAACACACTTTCCATATTTACTAGCATAAATATAGTGAAAATATGTATAATATGGTTACATGTTTTTCAAATATATGACTTATGCAGAAAAGATGGGGAAGGAATGCAAACGATTTCTAATGAACTTGAAGAATTATTAAATATGGTCCATTACAATAAAGAAATAAAAAAGGGAACGTATTTATTTCATGAAGGCGGGGCAGCCGATGAAATTTATTATATTCAATCGGGAAAAATACAAATAAGTAAAACAGCAGCAGATGGGCAGGAACTTACATTAAGAATATGCAGTGAAGGCGAGCTTATCGGGGAACTTACTCTTTTTTGCGCGCCGGCGAAATATATGCTAAGTGCCAAGGTAGTTGAAGATGGCGTTGTTTCCGCTATCAAAAAAGATGTTCTTGAAAAAAGCCTGCTAAAAAACGGCAAGCTGGCGTTACAGTTTATGAAGTGGATGAGCGATCATTTTCGAAAAACACAAACAAAATTCCGTGACCTTATTCTCCATGGAAAGAAAGGCGCCCTTTATTCGACCCTTATCCGCATGTGCAACAGTTATGGAATCATGAAAGAAGACGGTATTTTAATTAATTTGCAATTAACGAATCAAGATTTAGCGAATTTTTGCGGCACATCACGCGAAGTAGTCAACCGCATGCTGAGCGAGCTGCGAAAAAAAGGAATCATCTCGATGCGAAAAGGAAAAATTAAAATTCATAATTTAAAATATTTAAGAGAAGAGATTAATTGTGAAGATTGTCCGCCAGAAATATGCAGAATCGATTAACCGTGAAGGCTAACTCTGCAGAAAAATTTCTTTGACTTCAGAGTCAGCCTCTTTCGCCCACATGTTATAAAAGAAAGAACATAACTAAAAGGAAATATGCGGAGTTAACAATTTCTAAAACACCGACTTTCATTACTGACAACGATTTTCCGTATAGATACAGCGCCCTTATTACGCTTGGTGCATAGGCAATAGCCAACAACGGATAACCGACGATGACTAATCCGATTATTAACAGTAAATGGTATCCCCATGATGTCCATTTATATATAGCATTCTTTTTTTCGCGAATCATTGTTTTGACATAGAAAGTGCTTCCGATAAAAAACAGAAAGCAAAACATATAAATTTCCCACGCTGTCATATTTAGGCGGCCTTGTCCGATATAGAAGCTTGCAAGTCCGCCGACGCCAAACGCCGCTATTGCTGCCATATCATTCAAAAGAGCCCGATCATTTTTCTTTTTTGCATAATAAAGATTAATAAAGAAAAACGGCAGCATGGCAAACCCAAAATAGATTAATGTAAAATCGTAAATAAGCGGAATGATCAACAAAACGATAGCGAGAAGAAAATAAGTGACAGCCCACTTAAAAAAATATTCTTTTCTTTTATTTTTGACGGCCATCAACATTGGATATGTTGCTAAGTATAAAAACAACCAGCCGAAAAATAAAGGAATATGAAGCCACGAAACTCCTCCTGCATAAGCTCCTAATGCAAACGGGATTACCAGCATTGCCCACGCGCCGTGTTGTTTTGGAATAAGCGGTTTCATAAACCGACACCTCAGTTCGTTCATTTTTTGGCGGAAGACAAAAATCATCCTCCGCTTACCGGCGGAATAAATGCGACCGTATCTCCCGGATGAATGAGCTCACTTTCTGAGGCGTACTCCTCATTCACAGCAACCATCACATGCTGTAAATCGATATTGTATTCTGATTCTAAATGGTTCTTTAACTGTTTGACCGCCAGCGGTGCACAATTCAATTGGATTCGCTCTTTTCCGATTGCCTCTTGCAAATGGGCAAAAAAGAGTATTGTTATCACTGTAAATCCTCCTCTTCCGGCTTTCCAGTTGGATACGCCTTTGTTTCTAATTGGTTTCCAACCCACTCTTCTCCATTTTCCCAATGCTCTTTTTTCCAAATTGGAACAATTTGTTTAATTCGTTCAATCGCATATTGATTCGCCTCATAAGCGTCCTTGCGATGAGGGGTAGAAACAGCAATGACAACAGCGATATCAGAGATGTCTAACTTTCCAATGCGATGAGTAATCGCCACTTTAGCATCCGGCCATTTTCGGGCAATTTCTTCGCCGATTTCTGCCAGCTTTTTTTCTGCCATCGAAACATAAGCTTCATATTGTAAAAATAATGTTCTTTTGCCGTTTGTAAATTCCCGGACTGTTCCGATAAATGTAGTGACTGCCCCCGCTTCTGGGCGAATTACTTTTTTTACTACTTCTTCAATGGAAATTGGTTCTTTCGTAATCGTAAATCGTTGACTGTTCACATCGCATCCCTCACATCATTCATAATCCATTGTATATATTGCTTCTCATCTTCGATCGAAAAGATGGGATAATCGATTGCAAATGACTTAGATAACGTTGTCCATGCAATAACCGCAATTATATTTTCCAACGAAGTCAAAAGCTCTATGTCATCGTCCGACCGCAGCATCACGATTTTCGGATATTTCTCTTTTTTAAATCCTTCGACGAAGACAACATCGACTGGAAAGAAGGAATAAATGTGTAAAATTTGTTGCAGCGACCATTTATCTTGAATCGCCTGCAGTTGCAATAATCCGTTCCCCTCTACTGAAGAAACGACGGCCCCTGCTTGGCGGTGCCGGTTTGAATCATTCCATTGTTCAGACAAATCCGGATAACCGCCATGCCCGTGGTGTTTCACCGCCCCTACTCTGTACCCTTGATGTGCGGCTTCTTTTATAAGTTTTTCGACAAGCGTCGTTTTTCCGCTATTTTTATAGCCGACAACTTGCAAGATTTTCATGATTCCTCTCCAAACTGCGAGCTTCCTTCTTCGTCTTCTAACAGGAGCACATCGACAAGCGCTCCCTTTTCGAACCCTCTTGTCCCTCCCGGAAGCACCATCAACGCATTCGCCTTGGCAAGAGAAGTTACGATGTTTGACTTATCCATTCCTGATGGTAAAACAAAAAGCTGCCCACGGTCATATGTGACATAACTTCTGACAAATCTCGTAAACGGATTCGGTTTAGGAAAATCGGCCTGCAAAATCGCTTTTGTTTGCCGCAAATATGGGTTTGGCGAAAACATCATTGTGCGAACGACCGGCCGGACAAACAATTCATAGCCGACGTAGCAAGCTGACGGATTACCGGAGAGCCCAAATAACAATTTTCCATTTAATTGAGCTACGGTCGTTACACTTCCCGGGCGCATCGCAATTTTATTAAACAGCACTTCTGCCCCGAGCCGTTCATAAATGACCGGCAAATAATCGTAATCGCCGACGGAAACCCCTCCTGTCGTAATAAGAATATCTACGTTCTCCAATGCGCTTTTTATCGCCGTAAAACACTCGTCCACATCATCAGCAAGCTTTCCAAAATAAACGGGAAGTGCTCCATTTCGGATAATTTGCGCGCAAATCATATATGAGTTGCTGTTGCGGATTTTTCCCGGAACAAGCGGCTCAGACACATCCAATAACTCGCTGCCGGTCGCGAAAATGCCGATTCTCGGTCTTTTCGCCACTTTTACTTTTGAATAACCGAACGTTGCCAATAACGCTTGTATGCCCGGATTAATGAAAGTTCCTCTTTGAACTAATACAGTCCCTTTTTTTGCATCCTCTCCTTGAAAAGAAATATTGTCTCCCGGCTTAAATGGACGTTTAATCGACATGTATTTTCTACCGTCACGTTCATATTGTTTCGTCAGTTCCAGCATGACAACCGCATCGCATTCAGGCGGCATTTGCGCTCCAGTCATAATGCGCACCGTTTGAAACGGCTGCACTGCTTTTTCAGCGACCTTGCCGGCACCAATTTCTTCAATCACTTCAAACTCGACTGGATTCGTTGAGCTGGCAGCGGCAGAGTCAATGGCACGAATGGCAAATCCGTCATACGGCGAACGGTCAAACGGCGGAACATCATGATCGGCGATTAACGGCTCCGCTAAATAGCGCCCGTACGCATCTTCTAATGAAACGGTTTCTATCTCTCCCGCTTTTGCATAAATCATCACCCTTTTAACCGCCTCGGAAACAGGAATCGGTGTTCTTCTTTCAACCATAATCCATCCCTCTCTACATTTTTCTATCATTAAAAACATCATAGCTTCTTCTAGTTTATCATTCCGGCCACATGTATCGGAAATATTCTGTATTATGCAATAGGTCAGCCATTCCTTTCTACTATTGACATTGTATCGAAAATAACAAGCGAATGGTTATGATTTTTATCACAAGTTTAATATTACTGATAAATAAGACACGACTTTGTCAAAATCTGTTCAAAAATGTGATGCAGGTCACTTCTTCACAATAAAAAAGAAGTTATGCTTGCAATGTAACCGATAAATTAAAGGGGGATTGTCCAATGGAGAAAAAATTTACAGAACAATCGATCATCGGTGAAATTGTGACCGCTTTTCCAAAGGCAAGCGATTTATTTAAAGCATATAAAATTGATTTTTGCTGCGGCGGAAACCGTCCTTTAGGGGAGACGTTAAAAGAAAAAAATTTACCTGTTGACGAAATATTACAACAACTTAATGAAGAGTATGCAAAAACAGCTGAAAAAATCGACAAAAATTGGTCGCAAGTCTCCTATTCCGAGCTTATTAACCACATTGTCCAAACGCATCACCGCTATTTGGCGGAAGAGCTGCCGCAGCTCAGCCCTTATGTGACGAAAGTATTACGGGTACACGGTGCCGAACATCCCCATTTAGCAAAAATTCATAAACTGTTTAATGAATTAAAAACGGAATTAGAACAACATACGCTCAAAGAAGAAACAAAAGCATTTCCGCTTATTTTACAATTCGAGCAAAATCCGACAAACGAAAATGAAGAAGCAATGAAGCAAGTGATTCGCGAACTTGTCACCGAACACGATACAGCTGGGAATATCATAAAAGAAATTCGTGAAATTACGTCTGATTTCACTCCACCACAAGAGGCTTGCAGAACATATCAGCTCGTTTATAAACGACTTGAAGCGTTAGAAACCGATCTTTTTGAACATATTCACTTAGAAAATAACATTTTGTTCCCGCGCGTTCTTGCTGAAAGCACGATAAAAGCATAACAGCAGCAAAAACGGACTGGCCCATTTCTTGAGTCAGTCCGCTTTTTATCACGTTCAAGTTAACATAACATAGAACTCTCTATCCGCCGATATAAGACATTTCAATCTTTTTCCGTTCTTTAGCACTTTGTTCTGTCCGTTCATCGGAATATCGGTCAGTTCGTTTATTCCATGTCGCGATAATGAATTCCTCAATGCGTTCTTTTTCAGCTCCCTGTCTTAAAAGCTCCTTTAGCGACACTCCTTCTGCGGCAAATAAACATGTATATAATTTTCCATCCGCAGAAACTCTTGCTCTTGTGCAGCTTCGGCAAAACGATTCGGTCACAGAAGCAATAAAGCCGACTTCCGTATTCGTGCCTGTGTAGCGATAACGGCTGGCGACCTCACCAAAATAGTCAGGTTCTACCGGCTCAAGCGGATGAATTTGACAAACTTGTTCATATATCTCCTTTTTCGTGACAACGTGGGAGAAATCCCAGCCGTTTGACGTACCAACGTCCATAAACTCGATAAAGCGAAGCGTAATACCTTCCTGTTTAAAATAGCGCGCCATCGGTACAATTTGTGAATCATTTAAGCCTTTTTTAACGACCATGTTTACTTTTACTTTCAGTCCCGCTTTTTTCGCTGCCTCAATTCCTTTTAAAACCGGAGCAACCCCCACTCCAACGCCGTTCATTTTCTTAAAAACGTCATCGTCAAGAGCATCGAGGCTTACATTTACCCGCTGCAATCCAGCCTGCTTTAAAATTTCCGCCCACTTTACTAAATGCACCCCGTTTGTTGTTAAAGCAATATCTTTAATTCCGTCGATTTTCGTCAATTTTTCAATAAAAACAGCTAAATCTTTTCTTAGAAGCGGCTCGCCTCCTGTGATGCGGACTTTTTCAACTCCTAAATCGGCAAAACTATGAGCAAGCATCACCATTTCATCAACGGTTAACAATTCGTTTGGCTGTAAAAAGCGAAAATCGGGGCCAAAAATTTCCGCCGGCATACAATAAACGCAGCGAAAATTGCATTGATCTGTCACAGAGATGCGCAAATCTTTTAACGGACGACCTAAGCGATCGACAATTCGTTTCATCAAATGACACTCCTAAAATTTATTTAAAAATCGTTGAGCATAATAATAACAAAAAGGAAAGGACGATTGTCACTAATACCCACATCCAAGCCATTGTCATATTTCCTGATTCAATGGCGACAAAAATTGCTGTCGGGATCGTTTCCGTCTTTCCAGGAATATTCCCGGCAAACATGAGAGTAGCGCCAAATTCCCCTAATCCTCTTGCAAACGATAAAATCGCTCCGGAAACAATTGCCTTCATCGATAAAGGGATCGATATATAGAAAAATACTTGAAATTCATTTGCACCATCTAGCCGTGCCGCTCCTTCCACTGCTTCATCGACCGATTCAAAGCCTGATTTTGCTGATTGGTACATCAACGGAAAAGAGACAACGGCTGAAGCAATGACGGCAGCCCACCATGTAAACATAACCGGATGATGAAAAAGCGCTTCAATCGCTTTTCCAATCGGGCTGTTTTTTCCGAAAAGAATGATTAAAAAAAAGCCAATTACCGATGGTGGAAGAACGAGCGGAAGCATGAAAAAAGTTTCTAAAATGGTTTTCCCCCTGAAACGACGGCGGGACATCCACTTTCCCGCAAAAAGTCCCGCCACTAATACGATGATTCCTGCTGTAAGTGAAACTTTCATCGACAGCGCGATCGGCAGCCAAAATTCCATCGTCATGTTTGCTACCCTCTCTCATCATTGTATAAAATCATTCTATATTCAGTTGTGACATGTTTCACAGATTGTCTCTTTCTTTCACTTTATAATAATTGAAAACTATTTTTTTCAGGAGGAGCAACATATATGTTAACTGTTAGTATATCATATCACGCAAAAAAAGATTTACATGAAATTTTTTCACTTCTTCAAGGAACGGCAACAGACAATGGCTGGAAAGTCTCATTAAAAGATCGAAAAAACGACGTGTATATCGTACACGAAAAAAGTAAACAACAGCTCATCTTTTCATTTGCAAACCATTTATCATTTGAACAATATCAACAAATTCACCGCCTCATCACCAGCATTCAACATTACATAGAAGGAACGGTCGATGATTCAAACAGTTTGCTTGGCTATCTTGCTGACGGAAGAGGTGCTTACATTGTGACAAATTGGAATGAATGGGCTCACTTTATTATGTCGGCTAAATTGAAATCGTTAGAAGGGCGAAAAGTGAGCGTATACGACGACAAAGAAACCGAACTTGCCAGCGGATTGCTTCTGGACTATAAGCTTGATGAAGCAGGCTGTATATATGAGTGTACATTAATTACTTCATTTGGTGAACGAACGTTCCGTAATCAACATTTACACATCGAATCAACAAATGAATGGTAATGGCTGCTTCAAAAGAAAAGGGTCAGCCTCCACCGCCATCATATATATAGGACAGGACGTAATTGGATAATGCTCCTATATATGATGGATTGTGCGTGAAGTCAGACCCTTATGAAACAGCCTCTTTATTTTTTTTCTTTATATTCCAAGTTTCTCCATCTAAAAAATGCAGCGAGTGCAGCGAGCACTGATAAACACGCAATTGACGTAAATAAATACACCCGCTCATATTCTAAACCAAAATAAGCTTCTACTGTCCATTGCAGCATGACGACATTCACGGCAAGGGAAAGAAAGATGACAATCCAGCACGTTTTTTTATCCATGGCGAACCTTCCTTCCAACGGCATAAATCGTATCATCCACAATTTCCAGTTCGATCCTCGGCAGCTCTCGTTGCGGCGGCCCGGCCAGCGGATGACCGCTTTTTACATCAAAATAGCCTTTATGGCACGGACACAATAAAACATCTTGTTCTTTTTCGTAAAAAACCGGGCATTGCAAATGAGTACATTTGTTATTGTAAGCCACAAACTTGCCGTCTTTCGTATGAACTAAAATGGCAGGATCCTCATCAGTTGGATAGTTAAAATTCAATGATTGCCCCTTCGATATTTCCGAAAGTTTCGCAATCGCTATTCTTTTGTCATCTTCGCCAGCCGTGTTCATCATCGCCTTAATCGAAAACGGCAATGTCGCCAGCCCTAATGTGACCGAAGCGCCGACGGCCGTTTTCAAAAAGGCGCGCCGGTTATACTTCACATCGTCATCACGGTTAAGATTATCAATCAAATTGATCATATCGTCATTTGTTTCATATTTATTCCGTGCTAATTTCTTCTTATTATCCATCACACTCTCTCCTTCTGGGCACTTATCCATCAATCCGTATACACTCCGAAAAATTCAGGCACATACTCCCATTTGTTTCCTTCCTGCGGCTTTTTCCCTTCGACTAAATTCATTTGCGCCCGACGGCGACGGAGAGCTTGCATTTCGTCAAAATCAATAAAACGAATCGCATCGCTTGGACATACAGAAGCACACATCGGAGCGATATCGTATTTTGAGCGATCATAACACATATCGCATTTATACATTTTATTTGCTTCAAAATCGAATTTTGGTATACCAAATGGACAGCCGAACGTACAATTCCGGCAGCCGATACATTTTTCTTCCATCGCTGATAAAACAACGCCTTCTTCTGTTATTTGAATCGCGTTAGCCGGACAGACGCGGGCGCACGCCGGGTCTTTACATTGCATGCATAACATTGGATATGTTTGGCGGCTTTCCATAAAATCAACATACTCTACATAGTTGCGCTCTTTCGCCTCATGTCCGCCGCACTCCCGGCATGCCGCCTGGCACGAGCGGCAGCCGATGCAGCGTTCAAATTCGAGATACATAATTTTCCTCATTGCGCTTTCACCTCTTTTGCTGACACTTTTTCGAGCTTCACGGCACATACTTTAAATTCCGGCATTCTCGAAACCGGATCAAGACAAGCACTCGTCAGCTGGTTAACCGCAAGTTCTTTTCCCCAATGATAAGGAACAAACACGGTATCTTTGCGAATCGCTTTTGTTAAGCGAACTTCTAGAACCATTGATGACCGTTTCGTAGTTAACTTCACTAAATCACCATTGCTCAAACGATATTGGCTTGCAAGTTCCGGATGCATTTCCGCATAAGGAACCGGACATTGCTCTTTTAGAAAATCCACTCTTCGCGTTTGATTTCCAGATAAATAATGGAATACAACCCGCCCGGTTGTTAAATAATGCGGATATTCTTCCGTCGGCTCTTCTCCAGCAGGTTCCCAATCGACAACAGCAAGATTCGCTTTCCCGTCTGGAGTTCCAAATTTTTCTTTAAACATTGTCGGTGTTCCCGGATGATCTTCGGAAGGGCAAGGCCAGAACACACCGTCTTCTTTGTCAATGCGCTCATACGTAATTCCGTAATAGTCTGCTTTTCCGCCTTTTGAGGCAAGGCGCAGTTCGTCAAAAATTTCTCTTGCGCTATTATATTGGAAATGTTTACCTTTACCCATTCTTTCTGCAATTTTGCTTAAAATCATCCAATCCGGCTTTGCTTCTCCTAAAGGTTCACGCACTTTCCGAATGCGGATGACACGTCCCTCCAAGTTTGTCGTTGTTCCTTCATCTTCCGCCCATGTTGTAGCCGGTAAAACAACATCGGCAAACTCGGCGGTTTCGGAAAGGAAAAAGTCGTTCACAACTAGAAAATCAAGCTTTCTTAACCCTTCCCAAATATATTCTAGGTTTGGTGCCGACACGGCCGGATTGCTGCAAATGACATGCATAGCACGAATCGTACCTTTATGAATTTCATCGAACATTTCATAAGCGGAAACTCCTGGTCCCGGCATGTCTTCCGGCTTGATTCCCCAAATGCTTGAAATGTACTTTACTGCCTCAGGATCGGTAATTTTTCTATACCCCGGAAGTAAGTCTGATTTTTGTCCATGCTCGCGTCCGCCTTGACCGTTTCCCTGCCCTGTAAACGTTGCAACACCTGATGCGAATTTTCCAATTTGTCCGCGCAGCAGTGCCATGGATGTATATAATGAAACATTGTCTACTCCTTTTGACTGCTGTTCGGCACCGCGGGCAAACATGACAACGGATCGTGGAGAACGTCCGTAAATATGAGCGGCTTTCACAATTTTTTCTGGAGCAACTCCCGTAATTTTCGCTGTATACTCCGGCGTGAACTTTTCGACCATTGCCTTTAATTCCTCATAGTTGTTGCAGCGCTCATTGACGTACTCTTCATCGACATAGCCTTCTTTAATCAATAAGTGCATAATGCCGTTGGCAAGCGCGGAATCCGTTCCCGGCTTTAGATCAAGATGAACGTCAGCAACGCGGGCCGTTGGCGTTTCCCGAGGATCGGCAACAATTAATTTTGCGCCTTTATCTTTCGCACGCCAAAACCATTGAATGCTCGTCGGATGGCATTCCGCTGTGTTTGTGCCGGCCATAAAGAAACAATCGGTATGCTCTAATTCCGTCCATGGAAGAGTAGAGCCACGGTCAATACCTAATGTTTTTAAAAAGCCGCCGGCTGCTGAACTCATACAAAAACGGCCGTTATAATCAATAAATCTCGTTCCTAACGCAACTCGGGCATACTTTCCAACAAGGTAACATTTCTCATTTGTCATTGAGACGCCGCCGAATACGGCTAAAGCGTCTTTTCCATATTCAGCTTGAATTCGTTTAAAGTTTTTTTCGATAAGGTCTAATGCTTCTTCCCATGAAGCTTCAACAAATTTTCCGTTCTTTTTAATGAGCGGGCGCAAAATCCGGTCTTTATGCTCAATCGTTTGATAAGCCGTTACCCCTTTTGGACACATTTTTCCGCGCGTGACAGGCCAATCATACCGCGGTTCCACCCCTACTACTTTTCCCGTTTTTTTATGAACGCGAATATGCATGCCGCATTGCATGCCGCAATAACAGCAATGAGTTGTAATGAGCTGTTCATCCGGATGGATTAAATTTTTTACCCCTTCTTTAACGAGATACTGTGTCATATGAATCTCCTCCACTTGTTTAATGTACTTTTTCTTCCTCTTTCGGTATATTGTAAAATTCATCAGAGCGCTTTTTACCAAATCCAGAAATCTGGATGCCGTTCAATGTTTGAATCGGACCGTACGGATTTCCTTTTGGCGCTTCCATATTCAGCTGCTTCATCACACGCATCCGTCTGCGGCAGGCTGGACAATAATCCGCTAAAAAGCTGCCGTCTGCCAATTGCAAATCGAAATTTTGCGCTTGCAAAATTCCTTTAACATCTTCAATTTGCTCATCGCTGCTGTAAGTTGCTCCACATTTTTTACATGGTCTTGTGTCCACTTTCCATTCCTCCTGATAATTCATCGGAACAGCCGTCGCCAACGGACGAATTGGCAAATGAAATAATTTGCCAAACGGAAAATAGACGAGCATCACGACGACGGTAATTTGGTGAATAAGCGTAATATAATGATGCATCCAGCCGTCCAAAAACGTGTAAGAAACGGTTAAAAGCAATCCGGAAACCGTTACAGCCAAAAGCAGATACAAAGGAAATAAGTCGAACTCAAACCGCTGCGTTACTTTCACATCTTTGTCGACAATTCTTCGTGCCAGTGCCATACATACACCAACTAACACCATCACCGCGGTAATATTTAATCCGTTATAAATCATTTCCGCAAAAATTCCATGCGCTTTCATCGTGATCGTCGGCAGGTCCATGACAACAATTTGGTACGTGTCTGAATCAACTAAATCAAAACGCATCCAGCCAAACGTAAGTCCGAACGTAATCGCGAATGAGCCAATGCATCCCCAGGCAATCAAAAAGTGTTGAACTCCCCGGTAAATCCCCCGCTTAAAAATAAATTTTTGTAAAAAGATATTTTCAAAAGCAGTTTTTAAAATTGAGATAATATTGCGCTTGACACGTTTTTTATCTTTTAAATTTTTTAAACTTCTTTTTACTACTTGATAGGTGGCTGGTCTTAACAGCCATGAGCACATGCGGACGGTTAAACCGATGGCAAATATGAACGAGGACAGCAAATATCCAAGCAGAGCCATGTCAATATGTTGAAACTTTCCCGTCCCGATCCAAACGGTGAAAAATAAAACTAGCGTAACAAAAAAAGCATACATGCTTGTTTTCGAGTAAAAGGATTTTTCTAATCTTTGCATGAAGGATAACCTCCTTACGAAATACCTCATTCCATTGATTTCAATGTTAATTGTAAAAATGTTTTTTCGTTTTCACTGTGAGGAACATCACATAATCCCCCCTTATTTCTTGGAAAACAAAAATCGTCACATTTTCTACACATTTTCCTGCAAAACGGAAAAGCGCAGCTATGCTTTGTGACAGGATTTTGACAGTTGCATAAAAGTGTGATATTCGTCACACCGATAAAAAAAAATAATTTCTAAAATGATAGTAAACATTGAATGCAAGGAGTGTTTTCATGCTGGCAAATAACGTAATTGCAGTAACAAGCGGAAAAGGCGGGGTTGGCAAAACGACCGTTTCTGTTAACCTTGCTTTGTCCCTTGCAAGACTTGGAAAAAATGTTGCCCTTATTGATTTAGATATATATGGTTTCAGCGTGCCAAAATTTTTTAACATTACCTTCAAGCCAAAAACATTTAACGGAAAAATCATTCCTGTCGAATCACATGGAGTCAAAATTATGTCCATGGGTTTTTTACTGAATGGAAACGACCCGGTTGTTTGGCGAGGGCCAATGTTAGGAAAAATGGTGCAGCATTTCACAGAAGATGTCTTATGGGGAGAACTTGATTATGCTATATTAGACATGCCGCCGGGCACTGGTGATGTCGCCCTTGATATGCACTACTTTATTCCGCAAAGTAAAGAATTAATTGTCACAACACCGCATCCGGCAGCGACATTCGTTGCGGAACGCGCCGGGACAATGGCCCTAAAGGCAAACCATGAAATACTCGGAGTTATCGAAAATATGGCTTACTTTTCTCCTCCCGGCCAAAATGAAAAATATTTTATTTTCGGAAAAGGCGGCGGTGATTTGCTCGCGGATAAGCTATGTACAGAAGTCATCTCGCGATTGCCGCTTGAGCCGCCGAGAGAAGATGGAATCGTTCCAATGCTTTATGAAGAAGAGACATTATTATATACGTACTATAATGAATTAGCTAAACGCATTGATTCGTTGATGAATGATGCATAATGAGTGAAACTTTGGAGGTGAAAACTGATGGCTTTACCTTCCGAACAATTACAATTGAATCCACGCTTCAACCAATTAAAAGAATTGCTCCGTTCAGCGAACTATAGCAAAAAAATAAAAAAAGGCTCCTTTCTATTTCAAGAAGGAATGCCGGCAAATGAACTGTACTTAATCTGCTCAGGCAAACTGCAAATGATTAAAACGTGCCCGGACGGAAAAGAAATGTGCTTTCGAATTTGCAGCGTCGGAGAAATTGTCGGGGAGCTGACACTTTTTACAAATGATCCGAAATATTTATTAACTGCGAAAGTCATCGAAGACGGCGAAGTGGCCGTTATTGAAAAAGATTACTTGGAAGAGCAGCTTCTTTTAAACCCTTCATTGACATTTGAATATATGCAATGGCTCAGCAACCATACGAGACGGACGCAAACGAAGTTTCGCGATTTAATTTTGCATGGGAAAAAAGGGGCACTTTACTCGACGCTCATTCGGATGTCCAACAGTTACGGCATTCCTCTCAAAGACGGCAGCATCCTTATTGATTTGCCGTTAAAAAATCAAGATTTAGCAAATTTTTGCGGAACGACAAGAGAAAGTGTCAACCGCATGTTAAATGCGTTAAAAAACAAAGGAATTCTGTCTATCAAAAGAGGAAAAATTACAATTCACGACCTTGACTATTTAAAAAGCGAAATTCAATGCGAAAATTGTCCAGTCGAAATTTGCCGGATTGAATAAATCAATGAACATCTCCCACCTACGCTTCTTTTAGAGGTGGGAGACTTCTAAAAGAAGCTGACCGGCAAATATTTAGCCACACTAATGAATTGTGATTGCGCGTCCTAATATTTTCAGGTCATCCCTCTTTCTTTAATGCAAATTTTAATCAACTCCCCGGCAAAACCGTGGCATTCTAGCGCTTGATCCGGTTCTTATCATAGAAAAAACTCCTTTGTAGAATGGTTGTTTTCGATACAAACAAGCGGCACTTCTACAATAGGAGTTTTTTCTTTTTCCTAAACCCTTTTTAACATTTTACTTCCGCATTTTTTCTTGCATAATAATACCAATTCAAGATAATTGAAATAACGTAAAAAGCGATGAAGAAATAAAATGCTGTAACTGGTGTTCCTGTAGTTTGCACAGACCAGCCGAATAATTTTGGAATAAGGAATGAGCCATATGCTGCAAATGCTGCCGTAAATCCAAGCACTGGTGCCGCTTCTTTTGGCGGAAAAATAACTGGAATCATTTGGAATGTAGAACCCGAACCCATTCCCGCTGCGATAAACAAGATTAAGAACGAAATCAAAAACCCGGCAAACTGTTTTTCGTTAGTAAAATACATGACAGCGCCAGCACCAATTCCCATCGTAACTAACACGTAACTTGTCACGCGCGCGCCGCCGAACTTATCTGATAACCATCCTCCGACCGGGCGGGATGCTGCTGCGAGAAACGCCCCTAAAAAGGCAAGCGATGTATGCTCAGGAAACTGCGATTTTAACACAAGCGGAAACGCTGCTGCATAGCCGATAAACGACCCGAATGTAGCCACATAAAGCCATGTCATAATCCATGTATGTTTACGCTTTATAATAACAAATTGGTCAGACACTGATTGTTGTGCATTTGGAATATTGTCCATGCCGAAATAAGCAATGATCGTTAAGAGAATAATCGGAACAACCCAAATAAATGCTGCGTTTTGTAGCCAAATCTCTTTTCCATCAGGAAGAACTTGACTTTCCCCGCCAATTGCGGCAAATACCCCCGTTGTAATGATAAGCGGCGTTACGAATTGAACAACAGATACCCCCATATTTCCTAAGCCGCCATTAATTCCAAGCGCCGTTCCTTTTTCTTTTTTCGGAAAAAAGAAGCTAATGTTGGCAGAAGATGAAGAAAAGTTTCCTCCTCCAAGCCCACATAATGCGGCGAGCAATATCATCACCCAATACGGCGTATCCGGATTTTGTACAGCAATGCCAATCCCAACGGCCGGAATTAATAAAATCGCTGTTGAAAACACAGTCCAGTTTCTTCCGCCAAATTTTCCAACGGCAAACGTATAAACGAAACGCAATGTCGCACCGACTAAGCCTGGAATAGCTGCTAATGTAAATAGTTGACTATCGGTAAATGAAAACCCAATATCATTCAACCGGATCGCGACAACAGACCAAATTTGCCATACAATAAAGGCTAGCATTAAAGCTGGAACAGAAATCCAAAGATTGCGTCTCGCATGCTTCTTTCCTTCTTGTTCCCAAAACATAGGATTTTCCGGATTCCAATCCATGCCGATTCGTCCTTTTTTCTTCGGCAAGTCATTTGTCGCTGCTTTTTTAGCTAATTGACTCATATGAGTATTCTCTCCTTTTAAATTCAAAAATCATTTTTGTAATTTGATAATAAAAAAAATAGAGAGATAAAAATGTGATGTTTTTCACATTTTTATACAGTGTCACATATTTGTAAAAAATAGATTATTTTCGTTATCCGGATGATAAAAAAGCTGACTCATTCAGTGAGCCAGCTAATGCAATGTTTGTTTCTTCTTACGCAGCGCCTTTGGAATATAAACACAGAAAGGCTCGCTCTCTAAGTAATCTCCTGTTACGGCATACGCCCGTGAACGCGAGCCGCCGCAAACGAAACGGAACTCGCAGACGCCGCATTTTCCTTTATACTTATCCGGGTTTCTCAAGTCTTGAAAAATCGGTGAATGACGGTAAATATCCGCCAGCGGTGTTTCTCGTACATTTCCTGCTTTCACAGGCAGCAATCCGCTTGGATACACATCGCCAATATGCGAGATAAAGAGAAATCCGTTCCCATCATTGACCCCTTTTGGCGCCCGGCCGAGGCCGTCCACTTGTCCAGTCAGCCCTTTCATGAGTACATCTTCATAGCGGATCTGTCCGTCCGCCTTTTTCTTCTCGCGCATTTTTTCCTGCAGCACGACGCGGCGATAATGCTGCCCTGCTGTTGTTTTAATATCAAACGGCACACGTTTGCTTGTTTCATATAGCCATTTAAATACTTTTTCATGTTCAACTGGTGAAATCATATCCGTCTCCTTGCCGCGCCCCGTTGGCACAAGGAAAAAGACGCTCCAAAGCACACATTTCAATTTTTCAACAAGCGCGGCCATTTCGTCGAGCACGTGGACATTATATCGGGATATAACGGTGTTAATTTGCACGGGGATTTCAAGTTCATGCAAATATTTAATCGCTTTGATTGTTAAGTCAAATGAGCCCGGCGTTCCGCGAAAATGGTCGTGAATTTCCGCGTTTGGTCCATCTAAACTAAACGCCCAGCGCGCCAACCCGACTTCTTTTGCTTTGCGAATCGCTTCTTTCGTCACATTCGGTGTCGCACTTGGCGTCATCGAAACACGCAATCCTTTCTCAATTGCATATTTAGCAATGTCATACACATCCGGCCGCATCAATGGGTCGCCGCCTGTAAACACGAGAAGCGGCTGATCCATTTCATAAATTTCGTCAATCAGTTTTTTTCCCTCTTCCAGCGTCAACTCGCGCGGATCGCGATCATATTGCGCCTCCGCCCGGCAATGAAGGCACTTAAGCTGACACGCCCGCGTTAGCTCCCAAATAACAATAAACGGATTTTCATGAAAGTCTCTCATGAATGCTCCCTCCTTGCTTTCAATTGTAAAGCATAAGAAGAGAAGCTCATGTGATGCACATCACAATATTACTTATGTCATATAATTGTCATATTCCTGCCGATAATTAATATTTTGAAAAACACATTCCTCTTCGAAAAAGTCTTGTTCGTTGACATAGCGGACACGGCAGTGCTCGAACAAAGACAGCATTCGATTGTTTCGTTCGTTCAACAGCTGCCCAATTTCTTGCAGCGTGCGCCGGTTGTATATCCCTACTAGCGGCTGAATCCGGCCGAAATGAGCAGAAGCGATGATATCAAACGATTCATCGATACATTTCACCATTTTTCCTACCGTATCTGGACGTATATACGGCATATCACAAGGAAGAACAAAAATCCATTCGGCATCCGTTCGCCTCATGACCGTATAAATTCCGGCAAGCGGACCTTGGCCGCGATACATTTCTTCGTCAAGCAAAATTTTTTCATTCGTCACTTGTCGAAAGCGCGATATAAGGGAAGGATGACTGACAATATATATTTCTTGAACAAATGGCCGCAGCGCATTGACAGAAAACTGAAAAAAATAAGTTCCTTCCCGTTTCGCAAACGCTTTCGGGCTGCCAAAACGCCGCGACTCCCCGCCGGCAAGAACTGCTCCTGCAATCTCTTTCACCTTTGTTCACTCCTCAATCGAAAACTTTTGTACCACTTTAACATGAAGAAAACAAAAAGAAAAGCTTCCCTTATTCAAATAGAAGCTGCTGGTTGTTAAAAAATTTTTGCTCTATTTGTGATACAATTCATCATAGTTTAACAATATTTTCCTATAAAAACACACAAAAGAATAGCACCTTGAATATAATTTTAGGTAATTTAATTATTCTAAAAAGGAGTGGGAAGTTTGCAGAATCCTCCACCGATACCTGGTCACTTTGCAACGGGTTCCCAAAATCAAATGTTAATTCCCCCCTGAAACAAAAGCAGATCCACCTGAATCGTTGACAGAAAAGGAATTTATTGAGCGTTCACTGGCTGAAAATAAGTTTTGGCTTAGAATTATGATGGAACATTCCCGTTTTATCTCTTCTTTGTTGGATCCATCTGAACGTAAATTAGTTACAACCGTCCGTCAAGTTTATCACTTCTTTCCAATAGCCTCCACCAAATTTTCGAACCCCTCTCCAAATACTCTCATTTAAATTAATTTTCCAGTTCCATCGTAAATGGATAATGAAGCTGTCTCGAGTCATGGTCATTTGTCAACTCCATTACTTTTCCTAGTTTAGGCTGTCAAATCAGCGGAAAATTGCTGCAGCATGAAATTCGGCTATAAATTGCTCATAAAACATAGATACTTTATATTATAATAATCTATATACGCATCATAATGACTTTGCCTATTTTTCGTAATGATGGACATCACAAACTCGTTATGGAAATTCTCAATGCTCGCGAAAGGAGAATGGCGGTTGGAAGAGTTCGTCGGCTTTTGTTCCGGGTGCGGCAAACCGATTCATTGTTTGCATGGCTTTTTAAATGGTATCGTAAGTGAAGAAAAAGAAATGTTATATTGCTTCCAGTGCTATGAAAAGAAAGAAGCAGGACAAGAGCGCTAACATGTAAAAATGGCTGCCCGATAAATTCTCCCCTCGCGCACTGTTGTGCTGCGGGAGTTGTTGGACAGCCTCTTCTCTTTTGGCCTTGAAGCCATTTCTTTAAAAATCCAATACCCGCCGGCAAGCAAAACGATAAAGCTATTAAAATCGTAAAAATTAATATCGATTTTAAAAAGCGATTTTGTGTTTTCGCATCTCCCTGTTAATCTCCATGTTCAACCCCTTCCTCTTCACTACTTTCGCTTTCATTGTAACGCTTGTCAACATAGCGGTAATATGAGGTACGGCAAACTACCGATATGATTTTCATCACATCTTCCCAAAGTCATGATTTATCTCACAGCTTTTTTGTTAAAACTCTATAAAATGGGTTCATCACCAAAAGTCGGGGGTGACAAATTTCCCTCCCGTTTCTAGGCGGATGCGCAAGAAAAGATGTGCGTTGTTTCGGTATCCATACCCTC
>NZ_QLMH01000013.1 GCF_003259935.1 Paranoxybacillus vitaminiphilus | reverse complement strand
TTTTGCAGCTTGATAATGAGATTTCGTAAGCTTTCAGTCATATTATTGATGGTTCTCGCCAGCACTTCAAGCTCACCTTTGGCTTCGACTTGCACCGTTTGGCTTACATCCCCATCCATAATCGCTTGCGCCCGTTCCGTTAGTTCGGCAATCGGCTTGAAAAAAATAACGGAGAATCATAAAGGATATAATAACTAGCACCACAGACGTAGCGAAAGAAATAATCGTACTGTCCATAAGGTTTGAAAGATATGAAACGATTTCAGAACCGATTAGCGTGAGCAAAATCACCCAGCTTAAGTATGACATTTTAACTTTCATTTAATCCTTCCTTTCTTTCTAAATCTTTGAGATTTAAAGATAAATGCATTGTTTATCGTATCCGTTTTCAAAGACCTAGTAGATAATTAAGTTTTTCTTTCATTTCTTTAATAGCGTTCTAACTGAATGGAGTCATCATTATTTAATAAGTTCTTTTCAATGTTGGAAACAAATAAAAAACTACCCAACATACTAAGAGGGCAGCCGATTAGATAAAAGTATCCCAAACGAAAAACGGACGTGTTACAAAACTTACAATCGATAATGTAATGGATAAAAAGCAGTGGCGAAATTGTATAGAAAATTAACACGTGTCCAAAAAATCCCTGTGATCGTTAGTAATCATGTATCTTGCTCACGGCGAGATACATGTTCATATTTTTTTGTTTAGTAAAGTTTTGCAACGCTATCAATAATCGAAAACCTTCCAAAATTTCCCGGATGAAGGGCAGCTGGCTGGCATATCTTTTATCTAAGATTTAGCCCCTGTAGCTTTGCGTCCTACCCTTTCGAGCAGTTTGCCAACATTAAAGTTAGTTTTGTAGATTTTTGTAGATTTTTGTCATTTCACAACACGAATTATACTATATTTTTTCTGAAAAAATAAGCTATTTTTATTAAGTTTTTTACAAAATTTAATTAATTAATAAGACTTTATCTTTAATTTAGTTTTTGAAAAAAGGGGAGAAAATACCTATTGTTTATTCCTATAATCAGAGTTTTATTCTTGATATTTGCTGTACGTTTCTCGCCAACTATTATGGTCGGACACGGAGTTAAGTACAATCGCTGAATTTGCTCAATGCGGCATAAAAATTAAAAATTCTCTTTTTTATTGAATAGAACTTGCTCATATACGATGACTGAGCTTTATTGTCTAAGTTTTTAGGTTTTTTTATTTATGTTAAATGAATCCTAATTGATAATGTATTCGTAAATAGTTACAGAAACATATTTGTAACAAAAATTAACACTATAACGTTTGACTGTATAGTTTTTTTACTATATAATTTCATTAAACATACCGAATAGTAGATGGGGAGTGAGTTCATTGGGAAGTTGCTTAAAATTGGTGAACTTGCAGAATTAGCTGGCGTTTCCAAACGGACCATTGATTATTATACGCAGTTAGGGTTGCTTGAGCCCGTTCGTTCCGAGACAAATTATCGCTATTATCCTGAAGAGAGTATCGCACATTTACAGTTAATCCATGCATTAAAGAAACAGCATTTAACTCTCGAGGAAATAAGAGAGCGCCTGCAGCTGATGAAAAATCAGCCTGCTCCGATGAATGAAATTATCGATAAGATCGAGCATCTTCAAGAACAAATGCAGCATATTCAAGAAGAAGTGCTGGAATTAAAGCCGTTGCTCAAACAATTAAATGAACAACAAATCAAGTTGATGACAAAACCATTGACCCAGCAAGGTTACGCATTGTTACATTCATTAGCTATATTGCTTGGAGAAAATCCTTTTATTTAACAAATATTAAGGAGAGATGAAAAGAATGTTTAAAAAACTTTTATCGAAACTTGGGATTGGCTCTGCCAATATTAATCTTATGCTGCATCATTCCCAAGTTCGCTTAGGGGAGACCATTAGCGGTGAATTTTTTATTGAAGGTGGAACAGTAGAACAGCATATCAACAAAATTGATGTCGAGCTTCGTTTAACATTGAATCAAAACGGTCAAGTGCAGACAAAAACAGTGGCAACGATTCCAGTTGCTTCTTCCTTTACTATTCAGTCTGGCGAGAGAAAAGTGTTGCCTTTTACATTTGAATTACCAAAAAGTTTGCCGGTTTCCAGACACAGCGTTCATTACACGTTTGTTACCCGTCTTGATATTGCAGGCGGAGTCGATCATTTAGATGAAGATGCGGTGCAAATTCTTCCGCCGTTACCATTAGAGAAAATCTTCGCTGCTTTTGAAAAATTAGGGTTCCGGGAAAAGGCGACTTCAGGAGCATTAAAACCGTATGGCCAAGAATTTGAATGGTTTCCGACAGAGCAATTTAAAAACATTGTTCAAGAAGTCGAATTTTTGGCATCTCTTGAAGAAGAGGGAGTTCGTCTGTTTCTTGAGGTAGATGTATATGCAGGAGCCTTTGGTTTACAGGAAAAAGAATTGAAGCGGGAAGTATTTTTCCCATATACGGAAACAAACAATGTTAGCATACTAGCTGACAATCTTCGTGAAATGATTCAAGAAATGATTGAGCAGCCATATCAGTATGCAGCTTCGTCCTACATGACTCACCATTCTCATATTTCTCATTCACATGGACGAGGACATAGTATGATGGGAGCGATTGGCGGTTTTGCCGCGAGTTTATTTGCGGGAATGTTAGTGGAAGAACTCGTAGATGATGCCGTAGAGGAAGCTCTTGGTTTCGAGGAGGAAATAGAAGAAGAGGGAGCAGGATTTTTTGACGATTTCTTCGGTGGGGAAGATGAAGAATTCTAATACTACTGATAAGGGGAGAATGTAATGTTATTTCATCCAATGGATATTCTCATCTTTTTAGCATTTGGACTCTCACTTTGGGCACAATTGAAAGTAAAAGGAACCTTTCATCAATGGGCGGAGGTTCATGCGAATTCTTCGCTTACAGGGGCTGAGGTAGCCAGAAAGATTCTCGATTCCAATGGGTTATATCATGTTCCCGTTGAATTAGTACCTGGTACATTAACAGACCATTACGATCCATTGTCACGTACCGTTCGATTGTCTGAACCTGTTTATTATGGACGTTCTATCGCTGCTGTATCGGTAGCTGCCCATGAAGTTGGTCATGCAATCCAGCACCAGCAATCATACGGTGCACTCGTTTTACGGCATCGTATGTTTCCGGTAGTGAATTTTTCTTCTGGCGTTGCTCCATTTCTATTGTTAGGCGGATTTTTGTTGCAGCAAACTTCACTCATTGGGCTTGGCATTATTCTCTTCTCAGCAGCCGTGGCGTTCCAATTAGTGACGCTGCCGGTAGAATTTAATGCAAGCTCTCGAGCGAAAAAGCTTCTTGTAGCTGAAGGATTTATCCACAATGATGAAGTACGCGGAGTGAATAAAGTCTTAAATGCAGCGGCATTAACATACGTAGCAGCGGCATTAATCTCTGCGCTAGAGTTAATCAAGTTTATTATGATTTTCTTTCAAGGAAATAGTGAAGAAGAATAAGAAAAACATATTATACAATTAGCAGGAGGTGGATTCTCTAGCTGTTTGTATGCAGTTAGAGAGCTTAATTGGAGATAGTTAATTTACTGATGGTTGGCATTTTAATTGCCTTGACGGCGTTTTTTGTTGCATCAGAATTTGCCATTGTCAAAGTGCGCAGTACACGGATTGATCAACTCGTGGCAGAAGGAAATCGAAACGCCATGGCTGCAAAACGGGTCATCGGCAATTTAGATGAATATTTATCGGCTTGCCAGCTTGGCATCACCATCACTGCATTAGGGCTTGGATGGCTTGGGGAACCAACGGTGGAACATTTGCTTCATCCTGTATTTGAGCAAATGAATTTGAATGAGTCTGTAGCATCTCTCCTTTCTTTTGCAATTGCGTTTGCAGCGATTACATTTTTGCATGTGGTCGTTGGGGAGCTGGCTCCGAAAACATTGGCGATTCAAAAAGCAGAAATCATTACGTTGTTATGTTCAAGGCCTTTAATCTTTTTCTACAAAATCATGTATCCGTTTATTTGGGCATTAAACGGATCAGCACGTGCCATCACCGGATTATTTGGACTAAGACCGGCATCCGAACACGAAGTCGCCCATTCAGAGGAAGAGTTGCGGCTTATTTTATCTGAAAGTTATAAGAGCGGAGAAATTAATCCGTCGGAATATAAATACGTAAACAATATTTTTGAGTTTGACAATCGGATCGCCAAAGAAATTATGGTGCCGCGCACAGAAATTGTCGCATTAGATAAAAACGATTCAATCGCGGACATTTTGGAAATTATGAAGAAAGAAAAATATACACGCTATCCTGTTATAGACGGCGATAA
Source organism: Paranoxybacillus vitaminiphilus (assembly GCF_003259935.1). Classification (GTDB taxonomy): domain Bacteria; phylum Bacillota; class Bacilli; order Bacillales; family Anoxybacillaceae; genus Paranoxybacillus; species Paranoxybacillus vitaminiphilus. Next base: position 75,254 of record NZ_QLMH01000013.1, on the reverse strand, counting down.
AGACCATATCGTTGGGATGGTGAACATAAAGGAAATATTAACGGATTGTATTCAAAATCCACAAGCGATTGAAAAGAAGTTAGATGATTATATTCGTCCAATCATACAAGTAATCGAATCCATCCCTATTCATGACTTGCTTGTAAAAATGCAGCGTGAACGAGTCCATATGGCGATCTTAGTCGACGAATACGGAGGAACTGCAGGGCTTGTGACGGTTGAAGACATATTGGAAGAAATCGTCGGTGAGATTCAAGATGAATTTGATATTGATGAAGTTCCGATGATTCGTAAAGTAAACGAACATACCACCATTGTTGATGGAAAAGTGTTGATTGAAGATGTAAACGACTTACTTGGAACAGATATCGATGATACCGATGTCGATACGATTGGCGGTTGGATTTTAACGGAGAAATTTGATATTCAACAAGGTGAGATTCTCTCCTACGGTGATTATGAATTTAAGGTATTAAAAATGGAAGGTCACCATGTCCAATTGGTTGAAATCACGAAACGTGTGAAAACTCCTTTACTTACAGTACAAGAAGCGGCAACAAAATAACAGTTAACAATTAAAGAGGGGCTGGCCCATAAGTGTCTGACCTCACATGCATTCCACCATATATCCTCCATTTATCTTATGTTATGTGGGGTCTGACACTTTGCTTTTGGGTCAGCCTCTTTGTTTTTCTAAAAAGGCAAGTCGTTATTTTACAACACCGTTTCGATTTTTATTACACTATTTATTGATTATGTACATAATTAAACAAGACATATGTCATTACAAGTAGCGGTTCTATTTCCTCATAGCCTTCTTGAGCTGCTGATTTGTATTTCTAAAATGATAAAACGTAAAGTCATTCCAATTGCCCCGACGACAAACAACGCTAATAATTTCCCAAATTCAGTCACTCCTTTCCAATCACTATACGAATTAGGAAGGGAAATGTTTTAATAATGTGATTTTTAAAACGGTGAAATAATGTATGATATATTCCTTTAACAATCCATCATTAGATAATTTTTTCTTGCTTATATAATTATATTGTTATATGATGATTAAGGATAAGGGGGGAGATAGTAATGAAACAAGTTGCTGCGAGTGTGGAAGAAGTCGCGACAGTATTAAAACTATTGGGAGACAAAACAAGACTAACGATCATGGGACTATTAAATAATCAAGATTGTTGTGTGTGTGAGTTAGTTGAAATTTTTCAGATGAGTCAGCCTGCGATAAGCCAGCATCTTCGGAAGTTAAAAGATGCAGGTTTAGTGAAAGAGACGAGAAAGGCCCAATGGATCTTTTATTCCATGAACAAGGAACATGAAATGCATTCATTAATCAAAGATATTTTAGCTCACATTCCAGATCAGAAAGAAAAATTAAAAGAGCTTGAAGAAAAAGGAACAAAAATCTCGTGTGAGTAACAAAGAGGTGATCGTTTGTTTTCAGTCATACTGGCATCATTGATTTTTCTCCTGACTTTAATATTGGTTATTTGGCAGCCAAAAAACTTGTCCATTGGTTGGTCTGCATGTGGGGGCGCACTTCTTGCTTTATTAGTAGGTGTCGTTGATTTGAAAGATGTTATCGATGTGACAGGCATCGTCTGGAATGCGACTCTTGCCTTTATTGCGATTATTATTATTTCATTAATTTTAGATGAAATTGGCTTTTTCGAATGGGCAGCATTACATATGGCAAAAACGGCGAATGGGAACGGAGTGAAGATGTTTATCTTTGTTTCCATTCTTGGAGCTGTCGTTGCCGCATTTTTCGCCAATGACGGGGCAGCCCTCATTTTAACGCCGATTGTTCTTGCGATGGTCCGAGCTTTAAAGTTTGATGAAAAGAAAGTGTTGCCTTTTATTTTGGCAAGTGGTTTTATTGCTGATACGACTTCGTTACCGTTAGTGGTTAGTAACTTAGTCAATATTGTATCCGCCGATTACTTTCACATTGGGTTTATTGAGTATGCATCACATATGGTGATTCCAAACTTCTTCTCGCTCGGAGCGAGTATTTTCGTGTTATATCTTTATTTTAGAAAAGATATACCAAAACAATATGATTTATCGCAGTTAAAGAAACCAAGCGAAGCGATTAAAGACCATAAAATGTTTAAGCTTTCTTGGGTTGTATTAAGCATTTTATTGATTGGTTATTTTGTAAGTGAATTTACAAAGGTTCCCGTGTCTTTCATTGCAGGAGCAGTAGCACTGGCTTTCTTATTTATTGGAAGAAAAAGCCCGGCTGTACACGTGAAACAAGTATTAAAAGGAGCACCGTGGGCGATTGTGTTTTTCTCCATCGGTATGTATGTCGTCGTTTATAGTTTAAGAAACGTAGGATTGACCAATGTTTTAGCCGATGTCATTCAAGCAGCCGCCAATCAAGGATTATTTATTGGAACGATTTCCATGGGCTTTATTGCGGCGATTCTCTCATCGGTGATGAATAATATGCCAACGGTGATGATTGATGCTTTAGCGATCGCTGATACAAACACAACAGGCATCATTCGTGAAGGATTAATTTACGCCAATGTGATTGGTTCTGATTTAGGACCAAAAATAACCCCAATCGGCTCCTTAGCGACCCTCCTTTGGTTGCACGTATTATCAACAAAAGGGGTCAAGATTACGTGGGGAACTTACTTTAAAAATGGGATTATTTTAACCATTCCAACATTATTCATTACACTTGTTGGACTTTATATATGGTTACTTATCCTCTAAGAAAAGGAGCAGAGACACATGAAAAAGAAAATCATTTACTTTTTATGTACTGGAAACTCTTGCCGCAGCCAAATGGCAGAAGGATGGGCGAAAAAATATCTTGGCGGCGAGTGGGAAGTGTACAGCGCTGGCATCGAAGCTCACGGATTAAATCCGAACGCCGTAAAAGCCATGAAAGAAGTAGGGATTGACATTTCTAACCAAACATCCGATGTCATTGATCCTGAAATTTTAAACAAAGCTGATTTAGTCGTAACATTATGCGGTCATGCGGCAGAACATTGCCCGGTGACACCACCGCATGTGAAGCGTGTACATTGGGGGTTCGATGATCCAGCAAAAGCTCAAGGGACAGATGAAGAAAAATGGGCCGTATTCCAGCGTGTTCGCGACGAGATTGGTGAAAGAATTAAGCGGTTTGCGGAAACAGGCGAATAATAGTAGAAGGCTGACCCAAAAACAAAGTGTCAGACCCTGCAACACAATATAGATAAATGAGCGATATATTGTGAAATGTAAGGGGGTCAGATGCGTATCGGTCAGCCTTTTATATGACAATAGATATGATTGTATAGGTTGGTAAACCAGGCTTTGCAATCGGGAATTGAAGTGTCTGTTTTGTATACCCCTTCCGAAACTGATTCATTAACAGTTACTTTTTTATTTAGTCAGACGGATAAAGCATTAAAAGTTTTTAGCCACTTCTTGGGCTTGTTTTATCGCCTTTTCTTTAATCCCTTCAGCTTCGTTAGGGAATTGCGCCATACCTTCCACGATAATAGATTGAACATCTGTAATTCCGATAAAACCGAGAACGGCTTTCAAATAGCGGTCTCCAAACTCCATTTCGTTCATTGGAGCCTCGGAATAAATTCCTCCGCGCGCTTGAATATGTAATGCTTTTTTACCCGTTAATAAACCTACAGATCCATTTTCTGTATATTTAAATGTTTTACCCGCAATACAAATCGTGTCAATATAAGCTTTCATTTTTGGTGGAAAGCTGAAATTCCACATTGGAGTAACAAATACGTATTTATCAGCCTCGATAAACTGATCAGTTAATTGGTTGATTCGGCTTACTTTTGCTTTTTCATCGGCGCTTAACTGGTCAAACGCATGTCCTTGTTGAAGCTTACCCCAGCCATTAAATACATCCGTATCGATGTATGGAATGTCTGTTTGGTAAAGATCTAATTCCACTATTTCATCTTGTGGGTTTTGCTGTTTGTAAGCATTTAAAAATGCTCTGCCGACAGATAAACTGAACGATTGGTCTTCTGGTTTTGGATTTGCAGTAATATACAATAATTTTGCCATTTTATTCTCCCTTTCTTATTCAAAATTCGAAGTCATAGATTATTTTGCGCGAAAAAGCTAATATCATTCCTTTAGCAGTGAAGAACTGGGTACGGAAGGGGTATTTCAAAACAATACTATAATAAAACTACTTTCTTACTTTTGTAAAGTAATATGATTTTTTTTACTAATACGAAAGGACATTATTTGTTCTATGACTAATTTTCGATGTTGGAAGATGACGTGTGAGCTTATAATGCGGAATTTAGAGAACAATGGCTGGAACTCCATCTATATCTAAAATTAAGAATAAAAACCTAGCATTTTACACGCTAGGTTTTATTTAACATGTTCACCGAGAAGTCTCCCGCCTCTAAGCGAAGTGTAGGTGGAGAGGTTCATTCTTTCTTTATCTCAACCGGAAAATCATCCTCGCTAAAACTATGTTCTGCCCAGTGATGAATAGCAGAAATAATCGGTTCCATTTGTTTTCCTCTTTCTGTTAATTCATATACAACCCGAACCGGAACTTCAGGATATACTTGCCGTTTCACAATTCCCCATTTTTCTAGTTCCTTTAATCTTTCTGAAAGTAATTTTCCGCTAATCGGTAGACATGATTCCAACTGTCCGAACCGTTGCGGGCCATTAAGAAGCACATAAATAATAAGTCCCATCCAGCGTTTTCCTAATAGTTGCATCGCTGCTTCAATTTTAGGGCATATTTCCATTTTTTCCATAAACGTCACCTCTCCATTTATTATATAACAAAAGAGTTGACGTTCAACATGTTACAATGATAAAGTAAATTTAATAATTATACTTAATTACCAAAAGTAATTAAAAATTCAAAAATATGCTTTGCCAGTTCATTTTGTAGTAAAACAGGCGATTATTCATTACATCTATTTTCAGATTTCCTTATAGCGGATGTTGTATTAAATGGAAAGGATCTCGATTTTGAATCAGGGGTTGTTATAGGTTCAAGATGATTTGTTCTCGAATGCTTAAAACTTGACTTCTGTAAATTCTAACTTTTAATATGATAAAGCAAAATAAACTTACTAAAAGATATTTTGTATATTACTATTAGTAATAATCAACATGGGAGGAATGCACATGGCAACGAATGTCACAAACGTAAAAGATGTTTTTACTGTCATTAACGAAAGAAGTTCAGTTCGCAAGTATAATCCGTCTATTGAAATTTCGGAGAATGAATTAAAGGAAATGATTGAAGCAGCCGGCAAAGCTCCGTCTGCTTGGAATTTGCAGCATTGGCATTTTGTTGTAATCAAAGGAGATAAAGCACAAAATCGTCTATTGCCAATCGCGTACAATCAACAACAAATCGTTGAAGCATCTGCGGTGATTGCTGTATTAGGCGATCTTGAAGCAAATAAAAATACAGATGCTGTGTATAATCCTTTAGTAGAAGCGGGGTATATGACAGCAGAAATTAAAGAAACACTTGCCAAACAAATTGCAGGAGCTTATGAGAATCATCAATATGCGCGTGACGCGGCATTCAGCAATGCTTCCTTGGCTGCTATGCAGCTAATGCTCGCTGCAAAAGCAAAGGGATGGGATACATGCCCAATCGGCGGTTTTAATGCAGAACAATTCGTTAATGAATTTCATATTCCAAAACGCTACGTTCCAGTGATGCTTATTACGATTGGGAAAGCTGCAGCACCTGCACATAAATCCACTCGTCTTCCAATTGAAGCCATTACAACTTGGATTGAAAATTAATTAAGAAGAGGCTGACCAAAAAGCAAAGTGTCAGACCCACAACACAATATATAGGACATAACATAAGATAAATGGACGATATATTGTGAAATGCACGTGAGGTCAGACACTTATGGGTCAGCCTCTTTTTTGTTTCATCGCACTCAATGTATCAGTTGAATAAGTAAAGAAAAAGGGATTAAACTTTAAAACGATTTCAAATCATGTTTTGGGGTACGGAGCCTGAATTCAACCTAAATGAGATAAAATTAAACATTGTTTATAGATTTGTAGAAAATTGGTATGTAATGCTAGAATGGTTTTTAAAGTGCAAACGTCACAAGAAAAATAGCGGGTACAGTCATTCCATAATCGTTTCATCTCATCCATCTAAGATAAAAGGAGCTGTTTCTAACTTGGTGAAAGAGAAGTTAATCCATAATGAACCATTTGAATTTGAAGAATGGTACTGGACGATTAACAGAAAGGTATATCATATTCACAAGTATCGCTGCATCGATTGCGATGAAGAAGCAGGATACTATTATGACTATATTATATTGAAAGTAAAAGATGAACAAGGAAAAGACCTATGCTATATCAAAAAATACAATCGTGATAACCTGATGTCTTTTTTCTGTGACCCTTACGCAATATTTAAAGAGGATTTATCACAAATGCTGAAGTTGCTAAAAGTTAAATATTCAGTAAAGAAATTCTGCTATTTTATTGTTGGTAGCGGCTATCAACGAATAGATAAATTTAAGCTATAGAATGACCTTATCGCTTAGCAATCGTAATTTGGGAAGCGATACTTGGAAAGGGGATCACTTGCTTATTAGTTATTATGGTTAGGAGAATGATTAGCAAATACTTATATATCGAAAACCTATCTGGAAGTTTCAAAATCCAATCGGAACATTTCCGTGACCATTTTGATGCATGTTAGGATGAAATTAGTTTCACAGTATTAACAGTATTATAGGAACAACCAAAAAATCGTGAATAGAAAGATGATATAAATCTAACTTGCTTTCTCAATATAACGAGAGTTTATCACTTCCTTGTTTGCAATGTACCTCAAAAAAATGCTCTGAAAATAAAAATTTTAACAACCTCTAAACAACGTGTAGGTGGGAGAGGTTCATTAAATGATCCTTGAATCAGACCGTTATTGAAGACGGCAGAAGATTTGTGGAAAATAACCTGACAAAGTGGAACGTCATGATGATATTCTTTTTTTCTGTAGAAGAAATACCAATATAAAAGCTCTTCCTAGTTACGATAAACCAAGGGGGAAATGCTGATATTACCATTTTTTTCGTTAACATGTAAAAATAAAACTATGTTCTAAATAATCAATAAAACCAAAGAAAAACTATTTCAATTAAGGAGTTTCGTGAAGGAGAATTCTATATCTTTGACGAAATACTATAAATGAAAAATGTAGGAATGTAGGTGTAAAAATGAAGTGGTTATTGATGCTCTTTGCTGTGATAGCGGGTATGGCAACATCTATTCAAGCTGGAGTAAATGGCAGTCTTGGAAAAAGAATCGGTGTCATGGAAGGTGCATTCGTATCCTTTCTGATTGGAACAATTGCGTTATTTCTATTTCAATTGTTTTTCGGAACAGGTAACTTGCTTCAAATGTTTTCCGTTCCAAAGTGGCAATTGCTTGGCGGTTTACTAGGTGCTTTTTATGTTTTTGTCATGGTACTTGTTGTGCCAAAAATTGGAGTTGCAACTGCAATAATGGCTATTATCGTCGGACAATTGGTGATGAGTTCGATCATCGATCACTTTGGCTTGCTTGGTGGAAAACAAATTCCATTTGATATCAAAAGAATGGCAGGGATTGTTTTACTATTTAGTGCCTTATTTTTATTTTATAAAAAATAATTGTTTTTCTATACAACGGAAGCGATATATAAAAACGAATGGAGTGTTGTTTACGGTGAAAAATGGGGATTTAGTTTAGAAATAGAAGAATGCAAAAAAAGAATCCAATTATTTGATGAAGTTGCCAGAAATAAGAGATCTGGTGTATAGATATATGTTTAGAAAAGGGAGCGACGATGGTTTTGATGTTAAACTTTGCATATCTTCCTTTTTTTTGTTAGTTTTATTTATAGAAGCAGTTTTTTAAAAGGAGGGATGGTGTGATGGCACAACCAAAGTATATTGTAGATATTGAAAAAATCACACAAATTCCTAAAGAAGAACGAGAAAAATTAAAAGAAATCACTAACAAATTTGTATTTAGAGTGAATGATTATTATCTTAATCTAATTAATTGGGATGATCCGAACGACCCTATACGGAAATTGGTTATACCGAATGAAGGAGAATTAAACGAATATGGTCGTTGGGATGCTTCCGATGAGTATACCAACTATGTAGTGCCAGGGTGCCAGCACAAGTATAAAACGACTGCATTACTCATCGTTTCAGAAGTTTGTGGAGCATATTGTCGATTTTGTTTTCGGAAACGTTTGTTTCGCAGTGATGTGAAAGAAGCGATGTCCGATGTAACACCTGGTATAGAATATATTGCACAAACTCCTGAAATAAATAATGTTTTATTGACTGGTGGAGACTCTCTTATTTTGGCAACCAAAAAAATTAGGTATATCGTAGAAAGATTGCGAGCGATTGACCACGTTAAAATCATTCGTTTCGGTTCAAAATTGCCTGTATTTAATCCTATGAGAATTTATGAAGACCAAGAGCTGCTTGATGTGTTTCGTCAATATTCCACACCAGAAAAACGCATCTATGTCATGGCGCATGTGAACCATCCACGCGAAATAACAGAGGAAGCACGTAAAGCTTTTCAGGCTCTTCACGATGCCGGAGTTATCGTTGTGAACCAAACTCCTGTCTTAAAAGGAATCAATGATGATCCTGAAGTGTTAGCAGAATTGTTAAATAAACTTTCATGGGCAGGAGTAACACCATATTACTTCTTCGTGAATAGGCCGGTAGCGGGAAACAGCGATTTCGTATTAACGTTGGAAGAAGTATATCGAATCGTTGAACAAGCAAAAGCAAGAACATCGGGATTAGGTAAACGTGTTCGCCTCGTTATGAGCCATACCTCAGGAAAAATTGAAATACTAGCAATCGAAAATGGCAAAGCCTATCTAAAATATCATCAAGCAAGAGATGATAGTCAATATGGAAAATTTATGGTTTTGGATTGTCCAAAAGATGCCACTTGGTTTGATGACTTACCTGGAAATGAACAATATTGGCAAAAACCAGTAAAAAAAATAAAACAAGCGGTTTCGGCTAACTAAGTGAACTGCCCCCACTTCATTTGCTAACGCAAATTTGAAGTGGGGGGGCTTTATGTTAAATAAAGAACCATACTGATAAAGATTGTCTTCGATCCGAATAGTCATGCAGGTTTTTATGAATGGCTCAAGATGTTGCTTGAAGTATCGTTATTTTTGAATAAGTCAGCTATAAATGTTCAAACGTATATTATTGTTGAGTAGAGAATGAAGCGTATGGAGAAAGAAAATCCAAAAGAAACCCATTAAAGGCTTGCAGTGTATCTTGCGCAGTATGAGTAAGGTTGGCTAACAGAATAAATTGAACTTGAAAAACTGTCGAAAAAATAGGCAGTTTTTTCTTGTTATTTACTTGTAAAATACAAATAATATGATATGATGCTATTAAGAGGTGAGAAGATGGAAAATGTTCGCGAACTATTCCAAGTCATGACTAAACGATTTGGGCTTTTAAACAAAAATTGCTGCTCAGTCGGCGGAATCGAGATTTCTCTTGTTCAAAGCCACATTTTATATGAAATTGATCGCTTAAAAGAACCGTCCATGCAGCAGGTGGCTGACGCTCTTGCTATGGACATTACGACATTTAGCCGTCAAATTCAAACACTTGTTAAGATGAATTTAGTCAAGAAAACACCATATCCTAAAGACCGGCGTATATATATTTTATCGTTGACGACAGAAGGAAAGTACGTGGCTGCGAGAATTGATACAGAGATGAATCAATATTTAAATGAAGTATTTTCACATATGAGTGAGTTTGAAAAAGAAACAGTTCTACGCTCCATTAAGTTATTAAACGACTGTATGGCAAAATCAAGTGTTTGTTGCAAGCCGCTATTTTGAGGCAAGTTTAAGGCTTGCCTATTTGTTAAATTTATATTTGTATTTTGCAAATAAAATTAAGGAGAGATAATAAATGAGCATAGCAATTCTTCAAGACTTTCTTTATATTGCGTTAGAATTAATGCTTCTATTTTTTGCTATTTCGTTCGTTATTAACTTTTTAGAAGGATATATTCCTTATGCTAACATGCAAAGTTTGTTAACAAAGCATCATCCGTTATTCGGAGCGTTGATTGCTGTCGCTTTTGCCTTTGTGACACCGTTTTGCTCATGTTCTACGATCCCGGTTGTCGTATCGCTTTTAAATCAGAAAGTCCGTTTCGGTATTGTGATGATTTTTCTATTTGCTTCGCCTGTGCTGGATCTAACAATATTGACACTAATGGCTGCGACACTCGGAGTAAAAGTAGCAGTTTCTTATACCATTATCACAACTATTTTATCCATACTGATTGGTTTTACGCTTGAAAAACTCGGATTTGAAAATCAAATGAAGCAAGTAATGGTGAAGGGAGAAGTAGAGATTGGAAAGAAACGAAACATGAAAGAAGCTTTACAGGAGACCTTTCACTTAATGAAAACAGTTTATCCATATTTGCTTTTGGGTGCAGGCATTGGAGCCATTATTCATGGTGCTGTACCGACAGAATGGATATCATCCTATATGGGAGGTGATAAATGGTGGCTTGTTCCACTTGCAGCAATCATCGGAATTCCTTTGTATATCCGTCTTTCCACAATGATTCCGATCTCGCAAATGTTGATTGCAAAAGGCATGGCACTGGGACCTGTCATGGCATTGATGATTAGTTCAGCAGGGGCAAGTTTACCGGAGATCACATTATTACACAGTATCTTTAGAAGGAAGCTGGTCTTTGCGTTTGTCGGTTCTGTCATGACGATGGCGACATTATCAGGATTTTTATTTTATATCATTTAAGGGGGAACTTCAAATGAACATCTTGAAAATAATATTTGGCCGTTCAAAAGAAAAGCAAGGTTGCTGCGATATTCAAATTGTTGAAGTAAAAGAAAAACAAGATGATGCAGACAAAGCCATTATGGAAAGTGAATGCTGCCCATCGACAAATCGTGAGTGTTGCTAATTTTACTAGAAAGGCATTAGGATGATTCCTAGTGCCTTTTCGTATTAAAAATAAGCATTCCTGTTAGAAGATTTTTTGGGACTAAAAAAAGCCCTTTTGGTATGTTCGGGGGTGTTAATTAACTGAACAACTTTTACATAATCGTACATTACAAGAAAAAGAGATAAAACGTAACTTTTATGTATGGATCTTTGTAATGACTTTTGGATAAAAAGAACGTTTTTGGTTCTTGTTAAGAGAGAGGTACACAAAATTAACATTATCTTAATAATGTCTCTCTTGAAAAACACCATGTAGACGTGATACGATGCTATCGATTTTCGATATCGAACATTGATAATAAAGGGGATCACGATGGAAAATAAAGTGTTACGTAAATTGTTCCTTGGTTTTATTCAAATACATATTTTACATCACGCGAAAAAAGCGCCCATATTTGGTTCATGGATGTTAGAAGAGCTAAAGAAACATGGTTATGAGATGAGCGCTGGAACGTTGTATCCGTTACTGCACAATATGGAGGTGAATGGTCTATTAGAAAAAGAAGAAAAAAATGTCGAAGGGAAGATTAGAAAATATTACAGAACAACCGAAAAAGGAAATGAGGTACTTATGAAAGCGAAAGAAAAAGCTTATGAGCTATTTAAAGAAATAAAGGATTAACGCGCTTAAACTTGGTGAGTTTGTTACATGTGGTACAGTACGTCATAGCAGTACAAGATATTATATCATTAGGGGGAATAGGCGTTGAATCAAGAAATTAAGTTGCAACAGAAACAAAGAGGTTCTGTTTGGGAAGTGTTGAAAACTGCTACCCGATTAGGATTGACTTCTTTCGGGGGGCCTATTGCTCATTTAGGATATTTTCGCGAGGAATATGTGAACCGGCGAAAATGGTTAGATGAAAAAACATACGCAGATTTGGTCGCACTGTGTCAATTCTTACCGGGGCCGGCAAGCAGCCAGGTTGGAATGGGGATTGGATTTATGCGAGCTGGTTTTTGGGGAGCGATTGCCGCTTGGTTTGGATTTACCCTCCCTTCTGTCATTGCACTTGTCTTGTTTGCCTACTTTTTAAAAGGAACTTCCTTTAGTGAGGCTGGCTGGCTCCATGGATTGCTAGTTGTGGCAGTCGCTGTAGTCGCTCAAGCTGTGTGGGGCATGGCAAAAAACTTTGCATCCGATCGTCCGCGTGCCACCATTGCCATCGCAGCAGCGATTTTGACTTTGATTATTCCGAGTGTCTTTAGTCAAGTGGGAATCATCATAGGAGCTGGAGTTATAGGATGGTTTTTGTTCCGAAGCACGCCTGATTCAAAATCAGTACTGATTTCTATCTCGTTTAATAAGAAGGCAGCAAGTATCTTGCTTATTTTATTTTTTGTTTTGTTAGGGTTACTTCCTGCAGTCCGGCAGTTCACTGACTCGAATTTGATTGCGCTCTTTGATAGCTTCTATCGATCCGGCGCCTTAGTATTCGGTGGAGGACATGTTGTCCTTCCATTATTACAAGCAGAAGTGGTTCCTACAGGGTGGCTAACAGCCGATCAATTTTTAGCCGGTTACGGAGCAGCACAAGCAGTACCCGGACCGTTGTTTACATTCGCATCGTACTTAGGAATGGCAAGTTTCGGATGGAAAGGAGCTGTAGTGGCGACTCTTGCTATCTTTCTACCTTCTTTTCTGTTAATCCTTGGAGCCCTTCCTTTTTGGAATTGGCTTCGTCATCATCCTCGTTTTCAAGCAGCACTGTACGGTATCAATGCAGCTGTTGTGGGAATTTTACTCGCAGCACTATATCATCCTGTATGGACGAAAGCGATTAAAAGTCCGTTAGATTTTTGCCTTGCTTTAGCCGCGTTTGGCTTATTAACGGTCTGGAAGTTTCCGCCTTGGATTGTCGTTGTATTTTCCGCCGGCGCAGGAGCTTTTCTTTCCTTTATTTCATAATATATCCACTAGCAAAGCCGGGTTCACAGGAACTCGGCTTTTACTTATTATCTTCTATGTAAGATTCTTTAGTTTAATAAAAGATAAAAGGAGTGTACAGATTGGTCGTGTATAAGATGTGCGCTCCTTTATTTTTTAGGCTTTTATAATTTAGTTCCTGATAAGATCATTCTTCAAGCTTATTTTATTTACTATCTGTTTTTCAACTATTCACACTTTAGCTCAACAAGTTCTAGTGTTCGCTAGTTTGTTCTATTTGATTAATTTTTGTATTTAAATCCTGCTTTAAAATTTCCTTTGACACATATCATAATATTCACAAAATTTACATAAATATTAAAGGTTTCTTGAATTATATAATAATTATAACAAAGTTAATTTTTTCTATTTATTAAAGTTTTAGGAGGATAAAACAAAAATGAAAGTTTTAAAAACAATTTTATCAGTAGCAAGATCACTATTTTAGTTATGGTAGTTCTTTTTGTCGCTACTTCACATTTTGCAGTTAATGACAAGAAATATCAAAAAAGTTAGTATCGTCTTCAAGTATTAAGCAGAGAAGTAATATTGTTAACTTTACAATACCAAAGAACTTGCCTCTTTTTATAAAAAGTTTTCACCGAAACAACCTCCTTCATTATAATTTGCGGAAACATAGGTATTTGATCATACCTTGTTTAACGAAAGGTAATTAGCGTTGAAAAGTAGGATAAGATTTTAATGAAACTTTTCTCTAAACAAGAACGTATATGTAAAAAAATGTATGAACGGATAGGAGGGGGGTGAATGAGTTCTTTTATAATGGTCTTAATTATTGTTTTAGCTGTTCTTGTTGATTTCTTTTGGTTTGATGTCGATAGAAAAAGATGGGGCTGGATGAAAAGCTGGAGCAAAATCCAAAAGATGATATTTTTCGTATTTTTTATTGCCCTTTCATTAGCTATTTATTTTGGATTAAGTACAGAATACTTTTAAGCTGGAATTTGTTTTGTACAGTGTGAAAATTTAGCTAACGAGGAATATTAATGGAATAAAAACAAGGTAAGCAAACATATTAGACATGACAATATGTGCTTACCTTTTTATTTAGGTCTTGATAATTCAATATATATATTTAGCAACGAACTTTGTCTTTGTTGTCAAAAACAGCCGCTTCCTCTATAACCCTGCCGATCTTTGAAGCCGCTTCAAGATTTTCTCGAAATCTTCTCGGGAGATGCCGGGTGCGAATTCTTCTGGAAGTTCATCTAACTCCGGAATCGGACCTCCTGCAGGTGTTCCTTCCACCACTTCAAGCGGCTGTCCGTCAATCGGACTGACACCCTTCCAAATTTGGGCGATATCTTTATATTCGCCCTCAAAATTCCATGTATAAAGCTTGCGGTGAATGCCCATTGCTTCGTATTTTCTTGCTGTATCAAAGACGTTGTTATCAAGATTAGGGATCGGCAGCATTTTCGTCATGTCTACTCCTGTAGCTATTTCCAGCGCCTTTGCATAAGCAGTGATGTGTACGCCGCCGCGGACAAGTAAGTATCCGATCATTTCACGCGCCACTGGATTATCAGTCATTTCATACACGCGCATTTTATGAGTACGTGCCCCGCACTCAAGGAAAAAGTTATGAAGCAAATCCAAAATTAAGTTGCCGCTATTAAAAACATTGTCTCCGTTCCACGGTTTTCCCATGGAGTCTGCCACGAGGGCTGTTTGGGCTGTAACAATATAATGTTGAGAGTTCCGCAGATCTTTTGCGTTTTGCATCGGAGTGATGTTTGGATCCCCCGGGAACGTGGTTCCTTGAATCATTAAATTAATCGTATTGGTTACTAATTCTACGTGCCCGAATTCTTCCGCTGTGATGCTGGCAACCAAATCATAAAACGGCTTAAGTTTTTTCTTTCCACGAAAGCTAAACGATTGAAACATATAGTTATTTAAAGTGGACATTTCACCAAAACGCCCACCAAGCAGTTCTTGCACAGCTGCGGCGCCGTTCGGATCAGGTTCTTTCGGCATTGGCAATTCTATCGCTAATCTATTAATGCGCGTAATCAAAGCCTTCCCCTCCTCACAGTCTATTCATAAAAATGTATGAGGGGAGAGGCATGTTTCAGTACACAATTCAGTTAGTCCGGCATAATCCAAACGATTTGCTGGATACGGACAAAAAATGGATGTTCTCTTTCCATGATCACTATATGGTCAGGCTTAACATCTTTCACGATCCCACGCACGTTACCATGAGTGGTTTGGACAACTACGTGTTTACCTCTTACGGACTGTAATGCTTCATATACGTACGGTTCAACTACACTTACCATTTTAGGAACACGATAATTATCTTCTTTGTAATAGCTCATTACGTAGGCCTCCTTCCATCTTATCCTTCTCTCCAGTGTATGAAGGAGTGCCTACCTAGGTGATAAAAGGACAGTTCTGGTGCGAAGATAGTCATGGATATCCTGCTAAGTGAGATGAATACGGATCGTATAATCCTGTTCACAATAAATTGGATGTTGAAAATGTAGCGAATTTTTACTATCCTTGTATCAGTAAATATATGTTGATATATTTTCAACAACATCTAAAATGTTGATATATATTCATCAATAAAAAGAGGGATATTATGAAACGAACGCCAGCAATCTGTTTCGCAGCAGATGTCAAACAATCTAAACTGATGAAGAAAGACCATTTAATTTACGTATTGGAAGAATGCCAACAGACAATCAACCAACAATTTGAGCAAGACTTGCTTGTTCCGTTTGCCATTAGGAATGGCGATGAACTCATTGGCGTTATAAAAAACTTTGCCAATGCCTATCCGCTGATCGACTATATTTTTCAACAGTCACAGCTCCATCGTTGTCCCTTTTATTTAGGCATTGGCATTGGCGAGCTGGAAACGGATGAAGTAAACGTTCATACGATGAATGGAAGTGCGGTGTTACATGCATTTGTCGCAAGGGACAAACAACTAAAGGAAAAAGGCGAGAAAGCAAAAATTTGGAATGATATTGAAACCGAGACAAGCTTTTATTTTTCATCCGAACTTGTCCCGCACGAACCACTTAACGCCTTATTAAATGTTATTGTCACAACCAAACGAAAATGGACCGATAAGCAAAAACAAGTCATCGAATTGATTGAACAATTTCCCGAATGGACGTATGAAAAAATTGGAAAATATTTAGGGTACAAATCACCCATTTCCACCGTTAGCTATTTACTGAAACGTGCTGATTACCAAAAAATAAAAGCAGTAGAAGATAGCTTGACTCAATTGCTGTTGATGTATGAAAATCTTTTGAATCGTAAGGAGCGATAAATTTGTGGATTTATTTTTATGCTGCTCATTTACTAGGGGATTTTATTTTTCAATCGGATCAATTTATCGAGCAGAGAAAGGATAAACCCATCGTTACACTCGTTAAGCATGTGGCCATTCATGCTCTTTTAATGGGAATGGCTAGTCTCGTGATTTCTGTCATCAATCCATCTATTACTAGTGCGACCTTTCGTTCATTTGGACAAGCCATTTTTTTGATCTCTATTTCCCATTATGTCATTGATTACGGAAAAATAAAATTAAGCAAAAAAACGAATAAAGTAAGTAGTCAAGCACTGTTGTTTCTCCTTGATCAAGTTCTTCACTTTTTGACCATTATTTTTGTACTTCATTATTTCACTACGTCAGAATGGTCATTGATGGACAGTATCCAAGCGTTTTATGGTGATTTTGGTATTTATGAAAAGATCACCGCTACCATTTGTGTTTTTGTTTTAGCCACCTATGGAACTGGTTATTTTCTTGGAATTCTCTTACAAAATCTTGCTCCAACCAACGAATTACAAGAGGGAATATATCGCTTATCCGATGAAAAGACAGAAGTAAAAACGAAATATGAAAGTGATGGAAGAACAGAAACAGAAATTACCACTATCAAAACAGAACAGTATTTTCATGATTCACCAGCCAAAATTGGTCAAATCATCGGCATGCTAGAGCGGGCTCTCATCGTCATCCTGATGATGATCGATTTACCACAGGGACTTGCCTTTCTAGCAGCCTTAAAAACATTAACCCGATTTAAGCAATTTGAACATAAACAATTCGCAGAGTATTATCTTATCGGAACACTATCGAGCGCTATGATCGGAATTTTGCTAGGAATTGTTGCTGCAAATATATGGTGAAAGTTACTCTTATAATAGAGTGGATTATATCTATATAGGTCCAACTTGATTTTTTAACATGCGGAAAATTTAACTTTTCTAAGTTTTAATTTTCCGGTGCATCCCATTGGGCAGAAAAAATGCGCAAAGGAGTGAGGTTTGTTCATATGTCGAAAGCTTAAGTTGAATTTATAGTAAGTTACAGTTTACATAGCTTGCTAGGATATGATTCTGTCAAGAGGAAGAAGCATGGCTCTTTTTATGCAATTATATACGACAAAAAAATAGGAAAAGTAATATTATTTTGACTTTCTTCTAGACAATAGTAAAATGGAAATGTAATCGTTTTATTTTTCATGAGCGTGTTGCAAAACGTATCATCCATACATAAATGCACATAACAAATACACTCTGTTGGAAATTCGGTTGACAAAAACATGTTCAAAGGGTGGATATGACTATGATTTCCAATTAGCCATATCACTATTTACTACAAGGATGCATTATTTTGAGTGTTTTGTAGCACCCTCTTTCATGGTAAAAGTAGTGTGGAAAAACGGGGATTAATCATGATGTAAGGCGTATTTAATTAGCTTTGGAGGGTATTCAAAAATGAACACGCTTAGTGACAGCTTCAAAAATCCATGGGAAAAGTTTCACGGTCCAAATCTTGGATATGTTATGGAAATGTATGAACGGTATTTACAAAATCCAAGTTTGGTTGATCCAGAGTTGAAAGAGTGGTTTGACTGCTGGGGGCCGCCTGAGTTTTCGGACAGTAATAACGATAATAAGCCGAAAGATGTTGTGCATCACACAAATGTATCGGCAAACTTGTTAGAAAAATATGTTCAGGCAGTCAAATTGGCCGATTATATTCGTACTTTTGGTCATTTGGATGCCAAGATTAATCCATTAGAAACGTCTGAAAAAGATTCGCGTCATATTGATATTCAAAAGTTCGGATTAACAGAAGATGATTTAAAATCCATCCCTTCTTCCATTATAAGCCCGTATTTGCCTAACCATATTAAAAATGCGTTTGAGGCGATTCAATATTTAAAAGAAGTCTATACGTCCAAACTAGCGTTTGAATTTGGTCATGTCCAAGATGTAGAAGAAAAAAACTGGCTCTTACAAATGGTGGAGTCAGGCAGCTATCGACCTGCTATCTCGAATGAAAAGAAAATGGAACTGCTAAAACGGCTGACCGAAGTGGAGGTATTTGAGCATTTTTTACATCGGACATTCGTCGGCCAAAAACGTTTTTCCATTGAAGGTGTGGATACGTTGGTTCCATTGCTGGATGAAATTATTTCAGAAGCTGTGCAAAAAGGAACAAAATTGATTAATATCGGAATGGCTCATCGCGGCCGGTTGAATGTATTGGCGCATGTATTAGGGAAGCCTTATGAAATGATTTTTGCGGAATTTCAACATGCACCAAATAAAGATTTGATTCCATCCGAAGGTTCAATTGGGATTACATATGGATGGACGGGCGACGTTAAATACCATTTAGGATTAGATCGAAAAATCAAGAATGAGAACACCGTTCGAGCCGTTATTACTTTAGCCAATAACCCAAGCCATTTGGAATATGTCAACCCTGTTGTTGTCGGCTATACGCGGGCCGCTCAAGAAACTCGCGATAAACCTGGTTTTCCTGAACAAGATGAGAGTAAATCGTTCGCCATTTTAATCCATGGGGATGCGGCGTTTCCAGGTCAAGGGGTAGTAGCGGAAACGTTAAATTTAAGCCGGTTAAAAGGTTATCAAACAGGCGGCACGATCCATATCATTGCGAACAATATGATTGGTTTTACGACGGAAAGCGAGGATTCTCGTTCTACAAAATATGCAAGCGATTTAGCAAAAGGATTTGAAATTCCGATCGTTCATGTCAATGCAGACGACCCGGAAGCAGTGCTTGCAGCCGCTCATTTGGCTTTCATTTACCGTCAGACATTTAAGAAAGATTTTTTAATTGATTTAATCGGATATCGTCGTCACGGCCATAATGAAATGGATGAACCAGCCGCGACCAATCCGTTAATGTATCAAATCATTCGTAAACATCCGACTGTCGGCAAGCTCTACGCTGCTCGTCTCGAACAGCAAGGGATCATCCCGTCAGCAGAGGAAGTGGATCGCTTTGCCAAAGAAGTGGAGAAGAAGCTGCAAGAAGCTTATAGCAGAGTAGCTGAGCTAAAAGAAGAACCTGATTATGAAATGAATCCGCCGGAAGTAGCGGAAAAAGGAATTCCAAAAATTGATACAAGCGTACCGGTTAACGTGCTTGAACAAATAAACCGCGAACTTGTACAATGGCCGGACGGCTTTCACGTATTTAATAAATTGGAACGAATTTTAAAGCGGCGCATTACCGCGTTTCAAGAGAACAAAATCGATTGGGCGCATGCCGAAGCGCTCGCATTTGCGACCATCCTTCAAGATGGCATTCCAATTCGTTTGACGGGCCAAGATTCAGAAAGAGGAACGTTCGCCCAACGTCATCTGATTTTACACGATGACAAAACAGGAAAAACGTTTTCGCCGCTGCACCAGCTATCGGGCAGCAAGGCGTCTTTTGCGATTCATAATAGTCCTCTGTCCGAGGCGAGCGTGCTTGGATTTGAATACGGTTATAACGTATTCGCTCCCGAAACGCTAGTGCTGTGGGAAGCGCAATTCGGTGATTTCGCAAACTCCGCCCAAGTCATCATTGATCAGTTTATCTCATCGGGAAGAGCAAAATGGGGACAAAAATCCGGTCTCGTTATGCTGCTTCCACATGGATATGAAGGACAAGGACCTGAGCATTCAAGCGCCCGTTTGGAACGATTTCTTTCATTAGCCGCTGAAAATAACTGGACGGTCGCCAATATGACGAAATCATCGCAATATTTTCACATTTTACGCCGTCAAGCGCTGATTTTACAAAAAGAAGAAGTGCGGCCGCTTGTCATTATGTCGCCAAAAAGCTTATTGCGTCATCCGTTGGTCGTATCAGGAGCAGCGGATTTGAGTGAAGGAAGTTTCCAACCGGTGCTGCCACAACCGGGATTAGGAAATGCCCCTGAGAAGGTTGAACGCTTAATCTTATGTTCAGGTAAAATCGCGATTGATTTAGCGGAAAAATTAAACGAAGTAAAAGACAAGGACTGGTTCCATATTTTACGGGTAGAAGAATTATATCCATTCCCAATGGAGGAAATTTCTCGTTACGTCAAACAGTTCCCGAATCTCAAAGAAATCGTATGGGTGCAAGAAGAGCCGAAAAATATGGGAGCTTGGAACTTTGTAGAGCCTCGATTGCTTACATTGGCTCCTGCGGGAGTTCAAGTCTCTTATATCGGCCGCAGAAGACGCTCTAGTACGGCAGAAGGCGATCCAATTGTTCATAAAAAAGAGCAGGCACGCATTATCAACCAGGCATTCACACGTTCGTAATTTTTGAATGATAAAAACGAAAATGGCGAAAGGAGATATAACAGTGGCAGAAATCAAAGTACCAGAATTAGCGGAATCGATAACGGAAGGGACCATTTTTCAATGGCTTAAAAAACCGGGAGATTTTATTAACAAAGGGGAGCCGATTGCCGAGTTAGAAACGGATAAAGTCAATGTGGAATTAATGTCGGAAGAATCAGGGGTCATTACCAAATTACTATTTAATGAAGGGGATACAGTCAAAGTAGGGGATACAATCGCCATTGTGTCAGCAGAAGCGGAAGCAAACGTGCCACAGGCGGCGGAAACACCACAGCAACCAGAAAAGGAAGAGCTAAGTCAAACGGCAGCTGTAAAAGAGACGCCGGTCAAGGAGGAACCAGTCGCAAGACCAGCGCAACGACCGGTTGCTTCACCAGCTGCGAGAAAGCTAGCCCGCGAAAAAGGGATTGACTTATCCAAAGTGACGCCATTTGATCCGCTTGGCCGCATACGTAAACAAGATGTAGAAGCGTATTCGAATCAACCGGTTCAATCGGCACCAACTGCGGAAACAGTCAAACCGACGATGCCTGATCTGTTTGAACCGGAAAAACCAGTGGAACGAATAAAAATGTCCAGACGCCGCCAAACGATTGCGAAGCGGCTCGTAGAAGCTCAACACACAGCGGCGATGCTTACAACGTTTAACGAAATTGACATGACGGCGATTATGGACTTGCGCAACCGTCGAAAAGATGCGTTTTATCAAGAACATGATGTACGGCTCGGCTTTATGTCTTTCTTTACGAAAGCCGTCGTCGCGGCATTGAAAAAATATCCTCTGTTGAACGCGGAAATTCAAGGGGACGAAATCATCGTGAAGAAATACTATGATATCGGGGTAGCCGTGTCGACGGACGAAGGCTTAGTCGTTCCGGTTGTGCGCGATGCAGACAAGAAAAATTTTGCCGAAATTGAACGGGAAATTTTACACTTAGCGACAAAAGCGCGTGAAAACAAATTAAGCTTAAAAGACTTGCAAGGCGGCACATTTACCATTACCAATGGCGGAGTGTTCGGCTCGTTACTGTCCACACCAATTTTAAACGGACCGCAAGTCGGCATCTTAGGAATGCATAAAATTCAACTTCGTCCTGTCGCCATCGATGAAGTGCGCATGGAAAACCGTCCGATGATGTATGTGGCACTGTCATACGACCACCGCATTATTGACGGAAAAGAAGCGGTCGGCTTTTTAGTGAAAGTAAAAGAACTCCTCGAAGATCCAGAGCAATTATTATTGGAATCATGAGGGAGAACTTCCTCATGAGAGACTGCCTCTATTCGAGTAATAGGGGCAGTTTTTTATTTATTAGAAAAAATAATAAAGAACGTTATTATTTATATTAACTATAATAAAATTATGTTAACTAATAGTCGTATTATCTTAAATTAGTACCGCTCAAACTTATTCCTCCTAAAATCTCTTCCTGTAAATATCATCGAGTTTTTCTGACTCACGGTGAATTTCACGATTTGTTTCTCATTGAGCAAGTTCTTCATTTTTCCGTTACCGTTAGTACCTAATTTTTTATTCTTTTTAATAGTCTTAAAATTGTGTATATTATTATTAAGGGGAGGGGGTTACAAAATTGGAAAAATTATTAAAGAGAAAAGTGGCACAAAAAGCATTGAACAAAGTTCAGCGAGTAGCGGAAGAAATTCAACGAACCATTCATCCTGACATGTCTATTTCAGAGCAATTGGAGACGTTGCGCCACATCTTAGATAAACGGTTAGAGCATGATGAATATTTTCTTATTGTCGATGAATCAGGATATGCAATCATTCATACAAATCGATTGCGTGAAGGAATAACGTTTAACGATGAAGTAGGAAGCAAAGCAGCAACAACGAACGTTCCCCTTCTGCAAATTTATAAACGGAATACAGGGGAAGTTTTAATCGATGCGTCATGTCCATTGTTTACTGACCGAAATGGAAAGCGCTTTAATTTGCGGATGGGAAGGCTTGTTCATCAGCCTTATTTAGAAGCATGGTTTAGTTCCATCGTTTTACTTCCGAGCATCACAGTCGCAATTGCTTCGTTCTTATTAAGTTTATCTCTTTTTCACATTTTTCTTTTAACATCGGGCGCTTTTTTGGTTAGCTTCGTTTGTTCGTTTTGTTTTTACCGTGTCCTTATTACACGTTTACGCAATTGGTATCACGTGACTCGAACCGTTTCATCTGGAAACTTGCATACGGAAGTACGCACCGTCGGCAAACGAAATGAATTCCATCAAATTGGCTATGAAATCAATAAAGTCATTCTTGGCATGCGTTCCATTTTGAATGAGTTTGCTAAAGCCACACATTCTGTTGATCAAGTGAGCAAAGAACAAAAAGAAGAAGCAAAAAGACTATCGGAAGCATTTGATGAAGTATCTGCTACAATGGAAACATTTCGTCAAGGGGCACAAAAACAAACAACATTCGTCCAACAAGCAAAAACGCGGATCGAAACGATGATGGAGAGCATTTGGAGAATTCAGAAGGAAATTGAACAAGCCGTTCAACGGGCTCAATCAACCCTTGATTCCGCTCAAATTGGAAATGAGCAAATTCAAAAAACAGAGCAAAAAATGCGCACCATTCAAACGAAAATTAGAGAAACCTCTCAGCTGATTCAAATGGTTGCAAAAGAAGCTGATATGGTGATGAAGAAGGTTTCTGCCATTACGGCGATTGCCGATCAAACGAATATGCTTGCCTTAAATGCGTCCATCGAAGCCGCTAGAGCGGGAGAAGCAGGAAAAGGGTTTGCTGTCGTCGCTTCAGAAGTGCGAAAGCTAGCAGAGGATACAAATAGTTTCGCATCTGAAATTTTATCTTCACTAAACAAAACACGAAAGGATTTAATAACGGCTGTGCAAGCAGTCGATGAAAATGTTGATGCCATTGAAGAAACGACCTCTTCCCTTTTGAAAACGAGCAAAAGTATTGCCGAATTCCAAGAAATGTCTACACAAATGAACGAACTCATCAGTCATAATCGTTCTTACGTCGAAAAAGCAACAGCAGAAGGAGAGGAGCTGCAACATTTAATCACAGACGTTTACTATATAGCTGAAGATTTTACAAATGTTGTCCACGAAACAGCGACTGGAATAGAGCAACAAGTCTCTGGGGTACACATGTTGGCAAAAGAAGCAGCTGCTTTGGCGGAAGAAGTTCACCGGCTAAATCAAATATTAAAACGATTCCAATTCAATTGAACTACTCACCACTTCATTTGCTGAACAAATTGGAAGTGGGGCTTCGGGATTATGTTAAAAAAGAAAGGCTTGCGTTCACATCTCGTCCGTGATGCGTCCCGCAAGTGAGTAAAAAACGCACGGATTTTTATTCCAAGCGTTTTTCTTTTGGAGTTTATATACGCTCATCGCATTATCATTAAAATTGCTTCAAGAATTAGGTTCTCTTCTTCAAGAGATTGCTGAAAAAAGAGAAGTAAAGATTGAGGTTGTTGTTATTGAAGGATCTACAAAGGTATTTTGTGCTGGTCATAGTTTACGTGAAATAGAAACTATGAATGTACACGAAGTACTTAATCTATTGCCAAAGAAACAGAATTTGATCGTAAAACGATTCGTAAGTATCTATAATAAATCAAACTTGATTTTTCAACATATTTAAAAGGCGAACAGAACACTGGTTGATTTTCATGCTTGATTCACATGGTGAGAGTTTAAGTTGGAGTTATATAAAAGGGAACAAACTTCCAGAGCGTAAAGTCAATGAGAAAAAGAAAGCAAGTAAACTAGATCCTTATAAAACCATCTACTTCAATGATAAAATAAAACAAAGTGAGGATCGTTTTCTTTGAACGATCCATTTTTTCATTATTTTATTGTCTTTTTTCATTGGAGTAAAAATCAACACTGAAGCAGATCGAATCAAATCCTGTGTGAAAAACGATCGGAAAGGAAGAAAAGGCATGAAATCCATGTATCCTAAGAATGGACGCGTTATTTTACATGTTGACTGTAATGCCTTTTACTGCAGCTGTGAAATCGCGCGGGATCCATCATTAGAAGGAAAAGCGGTAGTGGTGGCTGGAGACCCGAAAGAACGAAAGGGAATCGTTTTGGCGGCGAACTATATAGCGAAAAATGATTTTGGGATATATACGACGATGCCTTTGTGGGAGGCAAAGAAAAAGTGTCCACACTTGGTGATCCTGAAACCTGATTTTGACCTATATCGAGAAATGAGTACGAAAGTTTTTCAATTTTTAGCAACCTTTTCTCCCATCGTGGAACCCGCTTCTATTGATGAGGGATATTTGGATATAACCAATCGCTATTCGCCGGGTTCTCCTTTTGAAATCGCTCAACAAATTCAAAAAGGGTTGTTAGAAACATTAAAAATTCCCGTTAGCATCGGGATCGCTCCTAATAAGTTTTTGGCAAAGATGGCGAGCGATCTGAAAAAACCATTAGGAATTATGGTCCTTCGCAAACGGGATGTACCAAAAATACTCTGGCCTTTGCCTGTTCAAGCGATGCATGGGATTGGAGAAAAAACAGCTGAAAAGTTAAAAAGCATTGGTGTTTTTACCATTGGTGAATTGGCCAAAACAGAAAAAGGAGTATTAAAAGACTTACTTGGCATCACAGGGTTTTACTTGCAGGAACGGGCAAATGGAATTGATCACCGCCCGGTTGACCCAGAAGCCGTTCTTAAGTTTAAAACTATCGGTCATTCGACGACCCTTTCTCATAATGTGACTGAAGAGCATACCCTTATTGAAGTGTTGCGAAAGTTATCTGATTCGGTCAGCAACCGAATGAAAAGGAAGCGAGTCGTTTCCTCAACAATTCAAATTACGATTCGCTACGCTGATTTTCAAACGGTGACTCGAAGTAAAAAATTATTGAATCCGTTTCAAGAGCCAGAAGAAATTTTTGAATATGCGGTGAAGCTATTTAAGCAGCATTGGAACGGAGATCCAGTGAGATTGTTGGGAATTACCGCCCTGGATGTATTGGACAAAAAAGAATCGACCAAACAATTAGATTTGTTCAGCTATGAAGAAGATGCGAAAGATGAAGCATTATTGAATACCATTGAGCAGTTAAAACAAAAATTCGGTGAAGGAATTATTCAACCCGTATCAGAACTTCTTAACAAAGAGAAAAATCTGAAAGAAAAGATCCAATTGCGGTACGATGCGAAGCAAAAAAGGAGGAACGGTGAATCTATGTGATGAGGTTGATGACAAATTTAAAATAGAATAAGTCCTGAGCTCCCCTTACAGCAGAGAAAGAGAGGGATGGTCTGCTGCAAGGGGAGATTTTTATGTGGACAATCAAATATATTGATTGATTTGTTATAATATTCTTAAAAAACAGAGGTGTGGTGTGAAATGGAAAATATCATAAGTATGAAAAATGTGTCCTTTATAAGAGGAAATCAAGTTATTTTAAAGGATATAAGTTGGGAAGTAAAAGGAAAGGAACAATGGGTCATATTAGGTTTAAACGGTTCAGGAAAAACGTCCATATTAAATATTGTCACAGGCTATCAATATCCGACAAAAGGGGAAGTTTCTGTTTTAGGACATACATTCGGGAAAACGAACTTGCCCGAGCTTCGAAAGCAAATCGGATTTGTCAGTAGTTCTCTTGATGACCGCTTTAATCAAACGTTAAGATTGGAAACGGTAGAGGATATTGTGATAAGCGGTAAATTTGCTTCAATAGGATTATACGAAAATGTAACCAATGAGGATCGTGAACAGGCTGAACAGCTAATGACATTTCTGAGAATCGATTATTTGAAAGGAAAAACGTATGACACATTATCACAAGGCGAAAAAAGAAAAGTGCTTATTGGAAGAGCGTTAATGGCAAAACCGCAATTGCTTATATTAGATGAACCGTCTATAGGATTAGACATTTTAGCAAGGGAAGATATGTTATCATTAATGAAAGAGATTATTACACATCAACAATGTCACGTACTATATGTCACTCATTATATTGAAGAAATTATAGAAGAGATGACACATGTACTATTGTTAAAAGAGGGGCAAATTGTAGCGGCAGGACAAAAAGAGAAAGTATTAACAGATGAATGTTTATCAGAGACGTTTCAATTGGCGATGAAAGTTCATTGGGAAAATAATCGGCCATGGGCTTCTATACATAAAAATATGGATTGGACAAAATTTGCCAAGGCAGAATCAAAATAAATAAAGAGGCTGTCTCATAAGGGTCTGACCTCACACGTGTTTCACAATATATAGTTCATTTATCCAACATGATGTCCCATATATTGTGTTGTGGGGTCTGACACTTGGCTTTTTATTACGAAAATGTTCCAAAAAACAAAAAATCCAGGGGCATGCAATCATAGTTATGTCCCCAAAAAAGAAAACGGCCTGTGATCTGCTTCATCATTAAGCAAGTCACAGACCCATACATTTTCATTCATCGTGGTGGCTGGTAAGTCATGGATGTTTGGGACAGCCTTTTATTCCTTTTTATTTTTTAGTTTATTTAGACTTCCTTTGTTAGCTTTGGTTTTGTAAGTCGGAATCTACCCAAAATATGAAATCTTTTTCTGAAAAAATTACTGTCCCCGCTTTCTTCTTACCGTTACCGACTCTCCAGCAATTCCCCAATTGTCGGTTTCAACCTCATCGATGATTACAAAGGTTGTCTGTGGGTTTTTCCCTAAAACTTCTTGAAGTAATTTTGTGGCACCCTCAATAAGTTGTTGTTTTTGTTCCGGAGTAGCTCCTTCTTTCGTAATTTTAATGTTTACATAAGGCATTGTTTTTCATCCTTTCAAGTTTTTTATTTTTAATCTGAACGATACCTAAAAACAACATTCCAAAAACTAATACGCTTGCCGCAAAAAGCAGGGAAGAATGATAGTTTCCTGATTTGGCAATTAAGATCCCTGCAATGGAAGGACCGATCATTTGGCCGATTCCATACACACACGTTAAATAGCCGATTACTTTACTGCTTTGATGCGGTGCAATACGGCGTCCCTCTGAGACGGCTAAGGTAGTAATCCCCATAAACGTGGCTCCGAATAATAAGGCTCCAATCAAAGCTCCGTAAAAATTAAAAAATATCACTGGCAGAATCACACCAACGATTTGGGTGAAAAAAGCGATTTGTAAAGCGATAAGATTACTGTATTTCTTAGCAACCCAAGCCCATAGCATACAAGAAGGAATAGCAGCAATACCGACAAACACCCAGCTTAAAGAAGGAATATGGCTTAAAGAGGGGATGTCCTGTACGAGAGCAACTAAAAAAGTGCCGCTCACGCTATACCCCATTCCTTCACACCCATAGGAGGCGATAAGCCATGGTAAAATCCTTTGTTTATGAGAAGCTTTGGGACAGGGCATGATTGATGAGGGATATTTTATTTTGTCTGACGAATTCTCTTTTAACCATAGAAACGTGAATACACCTATGAATATAGAAAGTATGCCTAATCCGCTCCAAGCCCCGCGCCAACTAAAATAATGCTCCAAAACAGGGACAATAAGGCCCGTTATGAAAATCCCCATTCCAACACCGCTATAAAACATTCCTGACCAAAGTGATTGCTTGGTTAAGGCAAGAATATCCAAAATAATACTTGAAGCAAGCACAAAGACGAGTCCGCTTGTTAAACCTGAAATAAAGCGAAAGAAAAACCAAAGCAAGTAGAGATCGGTCAACCCCATTGCAATGGTTGTCAAAATGTTGATGACGAGATAAAACCTTAAATAAAATGTTTTTCCTTTCTTCCACTGGGATATTCCTGCCAAGAAAGCTCCCAACAGGTATCCTAAGTAATTGGCTGAGGCAAGGTATCCTGCCATCACATCGGTAAGCCGTACGGCATCCTGAAGGTACGGCAAAATAGGCGTATATGCGAATCGACCGATACCCATGACAATCATTAAAGCGGCAATGCCTCCAATAACAACGTATATAGGTGGTGACTTGTTGATCGGAATACCCTCCCTCTATTTCTAAAAATGGTTTAACTTTATCTTACTCATGATATAATATTTGGTAAAATGATAAAAACGAATGGTACGTATTAAAAATATCGATACCTAACAAAGGGGAAGGAAAAATGGATATTGAGGATTTAAAATTGTTTCGGATCGTGGCCAAACACGGAAATATTTCGAAAGCAGCAGAAGAGCTGCACTTTGTTCAATCCAGTGTTACTTCCAAAATCCAAAGGTTGGAGGCGCACTTTCAAACACCACTATTCCATCGACATCGTTATGGTGTTTCGTTAACATCAGCGGGCAAAATCCTCCTAGCGTATGCCGATAAAATCATTCATTTATTTACAGAAGCAGAAAAGGAGATTATGTACTCCGACATTCCAAAGGGCCCTTTGTCGATAGGTTCTATGGAAACAACAGCTGCTGTAAGGTTGCCCTCACTTTTATATTCCTTTAGCCTTCATTATCCAGAAGTAGAATTATCATTAAAGACGGGACCGACAGATGAACTAATCAAATCGGTTCTTGCCTATGAAATAGATGGTGCGTTTGTAGCAGGACCCGTTCATCATCAAGATCTCTCCCAACAAGCAATCTTTGAAGAAGAGTTAGTGCTTGTTGCCCAGAGGAAAGGGACAGATATAAATGATATACCAGATTTAAATAAAAGTAATTTATTAGTATTTAGACAAGGTTGCTCATATCGCAAAAGGTTGGAAGAGTGGCTTCATGCAGAACAGATTATGCCCAACAAGATAATGGAGTTCGGTTCATTGGAAACCATTTTAGGATGTGTCAGTGCGGGATTAGGCATTACCCTTTTACCGAAAACGGTAATCGATCGTTTTCAATATCACTATCCATTGTCTTGTTATAAGATACCTAAAAAATTTGCGGAAGTAACTACTTTTTTTATTCAACGTAAAAATGTAGTTGCTACGTTAGCGATGCAAAAGTTTCTCGAAACAGTAATGGATTCTTGTAAGAATCATTAGATTCAACAATATGGCAAGTAATCGAAGAAGAATGATATGTTGTGCTTAAAGGACAATTGAGAAAATTGCGGATTCTATAACGGAGAATATTATAACTCCATTCGTATGAGAGTTTTATGAGAAAAATGGAATTCCATTAGGTTAAAAGAAGAAAATACATCCATTACACCAACCCGTTTTATTCACAGACTAAACTATCTAAAGAAGTGGAATATTGGATTGATTCTTTTCTCCCCATGTTTATTTATTGTCGATCTATTCATACTGGATCTACCGCTTCCTGTAGACGGATTATCCATTGCAGGTTTTATTTATATTTTTGCCATAATCGAATATATTAATTACTTTCATATACAGCTTTCCTATGACAATATCTCGGATATAAAATTCCTCATAAAATCAAAAAAAATTAAAAGGGCAACTTTGGCAAAGGAATTCAAGAGATTAAATAAATTTATTACATGATATCGAAAGAATCAAACCTCATCCTTGACCTTGTTACGTATAAAATTGGTGTAGAAAGATTTTCTTTTCAAGTTTTTTGTTAGTCTAAGGGAAAGTCATTCTTTTTCATCTATTCAAAAATTTCTAAAATTAGTTATTTAAGGACATTTCCTCAACATTTATCCTCTCTGAGTTTCACTTGCACCTCCCGTTACGTGAGGAAGTATGATTGAAATGACCTCAGCTGCAATCATATTGGATGGGAGGAATTTGAAGATGAACCATGAAGTTAGCCCTTGAATTTGTCAGTGAAGAAGCAGCGAAAGTTTTCAGTGGGTTAGATGAGGCAGAAGTAGAAGAACTCAGGAACAAGTTTCCGTCTCCGCATACAAAGGAAGAGGACGAGTGGTTTCAACAAGCGATAGAGTATTATATGCTTAAGAACGACATGCATGAGCCGAATGTTGAATAAGAAAATAAAAAAGAACCTGTAACGCTCTTTACCACACCGTTCAGATGTTTCTTGTCGACAAGCATTAATATTAATTACCCATGATGTTCACATCGCTGAGACGGCGGAAGAGGGAGCAATTAGTAAAATGTGTTTGGCAAACGGCAAGCACTGTAGACTTAAACCTGCAGTGCTTTTGTATTTGGTTTCTATTGAATTTATCGCTATGATAACGTAAGAATACGGAGCGGTTGTAATAATTTTACGATAAAAGTGAAATCGTCCCCAACAGTTACACTTTATTGAAATCCATAAATTCTGCAAATTTAGTTTATAAAATAAAAATATCGTCCAAAGGCATAAATAGAGAGAGCGTACAAATATTTATTTGCCGGAACCAATATGCCATATCGCTCGGAATCAACGAAAAAGAGATCAAAAAACAGTTTTTCCTAAACTGTATGGAAGTTAATGGACTGATAAGGAAGGGACAAAAATGAGAAAAATCTCGTTTAAATTAGGACTATTATTTTTTGTATTTGTGTTAGGAATAGAAACGGTTTTGTTTGTGTCATTATATATTACTCTTGTTCATTCTAGAATTAATGAGGAATTTGAGCAGCTGTTGGCAAGAGGAAATAATCACCGCGATGTGTTAGAAAAAAATTATGACTCTTCTACATTGGAACATGTCACCATGATGGAGTCGGAAGCGGTGACGGACGTTGTTATCACAGATGACAAGGGGAATATATTATATTTTTCGGATCATATTTTACCATTTGCCAAAAGAATAATAAAAAACGAAGTTAAAAACATTCCCCATGATGGTATGATTGTACAAAAAAATTGGCAAAAAGAGTCGCATATTTCAACAGTAAGCCCGATTCGGGTTGACGGCAAGATAAAAGGGTATGTCTATATGTTTCAAAATACAGCTTCCATTCAAAACATGATTTATAAGTTAAAGCATCATTTTATTATAGTTGGAATTCTTTCTGTATTTTTAACGATTATAACTATTGCTTTCTTATCAAGAGTGATTACTATTCCTCTCATTCGCATGAAACAGGCGACAGAAAAATTGAGTAAAGGTGATTTTTCTGTCCGTTTACAAGTAAAAGGGGAGGATGAATTAGCACAATTAGGAAAATCCATTCAAACATTGGCAAGGGATTTAGAATACTTAAAAAAAGAAAGAAACGAATTTCTTGCCAGTATTTCTCATGAGCTTCGTACCCCTCTCACATATGTAAAAGGATATGCGGACATCGCCAGAAGACCAAACATTAAGGAAGAAGAGAGAGAGAAATATTTGACTATTATTTATGAAGAAGCAGAGCATATGCAAAAATTAGTAAAAGATCTTTTTGAATTAGCAAAAATGGATCAGCATTCATTTCAAATTCATAAGTCATCGACCAACTTATGTTCATTTTTAAGAAAAGTATACGAGAAAATGCACCCTGCTTTTCAGGCGAAAAACATGTCTCTTATATATCACTGTGATGGAAACATTACTGTCCATATAGACCAAAAACGTTTTGAGCAAGTGATGATGAATCTGTTAGATAATGCTTTAAAATATTCTGAGCAAGGTTCTACCGTCTCTATTGATGTAAGGACGGAGAAAAAGAACATCGTGATGATTGTTTCAGACGAAGGCAGAGGAATTCCTGAAGAGGATTTGCCGCATATTTTTGAACGGTTTTATCGGGTGGATAAATCAAGATCAAGAGCCAGCGGTGGAACGGGATTGGGCTTAGCGATAGCAAAAGAAATTATTGAAGCCCACGGAGGTTCTATTTATGCGGATAGTATCTACGGAAAAGGAACGAAAATGATGATTACATTACCGGAGGAATGAGGGAGCATGTATACGATATTACTTGTTGATGATGAAAAACGAATGTTAGATTTACTTGATCTTTATCTTTCGCCTAAAGGGTACCATTGTGTAAAGTGTGAATCCGGTTTATCAGCGATACAGTACTTAGAAAATAACAAAGCTGATTTAGTGTTATTGGATATTATGATGCCGGAGGTGGATGGTTGGGAAACTTGTAAACGTATTAGAGAATTTTCCAATGTCCCTATTATTATGGTGACCGCAAGAGATCAAACATTGGATATCGTAAAAGGACTTAATATGGGAGCTGATGACTATATCACAAAACCATTTGACGAATCCGAACTGCTTGCCCGCATAGAGGCGGTGCTGCGCCGTTCGGTAGGGAAACAACCAAAAATTGAGTTTCAAGGTTTAGTGTGGGATGAAGCTCAACATAAGGTTCAATATAATAAACATGATCTTTTTCTGACACCTAAAGAGTTTGCCATATTGGGGCTTTTTCTGAAAAACCCAGGCAGAGTGTTTAGCAGAGACCAAATTATTATGTCACTATGGGGCTATAACGCAAATACAGAAGAGCGCACTATCGATTCCCATGTGAAAAATATTAGAGAAAAGCTGAGACAAGCTGGATTTCCGATCGATCGATTTCTGCAAACTGTTTGGGGGGTGGGGTATAAATGGAAGGTATAAGGTGGGAAGAGAATGAAAGAGCAAATTATTACACTACTCAACACATATGAAAATGCTGCTTACTTCATTAGTATCGTTATAAATATAATGATCAGTATTTTAGGACTTGTGCCAAGCGTTTTTTTAACCGCTGCCAATTTGGCTGTGTTCGGGTTTTGGAAAGGCACCTTTTTATCTTTTGCTGGGGAAGCCATCGGGGCCGTTGTCTCTTTTGTTTTATATCGTAAAGGATTTAGGAAACTTTCTGAAACGAAGTTGTTTTCTCATCCGAAAGTCAGACGTTTGCTTGAAGCAAAAGGTTTAGAAGCCTTTTTTCTTGTTTTATCTTTGCGGCTTCTTCCTTTTGTTCCGTCAGGAGTCGTTACCTTTGTTGCAGCGATAGGAAAAACTTCCTTACTTATCTTTATGATTGCCAGTTCAATAGGGAAAATACCTGCCTTACTTTTAGAAGCCTATTCGGTTTATCAATTGATGAATTGGACATGGAAAGGGAAGGTAATATTAACATTTTTGTCTGTTTCTTTATTTCTTTTTACTTGGAAGAAAATCAATCGAAAAAAGACTCAAACCAACAAAAACTAGAAGGATTTATGAAGATTGACAAATATCATATCCGAACAAACAAACTCCATAAATTCTGCAAATATTTCTGCTATAGCAGTAAAGGGGAAACTACTATAGGCTAATGACAAGGCGTGCGATTAGCATGTCTTTGTTATTTACCACTCCACATTTCTACAAAATCCACTGCTACAATATAGACATCAGATTAGAGAAGAAGGTGAGAGGAAGGATGTATTCATTCTTCAGTCAAATAAGTAACCTTTTAAGTCAACCGTTTTTAAATATTGCACATCATACAACAACTATCCCCATTTTATCAGCGTTTGTTCTTGGTATAGTAGGAGCGATGGCCCCGTGTCAACTCACCGGTAACTTAGGGGCAATCACGTTATACAGTAATCAGTCCTTGCAAAAAGGAATTGCGTGGAAAGAGTTGTTTCTTTATATTTTTGGTAAAATTATTGCCTTTTCCGGTTTGGGGATGATTGTCTGGCTTTTGGGGAAAGAGATTCAAAGTACACTAACATTATATTTTCCGTGGCTAAGAAAGCTGATCGGTCCCATTCTCATTCTTGTAGGTTTATACTTGTTAGGGCTTTTTAAAATGTATTGGAACGTCACCTTGTTCAAAATACCTGAGAGATTTTTAAAGAAAGGAAAAACAGGTTCCTTTTTAATGGGGTTCAGTTTTTCGTTAGCGTTTTGTCCAACGATGTTTGTGCTGTTTTTCGTGACTTTAATGCCTCTTGTGTACTCAACGTCTTATGGAGTGATATTGCCGGGCATCTTTGCCATCGGAACCTCTGTACCTGTTATTTTCTTCATCTTCATTCTATGGTACTTAGGATTTAGCGGTACTCTAATGAAAAAAGGAAAACAAGCAGGAAGGTTCGTTCAGAAGGCAGCTGGAATCGTGATGATCTTACTTGGCATATTAGACACCATCACTTATTGGTTCTAACGTTATGAAAAGGAGGAAAACGAATTACTATACCTGGAGGTTATGACATTAAAAGGCAAGCTGTCCCGGATTTTGAATTGCTTTCAAAATAAAGTGAAGTTGTCTGATTTACGTG
Source organism: Paranoxybacillus vitaminiphilus (assembly GCF_003259935.1). Classification (GTDB taxonomy): domain Bacteria; phylum Bacillota; class Bacilli; order Bacillales; family Anoxybacillaceae; genus Paranoxybacillus; species Paranoxybacillus vitaminiphilus. The sequence goes on along the minus strand of NZ_QLMH01000013.1, from coordinate 40,552 downwards.
GAAAGATATAGGGGAAAATATGTTTCAGAGAGGAAAAAACTAAAAAACACTTTAAATAGCAACCTATATAATTTCAGATTGACAAATCGACATAAGCAAAAAGTTTAAGAATATAAAAAGGGGTCAAAATGTTTTGCATATGTCGGAAAATCAATCTGCATTTATATAATTCGCAACTGAATTATCACGTTATTAAACCGAAGTTAACAAATAAAAACGCTTGGATTTTTAAATTTAAGTGTTTTTTCGATATTTATTTCTATTTCTTCTTAAATTATTGGACTAACGCACTCATTTGCCCCTTCCTATTCAGTTTTTATTATGGCTGACTGGCAAACGCAATTGGATTCATTAAGAAGCTCAGTTGCATTTTATACCCATTACCCGTATAATGTATTTAAGGATAATCATTAATAATAAACGAGGTGATACCAGTGAATCACTGTGAAGATAACAATATGAACGCAAAAATGGTTCCGCGGACAGAACAAGAAATTGAAAGCATCATTAAGCGGTTGAAGCGTATTGAAGGGCAAGTGCGTGGTGTGCAAAAGATGGTGGAGGACAATCGTTATTGTATTGATATTTTGGTTCAAATTTCGGCGATTCATGCAGCATTAAAAAAAGTAGGATTTAACCTGTTGGAACGTCATGCCAAACATTGTGTTTCTAAGGCGATCCGCGAAGGCAATGGAGAAGAATCGATTCGAGAGTTATTGGATGTGATTAAGCAATTCTCAAAATAAAGGAGAGGAAAGCTTTATGAGTGAACAAAAGCTCGTCACACTTAGAATAACCGGCATGACATGTGCAGCTTGTTCCAATCGGATTGAGAAAGTGTTGAACAAAATGGATGGAGTAGAAGCCAATGTCAATTTGGCGATGGAAAAAGCAACGATTAAATATGATCCGGCTAAACAAAGTATAGCTGATATCCAAACGAAAATTGAGAATTTGGGGTATGGTGTTGCGACTGAAAAGGTGACGCTGGATATTGAAGGTATGACATGCGCGGCATGTGCGGCACGGATTGAAAAAGGGTTAAATCGTATGGAAGGTGTTTCGAGCGCTGCTGTAAACTTGGCGACAAACAGTGCGGTTGTAGAATACAATGAAGGCATTACATCTGTCGAAGACATTTTAGAGAAAATCAAAAAGCTTGGGTACAAGGGACAGATCCGAAACGAAGAACAAGATCAGGCAGGCCGGAAAGAAGAGTTGCTTAAACAAAAACAACGGCAGCTTGCCATTTCAATTGTTTTGTCACTGCCTCTTCTTTATACGATGATTGCTCATATGCCGTTTGATATCGGCTTACCAATGCCGCACATTTTGATGAATCCGTGGTTCCAGCTTCTTTTGGCGACACCCGTTCAGTTCTATATTGGCGGTCCCTTCTATGTAGGGGCGTACCGGGCATTACGAAACAAGAGTGCGAACATGGATGTGCTGGTGGCGCTTGGAACATCGGCCGCTTACTTTTACAGCTTGTACGAAGCTTTCAAAACATTAGGAGATCCCGAATATATGCCAAGTTTGTATTTTGAAACGAGTGCCGTGCTGATTACGCTTGTACTTGTCGGAAAATACTTTGAATCACTGGCGAAAGGACGAACAACCGAAGCCATCTCCAAACTGTTGAGCTTGCAGGCAAAAGAAGCTTTTGTCATCCGTAATGGGCAAGAAGTAAGAGTTCCGCTTGAGGAAGTGATGATAGGTGATACTATTCTCGTCAAACCGGGCGAAAAAATTCCGGTAGACGGTATCGTCATCGCCGGAGTATCCTCCGTAGACGAGTCGATGATTACCGGTGAATCCATTCCTGTTGATAAGAAGGAAGGCGACTCTGTCATCGGCGCGACGATTAATAAAAATGGTGTACTAACCATTCGTGCCGAAAAGGTCGGGAAAGATACAGCACTTGCCAATATCATTAAAATCGTCGAAGAGGCGCAAGGCTCGAAAGCACCGATTCAGCGTATGGCTGATGTTATCTCTGGGATTTTCGTGCCAATTGTTGTCGGAATTGCGGTTGCTGCGTTCATGATATGGTACTTTTTTGTAGCGCCGGGTGATTTGCCAACGGCGCTTGAGGTGGCTATCGCCGTTCTTGTCATTGCATGTCCTTGTGCGCTCGGTCTGGCCACACCGACATCGATTATGGTCGGTACAGGTAAAGGTGCAGAAAAAGGGATCCTCTTTAAAGGAGGTGAGTACTTGGAGGAAACGCATAAAGTTAATGCCGTGTTGCTGGATAAAACAGGAACTGTAACAAAAGGAAAACCAGAAGTAACAGATGTGCTGGAATTCCAAGAAGGTATGCTTGACTATGCCGTTTCAGCCGAGAGCGCTTCTGAACATCCGTTGGCTCATGCGATTGTCGGATATGGGAAGAAACGAGCGATTTTGGCTAAGCCGTTAGAGCATTTCTCCGCCATTACCGGTCACGGAATTGAAGCTGTCATTGATGGAAAAAACGTCCTTGTTGGAACGCGAAAACTGATGAAAGAACGTTCTGTAGAGATTTCAATGCATGAAGACGAGATGGTGGAACTTGAAAAACAGGGTAAAACAGCGATGCTTGTTGCCATTGACGGGCAGCTTGCCGGCATCATAGCTGTCGCTGATACGGTAAAAGAAAGCTCAAAAGAAGCCATTGAAACATTAAAACAAATGGGTATAGAAGTGTATATGGTAACGGGAGACAACAAACGGACAGCGGAAGCGATCGCGAAGCAGGTTCATATCGACCATGTCTACGCTGAAGTGCTTCCTGAAGACAAAGCAAAAATCGTCGAGGAGCTGCAAAAACAAGGTAAACGAGTGGCGATGGTCGGAGATGGAATTAATGACGCACCGGCTTTGGCAAAAGCGGATATTGGCATGGCCATCGGTACAGGAGCGGATGTTGCCATCGAAACGGCCGATGTTACGTTAGTCGGCGGGGATTTAGCCCATATCCCGAAAGCGATTGAGTTAAGCCGCAAAACAATGAAAAACATTCGTCAAAACCTGTTCTGGGCGTTGTTCTATAATACCATTGGCATTCCGGTAGCTGCCGCTGGATTATTGGAACCTTGGGTTGCCGGAGCGGCAATGGCATTCAGTTCCGTATCAGTTGTAACAAACGCGCTTCGTTTGAAACGCGTGAAAATATAAATAAACATGGAAACAAGTAAGGAGGAATTGATGATGGCAATTACATTACATGTACAAGGAATGACTTGCGGACACTGCAAAATGGCAGTGACGAACGCTCTTAAAGAGCTAGACGGTGTAAAAAACGTAGAAGTACATCTGCAAGAAGGTATTGTCGATGTCGATTATGATGAAACAAAGGTAAGTGTAGAAAAACTCAAAGAAGCGATTGAAGAGCAAGGTTACGATGTAAAGTAACAGTAAAAAAATCCCTCTAAGTTTTAGTTGAATATACTATAATGATAGAGGATACTATGTTCAATATAAGAACATATATCCTCTTTTTTCATGCTGTACATTTATTGAAAATATTGCGGCAGACGAAGTCAATGTAGCAAAAGCGACACTGTACAATCATCCTGAGCTACGTGAGTGTATTGAAACTTTGCATCAACAACAAGCGAAATCCCCTATCAGTATTTCCGAGATTTCGAGATTACTTGCAATTATCTTAAATTTTTTGCACCAGCTTCTGTTAATAAGTACATGTGATTCTAATTGTTGACAGTAATAAGATATAGGACTTATAATTCAATCTGAGACTTATTGGTCAAAAAATGACTGATTAGTATATTTTCTTAGGGAGGATGTGAAAAGGTGAGGAAACGTTGGCCTTTAATTATCACTGCGGTTAGTTTGGCTTTTGCATCTACAGCTTGTTCTGCCAAGGAAACAAGCAGTGTTCAGGAAGAAAAAAACGACATTAAAACTGTGCAAGTGGCAACTGTAAAAAATGAATCGCTAGATGCTATTTCTAACCTTTCGGGAACGCTCCAGCCTTATGACGAAACGATCGTTTCGTTTGAAGTGGGAGGCCAAATTCTCGATACGAATGTTAAAATAGGCGATTCAGTCCAGAAAGGAATGGTTCTAGCCAAATTAGATCCAACTGAATATCAACTCCAAGTAGAACAAGCCAATAAAGCCGTTCTGGAAGCTCAAGCAGCCATCAAATCTGCGGAGGCGGCCATCGGATCTGCCGATGCTGGTGTCCAATCTGCCGATGCTGGCATCCAATCTGCGGAGGCAAATATAAAGGCAGCCAATTCGCGCATACATAGTGTACAAGCGAGTTTAGATAAATTGAACAAAGGAGCGCGTGAACAAGAAAAGGCACAGGCTAGACTTGCAGTTGAAAGAGCGAAAGAAAACTATAAAAAAATCAGCGCAGATGCCCAGCGTATAAAAGCCCTCTATGAAGAAGGACTTGTATCAAAACAAGAATATGAAGCAATACAGCTTCAACTGTCCAATGCCCAAAAAGACGTAATGAATGCCGAACAGTCATTGTCGCTTCTCTTAGAAGGGGCAACCCAAGAAGAGCGCAAACAAGTAGCTGCGTCGCTGGAAGAAGCGCGGGCTGGAAAAGAGCAGGCTGAAGCCGCAAAAGGGCAAGCGGTTGCTTCAAAAGATCGGGCGCTCGCTTCAAAAAATGAAGCGGCAGCCGCTAAAGAGCGGGCAGTTGCTGCTTATGAACAGGCTCTTGTCGCGAAAGAAATAACAGAGTTTACCCTTTCTAAAACAGTATTGAAATCTCCGATTTCGGGTGTTGTATTGGAGAAATTTGTTTCTGACGGTCAAATGGTCAATGCTGGTTCATCCATTTATCGATTGGGCCGTACTGATCAACTGAAAGTTCTTCTTCCTGTTCCTGATAAAGAAATTAAAGAATGGAAAGTCGGACAGGAAGTCAAGCTTACCTTATATGACCAAGTGAAAAAAGGGAAAGTGAGCAAAATTTATCCACGAACAAACGCCAACACAGGAACAATCAGTGTGGAAGTAGTCGTTCCAAACGACAAATTCGATTGGTTCCCGGGTCAAGTAGTAAAAGCGAGCCGGATTAGTTCTGACAACAATGGCATCCTCGTTCCTGTTGAAGCAGTCATTAGTAACGGAGATAAGCCTTACGTATTTAAAGTAGTAAAAGGCAAAGCGGTTAAAACGTTTGTAGAAACAGGACAATTAATTGACAACAAGCTTCATATTGTAAGCGGCTTGAAAGAAGGGGATAAAGTAGTTGTTCGAGGAGCGGAGTTATTATTTAATGGTGACTCAGTGAAGGCAACGGAGGAAAAAAGAAATGATTGAATATATCGTCAAAAAACGCAAAATCACTCTTCTGTTTTTTACCTTGATCGTTATAGTGGGAGTTCTTAGTTTTTTTCAGCTGCCCAAGCAGGAAATGCCTGATGTTATTATAAGACAAGCGATTGTCACAACTACTTATCCCGGAGCAACTCCGCAAAAAGTAGAGCAGACGGTGACGAAAAAAATTGAACAAAAAATCAAAGAGTTGCAAGGAATTAAAGAAATTTCTTCCACGTCGGGAAACGGGATATCAACGATCGTTGTTGTTGCTGATGATAATGTAGATCCAAAAGAAAAATGGGATGAACTTCGCAAAAAAGTGCAAGATGCCGAAGCGGAACTTCCAGAAGGTGCTAATCAGCCGAATGTAAATGATAATTTAACAAAAGCATTCATTCAATCTTCTGTTGTGTATGCCGATTCTCGAGAAGACCTTTATAAACTAAGCGATTTAATGAAATCGTGGAAAGATCAGTTGCGAACAGTACCCCGTGTAGCAGATGTAACAATTAAAGGCATTCCGGAGCAGGAAGTCCGCGTTGATATTGATATGCAAAAAATGCAGCAATATCATATTTCATGGCTCCAGCTTATGCAGGCGATTCAAGCGGAAAATGAAAGAGTTCCTATTGGTGATTTAGATTATAATGAACGCAAATATCAACTCGTTATTAAAGAAGCGCAAAATGTAGAGGAACTTAATAAGATTATTATCTCAAGAACAGAAGAAGGATTTCCGATTTATTTAGAGGATGTTGGAACAGCAACGCTCACACACGCCAAGCCAGATTACTTAGCTTATTACAACGGAAAACCGGCTATTACCATTAGCGTGAGCGCAGAAACGGGCAGCGATGTTCCAAGCGTGCATAAAAATGTCAATAAAATGCTGAACAAATTGGAAAAATCTCTTCCAAAAGAGGTTCATCTTAAAACGATATATGCACAAAAAGATCGCGTCGACGAAATGTTCCATGATTTATCTGTTGAAACACTTACTGCCATCGCTGCTGTAATTTTAGTTTGTACATTAGGGCTAAATTTGATTACTGCATCTGCTGTAGCATTGGCGATTCCAATCTCGATGGCGGCAGGATTACTTTTACTTCCTTCTTTAGGAATTACGTTAAACCAAATAACAGTAGTTGGCTTGATTATCGTACTGGGGCTTCTAGTCGATGATGCCGTTGTAGTAAATGATAACATTGAACGCAGGTTAACATCCCTAGGAGAAAGCCCTTCGGTTGCAGCGATCAACGGAACAAAAGAAGTAGCGATTTCCATTATCACCGCTACTTTGGCTACGATTGCAGCCTTTGCACCATTAATATTTTTAAAAGGAAATATGGGATTATTTATTAAGCCCATTCCAACGGTAATCACATTCTCGATGCTCGCTTCAATGGTGATGTCGCTTACAATTATCCCGATTTTTCGTGAATGGCATGAAACAAAAAGACGCCGTGATCAAAGAAAAGATAAACCGGCAGGATTACTTGGAAAGCAACTACATGCCTTAACCCATATTTATTCAAGAAAAATTATTCCAAAAGTTTTACAGCGCCCTCTCTTCGTTGGAGTATTAGGGCTGCTCATCGGAACATTGGCCTATGGATTGATCCCGTTTACTCCTGTTCAACTATTTCCAGGCGACGATAAGCCGCAATTTACGATTAAAGTTGAAATGCCAGTAGGTACATCATTGCAAGAAACAGATCGACAGGTGAGAGAAATCGCCAATTGGGTCCAAAAACAACCGGGAGTCAAAAAAGTAACTGCAGCTGCCGGTGGTGCTGCGCCTCAAGCATTCAGTAGCATGGGAAATTTATCAGGCGATGGACCGGAAGTTGGACAACTGTCAGTCGTTGGTGAAGAAGGAAAGATGGATATAGAAAAAACGCCCGAAGAGTGGGCGAAAAAATTCAAAGAATTGTATCCAGGAATTACAGTAGCGCCGGATTTGCCTCAAGCCGGGCCGCCTGTTGGCAAGCCTGTTTCAATAAGAATTACCGGGGACGATTTAGAAAAACTGCGTTCGCTGTCCGAGCAGGTAAAAGAATTGGTTGCTGATGTGAAAGGAACATACGATATTCAAGATAATCTAGGGATTGAGCAATATGCTTTAGAGTTTCAAGTCAATAAACAGGCGATGGATCAAAACTTGGTCAATTATACCGATTTATCGCGTACGCTTCGCTTGATTAGCGAAGGGGTGACTGTCAGTCAATTTGACACAGGTAAAGATCTGATTGATATTAAGCTCTATCTAAAAAATGAAAATGAAGATCCGGCTGTCTTGTTCCAACAGCTAAGTGTTACTAACGCAAAAGGAGAACAAATTCCGTTAACACAGCTTGCCCAAATCAAACCATCTTTTTCATTGAAACAAATTACTCACTATAATTTAGTGCGGACCGTAACCGTAGAAGCGAATGTGAGAGGACGCACCGCAACAGAAGTGATGACGGAAATTAAAGAAAAACTAAACAAGATGAATTTTCCAGATGGATATACATGGGAAACAGGAGGAGAAACTTCAGATCAGGCGGAAGTTTTTGCCGATTTAGGCAGACTATCCATTGTAGTAATCTTTTTAATTTTAATCTTAATCACAATGCAATTTTACTCCTTGTCCATTCCTTTAATCATTATGACAACAGTTTACCTTGCAGCTTCTGGAGCGCTTATTGGACTGTTCATCACGAGAACGCCGCTTGGATTTATGACGGTAATGGGAATTATCTCGCTGGCCGGAATTGTTGTCCGAAACGGGATTGTATTAATTGAGTTTATTGAAGAAGCGCGGCGTGAAGGAATGGAATTAAAAGAAGCGGTTATTAAAGCAACTGAGGCGCGTTTCCGCCCTATTTTATTGACATCGTTGACGGCTATTGTCGGCCTTTTACCGATTGCAATCAGAGGGGACGTTCTCTTTAAACCGATGGCCATGACCATTATTTCCGGTTTAGTCTTTTCGACAATACTGACACTTTTCGTCGTTCCATCTTTATATACAGTATTAGCAACATACAAAAACAAGCGCCAGCAAAAAAAGATGGAGCGTCAATTAAACCAAGAAAACGGGCTTTCTATTTAAATAGAATCATCATGTCCTAAAGGCTTGAAAAACTGGCCTTTAGGACATCTTTGTCATATACAGCTTACACTATTACCAAGAGAAAGCTTTTAACGTGGAGGGGTTTTGTGGAAGAAAAAAAAATCGAAATCATTCACGCGGCCATCCGCCTATTCTCGGAAAAAGGTTACAATTCTACGTCTGTTGAGGAGATTGCAAAAGAAAGCGGGATAGCAAAAGGGTCTTTTTATAAACATTTCCATTCTAAAGAAGACTTGTTGCTGCAAATTTTTTCGTTAATTAGGGAACATATAAAAAAGGGATTAACGCAAATTTATAATAAAAATTATGTATCCGATCGAGAGAAACTCATTGATTTTATCTATTTAACGATTGAAAGTATTATTTCAAATCGTATTCATCTTTTAACAACTATTTGCGATTTTCCGTTAAGTAAAAGCAACGAAATAACAAAAGAGATAGAGCACTTAGAGTTGAAAATCATGACATGGTATAAGGGGTTTTTTTTAGATTTTTATGGGGAAAAACTAGAAGATTATGTAGGAGATCTTGTTTTATTTTTTAAGGGGATTATTTTTCAATATGTTCAACTGTTCCGTTATATCGAGTCCGTGATTGATTCTAAAAAGCTAGCTGTGTTCATTGCCTCCGTTCTAGATAGCGTAGTTCAAGGATTGCTAGAGAGAAGACCCGAGCCGGTTTTCAATATGGAAGCTTTAGGTTGGGGCATGCAGGATGATCCCGAAAATCCCCGACTAAAAGGTCAAAAGATAAAGCTTTTATTAAGACAAATGGAACACACTGTAAAAAATCTAAAGATGGACTCAGCAGATCAAAAAGAGTATTTGAAGACAATTTCTTTGCTTAAAGAGGAAAGTGCATGCACAAAACCAAAAGTTTTCTTATTAAAAGCTTTGATCCATTATCTGCAAAGGATACCAGAACTTCAGGCTGATTGTAGCGCCCTTAAGACTCTGTTGGATGTAGAGTAAGAAAAATAGATCAACGATAGAAGAGGAGAAAGGAATAGAAAAAACATTCAAAAATTGCTGAGATCATCAAAAAGAAGTGTAATTAAGAATCAAATTAGATGATGCGAACCAGACAGGAATGGGCGGTTTCAGACTACCGATAAGCTGAAAGGGGCTGTCTCAAAAGGCCAAGGGTCAGACCATTATGAGACAGCCTCTTTTTTCACATTGTTACTCAGGTTTATTTGTTGTGTCATTAGGATCTGGCTTATAGTCAGATTTGTAATCTTTATATGTTACTTCTGTGACCATTCCGGCTGAAGCATGGTGCAAGTCATGGCAATGGAACATCCAATTTCCCGGATTATCAGCTTTAAATGCGACTACATATTCTTCACCCGGTTTTAAATTCAACGTATCCTTAATCAATGGAGAGCCTGTAATTGGCTTACCATTTTTACTTAATACTTGGAAGAAGTGTCCGTGTAAATGCATAGGATGTAAATCTGTCGGTGAATGGTTCACCAATTTTACTTTTACTAAATCTCCTGTCTTCACATTGACAGGTGCTGTTTCAGGATACGTTTTCCCATTAATCGTGAAGACCATGCCATCTTTGCCCATCGCGGTTCCTAAATCCATTGTATACTCTACATCATATTTTTGATCTAATGTAAATTCACCCAACTCTTGCTTTCCGTAGCTTGTCATATCAACTACAGGTAAATTTTCTGTTGCATTCGCTTTATCAGTGCTGCCTTTTTCGCCTTCGTATTGAAGTTTCACTTTCATGTCATCGGTACCTTTCATATCACCGTGGCATTCTAATAACCATTCACCCGGATTATTCGCTGTAAATTCAATATCATAACGTTCACCCGGAGCAATGTTTAAAAGTTCATCTTTGATCGGCTGCGGATCTTTTAACGGTTGCCCGTCTGTTGCGACAATTTTAAAATCATGACCGTGTAAGTGTAGTTTGTGCGACATATATCCAGCGTTGACAAGACGAAGGCGTACTTTTTCGCCTTTCTTCACTTTTAAAGGTTCGATAGCGGAACCGCTTTTCCCGTTAATCGTAAAAATATCATACATACTCATATCGTGGCTCATGCTGTTCATCGAGCCATGCCCCATCTGACTATGATCCATGCCGCTCATATCCATGTTGCTTTCATCAGGATTACTTACCCATTCATCTAATACAAGTGTATAATCCCGATCGACTTTTTCCTCATTCCTAGGCTCTACGATGAATGTGCCATACAACCCTTTATCTATTTGTTTTGCGCTTTCTTGATGGGAATGATACCAATATGTTCCCGGTACAGTTGCAGTAAATTCATACGTAAAGGTTTCACCCGGTTTAATTGCGTTCATCGTAACGCCCGGAACCCCATCTTGACTATTTGGAACAGGGTAGCCATGCCAGTGAATCGTAACTGGTTCTGGTAATTCATTTTTCAAATGGATTTTCACCGTATCTCCTTGTTTCACCCGGATTTGCGCTCCTGGAACCGATCCATTGTACGTGTAGACTGGAAGTTTTACTTTATCATTAATTTGTAATAGCGCTTCCTTTGCGGTAAGGTGAATCTCTTTGCCCGTTAACACTTCCATATTTGTCTCTGAAGGCAGTTGTTTGCTGACTTCAGACGTTTTATTTTTCATGTTTGACATATCGTGACCTTGCATCGAATCGTTTGAGCATGCCGCACCAATAGCAACAACTCCCGCCAAAACGGTTCCAAACAATAATTTCTTCATTCTAGCTCCCTCCGTAAACATGTCATTTGAATCATTGCTAATATCATCATAAAAAATAAATTTGCAAAATTTATGGAGAAAAGAGTTAAATAAGTAATTTTCCATAAAGTCATTTAGGGAAAATAAAATTATTCGATGTTAATGGGAGATATGAAATAAAAAAGAAAAGCCGCTATATAACCGGTTTATTGCGGTCATAGGTAATAGCTTGTTTGTCCATTGGCATCCAGCGTTAATATTCAGAATTTACATAGTGGGTAAATAGAGTCAAAAGCAATAAAGAAAAAGCGATATTGGATCCTATTGCTAGTTTATATAACTCTCATTAGTTGGCTTTCACAAAAGAAATAGAAACTAAAAAATATAATTCCTAACATGACAGATGCAACTCTGTTTTTATATTATCGACTAAATGTGTAGAAACAATGGAGACGATTCTTATCATATAATCACTGTGACATCTCAAAAGAATCCATAATTTCTCCACATTTTATTGTTTTAATATGTTTGTGGAACCGAGAATATCATTGAGTGAAAAGCTGATGATAAATAAGCAGATAATGAATCAAATTTGAATGAATAAAAAATAGGAAATGCGGTCTGTTGAGAGGATAAAATATTAAGTGTTTATAAAGGGTGTATTATATAATAATAGAGGAAATTTAGGCAATTTTCTCTAATTTTTTTACGTTTTTTGTGTTAATATGTTTCTATTATGAGAATATTGCAACCGATTTAATTGTTAAAAGTTCATTACAGGTAAAAATATAGTTTGTTACATTCATTTTAATATAATATTCTGCTAGCAAAATCGTTGATACAATCTATAATTCACTTAATAAAGTGAGGGAACAATATAATGTGCGGTTTTATTGGGTGCATTCATGATCATCCGAGAACCATTGATGGAAAATGGAAAGAAACGTTTCATGAAATGAATGATATCATTATTCATCGAGGTCCTGACGATGAGGGTTATTTTTTTGATGAATACGTAAATTTTGGGTTTCGTCGTCTGAGCATTATTGATCTTGAGGCGGGACATCAGCCATTGTCTTATGAAAATGAACGGTATTGGATCATATTTAATGGAGAAATCTACAACTATGTGGAATTGCGGGAAGAATTGCTTGCAAAGGGATATAAATTTGCTACTCATTCCGATACGGAAGTGATTATTGCTCTTTATAGTGCTGAAAAAGAAAAAGCGGTAGAGAAACTCCGCGGTATGTTTGCTTTCGTCATCTGGGACAAACAAGAGAGGGAGATTTTTGCTGCGCGTGATCCGTTTGGCATTAAACCGTTTTTCTACATGGAACAAGAAGGTCGTACGTTTTTCGCTTCCGAGAAGAAAAGTATTTTGCTCGCTCTTGAGAATGATTTATTAGACTATGATTCACTGCAGCATTATTTAACATTCCAATATGTACCTGAACCGATGACGATGTCGGTTGGTATTCAAAAATTGGAGCCGGGTCACTATATGAAGAAAAAAATCGGTGAAAAATTAACGATTCATCGCTACTGGAAAGCCCAATTTCAACCTGTCATCAAATCAGAAGATGAACTTGTCAAAGAAATTCGCAACGTGCTGTTCGATTCCGTGCAAGTGCATATGCGCAGCGATGTGCCGGTCGGTTCGTTTTTATCAGGCGGAATCGATTCATCGTTCATTGCGGCAATTGCCAAACAATTTAATCCGCGTATCAAGACATTTTCTGTCGGTTTTGCACGGGAAGGCTTCAGTGAAATTGATGTGGCAAAAGAAACAGCAGAAAAGCTGGACGTTGAGAATATTAGCTATGTCATTTCACCAGAGGAATATATGGAGGAATTGCCGAAAATTATGTGGCATATGGATGATCCACTTGCCGATCCGGCTGCAGTGCCGCTTTATTTTGTTGCCCGGGAAGCAAGAAAGCATGTAAAGGTCGTTCTTTCCGGTGAGGGAGCAGACGAGTTATTTGGCGGTTACAACATTTATCGTGAGCCGCAGTCATTGGAACTCTTTGAACGAATGCCAAGTGCGGCTAAATCAGCCTTGAGAGTGATTGCAGGGTTACTCCCGGAAAGAATAAAAGGAAAAAGTTTTATTGAGCGCGGTACCACACCTATGGAAGAACGATATATCGGCAATGCAAAAATGTATAGCGAAGAAGAGAAACAAGAGCTGTTAAAAGGATATAAGAGGGGACTGGAATATACAAATATTACAGCTCCTTTTTATAGAGAAACAACCCATTATCCTCCTGTTAACCGAATGCAGTATATTGATATTCATACATGGCTGCGCGGTGATATTTTATTAAAAGCGGACAAAATGACAATGGCCCACTCATTAGAGTTGCGGGTTCCATTTTTAGATAAAGCGGTATTTGAAGTAGCGGCAAAAATTCCTCCAGAGATGAAGACGGCAAATCACACGACGAAATACATTTTGCGCAAAGCAGCGGAGGGTATTGTGCCAGACCATGTTTTAAACCGCAAAAAACTAGGATTTCCAGTGCCAATCCGTCATTGGTTGAAAAACGAAATGTATGACTGGGCGAAAAACATGATAAAAGAAAGTGCAACCGATCATTTATTTAATAAAGATCTATTGTACCGTTTACTAGACGAGCATTGCAGTGATAAAACAGATCACAGCCGAAAAATTTGGACCGTCCTTGTCTTTATGATTTGGCACCAAGTATATGTAGAAAAGAAATATGATTTTACAAATATATATAAAAAAAGACAAACCGCTGCTATCAATCAATGATAAGTAAACCTCTCATAGTAAGAGGGTGTCCCCATTTCTACTTTTGGAACACCCTCTTACTATTACCAGAAGAAAAATGGTAAAAAGGCCAGAGTGGCAATTGCTCCAAAAGCAATACCTAATCCGAAGCCCAATCCGAAGCCGCCCCATCCCCATCCATATCCGCCATAATAACCTAAACCAAATCCACCTAAGTTTCTATTTCTACCTAGTGGTCGAAGATATACCTTTGTAGGAGTTACACGTGTAATCAATCCTCGATGGATTCCTCCGTCAATTGTTTTTATGGCTACTGCTCTCCCGATATTTTTGCAACATAAACCGTAATAATAAGCAGACATTAGAAATGATACACCTCCAAGTATGTTCTTACTTAATAATTTATTCGTTTGGTTTTACGTGTGTAAGGGTTTGTACCTACCTAGAACAAAAAATAAGCAAAGACATGAAAGTTTCAATGATAGCGAATGGAAAAGTATTACTAGTTAGAAACTTTTTATTTCTTCAACAAAAGATGTACTTGATTTTTTTACAGAAGTGTGCTAAATCGCTCACATCTAAATGGTAATAAAAGTAAAATAAATAATAGATGGTAACACACATTTTACAAAATCAATTGTTTATCAAGTTCATTTTGTGGTGAAGACTCAACTTTTTAGGAATGTGCATAAAAAATCCTCTTGGTATGATTTCAGGGGTGTCAATTGGAAAGTTGCCCTTAATTTGATATCAATGGGGACTACACATGAGCTCTACCCAAAATAAAAAGACCATACTTCTTTGCCACCACCATTTATGCTAACAAACAGGTTAGGAAGAAGGAAAAGGTGTAATATATGATGTAATATATCTTAAGGGTAAAATGATTGGTTAAATTAAGCTGCCTAACTGGATTTTCAAAAGAACAAAATCTACTTTTTTCCCTACTTAACTTCATACAACTGTAAAATTGTATCGGTTGCTACAGACTTTGTTACAAACAGAGAGTTTGTACCAAAAGAATAACGGACTATTGCCTATTCTACAGGCAGACTCACAGAAGATTTTTATCCAGATTTATGCCCAAACCCGAAAGTTGAGAGATTGTTACCATTTCTACATGAAGGAGATGTTTAAAATGAATAAGACTTTCCATGTATTTGTGTATGGCACACTGCGACAGCACGAACCAAATCACTACTTATTGAAAAAAGCAAAATGCCTTGCGCGGCAATGTTGGACTTATGGAGTGCTTTATGACACGGGTTTTCGTTATCCTGCTATGGTCAGCGGTACAAAGCAGAGAGTGTACGGTGAGCTCTATGAAGTAAACGAAGATCAGCTAAAACGTCTTGATTGGTTAGAAGGATATGAAGGTGAAGGGATGGCGAATGAATATGACCGAATCATACAAACCGTTTACACGGACAGCGGAACTGTTCAAGCGTATATGTATGTTTATTCCCCTGAGAAAGTAACAACCTTGACTGAAATTAAGTCTGGCGATTGGAAATGTCACAAGCTTTCTAAAGAATAGAATTTATATTTTACTAATAAATAGTGGATATAGATTATATCAATTTGTGTAAAGAACATCTCGGAAAGTAAGATCATAAATGTAAAATTTCAGCAAATGTTTTCTTTTGGTTTAATTAACAGGCAGAGGGAGGAAATAGATTCAAAGAATAGAATTGTTATTTATGTGCGGGTTCTATCAATATTAAAGATGGATTGCGAGAATCCTTGGATGGAAGAATCGAAAAAGCGGGCTTTACAATCTGTACTAAAAATAAAGGTGGCAATGGTGAATTGTTTGGTTATTCTTGTCAAGAGGACGGACAAAAGGCTAAAAAAATTGGGAGCGTTTATCCAATGCAGTGAATAATTTCGGCGTTTTTTACCATTAGCAAATGCTCCAAAAGAAATTTTAACCTCACTCTTAGTTATACGTTCAATTATTAGTGAGCGGTTTTGCTTTTTTACACGAATAATTCGAAGCACAAAATTATCGTAGCAGCCAAGTTTGATATCGATGATTGGTGGCCAAAAAAGCTGAAGGTTCATTTTATCGGGAGGGAAATTTGATGAAACAACATCCTCTCATCATGATCAGCCTCATTTTTCTTCTAACCGGCTGTTTAAAACAAGAAGAAAACAGCCCTCAAAATGAACAACAAACAAACAACAACGACAATATGGAAATCGTGGCCCAAGATTTAAGTGTGCCATGGGCGATCGACTGGGACGGGGTATCTTTTTATATTTCAGAGCGGACCGGCTCCATTGTGAAAATTACAGGCAATGAAAAGATTAGACAGAATCTGCATTTAGAAAAGAAGCTTTCGACGGCATCTGAAGCTGGTGTATTAGGTTTTGCGCTTCATCCCGAGAAAAAGAATTACGCCTTTCTTTACTATACATATGAGGATGAGAGCGGGCAATTTAATCGTGTTGCCGAAATACGGGAAGAAAATAATGAATGGTTTGAGGAAAAGGTTTTGCTAGACCAAATTCCAAGCGGAAACTTTCATCACGGCGGAAGAATAAAAATCGGACCGGACAAAAAGTTGTACATCACGACTGGAGATGCTACAGATGCGATGATTGCCCAAGACGAGACATCTCTTGGCGGAAAAATTTTACGAATGAATCTCGACGGCACCATACCGGACGATAATCCTGATCCCAGCTCCTTTGTCTATAGCTATGGACACCGCAACCCACAAGGTTTGGCATGGGATGAAACGGGTCAGCTTTATAGCTCTGAGCATGGTTCAAGTGCCCATGATGAAATCAATTTGATTAAACCGAAAGGAAACTATGGCTGGCCGCTTATTCAAGGAAATGAAACGAAAGACGGGATGATCGCACCATTGTTCCATTCGGGGAATCATACTTGGGCGCCATCTGGAATGACCTATCATAATGGGATTTTGTATGCTGCACAGCTGCGGGGGGAAGGTGTTTTAGCGTTCGACTTAAAAAATAAAACATATCAACAAATTGTTTCAAACGTAGGGCGCGTACGGGATGTATTCATATTGGAAGACCATTTGTTTTTTGTTACAAATAACACGGATGGAAGAGGGACGCCAACCGAACATGATGACAAATTCATCAAAATTCCCATTCCGAAAGCTTTTTGACGCAAAGAAATATCAATGAACCTTATTTTTCCGAATCGGGATTCTATACTGATTGAAACCAACGAGAATAGCTGTCAGGGTACAAATATGTGGATATGGTCAAATAGCTTGTAGACAAACAGAAGCAGTCTCACGCTGAGACTGCTTCTGTTTGGAAAAGCTCTTCATGCTTCGTTTGAAGCATCTGTTTTAATTCGGCCGGGGAAGGCGATTTGTTTTCAAATGTATATACACCAAGGCAGACGAGGGAATATTCATTGCCAGGATCAAAGACAACAGTAACAACCTCTTCTGTTCCGCAGTCAATTTGTTGAAACATATGTGCGCCACATAGATCGATATCCAGCATGTTGTATTTTTTACGAATGACGTAATACCCTTCCTTTAACTCTTTGGCAAACAAATTCTCTGTACCAACTAACTCATGAACGATCATCGTTACACGCTCCTTGGAATATGAAATCTCTTCTAATCGCACTATACACTATACTACAAAATTAAAACAAATATAACGTGTGGAAGTGAATGTTCGAAAAATTGTCATGAAATCATGAAGATTTGACAAGATGGGATAAAAGTTTGTAAACAAAATGATGTATTGTAACATTAATGTAAAAAATGTTAATTTTTATCCTTTTCTTAAACTTTGTCAATCGAACTCCGCAAGAAGTAGTGACAGCTTGGATGAATAGCGCAGGCCATCGGGCGAATATTTTGAACAAAAACTACACTCATATCGGAGTAGGTTTTGAAGAAAACGGGTACATCTGGACACAACAATTTATAAGAAAATAAAGATTAACGTTTCTGCACCACACCACTAAGGTAGGCATTAGTGGTGTGGTTTTTATTTTTATCCATGTGCTTTTGGACATGTTTAAGATAGATTGCGTGTTATTTTAAAAGGCTCCCATGTTGCTCTATCCGGTGGGCAAAGGTGTGAAATTAAAAATGTAGGTGGCGACCAAACGATTTTTGGAAGGAAAATAATTGAGGTACTTTAAGTCCAGGGAGGGCTTTAGAAGGGCTTAACATGAAGCGGAAAAAAGCAAACAGGCGGCACTTCATGAATGTAAGAGTGACACCTGTTTGACTAGTGGTTTTATTCGTCAACTTACCGCGGGCAAGCCGATTGGGAAAACGGCTTTTATGCTTTTAGCTGTCCTTTTTTTCCAACGCTTGTTTTAGCAGCTCCCCTAAACTTGTGCCGAATGAATCGTTTTCTGGGCTGTATTTTTGCAGTAAAGCCCGGTCTTTGCGGTTAATCGCCGCGGTTTTCTTTTCCTCCGCTTTTTCAACAACATTGCAGCTGCGGCATTGGAAATAGACCCCTGCTTTTCCTTCATGAATTTCCATCCGCTTTTTGCATTGCGGGCAACGCCGCTTAGAAAGCTTTGGATCTTTATGCTTGCGAAAGCGGCATTCCATGTTTGAACAGACCAACATCCTTCCTTCTTTTGTCGCCCGTTCTTTTAGAAACGAGCCGCATTCCGGGCACGTCGAGCCAGTCAGATTGTGGGCAAGGTAAGTCCGATCGCTTTGTTTAATTTCAGACACAAGATGTTCAGTCTGCTTGCGAATGTTTTGTAAAAAAGCTTTCGGATCTCCTTTTCCGCGTGCGATCGCTTCAAGCTCTTTTTCCCATTGTGCTGTCAGTTCAGGCGATTTTAATTCTTCATTGACAAGTTCAATCAACTGTTTTCCTTTTTTTGTTGGATAGAATCTACCGTTTTTCCGCTCGACCGCTTCTGTCTCAACGAGCCGTTCAATAATGTCCGCTCTTGTTGCCGGTGTGCCGAGTCCGTACTTTTCCATTTGCGACAGAATGTCCGCTTCTGAATAGCGGAGCGGGGGTTCTGTCAGCGCCTCTTTCAGTTCGAGTTCATGAAGCGTAAACGTTTGCCCCTTCATTAAAGAAGAAAGCTGTTTTTTGCCGCGTCCGTCGTCATTTTTTCCAAGAACTTTTCTAAATCCCGCATTGACAACAACTATTTCGCGGGCAGTAAGCGTTTCTTCGCCTATACGAAAAACAGCATGGACGGTTTCATATTCATAGACAGGGTAAAACAACGCCAAAAAACGGCGGGCGATTAAATCATACAGCTTCCGTTCATCTTCGGAAAGTTTGTTCATATGCAGAGGTTCTTCTGTCGGAATAATCGCATGGTGATCGGTCACTTTTTCATTATTGAACACCTGTCTTGCGTTCACTTTCCCTCTATCCGACAAGAGCGGCCCGATCTCGTCTTTGTAACTCGATGCCATTGCCTTCAGCCTGTCAAACATGGTTGATTCCATGTCCGACGTTAAATAGCGGGAGTCTGTGCGCGGATATGTGACAAGCTTATGGTGTTCATAAAGCCTTTGCAAAACGGTTAACGTTTTTTTGGCAGAAAAACCGAATCGTTTGTTGGCATCCTGCTGCAGCTCGGTTAAGTCATAAGGAAGAGGCTGCTGCTCCTTTTTCTTCTTACGCTCAATTGAGAGGATGGCTGCTTGCTTGTTTTTTAGTTTTTCGTAAATATGTTTTGCGGTTTCTTTTGAAAAGATCCGTTTTTCTCCATTTTGTTCCCAAGATGCGGAAAGGGAGCCAATGTTGGCATGGATCGTCCAGTATGGTTTTGGAACAAATTTCTGAATTTCCTTTTCCCGGTCGATGATCATGGCAAGAGTAGGGGTTTGGACACGCCCTGCTGAAAGAGGATCGTTGTATTTGGTTGTCAAGGCTCTTGTAACATTTAATCCGATCAGCCAATCGGCTTCAGCGCGACAAATGGCCGATTGATATAAATGGTCAAATCGTTTTCCCGGCTTTAAATCTTTGAATCCATCGCGAATCGCTTTGTCTGTCTGTGAAGAAATCCATAAGCGCAAGATCGGTTTTTTCCAGTTAAGCTTTTTTAAAATCCATCGGGCAACGAGCTCACCTTCACGGCCGGCATCTGTTGCGATGATGCAATCTTTAATGTCC
This sequence comes from Paranoxybacillus vitaminiphilus, assembly GCF_003259935.1. Classification (GTDB taxonomy): domain Bacteria; phylum Bacillota; class Bacilli; order Bacillales; family Anoxybacillaceae; genus Paranoxybacillus; species Paranoxybacillus vitaminiphilus. The sequence continues at coordinate 20,571 of NZ_QLMH01000013.1, read as the reverse complement.
GTTCGTTTGGCCACATTTGCAATCGCCCTAAATTGGTGGCTCGTCTTCCTGATGATGTTTAAGCCCATTTGCTGGGGGATAATCGGCAAGTCTTCCAGCCGCCATGTTTTATATTTTGGATCGTAATCCTCCGGCATTTTTAATTCGATTAAATGGCCGAGCGCCCAAGTTACGATATACTTGCTTCCTTCAAAGTAATGCTTGTGCGGTTGTTTGCAGCCAAGCACCCGGGCAATCTCACGGGCGACGCTCGGTTTTTCTGCCAGAACAAGAGATTTCATGATATTCTCCTTTCTATCAATCAACAGGCTACTGATTAAGTATAACGGAAAAAAAGAAGGTTTGCATTAGGGGAAGCATTTCAGTGTTTAAATATATAGCATTTTGCTATATCAATGTAGGCAGGTTTGTAGAGTCTAGGTGATAAAATGAAAAGCGGAGAAGAGAGAGGGAAAATAGGATTAAGTACAATGAATTTTAATACGCATCAACTTTATGCTGTTTGTTTTCTCCTGTGCAGGATGATTGTAAGTTGAACGTATCTTAAAACATGCAAATATGGCTAAATGAGCCGCTCCTGTTCGCATACATCAATCAGTTCTCTTCGTCTCTCTTCGGACATCAAGATTCCCGTTGGATTATGGAAGGACGGAATCGTATAGAGAAGTGAAGCATTCTGTCTCTTTTTTTGTTTTGTAATCATTTTTGTTTGAACACCGTTTTCATCCAAAGGAAGCCCGAATAATCGCATTCCGGCAGACTGAAACACATGCAGAGAATACAGATATGACGGTTTTTCAAGAAAAATTGTAGATCCCCGCTGTAATAGACTTATTGAAATCAATTGCAACGCCTGCAAAGCTCCTGACACAATCAAAATGGTGGATGAAGAAGCTTCGATTCCGATGGTTTTTAAATACTTGCTGAGCTGTTCCCTGAGAAAAAGCAATCCTTTCGGTTCTTCGTAGCCAAGCGAATCAATAAGGTTCGCCAACCGGTGAAATATTTGCTTCATCCTCTCACGTGGAAATAAATGAGGCGAAAGCTCTCCCGTCCCCAATCGGATCACATTTGGAGCAAATTCCGCTTTATTGATTTCCTGTATTGTAGGCAAGTTGGGCTGATGGATACCCGATTGCACATAGGAGTTCCAGTCAGGGGGCGGGGTAGAGATCATCAAGGATACTATGCGTCTTGAGAAGTTCATTTCACTTTAATTTTGATGAATGGAAAGAAGTATATGTTGAGAAAGGGGTAACTGACGACAACAATCCTTATATGTACTATTTTCATGTTTATGAAAGAAAAGCCTGAATAACTGCTGTTTTTGAATCAAATCAGCTTAGGTGTTTTCTCCAAGAAAAAATACAGAGTATTGCAGTATATCTATATCAAAATATTGTGTATAAACATACATATAAGTGATATAACTATCAAAGGATTGACATGGATCCTCTGTAGCCATGATTCTCCAGCCAAGCCCCAGCTGGCAAAACCTCAAAAGGTTATCATGGCTACCTCTCCATGTATAGCTCCGTTGCCTATCACTGCATAAGCTCTGCACTTTTATTTTGCAAAAAACAACTACTGAAAAAGGATTCAATAAGACAATTTTAAAATCCACCGCTTTAGTCGTGAACGTGACCAGTTTTTTATTACATGATTCATATTACTTTGGATATAAGAGATATGTCATACAAGTAATTAGATTTGTGGGTTTTTCATTTTATTCATATACTGATCTGCTATGTTCGTTAGCCAGATTTCGGGAAATCTTTTTGTATTTAATAGATCCAATGTTTTTGAAAGAGACTTTAGGGGGGCATTCGTTAAAATGCCTAAAGAATATGCATATTGAAATTCATCCTAAAGTTTCTCCACATCTACGCGACCAGAAAAGAAAGTTGCTCCACCGCCCATATCAGCAACTCGATCTGGGGTAAGTGAGTTTATCAAGCGTTTCGCGCCTGGGGAATCGGCCCAGAGCCCTTGCGTGACAACGACACCTGGAAGTACATTTTCTCCCACAGAAACTTTCAAAATACATTCTCCGCGATTGTTCCACACTCGAACTTTCTCTCCATCCTTAATATCTTTCGATAAAGCATCTTTAACATTCATATGCAAGCAAGGTTCTTTTTCAAGAGAGACATGTTTTTCATTATTTGAAAAGGTTGTGTTTAAAAAGTTATGGTTGGGACCAGGCACAAACAAAAACGGAAAGTCTCCATCGTTAACAAGCGGTGTATAGGTTGGCAAAGGAGGGTAGCCGTCTTGTTCCATCTTCTTTGAATATAGTTCAATTTTTCCGCTAGGAGTTAGCAGTTTTCCTGGAAACAATGGTTTTACATTTGCTTTTATATAGTACTTTTCAACCAATGTTTCATAATCGATTCCTTTCAGGTAAGGATTGTTTGGGTTATTTAGGGCTTGCGAAATCATTTCTTCTTCTGTCTCATATAAACACGGATCCTCGAAGCCCATTTTTTTCGCAAGCAATTGGAACACTTCGACATTTGATTTGGACTCTCCATATCGTTCAATAACCGGCTGCTGAATTTGAACGTAATGGTGCCAGTATGATGTATAAAGATCCGTATTTTCGAATGAAGATGTTGCAGGAAGTACAATATCTGCGTATTTTGCTGTTTCTGTTAAAAATAAGTCATGAACGATGACAAAGAGATCTTCCCTTGCCAAACCTTTTCTTACTTTATTGCTATCCGGTGCAACAACTGCAGGGTTTGTACTGTACACGAATATTGATTTGATCGGCGGGTCTAATTCCAATAATGCCTGGCCGAGCAGATTCATGTTTATGACCCGTGTATGTTTATTTTGCAATAAATCCGGGCGTTGCAAGCTCATTGTATTAAGGGCCAAATAACCGCTATTTGACTTGATGGCTCCGCCGCCTTTTACAAGCCATTGTCCGGTCAGGGCAGGAAGGCAAGCAATGGTCCGGATACACATGCCCCCATTGTCGTGATGCTGAAGACCGTTGCCGATTCGAATAAAGGAAGGCGTGGTTTGTCCATACAATCTGGCAAGTTTATAAATGTCTTCAACTGGAATACCTGTAATTCCGGAAACAGTGATGGGATCGTACTGGACAACATGCTCACGCAGCTCTTCATGTCCGACTGTATATTTTTTTAAGAAATCATCGTCTACCATGTTTTCGGCAAATAAAATATGCATCATGCCCAAAGCGAGAGCAGCATCGGTACCCGGCAAGATTGGAATGAACCAATCGGCGAATTGGCCGGTTTGATTTTTATGAACATCAATACAAATGATCTTTGCACCATTTTTCCGGGTTTTTTGGGCAAGGACAATTTGATGCATGTTTGTGCTAACAGCATTGATTCCCCAGAAGATGATTAATTTTGAATGAATCGTATTTTCCGGGTCTATTCCAAAGCCTCCTCCCATTGTATATTTAAGCCCTTCTGAGCCGGCTGACGAACAAATCGTCCGATCGAGCAGGGAGGCACCCAACCGATGAAAAAAACGACGGTCCATTCCTTCGGCGCTGAGTCTTCCCATGTTGCCATAAAAGCTATACGGAAGAATGCTTTCAGGTCCCTCTGTTTCGATCAGCTCTTTCCATTTGGCAGCAATGGTCTCAATCGCTTCGTCCCAACTTATCCGTTCAAATTTTCCTTCACCTTTAGCTCCCATACGTTTCATTGGATATTTCAAGCGCTTTGGATCGTAAATTCGTTCAGTCATATTCCGTACTTTATTGCATATATTTCCTTTTGTCACAGGATGATTCGGATCTCCTTGTATTTTCACAATTTTTCCATCTTGCTTATGTACCAGTAACCCACATTGATCGGGGCAATCCAGAGAACAAACGGATGGAAATATACCTGTTGGCTGGTACACAAATGAGTACATATTTTTCTCCTTTCATTATCAGGTAATCCTTATTTATTCATTTAGATGGTTAATATGATAAAATAATTTGAAAAGTAAGGCAATAATGATATATAGACTTTTCTTATCGCAATAGTGAGACTAAGGATGAGCAATTTGGAAAACTAAAAAATAAGCTGTACAACGAATGGATTAATGGGTGCGATGCGTATAAAGCATCGCTTCTTTCATTCAACTAATGGAACAGGTTAGCTGAATAAAACAGAAAGAAACCCGTGATACAACTGAATGAACACAGATTTCTTTGAAAAATAATTCGATGGATTTTTAAGAGAAGATATATAGCACCCTTCATTTTGGTAAGGACGAAATGAAGACGATTGCTCCAACAATGATGAGTGGGATCAATACTTTTAATATTCCTTTCATTGATGGATCGATGTGTTCATGGTCATTTTAGATTTGTCTTCATCCTATAACCTTCTTTTTCCTCCTCCATTTTTTTCATTGAGAAATATTAGACACTGTGCAAATCTATTCCTGCTGAGCAAAAACATAAGTATTTATAAGGAAATAGATATTTGATTTTTTTACCAATAAAAACAAAAATTTTAATAATAACCGAAAATATGATAGGGTATGTCAAAATGAAGGGTGAGGCTTATCATTAATCGCTTAGATGAAGCAGAGGAAATCTCTAGATGATGAACCAATAGTTACGGATAGGCAGGACTAAGAGATCGTTACATTTTTTGATAAAATCGAAAACTATTTTCTAATAGATTACGAATATATAGGTGAAAGGTTAGTACAGAAGAAAAGTGAGAGTAGAAACGATGGATCAAGTAAGGAAATGGATAACAAAAGTGAAAAAGTCGGATCATGATGCTGCAAATCAACTTGTAAGCTTCTACTACAAAGACGTGTATGCCTATATCTACAGGCAAACGCTAAACAAGGAGCTGGCGATGGACTTAACGCAGGAAGCATTTATCAGTATGCTGCAGTCCATTCATTCGTATGATGAGCGCAAGGCTTCATTTCGAACATGGCTATATAGAATCGCTACTAACCAAATCGTCAATTATTATCGTTCAAAGTATTACAAGTATAGTCAAGTAGTTACTGAAATGGATGACGAGTTAGGACAAGAGCAAGATTTTACGATGAAATTAGAGTACAAGGAGGACATTGAAAGAGTTTTGGCGCTTCTAAATACATTTGAGACATCGGCTCAGCAGATTTTTCGGCTGAAACTCTTTGGTGAATACACTTTTGCCGAGATTGCGGCAGTAATCGGGTTAACCGAATCGACCGTTAAAACGAAGTTCTACAGTACATTAAGAAAAGTGAAAAAAGAATTGGTAGGTGATGCCCCATGAATAAAGAAAAATTTAAAGTTGACTTTCCTAGTGATGAAGATATTGCTAGGCAAATCAGTTTTATCGTAAAGGAGGGATTACCAAAGCAAGAGACATTTTTCAAACAAGTGTATACCATGTATCGACAATTGGGGTTCCAGTATTTATTCCCAAATTCCATAGAGATTGCTTTTATCTCTATCTTAATAGCAATATTCCTTCTCATCACGGGGCTGCACGTGCGGGATTATTTTGAGGCGGAGCCGGGAAGTGTATACACCTTTATTTTTGTGACCTCGCCCCTGCTGTATTTAACCATTTGCTCGCTTTCATTGTATCACATATGGGACAACAGGACATATGAGCTGGAGATGACCTGTAAATATGATTTTTTCCAGCTGACCGCTGTTAGAATGCTTGCCTTCAGCATTTTTTGTTTCGCGGTAAATACAGCATTTATTATAGCGATGGTCAATACCTATCATCATATTTCATTTGTTAAGGCGTTCCTCATCTCAACGACAGGTTTGTTTCTATTCTCTACATTGACACTGTTTGTGTTAATGAACAATCAAGCGAAGATCGTCAAGATAGTGTTGTTGGTCGGCTGGACAGCGGGGAACTTTTTAGCATTTATTTGGAGCAAGAACTTTTTCTTGCTAGTTCTCAACAACATTTCAATCTCTGTATACGTTGTAATTACTGCAAGTCTATTAGTGCTCTATATCAAACATTTACAAAAAATGATGCAGTTTAGAAAAACAGAAGGGGTGGCTTAACTTGTTAGTCGTCAATCATGTGAGTAAAAGCTATGGCAAATTTGAGGCACTTAAGGATATTAATTTAGAGTTTTCAAACGGAGTATACGGGCTCCTTGCACCGAATGGAGCGGGAAAAACGACGCTCATTAAGATGTTAACAACGCTCATTTTTCCAAGCTCAGGAGAAATTTTGTATAACGGAACAAATATCACAAGATTAGGTGAGAAGTATCGTGAGCAATTAGGGTACTTACCGCAAGAATTTGGATACTACAAAAACTATAGCCCGAAGCAATTTTTGGCGTATATCGGTGCATTGAAGGGCATGGACAAAAAAGTGGTCAATAAGAAAATCGATGAGCTCTTAAAACTTGTTGCGCTTGAAGATGTCGCCACGAAAAAGATGAAAAAATTCTCCGGGGGAATGATTCAACGGGTGGGGATTGCACAAGCGATGCTAAATGACCCCAAGATACTAATTCTAGATGAACCAACAGCGGGACTTGACCCGAAAGAACGTGTGCGATTCCGTAATTTGTTGTCAGAGCTTGCGAGAGACCGCATCGTCATCCTGTCCACTCATATTGTTTCAGACGTGGAATCTATTGCGAATGAAATTATTATGATTAAGGACAAGCAGGTACTATATAAGGGCAGTATAGACGAGATTTGTAAAGTCATTGCGGGCATGGTATATGAGACAAGCATTCCTTATGAACAGGCGGCCATGTTTAAGAAGGAAGTCTTTTCATTATCCGAAAAACAAGAGGATGGTTTGTTGAAAATAAGGTTTATTTCAAAGAAGACTCCGGAACCAACCTGGACTGCCGTGAAGCCAAATCTTGAGGATGTATTTCTGTACGTATATCGCGACGATATACAGGAGTCGAGTGCAATATGAATGTTTGGAGGTTTGAACTGAAAAAAGCGTTTCAGTCACCGGTTGTCAGTATATTGATTATGTTATTTTTATTTTTCAACTTTTGGTTGATATATAACCATGCTGGAATTCGTGAAGAGCTGAAGGTGACCAACCAGTTAGTGGAGAGGTTTGGCTATAAGATTGATGCCGAGATGTCTGCAAAGTTACAAGCCTATTACCAGTCAAAGCTGCAGAAAATGAACGAACTTACAAGAAAAAAATTCGGCAAAACATATGAGCGTGCAGGTGATTTTTTCTCGGAATATGAGTATAGAAGCGAGGTGTTGAGTGAAGAAGAACTGCATGTCATCACTGAGACAGCCATTGTCGAAGGATACTATGAACTAATACAGGAAGTTGATCAAAAGTATAGTCATTTGGATTTATCGAAAAAGGCGAAGGCAGACATTAATAAGTATGGCTTGAGCGGAAAAACAGCTGAAGTAACACGGGAGTACTATAAGAAATTGAACAACCGTCTAGACGAATTAATCGAGGCGGGGGAACATAAGAACTTATTTTTCATAGGATATGTGTATCGTATGCATTCGTTCCTATTCAAAGATTTAATGCGGCAAATGATCTTTGAAGTGATGATACTAGTCGTACTCATTACCGGACATGTCACGACCTATGAATTTCAAAACCAAACCCATTTAACATCTTATGCTTCCAAAAGGGGCAGAAAGCTCATGCTGGATAAGCTTGTCGCTAATTTGCTCGCCACTTTGTGTATTAGCTCCGTCATTCTCGGAGCCACGCTGTTGGTCTATTTCCTTGTCTTCGATTACAGCGGACTCTGGGGGATACCGATCAGCAGCTTCTTCAATAACGAGTTTCCTTTTCCGTATATTTCATGGTGGAAACTTCCATTTGGAATATATCTAAGCTGTGTGTTGGTCGTTTTCATCATTTGTCAGCTTTTTTTCACTGTCATTACTTATTCCATCGCCGTATGGATCAAAAACAACTATCTGGTCTATGCAGCATTTGCCCTCTTATTTGGTCTTTGTCTCTTAGTACCTGGCATCGTTCCTAATACATCTTCGGCGATATTTTGGACAAGATATACACCTTTTGAGCTTATTTTAAATCCACATCTTTGGTTCATTGGCTGGAATGTATTCTTTCCAAAAAACTATATATGGATGACAAGTGTCATATGGACATGTCTGCTAGCGATTGTAACCGTAGTTACCTTCTTAAAATTTAATAAAGAGCAAATTGACTAGGGGGATTTTTGTGAGAATTATATTATATGAATTAAAGAAAATTTTTCAATTAAAGATGGTGTGTTTACTTTTTATCATTAGCTTCATCTTCTATCAGCTATTCATTAATTTTTACTTCGAACACTTTCCAAACGGGAGACCGGCTCTCGATCTTTACCGTATAAGTATGGAAATGATTGAACAGTACGGATATCAGATGAATCAGGAAGAATTTGAACACTTTAAAAAAGTCTATGAAAAAGAAAAGGCTGCTGCTGATGCGTACTTGCAAGCACGACAGGAGTACGTAGAAGCAGGACTTGACACCTACGAGAAGTTTCGTACAGCGGATACAGAAAAACAGGAAATAGGAGAGCTTGTGGATCAGATTATATTTGTAGATCAAGTTGATTTATTTTGGGAGCTGCAAGCACGGGAAACCTTGATTGAGTATTACGAAAACAGAGATTCTCTATTTTCTATAGTAGACCATCCACTGACTGCAGAGCAGAAAGAAAGGATAAAGGATACCATTGCATCCGGCAATATTATGTCAGCCGAGGTATTCGAAAATTACAATAACCTCATTCGTTATGTTGCCATTCTCATCATAATAAGTATTATGTTTATGATTTCGCCGATTTTCCTGCAGGATCGCCGTAATCATGTCGTATTTCTGCAATACTCAAACAAAACAGGCCGTAAAATTTTTAACCTGAAACTTCAGACAGCTTTTATTGCGGCTGGCTTCATTACAACGATGCAGCTCGGATTGTTTTTTCTACTTTATAGAGGCAATAAAGTGGGGATGTTTTTGGATTCTAACATTAACTCAGTCTTTACCCACGAGGTATTTTGGTTTGAATTAACATTTTTTCAATATATCCTTTTGACCATCGTTTCAATTTATTTACTTACATTTACGTTGACCATTATTGTCGCAGTTCTATCCAACCGGGCTCCTAACTATATATCAATAGTCGGATTTCAAGTGCCGCTGGCCATTTTGTTATTTGCGGTCGTCATCGATTATTTGGTAGTGCGTATCACAAAGATCGGATTGCCAATATACTTTTTGCCATCTGCATATGTTTTGTTAATCTTAATTGGCAGCTTCGTTTATTTCTGGTCTGTTAAAAAGGAGAAAAAAGTCGATCTTTTACACTAGAAGTTGCATCACATAAAAGTAGAGGCTCGCGGAACAACGAAGACTTGATATACAGCTTTGACACTTTCGACACATTCTTAAACTCATTTGTGGGAAAATTTGAAATGTGTCTTAGACCTAAATCATACAAATTAAAATGTGTTTAGCATACCAAGCCGCATATAAGCTGGTATGCTTTTTATTATTGTTAATTAACACTCGAGTATTAAAACACATCAAATCGCACCACAAAATACAGATTGACAATAATCATTGCCATTTTACAACTAAATGCTTAATTCTTTGTGAAGCAGGATTTAGACTCCCCGCTGTATGACGAATTGCGATTTTTATTAAAAACGAATATCTAAGCGTTATAACTTTCTGTATTAGTTCCATAAATTACCTGTATGACGTATAAAATTATTTTTTAAATGGATATTAATAACAAAATATGAAAGGAGATGATAATATTGCCAATGCAACAACAAAACCAACGAGTGAATAATTCGAATGAGATTCTAATTCCTGATGCAGCGGCTGCAATTGAACAAATGAAGTACGAAATCGCCCGTGAATTTGGTGTGGAGCTCGGTCCGGATACTTCTTCTCGAGCCAATGGTTCAGTCGGAGGAGAAATTACAAAACGTTTAGTATTAATGGCTCAACAGAAATTACAATCAACTTTCCAAACACACTGATTTATTCATGTATTTTGCAAAGCGTTCCATTCCTTTATCATTAGCATCCAAGCGAACTTTCTGCTTGGATGCTTTTTACTTTTCAAGTCTTTCAAATAAAAAAATTACTTTCGTATACAAGTGATTTTTCATTTATATGTGTAAGCTCATTTGCGAAACGAAGGCAGGGCGAATTTTTGATATTAGCGGGTATTACGCGAGATGGTAGGAATGTTTACTTAATGATGACAGCTTAAATAATATATTTCAAGAAATAAAGGAACAAAATCAAACAGGAAGGGCAACCCCCTTAACAAAGTCGTTCATTTGTTTCGGTCAATTACTGTATTTTATATACGGTTTTCGACATAGAGGTGGTTTCCACTCATAGGCACAAGCAAGCGTATATCCGGTGCGGCTGTTTTAGCGAACCGCATATACATCTTCTTTCAGGAAAAAGAAGGATAATTGTATATAAATGGTCGAATTGTATATTCAGCAAGAGAAGCAATGCAAATAGAGAGGTGGTCCATCTGAACAGAATAACCTTTTTTCTCAACGGGTTCTTTACTGCGATAAGGAGTAAATTTTATTGTACTCAGGTCCGGGTTCGTTAAATAAGAATGGCACAATAAAGAAAACGTGGTCAGGGTGATTTTTTATTTTTATCTATCTTAGAAAATGAAAGGAGACAGTTAATGGACCCAAAACGTATGGAACAACTAGAACAACGGATTGCTGTTCTAGAAAAAGAAATGAATGTATTAAAGGCGCAAGTTGAAAGTGTGTTGCAAGGGGGACAAGAAGCGCAAAAAGTACCTCGAACGCAAGAGCGAAAAGAAATTATAGCTTCTGAGAAGAAAGGAAAAGCGATTCAGTTTAAAACAAGAGAAGGACAAGAAAAAGCAGTTTCTCCGTCAGTGCAACAGAAAGAGTCTGGTTCGATAGATTGGGAGCATGTCATCGGAAGAGTGTGGCTTCCTAGAATATTTATCTTCGTTCTCTTGCTCGGATTGGTATGGGGATTTACGATTGCTGCTGCAATGGGAATATTAACGGAACCAGTCAGAATTTTGATGGGATTTGCCGGTTCCGGTTTACTTGTGTGGTTAGGAGAAAAGCAAATCAAAAAACAAAGAGAAAGTTTAGGAAAAGTTTTATTATCAGGCGCGATTTCTCTTTTGATTCTTACAACATTTGCGATGCATGTACTATATGACATGGTGCCGGGAGTGGCGGCATTTATTTTAAATGTTGGATGGATTGTCTTGGGGCTACAATTGGCAAAACGCCATAAATCCGAAGTGATTGCGATATTAACCGCTTTTGCGGGGTATCTTGTTCCGTTTTTAATTGAAGGTCATGAAGAGGCTGCTGCGCTGTTTACAGCCTATGAAACATGCTTCTACACGTTATTGTTGTTATTTGCAGTGAAACAAGGGTATAAACGACTATTCTATACAGCAAGTGTATTATGGCATGTAGTGGTTATGTTATATGTAGCGACACTCTTATGGAGCACAGATATCGACAAAATCATGTTGTCTGCTGCTTTTGGAGCGGTGATACAGCACATTTTAATCGGCTATTTTGGATTCAAAGGCAAGTTCCAAAAGATCAAGGTCAAGGTATTGCCTCTTGTCTTTACAAGTTTTGCGATTACAACTTTATGGGCTTTTGAAGGATTCCAATTCGATTTGTCTTATGATGGATTGGAAACATTAACACCTTTCCAAGTGCATGTAAAAACCGCTGTTTTATTGGATCTGTATTTACTTGTTTCTGCAGGTGGTTATGGCTTCTTAGCTTATAAAGGTTTGAAAAAGCAAGAGCACCAGCAAACAGCGGTAGGGTTAGCTATCAGTACGTTGAGTGCGGCGTTGTTGGTGTATCAGCTTGTAGATGATGATGCTTTCAGAGCGATTATCTATTTGATTAAAGGAACTTTAGCTATCTATTTAGGTTACCGTTTCAAAACTACACTTCAAAAGTATATCGGTTGGGTTGTCTATGCAATAGGGGTATTTACCACTATGGCATATCAAGAAATTAGAGAAATTCTAAGTTTAGAAACGCTATGCTGGTTTGTATTAATCAGTTCTTTATATGTGCTATATCGTTTAGTAAATCATCATCACGCAACCCGCAAAGTTTTACGCGATTTTATGTTAGGAGTAAATGTACTTACACACCTTATCTTCCTTTCTTCTATTACTGGTGTCATCATAGAAAATTGGTCTATTAGTATGCAGATGATGACATTATCCTTTGCTTGGGCCTTATATGCGGTGGCAGGGGTAGTTTTTGGGGTAGTGAAAGGTAAGAAAAACATCCGCTTAGTCGGAATGATCCTTCTCTTACTCACACTTTGTAAGATTGTGTTAGTGGATCTTCAATTTGTTACGATTATTGTGAGAACCGTATTATTTATTGGTTTAGGTACAATCGGACTATTGGTATCCCGCTTATTCTATGTGAAAAAGTAACGTCAAACCTTGTGTATCAATTTCGGTACACAAGGTTTTCTATTTTATTTATGTTCAAACGTATACAACAAAGAGCTAAACAAAACATGATATAATTAAATCTAAACTACTTTATACATAGCCATCTTCTTATCGAAATATAATTAATATGTTTATTTATAATTAAATATAAATCATGGTATGGAGGTTATCAATAACATTATATAAAATTATATTTAATTACTTATAACGAAATTTTCTAATGAAGGAGTAAGTAGTATGGAAAAAAGTCATTCTTATACAACCGAGGAAGTGGCCAACATATTAAAGGTTTCAAAATTAACCGTATATGATTTAGTGAAAAAAGGCTTATTACCTGCTTATCGTGTCGGACGGCAAATGAGAATTGATCCTTCCGATCTAGAAGAGTATATAAAAAGGTCAAAAGGAGAGTTACAGTCAAGCTCCTCACAGTCATTATCACAGTCATTAAATAAAGAAACAACGAGTGGAGCACAAGGGTATTCACAAGTGAGACAGTTAATCATAAGTGGCCAAGATATAAGTTTAGATATTTTGGCTAACTACTTAGAAAAATCCTCGAAAAGGTTTCGGCCACTACGTTCTTATGCTGGAAGCTTAGAAAGTCTAATTTCAATGTATCAAGGATATTCAGACATTGTAAGTACGCACTTAATCGAAGGGATTTCAGGTGAATATAATGTTCCGTATATAAGTAAGATACTAGTGAATTTTCAATATATCGTGATTCATTTACTAACAAGGAAGGCAGGCTTTTATGTCAAAAAAGGAAATCCATTGAATATCAAGCATTGGGAAGATTTAAGAAGAAAAGATATTAAAATCGTGAACCGTGAAAAAGGATCTGGTGCACGAGTTTTACTAGATGAAAGTTTGAGAAAGTATCGCATACCTGTATCTGAAATTAACGGTTATGACAATGAGGTAACTAATCATGTAAGTGTCGCAAGTGCTGTCGCTAAAGGGGATGCTGATGTCGGAGTAGGAATTGAAAGGGGAGCTAACCTAGTAAAAGATGTTGATTTCATTCCATTAGTTAACGAAAAGTATGATTTGGTTATTTTAAAGAACGATGAGAATAGAGAATTAATTAGTCAAGTCCGACAAATTTTAAGCTCTGATAACTTTAAAAACGATTTGGAAGCATTAGGTGGCTATGATTTATCGCAAACTGGACAGGTGGTTTATGAAACCTGAAATAGATCTAGCTAGCAGGGTGATGAAGGAATGAAATGAACAAAAATCCAGTGGTTTCTCTTGAAACCGCTGGATTTTGTTTTCCGCATGGTATTTTGCAACGAGATTCCTGAAAAGACCAAATTCAATCGGTTTTTTTGTTGTTCGATTGAAAAGTATTGTGGAGAACAATATTCATCTTCTGGATGTCGATGTATGATGGATATAGAACCTCCTTACAGAAGAAATGCTCTGGAGAAAAAGTGCTATAAGGCGATTTTTCTTTGTACTGGACATAGTATGTTTTCTATCGAATAACGGCAAGATATTTCACAGTTCTATATAAATAATTATATATTATACAATTTAATTATATATTGTATGAAATAGTTATAAATAATTATAATAAGTTTATGATAAAATATATAAGAAAGGAAGGAACAGAAAGCATGAAGCATTTTATTCGCATCATCATGAGTGTGTTTTTGTGTACTTCACTCCTCTTTATTCTGGGCTGTACGAATCAAGCGGAAAAACAGGAATCGAAGAAGACAGAGTCGAAACAGACCGTAACATTAACTATCTCAGCAGCAGCCAGTTTACAAGATGCCCTAACGGAAATTCAGAAAAAGTATGAAAAAGAACATGAAAATATAAAACTAGCATTTAACTTTGGAAGTTCCGGTGCATTACAACAGCAAATCGAACAAGGAGCACCAGTAGACCTATTTTTCTCGGCTGCTGAAAATAAGTTTCGTCCTCTCGTAGACAAAGGGTTGATTAAAGAGGAAGAGAGCAAGAACTTGTTAGGAAATGAACTCGTTCTAATTGTTCCAAAAGACAAAGCAGACACCATAAAAGGATTTCCGTCTTTGGCAAACAGCAACATAAAGCAATTTGCAATAGGGAATCCTGAAACTACTCCAGCAGGTCAGTACGGAAAACAAACCCTGACCAAGCTGAATCTTTGGACAAAAGTAAAAGGGAAAATTGTGTACACAAAGGACGTGCGTCAAGTATTATCGTACGTAGAAACAAATTCCATAGATGCAGGAATTGTATTCAAAACCGATGCACAAATATCCGATAAGGTAAAAATTGTCGACACAGCGTCCGCTAATATGCATGATCCCATTATTTATCCAGTTGGTATCATTAAAAATACGCAGCATAAAACAGAAGCCACAGATTTCTACCAATACCTACAGACAAAAGATTCTCTCCAAATCTTTGAGAAATACGGATTTAAGATTTTGAAATAAGCGATATAACACAAGAATGTTGGCACCCTGTACCGTCACTTGCAGTTAGATTTGTAAAGCAAAAACAACGTATACAAAAGCAGTTCATCTTACGAGAGTTTCGAGCCTCTGAAGTTGTCTTGGAGCATTCCATCACGGTGAAATTACAATCACTGAATAACCACTAAAACATAGCAGGGGTGAAATTCCTATTGCGAATTGCCCTGCATTTTCTTTTTATATGAGCGTTATTTATTCAAAGTACAAAAGATATATTCTATATTCATTGCTTATTGAATACCTTTACAATTTTGTGAACACCTTGATATTTCAAAAATTTCTAATTAAAATTGAATTGTAAATTTTGTATATTATATATATAGTGTATATGTAATACATATACAGTTAAAAGAGGTTTTTTCTATGAAAATAATTATTAAAAACGGTTCCGAACGACCTTTATATCAACAAATAAAAGATCAAATTAAAGGTGCCATTCTCCGTCAAGAATTAAAAGAAGGAGAAAAACTACCTTCCATTCGTTCATTAGCAAATGATTTGCATGTTAGTGTTCTTACAACGAAAAGAGTGTATGAAGAGTTAGAGAAAGAAGGCTTTATTATAACTATTGTAGGAAAGGGGTCATTTGTAGCGTCTGAAAACATGGAAATGTTATCGGAATTTAAAAGGCATCTGGTGGAAAAAAAGCTCTCAGAAGTGTGGCAAATGGCTAGAACTCTTGGAATAAATAAAGAAGAACTTTACTCAATGATGGATATCATTTTTGAAGAGGATGATGAATGATGAAAGCCGTTTTAGAGGTAAATAACTTAAAAAAAGAGTTAGGTAGTTTCAGCTTAGAACAATTAACTTTTTCACTAAAGGAAGGCTGCATAACAGGATTCATCGGTGTAAATGGTTCTGGGAAAACAACAACAATTAAAACCATTCTTGGACTTTATCCCAAAGATAACGGCAGCATTAAATTTTTTGGCAAAGAGATGAAAAAAAATGAATGCGAAATAAAAAATCGCATTGGTGTAGTTTTAGACGAAGGCTATTTTTATGAAGAGATGACATTGAAAGAAATGAAGAGTATTATTGCCCCGGCATATACGAATTGGGATGAATCTGTTTTCTTAAACTACATAAATCGCTTCAATTTAAAATTAGACCAGAAAATTGCCACTTTATCGAAAGGTATGCGTATGAAATTTGCTATTACTTTAGCTCTATCTCACCATGCGGATTTATTAATAATGGATGAACCAACAAGCGGGCTTGATCCATTAATTCGTAATGAGTTAATGGAAATACTTTTAGATTTCATGGAGGAAGAGGGGAAAAGTGTTTTCTTTTCTACTCATATTACGTCTGATTTAGAGAAAGTAGCAGATATGCTTATTCTAATCGACAATGGCAAAATCGTATTCAATGAAAGCAAAGACGAACTATTAGAAAGACACGCTTTGATAAAAGGTGATAATCGTTTAATAAATGAACACTCGACTAAATTATTTTTAAGATTACGTCAAACACCATTTGGATTCGAAGGAATTACCAATAAAGTAGACCAAGTACGTGAGCAAATGAAAGATATTATTATAGAAAGACCCACCATTGAAGATGTAATGTTGGCTTATGTAAAGGAGGGATAAAATTGTTATTTCATCTCGTTAAAAAAGATTTAATTTTGGCAAAAAAGTATCTATTGGTTATGCTTATTTTTGCAATTGTAGCACCTATATTTATCAATTCAAAATTAGGATTAAGTAACGGCAGCTTTATCAGTTTTCTTATTACTGTTTTATTTGTGGAATATATTTTGTTTAATATGATTTCGCTTCAAGAGGATAAATATAGAGGATCAGCTCTCCTTTGTATAACTCCACATACTCGAAATGGTGTTATTAAAGCAAAGTACGTATTTATTCTCGTGATTTTTATTGCGTGCTTTCTTTTATATAATCTTGCTGCAGCAATTGGTGCATCATATGGGTTAACACGGTTAAGTATTTATAGTGTAGGAGTAGCTCTTCTTATTATTTCTATTTTTTTCGGTTTATTAATTCCTGTTCAAACTAAATTTGGGTATGAAAAAACAAAATATATCTTTTTTATTACGGTCTTTTTAACTCCATTTATACTGCCAACTATTATTGAATGGTATAAATCTATTGATATTAATATCAATTTTAACTTACCAATACCTCAATCTATAAAGGTTTGGGTACCTTTTGTCATAGCCGTTTTGATCGCATCGATTTCAATGGTTATATCAATCCGAATCTTTTCAAAGAAAAACTTATAATCATCATATTATAGGGTGAATATGAATGAAAATCATCATATTGTTATTTCTTTTTGTTGCTTTAATGTTCGCATTCAAAAAAATTAGAGATAAACATAAAAGGAATATTAAAGGTTAGCCGCAGAAAAATAGAACAGCGTAAAATGAGAATGGCAGATAGAAAGCTGATTTCTTTAAATATGAAAAAGATGCCTTGTAATAAAAAGTTTGTACAAAGTTTCTTGTCTTTTTTGTTTTAATAGCTGAAAAAGAGCATTGTACAAACATACATGCAACAAAATAAATCGATTAGTTTCGATAAAAAATCTTATTTAATCAATAAACTATGAGAAATAAGCACTGAAAGATAAGAACTATCGAAACGATTATTGATGTAAAATATAAAAATCCTATTCATGGCATAGACGTAAATGTGTCACAAGCAGATATTTATCAAATGCTTTCGTATTCACTAGCATATTGCAAAAACATTATCTTAGTTTATCCGATGTTCCGTATTAATAATGGATATATGAATCCTCTTGGTAAATATGAGGTTGAAACGGAAAAATGGGATAATTAAAATAACAGTTATTCACGTTGATATTTGTAGGGATAATTTAGATGGAATTTTAAATAATTTAAATATGATGAACATGAGCGGCAAGGCACTGTTATGCGAGAAGTTATAGAGGCTGTCCCAAAAGGTCGGTAAAACGACTTTTTGGGACAGCCTCTTATACCTTTTTATATATTCATTAGGATTTTCAGCCTATTGATTAAGTTTATGTATTTCCCGAGCCATAGATTCTAAAATATAAACAACAGGTACTTGCGTAGTAATATTAGATCCTTCAAAAAATTCCTCTGTTACATAATAGGAAATATTTATATCAGAGATTTTGGCAACGGTTGAGAGTTTATTGTTTGTAATACTAACGATTTTACTTCCTTTTTGTTTAAGTTGGTTAAGATGAGTGACGGTAAAATGATTTTCTCCTGAGACAGATAAAGCGATTGTTACGCTATTATTACGGAGTTTGGAATGAATCGGAAAGTGAGGATCTTTAATATACAACGAAAATTTACCTAAGCTTGAGAAATATCTTGCACCATATTCAGCAAGAATACCAGAGCTTCCAATCCCAATAAAAATAACGTTATCTGCTTCGGTAACGAGCCTTGCAGCTTCCTTAATTTTTTCTTCTAAATCACCTTTTAACGTTCGCTCAAAAAATTCTACTATTGATTGTTGGGAACTTTTTATCATCGTCTTTTTATTCTCTTTTAAATGCATTTTAAGCTTTACTTTAAATTCGGAAAAACCCTCACAATTCAGTTTCCTGCAAAAACGTAAAATCGTCGCTGTTGATACATGGGTTTCAGCCGCTAGTTCACGAATTCGCATATAAGCCACTTTATCACTGTTTTGACAAATATAATTGTATAAAGAAGTTTCTAATTCATTAAAAGAAGCGATGATGTCATTTGAAAACATTGCTCCAGTTTCTCCTTCAGTAAAAAAGTATCGTAACCTGCAAAAAATTGATAACTACATTTTAACACAACTTCCCCACAAGAAACATAGTGTTACATTTATGTAACAAATCACTTTTTCCGTTATGAAAAACTAGATATTTTTCATTCATTTACTATCGTGCTAAATGCAGTTATGATTATTTTGTAGTCTTGATAAGGAAGAGAAAAGCAAAAAACAAATAGTAATGATGGAATAAATTTCTGGAGGTAATCAAAATGAAAAAATATCGATTCCCTGAAGGTTTTTTATGGGGAGGGGCAACTGCAGCCAATCAAATAGAAGGCGGATTTAATGAAGGGAATAAGGGACTAAGTATTGCCGATGTTCTGCCAGGCGGAAAAGAGCGGTATAAAATATTAATGAATCCAGGTTTTGATTTTGAAATCCATCGTGATCAATACTACTATCCAAATCATGAAGCGATTGACTTCTATCATCGGTATAAAGAGGATATTGCGTTGTTTGCGGAAATGGGTTTCAAGGCATTCCGTATGTCGATTGCCTGGACACGCATTTTTCCAAATGGCGATGAGTTAGAGCCAAATGAAGAAGGGTTGGCTTTTTACGATCGTGTGTTTGATGAATTGCATAAACATGGGATTGAACCAGTCGTCACCATTTCTCACTATGAAATGCCTCTGCATTTGGTAAAAGAATATGGCGGCTGGAGAAACCGTCAAGTGGTGACATTCTTCGAAAGATATGTAAAAGCTATTTTCAATCGTTATAAAAATAAAGTAAAGTATTGGATGACTTTTAATGAAATCAATACCGGCTTGGTGATGCCAATTCAAGGTCTTGGTTTTTCAATTCAAAAAGAAGAGGATAAATATCAGGCTACTTTCCAGGCATACCATCATCAATTTGTCGCAAGCGCCATTGCGGTCAAAGCGTGCCATGAGATCATTCCTAACTCCAAAATTGGCTGTATGATTCTCTTTGCACCTGTCTATTCTTTTGATTGCAATCCCGAAAATGTAATGTATGCCCTTCAGGAAGAACGCCTGTTCAATTACTTTTGTGCAGATGTACAAGTACGTGGTGAGTATCCAGCTTTCATAAAGCGCTACTTCAAAGAACATAATATCGAATTAGAGATTCAAGATGGCGACTTAGAATTAATAAAGGAAGGCACTGTTGATTATATTGGCTTTAGTTATTACATGTCCCGCACTGAGAAGAAAGTGAAGACAGATGCAGAAGCAGCACAGGGGAATATTATTGGCGGCATAAGAAATCCGTTCTTAAAAGCAAGCGACTGGGGCTGGGAAATTGACCCAGTAGGATTACGCATCAGCTTAAATAAATTATATGATCGCTACCAAAAACCACTATTTGTTGTAGAAAATGGGTTAGGAGCCTATGACAAAGTGGAAGAAGACGGCACGATCAATGATGACTATCGAATTGACTATCTTCGTGAGCATATTAAAGCAATGGGTGAAGCCATTGAAGATGGTGTTGAATTAATGGGCTATACAAGCTGGGGCTGTATTGATATGGTAAGTATGTCGACAGGCGAGTTCTCCAAACGTTATGGTTTCATTTATGTTGATAAACATGACGATGGCAGCGGAACATTAGAACGGAAAAAGAAGAAGTCGTTTTTCTGGTATAAAGACGTAATTGCAACAAATGGGGAAAAACTATAAAAGTCTATTCAAAGAAAGCCTTCAATACTTAAATATTCGATCAGAAATCGAGAAGAGCTTAGAACATGTAGAATTATACGGGGATTTTTATGAACTATCCCTAGAATTCATAAGTTTATTGCAGAATGGGCAAATTACAAATTGGAGAAGGCTATTGGCACTTTTACGATCTAAGATGGTCGGCTTCAATATTTACTC
>NZ_QLMH01000012.1 GCF_003259935.1 Paranoxybacillus vitaminiphilus | reverse complement strand
TCCGGAACAATCCGCAAAAATTTTGCACATTATTTCCGAATCCGCCTGAAATAATTTGAAAAAGGGATTCTGAAATAATGTGCTAGTTTACAATTGGCTAATGCGATCGTTTAATTTTTGTTTCAATTCCTCATAGTTAAGATAAAAACTGATACGATCAATTTGTTTATATTGATAACCGTTTTGTTTCAATTCCTCATAGTTAAGATAAAAACTATCTAAAACCGGCTCCGCGGTTGCTGCCGATCCGTTGTTTCAATTCCTCATAGTTAAGATAAAAACGAAAATTAACTGGAGTATTTAAACCAAAAACCACAAGTTTCAATTCCTCATAGTTAAGATAAAAACGATGGAGGGGTCTGCATGGATGTTTTCATTGACGTTAGTTTCAATTCCTCATAGTTAAGATAAAAACTCGCCACTTTTTCTTGTTCGTCCCAATATTGAAAGTCACGTTTCAATTCCTCATAGTTAAGATAAAAACATTTATTAACTTTATTTCCTCTTTCTGATTATAATTAGTTTCAATTCCTCATAGTTAAGATAAAAACACTTTTATACCAACTTTTTTGGCGGCGTATTTTTGTTTCAATTCCTCATAGTTAAGATAAAAACCTAAATGAACGAAGAAAACAAACAACCAAAAACCGGTTTCAATTCCTCATAGTTAAGATAAAAACACAAACGAAAAGAGGGACACAACGAAACACCATACAGTTTCAATTCCTCATAGTTAAGATAAAAACGCGCGTCATACTGTATTAACTTCGTTTTCGGATCACGTTTCAATTCCTCATAGTTAAGATAAAAACCCGGTTGCCATAAAAATTGCCCGTTATTATCTTTCAGTTTCAATTCCTCATAGTTAAGATAAAAACGAATACTTTTCCTTTATTCGTTAGCTTGTGTGCTGGTTTCAATTCCTCATAGTTAAGATAAAAACAAGTGCCTCGGATAGTGGGGAATTCCTTCGAAGTCCTCGTTTCAATTCCTCATAGTTAAGATAAAAACGTTCGCGAATCCAGCGGGATAGTGGTCGTCATGCTGGAGTTTCAATTCCTCATAGTTAAGATAAAAACTCTTCAATCTTTGAGGATGAAGCGTTGAGTAAAGATAGTTTCAATTCCTCATAGTTAAGATAAAAACACAGCTGCAGTCAAGGTTCCAACGACTCCAACAACTCCCAGTTTCAATTCCTCATAGTTAAGATAAAAACAAAGGAGGAGGAAAAAGAATGAAAAAAATAGCGATTCTGTTTCAATTCCTCATAGTTAAGATAAAAACGAAATTGTAGGATTTGGCGAGCAAAGTTCTGCTCAGTTTCAATTCCTCATAGTTAAGATAAAAACTTAATAAAGTGAATATCGGTAACTTTACTTCGGGATTGTTTCAATTCCTCATAGTTAAGATAAAAACACGGTTTCCGAACAATTAAAACAATATCAAGCAGGTTTCAATTCCTCATAGTTAAGATAAAAACAGAAATGAAAAAGAAAATTGTTGATGAAATGCACAAGTTTCAATTCCTCATAGTTAAGATAAAAACCTCGAAGGGCAAGCATGTCATTGCGAATTTTCCGATGTTTCAATTCCTCATAGTTAAGATAAAAACAAAAATTTCTCGGCTATTCCTTTTTTATAAATATCTATGTTTCAATTCCTCATAGTTAAGATAAAAACGTTGAAGGTGAAAAAATCACTTCAACAAATCACGAGTTTCAATTCCTCATAGTTAAGATAAAAACGATTATTGTTTTGTTTTTTCTAGAAATTTTTTGAGTGTGTTTCAATTCCTCATAGTTAAGATAAAAACTTTCAGCTCCACCGACTGTCCTCTGGAATTTGTGAAAAGTTTCAATTCCTCATAGTTAAGATAAAAACCTCACTGAAAATCTCGGTGCAATTCGAAAAATCGCCGAAGTTTCAATTCCTCATAGTTAAGATAAAAACGCAGTAATAGACATCATTTGCCCAATCGGAACAAAAGTTTCAATTCCTCATAGTTAAGATAAAAACTGAATCCAAGTGCTGATGTAATACCGGCGCTCGTAAGAGGTTTCAATTCCTCATAGTTAAGATAAAAACACACTTTGGGAAGATGAAGACCTTTACCGTTTCATGTTTCAATTCCTCATAGTTAAGATAAAAACGCAGCTGGGACAACAGCTTGAGCCTCTTGACGAGGAGTTTCAATTCCTCATAGTTAAGATAAAAACTTCTCGCTCGATTCGGTCGCGACGTTAAACAGGTGAAAGTTTCAATTCCTCATAGTTAAGATAAAAACAAATGCCACACCGCAATTCCCCAAGAGTCTTCCACAGTTTCAATTCCTCATAGTTAAGATAAAAACTGATTTCATGACTGAAACATATTTAGAAGTTTTAAGTTTCAATTCCTCATAGTTAAGATAAAAACACAAAACAACCAAAAAATTTGTCGAATGTTGTATAGTTTCAATTCCTCATAGTTAAGATAAAAACTCACTTAGGCGATTTCCGGAATTCGAGTAACTAGAGGGTTTCAATTCCTCATAGTTAAGATAAAAACCCAAGAAATCGCTGATATAGTAGCGTTTTAATAAAAATGGAAATCATGTTATTTTCATTTTAATGCAAATGGAATATTTTATCAATGCTTTCTTTTTCATTTATTTCCTTCTCTTTTCTCCCTTTTTCTTTCAAAAGCAAATTGTCGTCGATCCCCCGGGATTTCTGCACGATTGGAGGTCGACGACAAAAACTTGTATATCATTGAGATAGAAGCTTTAGAAGGAGAAGGTAAACAAAATCAGCATTCTCGATGAGCATGAAAAAAAGTGATTATCAGACGGTTTGACCTTGATTTGCATCGGGAAACCGCCAAAGAACTTGGCATTTCAAAGAAGCTACGTCTAACTGATTGAAAAGCGAGCACTGATAAAAATGCTTCCGAATTTTATCGAAACGAAAAAGAAAAGCGGAATAAAAACAACTATGTAAAATAAGGAAACAATCGTTCACAGTGATTACTCATTTTTCTGTTTAACCAGCCGTCATCAAAATTAACCTTAATTTTGGTACTCTTATAAAGAAAAAAATCCATATTTAATACGTTGCAACTATTAATAACCGTATATGTTTAAATATGATGTCAATCTGAAAATTTGCTAAACCGCAACTGCATCTAAATGTGCTATACTTTAGAAAGCAAGAGAAATGATTCCATAAAATAGGGAGGGGATATCTATGAAAATAACCAGAGAAATGATCGAAAAAAGTTATGATTACGCAAAAAAAGTCTACCATAAAAAAATCGATAAAACATCTGCTGCTAATAGTCTCTATAGAGAAATTGGAATGCACCAAGGCAGTGCTTATCATTATATTGAAGCATTTTGTTCGATGATGCAAGGCAAAAAATATACCCGAACGATTAATACCGAAGCTACTCGTTACTATTTAGAGAATATATATAAAGATTATGGTGTAGATCAATTACGAATAGCTTTGAAAGCAGTCGAGCAACATACAGATTATTATGGAAAACTAGGTAGAGGAAATTTAAGAAGTATTGAAAAACTGGTAAACGAATATAAAACACAGTTAGGTAAAATGTCTTAAAAAAGAAATTCCCTGATTCAAGTAACGGAATTCGATTGTTCAATAAGCATAACAGTCTATAGAACTTTATTGATAGTTGACTAAGTATAAAAACAGTCACCTTATGATAAGATGGGTGAAAAATCAACAGCCAATGATAACAGAACCTCTCCAAAAGCTGTTACATTTTTCTTCGAGTAAAAGCCCTGCTGAATAGATAATAATTTTACGCTGTACTTTTCTTACAATATCAAAACATTTGAAAACACCGGAGAAGATAAGGAATATTTAATTTTCATCTGTACGATTGGCCTTATTAAGGCGATTGAAAGCTATTAACAAAACTTGCCACCTATGCGGCCCGATGTATTGAAAACGAAATATTGATGCATCTTCGTTCCTTAAAAAAAACAAAAAAAGATGTCTCCCTTCACGCCCAATTGGTCAGGATGAGGAAGGCAACGAAATCATCCTCCATCGATATATAACTACAAGTACTTACACCAACGCTTCTCTTGTAGAAGATAATTCTCGCCACATTGATTGCTTTGCTAATTTTTTTTGTAATTTTCTATTTCTTTCAGTAATCTATTAATCGTATTTTTTTGACCGCTATTGTATGAAAGTAAATGTAAAATATACTGGTTAAGACTAACACCTTCTTGTTTGGCTTCTTGCGCTAGCTGTTTGTGCATACTTTTCGGTAATCTTAACGTAAACTTTCCGCTATATTCTTCATCATCAGGCTGTTTAGATGGAACAGGAATAGTTATTCCCCTTTCAATCGCTTCTGTTAACCATTCAAATTTTGCATCCTCTAAATTTTTTATCGCTTCTTCTGGAGTCTCACCATCTGACATACAACCTTTTAACTCTGGAATTGTAGCTAACCATCCCCCGCCATCTTCTTCTGAAATAGGTTCTAAATGAATCTTATATGCTAACCCCATATAATATTCTATAGCACTCATAGTATTTATAATGAATCCTCCTCACTTGTATTTTGTTCAATGAGCGAGATAATCCTTTTAACATAAACTGGTTTTACTCTGTTATGATGGACCGGGACAGTTACCATGGTATTTTCTGTATCATTTTCATAATAAACTTTGTAGTGACTTCCTCTACTCGGCGGTTTAACTGTTAAACCATAATGTTCTGCAATCGTTCTAAGTTCATCCCATTTTATATCATTGGGATTGATAAGTATCCTTTCGAATCTCTTCCTTATCTTAGACAAGGTTATCTCTCCTAAATTTATTATATGCATAAACGTTGAAAATGATACCAAATATAATACCAGTCCATGAGATTTCAATATATAAAATACCATTAGATATTTACTTAAGTCAACAGATATACAAGTTTATCTGACAGGATGAACGAGCCCGATCGTCCAACAGCTATCGGCAAGCAGTTGTACAACAGCAGCGTTCCGGTATAGCCTCTTCATGATTTGAAGTTTCATAAGTTTATTTAATAATCACCACTTCTCTGCCTTTAACGCTCAAATGTTTATGCAAACTGTCCACAAGAAATCATCCACTTATCTCAACAAAAAACCGCACCACTAATGCTTGATCGATGGTGCGGTTTCATCCATGCAGTTCGTTCATTATTTATATGTTTTCGTTCCCGACTTCTTAATTCCTTTCGCCACCCTTTTGTTGATTCGGAGAGAATCAGATAACCCATTTAACAAACAGTCGATGAAAATCAAGTCTTTAAACTGTATAATCTTCCCTGCTCTCAGCGGCCCGGTCGTATACGATATCTTCGACACTTACATGGCCGCACATTAACTCTGCCTGCCGCATTACGATATCTAATGCATGTTTTGCTTGCTTTGGCGGATAATCGTATTTTTTAAGAAGCCGTTTAATAATCCGCCGCATTCCAGCTTGGGCACTTTTTCTAATGCTCCAGTCAATGGTGATATTGGCCCTGATTGAGCTTGTAAGCTCCTGGGCAATTTTCTTTAATGTTTCATCCGTCATGAACTCTTTTACCGCTTCATCAGCCGTTAAAGCGTCGTAAAAGGCAATTTCATCTTCAGTTAAGCCTAAATCTTTTTCCTGCTCTCTTGCTCGTTTCATTTCTTTTGCCATTTGAATTAACTCTTCGATCACTTCTGCGTTCGTAATCGCTTGGTTTTTGTATTTGTTAAGAGCTTTTTTGAGCTTTTCGGAAAATTTTTCGGACTTTACTAAGTTTCTTTTTTCCATTGACTTAATATTGCCTTCCAAAAGCTTTCGCAACATTTCAACGGCAAGGTTTTTATACTTTAACTCTTTTACTTCTTGCAGGAACTCCTCTGACAAGATGGAAATATCAGGTCTCTTTATTCCTAATGCATCAAATACATCGATGACTTCTTCAGATATGATAGAACGTTCGAGCATTTGTTGAACGCGCGCTTCAATTTCTTTTTTCGATTTCTTTGGCGGTCCTTTTATGTCAAGCTTTGTTAAACTTGCCTTTACGGCTTTAAAATAACTGACTTCCAGCGCATATTTTTTCCCTTCCTCAGTTGCCGCGCACAGCGAATGGGCTTTGGCTAATTCGACCGCAAACTGCTTAAAATCTTTCTGCTCTTTTTCCGGCTTGCCTAAAATAAAGTTCATTCCGCCTGTAATCGCCCGAATTCTGGCCGCTTGGGAAGTTCCCATATAATCTGTATAGTCAAACCCGTGCATCATTCCTCTTAAAACTTCCAGCTTCTCCATCATAACGGCAACCGCTGCGGAAGTATCAATGCCTGTATTTTTCTTATCACTGTCTGTATATTGACGCAACGCCCTCTTTAAGCTTTCAAGAATGCCTAAATAGTCAACAACTACTCCCCCCGGTTTATCTTTAAAGACTCGATTGACCCTTGCGATGGCCTGCATGAGATTGTGCCCTTGCATCGGCTTATCAATATACATCGTATGCATCGACGGAACATCAAAGCCTGTGAGCCACATATCACGCACAATGACAATCTTAAGTTCATCGCTGTTATCTTTCATTCGTTTCGCCAATATATCTCTTCTCTGCTTGCCGCCAATATGTGGTTGAAGTTTGTCTTCATCGCCGGCGCTGCCCGTAATCACGACTTTAATTTTTCCTTTGTTTACATCATCACTGTGCCATTCTGGTCTTAGCTTGACGATTTCGTCATAAAGGTCGACACATATTCTTCGGCTCATACAAACAATCATCGCTTTGCCGTCAATCGTCTTCGCTTTTTCTTCAAAATGCTCGACGATATCTTTAGCAAGCTTTTTCAAACGATTAGGCGAACCGACAACCGCTTCAAGACGTGACCACTTTGATTTATATTTTTCTTTTTCAGTTTGTTCCTGCCCTTCAGTGATTTCCTCAAACTCATCATCAATTTTCTTTAGTTCTTCATCATCTGTTTCCAGTTTAATAATTCGATTCTCGTAATAAATTTTAACCGTTGCCTCATCTTCTACCGCTCTTGTCATGTCATATATATCGATATAATTTCCAAATACCGCTGGAGTTGACTTGTCTTCCAGCTCGATCGGTGTTCCGGTAAAGCCAATAAAAGAAGCATTAGGGAGGGCATCTCGCACATATTTGGCAAAGCCATACTTTACTTCTCCCGTTTTCGTATTTGTCTTCGCTTCGAGCCCATATTGACTGCGATGCGCTTCATCAGCAATAATGATGACATTTCTTCGCTCTGTTAAAACAGGCATTTCACCTTCTTCAGGCATAAATTTTTGAATCGTTGTAAAAATGATTCCTCCTGATTCTCTGCCGTTTAACAAATCATACAGCCCATTTATCTCTTTTGCCTTTTCTTTCGCTTGTTTCTTTTTCTGCTCGTCTGTTAATCTTCGAACATGCGCTTGTTTCGGAGTTTGCCGTAAAATTTCTTCTGATTTTGCAAATGTGCTGTACAACTGGTCATCTAAATCATTTCGATCTGTAATAACAACAATCGTCGGATTATTTAATTGCTTTACTAATTGTGCTGTATAAAAAACCATTGTAAAACTTTTTCCCGAACCTTGTGTATGCCAAATGACACCGATTTTTCTGTCTCCTTTTTCGCTGACGGCTTCTTTCGTTTTTTCGACTGCTTTTTTCACGGCAAAATATTGATGATAAGCCGCAAGAATTTTAATAATTGTCTTTTTTTCGCCGATTTTCTTTCCCTCTGCATCTTTTTCCTCTTCTTTCACTTCTTGAAAAAAAATGAAGTTTTCAATAATGTCAAGCAGCCGTTCTTTCGCCAGCATTCCACGGAACATTACTTCGTATTGCGGAACATGGAGAGGCTCAATCGTCTCGCCATCCATCGTGCGCCAATTCATAAATCTCTCATAATCAGAAGTAATCGTTCCTGCTTTAGCATTAATCCCGTCGGATAAAATACAAAATGCGTTATAGTAAAAAAATGATGGTATATCTCTTTTATATGTTTGAATTTGCGTATACGCATTTTCAATGCCGACCTTTTCATCGCTGGCCGATTTCAATTCCACAACTACTAAAGGTATGCCGTTAATGAATATAACTAAATCAGGCCGTCTCTCTTCTTTTTCAATGACAGTAAATTGATTAACTGCTAAAAACTCATTATTTTCAGGATGATGAAAATCAACAATGTACGCTTTCTTTGTTCTTATTTCGCCGTTCTCGCGAAAAGTTACTTCAATCCCATCAACGAGCAAGCGGTGAAAATAACGGTTGTTCTCTTCTAATATAGGACTGTTAAACGTAATGATTTTGCGATACGCTTCTTCTAAAGCTTCTTCAGGGAGGTCCCGGTTGATTTTAAATAACGCATCTTTTACACGCTGTTCGAGGATGACTTCTCTATAATCTTTTCTTTCAGGATACCCGCCGTCGCATGAAATGTCCGGCCCGAAAGCATACTCATACCCCAATTCCCGAAGGATTTCAATCGCCGCTTCTTCTAACTTATCTTCTGTAAAATTCTCCAACAAACTCACACCTATCCTCTCCCCAATAACGATTGTCTGAATAGCTCTTAGAGTTGTGCAATCTTGGGTTCCGCACTGTGAATGATTTGCCGCTTGTTCTTGTTCCTGCTAGAATTCTTTTCCTCAAGCTTGGCTACCGTATTTCCAACTTCATTAAAACAGCGCCTTACGATTCTAAAGGCACACGGATTTCGCCTGACATGAGTTTTGGGAGTAGAATGTCCCTTATTTCCCTAAGTTTCTTTGATTCAACTTTTATATTTACTATTTTTTCAAATATAGGCTTGAATATTTTGTTTGCTTTAAGGTAGATGTCTTCTGATGGTATTAAAACCTTAGCATCTGATAAATCTTTTCTTTTTATATGCCCCATTGTAGTTGCTTTACTTTCAGCAATCCTTATAAACCGTTCTAAATGAATTCGAATCCAATGATAATAAAACCACTTTTCGTTGTTTTTGGATGTTACTTTAAACAAATGCTGATTTAATCCACATTTACCACCACACCATATATCTACTAATAAGCTGCCAGACCATGAAAAAATAATATCACCGTCATCAACAATATATTTCCTTTCGATATTTTCTGAACATTTATCACTATTATTATCAGTAAATCCTTGTCTTAACTCTCTAATTTTCAACACTGGTAGCCATTTTTCATCTTCTTGTGGTCTAAATTTCTGCATCGCTAATCCATTTAAAAAATCAGCAATTTCATCCAAACCTTGTATTTTCCATCCTTTTGGAATCATCCCTATCTCACTTTCAACCATTTCTCCGCCACTTGATTTATAAGGCTCGCCATTTTCATTCGGAAATTCAAAATCAACAAACCAATGTTTAAAAATAGCTTGTGCCATTTCTTCGAGTTTTGTGTTAATTTCATTATTAGTTTCTATTTTTTTGTGTAGAGATAGCAATATATTAGCTATTTTCTCTTGTTCTTTTATTGAAGGTAGTACGATTTTTAATGAAGCTAGCATAGAATTATTTAAACTTGCTCTAGTGGTCATTGATGACATACTATTAACTTGGCTTCTAAACTGTGGAGACCTAAAGTAGAAGCCAGCATATTCTGGCAGTATTTCAACATTATTTTTGGGCCTTAATCTTTTTGTGAATCCATTAAATGTCGCATTCGGATAATCTTTTAAAGCAACAGAGCTCATACCTAGTTCATCTTGTTTTTCACTTGTCCTTGTTAAGAAGACATCTCCTTTTTTTATCGAGTATTTTTCTCTTTCTTTATCTGTTGAATTAACAAGTTCTGATAGTTCATTTGGTACAAAATAATTGTTAAATACATCTTTAAAAGTTAAAAAATCATAACCGAATCCAAACTCTTCTCTTTTTTTGGATAAACCAGAGCTAAATTCATATACTTCATCTAACCTATAAGTTTTCCAGCTTTCACAGACCATATCCAATCATCCTCAGATTCTTTCTAATCTCATCCTCTAGACGCCTTGATTTTGCAAATAACTCACTTAGTTCACTCGTCAAGGCCGCCATTTTTTCTTCAAAAGGAACATCATCGTTTTCCATATCAACGATCCCAACATATCTACCCGGTGTTAATACATATTCATGCTCACGTACTTCGTCTAATGTTGCCGACTTGCAAAAGCCTTTTATATCTTCATACTGACCGTTTATATTTCTCCAGTTATGATACGTTTCCGCTATTTTCTTAATATCTTCATCCGTTAATTCCCGATGTGTCCGGTCTACCATCACTCCAAGATTTCTCGCATCAATAAATAAAATTTCTTTTTCCCTGCTTCTAAATTTCGGATTGTCTTTTTTATTGCGGTTTAAAATCCATAGGCAGACAGGGATACCTGTTGAGTAAAACAGCTTATCTGGAAGAGCGACAATTGCGTCGACTAAATCCGCTTCTAACAAGTTCTTTCTAATTTCGCCCTCATTCGACGTGTTGGAACTTAATGAACCATTCGCAAGAACAACCCCCGCAACCCCATTTGGCGCCAAATGGTAGATGATATGCTGCAGCCACGCGTAGTTTGCGTTGCTTGCAGGCGGGATGCCGTATTTCCAGCGAACGTCATCGGTTAATTTGTCGCCGCCCCAATCGCTGACGTTAAAAGGAGGGTTGGCTAAAATGTAGTCTGCCTTTAATGTTTTGTGCAGGTCATCGTGGAATGTGTCGGCATGATGTTCGCCGATGTTGCCATCCAGCCCGCGAATCGCAAGGTTCATTTTGCAAAGTTTCCAAGTCGTTGAGTTTAGTTCCTGTCCATAAATGGAAAGATCGCTCACTTTCCCTTGATGCTCTTCGACGAACTTTTCGCTTTGCACAAACATCCCGCCGCTGCCGCAGCACGGGTCGTAAATTCTTCCTTTATACGGTTCAATCATTTCGACTAATGTTTTAACGACGCTTGTCGGAGTATAGAATTCTCCGCCTCCCTTTCCTTCCGCACTGGCAAACTTGCCAAGGAAGTATTCATATACTCTTCCAAGCAAGTCTTTTTCATCTTTATCATGCAATTTAATCGTCGAGATTAAATCAATTAGCTCGCCGAGACGCCGCTTATCTAATTCAGGGCGTGCATATCGCTTATCTAAAACCCCTCTTAAGCTTGGATTTTCTTTTTCAATCTCAATCATCGCTTCATCGATATATTGTCCGATTTTTGGATCTTTCGCGTGGTCTTTAATGAAACTCCATCTTGCCTTTTTCGGAACCCAAAATATATTTTCCGCTGTATATTCATCGCGGTCTTCTTCAAAGCCTTCTCCTTCTTCGACAAGCTCATTATATTTTGCTTCGAATTTATCAGAGATGTATTTCAAGAAAATAAGACCAAGCACAACGTGTTTATACTCGCTTGAGTCCATACTGCCTCTTAATTTATCCGCTGCTTTCCATAGTGTTTCTTCGAAGCCGATGTTTGCTGTTGCCATTTGTATTTTCTCCCTTTCTAAAAATTATGATCATCAAAAACTTCAAACAGTTCACTCTCGAATTCGTCCTGCTCCGGACCGGAAGAAACCCAATCCGGTAAAACTTCACAATAATGTGCCAATGCTTCAACCGTTTTATGTAAAATTGGTTCGTGCTGCGCTTTTTCCAATAGCTCCACGATTAATTTAAACGTATCTAAATATGGGTGATCATCAACGATTTCAATTGCTTGTTTAAACTTTGATACTAATTTCGCTTTTTCAATGCTCCGCTCAATCGCGTTGATTTCATCTTTATCGTATATCGGCACTTCAATAATATCGTTCATATCACCAATCATAAATTGCTGTTCATAATTTTTAATGACCGGCTTTAAATCCCGCTTTAGCTTTTCTTTTTGGATTTCTAATTTTTCAACTTCTGTTAATTCTTTAGTGAAATATTCTTCTTCAATTCCAAACATTTCTTTTAAAATGGGCAAATATTTTTTAGGAATGTTTTGCTTTCGTTTAATCCATAAATTAATATTTTGTTTTTTTATTCCTAACCTTTCCGCAAGCTCAATATGCTGCATATTGTATAAGCTTAAAATATACTCCAATCCAATCAATGAACCACATCCCTAGGGAAAAATTGTCTTGGCCAATATAAATTTATTCTAGTTTAATTTATTGTCTCAGTCAATAAACTTTTGTTTTAAAGTTAATTTATAAACCTATAAACTCTAAAAAACCACAATACCAAGAGGATTGTAAACTGAAAAAAGAAAATGTCGTCAATCCCCTAAGCACTTTTGTGTGATTGGAGAGTGACGACAGTTGAAACGTTTTAATCAATAATGCGGAACATGCCAAACCCTTGGGAGTTCCGTCCACCCAAACCAGTATTATATAAAAACGTCAAATACTCTGGAGATGATTTCAAACGATATCTTCCTAACCAAGCCGTAACGTAAAAATCTTTAAATTTAGTAACCACTTTATCTTTACGAGTTACTTCCAGCGGCTCGATGATTAATCGTGATAGTGGTTTTTGATGATAAGCCGCTTCGTATTTATTCACAAAATTTCTTTCAACCAATTGGGAGAACATAGGATCCAACGGTTGAAAATAGTGTGTTTTTCTTTTGCCATCTAAAGAGGAATAAGTAGAATAAACAGTTATTGGTGAAAGCATTTCAATGATGACTTCTTCTCGTTCAACTTTTTTGTTTTCAACTTCAATACCTTGGATTAAACATCGATTGTTCCCTAATTCCAGTTCGGTTTGATTTGTGAAGCGATCGATTAACTCTTTTCCCATTTCAGTAATAGCGGTCCCGATGTGACAAGTGACTTCATCGTAAAATACAATTTGCTTTTTATCTATTTGCAATTCATGTTTTCCAAGCAATCGGCTAAACGTAAACAATTTGAATGTCCGTTTTTCTTTTTGATACCCTTTGTTATGGATGAAATCGGACAAATATTGCGACCGCATTGAGTGATATAACATGCCTTGAACAGTTGATTGATAATGAAGAGGCAATGATATTTCTGAAGTTGAAGGTTTCAACTTCAACGTAATTCTCATATAAAAATCTACCTTCTTTCTGGTGCACAAATCGCATTGAATTTGCAGAGATATCTTATGAAGAACTTAACACTTTATTTAACTTACTGCCATAGAAAGACCGATCGAAAGGATAGAAATCTAAGTAACTTTTTGATTGCATATTATGCTTTTGTAAAATGAAGTGTAAAAAATGTTCAGCGGATTTCACTGCCAATTCTGCATCATCTGCCTTAACTGGTAATAATCCATGAGCCGCATAAGAACTATTTCGTAACTTGCGAAGATATTCTAAATTGTTGGATAGCGATTGTTTCTTTTTGCCTGCTACTTCAACTACAATTTGATCCATCTCTCTCACATATTGTAGGTTGATTTCTTTTAAAACTTTAGCTGCTGAACTTAATGTTAATTGTCCATTAGATGAGTGCTTCATGGCTACTGCTTTATAGTCTTCTTTTGAACTTTTATTAAGATTTTTGGGATTTACGCCGATTCTTCTTAAAACATAAAATAACCCTTCTTCATAAATTCTCCAGAAGCGAGCAAGTGCATCCGCATAATTTCCTTCTACATAACGACGCAGCATATTATGATATAAATCTACTAAAATTAACCCAATGTCTAACTTACTACTGTATTGACCATCCTCAGTCACAACTTCATAAATCTCACGTAAAGAACCCAACACTTTGAGCTGTTCATCTACTATCGGTTCCAATTCAATAAACTCTCTTTTAATCGATGCCTTTACTTCCTTTAATTTATTATAAGCGTCTTCATACCGAAGCATGTCCCAATACATATATCCCTGTACTAGATGTGTTAAAGTTTCCGCAAGCTTTTGCCGACTTCCATATTGTGTTACTTCTTTCGCTAAATAAGAAAGGCGATCTGCAGCTGTAGAAAATTGATATTTATTTAGTAAATCCTGAATCTGTCTAAGTATATTTTCTTCTTCTAAATAAGCTATATTTACTTCCTTTACTCGCTCTTTCTCCTCAGCAAATTGGGGAGCGACAACTTGATACAATTTCCCTTGAATGATGCGTGAAAAAACGAGTAACGCCCAACACATTTGCATTTGAGGAGTACCAGAAGAAATTGAAACAAGGTACTCTACATGTTCACGACTCGTTTCTTGAACAATTTTACGAATGATTTGACGCATTTCTTCAATAATTTCTTGCACATCTGTTGGATTCATTACTTGAATAGGGATTATGGAGATATGAACCTCTTTTCCCATTTCTTTTGCTAAACCAAGAATATACTCTTTTGTTTCCTCCGCATTTTCTTCTGTATCACTTTTACTTGTTGGACTTTTCACCGTTGGAAATAAATACACCCAATCCGGTTGTAATGCCTTAAAAGCAGCAACTATCGCTCCCTCTGTGCCATCGTTCGCCAAAGGATCTCTATTTCCAACGAAACTAAGCAGTATTTTCATATCGAGCTTTTCTCCTTTTTTATATATTTTGGCAGTTTAATAGGAATGGCAAATGCGTATCCATATTGAACAACTTCGTGTAAATATGGATGTATATTTTCGACCATCCGTCCATAAAAAGGAAATGGCTTGTCTACACGAAAAACGGCACCTGGTTTAATTCGGGTAAACGGTTTTTTAAATGGGGTGTTTCCTAAAGAATATGTATTTCCAACCTTCCCGTATTTTGTTTCGATTTGGTACCATCCGCTGACGGGATCTAATTTTTTAGGAACTCCATGGCTAAGCCACAAAACCGCATCCCCGCCAGATTGCGCCGTATCTAAGTCTGAACGTTGTTTCATTCCAAGTATAGAGAAACGGCCGAACCCAATGCTTTTTTTCTTTCCAAATCCCTCTACTGATACTATTTCAAAAAGATGTAAGAGCTCCTTAATAACACTTTCGCTTTCTGCTCTTACAAATATTGAAAGTAATTGAAAGTCTTGAAGGTACATTGACTCCAGTTCATAAACCCCGTTTTCTTGAAGAGAGTGCCCTAGTTCGCGGTCAATGGTGTTATGCAGAGATACACTACGCTTATAATCTACTAATAAGTCTCTTTCGTGTTCTTCATGAAGTATAGTTTCGTAATTACCGGTAATGACTTTTAAAAACATATTTTCCGTAAAATACTTAACTTTTTTGAGCATTTTACCTTTTTTTGCTTGTTCAAGTTGTTCCTCAAATGTATGCGCTGCTCTTTCTGGTGGCGGAATCATTGGTTTAGGGTATAACCCTTTTATCCATGCATCCGAAAGTATAAACGGCGGTCTTCCCTCCTTAAAAAGAAGGAGCCAATCCTCAAACGATTCTTCTCCATTTAACTCTTTGTAAACCCACGCTAAATGCCCAAAAATGGTATCAGCATGCCATGGTGTAAGGAACGGGCTTTGCAAGCGAACGGTTATTTCATAAATTTGCAAAACACTCACATCCTTAAACAAGCTCTAATTCTCTCAATGTTTTTGCATCTTTTTGAAGCTTTTTAATAAAATTGAAAGAAACTTTTCCATATCCTCTGCTTCCAGATCCCCCTAAATAATCATGTTCTAGTAGCTTTAATCCGTGAGCAAAAAATTCAATCATTTCTTGTTCGTCGTCACCGTCATATACTTTTAAAACGAACTCCACTGTAAATTCAGTCCCAGCAGGCACTCGCTCAAGTCCTCTTGGTGTAGCGCTCATTTTAATGCGATCAATTGTATTTTCCCATTTATAATCAGCAAGATTCAGCCCTTTTTCTAGTTGAAGTTGTGACAACTTTTCTTCCCATTCTTTTGTAAGGTGAGCATCGCGAACAATTAAACGAGAAGGTCCTAGATGATGTCGTGGATTTTTGTGTGGGCCAAATACTTTACATACAGTGCAAAAGCGTGCAGCACATCCACACGGTTGTCCATTTCTCCTCTCTACTCTTTTTCCTTCTTTTGTTTCAAACCGACCGTATATCGATTCTAAAAGAGAACGCATTTTTCCCTTTAGTGAAGAACCTGGAACGTATGGTAATCCACTGATTGGATCTCGAATAATTGGGTTGTCTACTCCGCCAATTTCAATCGACTCATTAGATCCGCCGATACGTAACCCCGTTTCACATTTCATAATAGCTTGCACTTGAATGAATTTATTTAATTTCATGTATCATTTCTCCTTTCTGTATTAGTTTCTTCCTTTTTGATCTTCTTTTGGAAAAAAGGCAACTACCGATTGAAAATGATCAACAAACGCTTTAAAATCTTTCAAACTTTGTTCCGCAAGCCGCACATTTACTTCCAGAAAGTCTTTAAAAGATTCTGGAACATTTGCTTGATCGCGTTGCAATGAATAGTAAACAAGAGGAATTAATTTTTGTAGTTCGTGTTTATTTCTTTGAAATGTTTCTTCATCTCTGAACATTGTCGATAAGGCGCGTACACGACCATAAAAGCGGCGGATGGAAGCACTTGTCATCTTATCTTGTTTAAGTTTGGATGCGATCGCTTTTGCCCAGTCAATGTATATTTCTCTTTTATAATTTCCTGACTCATCGAAATAACCTGTATTAAGATATGTTTTGATTTCCATATGAGTCTTCCTCCTCGCTTTCTCGATAAAGTTGTGCTACCTCTAAAATGAGCTTCATATGTGCCCATTTCCATCGGACTTCGGCTACATCTATTTGTAGTAATTGGGAAAACCAATTTTCGATCTCTTGTTGCTTGTTTTCGAATGTTCCTGTAATATTCCTTTGGATTTGGTCATTTAATAATGGAACTAGTTTAAAAGCACTCCCTTGTCCTTTTTGTAGCGATTGGTACATATTAGCAAAGTAATACAGCTTGTGTAAAAACGACGATGAAATACACCCTTTAAGACACCATTTTCCTAATCTTTTAGCTTCGCTAAGAATCTTTTCAAAATCTCCCCATTCAACCGGTTTACGTCGGATAGCTATTTGATTTCTTCCTTCAAGTTTTCGGTTGTAACCCGGTTTTTCTTTCGCGAACTCGAGCTGTTCTTCTACCATTTTTGTTACATGTGGTAACGGTATTCTCGAACGGACGATTTCTATTCCTGCTGAAAGCGTTACATCCGTATTTCCACCTACATACGTAACGAACTGTTGATGAATTTCTTTCACAAACTCAATAACTTCGTTCCATGGACCAATTAGGAACAAATCATCCCCGCCTGAAAAAACGGTGTAGATGTTTCGATATTTTTTTTCAAGCATCTCGTTCACATGACCGGCAAAAAATCGTTCTAAGTAACGGCTTAGAGTCATTATTTCATCCAATGTATAGCGTTCATCTTTGTTTCTTAATCCGAATGAGAAGAGCATTCCGAGCCGGTCAACATCAGCCTTTAAATATGCTATTCTTTCTTTTCCTTTTGCTAGTGAAGCTAGACAATTAAAACTTAAAGGTGTTCCCTCTTCTGTGAACAAACCTTGTTCCTTGCAATGGTTACAACCTCCTTTTGGAGCTGTAGGAATATAGTTAGTCATCCAGCGTTGTTGAATAGGAACTCCTTTTTGAGGAATTGGGTGTTGATTTATAATGACTATCCATTTTGAGTCGGCTGGAATGTCCTCTTCTTCCTGTATTAGAGAAACAGATACATTTGGAAATATGGATATATCTCCATTTCTTTGATGAAAAACAATATACTTTGTTTTAGGAATTAACTTTCCTATTTTTTCATCTTCTTGACAATACTTACAGATCCTCTCCTTATTCCCAGCATCAGCTGGGTAACGACGACAACTTTTGCAAAACTCTTCTGTTGTATTAACAGGATGGATAAAAACATCTTCATTCCATTTTCCATCTTGAATCAATATTTCTTCAAAGCTACGACTCTTCGATTTTCTTATTTGTTGAAAAAGGTTCGTTAAGCAAGAAGGAAAGTCATTTTCTAGATGATGAAGAGAGACCTCAGTTTTACTTGTGTGAAGAACAATGGTACCGTGATATTTTTCATAAAGATTTTGATTGATTTCTTTTTTCCATTGCTCTATAAATGTATCAATGCCTTTTGGTGCAAGTAGATAAAAAACACCACCTGCTGATAAAACTAAGTTCCATACTGGTAAACCTAAACGTTCAAGTAAATCGTAAGCGGCAGCGTCTGCAATAAGTCCTAATGAGAAGCTTCTAGCACGAAGAAGTTTTGCGACACTTCCACCACCTATTCTGGAAATATCAAATAAATAACGCTGGATGCCTGAGATATCACCCATTAATAAAGTCAAATGTTCACCTTTTTGAATAACAGATGCTATGGATGCAACTAAACGAATATATACAGATAATGGGACTGATTCCTTTTTACTCCCTACTGGTATATTCGAGAGCCATTGATCTGCCCAATAAAGAAAGTAACTAATACGAACTTGAGCATCATCAGGGCAATTAGACCAAAATCGACAAAACTCTTTCGCAATTGTTTTCCAGTAATTCTCTAGGGTGTTCAGACTTGGTGGAACTTCACTCGGTGTCATAAAAGGTTCGTGTAATGGCATTGGAGCATAATAAGATGGGATAGGTTTCTCATGGGAAAGAGATAATTGACTAAAAATAGAGCGTAATGGTGAAGGGAATCGACCTGTTCCCTCTTCAATTAATTCAAATAAGCTTGTATCCTCTATTAAGTCATATGAGAAGTTCGACATACTTAAACACTCTTTAATTTTACGTAAATCATCTTGAGGAAGAAACGCTGAAAAACGATTCATTAATATTTTGATTAAGGCTTTTTCGACGTATTGAAAATTAGGGTTTTTATTCATAGTTTCACCATCTTAAATAATAATTTTGAATGCTCCTTGATATAATAAGTTTCTTTGAGTAATTCACATGACAAAAAAATCTTCTAAAAAGAGAAAAACATCTCTTTCTTTTAGTATGGAATACAGTTGGATTCCAAGCTGTCATTTTTCAATCAGACTTTTTAGCGATTACTTCTATACTTCAATATTTGTAAATCATAAAATAAAGCAGTATTTAAATACGATTTGCATCTTTCCCCTTGAACGACCTCCCCAAGTTTTTGAACAATTCTTTCATACTCAGCAATAGATCTTTTTGAAATTATCGCTTCTCTATCTGATAGATAGAACAATTTGTCAAAAATGGAATGATCGCATGAGTCATCCATACTCTTTAATTTCGATACGTATTTCCTTAAATACCATTTCATTTGTACATCAGGAATGAAAACCATACCATTTTCAACAATCATCTTATAAACCGTCCTATCATCAGCATAAATATTATAGAACAAATGCACTATTTTTTATGTTGTGCATATTAAATATCTTGCCATGAAGATCATCTCAATCATCAATATAAACAGACAGCGGATTAGAACTGACAGTAAAAAGCTCTACATCCATGAAAATTCCCCTTTCGATCTTCTGTTTCAATTTTTTAGAGCCGTTAAAAATATCTGCTTTATTCTAAACAATATTTATTAATATTGAGAAATCTTTCTATCCTTTACCACATTTCACGTTAATTATATATCGAAATATCTAACAGCCAAAAGTTCTTTCCGAGACAAAATTCCCCATTTCCCGATTATAATTCCCATATTCTACACTCAAAGAAAAATTCCTTTTTTGTTCAATGAATTTTGTGTGAATGTCAACATCGTCATGTTGTCTTCCCTATCAAGTAACGATAGAAAATAGAAAAACAAGCTGCAAACAGTCAGCCCGATGTCGAACGATATCCCACACTTCATTCATCTAAAAACATACATTTCTATCTAAATCAAAATATGAATGAACCCTATTTACAAACCGACAGTCGGTTTTTATAATTGATTATAAATAACATTGGGAGGAAACATGATGAAGCGGAAACAAAAACGGGAACAAACGAAACGATTGCTGCTGGATGCTGTGAAAGATTTGATTGGTGAAAAAGGGTGCACCAATACGACACTCAATGACATTATGGAACGCTCCGGCTTGTCTAAAGGTGCCATTTTCCA
Source organism: Paranoxybacillus vitaminiphilus (assembly GCF_003259935.1). GTDB lineage: Bacteria > Bacillota > Bacilli > Bacillales > Anoxybacillaceae > Paranoxybacillus > Paranoxybacillus vitaminiphilus. Next base: position 78,848 of record NZ_QLMH01000012.1, on the reverse strand, counting down.
TTATGTAAACAGCAAAGACGAGCTTTTCAGCTGGGTGTTGAAAGAAAGGCTGGGAGAAATCAACCAGCGTTTTTTCAATACGGCTTCGCAAAGAAAATCATTTGAAGAGCCAATGCATGAAATCACCGCCCGATTGTCGGATCTGGAAAATCCGAAAGATCCCGGCAATCAAGTACTAATGTATCTTCTCGGAAAAAGCGATCAGCCTGTTGTTAAGAAAATACTTCAACAGTATTATGAACAAGCCGTCCACATGTCCAAATTGTGGATAGTTGCTGGACAAGAGGCAGGGGTAATCCCACAGTTCATCGATGCCGACAAAACAGCAGAATTGTTTATGCTCATTTCATTTGGTCTGCGAATGCGCAGCGCCATTGATTCAAATAGCTATTTCTTTCATAACAAGGATTTTGCTGAGCTGATGTCTAGCATGCTTCAGCCAAAGGAAGAAAGGTAGGGGTCGACATATGGAGTTTCTGTTATTTTTGCATGTTGTCGGAGTTGTCCTTTTTTTAGGCAACATTATCATTACTGCTTTTTGGAAAGTACGGGCAGATCAAACAGGGAATCTTGAATTAATCCACAGTGCAGCAAAAAACGTCATGCTTGCCGATTTCGTTTTCACGATTCCGGGACTGCTGCTCATCATCACATCCGGTGTTTGGATGGCCGTTCGGGCGGGGTATCTCATTTCGGGGTTCAATTGGCTGACCTTGTCATTCGTATTGTTTGTATTGACAGGAATTCTTTGGGCAGGGGTGCTGATCCCCTTACAGCGCAAGATGATACGGCTCAGCGCTCAAACGGCGGAAAATGAGTTCAACACGGAAGAGTACCGCCGAGCATCATTGCTCTGGATGATATTCGGAACTATTGCAACACTGCTTCCTGTTTTAATCTTATATCTCATGATAGGTAAAGGATTCTCATGAACAGCTTAGGGAAAGCGGTTTTTTTAGAGCGCCTCTTGTCCGCAGAGATTTAATCCAAATGTGGGATAATGAATCAAGTTGAGTCCATTAGACGCTTTTCGTTTTTCCCCAACTGCCGCTGTGCGGCTCATGACAGAAGATTGAAAAACTTTTCAAACCGCAGCGGCGATTTCATTATATCCGGAAAGAATCAAAGGAGAAAATCCTAAGTAGAAAAAAGGACTGCATGTATTCTCGGAATTTCATTTTTCCCATCCGCACAGCACTGATAACTATTCTCATTATAAACACCGCCCAAACGCTCGAAACCTTCTGTTTACCCCCTTGCAAACTTTGCCGTCTAAATATCCAACATCTCTTCGATTCCTCATAGTTAAGATAAAAACGTGTCTACTGCGAAACATCATTATTTTAAAAGCATTTGTTTCAATTCCTCATAGTGGTGTTATGTCAAGAAAATGGACACGTTAAACAGAGAGAAATAGCTGAACTTAAGCAGCTACTTTTCTCTGGTTAGCGTAGTAAGCAGCCTCAAATTCACATGGCGATACATATTCAAGAGATGAATAACTTCTCTTGCGGTTGTAGAAGCATTCGATGTACTCAAAAATGGCTTGTTTCGCTTCTTTTCGCGTACGGAATCGATTTGGATAGATGCATTCTTTCTTGATTAAGCTATGAAACGACTCCATACAAGCGTTGTCGTAACAGTTCCCACGTCTCGACATACTGACTTGGAAATGATGCTCTTGTAACAGTTGTTGATAATCATTAGACGCATACTGGCTTCCACGATCCGAGTGGTGAATCACTCTTCCTGTTGGTTTCTCGTTGTTTAACGCTCGTTGTAAGGCTTTGATGACGAACTCTTTCGTCATTCGTGTATCGATATACCAACCTACGATCTTTCGTGTATATAAATCCATGATGCTCGCTAAATATAACCATCCTTCATCAGTAGGAATGTACGTGATATCGGCCATCCATACTTCATTTGGAGCCGTTGCTTGGAAGTTCTGTTCCAACAGATTCGCATACACGTTGTAAGGGTGATTACTATTGGTCGTTGCCTTGTATTTAAGCACCGTAATTGATCTCAATCCTTCTTCGCTCATGATACGAGCGACTGTCTTTTGAGACACACGAATTCCTTGTTTGCGTAGTTCTTGCGTAATTTTCGGACTTCCGTAAATCTTGCGTGACTTGAGATACTCGTTCCGAATCTGTTGGGTCAGTTGTTCTTTTTTCTCTTTTTGGTTGCTTTTTGGGCGTTTCAGCCATGCATAATACCCACTTTTAGAAACACCGAGAACTTGGCACATCTTCACCACGCGAAATTCATTTCGATGTTGAAAAATGAACGCGTAAATTACTTCTGGTTTCTGGTGAAGATGCCTAACGCCTTTTTTAAGATCGCTAATTCCTCTTCCAGCTCTTGATTGCGACGGCGTAGCTCGATGATTTCTTGATTTTGTGGCTTGATGTTTCCTGAACCTACAAAGCTTGTGCCATTGCTTTCTTTGTATTCTTTGACCCAACGGTGAAGAGTGTTGTATGCCAAACCTAATTCTTTTGCCACTCGGGCGATGGACTTGTCCCCCTCCAAGCATAACTCAACGGCTTGAATCTTGTATTCTTGATCAAATGTTCTCTTTTTCATGATTGGACACCTCGAACCGATTGTAATTAAGTTTATTATAATCTCTCTGTTCTCTGTGTCCACTTTTTAGACTAACATCAATAGTTAAGATAAAAACGCTTTTCTGTTTTTTCTTATTTCTTCTGCGCAAGCTTGTTTCAATTCCTCATAGTTAAGATAAAAACTGAACAGGATAAAACACTAAAAATCTAACTAAAACAGTTTCAATTCCTCATAGTTAAGATAAAAACTACAAATACCCTTGACACTCACCATATTCTTATTATACGTTTCAATTCCTCATAGTTAAGATAAAAACGGAAAAACACCGTACATTTATAACAGCTCAAGAAAGTTTCAATTCCTCATAGTTAAGATAAAAACCGAGCGGCCATCATCTACACGATACAGCAGGAAATCACAGTTTCAATTCCTCATAGTTAAGATAAAAACCAGTCAATCGAATTCAGTTTGAACAAGAAGTTGGTCAAAGTTTCAATTCCTCATAGTTAAGATAAAAACTCTCCTTGTTGTTTTTTTGTTGTTTTTTTGTGAAGAACGTTTCAATTCCTCATAGTTAAGATAAAAACTTATTTTTATTTGAATATTTAGATTATCTATTTGAGTTTCAATTCCTCATAGTTAAGATAAAAACGTATGAGCCTCCTGTGTAAATGTCTTGGTCGGATATAGGTTTCAATTCCTCATAGTTAAGATAAAAACGCAATTCTACTTCCGCATATACCTCGTATCCCTTTTCCTGTTTCAATTCCTCATAGTTAAGATAAAAACAACCTCCGGAAGCAGGGGATAAAAAGCCCTTGCGAGTTTCAATTCCTCATAGTTAAGATAAAAACCTCGGGAGCAGAAAGAACTGCTCCCTTTGGTTTCATGTTTCAATTCCTCATAGTTAAGATAAAAACTTGGCTTCTTCGGATCGGTGTTCGGATCCGCGATATTTTGTTTCAATTCCTCATAGTTAAGATAAAAACTTTTTCACTTCCATTCTTTGAAGAGCATCGAGTTGGCGGTTTCAATTCCTCATAGTTAAGATAAAAACTTAAAGATGGTGGCTATCAGTTCGAATTCATGCCGTTTCAATTCCTCATAGTTAAGATAAAAACGAGGACATTACACCAGAGGGAAGAGAAGAATTTTAGTTTCAATTCCTCATAGTTAAGATAAAAACGGCGATAACCATCCTTGTTCATTTTCTAATTGTTCGTTTCAATTCCTCATAGTTAAGATAAAAACGCAGACACAAGCAAAAGAAGTAGAGCAAGAAACGAGTTTCAATTCCTCATAGTTAAGATAAAAACTGCTTTGAAATGGTTAGAAGATCGTCTCGAAGATTGTTTCAATTCCTCATAGTTAAGATAAAAACTGAAAAGGAGGAGGAAAAAGAATGAAACTGGCAATTCGTTTCAATTCCTCATAGTTAAGATAAAAACTTCCTGTACTATCTATTGAAGAATGGGCACAAACACAGTTTCAATTCCTCATAGTTAAGATAAAAACATGAATATCAGGGCGTTCCACAAGGAAAATCTTACTGTTTCAATTCCTCATAGTTAAGATAAAAACTTCGTGAAGCGTTTATTATGAAGCGGATTAAAGCGAGTTTCAATTCCTCATAGTTAAGATAAAAACATATAACAATATAGAAAACATATTGTTAGAAGAACGTTTCAATTCCTCATAGTTAAGATAAAAACGGAAGAAATGAAAAAGAAAATTGAAACGGAAGTCCGCAAGTTTCAATTCCTCATAGTTAAGATAAAAACTTCGACAGACCAAATTGATACAGCACAAGCCTTTGCGTTTCAATTCCTCATAGTTAAGATAAAAACAAACCGTAAAACAATTGATCGAACTCTTTGGAACGAGGTTTCAATTCCTCATAGTTAAGATAAAAACAAAAAATAAATAGAAGTGAATGTTTGTATCGAATGGGTTTCAATTCCTCATAGTTAAGATAAAAACGCCAATCCAAGGGTCAGCAGGAGACATTATCCGAAGAGGTTTCAATTCCTCATAGTTAAGATAAAAACTCCCATCTCATCAGCTCATACTCCGCTTTTTTCTCATGTTTCAATTCCTCATAGTTAAGATAAAAACGCTAATGCAATTAGCAGACTTTACAGAACACGAGAGTTTCAATTCCTCATAGTTAAGATAAAAACCTTTTTGGTGGAGAATCACCATTATTCAGCCTCCTTGTTTCAATTCCTCATAGTTAAGATAAAAACTTTCGTAAAAATCGTTTATCTCTTCTTCTGGAATGTTTAGTTTCAATTCCTCATAGTTAAGATAAAAACTTTCCAAGTTCATTTAATTCTATAGATGTATCGAGAGTTTCAATTCCTCATAGTTAAGATAAAAACCGCTTTTATCATTAATTCGCCATATGTCAAACTAAAGTTTCAATTCCTCATAGTTAAGATAAAAACCTTTAAAGATTTACGCAAATATTAGCCGGGTATTACTCGTTTCAATTCCTCATAGTTAAGATAAAAACGCGGCGTCCATTGTACCGTATTGGCGAAAAACTGAGTTTCAATTCCTCATAGTTAAGATAAAAACCTGATTTTATTTAGATACACACATCAAATTTGTTAAGGTTTCAATTCCTCATAGTTAAGATAAAAACAAAAAAATGATAGAAATACGTTTCATATTCTCACCTATGTTTCAATTCCTCATAGTTAAGATAAAAACTGGGTGCGCAGGGTGTCATCCGTCTGTACCGCGAGTGTTTCAATTCCTCATAGTTAAGATAAAAACAAAGAAGCGGCTGAAAAATTAGCTAAACTATTACCGTTTCAATTCCTCATAGTTAAGATAAAAACTTTGCAATTCTTGAAGAATCTATATAGTCGTCAGAAGTTTCAATTCCTCATAGTTAAGATAAAAACTCTCACCAAGGCAGGATTACCAAGGAAGAAGATTCTGTTTCAATTCCTCATAGTTAAGATAAAAACAACGTCACGACCTTGTGCTACGTGACATTGAAAATGTTTCAATTCCTCATAGTTAAGATAAAAACTTCTTTTCCTGGCGGAATTTCCGTTGTTCATATATTTGTTTCAATTCCTCATAGTTAAGATAAAAACTCATCCCAAGCGCCCCACCAACTGGATACGATGTCACCGGTTTCAATTCCTCATAGTTAAGATAAAAACTGTGCTCTTACGCTTGTTAGCGTAGAGCAACCGCAAGTTTCAATTCCTCATAGTTAAGATAAAAACCCGCATTTCTGCGTTCAATCGTTTCCTTGTTGAAGTTTCAATTCCTCATAGTTAAGATAAAAACCTGCATTTAGTTCTGTGAGCTTGTTTCGAACGGAATAGGTTTCAATTCCTCATAGTTAAGATAAAAACGTAGCGCAAATGGTATTCCCGATGATTTTGTCCATTGTTGTTTCAATTCCTCATAGTTAAGATAAAAACGATTACACACGAACACAAAGACCATTGCGCTGGCAGTTTCAATTCCTCATAGTTAAGATAAAAACGCGAAGTGGAAAATGGTTCAATTGCCGTCGTGTTAGGTTTCAATTCCTCATAGTTAAGATAAAAACTAGTGGAAGGTTGGACACACGATGATGTCCGTTCACAGTTTCAATTCCTCATAGTTAAGATAAAAACTATTTTCCAAAAGGTACAGCCCGGGAAGCCGCGTAGTTTCAATTCCTCATAGTTAAGATAAAAACCCCCAAAAAAGCTGATATAATAGCGTTTTAATAAAAATGAAAATCATGTTGTTTCCATTTTAATGCAGATGGAATATTTTATCAATGCTTTCTTTTTCATTTATTTCTTTCTCTTTTCTCCCCTTTTCTTTCAAAAGCAAATTGTCGTCGATCCCCCGGGATTTCTGCACGATTGGGGGTCGACGACAAAAACTTGTATATCATTGAGATAGAATCTTTAGAAAAAACAAAACCAGCATTCTCGATAAACATGAAAAAAGTAATGATTAGCCGGTTGATTTGCAGTGGGAAATGTTTTCAGAAGCTATGTCTCTGTTCAATGAGCTTTATCGAAGCGAAAAAGAAAAACGGAGAATAAAGAAAAAGGAGCAATCGTTTTAGTGACTGCCCCTTTTTCTTTATTTTTCTGCTGCCACGCTGACTTCTGTGCCAATAATTAGACCAATTGTTGCTGTAATAATAAGCCCCATCACCATTGCGAACATCCCGTTTTCCTCCCTTATGCTTCTTTACTTTTATTTTACATCGGGAATGAACGAATGGATGGCACGGGATGTGAACAATTTATGAAAACAAGATGCTTAAGCTTTGTCGTTTGTGAAAAAATTAATACATTTTATATTTTGCAAATAATGTTTCTGTTAAAGAATGATGCCAAAATAAAAACCAAAGGTGAAGAACAAGCAATCATGGATGTTCTTTCACCTTTTGCATAACTTCTAAACCAGTCGATTGATTTTCCTTCCAAACAATACAACAAAATTAAAATATTTATAAATACAGTCAACGTCCTCGAACCCGCTTTCCTTTAACCAGTTTAACTGGTCGTGTAAAGTAGACATTTTATCCAGCTTCGTCCGTTCGTAGGCAGAATCGATTTCTTCCCGCGTTAAACCACTATTTTCAATCTTATTTTGCCAATCGTTTTTGTAAAGTGCATCAATAAAAGGAGTGTGCCCGAGCACTTGATCTGCATTTAGAAATAATCCATCTTCATTTAATAAAGAATAAACACGTCGATATAAACTCTTCTTTTCATCATCAGTCAGATGGTGTATCGATAATGACGAAACAATCATATCAAACTTTGTATTAAATTCATGCTTTGTATAGTCATCTACAATATAATTTACATTTGGATAGTTGGCGAACCGTTTCTTGGCGATTTCCATCATTTTCTCCGAAATATCGATCAAGGTAATATTCGCTCTGGGATACTTTTCTAAAATAAAAGAAGTAAATAATCCAGTCCCTGCTCCCATATCAAGTATCGCTGGTACTGTTTTCGCAGTGTTCATCACTGACACAGGAATAGAGTAAAAATCATTAAAACACGGAATTAATTTTCTTCTTTGACGATCATATTGTGCTGCATTCTCATTAAACTTTTCCGCAATGCAGTCTCTTGAGTCATTGCAAGGCATTTGTTAACTCCCCCTTTAATACCTTTGTTAATTGGATTATACAGAATAATGTTTATAATTGAAATTAACTAAAAATAAAGTATTTAATAACAATTAGTTATTAAAAAACGGGAGGCATACATGTATGGATTTAAAATGGCTCAAGACGTTTCTGATTGCAGCTAAATATGAAAATTTCCGGCAAGCCGCAGAGGAACTGTTTCTTACTCAGCCAGCTGTTACAAAACATATACAAAAGCTTGAAGAAAATCTGCAAATTCAATTGTTTAAGAGGCACGGAAGAAAGGTCAGTCTCACACCGGCAGGTTATAAATTTCTTCCTTATGCACGAGAAATGATGTCGAAGTATGAAAATGGGATAGAGGAGTTTGAATCATGGAAGCAGGGGTACAGTCATAAATTAGTCATAGCTATCGCGCCACAACTGGCATCATCCATTTTACCTTCGCTATTGCGCCGTTTTATTAATAACCATTCAGATATTGAAATGATTATCAATGTCGTTAAGTCTTACGAAATAGGAGAGGAAATAAGCGCAGGAAGGGCGGATCTTGGGTTAACAAAAATGAGACCGGTTCAAACGAATGTAAATAGTGTAGTTCTATATGAAGAATCTGTCACATTAGTCGGACCTAATGAAAAAGGAAACAGTATACTCGATGAAGAAACAATGTTGCGTAAATATAGACTGCTCACTCATAACCACCCTGATTATTGGGAAAGTCTATTGTTCGAAATAAAAAAACACTATCCAACCGTTCGAACAATGAGAGTGAATCAAGTAGAGGTAACAAAGCGGTTTATTGAAGAAGGGCTTGGAGTATCCTATTTACCATTAACAATGGTAAAAGAAGAAATAAAACAGAAAAAAATCATTGAGATTGCCCCAACATTAATTACTCCGCCTAAATCATCCACCTATTTAGTCACAAAAATAGAGACAAAGGAAGCTCGTATTTTTATCGACTTTTTAAGAGAGCAATTACGGAATATTAGTACCTAATACTAATTTCAGACTGAAAAAACAGACATAAATAAGACGTTTAAGTTAGGCAAAAGAGCTGTTGAGACTTATGTCGGACTGCATTTATATACTTTTATTAGCCTATATAACATGACTATTGTAGGAATTTCGTTGTTGTCGGCAAACTTGTTATCTTGAAATTCGCTGTATTCTTCGTTTCAGAACTGCGGTTTGTTGTTGCAGCGTTAATTTTTGTACCTTCATAAAATCAACAATGAATTTTAACAGAGAGACTCATGCCATTTTGGGGCACAACGATGCATTAAAATAAGCGGTATTGTCCATATAGGCCCTATCACTTATTTTCAAGGCAGCCAAATAATAGATAACCCTATCCGTGACAGTTCAACGGATAGGGTTATTGGTCCAATTCGCGCAATAGGCGAATATATTTGACCGCTTTTTTGTAAAAGTAAAAAGCGCCGATTAAGAAAATGATAATCAGGCCAAGCAAAAACGGTTTCTTTTCCAGCGCCATCATTGATTGGTCAGCCGGAATGAACAGACCGATATAGAAAAAGACGCTAAATGCCAGTAACACCATTGCATACGTTTGATAGTCGGCTGCTTTTTCTTTCCATTGCTTTTGTTCGTGCTGCATCGCATTCCCCCACTTTCCATTCTTAACTGTAACATATATGGTGGAAAACAGGGGATTGTAATTTTAACCATTTAACGCTTGTGTTAAATCTTCAATTAGGTCTTCTACATCTTCCAATCCAACCGAAATGCGCACTAATCCGTCCGTAATGCCAAGCTCTTCGCGGCGCTCTTTCGGAATCGAAGCATGCGTCATTTTCGCCGGAAGGGAAATTAAACTTTCCACAGCTCCTAAGCTTTCTGCAAGCGTAAAATATTTTACGCTGTTTAACAGGCGGTCTGCTTTTTCGGCGCTGCCGACATCAAAAGAAACCATACCGCCGAAGCCGCGCGCTTGCTTTTTCGCAATTTCATGATTTGGATGCGTTTCTAACCCGGGATAATACACTTTTTTCACCGCTGGATGATTCACAAGGAATTCGACGATTTTTCTTGTATTTTGTTCGTGCTCTTCCATGCGGATTCCAAGCGTCTTCATTCCGCGCATTAACAGCCATGAATCGTGCGGACCGAGAATCGCACCTGTTGAATTTTGAATAAAATGCAAGTCTTTCGCCAGTTGTTCGGAATTCACGACAACAAGACCGGCAACGACATCGCTATGGCCGCCTAAATATTTTGTTGCGCTGTGAACAACGATATCAGCGCCAAGCGCAATCGGTGTTTGCCAGTATGGTGTGCTGAATGTATTGTCAACAATCGTTAGTAAGCCGTGTTTTTTCGCGAGTTCCGCCGTCTCTTGAATATCGGTAATTTTTAAAAGCGGGTTTGTTGGCGTTTCAATGTAAATCGCTTTTGTGTTTGGCTTCATATTTTTTTCAATGTTTGTTAAATCACTTGTGTCGACAAACGTTGATTCGATTCCCAAGCGGTTTAACACTTTCGTCATAACGCGGTATGTGCCGCCGTATACATCATCTGTCAAAATGACATGATCTCCGCTGTTCAATAGCATCATAACCGCTGTAATCGCCGCCATTCCTGAGCCGAACGCAAATCCTGCATATCCTTCTTCGAGGTCTTTAATCAATTGTTCAAGCGCATGGCGCGTTGGATTTCCTGTGCGCGAATATTCATATCCTTTATGGCCGCCGACTCCTTCCTGCTTGTATGTGCTTACTTGATAAATCGGCACGGAAACAGCCCCTGTATGCGGGTCTCCGGAAATGCCGCCGTGAATTAATTTCGTCTTGCGTCTCATGATTAAATCCCACCTTCATAAATTTTTTTGCTTAAATAGCGTTCGCTGCTATCCGGGAAAATCACAACAATATTGGTTCCCGGTTCTGCTTTTTCCGCTTCAATGAGCGCCGCATGAAACGCTGCGCCGGAAGAACTGCCGACAAGCAATCCTTCTTTTGCCGCCAGCTCTTTTACCCGTTTGAAAGCGTCTTCATCATATATCGTGTGAATCGCATCGAAGTAGCTTGTATCCATATATTCCGGAAGAAACTCCATGCCGATCCCTTCCGTTTTATGCGGTCCCGGCTCGCCGCCGTTTAAAATCGAGCCCTCCGGTTCAACGATAACCGTTTTAATTTTTGAGTTCTTTTCTTTTAAAAATTGCGCCGTTCCCATAAATGTGCCGCCTGTTCCCGCTCCAGCGACAAAAATGTCAATCTGTCCGTCGAGCTGTTCCCAAAGCTCAGGTCCAAGCGTCTTGTAATATGTGCGCGGATTAGCTGGATTGGCAAATTGCTGCGGACAATAGGAATCCGGAATTTCTTTTAATAATTCTTGCGCCTTCTTGATAGCGCCTTTCATTCCTTCACTCGTCGGTGTATTGATAACCTTCGCTCCCAGCGCTTTCATTAGCTCCTGCTTTTCAACGCTGAATTTTTCCGGAACGCAAAAAATAACGTTCACATTTTTGCCGATGGCCGCCAAGGCTAAGCCGATTCCCGTATTTCCCGCTGTTGGCTCAATAATCGTACCGCCTTCTTTTAATTTTCCTGTCTCGAACGCATCGCGTAACAATTCCTGGCCTAAGCGGTCTTTAATGCTGCCGCCCGGATTAAAATATTCAAGTTTAGCGAACAAGTGCACTCCATCCGGTAACGGAAACTGCGTAATTTCAACAACTGGTGTATGTCCGACTAATTCATGAACATTTTTATATACTTTCATGATGTCACTCCTTATAGGTGTACATGGAAAGGGGCTGACCGACCAGTGTCTGCCCCCGCAAATTTCTCCATTTATCGAATATGATGATGCTGCGTAGTCTGACACTTGGCTTTCCGGTCAGCCTCTTTAACAGGATATTAGTTCTTCAATTTGGTTAACATCGATAACACTAAATTGGAGGAATGAAGCGCCGCTTTGTGCAAAAACTGCTCGAAGGAAATGTTTGACTCTTTCCCGGCGATATCCGACAATGCACGAATAATAACAAACGGTACGTTAAATTGCGTACAAACTTGCGCAATCGCCGCCGCTTCCATTTCTACTGCATATAAGTCGGCAAATTTCGTGCGCACAAACTCGACACGCGCCGGATCGCTCATAAACGAGTCTCCTGTTGCGATAAGTCCTTTCACGACTTGAATATTTGTAATTTGTTGCGCACTTTTCTCTGCCGCTTCTACCAATTTCTTATCTGCTGTGTAACGCGCCGGCATCCCTGGCACTTGACCATATTCATAGCCAAATGCGGTTACATCGACATCGTGATGAGCAACTTCCGTAGAAATAACGATATCACCGACATTTAATGTTTGTAAAAATCCGCCCGCAGAACCCGTGTTAATGACATAATCCGGCTTAAAGCGCTCAAGCAAAATCGCCGTTGACATGGCGGCATTCACTTTTCCAATTCCTGACTTTAACAAAACAACATCCACATCGTTAATCGTTCCTGTGTAAAACTCGGAATTCGCGATCACTGTGTCTTCGCGGTTCGCGATTTGTTCGCGTAAAATGGTTACTTCCTCTTCCATTGCGCCAATAATTGCAATTTTCATTTCCTCTACCTCTTTCCTACTGTTTTACAGCCTCCATTAACCAGACGAATTTATTTAAGCGGGTAAACTCAATAGAAAAACCACCCGCTTTAAACATGCGCTCAAGCGCATCGAGCGTTGTATAATACTCTCTTTGCAAATCCTCCGCAAGGTCATGGAATCCGCGCTCAAGCGCTTCATCAATCGTCTGCCGGAACGCCTCATCGGTTGCAAACGCCGTATCAGCAAACACTATTTTACCACCTTTACGAAGCAACTTTCCATAGGCTTCGATGGCCTGCGCCTTTTCTTCATCTGTTAAATGGTGAAACGCATATGTGCTGACAATGGTATCAACCGGCTCTTTTGGAACAGGAAATCGTAAAAAATCGCCGTCATGAATCGACACGCTTCCCCCTAGTTTTTCGAATGCTTTTTTCCTCATCGCTTTTGAAGGTTCGATGCCGTACACTGTTTTTCCGGCATCAAGAAGTTTTTTTGTTAAATTCCCGGTGCCGACACCAAACTCCAATACGACATTTCCTGACTTGTTTACGACTGTATTTAAAATCGCTTCATATCCTTCAAACACTTCGCGATATTGCTCGTCATGCCCCCCAACGGACTCATCATACGAATTTGCCCATGTTTCAAACAACTCAAGAAATTCTCTTCCCATGATGTCTCACTCCATAAATATGATAATTCGTATAGATATAGTATGAATTAATAATAAATCTGTTCTCAATGTATCATAAGTTTTAAATTTATTCAATTGGTTCCTCTTTTCTCTATTGGAATTCAGGCAGTAAATTTGCTACACTTTGCTTGTAAAACGACAAAAAGCGAGGGGAAGTACAATGAATTTTACACTGGATATCATCGAAGATAAAATTGAATTTTTTGAAGCCGCTGACATTAAAACGTTAGAGAAAAAAATTAATGAACAAATTGAACATAATAAAGCGATTTTGCTGGAAGTTCATCACGTTTCTCATCAAATGCATGTCGGACCAAACGGAGAACGTTTTTACAGCGCAGTCGTTCACTTTAAAGCAAAAAAGTAAGAGGCTAAAGCAAAGTGTCAGACCTCTCCATTCTAATCGATCATACACACGTTTGAGCAGTCCGTGATCGATAATGAGGTCAGACACTTAGACTTGCCTCTACTCTCTATTTCGTAATTGCTGCACTTTCGTCGGCTTCCACCCTTGCTGCTCCACCCATTCAATGTACACTTTATAATGCTGCTTTTTATCCTTCGTGGAAATGGTCGCGACCGCTTTGTTCGGCCCATTGTTGCCGATAAACCAAACGATCATTTCCGATGGCGATAAGCGGGTGGCATAGCTGATCGCATCAATCATCTCTTTCCAGTCAACAGAGTTTTTATCAAAGGTGGTTACGTGCGGCTCTGATTGCGTTGTACCAATCGGCTGCCATGATGGATTGACAATTTCTTGAATAATATTTGAATTCGGATCTCCTTCAATGACCGTTACTTCTTCGTTCTCATCCTCTACTACTTCTTCTTTTTCTTCTTTATTTCCGTTTTCTGCATTGTCATTGAATTCGACGTTTACGCTTTCTTTATTCTCTATTTCCTCTTGTTCGACTGTTTCTTCTTTTTTCACATCTGCGGAATCGTTCGCCGCCTCTCGTTCATTACCATTAGAAAAGATTAATTGCCAGCCAAAAAAGAGAATGAGAGCGAATACGAAACCAATTAATGTATTTAAAATGCGGTTTACTTTTCTTCGTTTTGCCCGTTGCTCATAGCGGGCTCCTTGGAAAGATGTTTTTTGCTTTGCCAACAACATACCTCCTTTTTTTAAATCGGTTTCTATTTTATCATTTGTATCTCTCCTTATAAACTATTTCGCAGCAATTCCATATTTATGTCCTATTTATTCATTTACGAATGTTGTTCATCGAACTCATATATCCTCTTGACAACATCGTAAAAGACGTCATTGGTCACAGCTTGATTGCTTGTTTGTTCTAATTCTACGACAACAAGTGAATATTTAGGCGAATCAGCAGGGAAGAAGCCTGCAAACCACTTATTAATAAGTTCTTCATCATGAGCCGTTATTTTTCCTGTTTCTGCGGTTCCAGATTTCCCCGCAACCTCATAAGGCAGCGTTTGAAACCTTCTTCCTGTACCTTTTTCATGAGTCACGACGCTTTTCAATAATTTCTGTAATGTTAGAGCCGTATCGTATGAAATCGTTTCATTTGAAAATTTCTGTTCAGGAAAAGAAATAAATGTTGTTCCATTTTTATAAAGAATTTTGTTTACTGCCCGCACTTTCTTTGCTTTCCCCTTTCTCGCAATCGTTGCCATCATATTAGCTACCGCCAGCGGTGAAACACGAACATCTTTTTGTCCAATGGCTGTCTGGGCTACCGCCAGCGGAACATATTTGTCCTTATCATCATGCCAAATGATTCCCTTTTTTTCTTCCGGCAACTGTTTAAAATTTTCAAAATGATAAACATTTCCTTCCCAACCGACTAGTGGATATAATCCAAGTTTCCGTGCATATTCCTCGATGATTTTTTTATCTTGCTCAACAAGCTCTTTTCCTAACGTTCCAAATGTATTGTTGCAGCTTAAGGCAAAACTATCAACAAAATGAAGCATTCCATAGTCGCGGTTTTCTTCAGGTTTTCCATCGATTGCTTTACTGCAGTCAAACGTTCGATAAGGAGAGACGAGATCTTGCTCGATGGCTGCCGCGGCGATCACCGTTTTAAAAATCGAGCCGGGAATTTGCGGAAGTATCATGTGATTGTCGGCGCCATAATCTCCGTAAGGGTTTTCTGAATTCATTTCCGGAACGCTAACCATCGCTAAAATGTTATTTGTTTCAATATCCAATAAGACAAGTCCGCCTTTTTTAAGACGATGTTTCTTTATCACATCTTGGGCAATTTTTTGTAAATCACGATCAATCGTCGTTTGAACGGAAACAGGGTAAAATGGATTCGCCGGCTCATCATACTTCACCTGAAGCCCGAATAAAGGCCCTCCGTCACCATCGACATGATATAACAGACGCGTTTCGCCATCGGGAATTAAAAACTCATCAAACGCCCCTTGCAATCCGGAAATACCGATTTTCGTCTTCGGAGATAAATGAGTTTTATCAGGATAACGCGACCGTAACAATTCAGGATTTTCTCTTACTAATCCGATCAAATGTCCTGCATATGTCTTTTCGAGCGGATATTGCTTTTTTACGGCAAATACCCCGGGAATACGCAGCTGATTAATCTTCTTCACTTGCCTCTCCGTTAATTGCAAAGGCTCATGATTTATCATAAAAATAAATGGTTTGTTCTGTTCTTGTAATGCTTGCTGGATCACATTTTCAGAAACATTTATGATCGCAGCTAGTTTTTCAATCGGCCAATTCATTTTTTTTAAAAATGGAAATAAAACTAAAGTTGGAGTGTATTCATGCGTCAACGGTTTGCCATTTCGGTCAACAAATGCTCCACGGCCATCATCAAGCACCATTTCCTGCGTTCTTTGCGCGACGCTTGCTTCAATGAGATTCACATTCTCTTTCGAAAAAGACTCCGTGCTGACAAGTTGGATTTGTACAATTCTTCCAATTAATAAAGCGATACCGAGTTGAATGGTAAATAAAATGAGCCAGACTCTTTTCGTTAACATAAAAAACACCTCGTCTTCATTTTCGACGAGGTGCCGCCATTTAAAACCTATTTTACCGCTACAATTTTTACAAGCATTTCGCCGCCAGGCGTTTGTACTGTTACTTCATCGCCAATTTGTTTTCCAAGAAGGGATTTTGCAATTGGAGAGTCGTTTGAAATTTTTCCTTCGAACGGATCGGCTTCCGCGCTTCCAACGATTGTATACGTTTCTTCTTCACCGTCAGGCAATTCAATAAAGGTTACAGATTTGCCCAATGTAACAACATGTGGATTTTCTGTATCTTCTTCAATAATTTTTGCGTTACGAATCATATTTTCAAGCATTTGAATGCGCGACTCGACAAATGCCTGTTCATCTTTTGCCGCATCATACTCAGAGTTTTCAGAAAGGTCGCCAAAGCTGCGAGCAATTTTAATGCGCTCAACTACTTCCTTGCGTTTTACCGTTTTTAAATATTCCAGTTCTTGTTCTAACTTTTCCTTTCCCGCTTTCGTCATCGGGTACTCTTTTTCTACTGCCATATTCCTTCACTCCTTTAGTTTTTCGATATATGTAAAATGTACGAACAACGAAAACGGTTGTTCGTACGGTTAACATATCAAAGCTGGAAATATATTTTATATTTATGTTATGTTATTACAAAATTGCTTTTTGTTCAAGAATTGTGCGAATTTTTGTAACCATTAAATCAATCGCGACATGATTATGCCCGCCTTCCGGAATAATAATGTCGGCATACCGCTTCGTCGGCTCAATGAATTGGTTATGCATCGGCCGAACAACAGAAACATATTGTTCAATCACTGACTCAAGCGTGCGGCCGCGCTCTTTAATATCGCGGAGCAAACGGCGAATGATGCGGATATCTGCATCTGTATCCACATATACTTTAATATCCATTAAATTGCGTAACCGTTCATCTTCTAATACGAGAATTCCTTCTAAGATGATCACATCTTTCGGTTCGACATAAATCACTTCATCTGAACGGGTATGCAAAGTGTAATCGTATACCGGTTTTTCAATCGGTTCATAATTAAGCAGTTTTTCAAGATGCTCAATAAGCAGGTCATTATCAAAAGCAAGCGGATGATCGTAGTTCGTCTTTAACCGCTCTTCAAATGGCAAATGACTTTGGTCTTTATAATAATAATCTTGCTCGAGCATTAAAATGGAATGTCCTTGAAAATGTTCATAAATCGCTTTTGCTACGCTCGTTTTCCCCGAGCCGGAGCCGCCGGCGACTCCGATGACAACCGGTTTCTTCCCCATGCTAATCTTAATGCCCCTTTCTCATCATGTTGTACGGGAAGACTTCTTTGTCCACTTTAAATTTCACAATTTGCAGCGGATGACGCGCTGCATCTAACTCATTTCCATCTTCGTCCCAAATTTTCTCAATAACTTGAGTAAAGTTGTCAATTTGCGGGCCGAAAAATTCCACTTCATCGCCAGGTTTAAAGAAATTGCGCTGCTGCAGCGTCACCATTTTTGTTTCCTTGTCGTAATCTAACACAAGCCCGGCAAAATCATAAGTGGTTTTCTTGCTATGAACACCAAACATTTGTTCTTTATAACCAGGCACTCCTTCAAAGAAGGCCGGTGCCGTATCACGATTGGCACATTTGTCAAGTTCCTCAAGCCATTCTTTTTTAATGACGAAATTGTCAGGGTCGGCGCAATATGCATCGATGACTTTACGGTATACGCTGACAACCGTTGCCACATAGTGAATCGATTTCATCCGTCCTTCGATTTTTAAACTGTCAATGCCTAATTCAATCATTTTCGGAATCGATTGAATTAAGTTTAAGTCTTTCGGACTCATCGCAAACGGTGCGTCATTCTCATCAAACAAAGCGATTTCTTTCCCGGAATCTAATTTATATAAATCATAATCCCAACGGCATGACTGACAGCAGCCGCCGCGGTTGGAGTCGCGGGCTGTCATATGGTTACTTAACACACAACGGCCTGAATAAGCAATACACATCGCCCCATGAATAAAGGCTTCAATTTCAATATCGACTTTCTCCTTAATTTCGCGAATTTCTTCCGCGCTTGTTTCCCGTGCTAATACAACGCGCTCCAATCCTTCTTCCTTCCAAAACTGGACCGCTTTCCAGTTTGTCAGCGACTGCTGCGTGCTTAAATGTACTTCCAGCTTCGGTGCGACGCGGCGTGCTGTTTCAATAATAAGCGGATCAGCAACGATAATTCCGGTAACACCGGCTTCTTCCAGCCCTTTTAAATATTTATCTAATCCTGGAATGTTTTCGTTATGGGCATAAATATTTGTCGTTACATAAATTTTCGCGCCATATTTGTTGGCAAAACGCACGCCTTCAGCGATTTCTTCCAATGTAAAGTTATCAGCATTGGAACGAAGGCCATACTCTTGGCCGCCGATAAACACAGCATCCGCGCCATAGAGAATCGCCACTTTCAGCTTTTCTAAGTTGCCTGCAGGTGCAAGCAGTTCGGGCTTTTTCACAATGACGCGCTTTCCGTTAATAATTTCGGAAATTTTATCGTTTTTTGCGATCATCATTTTTCTCCTCCTTTTCTTTAAGATTTAGTAAACCGTCTCCTTAAAGAAGAAGCCTGTATCTAACGGACGATGGACTGGCTGTATTGCTTCGATTTCCGCTAACAATTGATCTTTTACTTTTCGATACTCTTCACGGTTTTCTGCGCATAAATCGATGGCTAGGCGGTATTTTTTCGTTACTTCGGTAATATATTCACGTTCATGCAAGATGCCGTCAATTTTAAAGCTGTCGATTTCGGCATCAATCATGTCTTCCAATTCATCAATAATACAAATATCATTCGGGCTCATAATATGCGTTCCGTTTTCGTCTTCGAAAATCGGATATTTATTATCGCGCTCTTTATCGTAAAGGAACATTCCCTTGTCATATTTGCGTTTTTCAATTTCCATTACTTTTCCTTGATATTCAAAATAGTTGCCAATGAGCGAACGCTTTGATTGGAACATACATGTCATTCCGTGAACTTGCACTTCGATTTCGACTTCGGCATGTTCCTTGATTTCAATGATCGCATCCATGTTAATTTCGCGGGCAAGCACGGCGCGTTTTGCTCCTTTGCGTCCCCAATAGTTGCACGCATACCAGTTTGTTGCTGTTGTTTCTGTGTTCCAATGCAATTTCATATGCGGGGCGACTTCACGCACGGTCATTAACACAGCCGGATCTCCAAACACGATCGCATCTACGCCCGTATCCGCTAAAAACTTTACATAATCGCCTAACTCGTCCACTTTATCATTATGGAAAATGGCATTCATTGCCACATATACTTTTATGTTATGCTCGCGGGCAACTTTTACTGCTTCAACAATATCTTCACGTTTAAATTCTCCCGCCAAGCGCAATCCATAGCGCTGTTCACCAATCATTACGGCATCCGCACCTGCTTCTGCCAAGTCGCGAATGTGCGCTACATCGATTGGCGTTACAAGCAATTCTGGTTTTTTCATCCTTATTCACCTCTTTTTTTAGATATCGCCATTCCGTCTCCAACCGGTAAAATTACGGTATCATAGCGCGGATGATCCATAAGCCACTCATTATACGCACATATCTTCTTTACTAAATTGCGAAGCCGCTTCGTTTCAATTTGTTCAGCGCGGGCAACCAAGCCTTTAAACAGCACATTATCGGTAATAATAATCCCGTTCTTGCTTAGCAGCGGCTCATACATTTCAAAAAAGCGAAGGTACTGTCCTTTCGCCGCATCGATAAACATAGCGTCAAAAGGCCCATAATCGGCGACTTCTTCATACAGATGAAGCGCATCGCCAAAGAGTACATGAATTTGTTTTGCCGTGTTCGTTTTCTCTATATAGAAAAGCGCTCGTTCATATCGTTCTTTGTCACGTTCTAATGTCACAATGTTTGCATTTGGCAGCGCTTTAGCCATTCGAATCGCCGAATAGCCAATCGCTGTACCGATTTCCAAAATCTTTGCCGGCTGCACTAATTTCAATATTTGCAGCATCGCTTCAATGCCGACTAGCTCCATAATCGGAACGTTATGCTCTTTGGCGTATTGTTCGATTTCCTCTATTTCGCGTTCACGTTTTGGAATAAGCGCTTCTAAATAGCTTGTGACCTCAGGTGATAACAAATCGAGTTCCTCCTCGAAAAAATAAGAGTCCAATAACTGAACTCTTGTGAAAAAATGATTCATAACTTTATATATACTATCATAAATAAGATAAGAATGCGAAATTTTTTTCGCTTTTCTAGTCATTTCCTCACTTTTCTACTGTTTGCCAATATACTTCGCTTTTTCGCGATTATGTTCTTCTAACGTTTTTGTAAAAATCACTTCTCCCATTGGCGTTGCAAGGAAATACATATAATCCGTTTTTGCCGGCTTTAATGCTGCCTGAATCGACATTTCACCGGCATTGGCAATCGGACCGGGCGGCAAGCCTTTATGAATGTAAGTATTATAAGGCGAGTTCACTTTTAAATCTTTATAATAAACGCGGTCTTTATGCTTGCCGAGCGCATAAAGAACCGTTGGATCCGTTTGCAGCGGCATGCCTACCCGCAGGCGATTATAAAATACGCTCGCAATTTTTTCGCGGTCTGTTTTTGCTGTTGCTTCTTCCTCAATGAGCGAAGCCATCGTTAACAGTTTATGCGGCGTAAATTCCATTTCTCCCATTTCTACTTCATATTTCATTAGGACTTCTTCCGTTTTATCGAGCATCGCTTCAATGATCGTTTCCATGGACGGTTTCTCTTCGTGGAATGAATACGTAGCCGGAAATAAATACCCTTCAAGCGGATAACGAATATGCTGATTAAAAATTTCCTCAGATAAAATCGATGGGTATTTCTTGATCAGTTGGTTAATATAGTTTCGGTCATTCATCTTAGCCATAAACTCCTCTTGTTTGTAACCTGTCTTTTTCGCAATGATTGCCGCGATTTGTGTCAACTGCTTCCCTTCCGGTATCGTAATTTTCAATTTTGTTTCTTTGGATACTTTTCCTGTTTTCAATGAAGCAATAATTTCTTCCAGCGTCATCGCCCGATTGAGTTTATATTCTCCAGCTTGGAAATCAGCATGATTTTTAAATTTCACATAATAGCGAAAAACCGTTGCATCTTTAATAATTCCTTTTTCTTCTAAAATCGCTGCGATTTCGCTGACAGAAGAACCGATTGGAACCGATACATGAATCGCTTTTTTATCTTTAGGGTCAACTGGTTGTAATGCCGACTTTATATATAAATAACTTCCACCTACAGCAATCATCAAACAAAGCAGCATCACTGCAGAAACAATCAATACAATTTTCCTGACAAGCTGTGCGTCTTTTTGCCGCTCAGTAAACTTATCTTCCATTTTAACTCATAAGCCTCCTCTCACTCGTGATATTATACTACAAATTTTCACATTTTTCGCGATTTAATCTCTCATTTCCTAAAAAAGGGTGACCGTCAGCAGGCGGTCACCCTTTTTGCTTAAATTATTCTTCCTCTTCTTGTTCAGCACAGAACGTATTCCAAACTTCTTCAATCATATCCCATTCTTCTTCTGTTTCGATTGGCTGAAGCTCTCCTTCTTCTTCCCCTTCGCCCGGGATGAAAGCGGAAACGTGAATCTCTGTTTCTTCCTCCTCATCATATTCCGCGCCGATTGGATAATAAAAAACGTATGATTTTCCAAAGTCTTCAGACTCGAATGTAAAAAGTACCTCGCATAATTGTTCATTTCCATTTTCATCGACTACTGTAATATGTTTATCTCCATGTTCCATTATGTTCACCTCAATTTAATTTTTGCTATCAAGATAAGACTGCAAAATCATCACCGCCGCCATCTTATCAATGACTTGCTTTCGCTTTTTTCTGCTGACATCGGCGGCAATTAACATCCGTTCCGCTGCCATCGTCGAAAGGCGCTCGTCCCATAAAATCACAGGAAGACCAAACTCTTGTTTTAAGATTTCGGCAAATTGCTGACTTGCTTCACCGCGCGGCCCAACCGTTCCGTTCATATTTTTCGGAAAGCCGAGTACGATCGCTTTGACATGATACTCTTCGATAAGCTCACGAAGCCGCTTAAGACCAAACTGTCCTTGTTCTTCATCAATTTTTATTGTTTCAAGTCCTTGCGCTGTCCAGCCAAGCTCATCACTAATAGCGACTCCTAGTGTTTTCGTTCCCAAATCCAAACCAAGTACGCGCATATTTAGTCCTCTCGGTACTTTTGTAAATAGGATTTCACTAATTCTTCAATTAATTCATCCCGTTCAATTTTTCGAATGAGCGTTCTTGCATCTTTATGGCGCGGGATGTAAGCTGGGTCGCCAGATAATAAGTATCCAACAATTTGGTTAATCGGGTTATATCCTTTTTCCTGCAGCGCTTCATACACGGTAAAAAGCACTTCCTTAATGTCTGTTTCGACCGGCTCCTCTGAGAAGTTAAATTGCATCGTTTTATCAAATGAGCTCATCGCTTCGCACCTCGCTCTCAGATTCAGCAGAATCTGGCATATCCAATCTTACATCCATTGTACACCATCTTCGTGAATTATAAAACGGATTTTACCCATTCTTCGACGAATTGGAGAGCTTGGTCCACTTTATTCGGATCTTTTCCTCCCGCTTGTGCCATATCCGGACGGCCGCCGCCACCGCCGCCGCATCGCGTTGCTACTTCTTTAATTAATTGACCGGCATGATATCCTTTGCCAACTAAATCTTTTGTCACGCCGGCAATGAGATTCACTTTTTCTCCTTGTACGGATGCCAATACGATGACAGCGGAACTTAATTTTTGTTTTAATTCATCAACCATTGTGCGCAAGTTATTCATATCTGTTGCATTTACTTTACTCGCAAGCACATTGACACCATTTATTTCTTTTACTTTGCTCACAAGGTTCGCTGCTTCCATGTTTCCTAAGCGGGCAGCTAATGATTCATTTTCGCGCTGCAATTCACGGATTTCGTTCATGAGCGCATCAATCCGGGCGACAATATCTTTTGGATTTGTTTTTAATTTTTGTGCCGCTTCCTGCAATAAGGCAATTTGCTCATTCATTAAGCGATATGCTGCTTCCCCGGTAACTGCTTCAATGCGGCGCGTACCTGCTCCGATTCCCGACTCGGAAACAATTTTAAACAAGCCAATTGCCGCCGTATTTGGCACATGGCAGCCGCCGCAAAGCTCCAAGCTGTAGTCGCCAACTTTCACGACACGGACAATATCGCCGTATTTTTCGCCAAACAGCGCCATTGCTCCCATCGCTTTTGCTTCTTCAAGCGGTTTATAATCAATTTCAACAGCGAGACTGCGCCAAATTTTATCATTAACAATTGCTTCGATTTGTTCTAATTCTTCCGGTTTTACTTGGCCGAAATGCGAGAAGTCAAAACGTAAACGCTCCGGAGTCACTAAAGAACCGGCTTGGTTAACATGAACGCCGAGCACATCTTTTAATGCTTGATGTAAAAGGTGAGTCGCTGTATGGTTTTTAATAATATTGGCACGCTTCTGTTCGTTTAAATGCGCTGTATATGTTTCGCCTTTTTTAAGCGTTCCTTTTTCGACAACTACATAGTGCAAATGCTGCCCGTTTGGCGCTTTTTGTACGTCTTTGACATACACTTTCGTTGTATCGTTTTCAATCCAGCCTTGGTCAGCGATTTGTCCGCCGCTTTCTGCATAGAATGGCGTGACATCGAGAATAATTTGCGCTTCTTCTCCTTCGCTGACTTCATCAGCTAATTCGCCGTTTTTCACAATGACTTCCACAACAGACTCCGTGCGAAGCTGATCGTAACCAACGAATTGGCTTTCTACTCGAATGTCGCCAAGAACGCCTCCTTGTACCTGCATCGAATCCACTTCTTGACGAGCGGCGCGGGCACGTTCACGCTGACGCTCCATTTCTTTTTCAAAGCCGTCGTGGTCAACTTTCATTCCTTCTTCTTCCGCATACTCTTCCGTTAATTCAACCGGGAATCCGTATGTATCATATAATCGGAACACATCTTCACCGGAGATTGTATCGCTTCCTCGTTCTTTTTCCTTTTGAATCACGCTTGCTAAAATCGCAAGACCTTCATGAAGCGTTTCATGGAAACGTTCTTCTTCGTTTTTAATCACTTTTTGAATAAACTCCGCTTTTTCTTTTACTTCCGGATAGTAATCAACCATAATTTCGCCAACAACTGGAACTAACTCATACATAAACGGACGGTTAATGTTTAATTTTTTCGCATAGCGTACTGCACGGCGCAACAAACGGCGCAATACATAACCGCGGCCTTCATTGGAAGGCAATGCTCCATCACCGATGGCAAATGTCACCGTACGAATATGGTCGGCTATCACTTTGAACGCCACATCTTTTTCGGCATCAACGCGATATTTCTCGCCAGAAATTTCTTCTGTTGCCTTAATAATCGGCATAAAAAGGTCCGTATCAAAGTTCGTTGGCACGTTTTGCAAAATAGAACACATGCGCTCCAAGCCCATGCCTGTATCAATATTTTTCTTTGGCAGCGGCGTATATGTACCGTCTGGATTATGGTTAAATTGCGAGAACACAAGGTTCCATACTTCTAAATAGCGCTCGTTTTCCCCGCCTGGATATAATTCCGGATCGTTCGGGTCGTTGCCGAATTCTTCGCCGCGGTCATAGAAAATCTCTGTATTCGGTCCGCTTGGGCCTTCACCAATATCCCAGAAGTTGCCTTCCAAGCGAATAATGCGTTCTTCTGGAATGCCGATTTCTTTATGCCAAATTTCAAACGCCTCATCGTCTTCAGGATGAATCGTGACAGATAAGCGGTTTGGGTCAAAACCAATCCATTTATCGCTCGTTAAAAACTCCCATGCCCAATGAATCGCTTCCCGCTTAAAATAGTCGCCGATCGAAAAATTGCCGAGCATTTCAAAGAACGTATGATGGCGCGCTGTTTTACCGACATTTTCAATATCATTTGTCCGAATCGACTTTTGTGCATTACAAATGCGAGGGTTGTCTGGAATAACGCGGCCGTCAAAATACTTTTTTAACGTTGCAACGCCGCTGTTAATCCATAATAGCGATGGATCATCAACCGGAATTAAAGACGCGCTTGGCTCAACAGCATGACCTTTTTCCTTAAAAAAGTCAAGAAACATTTGACGAACTTGCGCAGACGTCAGCTTTTTCATATTCTTTCCTCCCCTTTACTTTATTTAAAAAAATAAACTCTCATCCCTGCTCAGGGACGAGAGTTATGCTCGCGGTACCACCCTGTTTATGAACGTAAAAACGTTCATCACCTCAAAAGTCGTAACGTGACTTCCCCGGCAGTTTTTGCCTGCGCTCTGGATTAGCGTTCTGTTACCCTTCATCTGGAATTTCTTTCAGCCGCGGAAATTCCTCTCTGTGCGCTCCAATGCGCTTTAAGATGGACTGTAACATACTCGATCCTTCATCGCGTTTATGTATACATTTTCATTCAGATTATAGACAAGTACGATTATTTTGTCAATGCGTGCGGAAATGCACCTTGGCGTGTAATAAAGCAACTTTTAAAACAGCTGCTACAGGAACCGCTAAAATCAATCCTGTTACACCGCCGATTTCTCCGCCAATAAACAAAGCAAGCATAATGACGAGCGGATGCATGTGAAGGCTTTTTCCAACGATAAAAGGAGACAATATATTGCCTTCTAAAAATTGCAGTCCAAAAATAATGACAACGACAATCGCCACCATCTTGAGCGAAATCGTTGCCGCTAAAATCACAGCAGGAACCGCTCCAATAACCGGCCCGAAATAGGGAATAATATTCGTTGCCCCGATCACCATGCCAAGCAAAAGCGGGTACTTCATTCCGGCCATCCATAAGGCAACAGTCGCCATTGTCCCAATCACTAAACAAACAAATAGCTGTCCGCGAATATAATTGCCAAGCGATTCATCCACATCCTTTAAAAACGCCAGCCCGCGAGAACGCCAGCGTTTCGGTGTCATATACCATACCGCTTTCTTCATTTGCTCAATGTCCTTTAACATGTAAAAGACGATGAAAGGAATTAAAGCAAAGACGATAGCTGAATTAATAAAGCCCTTTAAGCCGTTTAAAACCTTTGTCAGCAAGTTTCCAATGGACTGTTCAGCCTGCGTCAACAGTGTTTCGACACGCATATGAATCTCTTCCGGCCACGCGGAAGTTTCATTATGGATTTGCTTCGTCCAGTCCCGATATGTTTCGGCCAGCTGCGGTAAACTGCCGCTTAAATCTTTTAATTGCTGAATGAATAAAGGAATCCCTTTATACAGTCCATAGCCAATGCCGCCAAAAAAAATAATGTAAATGATTAAAACCGCTAAAGCCCGCGGAATTCCGCGTTCATGAATATTTTCAATAAGCGGGTGCAGCAAATAGGTAATAAACCCGGCGATCGCAAAAGGAATGATGGCCGTAAACAATAAATCGAATATCGGCAGCCAAATCGCTTTAAGATGAATGATGAAGTAAACAATAACAATCATTAATAGAATTTTCCCTAATCGGACAAATGACAACAACTGTTGTTCGCGCAAAAAATATCCCTCCCACATTATTAGTGTGAGAGAATCAGCGGCAATTATGCGAAAAAAGAAAAAACGGTCAAGGGCTGACCTCACGTTCGTTTCACAATATATAGTGCATATTTATCACATATCACGTCCTATATATTGTGTTGTGTAGTCTGTTTCGGACAGCTTCCATTTGTGTAATCATTCGACAGTTCCCGAGCACCGAAAAACGGCTGACTTAAAGGCAATAAGTCAGCCGCTGATGATGCTCTAGAAAATCGCTTTTGTCAAGCGTCTTCCCATTTTTCTCATTTTTCTGCCGTTCATAAAGTTATTGCGCTGGGCATATTGATAGGCGGCAACACCTAAACCAAGCGCCAACAAAGAGGTAACGGTACGGTTCATGCTGCTTCCCTCCTAAAAGTGAATGGTGCGATCATTTTCATCGAATAAATCATCGAGAGAGCTTAAAGTACCGTCTTCTTCCACCTGGTGAGTGTAAATCATTCCATTAGAAACGGAAAGTTCAATAAAGCAATTCCAGCAATAATACTGATTGACGCCGATTTTTCCTAAGTTTTTGCTTTGACAATTTGGACACTTAAGCACCGGGGCCACTCTCCTTAAACAATGGTGTTCACGATAATCGCTTCTTCGCCGACTGTAATAGGGACCGTTTGAATCCGCTTTTTCCCTTCCGTTATATCCGCAAAGAAACCTTCTGTTATCTCATATCCTTCGATTGTGCCCAAATGTTCATGAAAATATACATCATCTAATAACCCAAGTTTTTCCCCTTCAGAAGTAATGACCGGTTTGCCGGCAATCCCCCGGTGCGTATAAAGAGAGTAGCTTTGTCCGGAAAGATTTATATGCTTAATGGCAGAAGAAACGGCAATGATCACACCGTCTGTTCCTATCGCTGTAATGGCTGGCATCGGGATATAACGACGGCGTCCAAAAAATTTTTTGCACTCCATGATTAGCCCTTCGATTTTTCCCGTATTCGTAAAATAAAGATCACTTACTTTTCCAAGCACTTTGCCCGTTTCCCGTTCATAAACGGGTAATCCTTTTATGAGTGAAAATGTTCGCAAAGAGTTTCGCCACCTTTCCGAACATTTTTATGTTGCGCTTTCGTCCATAAAGTCATACGGTGAAACGTTTTCCATGCCAACATGTGCATCTTCAAGCGGAAGTTCTCCCTCTTCTAGCGGTTTTACGATTTCGCTCAGCTTATGTGCCAATGTCGTTTGGCGGGCTCCGTCATCGCAGCGGGCGACTCCTAATTTCAGCGCCTCTTCCTCGCCGCATAAAATTAAAAATTGTCTGCTTCTTGTTACCGCTGTATAAATTAAGTTGCGCCGCAGCATGCGGTAATAGCTTTTAACAATCGGCACAATGACAATCGGAAATTCGCTTCCTTGTGATTTATGAATCGAACAGCAATAGGCATGGGTGATTTGCGTTAAATCCTGGCGCGTGTACGTCACTTCATTTCCATCAAAAGACACAACAATGAGATCCTGCTTTTCGGTATTTTCTTTTGCATAAAAAACCGCGACAATTTCGCCAATATCTCCATTAAAGACGTTCTGGTCCGGCTGGTTGACAAGCTGCAGCACTTTGTCGCCAACGCGGTAGACAACCTCACCAACTACAAGCTCGCGTTTTTGTTCGGTCTTTGGATTAAACAGCTCTTGAAGCATTTTATTTAAATTATCGATTCCTGCCGGTCCGCGGTACATCGGAGCCAGCACTTGAATATCTTTTGCGCTGTAGCCTTTGCTTTTGGCATTGGCAGCAATTTGGCGGACCACTTCTAATACCTGTGAAGCGTTGCATTTAATAAAGGAGCGGTCCGCTTTCGGGGCGGCAATATCAACGGGAAGTGTACCGTTTTTAATATGATGGGCTAAATCAATAATCGAGGAGCCCTCAGCCTGGCGGTATACTTCTGTAAGGCGGACGGTCGGAATGACGCCTGTTTGCAGCAAATCTTTCAATACTTGCCCCGGTCCGACCGATGGCAGCTGGTCTTCATCGCCGACAAGAATAACTTGAATGCCATCAGGAAGCGATTTAAAAAGCTGGTTCGCCAGCCACGTATCAACCATCGACATTTCATCGACAATCAGCATCTTACCGTTAATCGGTTCATCTTCATCATGCGCAAAACCTTCTACACCATTCCAGCCGAGCAAACGGTGAATCGTCACCGCCGGCAAACCTGTCGATTCGCTCATTCGTTTTGCCGCCCGCCCAGTCGGCGCCGTCAATAAAATGGGAAACGGATTGTCTTTATTATAGTCTTTCGGATTGAGGGAAACGCCATGCAAATCGGCAAAAATTTCTACGATTCCTTTGATGACGGTCGTTTTTCCTGTGCCCGGTCCACCCGTCAAAATAAAAACGGGAGAAGCAAGCGCTTTTTGGATCGCTTCTTTTTGCAAAGGGGCATATTGAACGGAAAGACGTTCCTCGAGCCTTCCGAGCGCCAGCAAAAATTCCGATTCAGGAAAAACCGTCACCGATTCTGTTTGCTGTAACAGCCGTTTGATGTTCGTGACAATCCCTTTTTCCGCAAAATAAAGCGACGGAATATAAAACTTGGCATCTTCCTCAATCAATTTCCCTTCTTCAGTCAGCATTAATAATTGCTGAGAAATGGCTGTTTCCGGGATCTCCTCGTCCCGTTTCGCTTCAAGCAAAAGTTTGACATTGACCATCAGCTGTTCTTTCGTCAAATAAACGTGTCCTTCCTGCAAACAATCTCGTTCAAGAACAAATAAGCAAGCCGCACGAATGCGATCAGGGTGATTTCCCGAAATCCCCAGCTGGTATCCTAAGTCATCAGCACGCCCAAATCCGATTCCTTCAACGTCCTCAACGAGTTGGTATGGGTTTTGTTGAATGATGTCGAGTGTTTCATCTTTGTACACTTGATAAATTTTCATCGACAGCTGCGGGCCAAAACCAAATTGGGAAAGGGCAATCATAATCTGCTCTAAGCCTTGATGCTCTTTTAACGCCTCATACAGCTCCTGAGCCTTTGCCTTTGAAAGCTTCGGCACTTTATGTAAACTTTCCGGATCTGCTAATATGACAGAAATCGCGTTTTCTCCTAGAGTTTCGACAATCGCTTCCGCCGTTTTTTTACCGATTCCCTTAAACAAATCACTCGATAAATATTGAATCACTCCCTGCTTCGTTTGCGGAAAGTCTTTGCGAAAATGGTGGACGACATATTGCCGGCCGAATTTCGGATGTTCTTTAAATGCGCCGTAAAATATATAAGTGTCATGTTCATACATCCGAGGGAAATATCCAGTTACAACAACTTCTGCTTCATCAAAAGGTTCATTTGTTTCATCAATTCGAATGCGAACGACGGAATACAAATTACTTTCATTATGAAAAATCGTCGCAATATGCGTTCCTTTAATAAACGATTTTTCAGAGAAGTCGAAAGTCTCTTGTTGTTGCACCAGTTTTCCCCCCGTTTTTCCATTAATGTTGCTTTAGTGCCTTTTCCATTAACTTTTTTCCATGCCCGGCAAGCAAATGGTCAGGCTGAATGTCAAGCGCTTTTGTAAACATGCTTAGCGCTGTCTGAACGTCATCTTTATAAGCATAAGCAACTCCTAGATTATAATAAGCATCTGGATGATTTTCATCTAACTCAATAGTTTTATGAAATTGCTTCATCGCTTCATCAACGAACTCCAACTGCGCTAAACAAAGTCCGAACTGAAAAATCGCTTCCACATCGTTCTCATTTAATTCCGCAGCACGCTGCAAATATGGAAGAGCAAGCTTTGGCTGTTCCAAGTACATAAGCGACATGCCTAGCATAAAAAACACATCGGCATCGTTAAGGCCTTTTTTCATTGCTTTTTCAAACATATCTTTCGCTTGCATAAACTGCCCGCGGTTATAATAAATGGAACCTGTGCTATAATACGCAGCAGCTGCATTTTCATCAAGCTCGATTGCTTTCTGGAAAAACTTGAGCGCCTTCTCTTCTTCGCCGACAGCTGCCAACACATTTCCAAAGTTAATGTAGCCAACCGGATCGTTTGGATTTGCTTCAATCGCTTCATTAAAGCATTTTACCGCTTCTTCATAGTTTCCTTGCTGCATATATTGAATCCCTAAACGGTTTTTATCTTCCATTTTTCACTTCAACTCCCTTTTTTAGTTTAACATATATAAAACCTCAACTCAGCCAAGAGTTGAGGTTTTCACAAAAATTAACCAACATACCAGAGCTTTTCTCCATTACGGAACACTTCATCAATCGTTCCGCCGCCAAGGCACTCCTCGCCGTTGTAAAAGACAACCGCTTGACCAGGTGTCACCGCACGAACCGGCTGAGCAAACACAACTTTCACAGTCTTCTCATCAATGACATGAACGGTTACCCCTGTATCCGGCTGGCGATAGCGGAATTTTGCCGTACATGCAAGCGGCTCAGTTGGAATGCGGCCAGATATCCAGTTGACATTCGTGGCAATAATGGCATCTGAATATAACAATTCGTTATCAAATCCTTGTGCGACATATAAAATATTTTCTTTCAGATTTTTGCCGACAACAAACCATGGTTCTCCATTTCCGCCGATTCCAAGACCGTGGCGCTGTCCGATCGTATAATACATTAATCCATCATGTTTTCCTTTTATTTCGCCGTCTAACGTCTGCATCGTTCCAGGCTGAGCCGGCAAATAGTTGCTTAAGAACTCTTTAAAGTTGCGCTCGCCGATAAAACAAATGCCGGTGCTGTCCTTTTTCGTTGCTGTGGCAAGTCCTGCCTCTTTTGCGATTTCCCGTACTTTCGCTTTTTCCATATTTCCGATCGGAAACATGATTTTTGAAAGCTGCTCTTGTCCCAGTTGATTTAAGAAATAGGTCTGGTCTTTGTTTTGGTCAACGCCGCGCAGCAGTTTATATTCGCCATCGCGGTATTCTACGCGGGCATAATGACCCATCGCTAAATAATCCGCTCCGAGAGACATCGCATGCTCTAAAAACGCTTTAAATTTAATTTCTTTATTGCACATGACATCCGGATTCGGCGTGCGGCCTGCTTTATATTCATCTAGGAAATACGTAAACACTTTATCCCAATATTCTTTTTCAAAATTCACGGCGTAATATGGAATGCCAATTTGATTGCAAACACGCACAACATCATTGTAATCTTCTGTTGCCGTACATACTCCATTTTCGTCTGTATCATCCCAGTTTTTCATAAAAATCCCGATCACATCATATCCTTGCTGCTTTAAAAGAAGCGCCGCAACGGAGGAATCGACGCCGCCTGACATTCCAACGACGACGCGGGTATCTTTTGGTGCTTTGTTCATAAGGTTATACCTCCATTTTATTTGTTTGTCAGCCTCCGGACAATCTTTGCTGTTTCATAAGCGGCTTTTTCGATTTGCTCTTCTGTATTTCCAAGCCCGAAGCTGAAGCGGACGGAAGAACGGATTCGTTCCGATTCTTTACCAAACATGGCAACGAGAACGTGAGACGGATCAATCGATCCCGCTGTGCAGGCTGAGCCGCTTGAAGCAGCGATTCCGGCTAAATCCAAATTTACAAGCATGGACTCAACGTTCGTTCCCGGAAAAGCGACATTCAACACATGCGGAAGAGAATTGTTTTCATCCCCGTTCACGAAGTACGGAATACGTTCCTTTTCAAAAATTTCCAGCATGTTCTTTTTAAATGAACGATACATACTTGCTTTCTTGTTCATTGTTGCTTGAGCAATTTCAACCGCTTTCGCCAGTCCGACAATTCCCGCTACATTTTCCGTTCCCGCACGTCGTTTTCGTTCTTGTTCGCCGCCATATAAACGCGGAATGAGCTTTACCGTTTCCTTTGCATATAAAAAGCCAATACCTTTTGGACCATTGATTTTATGAGCGGAAACAGAAAGCAAATCAATATGAAGCTCATTTACATCGATCGGAATAAGTCCGTAAGCTTGTACAGCATCCGTATGGAAGAATGCCTGATGCTCTTTTAACATTTCACCAATTTCTTTAATGGGCTGCAGCACACCTGTCTCATTGTTGCCAAACATAATGGAAACGAGGATTGTATCATCACGGAGAGCGTTCCCCAAATCGTCAAGCGAAATTTTTCCTTGTTCGTTCACTGGAAGATAGGTTACTTCAAATCCTTGTTTTTCAAGATAATGACATGTATGCAAAACGGCATGATGCTCAACGGATGAAGTAATGATATGATTTCCCTTCTGGCGATTTGCCGTTGCCGTGCCAATTAACGCAAGATTATCTGCTTCCGTACCGCCGCTCGTAAAAATAATTTCGTTCGCTTTTGCTCCGATGCTTTTGGCAACCATTTCCCGCGCCTCATCAATGGCGTGACGGCTTTGTCTGCCGAAGAAATGAATACTTGAAGGATTCCCAAAAATCTCGGTCATAAACGGTACCATCGTTTCGACAACATCGGGATGCATCGGTGACGTAGCGGCATGATCTAAATAAATTCGTTCCAAACAAAATTCCCCTTTCTATTGCAACGATTAAATATAAAACATATACGCATCTTTATCATCATTACTGTATTTCGCTAAATCTTCCAAGGTTGTGCTATCTAACACCTCTTGAACGGCATCGCGGATGCGAATCCATAGTTCTCGTTTCGCCGGTTCCTCTTCTTCCAATCCTTCAACAGGGCTAATCGGCCCTTCAAGGACACGAATCACATCTCCTGCCGTAATTTTCGCTGGATGATCGGCTAATACATAACCGCCATAAGCGCCGCGAATGCTTTTCACAAGACCGGCATTTCGCAGCGGTGAAACAAGTTGTTCTAAATAATGCTCGGATAAATCATGCGTCCTGGCAATCGACTTTAATGAAATCGGGCGATCGCCATATTTTTTCGCCAGTTCAATCATAATTGTTAATCCATATCTGCCTTTTGTTGAAATTTTCATGATACTCCCCCTACCTGTTTAGTCCGTTCATTTTCATAGGAACTTGTCTCATCAAGATTCGGTTAACTAAAGATTGGCATTGCGGCAAGGCCATACCAGCGACAGAGCCAATCGCAACGCTGAAAATGAATGTGCCGATCGCAACCGGCCCGTCCAGCAGCCAACCAATAAAGAGGACAAGCACTTCCATGCCGATCCGAATATACTGCACTTTCCAGCCAGTCAACTCCATTAAGGCAAGCATGAGACTGTCGCGTGGACCCGCCCCCATTTTTGCCGAAATATACAGCCCCATTCCGTAACCGTTGATGACGATACCAGAAAGAAACATGATAAATTTTAACCATAACATATCTGGTGTGCGAATCCAAGGAATGAGCATATACAAATCAATAAACAAGCCGACAAATACCATGTTTGCAAAGGCGCCTATTTGTGGAAAACGCCTTGAAATGAGCGCTGCCGCTGTTAACACAGCCAACCCAACAATAATCGACCACGTTCCGATCGTTAATCCAAATTGACGATACAATCCAATATGCAATACATCCCATGGTGCGCTTCCTAAATTCGCTTTAATCATTAACACAATCCCAAAGCACATAACAAGCAAACCGGTAAAATATATTCCCCACCGCACCATAAGATCGCTAAATTTATAAGAGGTGTCATTTTCTGTCATATAAATAAACACTCCATATACAGCTCAAAACAGCTTTGTCAAATAAGAAACCTATGTCATTATAACATAAATCTTTAGCAACTTCATTTTAAGTCACCTTCATCTCTTTATTTTTCAGCTCCTTGTCTCCTCAATTCTGCCAAACGCCCGTGCACTTTTGCCAAATATTTCTCTTCACCGCTCTCTTTCGGTACGTAATACTGCACTCCTAACAATTCATCCGGCAAATATTGTTGATATACCCAACTGTTCGGGTAATCATGCGGATATTTATATCCTTTCCCATGCCCCAACACTTTTGCACCTTGATAATGTGCATCTTTTAAATAACTAGGAATTTCCCCTGCTTTTCCATTTCGCACATCTTCAATCGCCTTATCTAATGCTTTATAAGCAGAATTCGACTTAGCGGAAAGGCATAATTCAATGGTCACAACTGAAAGCGGAATTCTCGCTTCCGGCAGCCCAAGACGTTCCACCGCTTCGATAGCCGCCATGACCTTGACTCCCATCATCGGATTCGCAAGACCAATATCTTCATAGGCAATAACGGCCAGCCGGCGGCATATCGCCGATAAGTCTCCTCCTTCAAGAAGTCTTGCCAAATAATAAAGCGCTGCATCGACATCGCTGCCGCGGATGCTTTTTTGGAAAGCCGATAAAAGCGAATAATACACATCTCCATTTTTATCATGATGAAATCCTTTGCCTTCCACACATTCAAGCACTGTTTTCTCATCAACATAAATGAGACCGTCTCTTTTCTCCGAGGCATAAACAACATCTTCTAAAACATTTAAAGCCGAACGGGCATCCCCGTTTGTCGATAAAGCGATGATTTCCAATAAGCGCTCATCGATTTGAACGGGAATATCCCCTAGCCCTCTCTCCTTATCAGTTAACGCTCTCTTTAAAAGAGTGATAATATCTTCTTTTGTTAATCTTTTTAATTGCTTGATTTGACCGCAGCGGCTTCTAATCGCCGGATTTACTTCATGAAAAGGATTTTCGGTTGTTGCCCCAATTAAAGTAATTAAGCCTTTTTCGACATTCGGCAATAAATAATCTTGCTGCGCTTTATTAAAGCGATGAATTTCGTCGATAAACAAAATGACATTTCCGAGCATCTCTGCCTGAGCTACAATTTCTTCCATTTCTTTTTTTCCTGAAACGGTAGCATTAATCGCATAAAATTCCCGCTCAACCGTTCCAGCAATCGCATAAGCAAGCGATGTTTTGCCAATCCCCGGTTCGCCGTACAATAACATCGACGGCACGTGGCCGTTTTTAATCATTCGATATAAAGACGTATCAGGACCAATGATATGCTGTTGACCAACGATTTCATCCATATTCCGCGGTCTCATTCTTACGGATAAAGGTTCTCTTGCAAACAACATGAATCGTACCTCTCCTTTTTATCACTGAAAAAGCAAAAGCTCTCTGACGTCAGAGAACTTTTTAGTTCGTAAAATAAACTTCCACTTTTGCTTTTAGCGCTTTAACAAAACGAGTTAAACCACTATGCTGCAAATTTTTCAGATAGAGCAATAATGCTTCCACGATAAATTTTTGCACCTCTTGCTCATTTCTTGAATTAAAGAATGAACGACATCAACTACTTACAACATGATTTTTGTCACTTTCATCTCCTAATTTTCAATCATTTCATCAATTTGTCTAATGATTTGTTTCCTAATCTTCTCCTTGCTCATTTTTCCGATATCGATGTAGTCTTTCATCACTTCGTCTGTCAGCAGCGGAGTTTCTTTGTCTGTTAAACTTTGAATCATCGCAGCTAACTGTTAAAAATGGTGCGAGCTTATCCAAATGAATTTCTTTTTTATCGATGACAAATCACATTTCATTAACATCGCAACAAAGTCTAAGGCAAATCTTCCCGAGAGGCGCCCGGATAAACGCTACGGAAATTCGATATTCGGCAATAAATCTATCTTCAAGGAAGAAAAGTAGTATAATCCTCCAAGAAATAAGTAGAAAGGAAAGAATAAACACAGCTACCGCATTTTTTAAGCTAAACCTTGATGAACCTCTCCCACCTACACTTCACTTAGAGGTGGGAGACTTCTCGGTGAGCATGTTAAAAAATTCATGATTTCCTTTTTTCTAAACCTATATTACGACCGTTCGGTAGTTTGTTATACTGCCTGAACGGTTGATACAGCTACAACGAATATAAACGAATTGCTAAAAGTTCGCAATAAGAATGTCGCGCTGACTTCTACATCATTAATTCCAGTTTAAAATCTTTTAAATTAGGTTATCCTATTCCCAACATTGTTGAAAAGATTCGATAGGGAGTGACATAATGAAAACACGGCAAGATGCATGGACGCATGAAGATGATTTATTATTGGCGGAGACGGTGCTGCGCTACATTCGTGAGGGCGGCACTCAGCTGAAGGCTTTCGAGGAAGTAGGAGATAAACTTAATAGAACAGCAGCAGCTTGCGGCTTTCGCTGGAACGCAGAAATCAGAAAAAGATATGTTGAGGCAATTGAACTGGCAAAGAAACAGAGAAAGGAACGAAAAAGAGCATTAGAAACTGCGAAGAAGCTTCAGCAAATAGAACAACATTCATCTTGTCTTCTTCCTGCTCCAAATACGATTACACTCGAGCAATGTATTGCCTTTTTACAATCGTTAAATAAAACAGAGATTCAGTCTCAAAAACTTAGAGAAGAAAACGGCCGGCTTAAAAAGGAAAATGACGAACTGCAGCAGCGGAATAAAGAATTAGAGGAAAAACTCTCCCATTTAACGGAACAACAAGAGACGATTCAAGAAGATTACCAAGCACTCATTAAAATTATGGATCGCGCCCGCAAAATGGTGCTGATGGAAGAAATGGAAACACAACAACCGGCCCATATATTCTGTATGGACAAAAACGGAAGTTTGGAACATGTTGCAACACAGTAATAAAAAAGAAGGTGTCCCATAAGGGTCTGACCTCACATGCATTTCACAATATATCGTTCATTTATGCCATATTATAGCCCTATATATTGTGCTGTGGGGTCTGACCCTTGGCTTTGAGACAGCCTCTTCTTACTCCTCGCCAACGCGGTAAATTTTAACATCCTTTAATACTTCTCTCACCACATAGGAAGCCATAATCAAACCTGCAACCGATGGAACAAAGGCATTGGAAGACGGCGGCATCTTTGCTTTTCTTATTGTCGCTTGATCATTCCCAACTTTCTTTCGCACATCTTCACGAATAATAATTGGATTTTCATCAGAAAACACAACTGGAATCCCTTTGCGAATTCCTTCCTTGCGCAATTTTTGACGGATGACTTTGGCGATTGGATCGGTATGCGTTTTTGAAATATCCGCAATGCGGAAACGGGTTGGATCCATTTTGTTGGCCGCTCCCATACTTGAAATAATCGGAATATTTCGTTTTAAACATTCTTTCATTAAGTGAATTTTGTACGTAATCGTATCTGATGCATCAATCACAAAATCAAGACCGTAGCTGAAAAATTGTTCATATGTTTCTTCCGTATAAAACATTTTTAAGGCAATCACTTCACACTCAGGGTTAATATCAGCGATGCGCTCTTTCATTAAATCGACTTTCGGACGGCCCACCGTGGAAAGAAGCGCATGAATCTGACGGTTAATATTCGTAATATCGACATCATCTTTGTCAACTAACACTAATCGGCCGACACCTGAACGCGCCAATGCTTCAACCGCAAATGAACCGACTCCGCCAATTCCTAATACAGCGACGGTCGTATTTTTCAGCTTTTCCAAACCTTCCTTGCCAATGGCCAGTTCGTTGCGAGAAAATTGGTGTAACACAACTGCACCCTCCGTTATCATACTCAGCATTTTTAAAACCGATATTTATACTACACGATAAATATAAGTATTTCAATCGGGTTTTTATAGCAAAAAACCCCTATGCAAAGCATAGCTTTACATAGGGGAATCATTCCTCATATAAGTCCCAATCGTGCCGTCGCGATGCCTTCGTTTTGAACCCGCGCTCGGCAGGTGGGTGCCCTGTTTCAAGGTTTGCACGTCCTCACTGCCAGAGGCATGTACGCCGCTTGAAAACCCCGGGCTCCCGTATAACTTATTGTTCGGTCAAAACAACAGGTTATACGACGAACACATCAGGACTAATTATTGTGATCGTATCATAGCATAAATGGAAAGCGATTTCAAGCAGGGAATATTAGAGTTTTATTCTTTTTTTTCTAAATTTAATGACAAATGCAACTCCTCCAGCTGTGCTTCGTTAACCGCACTTGGCGCTTCTGTCAACAAGCAGCTTGCACTTGCTGTTTTCGGGAAAGCAATTGTATCACGAAGGTTTGAACGGCCGGCAAGCAGCATCACAAGGCGGTCAAGTCCTAGGGCAATGCCACCATGCGGCGGTGTTCCGTATTCAAACGCTTCTAATAAAAAGCCAAATTGCGCACGCGCTTCTTCTTCGGTAAATCCAAGAGCCTTAAACATTTTTTCCTGCACAGCGCGCTCAAAAATACGCAATGAACCACCGCCAAGTTCATATCCGTTTAAAACAAGGTCATATGCTTGTGCACGGACTTTGTCAGGTTCCGTTTCCAACAGCGGTAAATCTTCGCGCACAGGCATTGTAAACGGGTGATGCGCTGCATAATAACGTCCTTCTTCCTCGTCATACTCCAGCAATGGCCAATCCGTGATCCAAAGGAAGTTAAACTTCGTTTCGTCAATGAGCTGCAGCTCTTTGCCAAGTTTTAACCGCAATGCTCCAAGCGCATTGGCAACAACGCTTTTCTTATCGGCAACAAACAACAATAAATCTCCTGTTTCCGCATCTAATGCTTGCTTAAAGCCTTTATGCTCTTCTTCAGTAAAGAATTTTGCAATCGGACCTTTTAAGCCGTCCTCTTCCACTTTCAACCACGCAAGTCCTTTTGCACCGTAACGGGAAACAAATTCCGTTAAACCGTCAATGTCTTTACGTGAATATTTATCTGCAGCTCCTTTTACATTAATCGCCTTTACTTGTCCACCGTTTTCAACCGCGCTTGCAAACACCTTAAAGCCGCAGCCTTTTACTTGTTCGGATAAGTCTACAAGCTCCATCGCAAAACGGGTATCCGGCTTGTCAGAACCATATCGGCTCATCGCTTCGTCATAAGACATTCTCGGGAACGGAATTGGCAAATCCATTCCCTTTCCTACTTTCATGACACGTGCCATCATTCGTTCTACCATCGCCATAATGTCTTCTTGGCTCATAAACGATGTTTCAATATCAATTTGTGTAAACTCCGGCTGGCGGTCGGCACGCAAGTCTTCGTCGCGGAAACAGCGCGCAATTTGATAATAACGCTCAAAGCCGGCAACCATTAATAATTGCTTAAAAATTTGCGGCGATTGCGGCAACGCATAAAATTCACCGGGATGAACACGGCTTGGCACTAAATAGTCGCGCGCACCTTCCGGAGTGCTTTTTGTTAAAATCGGTGTTTCTACTTCTAAAAATCCTTCTTCATCGAGAAAATCACGAATCGCTTTTGTTACTTTATGTCTCAGTTTAAACGTGTTAAACATCACGGGACGGCGCAAGTCTAAATAGCGATATTTAAGGCGCACATCCTCAGATACATCCGTTCGATCATCAATCATAAACGGCGGTGTTTTTGCCTCGTTAATAATCGTTACACGCTCAGCCTGAATCTCGATCTTGCCTGTAGGGATATTTGGGTTGATCGTTCCTTCTTCACGGGCAACGACAGTCCCTTCTACATCAAGAACATACTCTCCACGCACCGTCTCTGCGATTTTTAACGCTTCCTCTGATACTTCCGGACTAAATACGACTTGGACAATACCAGTGCGATCACGAAGATCGATGAAAATAAGTCCTCCAAGATCGCGCCGCTTCTGCACCCATCCTTTTAAATTTACCTTTTCGCCAATTGCTTGTTCCGTCACTTCACCGCAATAGTACGTTCGCCCAAACATGTTTCTTCCTCCTTACACCAATTTCTTCCGCAAATATTCGATAAATGAATCGAGCGCCACTTCCACTTGTTCGCCCGTAGCCATCTCTTTTACGTTTATCGTATTCTTTTCCAGCTCTTCCTCTCCAATAACGGCTACATATTTTGCTTGTAAACGGTCAGCTGCTTTAAATTGCGCTTTTACTTTACGGTCTTGATAGTCTTTCTCCGCTGCAATTCCCGCTTTTCGCAGCTTATCCACGAGCACAACCGATTCATCTTTCGCTTTTTCCCCTAACGCCACAACGTAACAATCAATCCCTTGCGCTACTGGAAGCGAGATGCCTTCTGCTTCAAGCGCTGCCAGTAATCGTTCAATACTGAAAGCAAAACCGATTCCCGGCGTTTCCGGTCCGCCGATTTCCTGAACTAATCCATTATAACGGCCGCCGCCGCACAATGTTGTAATCGCGCCAAATCCTTCCGCATTGCTCATAATTTCAAAAGCGGTATGATTGTAATAATCAAGGCCGCGGACGAGGCGGGGATCTACTTCAAACTCTACCCCTAACTTTGTTAAGTACATTTGAACCTTTTCAAAATAATGACGCGATTCATCATTTAAATAGTCAATAATCGAAGGCGCTGTTGCCATCAACTCATGGTCACGGTCTTTTTTGCAATCTAAAATGCGCAATGGGTTTTTCTCCAATCGTGTTTGACAGTCTTCACAAAATTCATGAATGCGCCCTTTAAAATGATTGACAAGCGCTTCCCGATGGGCCATTCTGCTTTCTTTATCTCCCAAGCTATTAATAACAAGCTTTAACTTCTTCAATCCTAATGCTTGATACATTTCCATCGCTAAGGAAATCACTTCTGCATCAATCGCTGGATCGCTGCTTCCGAGCGCCTCGACACCGAATTGGACGAACTGGCGGAATCTTCCTGCCTGTGGACGTTCATAGCGAAACATCGGTCCAACATAATATAATTTAATCGGCTGGTTCGGATCTCCGTACATTTTATTTTCAACAAATGAACGGACAACCGAAGCTGTTCCTTCAGGACGGAGCGTTATACTTCTGCCGCCGCGGTCTTCAAATGTATACATCTCTTTCTGGACGATATCGGTCGTATCGCCGACACCGCGCAAAAACAACTCCGTATGCTCAAAAATCGGCGTGCGAATTTCTTTATAGTTGTAACGCCGGCAAAGATCGCGCGCCATTTGCTCGATATACTGCCACTTTTCTGCTTCACCCGGCAGAATATCTTGTGTTCCTCTCGGAATTTGAAACGCCATGCTTCAATCCTCCTAAGTTTAGTTTC
This sequence comes from Paranoxybacillus vitaminiphilus, assembly GCF_003259935.1. Taxonomy (GTDB): domain Bacteria; phylum Bacillota; class Bacilli; order Bacillales; family Anoxybacillaceae; genus Paranoxybacillus; species Paranoxybacillus vitaminiphilus. The sequence goes on along the minus strand of NZ_QLMH01000012.1, from coordinate 37,340 downwards.
TATGTTTTATGTAATGGAAAAGCAAAAAACTCCCATCCCTATGAAACATAGGGACGAGAGCTAAATTCCCGTGGTGCCACCCTAATTGAAGCCGCATGTGCTTCCACTTCATCCGTTAACGCCCGGAATGCGTTCTCTTCTACTAGATTACTTTCGTTCAAAGAGAAACCTACGGAGTGTTCGTTCGTTAAGTCATCATGCAGAAATGCTTTCAGCCTAAGGCATTTCCTCTCTGTTCATGTGTATTCTTAACTACTCTTCTCCATCATCGGTTTTGTATGTAAGAATTTTTCTTTTATCTTACGAATGAACTCGTATTTTGTCAAGAATGCAGCAGCAATTTAAGAACGATATAATTGTTTTTTTAACTTTTGGACTTCTCTTAAAGTTAACCCAAACTCTGAAGCAAGCTCAAATGCAGTTAAATCTGCTTCCCGTTTCATAAATTCATGAAAATCAATATGAACCAATTCGCTTGCCCGCGCCTGTGCAAACTCCCCTTTTGCGCTGTTTCTCACCGCGTCCCATCCTTTCTCGCTTAAAAACTCTCTATTTATTTTTCCCGTTATTTTTAAAAATAAAAGGATTTTTTTTACTTTTAACGAATTTAAAAACTAGGGCTTTCATTTGCAAGAAAGGAGGCTCCACTTTTAACTGTGGATGATATAAAAAAGGGTACATATGTTTTTCTTGCTGTCTTACTTTTCTTCTCCATTCATGTATCTAGTGTGTGGGCCGAGACAAGAACGGCGACCATCACCGTTGCTCATCTCAATGTGCGCGAAGGCCCGGGACTTCATTACAAAGTAATTAAACGCGTAAATAAAGGAGAAACATATGCGGTCATCGAACAGAAAAACGATTGGATTCAACTTCGGCTAAACGCGAAAGAAACAGGATGGATTTCTCTGCCATATGCAAGCAGCTCAGCAAGCGCAACAGAAACAGCCGTCTCAGCCGTTGATTATCTTCGGGTCCGCACAGGTCCAGGAACAAAATATGCCGTTATCGGTTATTTAAAGCAAGGACAGACAGTAGCGGTATATGAAAAAACAAAAAATTGGGCAAAAGTCCACTCAGCTAACCTATCAGGCTGGGTTTCTGCCGATTATCTTTCTCCACAAACTGCGCTGGAAAAACATCTGATTGGAATCGTCACAACGAATCAGTTAAATGTACGTGCGGAACCTTCAGAAAAAGGAAAGATTATCCGGAAACTGAATGGCGGCGATCATGTAAATATCGTCGTGCAACAAGACAATTGGCTGAAAATCGTTCTTGAAAATCAACAGACCGGCTGGGTATCCAGTACATATATTTCACTGCAAAACCGTACTTCTCCAGATCCTGCAAATACGTATATTAAAGTTCTCTACAATCGAACGAATATTCGAGAAAATCCATCGCTTGACGCCCCTGTCGTTGCAACAGCCAATCGCGGTGAAACGTATCGCGTCATTCGTAAAGAAGGAAGCTGGTATTATATTAAGCCTGCCGCTCAACGATCCGGCTATATCGCAGAGTGGGTTGTTTCGACAGTAAATAAAAAAAACGGCTCGATCAAAAATAAAACGATTGTGCTCGATGCCGGACATGGCGGAAAAGATAGCGGCACCATCGGCAAAAACGGTACGCTCGAAAAAACATTAACACTGCAAACAGCAAAATTGCTGCAGCAAAAACTGGGACAAGCCGGAGCAAACGTCATTTTAACAAGAAATGACGATTTATTCATTTCCTTGCCAAACCGGGTAAAAATCGCTCACGAACATGAAGCCGACATTTTTATCAGCATTCATTACGACAGTTCACATGATGCAACGGCAAACGGCATCACCGTTTACTATTATGACAACAAGCGGGATCATCCTCTCGCTGCATCGATTTATTCACAGCTAAAAACGATTGACAATATGAAACAGCGCGGAATTCGCTTTGGCGATTTTCATGTTCTCCGCGAAAACAACCGGCCGTCTGTTTTATTAGAACTCGGATATTTGAGCAATCCGACGGAAGGACAGCTCATTGTTTCACCTTATTATCAAGAAAAAGTAACAGATGCGATTGTTGAAAGTTTAAAAAACGATTTCCAATAATATCGCTGCGAGCAAACAAAAAGGCGAATAACCGTTTCGTTACTCGCCCTTTTGTTTACTTTCAACAATTAGTGTCACAGGTCCATCATTTGTAAATTGCACGTCCATCATTGCCCCGAATTTTCCGGTCTCCACTTTAATTCCTTTTTGCCGCAGTTCTTCATTAAAAATTTGATAAATTTCTAGCGCATGATCAGGCTTGGCAGCTTCCATAAAATTCGGGCGTCTTCCCTTGCGGCAGTCTCCATACAGCGTAAACTGCGATACAGATAAAATCGCTCCTCCGACATCTAAAACGGACAAATTCATTTTCCCGGATTCATCTTCAAAAATTCGTAAATTGGCAACTTTGTCCGCCACAAATGCTGCATCTTCTTTTGTATCACTATGAGTGACACCGACAAGCAGCATGAGTCCAAAGTCAATCTGTCCTACTGTTTCACCTTCGACAATCACTTTTGCGTTTTTTGCACGTTGCACAACAATTCTCATCAGACATACCCTTTCTAATTATTCATTACCCGCTGAACGGAATAAATATCGGGAATTTGCTTAATTCGTTCAACTACTTTTTGCAAATGGCTCAAGTTATGAATCGATATCGCCATATGAATCGTCGCAATTTTATTGCGGTGATCGGAACGGCCGGAAACAGCCGAAATATCTGTTTTCGTTTCATTGACCGCTTGAAGCACTTCATTCAGCAGCCCGCGACGGTCAAAGCCGAATATTTCTATCTCCACGTTATACTCGCGGTTTGCTTTCGCATCGCTTTCCCATTCAACAGGAATGAGGCGATCGGCCATCTCTTCCGAAGAAATGTTTGGACAATCCGTACGGTGGACAGAGACACCTCTTCCTTTCGTAATGAAGCCGATAATTTCATCTCCCGGAACAGGATTACAGCAGCGGGATAAACGGATTAATAAATTGTCTACTCCTTGCACCCGCACGCCATAATCGCGCTTTTTGCCTGGTGAAACGCTTTTCGCTTCGTTAACGGCTTCTTTCAATTTTTTTTGCTGCTCTTCTAAATCGCGCTGTTTGCGCCATTTCTCTGTTAAACGATGAGCAATCTGTGCAGCAGTAATGCCGTTATATCCAACTGCGGCATACATATCTTCCTCATTAGAGAAATTGAATTTTTCTGCCACTCGTTTGACGTTTTCCGGCGTGAGCACTTCTTTGACATCAAAGTCTAAGTTTCTAATTTCCTTTTCGACCAGTTCTTTTCCTTTTTCGATATTTTCTTCACGGCGTTGTTTTTTGAAAAACTGACGAATTTTATTTTTCGCATGGGACGTTTGCGCCAGTTTCAACCAGTCTTGGCTCGGGCCATAAGAATGTTTGGAAGTTAAAATTTCAACGATGTCGCCGGTTTTCAATTTATAATCAAGCGGCACCATCTTTCCGTTTACTTTTGCACCAATCGTTTTGTTGCCGATTTCGGAGTGAATCCGGTAGGCAAAATCAATCGGCACCGAACCGGACGGAAGCTCAATGACATCTCCTTTTGGCGTAAACACAAACACCATATCCGAGAATAAATCCATCTTTAACGTTTCCATAAACTCTTCGGCATTTGTCATATCATTTTGCCATTCTAAAATTTCCCGGAACCATGAAAGCTTCTCTTCAAAACTGTTCGGCTTTACGCTTTTTCCTTCCTTATATGCCCAATGAGCAGCAATTCCGAATTCAGCGATTTGGTGCATCTCAAACGTACGAATTTGCACTTCCAAAGGCTCACCTTTCGGACCAATGACGGTTGTATGCAGCGATTGATACATATTCGGCTTCGGCATGGCGATATAATCTTTAAAACGGCCCGGCATCGGCTTCCAGCATGTATGGATGATACCGAGTACGGCATAACAATCTTTTATGCTGTTGACAATGATGCGAACCGCCAATAAATCATAAATCTCATTAAATTGTTTATTTTGCATGACCATTTTGCGATAAATGCTGTAAATATGTTTCGGTCTCCCGGAAATTTCCCCTTTTATAGACACCTCATTTAAACGCTCGCGAACTTCTTGGATTACTTCTTCAAGATATTGCTCACGCTCCGCACGTTTTTTCTTCATTAAATTAACGATTCGATAATATTGCTGCGGATTTAAATAGCGCAGTGCGGTATCTTCCAGCTCCCACTTAATTTTCGAAATTCCAAGCCGGTGCGCTAACGGAGCGAAAATTTCCAAAGTTTCATTTGCGATTCTCCGCTGCTTCTCAAGCGGTAAATGCTTTAATGTCCGCATATTGTGAAGGCGGTCCGCTAACTTGATTAAAATGACGCGAATATCCTGTGCCATCGCTACAAACATTTTGCGATGATTTTCGGCCTGTTGTTCTTCCTGCGATTTATATTTAATTTTTCCCAACTTTGTTACTCCATCAACGAGCATGGACACTTCAGAGCCAAACTCTTTGAGCAAATCTTCTTTCGTAACATCCGTATCCTCGACCACATCATGCAAAAACCCAGCTGCAATGGTCGCTGGATCCATCTTTAAATCGACTAAAATGCCGGCAACTTGAATAGGATGAATAATGTATGGTTCACCCGATTTTCGGTATTGGTCCTTGTGAGCCTCCTTGGCAAATTCGTATGCCCGCTGAATAAATTCAATATCTTTAGCAGACAAATAACGGCTTGCATTTTCAATTACTTGTTCTGCTGTTAACACCTGTTCATTGGCCATGAAATGATCACCTTTTATGTTCAATTGTACGTATTGTACGAAAAAAATAATTATTGACACTATTATCATGAAAATTTTTTTAGATGTAAAGAGCTAGCATAAAGAAAATCAGTAAATCACAAAAAAAAGGAAATGGATTGATAAATAAGAAAGAGCACCCATTAAGAGTGCCCTCAACAACTAAAATTGCATTAACGCCAGTACATCATAGCCTTCTAATCTTTTGCGTCCTTCTAAATAAGTAAGCTCAATTAAGAAAGCAATCCCTGCGACAACTCCGCCTAATTGCTCAACAAGCTTGATCGTTGCTTCAATAGTGCCGCCTGTTGCCAATAAGTCATCGGTAATTAAAACACGTTGTCCCGGTTTAATGGCATCTTTATGCATTGTCAGCACATCTTTTCCATATTCCAGACCGTATTCAACGCGAACGACTTCGCGCGGAAGCTTTCCTTCTTTGCGTACAGGCGCAAAGCCCACTCCAAGCGCATAGGCAACCGGGCAGCCAATAATAAAGCCGCGCGCCTCCGGTCCCACGACGATATCAATTTCTTTTTCCCGCGCATACTGCACGATTTGATCCGTCGCATATTTATACACTTCACCTTTATCCATAATCGTCGTAATATCTTTAAATTGAATACCAGGTTTTGGAAAATCAGGTACAATTGTGACGTATTGTTTTAAATCCATCGATTTTTGCCTCCTCATAATGTAACGAACCTTTTATCTCATCAAACCAGCGCTTTAATTGCTGGTAAGATGAATATAAAAATATATTCTCAAGCTCAAGCTGAGCCTGCTTAAAACAATAAGTCGGTGATTCCGTTAAATCGCGTTTATTCGGATTGTTTGTCAGCATGACAATGCCATTTTCCATTGTAACAAAACCGAGCTCTAAAAACACCTTCACCATAAAGTGAATCGTTTCTTTTGTCCATCCGCGCGATCGCGCCAAATCATCGCCATATCTTGCTAAATCAAATGGGCTCCGCTTCATTAAAAACAGATAAAGCCATTTAAAATGATCGCGGGTTGGCATCGTGCTGAAAAAGTGATTCTCCCTCTGATAGAATAACGCATAAATTCGTTCAGGTAAACTAGGAGTTAATAAAACTTTTATCATTTCCGAAGACGGCGGCAAATCTAATAAGACGGCATATTTATTTTTCAATTCGACTTTTTTAGCATGTTCCAATGAATCAATATAACATACTTCCTGTTTTAATTCACGCAGCGGCAATTCTTCCGTTGTTTCTTGCTGAAATGCAATCAGCATACGTTTTTCTTTCGGAAGCGACAAAAGAAAAGAATGAATATGGCGCATGCCGCGGATATCAAAAAGCTGCCATTCTTTCACCGAAACATCATGAATCAACAGCTGCGGCTTGCGGAAGTGATTCCACTCATTAATCGATAGCTCTCCAACGATGGAAACTTTAGAATGGGGAGCAATTTCTTCTTGTAAATAACCATAACCAAAGCCGATGCTGTCAATCGTCGCTCCGTCTTGTTCAAACACTGCTTTTAAATGCGACTGAGCAGCCCCGACGCGGCGAAGCATTTGAATGGCGACATCTTCAATCAACACTTTAGGCTTCGGATTTTCGATACCAAACGGAGCAAGCATTTGCAATTGCTCAACCGTTTTTAATGAAATATCAGCAAGCGAACATTTTATATCCACTTGCGTAATCGGCGTAAAATCTTCCTCGGTTAACAGCTCGTTCGCTAATGAATTTAATCGCGTTCGCAATTCGTCAATATGTTCGATGCTGAGCGTCATCCCTGCGGCCATCGGATGTCCGCCGAAATGCGGTAAAATATCACGGCATGTCGATAAACTGGCAAATAAATCAAAGCCAGGGATGCTTCGCGCTGAACCTTTGGCAAGACCTTTCTCCTTGTCAATGCTTAATACGATGGTCGGACGATAAAAAACTTCGACAAGTCTCGAGGCCACAATCCCGATAATTCCCGGATTCCAGCCTTCTTTCGCTACGACAAGCACCGCATTGTCCTTTGGCGGATAATGGCTTTCTACGATTTTTATCGCCTCTTCCGCCATTTCATTGACAAGCTGCTGCCGTTCTTTATTTAATGCATCGATTTCTTCTGCGAGCATCTCGGCTTCTTCTTCATCTTCTGTCATTAATAAATGAACAGCGGGATCAGCCGTTCCTAATCTTCCCGCTGCATTAATGCGGGGACCAATCATAAAACCGACCGTATCTTCATTTAACTGGTCCATGCTGACACCGCATTGTTTAATCAAGGCTTTCAAGCCAACTCTTTCTGTTGTTTGCAGCGCACGCAGCCCTAAAGAAGCAAGCAGACGGTTTTCTCCCAGCAGCGGAACAAGATCGGCAATCGTTCCAATGACAGCTACATCTAATAAATGATACGGCACCCTGCCAAGAAGAGCATGGGCGACTTTAAAGGCAACGCCTACTCCGGCAAGTTCCTTAAACGGATACGTGCTTCCCGGCTTTTTCGGATGAATAATCGCATACGCCTCCGGCAATATTGGTCCTGGCTCATGATGATCGGTAATAATTAAATCCATTCCTAACTGTTGGGCTAACTCCGCTTCATTCAGTGCGGCAATTCCTGTATCGACTGTAATAATCAGAGAAAAACCGCCTTCTTTGGCCCAGCGGAACGCTTGTTCATTCGGGCCGTACCCTTCTGTAAAACGATTAGGAATATAAAAATCGACAGAAGCACCCAGTTCTCTTAAAGCGCTCACCATGACCGTCGTGCTGCTAACCCCATCGGCATCATAATCGCCAAACACAAGAATTTTTTCTTGCGCAGCAATCGCTTGGTGAATCCGCTCGACAGCACGGTCCATTCCATCGAGCAAAAACGGGTCATGAAACGACTGCTTTTCGACATATAAAAAAGCCTCCGCCGCTTCAACCGTATCCACACCGCGGTTCACTAATAACGCGGCAACAAGCGGGGCAATATTTAACGCTTCCGCAATTTTATTCACTTTTTCTATATCAGGACTTTTAACAGCCCAGCGAGTTTTCGAAGTTAACATCGTTTCCACACCTCAACTCTCCTATTATACAAAACGAAAAGAAGCGGAGCAATGAATCAAATGTCCAAATTGATAATGCTCTATCTCGACCTCCCCGCTTAATCGTTTGAAGTTGTTGAAGCGAGGAGCTTCCCAGTGGTTTACGATAAAAAAAGCCGCGGCAAAAACCACGGCTTTATCCCGTTCTAATCGTCCATAAACCTCCCACTTCTACAGGCGGGAAATAACAGACGCTGAGAAACCCGATAAGTTCAACTAACATGAGCGGGGATGAAGCCCCCGCTGATGCAATTTCCCTTTATACTTGCGGTTCCAAATCTTTTTCTGTTTTTCGCTTTAACTTTCCTTTTTTCAACTGCTTTCCTTTCCAAATGAGCCATAACTGTGCGGCGATGAATAGGGATGAGTAGACCCCGGAAATTAATCCGACTAATAATGCTAGAGAGAAATTACGAATGGCTTCACTTCCGAACATTAATAAGGCTACAACCGTGAAAATGACGGTCAAGACGGTATTAATCGAGCGAGTAAACGTTTGTTGCAGCGCACGATTCACAATATATTTTAAATCATCGACCGTTTTTACTTTCCGCTTTTTCATTAAATCACGAATCCGGTCAAATGTAACGATTGTATCGTTAATCGAGTAACCGACAATCGTTAAAACAGCGGCAATAAATGTCAAATCCACTTCTAAGCGCATTAAGCTAAAGAACGTTACAATAAGAAACGCATCGTGCAGTAAAGCGATAATCGCCGCAAGCGCCATATATATTTCAAAGCGAATCGTCACGTAAATAATAATACCGATGGACGATATTAACACAGCAACAAACGCATTTCTTGCCAATTCTTTTCCAACTGTTGGAGAAACTGTGCTCACATTTGGCTCTGAGCCGTACAGCTGCTTAAAATGTTCCTTTATGTCAGAAATCTCTTTTTTGTTTAACACCCCGATAAAGCGGGCAACACCAATTTCCGAATTTTTTCCTGACAACACAATGTCTTTCGGTTCCAAATCAAACTTTTTGAATTCTTCCTTCAGCTCTTCAGCGTTAAGCGGTGATTGGCTATATACCTCTATGCGCGTACCACTTGAAAAATCGATGCCAAGATTTAATTTCATCGTCAATAGCAGAATAATCCCGATAACTGTTAAAACACCGGAAAAGATAAAGAATTTTTTGCTATGCTTTACAAAATCAAGACGATCAAACTTCGTCGGCACTTCTGTATCATCGTCAGTTTCGGCAATATCTAAAATCTCCGATTGTTTCACTCCAAAATACCACGGCTTTTTATTAAACGCCCGGCTATGAACGAGAAGGCCAAGCAAGAGCCGCGTCCCGTATACAGCGGTAATGAAGCTTGCCAAAATACTAATAATCAACATCGTCGCAAACCCTTTGACAGAGCTTGTCCCGTATATAAATAAAACAACACCGGCAATAATTGTTGTAATGTTTGCGTCAAAAATCGTCGCAAACGATCCCTTATTGCCGACACGGTATGCCGACATGATCGATCTGCCAAGCTTAATCTCTTCTTTAATCCGTTCGTATGTAATGATATTAGCATCGACTGCCATACCGACTCCTAAAATTAGGGCGGCAATACCCGGCAGCGTTAACACGCCGTTCATCCAATCAAAGATAAGCAAAATTAAGTAAATATAAATGCTTAAAGTAATGACAGCAATAAATCCCGGTAAACGGTAGAAGAAAATCATAAATAAGAAAATAACAGAAACCCCGACAATTCCTGCAAAGATTGTTTTTTGCAGAGCATCTTCCCCAAACTGAGCGCCGACCGATGTTGAATAAACTTCTTTTAATTCAACCGGCAATGCCCCTGCATTTAACAAATCAGCAAGTTCTTTCGCTTCTTCAACGGTAAAATTGCCGACAATCGATACATCTGTTTGATCAAATACTTGATCCACTCTTGCGGCTGAAATAAACTTTGGTTTTTCTTTCAAGGCTTCCTTTTGATAAGAATCTACGCCTTCTTCAAAGTCAAGCCAAATCACTAACAAATTATTTGGCTTTGGCATTTGTGAAACCTTTTCCGTCACTTGTCTAAATTTATCGGCATCCTTCAATTTGATTGCGACACTCGGTTTCCCGTTTTCATCGAACGTTTGCTTAGCTCCGCCTTCTACGAGATCGCTTCCATCCATTAAAACATTGTCATTGACATCGCGGAACGTCAATTTTGCCTGAGTTGCCAGAATTTCACGCGCCTTGTTTTGATCTTTTACCCCGGCAAGCTGCACGCGAATGCGGTCTTTTCCTTCAATTTGAATATTCGGTTCACTTACCCCGAGCACATTGACGCGTTTATTCAAAGCTTGAACCGTGCTAACGAGAGCTTCTTTATCGATTTTGTCCCCTTTGTTTGCCGGTTTTACTTCATATAAAATTTCAAACCCGCCTTGAAGGTCCAAACCGAGTTTGATGTTATTGAGAATCCCTTGAATCGTTGTCCCCATCGTGCCGCCCAAAAGCAGCAGCAACAAGAAAAAGGCAATGATGCGACTTCGTTTAACCATGCAAAAATCCTCCTTATACAATAAAAGAAATCTGGCTGACACAACCAGAATTCTGTCAATAACCTCATTATGAAACAGTTTGCCCCCGCTGTCAATTTATGTTCCGATTCTAAAACAGTTCCTGCAGCGCTTCCAGATTGTCATCATTGAACCAATTTGTTTCTTGATGAGATTGCACAGTGATATATGTCATATACTCGTTTACGCTGAGTGTAAGAATATCATTAACGATTTCGAACAACTTTTTTTCCTCTTTTAGTTTTTTCCATTTTTTATAAAATAAACAATCCCATATCTCGTCAATCGTCACTTGTTCATAGCCAAGCATTTGAAATTCTTCTTTTTTACATACTAAAGCAGGCATTACTTGCTCGCGCAACGCTTTTATCTGCTCCTTTTCCATTTGCCGCCTCTCCTCCATCCCGACAATACTTGTCATGCTTGTTCATACCAGCCGCATATAGTTAATTGTATAAAATATCACCTTGTTTGAGAAGGTAGGGAAACCGTATGTCCAAATTTTTAAAAGGGACGCTCATTCTTATTATCACAGGCCTCATCACAAGAATTCTCGGCTTTATTAATCGAATTGTCGTCGCCCGCATGATTGGGGGAGAAGGCGTTGGCTTATATATGATGGCTGTTCCGACACTCGTTTTAGTTATTACGATTACGCAAATCGGGCTGCCAATTGCCATTTCAAAACTGGTGGCCGAGGCTGAAGCGGTTGGTGATCAAAAAAAAGTGAAAAAAATTCTCGTCGTTTCTTTGACAGTTACCGGAACGTTAAGCATGTTTTTTTTCCCGGCGATGATTTCATTAGCTCCTGTTTTGTCAGAGACGTTGTTTACTGATTCGCGCACATACTATCCGCTTCTTGCTATTTCGCCGGTTGTTCCAATCGTTGCTATCTCTTCTGTGCTGCGGGGATATTTCCAAGGAAAACAACAAATGAAGCCATACGCCTATTCACAGCTTATTGAACAAATGGTGCGGATTAGTTTGATTGCTGTTTTTACAAAAGCGCTATTGCCGTACGGAATCGAATATGCCGCAGCCGGAGCGATGTTTTCCGCTGTGATTGGCGAACTTGCTTCGCTTATTTATTTATTGCTTATGTTTCGGCTGAAAAAACACATTAAAGTAAGAAAACAATTTTTTAAAAGCGTGAAAGCGGGAAAAGATACATTTCTCGATTTAATGCGGATTGCTCTCCCGACAACCGGCAGCCGCTTAATTGGTTCGCTTTCCTGGTTTTTCGAGCCGATTGTTGTCGCACAGAGCTTAGCGATCGCTGGAGTCGCCACTGCTTCAGCAACAAAACAGTATGGCGAGTTGACAGGATACGCCTTGCCGCTATTAATGCTGCCATCGTTTATCACTTATTCGTTATCTACTTCGCTTGTTCCAGCGGTTAGCGAAGCGGCTGCCAACAAGCAAACATGGCTGATTGAGCACCGTCTTCAACAAGCGATGAGACTGTCGCTTGTAACAGGAGGATGGGCTGTTGTTGTGCTATACGTCTTTGCCGAGCCGCTCATGCAGTTCATGTACGGCTCAAGCAATGCCGCTATTTTTGTTAAAGTGATGGCACCATTTTTCATCTTTTACTACTTTCAAGGTCCGCTGCAGGCTGTGCTGCAAGGTCTTGACTTAGCAAAAGCGGCAATGATGAACAGCTTAATTGGCGCTGTTGTAAAAACCGTTTTTATTTTCGTTCTGGCAACAAGACCAAGCCTCGGAATTATGGGAGCAGCGCTGGCTATTATGGCAGGAATCGTTCTTGTGACAATGCTTCATTTTGCGACCATCGTAAAAGTTATTTCTTTTTCATTGTATATAAAAGAGTATGTAAAAGCTTTTATAAGCATAGTGATATGTGGAATAGCCGGAAATATGATGTTTAAACATGTGCTGACAGCCGCCTCGCTAAATGTAAGAACGCTTTTCGCCATCATGGTCACAACGATTGTCTATCTATTCTTCTTATTACTGCTAAAGCTCATTAAAAAAGAAGAAGTCTCACGCATTCCAATAGTCGGTCCGTTTTTATCTCGCTCCCTCCGATGAAAAACAACAAATTTCTGCTTCTAAACGTGTCCTAATAAGAATATGTTTTTGTAAAGACAGCTTTTTGCATGAAAGGGGAGCGGGTATGGCAAGATTAGGAAAAGCGGTTTTATACGGAGTGGCGACCATTTTTGTATCAGCCCTCATTGTCAGCTTCGTGCTGTCGCTCATCTTGAAGTTTACAAATGTTTCTGAGGCCACATTTGCATGGGTCGCTTTTACTTGTTCGCTCATTTCCGTCTTTATCGGCGGATTTGTCGCAGGAGGGAAAGGGAAAGAAAGAGGCTGGTTAGTCGGCGGCTTTACAAGCCTCTTATTTACCCTTCTCATCTTTTTGTTTCAGTTTTTAGGAGTTGATAAGCTATTCACCGTCCAGCAATGGCTATATCATCTGGCCTTTCTTATTACAGCCATGTGCGGCGGAATCATTGGTGTGAATATAAGCGTTTCAAGAAATCAGTGATTATAAAAAGAGTCGGCCGCCTTTTCGGGAAGCCGCCTCTTTTTCAATTATTTATCAGCAACTACTTCACGTACTGCTGAACGGTCAAATGTAAGACGAGAACCATCACCAGCACGAATGACAACTTTATCTTCATCAACAGAATCGATAATGCCGTGCAAGCCGCCAATTGTAATGACTTTGTCGCCTTTTTTTAAGTTCGCCTGCATTTGTTGAATCGCACGCTGGCGTTTTTGCTGCGGACGAATCAACAAGAAATAAAAAATCGCAAAGAATAAAAGAAGCGGTAGAATATTCATTAACGTTTGCATTTATTTCCCCCCTTTCAAAGCAAATTTTCTAAAAGTTTTTTGCATTTGGCTTGTTAAATCCATAACGGTCAAAAAATTCTTCACGGAAATCGCCAAGACGATCTTCGCGAATCGCTTGTCTCACTTGCTCCATCAATTTTATCAGAAAATAGACGTTATGATAAGAAGTTAGACGAATTCCGAACGTTTCATCACATTTAATCAAATGACGAATATAAGCTCTTGTGTAGTTGCGGCATGTGTAACAGTCGCAGTTTGGATCAAGCGGCGTAAAATCTCTTGCATATTGCGCATTTTTTATAACCACTCGCCCTTCGCTTGTCATCGCGGTTCCATTTCGACCAATGCGCGTCGGCAAGACGCAGTCAAACATATCAATGCCGCGAATCACCCCGTCAATGAGCGAATCCGGTGAGCCAACTCCCATTAAATAACGCGGCTTGTTTGCCGGCAAAAGCGGAGTTGTAAACTCAAGAATCCTATTCATGACATCTTTCGGCTCTCCCACCGATAGACCGCCAACCGCATAACCAGGGAAATCAAGAGAAACTAAGTCTTGCGCGCTTTGTTTGCGCAAATCTTCAAATTCGCCGCCTTGAACAATTCCAAATAGTCCTTGTTCGTTTGGACGTTTATGAGCTTTTAAGCAGCGCTCTGCCCAACGGCTTGTCCGCTCGACTGACTTTTTCATATATTCGTATGTTGCCGGATATGGCGGGCATTCATCAAACGCCATCATAATGTCAGAGCCCAGAGCGTTTTGAATTTCCATCGCTTTTTCAGGTGATAAAAATAATTTATCCCCATTTAAATGATTCCGGAAATAAACCCCTTCTTCTTCAATTTTGCGAAACTCGCTTAAGCTGAAGACTTGGAAGCCGCCCGAATCCGTTAAAATGCCGCGGTCCCAGTTCATAAACCGATGCAGGCCGCCCGCTTCTTTCACGATTTCATGGCCAGGCCGAAGCCATAAATGGTAGGTGTTGCTTAAAATAATGCCTGCTCCCATTTCTTTTAATTCTTCAGGAGACAGCGTTTTTACCGTGGCAAGCGTGCCGACCGGCATAAACATGGGCGTTTCAAACGAGCCGTGCGGCGTATGGATAATTCCTAATCTCGCTCCTGTTTGTTTGCACGTTTTAATCAACTCATAACGAATCGGTGTCAAATGAATAACTCCTTTCTTATGCAGCCTCTAAATGATTAACATCGCATCACCGAAACTAAAAAAACGGTACCGCTCTTTCACTGCTTCTTCATAAGCGCGCAGCACATTTTCCCGACCGGCCAGCGCGCTGACAAGCATGATTAATGTGGACTTCGGAAGATGAAAATTCGTAACCATGCCATCAATCGCTTTAAACTCATAGCCCGGATAAATAAAAATATCCGTCCAGCCGCTTTCGGCAACAAAGGTGCCGTTATGTTTGGAAGCAATCGTTTCTAAAGTCCGCGTTGAGGTTGTACCGACAGCAATAATCCGCCCGCCTTTTTGCTTTACTTCATTTAAAAGGCGCGCCGTCCCTTCCGTCATTTGATAAAACTCCGCATGCATATCATGCTCTTCCACATTTTCCACGCTGATTGGGCGAAACGTTCCAAGTCCGACATGAAGCGTAATAAAGGCGATATGTACACCTTTTGCACGAATATCATCAAGCAGCTGTTCGGTGAAGTGAAGGCCGGCCGTCGGCGCCGCCGCAGAACCGCGCTCGCGGGCATATACGGTTTGATATCGTTCACGGTCATCCAATTGCTCTTTTATGTAAGGAGGAAGCGGCATTTCCCCGAGCGACTCTAATACCTCATAAAAAACCCCATTGTAGGCAAATTCTAAAACTCGTCCGCCGTGCTCTAATGTATCGATGCACGTTGCTTTAAGCCTTCCATCACCGAAGGAAACCGTTGTTCCTATCTTGACGCGCTTTGCAGGCTTTACCAGTGTCTCCCACCGGTCTCCTTCCGTTTGTTTTAGAAGGAGCACTTCGATTTTTGCTCCTGTATCTTCTTTTTCCCCATAAAGACGTGCCGGCAATACGCGTGTATCATTTAAAACGAGACAATCTCCTTCTTTTAAATACGATAAAATCGCCCGAAACGTTTCATGCTTTGTTTTTCCCGTTTTTTTATCAAGCACCATCAGCCTTGATGCTTCCCGGTCTGGAAGCGGTGTTTGTGCGATTAACTCCTCTGGCAAATAAAAATCAAATAAATCTACTTTCATATTTTTCTTCACCCGTTTCTATTTTATTGAATTAACGGAACCGGCCAAGAACATAAAAAATGAAGGACAAAACGACGCTTAACAAAATTGAAGTAACAATCGGAAAATAAAAGGTTGTGTTTCCTTTTTTAATCACAATATCTCCAGGAAGCCGGCCAAGCTTAATAAATTGCATGACAAAACCGATAACAATTAATACTACTCCTATGGTCATAATCATTTTTGGAAGGCTATTCATCACTTTGGGACCTCCATTCCAAAATGCTCGTATACTAAATTGGTGACCACGCGCCCGCGCGGCGTCCGCTGTAAAAAGCCGATTTGCAGCAAATACGGTTCATATACATCTTCAATCGTCTGTGCCTCTTCGCCGATTGTCGCGGCAATCGTATCCAAGCCGACAGGACCGCCGCGGAATTTTTCAATCATTCCTTTTAATAATTTTCGGTCAATATGATCGAGACCTAATCGGTCTACTTGAAGCAACTGTAACGCTTCCTGCGCCAAAGCAACCGTGATTGTGCCATCGCCGCGCACTTGAGCAAAATCGCGGACGCGGCGCAAAAGCCGGTTCGCAATCCTCGGTGTCCCCCGTGAGCGCCGGGCAATCTCAAAGGAGGCCTCCTCTTCAATTTCTACATCGAGAATATCGGCCGTTCGTTTCACAATTTGCGCAAGCTGTGCCGGCAAATAATACTCAAGACGGCTTAAAACACCAAAGCGATCACGAAGCGGCGCAGATAATGCTCCTGCTCTTGTCGTTGCCCCGACAAGTGTAAATGGCGGAAGGTCAATGCGCACCGAGCGCGCTGTCTGGCCTTTGCCAATCACAATATCTAAGCAATAGTCTTCCATCGCCGGATACAGCACTTCCTCCACCGAACGATGAAGCCGGTGGATTTCGTCAATAAATAACACATCTCCCGGTTCCAACGATGTCAAAATCGCTGCTAAATCTCCAGGGCGTTCAATAGCGGGACCTGAAGTTGTACGAAGATTGACTCCCATTTCATTCGCAATAATCGCCGCTAATGTCGTTTTGCCGAGCCCCGGAGGCCCGTACAACAGCACGTGATCAAGCGTCTCTCCTCGCAGTTTCGCCGCTTCAATAAATACTTTTAAATTGTCTTTTACTTTATCTTGTCCAATATATTCACTTAAAAACTTTGGGCGGAGACTGTATTCAAGCGAAATATCCTCGCTATTTGCGTCACTGGCAACAAGACGCTCTTCCATTCTGCTTCTCCCCTATTTTAATAATTTTTGCAGCGCCAGCTTAATATATTGCTCGGTTGACAAGTTTTCCTTCATTAACGCCGGCATCACTTTCTGAATTTCCCGTTCGGCATAGCCAAGCACTTTTAATGCTTCAACCGCTTCCTCCAACGCTTTGGAGTTCACTGAAACAGAATATTCCTCCTCTGGCGTAAAAAGGTTTGGAAATGCACTCGGAATGACATCCTGCAGTTTCCCTTTTAAATCAAGAATCATTTGCCTTGCTGTTTTTTTACCGACGCCGGGAAACTTGCATAAAAACTTTTCATTTTCCTCCTCAATCGCCTCGACAAGCTGCCGCGGCTCTCCAGCCGCCAAAATCGCCAAGCCGCCTTTCGGGCCAATTCCCGACACTTGAAGAAGCTTCGTAAACAACGTCCGCTCCTCGCGAGTATGAAATCCATAAAGAGCGATTACATCTTCCCGTACATATTGGTATGTATAAACAGTGACAATAGTATCATTACTTTTACGAAAAGAAAACGGATTTGGTGTCAAAATTTGATACCCAATTCCGTTATTTTCAATGACAATATATTCGGGACAGACATAGTCAACATAGCCGCGAATAAACTCAATCAAAACAGTACCCCTCTCCTTTTCTTCACTGCCTTACATTGTATCATATAATTAGCGAGAAAAGAATAAAACTGCGAATGTATATTCTTCTTTATATTCATTTTTTATGGTATTTGCATTTACTTATCGAATGCTTGAATAAATATAGCAGGATATCTCATAGCAATCTAGAGAATAAGTAATGATTGAATTGAATTTGCAGCATATATGCTTAACGAGATACACAGCATTTAAATATGTTGCCGCCTGATTGATAACTAAAGAAAAGAGACTTATCTATACTGATAAGCCTCTAAGGAATTAACGCAAAGTTCCGATATGTTTCAATAATATCTTTATATCTCGTTTTGGAAACAACACGGATTCCTTTTTTCAATTGTTCACGTTGGCGGCTCTCTAACTTTTTGATATCGATTTGAAAAAACGATTGGATAACCCGTGATGATTCATTCGGTTTCCCTTCAAAAATGGAAAGCGTACCATCCTTCGTTAAACCGAAATATCCATTCGCTTTTGAAAGTGCGGAAATGTCATTGACCGACTTTTGAAACACGATTTGTTCATCATCCATATCAACAAGCTGCCAGCCTTTATATTTTTTCCATATGTCTTTCATGGAAACAACTGTTTCTTCCGTTATTTCCTCGCTTACTTCGCCATCTAAATAAATTCGCTCTAAAATGATATTCATTTTGACTCCATTTGACTCTTTCGCCAAACCATTTGTTTCTCCTGCCAATATGAACAGGATAACGGCAAACATTTGAAACATTCGTTTCATGAACCTTCACCTCTCTCAAGGCAAAAATTTATTCGTTTCTATTTTTACCAATGAGAGAAGTTTTATCCAATTTCTATTGAATCATTAATTCCTTTAGTCCAATCTAGTATAAATAGTTTTGGGGTGTATACAAATATTATTTCCATTTGTCTAAACTTTCCTTCAACTGCTCTCATTGCTGTTCTTCCATTATGCCTAGCAGCGAATATTAAAAAATCTTTTTATAGAGGCATGCATTCATCCCTTTTACTCCCTCTAAAGTTATTTGTATTTATTTTGTGTAAAAAATTTACATCATGGAATTTTTTTGATTTTGATAAAATCTATTAATGATGATTTTCTTCTCAAAGTTTCTTTTCAAATGATGCTGTGCTCAAAACAAAAAGGGGGCTCCATAATCCTGTCAAGCAGACCATGAGGAATAAATTAAGACTCGGTCTTTTTCTCAATATTCAATCTGGAAAAAGGCCGTTAAGAAAAAACTTTCAATTCCTTGTTCCATTCCGTATAATTTTTGATTTGGATGTGATAAAAAACTTCTGAAGCACATCATCTAATCACATGAAAAAATCCACCCTTTGCATAAAAAATCAATTTCTTATGCATTGGATGGATATCGTAACGCAAGATGATGATTTTTAGAATGTATGTCATCATCCGTCAAGTTTTTTGTGCATATTCAGCAGAAATAAGGCCATAAAACATTGATATATCAAGGCTTCTTACTCAATCGCCGACTCATCTAAATTATGGTAGACTTCCTGAACGTCATCATCATCTTCCAACATGTCGATGAGTCTGAGCATTTTCGTTAAATCGTCGCCTGTTAACGTTGTATATGTTTGCGGAATCATTGTAATTTCTGCTGTAACAAAGGAAAATCCGTTTTCCGCTAACTTGTTTTTCACTTCCTCGAAGTTTTCAGGAGCAGTATAAATTTCAAACGATTCATCTGTTGTTTCCATTTCCTCAGCACCTGCTTCAATCGCCTGCAAAAGCATGTCATCTTCATCGATGTCAAGTTCTTCGCGAGAGATGACAAGAAGCCCTTTACGGTCAAACAAATAAGAGACACAGCCTGTTTCTCCTAAGTTACCGCCGTTTTTCGAAAAAGCGACCCGTACGTTAGAAGCGGTGCGGTTTTTGTTATCCGTTAAGCATGTCACCATGACAGCGACACCGCCAGGACCGTATCCTTCATATTTCACTTCTTCGTAGTTTGTATGCTCCTGATTACCTGTCGCCTTTTTAATGGCACGCTCAATGTTTTCGTTTGGCATGTTCGCTGCTTTTGCTTTTTCGATAACGAGACGGAGGCCTGGATTTGCGCTCGGATCACCGCCGCCCGTTTTTGCCGCTACATATATTTCCTTCGCTAATTTCATAAAAAGTTTACCGCGCTTGGCATCTTGTGCATTTTTCCGACGTTGAATATTTTTCCACTTAGAATGTCCAGCCATTCTAAATTTCCCCTCTCATCAAACGAAATTTCCGATACTACTATATCAAAAAAACGATAAACGGTAAAATAGAGTTTTATATGTAAAACTGGGAAAGAACAGGCAGATTTCCCCTGTTCTTTCTCAGCGACTACCTGCGGTTTAACGGACGTTCGATTATTTCTCCGTTATTAAAAATGGTTTGTAAATCCTTTTCAATTTCTTCAAATGGTTGACCGTAGCGCATATTATTGTCGATGACACGCACACGTTGATATGTGCTCGGATTCGAAACGACGCGCACCTTTTTATTTTTCGTGTATGGAGCAACCGCTTGTTTTACCTTATTTTCAAGGCGCTGTGTATCGCGAGCGGTTGTATTTACCGCCACCAGTACGCTATCGCGATAAACAAGTGCACGTGCGTCAGAAACACCGTCTACCTTCGCAGCCTTCATAGAAATTTTTTCTGCCAGCTCACCGTTATAGCGGTTGTAATAAGAAGAACGGGTTTTTGCGTTCATACTGTTTAAATGACCGTGATAATTGATGTCATTATATTTGAAACGGTTATCGCGTTCAAAAAATGTACGGTCACGCTCGGCATAAGGAACAGTCGGATTTGCATCCTCACGGCGATTCACGTTCGTTCTTCCATCCAGTGCTCCTCTGTCTAAAAATTCCGTAACCGGACCATCATTATCGTTCATGATGTAGGCATTCCCGTTATTTTCGCGATTGTTTTCA
Source organism: Paranoxybacillus vitaminiphilus (assembly GCF_003259935.1). Lineage (GTDB taxonomy): Bacteria > Bacillota > Bacilli > Bacillales > Anoxybacillaceae > Paranoxybacillus > Paranoxybacillus vitaminiphilus. Next base: position 17,048 of record NZ_QLMH01000012.1, on the reverse strand, counting down.
GTTGTATCGTATCCAATCGGACGGGCACTGTCATCATAACGGGCATCAAGCGCTCCTTCATAGCTGCCACATGCTGAAAGTCCGCCCGCTAACCAAAGTACGCCGACTGCCATCATTCCTTTTCTCAACAGAAAAACCCCCTTATTTGCCTTCGACGCAAGGCTGCCATTAGGTCAGCCTCACTTTATAGCATGGCAAATAAACAGGGGTTTATGGCTGTTAGTTATCGGCAGAAATGAACTTCTTCTGCCTGTACTACTTCTAAGCAAATCTAGGATATTTTAGCGGACTCCCCATGTTAAAATTTCGGTGGAGCCGCAGCAAGACGGCGCTTATGGTGGGAGCGGTTATGTAACCGTTCAATAATTTGACGGTCTTTCTCAGGAATTTCTTCTCCCTTTAAATATTTATCAATCATCTCATAGGTTGTACCCATTTCGTTTTCATCTGTTTGTCCTTCCCAAAGCCCTGCGCTTGGCGCCTTTGTAATAATTTCTTCAGGAACACCAAGAATGCGCGCCATTTCACGAACTTCGCCTTTTGTAAAGTGAATAAGCGGAACTAAATCAACGCCGCCGTCACCGTATTTTGTAAAGTAACCTGTATGCCATTCCGCCGCATTATCCGTGCCGACAACGACATATCCGTAATTGTTCGCAACCGCATATAATGTTGTCATGCGAAGACGCGCGCGTGTATTCGCATCACCAAGTTTCGCTGCTTTTTCATTCCATTCGCCTTTTTCTTTTAATTGGCGCTCAATTTCACCGAAAAGCGTACGATGCGTTTCCGTTAAGTCAATGACATAATAATCGATTCCACAGCTTTCAACCACTTTCAAAGCGTCTTCTTTATCTTTCGGATTGCTTTTACAAGGCATAATGAGCCCTAGTGAATGATTAGGAAAAGCGCGCTTAATAAGATGTGCTACCACCGCAGAATCAATGCCGCCGCTAATGCCGACAACCGCTCCGTTTAATCCTGCTTCTTTTACTTGTTCACGCAGCCATTCAATCAGTTTTTCAATTTTTTGCTCCATCGTCTAACTCCCTTTCGCCAAAAATCACATATATGTTATCTTACCATATGATAAATTTCTTCGACAAACTGTTTGCGGCTTTCAAATTGTGAATTCGTATATTCGACGGCTTTTATTAAAAAGCGGGATTCAGATGAATATTTTGTCAGTGCGGCATTCCATTCACGCAAAAGATCGGCAGGAAACATAAGCGCGCTTAAAAACCATTTTTTCGTGAGCTGTTCGTTTATTTGCGGCAATTTTTGCAACTCAGTAAATGACCATTCCAAAAACGGCAAAATTCGGTTGGCATATTGTAAATAATCAATGCTTTTTGGTGCGACAGCGAGCAAATCATAATCAATTAAATAAAGCTTCTTATCATCTGTCCGTAAAAAATTATGAGAAGCGACATCACCATGAATAATCGAGTCGTTTTCCTCGGTGAATGAATGGTAAAAACGGGCTAAATTTTTTAAGGAAAGATGTGCTGAAGATAAGATAAACCCCACTTTTTCGGCATGTATTTTTCGTCTTATAAAAGGCAAAAAATAAAGAAGTCTTTCATAACGTTGAATCCATTTCTCATAAAGCTGGTAACGCGGCAAATACAGGCACAAAAATGGATGTTCCAATAATCGCCCCGAATAATGATGATACTGTTCAAGCAAGTTCAGTCCATCGCTCCGGTCTTGCAAAGAAGTGAAACAAAATGGAGTTTGGGTTGCGATATAGTCTTGCAAAATCCAATAAAGGGAATGGAAATAAACCACTCCGCTCCTTAGTGTGTTCGTTCTTAAGCAAGGGACAGCTTGAAACTCCATTTGTTTCAGTGACTTCATAAATATCACTTGCAATGCTGCCTGCCTGAAAGAAGAATATCCTTTTAGTACGTATATCCCTTCAGTCGTATCAATAAGCCAGACATTCCGTTTAATGAAAGTAATTTTTTCTACTTGGAATCCGTATTCTTTTTTTAAAAGGAAGAAGGCTGGCTCATACCAGTCTGATCTCATGTGCAAACTATCGTATATCGTATTTTTAGGCATTGTCCTATATGTCAGGTCTGACACTTTGCTTTTCGAACTGTCTCATCTCACCAGTTTTCATACTCACTGCTTTCTCCGTGCTCCCGCATCATAAAAAACGGTGGACTTGATACTGGATAATATGGAGCTTGTGCCTGCGCTGGATGATACATCATTGATGTTGGCGCTTGCTGTCCCGGGAAAGTTCCCGGCGTTGGCTGCATCGGCATTGCTGCTTGCTGTCCCGGAAAAATTCCTGGTGTTGGCTGCATCATCATTGGATAAGCTTGCGGCATTGATTGACTATAACTATAAGGAGTCACTGGTACATAAGGCTGGTAATAAATCGGTGCATGAAAGCCATAGCCGGGCATAACCGGAGTAACTGGAACGCAGTTTGCATACGGATGCATCTGAACCGGAATTTCTTGTGGCATCGGTGGAATATGGCTTGTTGGATACACATTCTCTACCGCTTTCTTATTTACGTCCGCTTCAGCCAGATTCGGCGGTACATTTGGCATTTCCGGCATATACTCGATTGATTCGCCCACGCTTTCGTCCATCCCCGGCATAGCCACTGGCTGATTAGGATACATTGGCTGATAACCAGTTGGTGCCATTACAGGCGGCTCATAGTGAAATCCATATCCCGGCATGACTGGAGTGACAGGCACACATGGCTGTTGTGGCACCTGCATTGGCTGCTGGGCGAAAATATTTTGCGGCAGCGGTGGTATATATGGCATTTTCGGCATTTCCGGCGGTTGCTCCATACTTGGCTCCTTTACGTCTTTGTCTTCCATCGGGCTTTCCAAGTCCGGCTCCTGCTTCATAATTTCCGGCAAAATATTAGCCGGTTTTTGTGGAATGTTTGGTATATTTGGCATATTTGGCATGACATTAGGCATATTTACATTTACTTGCGGCGTAAAAGGCGCCACCGTATTAGTGAGCGGTGAAACATGGACCGCTTTTTCGATTGTCTTTATATTTTCCTTATCATCCATTTTTGGAATTTCCTTCGCAATCGGTTTCGGTATGTCCTTCGGAGCTATTTTCGCTATCGGAGCTTTCGGCTCTTCCTTCGGTATTTCCTTTATTTTTGTTGGAACGATATTCTCTTTTATTTGAGGGACCACATTTTCTTTTGTGGGCTCGGTGACCATTTCTGCCTCTATATCAAAGGAAATAAACGGCTTCTGCTCGGCAAATGGGTGTTCCTGCTTTGGTACTTCCTTTTTTGGCATCTCTTTCTTTGGAGCAATATTTATATTCGCTTCCTTCTTTTGTATCTCTTTTTTTAGAGGCACCCCTTCGGATGGCACTTTAATTTTCATGCCGGGCATAATCATATCCGGGTTGCTTAAGTGAGCATTCATTTTCTTTAATTGTTCAAAATCGACCCCGTATTTTTGTGCAATCTTCCAAAGGGTATCCCCTTTTTGGACAATATGGATTTTCACTCGGTTCCCCTCCTATACAAAAAGTCCATATGTTCTATTTGAGCTTCGGCTAGTTGTCACAATCATTCTTCAACACAACTTATGATGCAAAAAATGAATTTATGATAAAAAATTATGAGGACTGGCGCAAGAAAAAGTTCTGTCTCCTCTAGACGATGAATTTCTCCTTTTTCTACCTCTTCACTGTCTTGTTTAGAAAAAAGCAATAGCGCCAAAAATCATTCTCGCTTCGATTCGCTATGTGAATTCTGAAATCAGCACAATTCAATTGATTTATAAGATGAGACAAATTTTACGAAAACATCGTGTACGATTTCATAGTGACTGTGTGCAAACGTTTGGTAAAATACATGTAGATGTCAAAGAAATGTTCATTATCGGGGTGGCTGTTTCTAGCGTTGAAAGTTATTGTACGATGCTCGAATGCAATCGACATAAAAGTGTGATTTTAACTGGAAGCGCGTGTCAAGTAGGCAAACAAGCTCCCTCAAGGACTATGACCGCGATTGGAAAAAACAATGAAGTGGCAAAACAATTTGTTAGAATTTCTCTCGGCAAATGGACAACGGCAAACGATATGGAAACTGTAATCTCTGTGCTCAAGAACATTTGCAGCCAATTTTCAAAAGAAAGGAGTGCTGAAAAAGAATGAAAGACGAGAAGAAAATTCTTGGTGAGGAAAGAAGACAGCTGATTTTAGAGTGGCTGAAAGAAAGCCAAAAGCCCCTTACAGGCGCAGAGTTAGCTATGAAAACAAATGTAAGCAGGCAGGTCATTGTTCAGGATATTTCGTTGCTGAAGGCCCGCAACGAACCAATTATCGCTACAAGCCAAGGATATTTATATTTACAGACACAACCTCAAGAACAAACGTATACGCGGGTCGTTGCTTGCTATCACACTCCTGAAGAGACACTTGAAGAATTGCAATTAATTGTCGACCACGGAGTCACTGTAAAAGATGTAACAATTGAGCACCCCGTGTACGGCGATTTAACCGCTTCTGTTATGGTAAGCAACCGCCAAGAAGCCGAGCAGTTTATTAAAAAAATTGAAGAAACGAAATCAGCGTATTTACTGCAATTAACCGATGGAACACACCTTCACACATTAGAAGCCAACTCCATCGCTAAGCTTGATGCTGCTTGCGATGCGTTGAAAAAAGCAGGCTTTTTAATCGAATCGTAAAGACGTAAAGAAGCATAAATGTCTAGCAGTAACTTTCAAAATCTCTTTTGCGAGTAGATGACGTTGGACTTATGCGTTTTAGATAAGTTAAAAATCCTTACGATTGGTTCGCAAAGATTTTTATTCAACATGTTCACCGAGAAATCTCCCACCTCTAAACAACGTGTAGGTGGGAGAGGTTCATTCACATAATATGGATAACTTCCTAATACTTCGACACGTGCCTGGCACCCTAATCTAAGAGAGTGTATTCTTGTACCCGACAATACGCTTTAATTTCATCTTCTTGGTAGGCAGGGCTGTATCCATCTCTTATTCGTTGTGTTTAGGTTGTATAATTAGCAGTTTATTCTGCACTACACTTCATAAAAAAGAACCTTGAGAAAGAAAATACTTTCTCAAGGCTTGATACAATTAATCGCCCCAGTGAAAAATCTTCACATGATGTATTAGAGTATTGTCCTTTCCTTGCTTTTCTTCTGTTAACACCTCTCCTCCCCAACTTGGTGTCATCAAATGAATTCCTTGTTTGTGTTCTAAAAGTATTTCAATTTGTTCTTTTAAGTATCTCAAACCTTTTTCATTTGCATGAATTTCAAGTTTTTCTCCATCTCATTCTTCTAACACTTCTTTATCAAACCAAATTTCTTTTTCTTGCTCTGTTATATAGAATCTAAATCCATAAGGCAGGGCAAGATATTTAATTAAATCGGGTCTTTTAAAAGCAACATGAAAGTAGTGAACATTCATTAAAGAATCAATATTGTCATCATATAACTCCGTTGTAATCCACCAACCAGTCATATATTCGGGAGAAGGATATCTTACAGCGTCAACCCCTAAACCTTCATAAACTCCCTTAGATATGACAATATTTTGATTGAAAGTTGGAAAAATCGGAGATACTCCGTATTGCTTGCACAAGTTTTCTTGCTCTTTAATAACCTTTATAGAGTAATCAACCCCTTTAGTGAAACCATTTCCCTCACTATTAGCTTCCCAAATCTCATAATATAAATTAGTTACTTGTTTGAATTTTAACAGCCAAGAGTGATATGAAATCGTTTGTTCCCCTTTAATAATTGGTTGATAGTCCAAAACATAATCGATTAAATATCTAATTACACGTAAATAATCTTCGCTTGTCCAGCGTTGAGTGGAAATTTTAAATTCTTTTCCCATCACCTGTGACAACCCTTGAGTAATAATATAATTCGAATCCTTATTGATAGTTATTCCTCTATATACCATTACGGACTCCATCCTTTCCGCTTAATTGCACTTATTGTTCCACCTTGTATCGAACTACATGTTTTACAATGTGAATATAGCCTTTGTGGTGTCCCATCTCTTACTAATGCACTTGGTGGTTGATGGTTTGGAATAAAATTCCCTCTCTTTGTACCAGGATTTTTAGAACCACAAGAGTGACAACTTATATCCTATCTTATCACGTTCCGCTTTAGAAAACTTTCTTCCTTTACCTTTAGCTTTAATAGATTTGCTCGCATACGGTCCAGGTTTTAAGGTATTTGCTCCTGCAACTCTCTTTTTAATCTGTTTTTTAGTGACTTTCTTAAAAACTTTCTTCGCACCTTTTTTAGCAATATATTTAATAGCTAACCTACCACCTATTTGTACAGCTAGATAAATTAAATACGGATTATTCCCATCCGGATCCGTGAACATAATAGGGTTATCTGTTGCATAAACATATGCATTTTGCGTCAACGGCAAATCTTCGTGACCAATTTCCGGATCCCTCGATAGAAACCGCGCCGTTTCTGGATCATAATATCTCGCCTGTAAATAATACAGCTGTGTTTCTATGTCATATACGTATCCCGCATAGCGAATTGGCTGTCCCACAATCCGAGCGTCCGTTGGTTCCGGAGAAAGAGATTTTCCCCACGGATCATAACTGTATGAAGCTACCGTCGTCCCACTTTCATCCACGATACGGACAACGTCTCCGCGATGATTCGTGATATAAAAGAATGTTTCGCCATTTCGATTTGTTAGGCTAACTGGTTCACCATCGTTCCACGTAAACGCCCACACCGTTTGTCCGTTATCATCGGTGATACGGATTAAGTCGGAGCCGTCATAGTGGTAATGGTACGTGACGTCATTCACCGTTTTCGTTTTCCGCAAGCCGTTTGGATGGTACGTGAAGCTGGCGATTATGTTTCCGCTTAAGTCTTTTACCGCAAGCAGTCTTCCTTCTCCGTCCCATTCGTATTGGGCGGCTTAACCAATACAATCAATCCCTTTACCGATACAATTTTCTCATATATCGTATAAGTAATACAAACAGAGGAAGGGATGCATCATACCAATTAAAATCAAACTGAAAGAAATTCTGTAAAGAACGTGGGATTTCTCAGCGTGAACTGGCTCGACTTACAGGGCTACGCTCGAACATCATCATCCATCTTTGTTCAGACCAAGTAAACAGAATCTACCCCTCAACATTAAAAAAATATGTAAAGTGTTAGATCAGAAGTTAATCGAGGTAGAGTAATTCTCTCGCTATAGTAATCGGAATAAGAGGCAGAAAAGTTTCGAAAAAAATTTTTTAAACGCTGAGAAAACAAAGGTAAGGTTTTTGGAGATAAAAACGGCGATAACTGATGATTTCTCAGCTGTTTATTGTTGATGAAAATTATAAAATTGGACATCTTTTTCAAACTCATCCTGTGCGTACAAGGCAATTCTAAAAATTATCATGCAGGAGTTTCAAGGGTTATTTGTATATGTTGTACTACAAAGGGAGTTATTCGGCACTACACACCCTATAAAAAAGACCTTGAAAGAGTCATAATACTCTTTCAAGGTCTTTAAATTTATGCATTGTGTAACACATTTTTTGCAGCTTCGCTATTTGGCATTATCTTTAATATTTCTTGAGCAATTGCTTTAGCTTCTTCTTTACTAATTAACTTTTCTGGAATGTCATGGAATAACAACAAATGTTCTTTCAAGCTAACATCTTCAGGGCTTAATTCAACTGCTCTTTTAGCATGGTATAATGCACTTGCGTAAGCGTCTGGTAAATGGCACAATGCAGTACTTAATAACTCTGAAGCTAAGTAATGATAATATGCAGTCTCATTATTATTTATCAAATAACAGACAAATGAATAAGCACTTATACTCTCTTCATCAAATCCTAATTCAAGAACAACTTGCTCTAAAATATTTCTATCTTCATTCTCAATATATTCTATTGCTTTTTGAAAATCACCCGATGTTATTAATTGCTTTATCTTTTCCTTCATAGTTATTTCACCCACGCATCAGATATTCTTATTGTTCCATCAGGTAGTTTTTTGTATGTCACCTGTACCAATTGTCCATTAACCATTTTAACTCTAGAAGAAACAGATTTATAAGGTATATCTGCACCATTATGCATTACATCGATGATAATTTCTTTTATTTTCCCCCAATTCTTATCAGGCACAAGTTTTTCCCATTGATGATTAGATTTTTTACTTCCATTTATAATATGCTTTATCTGATTACTGTTAAGTTTCCCTATTGCATCATGTACTTTAGAAGAAGGCAATAGCTTAACTTTACCCGTACCCTTAACTTTCTTCTTAACTTGCTTTCTAACAAGCTTATAGGCTTTTTTCTTAATCTGCTTCTTCGCATAATAGATAACAACCTGACGTCCGCCCACTACAATGACCGCAACAACTAAAGGATGTTGACCATCTGGGTCGGTCATCATCACCGGATTATCTACTGCGTAAATGTACGGGTTCTGTGTAAGCGGAAGATCTTCCGTACCAATGACAGGGTCTCTTGAAAGAAACCTTGCTGTTTCGGGATCATAATATCTTGCTTGTAAATAATACAATTGCGTTTCAACGTCATATACGTATCCCGCATAGCGAATTGGCTACCCTGCAATCCGAGCGTCCGTTGGCTCCGGAGAAAGAGGTTTTCCCCACGGATCATAACTGTATGAAGCTACCGGTGTTCCGTTTTCATCTACAATTCGAACAACGTCTCCGCGATGATTCGTGATATAAAAGAATGTTTCGCCATTTCGATTCGTTAGGCTAACAGGTTCACCATCATTCCACGTAAACGCCCACACCGTTTGTCCGTTATCATCGGTGATACGGATTAAGTTCGAGCCGTCATAGTGGTAATGGTACGTGACGTCATTCACCGTTTTCGTTTTCCGCAAGCCGTCTGGATGGTACGTGAAGCTGGCGATGGTATTGCCGTTTAAGTCTTTGACGGTAAGCAGGCGGCCTTCTCCGTCTCACTCGTAGATGTATTTATCATTTTTGCGAAGGTTTCCTGCTTCAAAGTAGTAAAACCTTTCACCTCATTTAATTTTAATAAAAGTTCAAAGTTTTAATAATAAAAAAATTGCCTTTGGAGATAGTACTTCTCCCAAGTCTCTACTATTATCATCTAAATTAAAAAAAATAATCTACCTATCTGATCAATAAGTTCTTCTAATTTCTTCCCTAGATCATTTGGTTCATCGTTGTTTTTTAGACCTATTCTTATAAGTTCATCGGCTACTGCCTCCCTTAGTTCGTTTCCTAGTTGTTCATCTATACTAACTATTTCTTCACTATCTACTACCCAAAGAAGATCAGGTCTATTGGTTGCCAAACATTGGCGTAGTAAATCCAACATCTCACTATTAATTTTGTTCAACATTTATCTATCTCCTCCTTATCCCTTTCGACCCCTTGGCATAAGTAGTTACAACTTTACCATGCTTGTTTAGCACTACTACTGCATACTTCCCGACATACTTGACTTTTCCTTCAGATTGTTTAACTACTTTGACTGGATTCCTTACAGCATCTAAAATCGCCTTTGGAGAAACTCCTCTTCCTCCATCTCTTGCCATAGCTTGAGCTAACCCATGTTTTCTGTAACCTGTAATTTTACCTGCAACAGCTTTCCTTTTCTTATACTTAACATATTTAACATGTTTTCCGATATTTTTAACAAGTTTAAATTTGCCTCCCCCAACAAAACCGAACGCCGCCGCAGCCGCGACACCTTTCCATCCTTTTCCTGACTTGTATACCTATACGAGTCATAAACCACAAACCCTGCATTGATGGCCAGCCAGACCCAATGCCCATCCGGATCCACCAACATCACCAGATTGTTGTTCGCATACGTATATCCGTTCTGCGTGAGGATATCATCCGCATCCCCTGGGTCTGGATCCAAAGAAAGGAACACGCCATGCTCTGGGTGGTAATAACGGGCGATCAGGTAATAAACAGGGTGTCCCAAAAATGATCATTTTTGGGACACCCTCTTTCAAATTCTTTAAATTTCAACAAATATTAATGAAAAAATTAAAGTATAGAAATATTAAACCTTAGTATGATTTAACGACTTCTAAAAGTAATTCCCGAACCCTTTCATGAACTTTTAATTCTTCAGAAAAATGGGGGAATTTTTCTAAATGTTTCCTTAAAGGTTCGTAATAAGGATACAAAGCAAAAAAATCTTTATACAACAATTTTCTTTGATACCTAGGTATCTTTTTATGAGCAAGGACATAACTTAAACTTCCACTTATTAATGAACAAAAGCTGTCAAAGTCCCCTGTCAAACAGTATTTATCATTATCTTTAAGAATGGTATCTTCAATTCTTTCTATATCTTCTAAGGGAAAATCATTGTTTAATAATATACTCATTTTTTCAAGCTCTAATATTACATCGTGATTAACCTTCATAAATTGTTCACCTCTTTCTCTCTTTAACTATGTTAAAAATGATAATATTCATATTTCTACTTTTTCTTGAGTTTCCAACCGTTATGCCAAAATGTCACTATTTTCCCTCTTTTGGTATAATAACCTCCAACCTTTCCTTTCTTAATCCTATATCCTTTTTTGCCTGTAGATAGTGTCACTTCTTCTCGCAAATGTTTATTTGAACGATAGAATGCTCTCGCTAGTTTTGTGTATCTTTCTGGACTATAGGAGCGTCCTTTTCTAATCACATGTTTGTTATGATGATATGCTAGCGATTCTATACTATTTTTAAAGGTACCTTTATACCAATACCGTGCGGGACCCTTTGCTACTTGTGCTGCTCGAAATGCTTTAAATGCAGCTCCTCCAACAAGCCCCACACCTGCCGCAATCGCCGCAGCCTTCCAACCACCTCTTTTAAAAGCCTTATACCCATCATAAGCTGCAAACGCCGCATTGATCGCCAACCAAGCCCAGTGCCCATCCGGATCCACCATCATCACCGGATTGTTGTTTGCATACGTATATCCGTTTTGGGTGATTGGATCATCTTTATCTCCTGGATCTGGATCCCTTGAAATAAACCTCGCCGTCTCCGGATCGTAATACCGCGCTTGGAGGTAGTACAGTTTGGTTTCTTTATCATAATAATACCCTGCATACCCAAATGGTTGTCCAGCGACCGCAGCATCTTCGGAAACAGACAGGACTTTGCCCCATGGGTCATAGCTGTAGGAAGCTACTGTTGCGCCATTTTCATTGACAATACGTACGACATCACCGCGGTAGTTCGTCACATAATAGAACGTGTCACCATTTGAATTCGTGACCGTGTTCGGTTTCCCATTCACCCATGTAAACGCCCATATCGTTTGACCGCTGTCATCTGTGATGCGGATTAAGTGCGGACCATCATAGTGATAATGGTACGTGACACCATGACCGTTTTCGTTTCTCTCAGTCCATCTGGGCGATACGTGAAGCTGACGACCGTGTTGCCGTTTACGTCTTTGACTGAAAGCAGGCGTCCTTCTCCGTCCCATGTGTATTGGTAGCGGTCGTCCTTAAGGAGGTTCCCGGCGTCATCATATGTGAACCCTTCGATTTCATTGGCCGCATTAAACGTCAGCGTCTTGCTGTGCGGATTTTTCAAGTTCCCAGACGCGTCATAGTCGTATTGAACCGTATTGCCTTAATACGTCCATGACTTCAAACGGTTGGCGAAATCGTACGTATATGAATCTGCACCATCAAAGCACGTTACAATATTTCCATCCACATCGTATGTATAGCGAAGATCCAACGCATTTTCTATACCGACAACATGCTAACTCGTTAATCTTCCTGCGTCACGATTATTTGAAAAAATCAGCCTAAAATAATGGGCTAATTTACAATTATACGTTTCAATCTGGCTCTCTGCATTGTATGTATATATCCAATTTCTTCTTTAAATTTATAAAAAAAGCCTTAAGAAGGAGCAAATGTGCTCTCTTAAGGCAATTTCATATGATTGCAAAGCAGCTATCTTTTAATCTAGCAAGTTGCCTAGCGATTAGTTAATGACTAGATCCACTAAAACTAATTCGACTAGATAGCACTACTTTATTTGTTTTACAAAAATATTATTATTAGGAAAATGCAACAATATGGTTGAACCTGAGGCAAATAATATTTCAAAAGACAAAGTACTTTCATCTACATCAAGAAGTTCCTCATATCCCCAATCATCAAATCCTGTATCATCAGATGTACCATTATGATTAATAAATATTTTTTTTACATTTTCAACTTTTATTTTCCATGTCTCTATTTCATTGGTAACGACCATTTCAACTTTTATTTTCCATTTTCTAAAATCATATCCTTCTTGAATCACTTTAAATTCGTTAAGAGTATAGTCATGAAATCCTTTTTCAACGAGAATTTTATACGCTTCATCAGATATTCTTTTTTTTAAAAATTTTACCCTCTCATAATAGGCTTTATCGTTCCTTAGCCATTGCTTCTCCGCCTCCGGGGATTGATCGCCCCAGAGCTCAAAAGTGTAATATTTCACCACATATTCCTCCTTGCTGATGTAATTTTTATGGTATAACCAAGTTGGCTGGCAAAGTCGGCCATAATGGTGGCAATAGAGAAGGCGCCATCCTTACTCCTCTATATACAATATACCCTGCACCAGCTGCTGCACCAACTTTTGCTGCTTTTTTGGCAGCATCCTTTGCTTTTTTTTCTTTTTGTTTTTTTTCATATTTTTTAGCGTTTGCATCCCAGTCCCATTTTGTTTTTTGCTTTAACACCTTTTTAACCCATTTAGGTGGCTCACCACTACTATTTTTATGCTTATCGTGAATAGAGCCGTCTGCATTTTGAGAATAATGCTGGCCTTTTGGTCCATAAAGGTGTACATGTTTTTGAGTACTGCCTTTCGCACTATCAATTCTTGCCTTCCAGCCTTGCCCCAAATCATACCATTTATTACTATAACCATTGGGATCAGTGTACATAACTGGATTATTTTCTGTGTAAATATACGCATTTTGTGAAAGTGGATTATCTAAATCTCCCGGATCTGGATCTCTCGAAAGAAACCTCGCCGTCTCTGGATCGTAATACCTTGCCTGTAGGTAGTGCAGCTTCGTTTCCCTATCATAATAATATCCTGCATATCCTAGCGGCTGTCCAGCCACGGCCGCATTTTCCGAAACCGAAAGCACTTTTCCCCACGGATCATAGCTATAATTCGCGACCGTCGTTCCGTTTTCGTCGACAATGCGGATAACATCGCCGCGGTAGTTCGTCACATAGTAGAACGTGTTACCGTTTTGGTTTGTGACCGTGTTTGGCTTGCCATTCGCCCATGTGAACGCCCATATCGTTTGACCGCTGTCACCTGTGATGCGGATTAAGTCCGAGCCGTCATAGTGATAATGGTATGTCACGCCATTCACCGTTTTCGTTTCTCTCAGTCCATCTGGGCGATACGTGAAGCTGGCGATTATGTTGCCGTTTACGTCTTTGACTGAAAGCAGGCGTCCTTCTCCGTCCCATGTGTATTGGTAGCGGTCGTCCTCGAGAAGATTGCCGGCGTCATCATATGTGAACCCTTCGATTTCGTTGGCCGCATTAAACGTCAGCGTCTTGCCGTGCGGATTTTTCAAGTTCCCGGACGCGTCATAGTCGTATTGAACCGTGTTGCCTTGATACGTCCATGACTTCAAACGGTTGGCGAAATCGTACGTGTACGTATGTGTATGGGTGCCGTCGAAGTACGTCACGATATTGCTATCCGCATCGTACCCGTATGTCAAATCCAACGCGTCGCCGCCGATAACACGCTGGGCGGCTAATCTCCCCCCATCATCATAGGATGAATAAACATTGAAGGAAGACGTATTAGCACTATTTTTCAAACTTGTACGGATGGGCAGGCCTTTTTCATTGTAGTAAAACTCAGTCGTTTGGCCCGTCGGCACTTGAATGAACGATAAACGCTGCAAGATGTCGTATCCAAATGTCGTTGTATACGAATTTCCACCGGTTGTTTCCACATAGGAACTGCGCAACCCATTCGATGGACTGTTCGCATCTGTTACGTAGTTGTTTTGCAACTGGTACCCGCTCGGTTCTTGGGACGTTTTCAAGCGGTTGTAGGCGTCATAAGTGTACAAGTACGTTTGGCCGTTCGCATCAATGCTCGTCACGTTTCCTGCATAATCGTACGTATACGAAGCGACTTTCTGGCCGTTGACCCATTTTTCGGTTAATTGATTCTTATTGTCATATTTGAATTCCTGCTTCGCAAGAACGGTCGTACCTTTTCCTTGCTCCACTTTTTGAAGGTTTCCAGCATTATCATAATCGTATCGAATGAATTTTCCTAATGGGTCTTGTTCCAGCGTCAACAAGTTGATCGCGTTATAATCGAACGTCGTGACGTTATTTCTTGGATCGATCCGTGTTTTCAAGTTTCCTTGCGTATCGTACATATATGATGTCGTAATGCTTTGTTGCCCGGATGGATCGACAAGTGTAACAGATTTCAGTTGGTCCAAATAAGTATAAGTGTACGTCGTGTTTCGTCCGCCTGGCGTTGTCACCGATGTTTGATTTCCATTTGCGTCGTAACTGTATGACGTGGTTTGATTCAATTCATCGGTTTCCGAAGTGACAAAGTTTCCGTCGGCACTATACGTTGTCGTCGATGTGGAAGCTTTTTCTTCGAGTTTAATGTTATCAAAATACACCGTTCCGGCTTGGTTGTTATAGACTCCATAAATTTTCGCTTGGTTAAAATCTTTCGCCGCTCGGAACGTCTTTTTCACAAACTGCCACTGATCCGTTAATGTTTTGTTGAACGGAATCGTAAACGTTCCAGTTGTCCCATCCGTATAGACGAACGATAGCTGCAACGAAAACTCGCCAGAAGTATTTGGATTTTTCACATACGCCCAACCGGATAACGTGAGCGGATCATCTTTTTTCCCGCTGATGGACACTTGTTGTCCGACATAACGACTCGCACTGCTTAAACCAGTGATTTTCACCGAATATTGTCCGGCTTTTGCCTGCTCGGTCGTTCTGCCATCCCCTGTACCAAACGCATTTAATGTCCAATTGTCAAGCGTCGTTCCGCTTCCGGCTTCCATACTGACGTTTTCAT
This sequence comes from Paranoxybacillus vitaminiphilus, assembly GCF_003259935.1. GTDB lineage: Bacteria > Bacillota > Bacilli > Bacillales > Anoxybacillaceae > Paranoxybacillus > Paranoxybacillus vitaminiphilus. The sequence goes on along the minus strand of NZ_QLMH01000012.1, from coordinate 1,924 downwards.
TCGAAGCGTACTCGGTTACGATAGCCCCTTGATCTAACTGAATGCCATCAAAATAAGCTGTTCCCGCTCCTGTGAAGATACATTCGATATGAATGTAGGCGGTATTACTTGGGGCAGTAAAGGAATAAGAAATTGGCATCCAGTCTCTTGTTCCTGTCACGTAAGGACTTCCGTATACAATCGTATTCCCTGCTTGATCTTTGATATACTGATTATTCACATCCTTAAAATAAACGCGAATTCGCGCTCCTGCCCCCGTTACATTTGTCGTTTTTATATATCCAGCTACGGTATAGGTCTTGTCCGCTAACGTCGTGTTAATCGGTACATCTTGATAGTAGTAACTCCGAAACAGCAAAATAGTTATATCCGGCTTTTGTTTCTGATTTGGTGGAGACCGGAGTTGGATCAAAGCTTGGCTGTGTGCTCCAATTGATGATAGATGCGTTAAATGCGCTTGTGACCTGATGTAAGGAAATGGATGGTCCGGCTGGTGTGGAGGAGTTAGGAACATACTGGTACACACCAACGCTTGCCCCTGTGACTTTTGCATTTGGGATCGGGGGCAAGGTCCATTTTAGATAGGTCCGCGTTTTGCCAAGTGTCGGGTCTTTCCCGACCGACAAGTAATTTAAGTTGCCGTAATTGCTGGACGTTCCGCTCGCCACAAACGTATCTTGTGCTTGGAACACATCAATCCACGGGTCAATCACGACTGGATACACACGCTTCGGATCGGTTAAATAGGACTCATCAGCCGTGACCGTTAAGATAAACCCATCATCGACAGGAGTAATCTCTTGAGTCACTTGTTCCGAAACATTGCCTTCCTTCGATGAATCATACATAAACGGACGCTGGATGTAAAATAAAAACTTCCCTGTTTTGACATCTGTAAATTCAATAACTCCAGACTCTTTTTTCTCGGCTTTTAATCCTTGCGCTTTGATATGAAACTCAAACGTATTTTTCCCTTGATAGGAATCAAGAATGATATTTTCCTTTACTTTCGTGCCGTCTAATACATAGTCAAACGTTACGCCAGGGTAGAGGTGTTTATATTGCGCACGATTCTTTTTGAACGTCCCTGCTACATCGACGGTTCCCTTATACGCTTTTGGTTTAGTAGAAGAATCATCAGACAATTCCACTGTCACTTTATGTCCAGCGATTTCGTAGGTAAATAGTTTTGCTTGTTCGTTTTGTTTTGGCTTTTTCGGAAATTTGACTTTAAACCGGTTCGCTTTATTTTCCAATTCTTGTTGTTGATTTTCTACCAATGTATTATCAATGTTGACCCATTGGCCGTTTTGTTTGAAGTGAATCGGTTCCGTGAACACTTCCGCGGTATATGTTCCATCCGAATTTTCATATACCTTTGCCGTCTCCGTGCGAAGGGATTTTACTTCCTTTTCTTTTGGATAAGGAGCATAAGAAGAGGCAGGCTCTTGTTCTGTATTCGAGGAGGTCACAGGTTCTACTTCAGAGGTCTCGGCAGGAGTAGAAGTAGAGGTGTCCTCAGTATGTTCGACATTCTCTGTGGTGGAAGGGTTGTCTCCACCATTTTCTGTCACATTCGGTGTGACGGTCGCATCCCCTTCTGTTGTTTCTGCTTGAGGAACGTTAGCAGATGAAGGGGTGTTTTCCTCCGCCTCCGCAAAAGGAGTGAGAGTCGAAAAAGTCATCGTAAAAGCAAGTAAGTAAGAAATGAATGAGTATACTCTTCGTTTCCTTTTTCTCATAAGATGTCCCCTCTCTAGCTGATTAAGAATAAAATAGATTTCAAGTAAACAAGTGCTGGAAAAAAGTATTCATTCCTCCTTCTAATAGGTTCATCACCATAACTTGGGGTTGTTAATATAAAAATGAATATTTTTCCATGTATAGGTATAAAAAAAGCGAAAACTCTGGTATCGTAATTGTT
>NZ_QLMH01000011.1 GCF_003259935.1 Paranoxybacillus vitaminiphilus | reverse complement strand
ATTTTCTAAATCTTTCTTTTGTTTAGGCGTGGATACCCTTGCGTATATATATGTTTTTCTTTCTACACCATCAAACAATAATGAATAAACACTATCTTCATCATAATCATATCTTCCATTATACCCCCTTTTTTGTTCATTTTATCACATTTCCTTTATTAAACATAATATATATTTTTGTACCAAATTTGTTGAAAAATTAAGTTGCCGTAATATCCTGCTATCCTCTCACCTCCATATAAAACGCGGAGAGAAATTTTCTTACGTTAATCCGGCACTTCGTCGTTTTCTCACCAGCTTCCAGCTCCTGCATACGCAAGCGAACTTCCTCAAAATCAAACAAACGCGGGGCAAAGTGCTCGAAGGTAGGATTCGTGTAATCAGTCAAACCAAGTGAAGACAAGTGGGTGAAAGCTTGAAAGACCATACGGCGAATGCGCTGCTCCATAGCACGTATCTCTTTTTGTAACGAATTTTCGTCTTCATTCCCATGAATCTGCCGCAGTACTTGTATATATACTTCCTTCAACGGGGGCAAATCGTTTAACGGCTGAGTTTTCTCTTCTTTCTCAGCGAGCCATTGCATAATGAGCAGCAAATCAGATGCCCCCGCTTCACCGGCAATTCCTAATAACAGAAGAAGCTGGCGTACCTTCTGTTGAAGATGATTCTTCTCATAAACACCTAATCTCGTTTTCTCTGCCTCACTATGACCGTTCTTCCCTTTTTCATCGATCTCCTGCACCAACTTGCGAATGGAATGAAGGGAAGAGACGAGAGACAGATGATTCGCGACCCGTTTCAACACAGACACGACTTCATAACGGTTAATTGGTTTTTGAATATATGTATCTACACCTTGCAGATAAGCTTGACCAATCATTTCTTTGTTTTCTACTTGGGAAATCATCACGAATTGGCCAGAAAATCCTTCTGCTTTTAATTTTTTCATTGTTTGAATGCCATCAAGTCCAGGCATAAGCAAATCAATAAGCACGACATCAACCGAATACAACTGGTCAATTGAGACATCGAGTCCATCTGCCGCCTGTCCCACCACCTCTCCCAGACCGTTTTCTGTAATAATTTTCTCCAGCATTTTTCGAACAACCCGGTCATCTTCAATAAGAAAGAAACGAAGCGACATTAGGCCTCCTCCTCTCGAAGTAATTTGTCAGTTGGTATTCTTACTTGAAATTGCGTTCTATCACCATCATCATAAGTTATTTGTATGCATCCACTTAAACTCTCAACAATCTCTTTCGCATGCGTCAGACCGATTCCTGTTGACGGGTTGCCTTGTTCATCATATTTTGTCGTAAATCCCGGTTGAAACACCCAATCCCAGTCTTCTCTTGGAATTCCCGGTCCAGAGTCAGTCACATAAAACACGATTTCACCTTTGTCCAGTTCTACCCGCAGTTCAATCCAACCCGAAGATGAAACCGCTTCCACCGAGTTAGCCACTAAATTGTTCAACACGGAAAGAAGGGCATAGATTTGATTGGTGAACAAATTCACACTACATTTTTCTTCAAAACGAATACATTTTCCCAACAGTTCCGCATATTTTTGATTGGCACGAATAACCATTCCACAAAGTTCAGCAATATTCATACGTAAGGCAAATTCCTCTTGACGTATCAACTTAGACAAACCGGCTAAAATTCGCTGCGAATCTTTTTTCACTTCATGTACATGCTCAGCAATATACAAAGCCATGCGCGGCTCTACTTTTTCCGACTCGAGCAGCCGTGTATAAAGCTCGTAGCTTTGCCGCGTAATTTCCTCCATATGTGTCATCGACTTACGTAAATAAAACGCTTCTTCATAAAGACTCGTATTAATCATCACAAGGCGCTCGAGTTCCTGCCGCCGAGCTTCGCCTAAAGCTTTGATTTGACGAATCGATAAAATATTGTACAATCCCACTACGGAGAAACTGCGCAAGATGCCGAACAAAAGCAACATGAAAATCGTTTCCTTTGCAATGAGCGGGGATTCACCAACTAGCTGTCGAATCGATAGTTCAACGATGTTAGATGAAAAATCAATAGCCGTTCCAATTAATCCTACTCGAATCGGAAACTCTGCATATTGGGAAATCCTTGTCAAATGAACAAGCAAAGCGAAGCTAAAGTAATAAAAAGCCGCTGGAAAATGAATCAATAGACTATCATGCCATGACAGATGCCCGATCATTACATCGATGACACCCCGAAATCCTGTAATAAACACTCCTGTGCAAAAACCAGCAAGAAGAGTTGGGACGGAATGAAACCATAACAATCCGAAAAAGAAAGCAACACTTCCCAGCGAAAAGCGAAACGTACCGCCAAATGGCGTCACTTTCATTTCCCCGAAAAAAGCAGTAGCCAGCATAATAACCAGCAACAGCAATAGACGATCACGCATTGAATTCTCCTTTTTTACTATGAAAATAATAACTCCATTTCCTAATTATAATAAATTTATATTAGGAAATGGAGATTTCGCAATATGAAAAGTAAAAATACTTACACACGTTTATTTTCTAATCGTTTGGAAATCAAGGACAATGAATAATTCACCGTAAAATACATAAGCGCAACGAGCAGGAAAATAGGAATGACATAGTTTACATTTCTTCCGTTAATAATTTGCGCATGGTTCATTAGCTCTGGCAAAGCAATGACTACAGCCAGCGACGTATCTTTCAATAAAGAGATAAATTGGCTTACAATTGGCGGAACCATGCGGCGCAATGCTTGCGGCAGTATAATGTGCCACATCGTCTGCATATAGGTGAGGCCAGATGCCCGCGCTGCTTCAATTTGTCCTTTTTCAATCGAATTTAATCCGCTTCGCACAATTTCTGACAGCATCGCTGATTCAAAAATAACAAGCGCCAAAATCGCTGCATATAATTTGTCCAGCTTCATGCCTACTTCAGGCAGTGCGAAATAGGTGAAGAAAATAATCAATAATAGTGGTAGATTGCGAATCGTCTCAACCCCTACCGCCAAAACGTGAGCAACGACAGGAATTCGCGCGTAACGCAACACCCCTATGACAATTCCAATCGCAAAACTAAGCACAATCGATATAAATGCTACTTCAAGCGTAACTAAAAAACCTTCAAGCAAAAATTTAAGATGAATAGGAGAGTATGCGCCAATAAAATCCATTTTTTCTCCCCCCTTATCGGCTTCTTGCCAAGCGACGCTCTAGAAAACCGACGCCGAGGCTTAGTGGAACAGTTAAGACAAGATAAAACACCGCTACAAAAATGTAAACATCAAACGTAACAAACGTTTCAGATGAAATTAAGTCCCCGAAATACATTAAATCAAGCCCAGCAATAACCCCAAGTACGGAAGAGTTTTTTACTAGGTTAATAAACTGATTACCCAGCGGTGGAATGACAATTTTGATCGCTTGGGGCAAAATAACGTAGCGCATTGCTTGCAAATAAGTAAGGCCAGATGACCGTGCTGCCTCCATCTGCCCTTTAGGAACCGCAAGAATTCCCGCACGAATCACTTCAGCGATAAAAGCCGCAGTGTAAACAGTAAGCCCTAAAGTTCCGGCAGTGAATGAATCTAAACGAACTCCAAGCGCTGGTAACCCGAAGAAAAAAACAAATACAACTAGAATCAGTGGTATATTCCGGATAAATTCGACGTATGCCGCTCCGAGCCAATTTAGCAGTCTTACCGGCGCAATCCGGAATACAGCGATCACAATTCCAAGCAGCAGACTGCCCAATAAGGCAAGCAGACTGGCTTTTACCGTGTTGCCAAATCCTTGCATATACATATCCCAATGGTCAACAATAATTGAAAAATCAATCATCGTGTTGTCGTTCCCCCCTTTTTCTTTCAGAAGAAGCAAATGAGCGGCAGGGAATCCGCTCATCTGCTTACACATTCTTTATTGCTTCGGCTTTTCGCCAATCCATTTTTCATAAATTTTGTCATATTCGCCGCTCTCTTTTATCTCTTTAAGATATTCATTAATCACTTGTAAAAACTCCTTATCACCTTTTCGCACAGCAATTCCGTAAGGTTCCTCTGTAAACGTTTCATCAACTACCCGATAATTAGGATCTTGCTTTGCCATACCATAGAGCAGCGCGTTATCTGTCGTCAATGCATCACCTTGTCCTGCTTTTAATGCCGTAAATGCTTCCGCATAGTTTTCAAATTCTAAAACGGTCGCTTCAGGAGCTTTTTCACGAATGTTTTGCGCAGAAGTGGATCCCTTTGCGGTTAAAACAGTTACACCTTTTTTAATATCTTTCAAACCGTTAATTTTGCTGTCTTTTTTCACGAGCAATGATTGACCAGCCATGAAATAGACATCAGAGAAGTCAACTTCCTTCTTCCGCTCTTCTGTAATCGTCATCGTCGCGATAATCGCATCGATTTCCCCGTTATTCAACATTGGGATACGTGTTTTTGAAGTTACTTCTTTCAGTTCAATTTTGTTTTCATCCCCAAGAATTTTCTTTGCCAACCCTTTGGCGATATCAATATCAAAGCCTTCTACTTCTCCCGTTTTCGGGTCTTTTAACCCGAAAAGATTTAAGTCATATTTAACGCCAACGACGAGTTTGCCTCTTTCTTTAATTTTCTCTAACGTATTGCTTTCCGTTGTACTCGTTTCTTTCTCTTTGTTTTCTCCTCCTGTTTCAGTTCCGCCGCTGCATCCCACTAACATGGTAGCGCTAAGCATAGCAACAAGTCCAATGCCCATCATTTTTTTCCATACATTTTTCAACTTCATTCAAAATTGCCCCCTTTTCCTTAATTTAATGATTAAGAATTCTGCTCAAAAACAGGCGAGCCCGCTCTTCGCGTGGGTTTGCGAAAAACTCTTCAGGCGGTGCTTCTTCGAGAATTCTTCCTTGATCCATAAAAACGATACGATCGGCTACTTCACGAGCAAAACCCATTTCATGAGTCACAACTACCATCGTCATTCCTTCCTTTGCCAGTTTTTTCATCACATCAAGTACTTCGCCAATCGTCTCTGGATCAAGCGCTGAAGTTGGCTCATCGAACAACATGATTTTAGGATTCATTGCCAGTCCTCGGGCAATCGCTACACGTTGTTGTTGACCGCCTGATAATTCTGATGGATAAGCGTTAGCCTTATCAGGTATTCCTACCTTTTCTAGGTAATACATCGCTGTTTCTTTTGCTTCCTTCTCAGAAATGCCTAACACCTTGGTAGGAGCCAGCGTAATATTTTGCAGAACCGTTTTATGCGGATAAAGGTTAAAGTGTTGAAACACCATACCGATGTTGCGCCGCAGTTTATTAATGTCCGTATTTTTGTCATTCACCTTTACGTTGTCGACAATCAATTCACCGCTCGTAATGGTTTCAAGTCGATTGATACAGCGCACGAGCGTACTTTTTCCGGAACCGGACGGTCCGATAATAACAACGACTTCTCCTTGATTGATGTGAAGGTTTATATCTTTAAGAACATGAAAATTTCCATAATGTTTATTGACCTGATGAAAACTAATCAAAGAAAACCCCCCCTCCTTTTTTACTTTTTGCTCTGTTAACACATCATGCTGATGTTCCGGCTAACTAGATCGTGCTCAACAGCAGCGAAAAATCAACAATTATTGTTTAACCGAGGTGCGTTTAAAAAAGTTTATTTTTTCTGAATTGATTGTAATTATAAATCTACTGAAATCTACACGAAACGACAGTAAAAAACTTAATAAGAGGAGAAGTTGGTCATATGTGTTTGGTCTCACTCGTAATCATTTACTGCAAAGAGCTAAATTTTAAATTAGCCTTTACAACAATGGCTCCATAATCTTTTGTTCATTGGGCAAGCGGTGTTGTATCTTTGTAACCAAATGGGCTATTTCCTTCAGCCTTTAAAAGCTCGTTTATCCTTTTATTACTTTCACGAAAAACGTCCGTTGCCGCGGACCGTCATATTCGCAAAAATAGATCCCTTGCCAAGTTCCGAGAAGAAGTCTTCCTCCTGTAACAATGACATGTTGTGAAGCGCCGACCGTGCTTGCTTTCATATGAGCTGCCGTGTTCCCTTCCGCATGTCTGTCTAATTTGTGCTCCCATGGGTACACTTCAGCAAAACGGCGCATCATATCGCGTTTCACATCTGGATCCGCATTTTCGTTAATCGTAATCCCGGCAGTTGTATGCGGACAATAAACAACCGCAATTCCTTCTTCCATGTTAGCTTCGTTAACGACTTCTTGAACATAATTAGTAATATCAAGCATTTCATCACGTTGTGACGTGCGAATGGTAAATTTCTTTAACATAATCATCCTCCACCGTATATATTGTTTGTCAAAGAAAAAAAGTTTTTGTTATTGTAAAACTGTCTAATTTATTTTAATTGTTTAAAATAATATAGAATTATCATATCAAATTTCCATGATCATGCACACCTTTCGCAAACATTAATAACAAAAAGGATGAAAGTCATGGTACGAAAACGTTATGAAAATCTTGATAACGTATCGATGAAAAAGACATTTTCCGATTTTCGCCGCTGGCAGCGGGAGCGAAAAGCAAAACAAAAAAATAGTTCCTATCAAGTTCCACATGTAGATAAGCCGGAACACTCTCTCTTGCATATGAATCGCTCACATACACTTTTATCATGGATCGGCCATTCCACCTTCGTCATTTAAGTGAACGGAGTAACGATTGTCACCGATCCTGTTTGGGCTAATCGCTTAGGAACGGTAAAACGGTTAACCCGTCCCGGAATTCCGCTCAGTGACATGCCGGATGTTGACATCGTTTTAATTTCCCATAGCCATTACGATCATTTAAATTTCGCAAGCATTAGAAAGTTAAAAGGAAATCCGCGCATTTTTGTGCCGATTGGTCTTGGACGATTATTTCGCAAAAAAGGGATTGAAAACGTTGTGGAATGTTCGTGGTGGCAAGAAAAACATTATAACAAGATCACGCTTACATTTGTTCCTGCCCAGCATTGGACAAGAAGATCGCTATTTGACATGAACACATCTCACTGGGGCGGCTGGATCATTCAAGCAGATGGAAAGCCAACATTTTATTTTGCAGGAGACAGCGGCTATTTTCGCGGCTTTAAAGAAATCGGTGAGCATTTTTCAATTGATTATGCACTCCTTCCGATTGGTGCATATGAACCGAAATGGTTTATGGGGCCACAGCACATTACCCCGGAAGAAGCAGTGCAGGCCTTTATTGACTGTAAAGCCGAAACGTTTATCCCCATGCACTACGGAACATTTCCTCTTGCCGATGATACTCCGGAAGAAGCACTTGATCGCTTGCTTGCTGAATGGACACGGCACCAATTGGATGATGAAAGGTTAAAACTATTAAAGCTTGGTGAGCTTTTACATTGTGATTAATAAAAAATGGGAGCGGCTTTTTCATTTCCGCTCCTAAAGCTTTTTCAGCAAAGAAAGATTCGTGTGGGTTTGGATATGTATATGCAAGATCAAATTGATAATTTAGAACATAGTTCAATTGATTATATATTTGGCATAATAAAAGCACCTGCCTTCAGCAAGCGCTTTTCTCTGAGATACTCCTAAACAAAAAGCCTCAAAGTATAAACAAACCGTTTGCTTGTCTTCACTCACATTTATTGACTCTTATTTTAGTTAGCAAACAGACGTTGTCTTTTCAAATTATTCGTTTTAATCATGTCAATAAACGGTTCGACAAATGTCGGATCAAACTGCTTGCCGGCGCATCGCCTCAATTCCTCGATTGCCTCTTCAAACGTTTTTGTGCGCTGGTACGGTCTTTCCGTTGTCATTGCATCAAATGAATCGATAATACATAAAATGCGGGCAAGTTTCGGAATCTCTTCCCCCTTTAAACCGTATGGATACCCCTTTCCATCGTATCGTTCGTGGTGAAGCTCCACGAGTGGAATCAGTTCTTCAAACCTTTTATCCGCAGCAAGAATCTCCTTCCCCCATGTCACATGCTTCTTTATAATTTCCCATTCGTGTGGTTCAAGCTTTCCTTCTTTATTAATAATGTCCCTCGGCACCTCTAATTTCCCGATGTCATGTACGAGCGCACCTAAAATTAACGTTTGTTTTTCATGCTCCCCTAGTTGGAGTTTTTCGCTGAATTCAATGGCATATTTAAACACGCGCTTGCTGTGCCGATAGGTATATACATCTTTCGATAAAAAGATTTTCAGCTGCTGCTCAATCGCATCAAGCTCTTCTTTAAATTGCATCGCATCAAAACAGACATTTTTCTCATCATACACTTGCACATTGTTTTTTCCTTGCGCTTTCGCATAATATAACGCCTTGTCGGCTTTATGGATTAGCTCACCGGCATCATACGTGCCCTTTTCATATTCGGCGATCCCGCATGAAAACGACAAACAACGGTACGGAAGATTTTCCACTCCCGCAAAATATGTGTCATTCACTTTTTTACGTAATCGATCCAAAACAACGTACGCCTCATCTTTTGTCGTATTCTTCATAAAAGCAGCAAATTCCTCGCCGCCATATCGGGCAAGAACATATTTTTCGCTTTCCATTTCCGTTTTCAAAAATTCCCCGAAAAACTTTAACAGCTCATCCCCTTGAAGATGGCCGTTGCTGTCATTGTATTTTTTAAAATCATCCAAATCAAGCAGCGCCACGCAAAACGGTTCCTTCAGCTTACTCCATTTAGAAAACTGTTCATCCAGCACATTTTTAAAGAAGCCGTGGTTGTACAATCCGGTTAAATAATCTTTGTTCGCTTTTTCTGACACATCTTGATACAAATACAAAAATTTGCTAAAGGCAAATGAGATCAGCACAACTAAAATGGTAAATAAAAATAAACCGAAATATTTTTCTTCTGTCATTAAAATTGTTAAAACAAGAGAAAGCAATAAAGTAACTGAATAACTTACAAATGATTCTTTCAAAATACCTATTTTTAAGACTCCTTTGAACACATTAAACAAAGTTCCTGGAGAAGAAAAAATAAAAAATAAAGACATTAATGTAATATTTAATGTAAGATAAACAATTAAACTGATTAAATGAGAAAAAATATTATGAGTATTGACCCCGCCAATTTCTCCCCCAAAAACTATAAATGAATAATAGGAGCTGATAATCATTAAAGAATACATGGAGAAATTAAAAAGATGCTTCCACCATACAATTTTATTCTTATACAAAGCATAAATTAGATTATTTAAAAATAAAACATCAAGTGTCAAATCTAATCCGTATAAAAATATACAAGCCAAATAAATAGCCGAATCCATTGAAAAGGTATTATCTTTTGGAGGAAGATAGACTAGAAAGTGATTTAGTAAAAGAATTGCTCCAGACAACATATAAATTAAAACCCAATCTTCTAGTGGTTGAGCGTAAAAACTATTCTCTAGTATAAATAATCCTAAGCCTAAAATTGAGATGACAGCTATATATAATTTCTTATAATGTTTTGAAAACGGATATCTGTTAAGGTACATATTTTATCACTCTCATTGCTAAAATTTAATAAGGAGAAGTAAATGTAGTTACTTCTCCTTTAATCAAGATTAACCAAGTTTGTACCCAGATGTCAAAGCTACAATAACGGAACCAATAATAAATAAATTAATAAGAGCTTTTTTCACTGTTGCGTTCATCGCGTTCACCTCCCTTCATTGACCGTTTGAAGGGAAGATTTGTCGTTTTTGTAATCCAGCATAAGGTGCTGGATGAAGATGAACGCACCGACGTTCATAACAACGTCACCGATGCTGATCACTTGCTCCTTCGGATACGGAGCGGAAAGCGGAATAATGTCGCCAAGAAACGGCAACAGCGTCGAATTGTCAATCGCCATATGTTTGCCATATGTTCCAGCTTTTAAAGCATCTATATATTCCAGTCCTAAAAACTGACTCGCCTCAATCGAAACCGGCATTCTTCCGCCGTTTAGAGCCATAACAATAAAATTCAATAAAACTCCAATGAAAATAATCATAAAGCCTTGGTTATGTCGGTTTAACCATAAAAAAGCAAGTCCAACTATGTAAATAGCTATAAATAAATAATTGCTTAAAGAAGCAATTACACTCAACTTATTTTGCAACAAAAATATACAAATTTCGATACCTAACAAGAGCGGAAACAACCATCCCCACTTAAGTTTCATATATGCCAACCCTTTTAAACTCCCGCCGCGAAAAAAACCGATTAACAATGATAAAATAATTCCATCGTAGACCATTTCCATTCCCCTTTTAGCGCGTGCGTGCCGTTCTCTTATTCCGCGTTTTTGCTCAATTTGTATAACCGAATTTTATTATTTTTACAAAAATAGAAAAATAACGGAATTTTTCTCTATTTTTTATTAATATATATTTTTTATAATATTGTAAATAGGTATTTTTACCTATTATATATACGCTTTTACAGAAGAAATTAAAACTCTTTCACTTTACAAATGCGTTAGTGAAATTTTATTGATAAAATAATTTTTATTCTTCTCCAAAACAGATTGATCCAGTTATTTCATGGGAATGAGGAATTTTCTATAACAAGGAGCTAACTTTACCTACAACCTTTATCGACTTTACAACTGATTTTGATTTCCTCATCGGACATCTATTACTGCAAACGCTCCAATTTTACAAGACAGGGAAGCTAAAATCATGATTTAAATCGCTTACATGTTACATGTTGACCATGACGGACTAAAATAAATTCAATGCTGCTTTCCTGCTTCTCTTCGGTCATTGGTTGGAATCGTTGATATAATTCAACTACAGCAGCGTTTTTCCCCTTCCGTTGTCGCCGTTGTTTCAACATCAAAAATTCGTGTTTTATTTTCTTGAACGTAAGCCCCCGTATTATTCCTTCTTTTAAGTCTTTAATTTGTAAAGCCAAAAGTCCGGATTCTAGTCACTAACAACAAAACAACCCCAGAAACCACTTGGATTTCTGGGGCAAAAGGAAGTGTTATTGATTTCGATTGAAAATAACGAGTTTTAATTCTGTCATCTCCTCGACTGCATACCGTAAACCTTCCCGGCCTGTTCCGCTTTCTTTCACACCGCCATAAGGCATGTGATCGACCCTGAATGTCGGAATGTCATTAATCAGTACTCCGCCGACCTGAAGTTTTTCTACAGCCTCCCAGGCAACGTGAATATTGTTTGTATAAATACCCGCTTGTAATCCGTATCGAGAATCATTCACCAATTCTATCGCTTCATCAATTGATGTGACTTTATTAATTAATACAATCGGAGCAAATACTTCTTGACAAGATACTTTCATGTCAGGCCGAGCATGAAGGATGACGGTTGGCAGTAATATATTTCCTGTTCTTTTACCGCCTACGGCAACCGTTGCCCCACCTTGTTTCGCTTCCTCAATCCACTGTAAAGATCGCTCTACATCATTCGGCGTAATCAATGCAGACACATCCGTTTTTGGATCAAGCGGATCGCCAACATTTAATTGTTTAGTGGCAGCGATAAACTTTTCGACAAACTCCTCGTAACGTTTCTCATGCACATAAATCCGTTGCAGCGAAATACAAACTTGACCTTGGAAGGAGAAGGCACCAACTACACATCGTTGAATAATGGAATCAACGTCTACATCTTCATCGACAATGACGGCGGAATTGGAACCGAGTTCAAGGGTTACTTTCTTTAATCCGGCTTTATTTCGAATGCCGATTCCAACAGCCGGACTTCCTGTAAACGTAATCATGCTGATTCGCTCATCGGTAACAAGTTTATCCCCGACCGTTTTTCCGCTTCCCGTTACTACGTTTAATGCTCCTTTTGGAAGACCTGCTTGTTCAAAAAGCTCCGCAATAAAATACGCGGAAAGCGGTGTTTGGCTCGCCGGTTTGAGTACGATCGTATTTCCAGCCGCGATGGCCGGGCCAAGCTTATGAGCAACAAGATTCATCGGGAAGTTGAACGGGGTAATCGCTCCAATGACACCGATTGGTTCTCTTACTGTAAAAGCGACCCGGTTCTCCCCACCCGGTGCAGCATCTAATGGAATCGTTTCGCCATGAATACGTTTTGCTTCTTCAGCGGCAAACTTATACGTCTGAATCGTACGCCCTACTTCCGCTTTGGCCGTTGTAATCGGCTTTGCTGCTTCAAGCGCGATCATCTGTGCTGCTTCTTCTGCTCTTTCTTGAAGGATCTCTGCCACTTTTTCTAAAATGGCTGCTCGCTTGTGTGCCGGCATTTTCGCCATCATGTTTCTCGCTTGGTAAGCCGCTTCAATCGCCCGCTCAACATCTGACTCCGTCGCTACCGGAATTTCCGCAAGTGGTTCACCTGAATAAGGCGATGTTAATGTCGTATATGAAGTTGCTTCCACCCATTCTCCATTGATATACAGTTTCTTTTTTTCCATCGTTTCTCTCCTCTTTTTTCCTTAGTATCTTTTCAATTTAAGTATATTAGCTTAACAGTGCGATAAACAACCATCCGTCTACTTTTTGACTCATCACTTCGAATTCGATTGGTGACAAGTCAACCCGCTGTTCAACTATCGTTTCATCCCTTCCGTGTGTTCCAAGTGACAGCAAGTGACAGTAAGTCGTTTATTTTGGTTCAGTGACAACACCAGTAAAAGCGGATTGATAAATTTTTCTTATATCATCTTCCAACAATGGCAAAGGGCTTCGCGCTAATAGTCTCTTTTGCTTAACAGCATCTTGAGTTAAACTCTCTAAAGCGGTTTCAGGTATATCGAAACCGCCGAGCGTATTCGGAATTCCTACATCTTTCACTAATCTTTCAAGTTCTTCTACACATTTATAAGAAGCTTCTTCTTCAGAAAGGTAAGTTGAATTTCCTCCCAAAGCATTCAAAATATCAGCCATCCGTTTTGTGCAGCTTTTTCGAATATATCCCATTACATAAGGCAACAATACAGCATTTGATTCTCCATGTGGAATATGAAATTGGCCGCCTAATGGATAGGCAAGAGCGTGGACACCAGCCACCCCGGCATTAAAGAAAGCTAATCCTGCCAGATAGCTGCCGTTGCTCATATCAATTCGAGCTTGTTTATCATTTCCATTTTCGACCGCTTTTCGCAAAGAACGACCAATGAGCCGGATTGCTTGAAGCGCCAAACCATCCGTTATCGGGTTGGCATTGACTGACACATATGCCTCAACTGCATGAGTTAGCGCATCAATGCCCGTAGCCGCTGTTACGCGAGGAGGCACAGAAACGGTCAATTCCGGATCGACAATGGCCACATCCGCTAGAAGATAATCATGTGTCACTACATCTTTTGTCGTGTCTAAGGAAAGAACGGAAATGTTCGTCACCTCAGAACCTGTTCCCGATGTAGTCGGAATCAAAATCTTAGGCAGTCCTTTTTTATGCACTTTTTTTGTGCCGGTTAAATTTAAATAGTCAGCAACCGTTCCCTCATGTACAGCCAAAACTGCTGCCAATTTGGCCAGATCCATGGCGCTGCCCCCGCCGACACCGATAACCATATCAAATTTTCCTTGGCGCGTAAATGAAACGAGCTTCTCTCCTACTTCTAATGGCGGCTCTGGAACGACATCCGTATATAGTTCTACATCGTACCCGTGTTCGATAAGAGGGTTCGTTACTCGTTGAACCAAGCCGATTTTCTCAAGTACGGGATCTGTTATGACAAGTATCTTTTTCGGTGAAAAATTTCTTACCTCCGGAAGCAATTGTTCCAAAGCTCCCCATCCAGTATAGCTGAGTGGCGTGAAAACTAGTTTGGCAAAACTCATTGTCTCCCTCTCCTTTTCTTACTCATAATATCCTTCCGTCGATTTACGAAATTTCTTAAATTGTTCAGAATCATGACCAAACCAAACTTGTGAATTTGTTTCCTTCGCAATTCGACGGATTTTTTCAACTGTATTCATATAACCGAGAGAGTCGTAAATAATGCCAGGCGGCTTAATCGGCGGACCATAGCTTTCAGCCGTATAAATAGCATCAGAAGCAAGAATAATTCCACCTGTTTCAGGCAGCTCTACATGCAATCCAAGCATGCCCCATGCATGTCCGCTTCCAAAGTTAAGCACTTTAATTCCCTCTACCAGAAGAAGATTATCTTCATGTCGCTTTACTGTACGCCATTGAAGATTATTTTTAATCCAGGCATCAATATCTGCCCAAATGTATGCTCCTTCTTTTTGATTGCGGGCATAACATTGAAGCGCACCGTTTAACTCATCTTCGTGCACAATAATCGTTGCGTTCGTAAACATTTCTAAACATCCCGCATGATCGAGATGAAGATGTGAGGCAACGACGAACTTAATATCTTCTGGTCTAATTTTTAACTGCTCTAGACGATTGTGAAGGTAACACTCTTCGCTCGCTGTCCACGGAAACATTTGCTGTGTAGATTCCGCCCAACGTCCCTGAGGTCCCATCGAGTTTGGATTGCAGGCGGTATCAAAAAGAATTTTTCCTTCCGGATGATCAATTAACACCGTATAAATTGGAAATTCCACGAATTCTGTTTGAGCATTAGGATTATGAATTGTCGCTGGGTTATGCATCGCAATCATCCAGTTTTTATCCATTCTCATCCGGCCATTATCCATCACATAAAGTTTAGGATGTGTTTTAATAACGTTCGCCATTAAAATTCCCCCTCATAATGTAGTTTTGTTCCTCTAAATGATATAAACATTGTTTTTTGTCCACTTCGTAAACTCGAATAAAGAGAACGATTTTTTCTGTAACAATCCCTCGAAAACGTTGACTGCTTTTCGGTACTTGTTTAAAACTTCTGAAAGCAGTATATTCTTGCTAAAATAAACATATGAAATCAACATTTTAAAAGTCTGTTTTAATAAAAACAAATTTTAGTTCTATCATTTCTTGTATTGAATATTTTTGCCATTTGCTTTCCTCCTTTCTTTCTGCTCACTTTCTATTACATGCAAATATCGTGCCAAGACTAAGAATACGCTTACAATACAAAATTTTTAGAATATTAACAAACAAAAAGGTGAAAAAAATCACCATAAAAAAGGAAAAACTTAAATGAATGCTGAATAAATGAATAGTGATTTTTTTCACCATATGTTGAAGTTTTTCACCATCCAAAAGATAAGGAGGTCTCCATATGAAACAAACAATAATTGATCCTCATATATGGGAAAGCATTTTCTCCTCTATCCATAACGGGGTCATTGTGGTAGATCGAAACAGGAAAATTTTATTAATCAATTCTTCTGCAAAAAAGCTTCTTCAGATAGAAAATGAAAATTGGGAAGGAAAAGATATCCGGGAGCTTATCCCAACCACCCAGCTTCCTCATGTATTAGAGAGCGGAACAAGCTCGATTGGAGTAAAGATGAACATAGCAGGACGCCAATGTCTCGTCAATCGAACTCCTTTGTACCGGGATGGCGAATTAGTCGGAGCAATCAGCGTTCTCCAAGATATATCCGAAATGGAACACTATCATTCTCTTTTCAAGCAAATGGAAACGATTATCGAATTTTCAACAGATGGAATTTATGTAGTAGATAAGGAAGGAAAAACATTAATGGTGAACTCCGCTTATGAGGAAATAACAGGCTTCCGCAGGGAAGAGCTAATAGGCAAGCATATGGAAAATTTAGTTAGACAGGGATATTTTGACCAATCTGTATCTCTTCTCGTATTAAAAGAGAAAAAATGTATTTCCATTTTGCAAAAAATCGGCGGGAAAAAGGATGTTATTGTTACAGGAAATCCTGTTTTTAATAAACAAGGTGAAATCGAAATGGTTGTGACAAGCGTAAGAGACATTTCGCATCTTATCAAGATGAAAACAGAATTGGAAAAAGCTAAAAGTTTTTCTAAAATGAGCCATAATCGCTATACTTTCTCTATTGATGGTTCAGATGAAAAAATGATCTTTCTAAGCGATCCGATGAAACGAATTATTGAAAAAGTAAAGCAAATTGCCCCTTACCCTACAAGCGTTTTGTTAACCGGTCCATCCGGTGTAGGAAAGGAAGTAATTGCCAATCTCATCCATCATTTAAGCAGCCGGAAAGACAAACCGTTTATTAAAGTAAATTGCGGAGCCATTCCGGAACAGTTGCTGGAATCAGAGTTATTTGGTTACGAGAAAGGTGCTTTTACAGGAGCACGGCAAGACGGAAAAATAGGCCTGTTAGAATTAGCGGATCAAGGAACGATTATGCTTGATGAAATAGGTGAAATGCCATTAACTCTGCAGGTGAAGCTGCTGCGCGTTTTACAAGAAAAACAAATCCAAAGAATAGGCAGCAGTAAAGTTAAAAACTTGGATATACGAATTATTTCTGCAACGAATCAAGATTTAAGGAAGTTAATTTCGCAAGGGAAATTTCGTGAAGATTTATATTATCGGCTGCAAGTGGTTGAAATTCATATTCCGCCATTAGCCGAACGCCCGGAGGATATAGAGCCGCTATTGGATCATTATTTTTCTTTTTATTGCAAACTATATCGCATGAACAAACACTTATCTCCTGATACAAAAAATATTTTAAAAAATTATCATTGGCCCGGAAATGTGAGAGAATTAAAAAACCTTATAGAAAACATGATCGTTTCCGTACCGTCACAATCGATAGAACCTCACGATCTGCCGTTGCATATTTATGAGCAAACAAATTCAGGTGCTTCTCTAACACTTAAACAACGGGTCGAACAGTTTGAAAAACGAATGATTAGCGAGGCGATTCAAAAACATTCATCTCTTCGAAAAGCCGCGGAACAATTAGGAGTGGATCATTCTACTCTTGTAAAAAAACTCAAAAAATGGAACATGTCTGTTCGTAAGTAGCTGCTGATTGTAAAATCGAAGTTAGATTTTAGATATTAGGTAAGTACTTTGTTCTCCAAATCAGAGAATATTTTAACATTATTGACTTTTTAAAACCGTTTTAACATGTTCACCGAAAAAGTCTCCCACCTCTAAACAGAGTGTAGGTGGGAGAGATTCATCGGGGTGTTTCATGTCACCTTATGGGGAATTAATATCCGCCATAACCACCATACCCGCCTAGACCTGTACAAGAACATCCTACAATGACAAGTAAGACGAATAAGACAACAATTAAGGCAAACATGCTGCGAATTCCATCGCTCATATATAACACCTCCCATTCATAGTGAATAATCGATTTTTATGAGAATAACAGGTTCGTTACTAGCTCATAAAAAGCGAATGATTAGGGATGGCTAAATATGTTATCCCTGCTATTAAGATATGTTTTAAGAAAAAATTGGATTGGACAAACTCATCAATTAAAGAAAAATTCCACATTTATCTAACCGATATTATTTCGTTTTATTGCTAATCACCCAAATGTTTGCGTTCTTCTGCTTTTTTCGCTTCTTCTCTTTGCTTTTCTTCTTGTCTTTTTGCTGAGTAACTTTTTCTAATATTTCTTTTGATATTTTGTTAACTTGTTCATTAGCTTCTTCAATGATTTTCGCACGTGTCTCAACTAAATTCGTTTGAACGACGGTTCGTTCTTTCTCATATTCTTCTTGGCCAATCTCACCGGATGCCAGTGCTGCCTCTAGCTCAGCGATTTTTCTCTTGCCTTCAAGCTCTTTTTCTTCAAGTTTTGCTAATTTTTCATTCATTTTCTTTTCTAGTTTTTCTTTTGCTGTTGCAATATTTTTCGCAAGATCTTCTTTCTTCTTATGCGCCGTTTGTAAAGCTAGGATATTTTGTGCGAATGCTGCCTCTAATTGTTCACGAATGGAATCCGTTTCAACTGATAAATCTTCTGTTTGTTCCTTCGTAACTTTTTCTGGTTGTTCTTTTGTTACCGACTCAGCAACATGCTCTTCATCCGCTTTTTCTTGTTCAACTTTTTTAGATTGCTCCCAAACTTCAAGCAGCTCGGAAGCTACTCTATTCCAATTGTACCGGGAAACAGCAAGCTCTCTTCCTTTTTCCCCCATTCTTTTCATCAATGATTTGTCTGATAAGATTTGTGAAATCTTTTCTGCAAAACAGCCTGGATCCTCCGGGTTTTCCACGATAAGACCGTTCTCATTTAAGAGAATAACTTCAGGGTTTCCTCCTCTTGCTGTTGTTACGATCGGAAGACCTGCGGCCATCGCTTCATAGTGTACCCGCGCCAACGGCTCTTGCCATTGCGAAGTACATACAAATAAATCAGCTGCCGCAAACCAATTTTGTATTTCATCCGGCGCAACAAAGCCTGTTGTTACAACGGGCATCGGCAGCTTTTTTGCCAATGCCCGTACATATGCTACATAATCGGTTACGTCATTTTGGCTAAACCATTTGCTTCCAACTATTACTAACGCTAAATCTTTAAATTTTTTGGAAAGCTCCGGCAGCGCTCGAACTAATTTATCGACCCCTTTATTACTTGAAAGTCTTCCTGCAAATAAAATAACGGTTTTATTCTCTAAGCCATTTGCTTGCCGAAGTTCATTGCGTATTTTTTGCATTTTTGGATGATTTCTAGGCAAAAATCTCTCGCTGTCCACTCCGGAATAAATCGTACGTATCTTTGATGAAGCTTCTGGATATAGAGCGCTGATTACATTTCCAACATAATTACTAACTGTTACAATATTTGACACTTCTCCTAATGCTGCCTTTGCTTCTTCTGGAGTAATTTTTTCTGGATTGAACATATCATTGTGCATGCTTAAAGTAATTTTTGCTTGAGGGGCTGCATTTCGGACAGGCATGACGAGGCGTGGGCGATTAAAAATGTGGATCAGATCAAATGGATTCGATTCAACATAACGAACAACACCTTCGCGATATATTTCGAATATTTTTCCAGGTACGCGTACATAATGAATTCCATCTATGGTTTCTTGATCCGGAAGCGATGGATCACTTATTCCCAAAACCGTAATATCATGAAATTTGCTTAAATGTGGAAGAGTACCGGAAATATAAGTTTGGATCGCTCCGCCTAATACGGGAGGAACAGGAAGTTTTTCCGTACAAATCATTAAAATTTTCATATTTATTCCATTCCCTTCCAATCATTTTGAATTTCTTCCAACACAGGCCACTTTGACTGATCGGTATCGACAATCGTTTGGATTAATTGGGTTGTTTGTTCATTGAGAAAGATTTCAGGTTCATACACGACTTCTTTTATATTTTTGTAAAATTCGTTTGGCAGCGACAAATCAATTAGTAAAATCTCATATAATTGAGCAGTTATCGGATTGGCTTCATGGTACGCCTTAATCATTTCCCGTACCCACGTCACATCCCATCTGTATAAATCCGCCATTGTCCCGCTAATTAGCTTTCTTAAATCACGAATTGGAAGGTCAAATGCAACACCGTCAAGGTCAATAATCCACATTCCGTTGGCTCCCATTTGTCCATTGGACCAACCATAGTCCTGGTGAACTAACCCCCAATATGCATTTCCTTGCTTGCTCAATTCAAAATAGCTTGATTGAGTGAGCCTCTCTAGACTTCTTCTTGCTTGCTCTTCAAACTCATCGACCACATTCAATAAATGTGAACTTGCCGGCATTTCCTCATAAGCTTTGGCAAGACTTCGAAACCAATCCATTTTCTCTATGACTTTTTCATAGCTTTTTGGCCACTTATGCAATCTCGAAGCAATTTCAGCCCGTTCAGGAGGGATGTATCCCTTGCTTAAACGATGAAATTCTCCGAGGGCGTAACAAAGCTGCTTTGCTCCTTCTAAATCTTTTGTAACCGGTGCCAATGGTTCGATCCATTCGGCCACGAACCATAGCTTTCCGCCTGCCTCAACATAATTTTTTTCATCCTTTGTTTTTATGATTGGCGGCACCCTTGCTTCCTGAACATCAACTAAATATTCCTGAGCTCCCAGACTGAACAAACTTCTAGTTGGTCTTCGGTGCAACAGCTTCAAACTTTTTGGTCCTAAATTTGTCTCAAGCTTCCATATAGCTCCGCCTTTGTCCGGCTTGGTTGTGATTACTTGAATGTTATGAACGGATAAATCATAACTTTGAAGAACCTCTTCTGCTAATTGTTCAATATAGTCAGGTACAAAAAATTCATGAGTCAGTTCATCGACCACCCATGGTTCAATTACCGTCTTCTCCACACTATCCCTCCTATGAAATAGAAAAGCATCAGCTCAAACATTATTCTTGCCGTTCATTCAGCTCATAAAGGAGTTTACTCTCCTATCAAGCCTTACCTACGATAAAAAAGATAATTTGAGTGAATTTTATTTAATCTTTTTTCGAAAGATACAAAAAAGAAACACGAATCTGGCTTAGAATGAATATACTAGGTTATACCCAATAAATAGGAATTACATCAAAAAAAGCCTATAATAGTAGAACCTTCCTTTTTCCTTCCTGTTCAAAGCCCGCCATTCATCACCAGCCCCGCTTCCTTTAACGATGGAATGCTTTAGAGAAAATAAACAGAAATTCATAGGTGCAGTCATCGGCAAAAGCAGCGAACGACATTAAGTCACTTTTTGTATTATAGTTCGTGGAATAGGGCATCTTAAAATAAGGTATGCTGCATTTTTAATAAGGTATAGACAAATATAATAGTAAAGGCTGTTTTTTTAGTACAACTTAACATTGAAGTCATTCAGTCAATTTTATGTGCATGATAGTTTGACGGATGCAGGTATCATAAAACCCAGAAACCGTTTAGGCTTCTGGGTTTTATAATTTCTAAATAATTATCAATACTTCTTTAGGTAACCTTTTCGTTTGAAGCTCAAGAAATCATTGCAACTGCTCCCTCATTCTTGTAAAATGGACTTCTGAATTTAGTACGGGATAAATAAGTTTTGATACGAACCCATACATCTATACAAGGAGTCTTAAGCTATCAAACAGCGGGTTCAATATGTACAAGCCAGTAAAAGAAAAAGCATAAGAAGACCTTGATTACATTTCGAGGAGAAAAGAAAAGGAACCAAAGTCAACTCTGATTCCTTCTACTTAACCAATTTTATACTGTCTACTTTTACGATCGCAATGCACAGGCACTGATTTAACTTTTCTGTCTAAAACAAATTTTCATTTCTTCAGCTTACCCTGATATCCAGTCGAGATATCTATAGTTTGGATGCATTTTTAACAATTCTGATACGGTAACAAATTTGTATCCCCTTTTTTTAAGTTCAGGTAAAATTTGCTTGAGCGCTTCGATCGTTTGACGGCGATCCCCGCCGTAATCGTGAAATAAGACAATATCACCGTTTCGAGCATTAAGCAAAACCTTTTTACAATATTACTGACACCCGGCTCTTTCCAATCATACGTATCTTGATGCCATGACCACATCACGACTGTATACCCTTCTTTGTTTGCTACATTGATGATGGTTTCATTATAATACCCTCCTGGCGGGCGAAATAATTTAGGAGAAAATCCAGTCAATTCTACAATCGTTTGTTTTGCTTTTCTTAATTCTTTTCTAATTTCTTCTTCGGTAAGCCCTCTGAAATTGGAATGATTGTATGTATGATTAGCTAATTCATGACCGTCCAAAATTTCACGTTTTACTATATCGGGGTGAGCTTTTACACGGGAACCAACTATAAAAAAGGTTGCCTTGGCTTTGTATTGTTTTAAAATATCTAGAATTTGTGGAGTATATTTTGAACTTGGTCCATCATCGAATGTCAATGCAATTACTTTCTCTTTAGTTGGTACTTCCCAAATCGCTTTTCCTTGTTCTTCATAAAACCATCGTCCTTTATTATTGTTTGCTGTTATAGGTAATACATAAATAAATGACAGAACAACAGAACAACCTATCATAGAGATGAACCTTTTGAAAAACGTTTTATTTATCATCAAAACACCAACACTTTCTATGTGAATTCGTTGTTTGTGTTAGGATACTTATTTCTCCGTTTTTTTATAATTTTTCACAATCATTATTTTTTATGTTGATGTTGGTAATTCTTTTAAAACCAGTTCATGGAGGGGATGATGTATAAAATTTTGTGTAAGCAATTCACTAAATAAAAAGAAAAGAGGCAGGGCATTCTCAGATTTGCACAACAATTCTAAGAAAGGAGAACCCTGCCTCATGGATAAAAAGTATACCGAATTTTGACTTTGTCAATCAACTAGAAAACCTAATTCGTAAATTTCTTAAGATAAAGATACCGAAATTTGTAAATAACATAAGGAGTATGGGGAGACATGGCGTTTCCTTTCATAAGACTGAATATTCAGTCTTATGAAAGGTATACACGAGACCTCCTCCCCTAATAAAAACAAAATCTGAGAATACTCTAAGTATTCTTACACAAAATTCTTGAGGGTACGACAAAATTAGAAAATATTTGTTTTAGTATCATTTCTAACCTTTAAGCCCACCACATCTCGGTTAATGTTTCTTTAAAAAGAATTCCTTTTAACAGGCTTACCGCTTTGCTTAATCCTTCATCAATGGAGGCGAGCATATCTTCATGCTCAATAGAAAGGACATAATCATATCCTATCGCGCGTAAAGCACTGACGATATCCTTCCAAACCTTTTCGCCATGACCATAACCGACTGATCGGAACGTCCAGGAACGATCTAAGATTTTACTGTAGTGCTTTGTATCTAATACACCGTTCACGCGAATATTCGCTTTATCCAAATATGTATCTTTCGCATGGAAATGGAAGATGGCATTTTCACGTCCCAGTTTTTTAATGGCTTCTACCGGGTCAATACCCTGCCATACTAAATGACTCGGATCAAAGTTGGCACCAATGCTAGGTCCTACATGTTCCCTTAATTTTAATAAAGTCTCCGGATTATATACGACAAACCCCGGATGCATTTCAAATGCAATTTGATTGACTCCATGTAATTCCGCAAACTTCGCCTCTTCTTTCCAATAAGGGATCACCACTTCATTCCATTGCCATTCTAATACTTCTAAATATTCAGGAGGCCAAGAACAAGTCACCCAGTTCGGATATTTTGCATTTGGATGATCTCCGGGACATCCGGAAAAACCATTAATAACAGATACGCCTAAACGTTCAGCCAACAGTACTGTTTTTCTCCATACTTCATGAGATTCAGCAGCAAACTTTTTGTTAGGATGAAGCGGGTTTCCATGACAGCTTAGTGCACTAATTGTTAATCCTCTGCTTTCTATTGCACGCTGGAACGCCTTTATTTTTTCCGGATTTTCAAGCAGCTCATCCGGGTTACAATGACTGTTCCCCGGATAATTGCCAGTACCTAACTCGATGGCTTCAATGCCCATTTCACATATCTTATCAAGCATGTCTTCAAAAGCTAAATTTTGATAAAGTACTGTAAAAACACCTAATTTCATTGAAATACCTCCTGCCCTGTCTGTACTTTCACCCATCTTTTCTCCTCATTGCTTTTCAAAATCGCTTCAATCAACTGCATAATGTGGTGACCATCCTCAATCGTGGCAAACGATGTTGAGGATGGGTTCGGAGATGTTTTTACTGCTTGGTAAAAATCAATGAATAGATTTTTTAAGCCATCTGGCCAACCTTCTTGATGTCCGCCAGGGTAGTGTGCGAGCGAAGCAGGGAAAGCTGATAATAATGAAGGATCACGTACAAGCTCTATATTCGCCTCATCACGTCTGCCAATCCACAATTTATTCGGTTCCTCTTGATTCCAATAAAGAGTACCTGATTTTGCAGCAATTTCAAACGTGAGACAATTTTTCCTGCCGGCGTTCACCTGTGATACGACAAATACACCGTGAGTACCGTCTTCAAAATGAACCATCACACTTCCGCAGTCTTCACTGTCAACCTGTATTTCCTCAAACACTTCCTGGCCTTTGCTTTTAAATGTTTCGACTTCTCCAATCGGTCGTTTTCGTATTGGATGTACAGTCTTTAAATCAGCAAATACTTCTACAATTTTCTTATTAAGAACATATTGAACGGTATCACACCAATGTGAGCCGATGTCAGCAATGGCACGAGATTTACCGTTTCTTTTCGTATCTAAACGCCAGTTGTAATCTGTATCATACAGAAGCCAATCTTGAAGGTAAGTTCCATGCACAAAATGAACTGGTCCATATTCCCCTTTTTGAATGAGCTCCTTTGCCTGAGCGACAAGCGGATAATGCCGATAGTTAAAACATACTCCGGCTACTACATTTTTTGATTTAGCCAATTCCACTAATTCGCGTGACTCTTCACTCGTCATTGCCAGCGGTTTTTCCGATAGTAAATGCTTACCCGATTCTAACACTTTTTTATTGATATGATAGTGTAGATAGTTCGGAGTGCAGTTGTGAATCACATCAATTTCCGGATCACAGATTAAATCATCTACACTTCCATAAAATTTTGGAATCGCAAACTGCTCTGCTGTTTTTTTCGCTTTCTCTAACGTACTGGCACTGATCGCTGCCACTTCAATACCATTCAATCGTCTTAAAGCTTCTATATGCGATTTCGCAGAAAATCCCGTTCCAATAATTCCTACTTTGATGATCGACATATGCTTCCTCCTATTTCTTTAATGTTTTTCTTCCGAATGCTACAGCTAAAATAATGATTAATCCTTTCACAATCATTTGTTGACTAACATCAAGCCCCATTATGATTAAACCATTGTTAATCGTACCAATCATTAATGAACCAATGACTGTTCCAATAACTGTACCAACTCCGCCAAATAAACTTGTTCCACCAAGAATAACAGCTGCAATCACAGATAGTTCATCGCCTTCTCCAAATGTATATCTCCCTGCGTGCATCCGCCCTGCATATAACATTCCAGCAAATCCAGCCATCAAACCGGATCCTACAAAGACTAAAAATTTAATTTTTGAGGTTTTCACACCTGAAAATTTTGCAGCCATCTCATTTCCGCCGGTTGCTAATGTTTGTCTTCCAAAAGCTGTCTTTTTCAAAATAATATGACCAATAATAGTAATAATGAGTGTCCAAATTAATAAAATAGGAATTGAGCCAATGTCACCTGAGCCAAATAAAAAATTAAACGTTGAATGAACAATTGGAACTGGTGCCGTATCTGTAATCCACATCGCTAATCCCTTTACAATTCCCATCATCCCTAGCGTTACAAGAAAAGAGGGGATTGCCACTTTGGTAATAAGAAGCCCATTGATGATTCCAATCGCCAGCCCCGTTCCTAATCCAGCAGCGATTCCTCCAAATAAACCAAGACCCGCTTGGAGTGCTAATGCAGCTGTTAACGAAGCTAATGCAGTAATTGAGCCGACAGAAAGGTCAATTTCACCCGTGCTGATAACAAAAGTCATCGCTACTCCCATAATCGAGATCATCGCGGTTTGTCGTGCGATATTTAATAAATTGGACGTTGTTAAAAATCCTTCATCATGTAAAGTAATAGAAAAATAGATGATAACACCAACGAACGCAATATATACGATATAATTTCGCCAATCAAATGCTTTTAATCGTTTAGCAGGACTTAAATTATTTTGTAGATTGAATGAATCATTCATCTTAATATCCTTGGATGGCATGTTGGAGTACCTCCTCTGAATCAATCTCTTTTCTTTTCAGCTCCTTAACAACTCTACCTTCATGAACTACAATGATTCGATCACTTACTGCGAGAAGCTCAGGAAGTTCTGAAGAAATGACTAATATTGATTTTCCACTATCCGCTAATTCACGAATAATATCAATAATCTCCGTTTTCGCCGCAATATCCACCCCAATAGTTGGTTCATCTAAAATCAAGATATCAGGGTTATTCGCTAACCATTTTGCTAAAACAATTTTTTGCTGGTTCCCTCCAGATAACAATCCAGCTGTTTTAAAAATATCATCCGTCTTAATATTTAACCTTTCAACAAACTGTTCAGCTATCTTATTTGCCTTTCGCTCATCTAAAAAGACTCCTTTTTTTA
Organism: Paranoxybacillus vitaminiphilus; assembly: GCF_003259935.1. Lineage (GTDB taxonomy): Bacteria > Bacillota > Bacilli > Bacillales > Anoxybacillaceae > Paranoxybacillus > Paranoxybacillus vitaminiphilus. The sequence continues at coordinate 84,265 of NZ_QLMH01000011.1, read as the reverse complement.
TTTTGGAAAGAATAGGCAAAATAATATTTTCTTTTACACTATGTTGAAGTATGAGTCCTTGCATTCTTCGGTCTTCCGGAATAAGTGCGAGACCTGCAGCAATTGCATCAGTAGGACTTTTAATTGTATGTTTTTTTCCTTTTACAAAAATTTCCCCGCCATCTATTGGATCGATTCCAAAGATTGCGCGGACCATCTCCGATCTCCCGCTCCCCATTAATCCGGCAACACCAAGAATCTCTCCAGGATATAAACGAAAACTAATATCTCTTACTTTTGTTCCAGACGAGAGATTTTTTACTTCTAAAATAGGAGTTCCTTCAATCGAATAAAATCTTTCTTTCCATTCAAATGCTTTATCTAAATCAGCACCTACGATATGCTGAATTACTGTTTCCATAGTGATCTCGTCACAACTTTCAGTAGCAATTTTTTTGCCGTCACGTAAAATCGTAATTCGATCGCAAATTTGAAAGATTTCATCCATACGGTGTGATATATAAATAATGGAAATACCTTTCTTTTTTAGCTTGTTTATAAAATTAAAAAGAATTTCTGTTTCTTTTTTAGTTAAGGATGAAGTTGGTTCATCCATGATTAAAATTTTTGCGTTCTGTGATAAAGCTTTCGCAATTTCAGTCATTTGCCAATAACCTACACCAAGGTTTCCGATAATATCTGTTGGATTGATATCAACTTCCAATTCCTTCAATAATTCTTTTGTTTTTGCAATACATTCTTTATCATTAAGAATTCCAATTGCGTTTTTTGGTTCCCTCGTTAAAAATATATTCTGAGCAACAGTTAACGTCGGAACTAAGCTAAACTCTTGGAAAATCATTGATATATAATTTCTTTTCGCATCTTCAGTATCATTAATAGACACTTTTTTTCCTTCTATAAAAATTTCTCCTTCATCAGCTTGATAAACCCCTGTTAATATTTTCATCAATGTTGATTTTCCAGCACCGTTTCCTCCCATAAGGGCGTGAACTTCTCCTTTTCTTAGTGAGAAGCTTACGGAATCAAGAACCTTAATACCATTAAAAGATTTTGAAATTCCTTCCATCGATAGTAGAGGTTGCTCCATTATGATCACCTTCCTTTAATAGGGGCTACTCTTGTTAAGAGTAACCCCAAAAACTTCTAATTTACATTCACCAATTTCTTATCTAAATTTACCCAAACCCCTTTTTCAGCGGACTCTAAAATTGCGTCACAAATGACTGCAATACGATAACCATCATAGAAGTTTGGTGAGACCTCAGTATCTTCGACAATGGATTTTAAGAAATCATAAATTTCAATGATTTTTGTTTCTCCATATCCGATTCCTAATGCCGGAATTGGCCATAATCCCTCACCATATGGGTGTGCAGGTCCTGTATAAACTGTTCTGAATCCTTTACTGTCACTTGGGTCATCAGCAAAACATACTTGCAGTTCATCACGACGCTCATAGTTAAAATATAATGAACCTTTTTCACCATGAATTTCAAATGTTAAGAAGTTATTACGACCCCAAGCATTACGGGTTGCTTCTATACTACCAATGGCACCGTTTTCAAACTTCAATAAAGTAGAAAATTCATCATCAACATCAACTACACCCTTAGGAGCATCTGATTCACCTTTTATTGTTCCTAACTTATCAACGCCACTAGTTTGAATCGGTCTTTCCGGTACCCACGTTTTCGTAATAGCCATAACCTCTGAAATTTCACCTACAAGATAGCGGGCGAAATCAATAACATGTGTTCCAATATCACCTAATGCACCAGAACCGGCTACTTTTTTCTGGAAACGCCATGATAATGGTGAATTAGGATCTGCTGACCAATCTTGCAAATAAGTTCCACGGAAATTAAGGATTTTACCAATTTTTCCTTCTTCAATATATTTTTTAGCAAGAGCAACAGCTGGTGTTCTTCTGTAGTTGAAAGCAACCATATGTTTGACTCCAGCTTCCCTCACTGCATCCCACATCTTCTTTGCTTCTTCGGCATTTCTTGCTAACGGTTTTTCACAAATAATATGCTTTCCAGCTTTCGCAGCTGCAATAGCGATTTCCGCATGCGAATCATTCGGTGTTACGATATCAATAATATCAATACTTGGATCCTCTACGACTTTTCTCCAATCAGAAGTATAGTTCTCATAACCGAAACGTTGGGCAGCTTCTTTTGCTAATTCTTCTGTTACATCTACTATTGTTTTACGATACGGAATCCCCGGAGCAGGCCAGAAGAACATAGGCATCCCCGCATATGAAAGCGAATGCGCTTTCCCCATAAATCCAGCACCGATCATTGCTATGTTAAACTTTTTCATATTTGTAACCTCCCTGTTAATCTCAAAAATTATTATTAATTGTTTTATTTTGCTGCATTTTGAATAGATTCAGGAGCATCTTTATGATAGACAAGCTTCCATGCATCCAGCACATTTTCTTCTGTCACTTTTAATGACGGAACTGCCACATAAGCTGGAGCCTGTTTTCCAAGCAAAGCATAACCAGCTAAAATCGCCTCTGCGATCCCTTGGTCATACGGTAACTGTGCCCCTAGTCCTTTCACAATACCACCGGAAGCGATTTCTAACGCAACATTTGTCCCTAAATCAATTGTTGTAATAACTAAATCATCACGTCCCGCTGTACGTGCAGCTGCTAATGCACCTTCGGCAGGTACATCCCAAACTACAAAAATACCATCTAAATCTGGATGTTTCGTTAACATACCAGAAGCTACTTTTTCGCCATCACTAGGGGCTGTAATACCACCTCGTGCTACAATTTTAATATCCGGATACTTTTCTTTTATTGTCTTTTCAAACGCCTCTGTTCGCTGTTTTGTTACGAAGAAGTCCGCATCGTGGAAAATAACACCAACTTTCCCTTTTCCACCAAGCTTTTCTGCCATAATTTCTGCAGCTGCAACACCATTTCCATAGTTATCTGCTGAGACAACACTCACATAATCTTTACCTGCTTCTAATCCCTGTGGTGCATTATCCATAAATACTAACTTTACACCTGCGTCCGCCGCTTTTTTGTATGCTTCAGCGGTAGAAACAGGGTCAACCGGAATACTGACTATAATATCAGGATCCTTTGCTAGTACCGTTTCAATATCTGAAACTTGTTTTTCTGCCTTAAAATTGGCATCGGTCACCGCTACTACCTCAATACCCATTCTTTTAAACGTTGCTTTTAGACCTTCAATTTGAGCTGTTGACCAGTCGTTACCTGCATAATGCATAACAATTGCCGCTTTATAGTTTCCTTCTTTAATTTTGTTAACTTCCTCTTCAGTTAGTTGTAACGTTTTTGCTGAAACAGCTGTTTCTCCGTGAGGACCTTTACTTAAAATTTCTTGGTCCCCGGATATATCCGGATTAATTGTAATTGGCCCTGAAGTAGTATTTTCTGCCACCTCTGTAGTTTCTGTATTCCCTGTTTCTGATGACTCATTAGAAGAATTTGAAGCGCTTTCTTTTTGATTACACCCAGCAAGCACAAGACTACTAATAAAAAGAACCGTTACTAACATCATGAAAATTTTTCTCATATACCCATCCCCTTTTCTTGAAATACTAGCCTATTTTAGAGACCCAAACTCTTTAAAAAGTCCCGGCTAATTTCCGCACCTTTTTTTGGGTCCGGATAGCTGTCTAATTCTACAGTAATCCATCCGTCATAATGAAATTCTTCTAATGCTTTCATCATTTCAGCAAAATTTTGATGACCTTTCCCTAAAGGTAAAAATTCTCCATTGTCGTAATCTTTAAAATGAACGTATTTAATCCGAGAAGCGTATTTTTTTATAACATCGACCGGATTACCGCCTCCTGCCTCTATATGCGCGGTATCAGGACATAGATTAATAGACGTTAATGTCATTAACTTATCTAATTGTTCAGGAGATTCGACTATTGTTCCTAAATGAGGATGGTAGCTTGGGATTAAGCCGTATTTTTCTGCAATTTCTACAACTTTATTAAGGGCATGTCCTAAATCCGTGTAATCGCTTTCTAAAATGCCATTTGCACGAATGGCCCCACCCCCAACAACTAAATGCTTTGCACCTAATTCAGAAGCAAAAGCAGCTACTTTTTCAATTTTTAATAATTCTTCCTCTAAAATATCTGGAAAAATAAAATTTCCACCTGAATAAACTGCTATAAAATCTAAAGAATACTGATTCATTAATGCTTTAAACTCTTCTTTTTTATCGATATATTGCATGAGATTTCCATCAAAAATTTCAAATCCTTTGTATCCGGATGCAGCAATATCTTTTAATGCTTCCTCCGTCGAACCATTTGCAAGGTAGTAAAGGTCTTTAACGGACGTAACTCCTGCTGGGTGACCAACTACGCCCCCCCAAGTATTGGTTTGATAACCTAACTTCATTTTTCTCCCTCCATTCAATTGTTTGTCATGTCATTTTAACAACATAACATTCATCTATAGAACTTTCCTCACCTCCTCAATAAATGTAATCGATTACATTTTACTTTTATTAAATATAATTTTCCCATAAAAACAAGCGCTGATTAGGGCTGTTTTTAAGCCCCGATTACAAAAACTGCTCCGTAGATGTTTCTATATAATGTAATCCATTACATTTTTTAAAATTAATTAATTATTTTGAAACATATTCCTTGCATGTCTCACGAATCACCAACTGATCTTCAAGTATATATTGATTTTTTTCTAATTGATCTTTATTAATTAGCTTTATTAATAGCTCCATCGCTTTCTTTCCTATTTCAAACATTGGCTGTGAAATGGTAGTAAGTGCCGGCTCATAAATGGATGAAAATTTTATGTCGTCAAAACCAACAACCGAGATATCATCAGGAACATGCAATCCTTTAGATTTGATGGCTTTTATTGCCCCAATAGCCATTTCATCATTAGCAGCAAAAACGGCTGTCGGAGGTTGATCAAGTGCCAGAAATTTCATCATCATGTTATAGCCACTTTCAAAAGAAAAATCGCCCTCTTGCACTAAAAACGACTCGATTGGAATATTATGTTGTGCCATAGCCTGTCGAAATCCCTTTAATCGATCACGGCTCAATATAACATTTAGAGGACCGGATATAAAACCGATTCTTCGATGTCCTAAATTGATTAAGTATTCCGTCGCTTTTCTTGCACTGCTGATATTATCTATGGAAACGGTTGGAATTGTAGAGCCTTCTAAGTACTCACACGCAAGAACAACAGGAAATTCACCAGCAATCTCCTCTAACAAATGAGATTCAAGTCTCGCTGTCAACAAAATCATTCCATCTGCTTTTTTCTGGCGCAATATATCTAAATATCCTCTTTCACGTTCTACATTATTACCTGTATCCCCAAGAAGGACTTCGTAATCGTTTTCAATTGCCACATGTTCTATTCCTCTCAATACCTTTGAGAAAAATGTGTTCGTAATATCTGGTACGACAACAAGTATTGTTTTTGTTTCCAATTTCCGAAGCTGTCTAGCTAATATATTTGGCTGATAATTTAGTTTTTGTATCGCTTCTAAAACTTTTTCGGTCGTTTCCTTTTTCACATTGCCAGAATTGCTTAAAACTCTGGAAACAGTAGCTGTAGAAACATTCGCTAATTTTGCAACATCACTGATCGTTACCATATTTTATATCTCCGTTTCTTGAGTTTTATCTGAGGTTATTGTAATCGATTACAATTAAAATTTCAACTATTTTTTTATTTGTATATTTTCAGAACAATAACATGTTATCAAATGCATAAATGTACGCAAAAAATCCATGTTCATCATTCGAGAACTGCGCGAGACAGAAAAGGAAAAGAAGATGAAAAAGAGTAGAGAATCTTATAAGAATGCAAAAACTTAATTAATACTCATTTCTTTGTAACATTCGCTTTTCCTTTTCGTTCTACTCACTTCCTATACATAACGTAAATATCGTACTAAAACTTACGTACAGTTATTGATTATAAACAATGTGAAATCGCAGTAGCCACGGCGAGCGTAAGAGACATTTCTCTCGTCTTAGATGAAAACACAATTATAAAAAGCTTTTTGGAAACAAGCCCTCATCGAATATATACTTTCTTTTTTATTGATCGTTCAGATAAAACATTATATTCTAGGCGATTCTAAAAAGTAAAACAAGTTGCTTCTTCCGAGACAAGTATTCTGTTAATCGGTCCGCCCGATGCAGGAAAAGAAGCAAACGCCAATCTCCTCCATAATTTATAACTTATGGTATTTAAGCAATTATCACCATTAATGCAAGAAAACTGGAAAACATGGTTGTTTCTGTTCTATCCCAGCTCATCAATCAAAATGATCGACCTCTACATATTTACAGCCAAGCCACCGCCCCATCTATACAGAATTATGACCGAAAGTGAAAATGAGCATTCATCTGTCCCTTCAACATTTTTTCACGTACTTCTTTTGTCATTTCATTGCGGATTTCTCGTGTTGTCACTCCTTCTTCCCGTTTATCAGCAATTTCCATTAATCGTTCAACATCGGCAAACGAGTATTTACGAATTCCTTTGGATCGTTCAGGAAAAATGAGCTTCCGCTCTTCATAATAACGAATTTGCCTTGGGGATAATCCAGTCAACTCACTCACGATTCCAATAGAGATGACTTTTTTAAATTTATATGGGTCATTTTTCTGAGCCATATCGTTCACCTCTGTAAGAAGATACTTAACATAAGTATAAATAGATTTGTTAGAAATTGTTACTTTTTTGTTAAAAAATCTTACATTAATTATTTTTTATGTCATAAAACATAACAAATTAAATGTCGGAATCTAAAAAAAGAGGTATAATGAAAAATAAAAAAGGAGTGGAAAAAATGGGAAACCTCTTTCAGAAAGCAATAGCAAAACAGAAACAATTTTATATTTACGAACTAATCAAAACAGGCATGTTTACGGATATTAGTTCACTCACACAATGGACTGTTAAAGAATTGCGCCATGAATACGAGCGAAATGTATTACAGAGGAAAAAGAAAAAAATAGGGGGATAGCAATGGATCTAAAAGCTCTTGAGCTGGCAAAGCGAATTGTTGAGTTGGATCGGCAGAGGGACGCTACTTTTGAACAGTTGATTCGTTTAATTGGCGAACGCGCTTATGAAGTGATACGAGCAGTACAAAACCGTATATAAGTTTCATTAGCAAAAGGGGCTGACACTTGTTTTTTGTGTCAGCCCTCCCTTTCCTCGGATTGGCGGAGTATTGGCACTGCCGCCAACCATTTTATTTCCTTAAACGTGTTCCACCCTTGCTCTTCCTCCAGCGCCAATCCATGATTTTCTCCACTGTCTTTGTACAATCGTGATGAGTACCGTACATAAAACAGCGATTCCACTTAAAACGAGAAACCCATGAGTAAAAGAACCTGTTGCTAACTTCAAGTTCCCCAAAATTTTTGGCAGAAAATAACCTCCAAAACCTCCTGCTGCACCTACAATACCGGTAATTACACCAATTTCTTTTTGAAAGCGCTGAGGAACGAGCTGAAATACAGAACCATTACCCATTCCTAAGCTCATCATAGCTACAAACAGTAAAATTGTTGCTATTGTTAATGTTGGAAGAGTGGAAAGTAACGCCATCATAACGCAAACGACACTGTATAGAATGATTAACATTCGAATTCCACCAAGTTTATCCGCTAGCCAACCTCCAATCGGTCTGAAAAAGCTACCGGCGATAACACAGATAGTCGTAAAATCGGCTGCTTTTACCGGATCCAAACCGTACTGTGTATTAAAGAAGATGGTCAAGTAGCTTGACATACCAACGAAACCGCCGAAAGTGACGCTATAAAATATACAAAACAGCCATGTATCTCTTTGCTTCAAAACTTTTATATAATCGACTAACTTTTTCGGTGCAGGTTGATTAGGACTGTCTTTAGCTAAAATTGAAAAGATGATGAATGTAATGACAACAGGGATAAGAGCAAATCCGAAAACAATATTCCAGTCTCCATAATGTTGGGCAATACGATTAGCAAACAGTGTAGTGATAACAGTCCCGCTGTTCCCTGCTCCGGCAATCCCCATCGCCAAACCTTGATACTGCGGAGGATACCAGCGGCTGGCCAGCGGTAACGCCGCGGCAAAACTCGCCCCGGCAATTCCCAGCAATAAAGCAACAATATAGAGCTCTGACAAATTATCAGCAAATTTCCATCCCCAAATTAACGGAACAAACGTAACAACCATGCCGATTTGGGCTGTTTTTTTCGGGCCGATATAGTCTGTGAGAAATCCAAGAACAATTCTAAGAATAGAACCGCCCAATATAGGCAAAGCGACCAAATTCGCTTTTTGTGCAGCATTCATCTGAAAATCATTCATGATGATGACGGAAAGCGGACCAAGCAAAACCCATACCATAAAGCTGATGTCAAAATACAAAAATGCACTAAATAATGTAGGAGTATGGCCGCTTTTCAAGAAACTTCTTTGCTCCATCACACATTCTCCTTCACCCATTTTTTGATATAAAAGCTATATTCTGTGTGTACTATGGAATCTTGCTGCGTTTTCATCGAAGTTTTGAATACACCGATTTTTCCATCCGTGTTATAATGATTATGAAAGCATTTTCTTCGAGCGCTTCCTAATCTAATTTATAAGGAAGTGCTTTTTTTAATTTTTTTCTAAATTAACAATCGGGCTTATTCTTACAGCACAAATTTTAAATCCAGGCATTTTGCAATGAGGATCTAATGAATCATCGGTAATTTGATTAATATTTTGTATTCCACTCCAATGAAACGGCACAAAAACAGTATCCTCACGAATTTTGTATGAGTATTTGCTTCTTACAACAGCCGCGCCTCGTTTTGTTTCCAGCTTAACTAATGTATTATTTTCAATTTTATATTTTTTAGCTGCATTCGGATGGATTTCGACAAATGATTCAATATGACGTGACGCTAATGCTGGACTTTTCCTCGTCTGGACACCAGTTAAGTAATGGGATAAAACTCTTCCGGTGGTTAAGTAAAGCGGATACTGTTCGGTTATTTGCTCTTTCGGAAATTGATTTTCAACAACAGCCAGCCGCGCTTTTCCATCACGGTGAGCAAACGACTGTTCGAACATTCTTGCCGTTCCGGGATGGTCAAAAGACGGACACGGCCAATATACCCGCTCCTTCCGCAAGCGCTCATAAGTGATACCGTAGTAGTCAGCCTTTCCTCCCCGGCTAGCGAGCCGTAGTTCATTAAAAATTTCTTCCGCTGATGAAAAACGAAAATATTCTCCCCTGCCTAAAACATCTGCGATTTCACAAAGAATCTCCCAATCTTGCTTCACTTCTTTCGGGGGTATTTTCGATGCCGGTCTTAATGTTACCCTTCCTTCTAGATTAGTTATCGTTCCTTCATCTTCTAAATAAGAAGAAGTTGGCAATACTAAATCAGCTAGTTGTGCCGTTTCTGATAAAAACAAATCGACAACAACTAAACACTTTAACGTTTTTAATGCCTTCTTTACAAATTGCGCGTTCGGACTCGATACAATAGGATTAGATCCCATAATAAACATTCCAGTAATCTCTCCAGCGGAAATTTTTTGCATCATTTCATAAGCGGAAACCCCTTTTCGAGGCAATTCATTTTCAGAAATTCCCCAGACGTCGGCGATATATTTTCGATGTTCTTCATTTTCAATATCGCGGTAACCCGGGAGCTGATCGGCCTTTTGCCCATGCTCCCGTCCTCCCTGTCCGTTTCCTTGCCCGGTGATTGCCCCATAACCGCAACCCAATTTACCAATTTTTCCTGTTACTAATACTAAATTCAAGAAATTACGTACGGTCATATTACCATTTGTTTGTTGCTCCACGCCTCTAGCAGTAAATACCATCCCGGTTTGCGCGCTTGCATATTGAATCGCAGCAAAACGAATAACTTCAGGAGCAATTCCTGTTAATTGTGCGATTTCATCTAACTGGATTCGATCTATATGCTCCTTTAGCTCCGCAAATCCTTCCGTTTTCTCATCTACAAAAGCATAATCTACATATCCTTCGTCAAAAATAACTTTAAGAAAACCATTCACTAACGCAGCATCGGTCCCTGGTTTAATTTTCAAATGTAAATCAGCTAATTCACATGTTGCCGTTTCCCTTGGATCGATTACGATGAAATACGAACCGTTTTGTTTCGCTTGATGAAAATACGGCATGATCGTCGGCTGACATTCAGCAATATTCGTACCCGCTAAAATAATACAACGGGCAAACGGAATTTCCGATAACTTATTAGTTAATCCTCGATCGATTCCAAACGTATCATTCATCGCCGATGCTGCTGCGGACATGCAAAAACGTCCATTATAATCAATGTGTTTCGTCCTCAGCGCAACGCGGGCAAATTTCCCTAGCAAATATGCCTCTTCATTTGTTAACGAACCGCCCCCATAAACTCCTAATGCGTTGAACCCATCATATTTTTGAATTTTCCTAAAATTTTCTTTAATAAAATCTAAAGCATCTTTCCAACTCACACGAACAAATTGACCATTTACCTTTAATAGCGGAGATTTCAAACGTTCCGGGTGCAAAGCATGTTGATGAGCGTTTAACCCTTTGATACAAAGCCGGCCGTGGGAAGTAGGGTTATCCTTCGGAATCACTTTATAATGAGCCCTTTCAACAACACGTTCCTCAACAAGCTGCATCGTACATTGAACACTGCAAAACGGGCATTGTGTATCAAACAACGTTTCCGACGCGCGATCTTTTTGTTTTAGCCGAAAATAATTTAACAAATCTTTTGTCATTTTGCTTCACCTATTTCTTACAATTGTACATAAATTTTCTCGTTCTCAATTTCCACTTTATACGTTTTGACACAACCACGATCAGGTGCTTGCACATTCCCATCTCTCATGCAAATTTTCCAGTCGTGCAGCGGACAAAAGAGAAACTCCCCGCTGACAATTCCTTGTGACAAATCTCCTCCTCTATGCGGACAACGATTTTCTACCGCGTAAACATGATCATTCGATAAGCGAAACAGCGCCAGTTCCATATGCCCTATTTTTACACACTTTCCTATTCTTTTAGGAAGATGATGTAACGCTCCTACCTCAATTCGTGCCACATTGATTCCCTCCTAATGGTTTACTGGAACTTTCAAATCTCTGAATAATTTTTCTTGAATCTCTTTATTCTCGACAATTTCTTTCCACGGATCTTTTGCCGCTACTAAAGCTTCCTCAAGACGAACAAGCAGTTGTTTGCGGTTATCGACATCAAAAATCACTTCCCGAATGCGTTCAAGTCCGACTCGTTCAACCCATTTGGATGTTCTTTCCAAATAGTTGGCCGACTCGCGATAATATTGAAGAAAAGCACCTGTAATTTCAATGACCTCTTCTTCAGTTTGAACGGTGCATAATAAATCCCCTGCACGTAAATGAGTACCGCCGTTTCCGCCGACATAAATTTCCCAACCGCCATCAACACCGACGATGCCAACATCTTTAATTCCTGATTCCGCACAATTCCGCGGACAGGCAGACACCGCCATTTTCACTTTATGAGGGGTATTGAGGCGCTCCAATTTCTTTTCTAAATCAATGCCCAATTGAGTAGAATCTTGCGTTCCAAAGCGGCAAAATTGTTTGCCGACACACGTTTTTACCGTTCGCAACGCTTTTGCATACGCATATCCGGACGGCATATCCAGCTCCGCCCACACTTTCGGCAAATCTTCCTTTTTAATTCCTAATAAATCAATGCGCTGACCACCTGTTAATTTAATCATCGGAACATTGTATTTTTCAGCGACATCGGCAATTTTCCGCAATTGCTCCGCTGTTGTCACCCCTCCGTACATTCTCGGGACAACGGAATATGTTCCATCTGCTTGAATGTTAGCGTGCAGCCGTTCATTGACAAACCGAGATTCATATTCATCCTGATATTCTGTCGGATATAACATACTTAAATAATAATTTAAAGCAGGACGGCATTTCGAGCAGCCTTCTTCATTTTTCCATCCAAGTACATTCATAACTTCTTTGACGTATTTTAAATTTTTGGATTTAATTTCCTCAATTACCTCTTCACGGCTTAATGTTGTACAGCTGCAAATGGTTTCTTTCTCCACGCTGCGATCAAATTCTTCTCCAATCGTATATTCTAAAAGCTCCGCGACAAGTCCTTTACATCCTCCGCAAGAACGGGAGGCGTTTGTACAATCTCTTACTTGTTCAACCGTTTTAAGCCCTTTTTCTACAATCGCCTTGCAAATCGTTCCTTTCGTCACACCGTTACATCCGCAAACCACTTCATTATCTGCCATTTCTGCCGTCATACTTTTGTTTGATTGATTGGATGATGGCCGAAAAAATGACACTTGGAATGATTCTGAAATATTCTCGTTTTTCTGAATCATGTCGAGCAGTTTTCGTCCGTCACTTGTATCACCAAATAAAACGGCACCGATCATTTTTTCATCACGAATAACAACTTTTTTATAAATCCCGCGGAACTCGTCATATACTTTAATAGATGATGTTCCTTCTTGATCCATAAACTCCCCGGCAGAGAATACATCGACTCCAGACACTTTTAACTGGGTAGAAACGACAGACCCTGTGTAAGTTCGTCCTTTAATTCCGCAAAGCTTCTCCGCCAAAACTTTTCCTTGCTCATAAAGAGGAGCGACAAGACCGTAAACTATTCCGCGATGTTCAGCGCACTCGCCGACCGCATAAATATGAGGGACACTCGTTTCTAAATAATCATTTACGATAATGCCACGGTTCACAGCGATACCGCTTTGCCGTGCAAGTTCAACATTCGGCCTGATCCCAACGGCCATAACGACTAAATCAGCAGCGATTTCCGTTCCATCTTTAAAGCGAAGACCTTCTACTCGGTCATCCCCGATAATTTCTGCTGTCTCCTTTTGCAAAAGAAATTTCATTCCTTGTTTTTCCATCTCTCGTTGTAATAATTTAGATGCAGTCGGATCAAGTTGACGTTCCATTAAATGTTCCCAAATATGGACAACATTCACTTCCATACCTAGATTTAAAAGACCTCTGGCAGCCTCTAAACCTAACAATCCACCGCCAATAACCACTGCTTTTTTATATTTTTTTGCATATTCCATCAACATTTCACAGTCTTTTATATCACGAAACGCAGTTACTCCTTGTTTATCGCTCCCCGGTATCGGAAGAATGAAAGGTTTAGAGCCTGTGGCAATAATTAATTCGTCATATTCGGCAACTCGCCCCTTGTCCGTAAACACAAGCTGTTGTTCTTTATCGATTTTGACTACCGTTTCCCCGACAAAAAGATGAATATTATTTTTCTCGTACCATTCCCAATCATTCATTGTAATATCATCAATCGATGTGTCTCCTTGTAATACCGTTGATAACAAAATACGGTTATAATTCGGATAAGGCTCGCTTCCGAAAATGGTAATTTCAAATAAATCGCGATCAATTTTTAAAATTTCTTCGATACAACGCACACCTGCCATACCGTTACCGATGAGCACTAATTGTTTTCTCTTCATCTAACGATCCCTCCGTAACATAGCAGTTGAATTTTCAACGATGAAACCATATTACATACCAAAAGAATAAATATGAATATTAAAATTTTGAATAATATCATTGCTCCCCCCTTTCTTGTTGCTGCGTACCTCTATCTTATCAAAATATTAAATTTTATCACTATTTATGTTATAAAATTTAACATTGTTTTTTCATAAAAACTTTTTTGAAATATGCGATAAGACTTATACCAGGAATGTTCAAGCCACGAAATCGTTTCAGGCAAATAAACAACCTCTCCAATAATGACAGGCACTTGGATTTTTCTTTCCTTCTTGCCGGGCTGTTAGTACTTGCAACTGTATATTGCTGTGCTGCTGTTCCTTTATAGATGTTCTGAATGACCGTGATCACTTTTGTTGTCTTTTCCAATAAATATTGTTTAATCCTTGATTTCCTTTCTACCGCTATCTTCTCACAACCGAATGATTCATTCTTCCAAAAACACTTTTTCCCATTTCTGTTGCCCTTGCATTTTGCTAATATTTAAAAAAAGAAAAACAGAAGCGCACGCGCAAATGGCTTCTGTTACAAGAAACGAGTGATGGTTTTATCCCTCGGTCCTGCCTAAAATGTACAATTAGCATAATTTTGGCAGTTCAAATATACACTTTTAATCATTCATATCGAATTATATATATGCTTCAAAATTACTAAGCTTATATTTTATTGGTAACGATTCGTATTCTTTTCCCTTGGCTACACTATCCTTATGTTTATTTGTCTTTCTTTTATCGGCATAAAAGAGACTGAATTTCGTCTAAATCCGCTATGAATTGCTTTATTTCTTCCTGCGACAATTTCACAGGCATTTGATCGTAAAGAACGAGGATCTGGCCTTTCTCCTCATTTTGCTGGTTTTTAAGATAGGCTGACAGCTGCTGCATCTGATGCGGTTGAAGAACAGATTCAACAAAAAACTGTTTTAACTTTTGGATGGTGAAGACATTCATTTCATTGTCATATTCACCAGAAATAATGCGTCCTTCGATCCATGACATCCCTGCTATTCCTCCTGTTTTTGGTTTCATTTAGTGTTTCCTGAAAATCCATTTTTATGAGCACTCATTTATTTTCAACAAAGCGTTATAAGTCTGATTGATACGTTCGGGCAGTGAGGAGAGATCCCGCGTTTATCCGTTAGAAATCTGTTGAGAAAAAGGATCTCAACAAAAGAAAAGTAAACAAAAAGAGACTGTCTCATAACAGCTTTTGAGTCAGCCTCCTTATCTTTATTTTCCATTAGCTAGAACATATTATACGGAGATTTTTATTTTACAAATAACAGATCCGGCTCGCTTAAATATTTCTTAAGTTCGTTTAAGGCTTTTTGGGCTAAAACGCCGTCAATCAAACGATGGTCATAGCTGAGCGATAAGGCCATCATCGGTGCGATTTCAATCGAATCCTGAACAACGATAGGTTTTTTCTCAATTCTGCCGATGCCTAAAATACACGATTCCGGATGATTGATAATCGGGGTAAACCAAGAGCCGTCAGCTGAGCCGATATTCGATATTGTACACGTAGATCCCGTCATTTCATCCGCTTTGATTGAGCCGTCTCTTGCTTTTTTCGCAAGCTCTTCGATCTCTTTGGCGATCTGAAATAACGACTTTTGGTCTGCGTGTTTAATCACCGGAACGACAAGACCGCGGTCGGTGTCGGCGGCAAAGCCGATATGATATTCATCCTTTAAAATAATTTCTTCTCGTTCATCATCTAAGGAAGCATTTAACATCGGATATTTTTTCAGCACGGCTGTTAACGCTTTCACTACATAAGCGAGATAGGTGAGTTTAATCCCCTCTTCATCGGCAAATGGTTTTACCCTTTCACGATGGAACACAAGATTGGTTACGTTGGCCTCATCAAAATGAGTTACATGCGGGATCACCGATTTCGAATGAACCATCGCCTTTGCGATTACTTTTCGAATGCCGGTAAGCGGAATTCTTCGTTGACCTTGCGTGCTCACTTCCTCTTTTGTTGTTTCCCTGCCGGCTGCCGCTTCTTTTTCGGCTTTTGCTTGTTCTTGTTCTAATTTTCGTTTTGCTAAGACAGCCTCAATATCGCTTTTTAATATTCTTCCGTTAGGACCGGTCGGTGTCACTTCTTCAAGGCTGACATTGTGCTCTCTCGCAAATTTGCGTACAGATGGTGTTGCTATGAAAAACCGGTTTGGTTGTTTTTCCTTTTCTTCGCTTTTCTTTGCCGCGTTTCGAATATCTTCTTCCGTGACCTTGCCGTTAGGACCGGTTGGCGTGACAAGGCGCCAATCAACCCCGAGTTCTCTCGCTAATTTTTTTACACGCGGAGTAGCTTTTCTTTCTACAGGAGCCTCTTGCACAACTTTTTGTTGCTCCTCAGTTGAATTGTTTGTTAGCTCCTCTGTTGAAGGCGCTGTTTCATCGGCTGTTTCGATGACAGCCAATACAGCCCCGACCGCGGCAGTGTCGCCTCTTTTTTTCCTGATTTCTTTTACAACACCTGACTCCGGAGCTTCGATTTCCGAAACAGCTTTCTCTGTTTGCACCTCCACGAGTGTATCACCTTTTTCGACTGCATCACCTTCTGAAACATGCCAGAAAGTGATCAAGCTTTCATCATGATCATCGGATAGTCGCGGTAATTTTACTTCGATTAACATATCTGCCTCCTGGATGGAAATCAATTTTATTCATTGACTAATTTCATTGCTTCGTTGAAAATTTTGTCTGCATTCGGCAGTACAAATTGTTCAAGCGGACGGCTGTATGGAATTGGTACATCCGGAACAGCCAATCTTTTGACCGGTGCCTCCAAATCATATAAACCTTCTTCTGCTGCGATCGCGGCGATTTCTGCCGTCATGCCGTAGGATAAGTAATCTTCATCGACTACCAGCAAACGATGTGTCTTTTTTATGGACTGAAGAATCGTTTCGCGATCTAAAGGAACGAGTGAACGCAAGTCGATCACTTCCGCCTGAATTCCATGCTGCTCCAGCTTTTTAGCGGCTTCTAAAGCGTGATGGGTTGTCATTTGAATGCCAACAATCGTAATGTCTGTTCCTTCTCTTACCACTTTCGCCTTGCCGATTGGCACGGTGTACGCTTCTTCCGGAACATGTCCGACGGATGCATCCAGCTGATCCATCCATCCCAATCCTTGCAATGTTTTATGAAACATAAACACAACTGGATTATCGTCCCTAATAGCGGAAATCATCATTCCTTTCAAATCATACGGAGTGGATGGCGCCACCACTTTCATTCCCGGTAAGTGGGCAAAAGTAGCATATAATGTTTGCGAATGCTGAGCAGCATCGCTGTATCCTCCGCCAACCGCCGTCATTAATACCATTGGCAGCTTGACACTTCCTCCTGACATATACGGAATTTTGGCCATATGATTGTAAATTTGGTCCATACAAACACCGAAGAAATCCACGAACATTAATTCGACAATCGGCCGCATTCCTTCTGCAGCGGCTCCAATGGCGGCTCCAATAAAAGCCGTTTCAGAAATCGGTGTATCGATTACCCTTTCAGGACCGAACTTTTGAAATAATCCTTCGGTTGCCCCGAATATCCCTCCGTATACACCGACATCTTCTCCCATGACAAACACGTTCGGATCTCTTTCCATTTCTAATCGAATCGCTTCTGCAATCGCTTTATTTCCCGTTAATAAGCGTTGCTTTGTTTTTTGCATTTTTATGACCCCTTTCTTATAGTCGTGATTAAACAAAAAGATCTTTTAAAGCATCTTCCGGTGCAGGATAATCGCTTTCGCGCGCGAATTGATAAGCAGCTTCGACTTCCTGCTTTGCTCTATTTTCCAATTCGCTCAGCTGTTGTTCTTCTATTCCGTACTCTTTGATTAAGAGCTGGCGCATACGGACAATTGGGTCTTTTTCTCTTAGTAAAGTGACCTCGTTTTTATCCCTGTAAACCTCCGGATCTCCTTGGAAATGTCCTAAATAACGGTACGTTTCAATTTCAATAATCGATGGTCCCTCCCCCTTTCTCGCCCGTTCCACCGCTTCTTTTGAAACGTTGTACATTTCAATCGGATCATTGTCTTTCACATAATATCCTTTTATTCCGTAAGCGGCAGCTCTTATATCATTGGATGGAACAGATGTGGATGCGGATTTAGGAACAGAAATTCCGTATTGATTGTTTTCAATCACGACAATAAGCGGCAAATTCCACAGCGCCGCCATATTTAAAGATTCATGGAAAGCTCCTTGGTTGGCGGCTCCTTCCCCAATAAAAGCAACCGCTACCCAATCCTTTCCTTTTTTCTTTGCGGCGAGCGCTGCCCCAAGTGCATGCGGAATACCCGCACCAACAATTCCTCCACAGGAAAATTTGACATCTGGATCAAATAAGTGCATATGCCCCCCTTTTCCTTTTCCGAGTCCCGTCACTTTACCAAAGATTTCAGCGGTCATTCGGTTTAAGTGAACTCCTTTTGCGATCGCATGATGGTGTGGACGGTGCGGAGACGTTACCGTATCTTCTTTCGTTAGATGAACACATATACCAACAGCGGCCGGTTCTTGCCCCGTTGCCAAATGCATTTCGCCCGGTACAGGTCCTGCACCGATATTAAAGACAGGATTTTTTCCTTCGGCATAGGCTTCAGCCATTTTGTCCTCGTAATAACGAATTTTGTACATTGTTTCGTACATCCAAGTAAGATGATCAACAGAAATTGTCAACTTGCTCTCCTCCTTCATTGAAAATAAAACGCTTTCATCTATACTAATATGCAAAAAGCATGCCAATATAGGCGATTGAGGAAGTGAAGAGCGATGAAATTTGTCGATTTACCACAAATAGTTTCATAGTTCTATCAAAAAAATCTAGAAAATTTTTTTGCGCGATCATAGATTCAACTAACATTTTTTCAGTAAAAAGCAACAAAGTGTTCCAAAATGGGACACTTTGTTGCTACATATTAATACAATTTGATACAAAATGAAACGGTTATTTGGTTAATACGGGATGTTAAATTTTCTCATTTGTCGGTAAAAAGTACTTCTGGAAATTCCTAAATGCTTGGCTGCTTTCGTGATATTTCCGTTAAATAGACGCAATGCCTGAATAATGGACTGTTTTTTAATATCATCTCTATGCACCAACATCTCCTCTGTTTTTTGTCCAGAAAACATTTGAAACACTTCTTCCGGCAAATCTTCGGCAGATAAAACTGGCTTTGTGCTCCGGTTTAATGTTCTTTCAAGTATATTTTGCAATTCCCGGATATTCCCCGGCCAGTCGTACTGGATGAGCGCCTGTAAAAAGTCCGTCCTGATTTCTGGAAACGGTTTGTTTAATTTTTTACTAAGCTTATCGATAAAGTGACGGACAAGAAGCGGTATATCCTCTTTTCTTTCCCGCAAAGGCGGCAAAGTGATCGGCATGACATTGAGGCGAAAGAACAAATCTTCCCTGAAGCTCCCCTTTTTGACTTCATCACGGAGATTTTTGTTCGTAGCCGCGATAATTCGGACGTCCACCGGTATCACTTTATGTCCGCCGATCCGCATCACTTCTTTTTCCTGGATGACCCGTAAAAGAAGAACCTGCATTTCCAAAGACATTTCGCCAATTTCATCTAAAAAGAGAGTACCGCCGTCAGCAAGTTCAAATTTTCCCGCACTTCCTCCTTTTTTAGCTCCGGTAAAAGCGCCGTCTACATAACCAAACAGCTCGCTTCCAAGAAGATCGCGGGGAATTCCAGCACAATTGATGGCAATAAACGGTTTGTTTTTTCTCTTGCTTGCATTATGGATGGCCTGCGCGAACATTTCTTTTCCTGTTCCGCTTTCTCCTAGTATTAAAACGTTTGAGTCGGTCGCTGCCGCAAGTTTGGCTTCATTCACTTTTTGAATGAAATAAGGATGCTGTCCGATAATATCATCGAACGTTATTTTTGCCTGGTTGCCGGATAAGCGATTAACAAATTGGCGCACTTTTTGAATTTCTTTCAGCATGATCATCGAACCGATCCAATGTTTATCTTTATAAATCGGAATTTTATCGACCATGACATGATGAATATTTCTTGATGGCTTCACTTTTAAATGTAATTCCTGATTGTGAAGATAGACAGGAGCCTTTGAAACAATGTCTTTATTTGTAAAAAGCTCGTTAATCCTTTTTCCTTCCAGACACGATTGATCAAGACAAAGAAATTTCTTCAGCTGATCGTTAGCCTTTATAATTTTTCCTTCCGTATCAATAATAAGGATGCTTTCTTTCATATTATTGGTTGTCGCTTCAAGAAACCTTTGCATCATGATATTTTTTTCTGTATTTTCATTTAACTTCAATTGATACTCAATGGCTTTCACCGCTGAAACGACCATCCCCAATGTGTGAGGATGCACCTTTTCATATGGGCCGGATACGTTTAATACGCCGATAATGTTGCCTTTTGAATCATGGATCGGGGCTGCGGAACAAGTCCATGATTGGCATATTTGTGAATAATGTTCCTCAGCAAATATTTGTACAGGTTGATCGAGAACAATGGAGGTGCCAATCGCGTTAGTGCCCATCGTTTGTTCACTCCAATCCGCTCCTTCGACAAAGCCGATTTGAGCCGCCTTTGCCAATGTGTCCGGATCGCCGATTGATTTTAATAGCTGTCCTTTTTCATTACAAAGAATCACTAAAAATCCGGAGCCCTTTACGATGGAATAGAGTCCTTCCATTAGGGGAGTGGACCAATCAATAAGTTTTTTGTATCGTTCCGTTTCAATTTTCTTTATATGGCCATATGGCTGGAAAGGATCTACTTTCCATTTTTTTGAGCGAATCCATGAGTCTTTGACAATGGGAGAAAGTTCTGCAGCTAGTTCATTTTCAAAAATAAAGCGCTTCCACATTTCTTTGACATCCTCCCGCCGACTGTTCACGCAAAAACACCTCCGCAAAATTTTAAGTGGTGATCCATCCATGAACTAGTTTACCGTTTTTTCACCATCAAAATGAAGTGACGATGATGATTGCGACTTCGTTGGTGTTTAGAGCGTGCAGCCTGATCGATTCCAGCTGTTTTTCTATTTAACATTAAACATAGTTAAATGGTTACTATTCTTTGATAAAAATAGATTTGGGGTAGATCATGTTTACAACTGTCTCAATGACTTTAAATATCGTTTTTCGGCGCTTGCTTCTTGTATCTGCAGGCTTTAAACGCCGAGCATCCGTATGGCCAAAAAACGCAAAAGATACGTGTTAGCCGATATTTCATGCATTTCGATCATTCGTTTTTTCGTCATCGAGTTGGTTCTGTTCGATGTTTTTTCTAAAAAGCAGCATACCGTTTCCTTACTTTTTCTGTTCAGGAACAAGCACCATTCCTAGCTGATAATATTCTTTATCTTCCA
The DNA here is from genome assembly GCF_003259935.1 of Paranoxybacillus vitaminiphilus. Classification (GTDB taxonomy): domain Bacteria; phylum Bacillota; class Bacilli; order Bacillales; family Anoxybacillaceae; genus Paranoxybacillus; species Paranoxybacillus vitaminiphilus. The sequence goes on along the minus strand of NZ_QLMH01000011.1, from coordinate 63,266 downwards.
GAGAAGTTCGGTTTACGTTTTTCTAAAAAGGCGCGAACCCCTTCACGATGGTCTTCGGTTTGTCTCATTTTTTGTTGACCGATCATTTCAAGATGCAACGCTTGAAGCAATCTACCCTTATTTAATTCCGTATATATTTTCTTCGTCTCAATCATTGCTTGCAGCGGCTTTGTTTTCCATTGTGCGATTTTCTCATAAATTTCATTTGCATCTTCGACGATTTCATCGACTAAACCGATTCGGAATGCTTCTTCGGCACTCATCGTTTTCCCTTGCCAAATCAGTTGCTTTGCCTTCGCCTCACCTAATCTTTTTTCCAGGAAGAAATGTCCTCCACCATCAGGAATTAAACCAATCCCAATAAAATTCATCGCTAAACGGGCAGACTTCGTTGCGATTAAATAATCGCTTGCTAAAGCGAAACTAAATCCTAATCCCGCCGCTGGTCCGTGAACCGCAGCAATCACTACTTTTGGCAAACTGTACAGTGTGATGATTAATTGTTTAATCGTTTCCATAATATTTACGAATTTTTCTTGATCTTCTATGTTTAACATCGTTTTGATATCGCCACCTGCTGAAAATCCTCTCCCCTTTCCTGTCATAAGTAAAATAAGAGCATCACTTTTTTCAACTTCTTTTAACTTTGCCATTATTTCCGTCAGCATCTGTTCATTCATCGCATTCAATGAATCTGGGCGATTCAATTCCAGTATCGCCAATTGGTTTGCGAAAGTAAGTAATACCGTTTCCATTTTTTATCCTCCCATTCAATCATTTCTCCTTGGATTATTTCAGCACGTTAGCGAAAAATCCTTTTTATTTTTCTGATAGTATGGCATAAAAACTCAAAAACTTCATTCGTTTGCATCCTCACGACTTGCGGCTTTTCACTATAACCATACAGCTGGTTGGCAAGCAGTTGGTTTTGAATAAAGTATTTCACAACTCATATAGTCGTTTTTGTCGGAATATGCTAATATCATTTTGAAAGACATTTCCTCAACTGCTTCTCTATCTTCTGCCACTCCTCTACTCCTATCCATCTCCTACGGAAATGTCATATCCTTAAAAAGAAAGGACAGTGAACACGAGTGCAAGAACAACTCCTCATACAATTAGTGGATCTCGTTCAAGGCTTGACAGAAGACATGAAGAGCGTCAAACAAGATACGAACACATTAAAAGAAGATGTACGAGGTCTTAAACAAGATGTCGAAACATTAAAAGAAGATGTACGAGGTCTTAAACAAGATGTCGAAACGCTAAAAGGCGATGTGCAAAGTCTCAAACAAGATGTCGAAACGCTAAAAGGCGATGTGCAAGGTCTCAAACAAGATGTCGAAACGCTAAAAGGCGATGTGCAAGGTCTCAAACAAGATGTGGAGACACTAAAAGACGATGTGCAAGGTCTCAAACAAGATGTGGAGACACTAAAAGACGATATGCAAAGTCTCAAACAAGATGTCGAAACGCTAAAACAGAGAATGGACAAGCAAGAGGAAGAACTTTATTTGTTAAAAGTGCAAATGGATGAGAACACAAAAATGGTGAAAGCCATTCGGGACAATCAGGTTGAACAGCGCAGTCTTCAGGATAGCATGATGCATGAGATTGCCCATATTCGTCGTGAGATGGCCACAAAAGAAGACATCATCTATATTCATCAACGGTTAGACTACCAAATTAGCCGCATCGCCCGCACAGAGGAAAAGCTTCACTTATTAAAAACACATCATTGACAAATAAGACTGCCCCAAAAGCAACCATCGAAATATCAAAATAAAAATAGACCTCGCTTGAACGGCAATGCTAGGAAGAGGTCTATTTTTCGTATTCATATACTTCATCTTTGTTTCTGATACGAGACTCCCTTTTTATAAAGTGAAAAAAGCGTTTGCGGAACGGCCTCGATAACATCTGTCGCAAGCACATCCAATGGTGAATGCTCCTTCTCGACGAGCGCATCCGCCGCTTTTCCATGCACGAACACGGCATTGCAAATCGCTTCTTGAATGTTGTCGTGCTGCATGATAAACGCAAGAATGATTCCAGTGAGTACATCACCGCTTCCGCCTTTTGCCAACGCCGGATTTCCGCTCGTATTCACGTATTGCTTTCCATCTGGAGTCGTGACAATGGTGTAAGGTCCTTTTAACACAAGGTAGACACCATAGTTCATTGCAAATTGCTTGGCAATGCCAAAACGGTCTTTTTCAACATCGTGAATGGAAACACCAAGCATTCGCGCCATTTCTCCAGGATGCGGCGTTAAAATCGTCGCTTCTGTTCGTTCACGTACTATCGAAACATAATCGTTCCAAAAATATAACGCATCCGCATCAAGAACGACTGGAACATCTTGGCATAGCACCTTTTGGACAACATTTTTCGTTCCCATCGTTCTCCCCATGCCCGGTCCTGCGGCAATCGCGTCAACATCCAAGGTGATCAAATCGATTTCCCCGGCAAAGCAGCCGTTCAACGATGAGCATGGATGATACATCACCTCTGGAATATGGGTGGCGGCAACGGGATAAACATCATCCGGAACAGCCATTGTCAGCAATCCAGCTCCGCTTCTTAAAGCCGCTTTTGCGGCCATAGTGACAGCGCCTGTCATATTCCGCGAGCCGCCAATCACAAGCCCTTTTCCATAAGTACCTTTATGGGACGAACGCTTTCTTACCGGCAGCGTTCTTACGACAGCCGCTTCACTCCATAGTTGGCGAAACTCGGCATTTTTTTCTAAAGAAAGCGGAGGAATACCGATATCCACTACGATTAATTCACCATAGTAATCAGCTGTTGGAAATGTGTATGCACTTAGCTTTGGATATTGAATCGTAATCGTTACATTCGCCTGAATCGCTGTTTCCACCTCTCCCCCGTCCGCTGGAATTCCACTTGGTACGTCAATCGCATACACAACAAGTCCCTTTGTTTCGTTCACTTTCTCAATGATTTCTTTATATGGAGAGCGCAATGCTCCATTTACGCCAATTCCAAGCAAAGCGTCAATGATCACATCATAATAACGTAATTGTTTGATAAATTCCTTCTCATTTCCTATGTAATTCTTTACTTCATATCCCGAATTTTCATAGATTTCAAGTGCTTTTTTCGCCGCGCCTTTTACTTTTTCCTTTGGCGGTATTAACCATAAATCCGTCGTATAACCATGGCTCTTTAGCACCCTCGCAACAACAAACCCGTCGCCGCCATTGTTGCCTGTTCCCGTTAAAACAGCGACGCGCTGAGCAGGTTGAATTCGTTCCAGCAAAACTGTAGCGACAGCTTGTCCGGCATTTTCCATCAACGATTCTTCACTCATGCCGATTTGCTGAATTGTATATCGATCAATCGCGTACATTTCTGAAGCAGTCACAACGTGCATGAAGATCACCCCGCAAATTTTTAATCTCATACAAGTATTTTAAATCACTTTTTCCTATTACGTATAGTTTACTAACCATGTTGACGTTCTTCCCTGCCTATATGAAAAACTCGTTAAAAAATTTTTTTCTATATACACCAAGAATGTAAGCGTTATCTTCCGTTGACATAGATAAAAATATATTGACAATCATTTTTTCAAGAATTATTATTGTTGTAAAAATTGAATACGATCACCGCTTATCAAGAGTGACCGAGGGAACAGGCCCTATGACGTCCGGCAACCTCCTTATAACAGGAACGGTGCCAAATCCTGCAGAATGGCTTTCATTCTGAAAGATAAGTCGTGTACAATAGATACCCGATGCCTCTTTCTGAATGAAAGAGGCATTTTTTCTTATCATAATTTGCAAGGATAAATAATACGAGACTGATCCAAAAGCAAAGTGTCAGACCCCACAACACAATATGTAAGACAGCGCATGGATAAATGAACGATATATGTGAAATGCATGTGAGGTCAAACACTTATAGATCAGACACGTATAAGGTGAACGTTTGCTGTCTTCTTTTCAATTACGAAACGATGTGAATAAATAGAGAAATAAAAACAGGGGGGATTCGATGATTGAGGTAAGAAATTTAGTAAAAATATATTCATCCAAAAAAAATAAAGTCATTGGCGTAGATAATGTTTCTTTAACCATCAAAAATGGTGAAATCTTCGGGATTGTTGGCTATAGCGGCGCCGGGAAAAGCACGCTGTTACGATGCTTAAATCTTTTAGAACGCCCGACATCCGGCCAAGTTATTATCGATGGTGTCGACTTAACAACTTTAAATAAAAAGGAATTGCGACAAGCACGCTTAAAGATCGGAATGATTTTCCAAAATTTCCACCTCGTAAGTTCAAAAACAGTATTTGAAAATGTCGCATTTGCTTTAAAAGCCGCAAAAAAATCAAAAGAGGAAATTGAAAAAAGAGTGAATGAACTGCTGGAAATGGTTGGTCTTACTGATAAACGCGATGCGTACCCTTCCCAGCTAAGCGGCGGCCAAAAACAACGAGTCGGAATTGCGCGTGCACTCGCAAACGAGCCGACTGTCCTTTTATGCGACGAAGCAACATCAGCGCTTGATCCGAGTACGACAAAGTCGATTCTAGCCTTGTTGAAAAAGATTAACCGCGAACTTGGAATTACGATTGTGTTAATTACTCATGAAATGGAAGTCGTTAAAGACATATGTGACCGTATTGCCGTGATGCAGAATGGAAAAGTGATCGAATTAGGAACTGTGTATGATATTTTTACGAATCCGAAAGAAGAGCTGACAAAATCGTTTATTCATAGCGTTCTGCAATTTGAGCTTCCTGACCATTTATTGAAAAAACGCACTGGAACAATTATAAAAATTCAGTTCAAAGGTGAGATGGCCGAAGAAGCAGTTGTTTCTGATATGCTCCAAACCTTCAAAGTAAAAGGGAATATTTTACATGGAAAAATTGAGTACATTCAAGATATGCCGCTTGGAATTTTCATTATGGAACTTACAGGAGAGCCTGATGAAGTTCAGCGGGCTATTGATTATATTTCCGCAAGAACAAATGGATTGGAGGTCATTGCAAGTGCTGCTTGATTCGCTTATCAATTTAGTTCCTGAACTGAATAAAGCGTTTTTAGAGACGCTTTACATGGTTGCCATTTCTCTATCGGTGGCGATTATCGCCGGACTTCCTTTAGGAATTTTATTATTCGTCACCGACCGCGGGCTATTTTTAGAAAATACAACCGTTAAATCGATCCTTGGATTTGTCGTCAATATGATTCGTTCGATTCCTTTTGTGATTTTGCTTGTTGGACTGTTGCCGCTCACTAAACTCATTACCGGAACAACCATCGGACCTACAGCAGCTTCTGTATCATTGTCCGTTGCGGCGACTCCGTTTTTTGCCAGAATTGTAGAAACTTCTTTGCGGGAGATTGACAAAGGTGTGATCGAGGCAGCTGTTGCTGTCGGGGCCACGCCTTGGATGATTATAAAAGACGTCCTCTTACCTGAAGCCCGTCCCGGCATTGTGCACGGAATTACGATTACAACGATAAGTTTAGTCGGATATTCAGCGATGGCAGGAATTGTCGGCGGCGGAGGAATCGGGGACCTTGCGATTCGCTTTGGGTATTACCGATATGACAATACTGTCATGATTACGACGATTGTCATTTTAATCTGCCTTGTGCAAATGATTCAGTTTGCAGGTGACCGTATCGCTCGTCTTGTTGATAAGCGATAAGGTCCTTTAAAAATATAAATATCATAGGGGGATTTTTTATGAAGAAATTATCCATCTTTCTCGTTTTACTGTTATCCTTTGGGCTTCTCGCAGCCTGCGGAAGCAAAGAAACCACTTCTAATTCTACTAATTCTACAGAGAAAAAAGAACTTACGATCGGGGCCACTTCCGGTCCTTACAGCGACATGGTGAATAAAGCGATTAAACCGATTCTCGAAAAGAAAGGCTATCAAGTAAAAGTCGTAGAATTCAGCGACTACATTCAACCAAACTTGGCTCTTGCTAACGGTGATTTGGATGCCAATCTATTCCAGCACAAAATTTATATGGAGAACTTTGCGAAAGAAAATAACCTTGACCTTTCAGAAGTGATCGCCGTTCCAACTGCACCAATGGGCATTTACTCAAAAAAATTTAAATCGCTGGACGAAGTGAAAGAAGGCAGTCAGATTGCGATTCCTAACGATCCGACAAACGCAGCAAGAGCGTTCTTAATCTTACAAGATGCAGGCTTCATTAAGCTCGACCCAGCAGCAAACCCGCTAACGGTCTCTGAGAAAGATATAAAAGAAAATGTCAAGAACCTTCAGTTTAAGCCAATTGAAGCCGGTCAGTTACCTCGTGCGGTAGAAAGCGTTGATTTGGCTGCTGTGCCTGGAAATTTTGCATTAGCAGCAAAAATGAACTTGCTTGACGCACTTGTATTAGAAAAGATGCCTGATCAATACCGTAACCGTGTTGTCGTAAATACAAAAGATTTAAACAAGCAATTTGTGAAAGATATTAAAGAAGCCGTTGAATCCGAAGAGTTTGAAAAAGTAATTGATGAACAATTTAAAGGTTTCGGCAAACCAGAGTGGATGTTAAAACGAAAACAGTAAATCCGTATAACAAGAGGGTGTTCCAAAAACCCAGGGTCAGACCCCAACACAATATATAGGACATCAAACTAGGCGTGAGGTCAGACCCTTATAAGACACCCTCTTTCTCCTATTCTAGTCTTTCGAAAAGGGGGAATAAAAAGATGGACATCATCGAAGTTCGTGGCGCTCCTAATTATTATGTATGTGAAAGCGGAGTGTTAATGCATCTCGAAGCTTTGCTGCAAAGACATGGTTTTAAAAATGTTTTTGTCATTTGCGGAGAACGGTCATGGAAAGCCGCTGAGCCGTACTTCCCTAAAAACGGCGAATTCACTTATTCCTTTTTCCGATATAACGGAGAGTGTTCATTGTCTGAAATTGAACGGTTATCGTCCCTTTGTGTGCATTTTGATGTCATCATTGGAATTGGCGGCGGAAAAGTGCTAGATTTAGCTAAAGCCGTTGCCAATCAAACGCATCTTGATGTAGTATTAATTCCTACTCTTGCTTCTACTTGCGCAGCTTGGACACCTCTTAGCGTGATTTATGATGAAAACGGAACATTTATTCGCTATGATATTTTTCCAAAATCAACGTTAATCGTTTTAGTTGATACAAAAATATTGCTACATTCACCAGCCGCTTATCTTCGAGCCGGAATTGCGGATACACTTGCCAAATGGTATGAAGCCGATTGTATCATTCGCCAAGTAAACAACCCTCCTCTTTCCGTAAAAATCGCTCATCAAACGGCCTATCTTTGCAAAACGGAGCTGCTCGAACATAGCCGAGCGGCCATAAACGACTTAGTAGAAAAACGCGATACCTTATCATTCCGCAAAGTAATTGAAACGATTATTATGGCAGGCGGCATGGTTGGAGGGTTTGGTGATCAATATGGACGAATAGCAGCGGCCCATTCCGTTCATAACGGATTAACGAAGGTACCCGAAACACATCATTTATTGCATGGAGAAAAAGTGGCATATGGAATTCTCGTGCAGCTAGCCCTTGAAAAAAATTGGGATGAAATTCATCATTTGCTTCCATTTTATCGCGATTTAAAGCTTCCTTATACGTTAAAACAACTCGGTCTTGATGCAACAGAAAAAGAAAAACTAACTTATATTGCCGAAGAAATCGTCCAACCGCATGAATCTATTCATCTTATGAATATCCCTGTTGATAGCGAGAAAATCGTCCAAGCATTTTATCAACTTGAGAAGTTAGCAGTTTAAATTCGCTCTTTGTTTTTCATAGTGACATCATACAAAACATTTCATTTACCATTTGCTAAACAACTGCCCTGTTACGTCCTTTTTCCTCAGGTGATTTTTATTGTTAACAGTATACATTCCGCATTCTTTCGGATCATGTTGATACCGAAATTGAAGTTCATGTCTAAACTGTCAAAATAAAAGAGGTTGACCCAAAAGTGTCTCACCTCACGCGAAGTCTATAATCTATAATCTATAATCTATAATATATAGTGTTTCTACTCTATATGTACTATAGACTTTGCTTTAGTTAGGGTCAACCTTTTAACATTAAAATTCTTTAAAGCATTTATGGTTGTTTTAACATATGAAATACTTGCTCGACATCTTTATCGCCGCGTCCGGAAAGATTGACGATAATGATTTGTTCCTTGCTTAATGCCGGCGCCAGCTTCATGGCATATGCCACCGCGTGAGTGCTCTCAAGCGCCGGAATGATTCCTTCTGTTCTCGATAACACTTGAAACGCTTCAAGCACTTCTTCGTTTGTCACCGTATAATACTCGGCACGTCCGGAAACTTTTAAATAGCTGTGCTCAGGCCCGATTCCCGGGTAGTCAAGACCAGCGGCAATCGAATAAGTCGGCTGCGGATTTCCTTCTTCATCCAGCAGCACTAAACATTTAAACCCATGAAGCACGGCTGGAACACCTTTTGTCAGCGTCGCCGCTTTTTCCGGCTCGACGCCGATCAGACGTACGCCTGGCTCGTCAATATAATGAGCAAACGCGCCAATCGCGTTGCTTCCGCCGCCGACGCAAGCAATCACGGCATCCGGAAGACGCCCTTCTTTTTCCAAAATTTGCATCTTGCTCTCTTCACTGATTATAGACTGAAAATGCTTGACGATGCTTGGATATGGATGGGGTCCAACCGCTGAGCCAAGCAAGTAGAATGTGTCCTTATAGTTTTGGACAAGGTCATTTAATGCTTCATCGACCGCATCCTTTAATCTTCCCTGCCCTTTTGACACAGGGACGACTTTGGCTCCCAACAATTCCATACGAAACACGTTTAAAGCCTGGCGTCTTGTATCTTCCTCCCCCATATAAATCGTGCAATCCATGCCAAACATTGCACAAGCTGTCGCTGTGGCGACACCGTGCTGTCCCGCACCTGTTTCAGCGATTACGCGCTTCGCACCCATTCGTTTCGCAAGCAAAATTTGTCCGATGACATTATTAATCTTATGTGAACCGGTATGGTTTAAATCTTCGCGTTTCAGATAGATTTTTGCTCCGCCTAACCGCTCGGTAAGCCGAGCCGCAAAAGTAAGCGGATTTGCGCGGCCGACATACTCCTTTAAGTAAAATTTAAATTCTTCGTTAAACTCGTGATCATCTTTATACTGCAAAAACTGCTCTTCTAAATAATCAAGCACTTCCTGTAACTCCGGCGGCACAAAACTTCCGCCAAATTCTCCGAAATACCCTCTTCTCTCCTGAACTAAACTCATTGCTCATCTCTCCTCTGCTTTCCAAACTTTTATAATTAGAATATTCCCTTTGCCCATGAAAGTCAATAAATTTTCTGTATTTTCTTACAACAAATTCTATTTGCGCTTTCTCCAAGCAAACAGAACGAACGTGAAAAGAAAAGCGAGAATTCCAATCCATACAGTGACACTGGAATGTCTTAGCCAAACGTTACGAATGTTTCGTTTCATAGAATGCCAAATTGGTTCTGGAATCGGTTCTTTGCGATTCTCTACGTACTTGATATGTTTCACTGTATTTCCTGATAATGCAGGCTCCCAGCCGTACGCCCCTTTTTTCAGCCAAATTTCAATGACATCGCCAACGGCAATATCCATTCGTTTTGCCCCTGAATATACCTGCCAAGAAGGAATATATGTGTAGAAGACATCAACTGTAGCGAGTGGCTCATAAGTTGGAGCTTTGAAAATCTGTTTAACATCGAGGTTCATTTTTCTTAATTCCCGAAATATTCATAAAAGTAATGTGGAAATTTAGTATAAAAATTAAAAACCCCCACGCCAAACCGCAGGGGATAAATGCTACTCCTTCAATATATTTTTCGCAAATCGATGCAGCATCAAAAACATTTGAGCGCGTGTCACCGGTTCATTCCGGCGGTCTTGCGTCACAACCCCGTGTTGCTTCAAAAATTCAAACGCTGCATCTACTTCTTGATCATACTGTGTTTTCGTTGGTTTTGTCACCTTCGTTTTCTCCTTTTCCTTCTTCAAACCGAATGCTTTCACCATTCCTTCAACATGACCATGCGCGATTTGTAGAAGAAATTGCTCTGATTTCAATTTGGCAGCATCATTGACGTTGTCGATAAACAAGTTTTCTGTTAGAAGAGCCGGCATCCTGGTTTCGCGAAGCACGGCATAGTTCGCGCGTTTTTTGCCACGATCCGTGATGTTGCCAACCGCCTTTACGATCTCCGCATGAATCACGTTTTGATATGTGATTGTTGTTGCGCTGACATTGCCATTGAAAATATAGCTTTCAAATCCTGTCCCGCCGCCGGCGTTGATGTGAACAGAAAGGAAAAAATCAGCTTTCAATTTATTCGCAATCACCGCACGTTCCTCTAATTCAAGAAAACGGTCATCTACACGTGTATAGTGTACTTCTATACCCTCATATTCGCCAAGAATACGCCCGATATGTTTGACGATAGCTAATGTAATGTCTTTCTCTTGCAAACCATTTGCAACAGCTCCTGGATCTTTTCCTCCATGTCCGGCATCTAAAACAATACGTACCATTATTGATCCTCTCCTCCTTTTTCAAGAGCATATTGAATTGACACAACTGAACCGATTACTTAACTCCCCCGCTAAGCAGCACAGATGAGTCGAATGTTGTCGCTTCAAATGTAGCGTATGCAATGCCTAGAGCAAGCGCAACGGCAGAAATGTAGCGATTTGATAAATTGGTTGCTTGTCTAATACAGCAAGTGCGCCCATACGAGTAAATTCGGATCAAAGAATATCGTCCATTTGAATCTCTCCTTTATTTCAGATAGTTTATGACCTGTACAGCTACGCCGAGCATCCCAAAAAACAAACAACCAATACATTGTCATCATTGTTCCTGCAGCAACACCGCCAATTTATACCGGCTCGGGAAATTGTCCCGCTACTGCTGTATCGACAGCTCCTAATAACGGAGTGTCCATCGTTGAAATCATCGTATGCCTATTATGTTTTTTATTCTCCGTTGATCAGCTTTCAGGATAGGAGATATTGGATTCTACTCTAAAAATCTGCTTCGAATATCCGGAGTTGGAATCATGCAGCTCTCCCTTTTCCCAAACCACTTATATCTATTTTCCGCAATAAAATGATAACAACGATCACGAAGCGGACGCGGAACTAGAATGAAAACATAAAACAACTTCCAAAATCCTTTTAAATGCTTGCACACTCTTAACGCCGCACTGGATTTCGTGTAGCACCTTTCTCCATCAATGAATATAAAGCTGTTGATATTCCCAGGAATTTTATACTTTATTAGCATCTTCTGCCCGACTTCGCTTTGTAAGGATGCAAAACGAAAACGAGATTGCGGGTCTCGTTTGATAATAAACCGAACGCTTGCGTTACAGAAGTTGCATATCCCATCAAACAAAATGGTTTTCTCCATATAAAAACACCTCTTACTTCTAACAGACATGAGTTCAAACAATTAGGATGATTTTCTCATCGCATTTTTTACAAAATTCGATAAGATTATCTTATATAATTATTTTAATGTTAACGTAGATAAAAGAGGAGATGACAACAATGAATTTCACATTTTTTAGAAAAAAAAGAGAAAATTCAAATGCTGACATCGCTGAAGTTCTGAGCAGTCCGGCTTCTCCGGTTCATCTTCAAGATGCAGTAATGGATAAGCAGCTAGAAATGATTGAATTAACAAAACGAGATTTAGCGCTGTTAACAGAATTAAAGCCATTTATTGAGGAAAAAATCGATTTTATCGTGACACGCTTTTACGATACGCTACAAACAGAGCAGTCCCTTGTTGAAATTATTAATCGGCACAGCTCTATTGACCGGTTGAAACAGACACTCAGAATTCATGTCATCGAAATGTTTAGCGGGAAAATCGATGAGGAATTTATTTCAAAACGGACGCGCATTGCTGTTACTCATTTACGCATCGGCTTATTGCCAAAATGGTATATGTGCGCGTTTCAACAGCTGCTTTTATCCATTTTGGAAGTGATTTCACCGCACATTCGCGATCCGTATATGTTATTGGAAGCAGTGAAATCGGTTACGAAAATATTAAGCTTCGAGCAGCAGCTTGTCTTAGAACAATATGAGAAGGCAAACGAAGAAGCCCGTCTTCAAATAGAGCAGTTGAAAAATGAATTAAAAAAGCAGCTAAAAGCAATGGTGCAAGAGCTTTCTAGCGTATCAAGCGAAGTGAGCTCCTCCGTTTCTGAGCTGACTAATCAGGCAAAAGAAATTTTAAATTTTGCTGAAGAAGCATCAGCGATTGCGGATTTGAGCAAACAGCAATCTATTGAAGGACAGCAGAAATTGCAAAATCAACTGTCAACAATCAACCGTATTGAAGCGATGATGACGAAAATCCAGACAGAAATGCAAAGTTTACAGCAGTCCGCTAATAAAATTGAAAACATCAATAGCCTTGTCACTGCCATTGCCGATCAGACGAACATGTTATCGTTAAATGCTTCCATTGAAGCGGCACGAGCGGGGGAACACGGAAAAGGATTTGCTGTCGTAGCCAATGAGGTCCGCAATTTAGCATCACAAACAAAACAATCCGTCTCCGGTGTGACGGACATATTAAATGAAATCAACAAAAAAATGGACATCATTTCCGAATCACTGCAATCGATGGTAACGTTAGTTGCAGAAGGCACAGATGACATGGAAAAAATCAATCAATTTTTTGATACATTTGCGGCATCTCTCAAACAAATTCGCGAGCAAAACCGTCGCATTGGCCATGAAATGAGACAATATGTTCACGTTGTAACAGAAATTAACGAAGCCGTCTCTAATGTCGCTACTTCAGCCGAACAATTGGAGAAAATGACTTACCAATTATAAAAAAACGCCTGTCACTTTCCAAAAGAAAACCTTGATGAAACGGAGAGAGTGGCAGGCATAAGTTTTAAAACTATATTTTATGAGTATTCATTAAAGATACGTAGTGTACATTGAACTACTCCCACTTAACATCCTTACAAAAACCTTCTCGGCTGAAAAAGATAAAGTTTCTGATAAAAAAGCACCTGTCACCTCGAACAGTGACAAGTCCCTGTTTTTATAATTAAAACTGTCACATTTTTATTCTTCAAGTCCGAGAAGCTGCATAATTTCTTGTCTTAGTTCACCAAAGCGTTGGCTATGCCGACTGCGGGGTCTCGGAAGATCTAGATCGATTGTTTGAACTACTTTTCCCGGACGAGCGCTCATGACAAAAATCTGATCGGCTAAATATAAAGCTTCATCAATATCATGAGTAATTAATAACATCGTTTTACCAGATCCTTCCCAAAGTTTCAGCAGCTCATTTTGCATCGTCAGACGAGTCATAGCATCAAGTGCTCCGTACGGTTCATCAAGAAGCAATACGTCCGGATCCATAACAAGTGCTCTGGCAATTGAAACGCGCTGGCGCATCCCACCTGATAACTGACTCGGATAATAATTGTAAAAACCGTCAAGTCCCACTGTTTTTAAAACCTCTTGCGCCCGTTTTCGTCGCTCTTCTTTTGAAACACCGGCCAACTCTAACCCCATTTCGACATTTTCTCCTACGGTTAACCATGGATACAGGGCATGTTCCTGGAAAATCATCATCCGTTCAGGAGAAGGCTGTTTTATCACTTTTCCATCTGCTTGAACCGTTCCTTCATCTGGCGTTTCTAATCCAGCCACCATCCGTAAAAGTGTGCTTTTGCCGCACCCTGAAGGGCCAACGATGGCGGCAAACTTTCCTTTTTCAATCGTTAGATTAATATTTTCCAATACTTTTAGAGAGCCGAACGATTTATGAACCCTTTGTATCTCTAATGTCTGCATGCTCACTTCGCCCCCTCAATATAGCGCCACTTTAACACTCGTCGTTTTAACCATTCAAGCACGACATGATCAAAGAAAGCGGCGATCATACCAATAATGACGATATACAATAATACATCTGTCATTTGCGCAACCTCTCCGGCAAACTTGATTGAAAATCCGAGACCGCTCGATGCTCCGCCAACCATCTCACTGGCAATAAGAGAGCGCCACGCGTTTCCAAACGCTACTTGAGCTCCCGTGATAAAGGAAGGCAGCGTTTCAGGCAGGTATACTTTTCGTAAAAGCTGCCCTTTCGTAGCGCCTAACACTTTCGCGACTTCGAGGTGTGTGCGGTTAATCCCTTCGGTTGCATTCATGACCGATAAAGCCATCGGGAAAAAGCTGGCGATAATAATGACCGTAATAATCGGAACATTGCCGAAACCAAACAAAATAATTAAAAACGGAATCCAAGTAATCGGTGGAATCGATTGCAAGATGGCAATCAAGCTTCTTAAATAAACGGCAAATCCTCGTGACAGGCCTGCTAACAGCCCTAATAGCCCACCGAGTAAGCAGGCACTTGGATAACCGATAATAAGACGAAACAAACTCTCTTTTAAAGATGTAAGAAACTCAGGTTCTGTTATTCCGGCAGCTAATCGTTCCAACACAGTTGGAACCCCGGGCAGCAAATAAGGTGGTAAGAAAAAAGCGGCGACTTGCCATATTAGCAGCAAGGTACCAACAGCCGCCGCATAAGGCCAAACTTTTTTCCATGTTTGCGATTTCATCTTCGGCACCGCCATCCCCATCCCTGCTATTCTTTAATTTGTTCCTGCCAGCTTAAATCAAGCGCTTTTTTTACATCAATTTCTTTCTTTAAAATTCCCTGTTCAACCATCATTTTGGCGATTTCCTGCATTTTTTCCACCTGTTCAGGAGTAATCTCCCAATTGAAAGTTTGTGATTTAATCGATTCTTCGATCACTTTCGTTGCTGCGATTTTTTTGCCGTCAGAAGTTTCAAGTTCGGCTTCCTTAATGAAGTATTTCGTAATTAACTTAGCTGCTTCCGCCGGTTTTTCTTCTAGCATTTCAATGGCTTCTTTTTGGGCATCAAGCAAAGCATAAACAGCTTCTTTGTTTTCTTTTATCATTTTCCCTGATGTAATGACAACCATACAAGGAAAAGGCCATTCTTTACCAATTTCATAAATTTGTTCAACAGGGGTTGTTAAACGGGCTATCGAATCATAAGGTTCGAATACAAAAGCTGCATCTACTTTTCCAGCCGCAAGAGATTGGATTGCGACAGATGGAGAAACATACTGCATTTGCACATCGTTCTTCGTGATGCCAGCCTTTTTCCAGACCACTCCGTTCAGCACGATGTCAGCCGTGCTGCCTTGTTGTTGAGAAGCAACAGACTTCCCTTTCAAATCAGCCAATGATTGAATTCCGCTATCTTTGCGTACTAACATGCTGTGATAGCCCATTTGAGCTCCACCAACAATTTTAATGTCTGCTCCTTTATCTAACCAAGTTAACGCATTCGTAAATCCAAGCACACCGGCATCCAATTGTCCGCCAACAATTGCCTTAATAAGATCCGTACCGCTGTTGAACATTTGCATCGTTACATCTAAACCATGCTTCTTATAAAATCCGCCTTCGTTCGCCAACATCGCTTGTGCATCGTCCATTACATTTAAATAACCGACACGTACTTTACGAAGCTGCTCATTGCTATCATTTTGCTGTTGTGATTCGCTTGAATGCTGAGCAGCATTTTCATTGTTTCCGCATGCAGCTGTGCTGAAAAGCAACCCAAAAGCCGCAACTGCTACTATTAATCTTTTTTTCCATTTACTACTTCTAAAAAATTTCATTTTGTTCATTCCCCCCTATTTTTTATCCTTATATTTCCTACCTATTTAATAGGTTTATTGTATTTAAGAAACTTGTTTTTTGTCAAGAAGCTGTTTGTAATATTAAGAGCTTCTTCATAAAACGTTACTTTAAATTTTAGCTGTATCCCTCAAAATTTAAACAATTATTTTTTACATGACTTTTATACAAAAAATATCCGAGATCAAATCGAGTTATTCTTTCCGTGGCGGGGAAATAAAGAGGAATCCAGATTAGAATGATGTACTAAGGCTGAAAACAGAATTCTCCAATAAACAAGCGCAAAATTATATTTTGCGATAAAAAGCATAAAGATGAGACCCGAGCATCGTTACGGCGGGACCTCCTTTGCGCTGTTATTTTATGATATGTATACATCTTTCAAAAAGCTTGATGCACAGCTAATGTTTATGTTGTATTTTTATATGTGTCCAAATTTTAGTTACGTCCTCCATCATAAATAAAAACAACTCTTCTTTACAAACATGCTATAAAAAAGAAAGTGCGCTTTTGTAAGCGACCTTTGCAGATGAAAATTTTTACTTCATCTTCTCTAATTCTTTTTAATATATGAGAGCACGCACTTCTCGAAGCAATTTGCATATATTTATGTCTTTTTCTCAAGATTGGTTGACGTATACCGTTCCGCCACGAACGGCATATCACCTTACAAATAAGAGATAACGACATGAATCCAGCAAGCGAGGCAACTTGCTCATCAAAAAAACGATTAACACCCATCAATTCCACACGCCATGCCTTCCGTAAAAGTGTCAGGTGTTTGCTTTTTTAATTCATCCACAATGATTTGTTCCAATGTTTCTTTTGAACGAACGCCTGTGAGAACAGTCTCTCCTATAACAAAGGTAGGTACCGCGGTGATATTGGCTTCATGGTACGCATGATGAAGCGCTCTTTCATGCACCTCTTTGTATTTACGGGTTTCGAGCGCCTCACGGAATTCCTTTGTATCTAATCCGATTTCACCGGCTAATTAAGCTGGGGATGTTCATTATCCAAAAATGATCGGCAACAGTCATTTGACGAGAAGGATTACGGCAACCGACAAACTCCGTTTTTTAATCAGTCGTTATATAGCACAGTGCTGTTTCCTATAAAATTACATCAGATCACATGTCACATGGCATAAAATATATAAAGACACCTCTTCTTGTAGTTAAATAGAAAACGTTTTCATTCTACAAGAAGGGTGTCTTTTTATATGTTTATGCAAAAATCGCTTCCATTTGTTCTCGCTTACTTCACTCGAAAGTTGAACATCTACCGCTTTCACATTTTCTTTGATTTGTTCTTGTTTGCTTGAACTTTTGACACTTACCTATGCTACAAAACAAATTGAAAGCGATTACTATTTTGGTGAGTTGTCAGAAAAGAGTTATTTACAAAGAACGAAAATGATAACTTGCATTATATTTTAAGAAAATTCCGAAGCAAATGGTTCTGTTTTTTCTGACAGCTGAGACCGTTTGTCATTTTTGCTTTTAAAATTAAAATGATTGTGTTCGATGATCAAAGAAACGATTACTCCGCCAACAAGGGCCCAAAACGGTGAACTGATATTAAAAAAACTAACACCGGACATCCCAATCACTAAAGCGAAAAACGCGCCAATTTGAAATTTAGTATCTGAAAAAGCCGTTTGAAGGGAATTAACTAAAACACTGATCATCGCAAGACCTGCGACGGTACTGACAAGTGCTGATGGAAGCGCAGTAACAAACGGTACAACAATACCAGCAAGCAATCCAAACGAACTAAACAAGATACCGTTTACCACAACAGCGGCATAGCGTCCATCCTTATTTTCCCCCGCTTCATCTGATGCACAGATTGCTGTCATCGGTCCGGCAATATTTGCGTTATGTCCACCAAAGAAAGAGGTCACCATTCCGCCGATGCCGCTTAATATAGTCATAACGTTGACCGGCGGCTTATAACTTTGAGCCATTAGTACTCCGGTTGCTTGTGCATTTTCAGCGCCAATGACTAGCAGAGCGAGAGGAAGCGAAACAGATATAATCGCATCAAGGTTGAATGAAGGTATAAGAATCTGTGGAATAACGAAACTACTTTCTGTATTTTGAAATTGGAATTGATTTGTAACAGCCACTAGTATGACAGAAACAAAGAAAGAGGTTAAAATCGGTGGAAGGATTTTAATAAACCGCACCGAAAGTAAGTAAATGAGCACCGCTGCACCCGCAATAAATGGGAGCTGTTCAATGGATGTAATAATCCCGGTTCCGAACCTGATCATGGCACCGACAATCATGCCCATTACAATTGGAACAGGTATCCAGTCCATAATTTTTCCTATTGTGCGGGTAATTCCCAGTATTAAAACAATGACACCAGCCACAAAATAGGCACCTGCAATTTCATTGAGCGAAAATTGCGGCAATGCACTAGCAACAAGTACAGCACCTGGAATGGAGTAAGCTCCTGCAATTGGCTGACGGTATTTTAAAGCCAAATAAATCCCTATCAATCCTCCGAAGAAATAAACTGCGAAAAGCCACGAGATCGTTTGCTCATGGGTTAACCCACCATCTGCTGCTCCGCCGATAATGATAAGAGCAGGACCGGTACATCCAAAAATGGCAGCAATTGTACCTGCACTTATCGTACTGATGTTTAAATGTTTTGGAAAATCCTTTAGTCCATTGGTGATTTTATTCATGCACATATTTTCCCCTTGTTATTAATAGAATTTTCTGATAATTATAATATTTTATATGCTCCCGCGACAGTCGTCGGGGGAGCATTGCTGTAAACAATATGATTATTTTATTTTCCTGTGAAGTTTGGTTTTCTTTTTTCCACGAATGCTGCTACACCTTCTTTGAAGTCCTCTGTTGTACGGAGTAAACCATATGCTTTTCCTTCAATTTCAAGACCTGCGCTAAGAGGTGTTTCATAGGCGGCATTCAGTACTTGTTTACATACTTTTAGCGCAAGTGGTGAAAACTTCATAAGTTCATCTGCAAGCGCATTGACTTCATTTTCAAGTTCTGCTTTCGGAACCACTTTTGTGATAAGCCCCCATTGATATGCTTCATCAGCTGGTATTCTTCTTGCTCTCATAATCATGTCTTTCGCGCGGGTTAATCCGGCTATTTTTGCTACCCTCTGTGTTCCGCCGCTTCCTGGAATCATGCCGAGATTCATCTCTGGCAGCGCCAGGAGTGTATCATCGGCGGCGATACGGAAATCACAAGCCATCGCAATTTCAAGACCAACACCAAATGTATAACCTTGCAATTGGGCGATCACCGGCTTTGGAGAGCGTTCCGGCGCCGCAACATTTACAGCAAGATGTGACAGTTCTTCTTGGTGTACTTCCATAAATTCTGGAATATTTCCTCCCGCGCTGAATGCCTGATTACCTTCTCCTTTAATAATGATGACTCGAACGTCATCGTCTTTGTTTAACTCGTCAAAAATTTCCGAAAATTGAGATCGTGCGAGCATACTGATATAGTTCATTTTTTCTGGACGGTCAAAAACAATAGTAGCCGTCTTTTTCTCCTGATTTTTTTCCACGCGAATGTGATCATATTGTTTTACTGCTTCCATCATTGGTTCCCCTTTCTTCATCTTAGAGTTATTTATTTTAATTAATTAATAAACTGCTTCCTCATTTTCGTTTATATGATAAAGTTCAAATTCTCCATTTCTTATATTGCGGCGGAGAATTTTTCCAACCGGGCTTTTTGGTACTTCTTTAATAAATACGTATTTTCTCGGACGTTTAAAGTTGGAAAGCGTTGTATTGTTCTTACAATAATCGTCTAGCTCCTGGATGGTGAGTGACGGATCTTTCGGCACAACATAAGCGGCTACAATTTGCCCCCAGCGTTCATCTTCTTCGCCGATGACAGCCACTTCATCTACTTTCGGATGTTTTGACAAAACATCTTCCACTTCAACAGGATGAATATTTTCTCCGCCGGAAATGATCATATCGTCTACTCGCCCAACAACATATAAATCTCCATCCTCATCTAACATGCCGAGGTCTCCTGTAAAATACCAGCCATCCCTAATCGCTTTTTTTGTAGCATCTGGCCGATTCCAATAACCTTTGAAACTTTCAGGAGATTCAATACTAACAATGATTTCACCGATTTCCCCGTTTTCAACAATATCTTCCGGTGTTGACTGACCATTAGGATCGGCTTTAACGATGCGGATGTTTTGATGTATTCCTGGTTTGCCTGCACATCCTGGTTTTTCTGCAACATTAGGATTGATCGTAAATGTGTAAATTTCTGTGCTCCCATAATGGTTAACAAAAACTTCCGGTTTCAGCATCTTCACACACTTCTCTGTTAAAGCGGTTGTCATTGGCGCACCGGCATAGCCGATTTTCTTCAACTTGGACAAATCATAGTTATAAAATTCTTCATGATTTAAAATGTCATGATATAATGTAGGCACTAAATAAAGCGATGTGATTTCTTCGCGTTCCAATAATTCAAGCGCTTCTTTAGCGTCGAAATCAGGCAAAATAACGTATTTGCCGTTTAAAAACATGATGGATAAAAGCGAACGCATCCCCATCGTATGATAGAGCGGCATCGTGCCCAATGTACTTTCTCCGTCCTGATATTGGTTTTGAATAATATGGGCAAGAGCTGCACTGTATTCGTTTTTCTGGGTACGCGGAACCCCCTTCGGTTTCCCGGTTGTGCCAGATGTATAAAGCATGATAGCCACATCATTGTCATCGATCACCGGTTTTTCAAAACTTCCAGGGCTCCGGTCGACGAGCTCATTATAATAAATATCAGCCCCTTCCACTTCTCCAACACCAATCAGAATCGGCTTTTGCTGAAAGTTCGCTTTCAAAACGGATTCCTGGCTGGCATTTTCGTATACAACAGCCGTCGCCTCCGCATCGTTTACACAGTACTCGACCTCTTTCACGGCCAAGCGGAAATTGATCGGCGTGTACACGGCTCCAATTTTTTGAAGCGCCCAATAAATGACGATGTTTTCAAGGCGATTTTTCAAAAGGATCATTACGCGGTCATGCTGCTTAATACCGATTCTTTGAAGCGAAGCTGCTACTTTCGTTACTTCCTTATGAAACTGTCTGTACGTATACCTTTTGTCGCCTTCTACAACAGCGACTCGATTTGGAAAACGTTCGACAGCGAAATCGAACATCGTAACAACATTCATTCAATCATCTCCTTTCAGCTTCATAATGGTGATTATTTTCATCGACTGTTTTTTGAATCGCTTTTATAATCCCTTCATAGCCTGTGCAGCGGCATAAATGTCCCGATAGCATTTCTTTAATTTCCTGAAGTGTTGGCTGCGGATTTTTTTGCAGATAGTCGGTTGTTGACATTAAGATACCCGGTGTACAGAAACCGCACTGAAGACCGTGACATTCAATGAAATTTCTTTGCAGCGGCGTCAATTCACCATCTTTCGCCAACCCTTCTACCGTTGTTATTTCCTGCCCATCTACCTGTACCGCAAAGATAAGACAGCTCCTGACAGCCGAACCATTTAAGTGGATCGTGCAGGCACCGCACACACCATGCTCACAGCCTACATGTGTGCCAGTGAGACCGCACGTTTCTCGCAAAAAATCGCTGAGCAACATTCTGGATTCGACTTGTTCCTGATACTTTTTTCCGTTTATTGTAACTTCAATTTTATGAACGCTCATTGTTTTCACCCCTTGCTCGTTCATAGGCTGTTTTTACTGTACGCACTGCCAATTGTTTCGCAAGGTGTCTTCTGTAATCAGCGGTTGCGTGCAGATCTGATTCAGGATTTACGGCTTCATCAACCATATCGGCAATTTTATTTAGAAGCGGGGCAGACAAATGCTCCCCTTCCATCACGCTTGCGTCTGTAATCAACAACGGAACCGCATCAACGCCTCCCAAAACCAAACGAACTTTTGAAATACGGTCCTGATCATCAATTGACAATTGACAGGCAGCGGCAACGAGAGCAAAGTCACCGTGGCGTCGTGAAATTTCATGAAATGAATATCCCGTTCTTCCTTCAGGCACTGGAACGTGGATTTCCGTCAGCAACTCATTCGGCATAATATCAGTTGTTAAATAAGTGACAAAAAACTCCTCCACGTTTACTTCCCGTACTTCTTCTTTAGAAGCAATATGAAGTGTTCCACCGAGCGCCATTAATGATAGTGGAATTTCAGCCGATGGATCAGCATGAACAAGACTTCCGCCAAATGTTCCGCGATTTCTCGTCTGAACGTGACCTATATAAGGAACGGCTTCACTCAAAAGCCCCAGATGTTTACGAACTGCATCGGACATTTCAATTTCAGTTTGTCTCGTTAACGCGCCGATTTTCATTTTGCTACCATCAAGCTCAATGAATTGTAAATCTTTCAACTGGTTAATATCAATTAAGTATTCCGGTGTTGACAGTCTCATATTCATAATCGGTACAAGACTTTGACCTCCGGCAATTATTTTGCCGTCAAATCCTATTTCTTCTAAAAGCGCCAGTGCTTCATCTACTGTTTTCGGGCAATAATAGTCAAATTTTGCCGGTTTCATGAACCTCCCTCCTTTCTGTCTCAATTTACTTAGACGGATTGTTCACTTTTAGCTAGTTCTTTATTAAATTTTTTAAAGAAATCCTGGATGATCAGCTTAGCAACGCCGTTTAACATTCTTTGACCGACCATCGCCACTTTACCGCCGACTTCAGCGTCGTACGTATAATTGAGCTCCGTTGTATTTTCATCAATTGGAACGAGATCCACCGCCCCAGTGGCTTCAACACTGCCGGGACCTCCTTCCCCTTTTACAATGAGCTTGTAATGGTTCGGTTTTTGAATATCGGCAATTTCAATGGTTGATTCATATTTTCCTTTAACAGCCGCAATGCCGATGGACAATACCGCTTCATATTTATTCTCTTCAACAGGCTCCAGCTTCGTACAACCCATAATACAGTTCTTTAACGCCTGTGGATTAAGCAACACATCCCATGCTTTTTCAATTCCTGCATTCAATATTACTTTTCCGCTTCCGTTCATGATGATACCCCCTGTTTTGTTGACTGATTAATCATACTCCATACTTTATTAGGTGTTATAGGTAGCGAATCAATGATCACTCCGTAAGGCTTCAATGCATCGTTTACTGCGTTAGCAATGACAACAGGTGCGCTCATTGTGTTTCCTTCTCCAAGACCTTTCGCACCAAGCGGTGTAAGCGGTGAAGGTGTTTCAATATGTTTGATCGTCACTCTTGGTATTTCTGTTGCTGTAGGACATAAGTAATCCATAAATGATCCGGTTAAAAGCTGACCCTTGTCGTCGTATACGAGCTCTTCATACATGGCACCGCCAAGCCCATGAACAAGACCACCTAAAATTTGTCCATCGACAATAAGCGGATTTAGCAATTTACCAGCATCATGGACAGTGTAATAATCAAGAATATGGATTTCACCTGTTTCTGGATCAATTTCCACTGTGACCAAATCAGCTACAAAACCATACGTAATTGACGAATTAATAAGGTCATTATCATCCGGTGGCTCTGCCTGAGCTGTGTAATAGGCTGTTTCATAAATACCCGGCTCCATTCCTTCCGGTAAAGAAAGCGGATTCCAATGTGCCGATCCAGCCACCCGCTTAATGGATATGGATTTGGACGGATCTGTTTTTGAAATAATTTGACCGTTTTCAATCGTTAAACTATCTTCGTCAATCTGTAATAAGTGAGCGGCAATTTTAATGAGCTTGCGCTTTACTTTTTGCGCTGCATAGTAAACAGCACTCGATCCCATTGATGCAAAGCGGCTTGAATAACTTCCTGATGCGATGGACCATGCACTTGTAGCCGTATCGAGTTCAGCTACAACGTTAATTTTGTCATGCGGAATACCCAGTATCTCTGAAACAATTTGGCTTGCGACAGTTTCATGTCCTTGACCGGTAGGAGTTGTACTGATACGGACATTTACATTTCCCATCGGATCGATCGAAATCGTCGCCGCTTCTGTACAACCTGATTTTGGCAATCCTGCCTTTCTTTCTTCTGGAGTCAGGGCAATTGTAATGTAGCCCATATTGGAACCAGATGGTTCAACGATGACTGCTAATCCAACGCCAAGCAGTTTTCCTTTCTTTCGCGCTTCTATTTGTTTTTTGCGAAACTCTTCATATTTACCAGTTTTCAACAATAGATCAAACGCTTTTTCATAATCGCCGCTATCATACACTCCACCAGATGCAGTTTTGTAAGGAAACTGCTCTTTTTTAATTAAATTCCGTCTAATTACATCGGCTGGATCCATTTCTAGTTCATCAGCAATCATTTGCATGATCCGTTCAAGAGGAAAATACGTTTCCTGTCCGCCGTATCCCCGAATGAGACCCGTTGGCAATTTATTCGTCATTACTGCATAGGCATCGAGCATTAAGTTTGGAATGTCGTAGGCACCTGTTGTATTTGCATGGTTCCGATACAAACAAGCAGGTTCTGGCGCCCGGATATACGCACCGACATTGTCCATGATTTTCATTTTTAAACCGAGCACTTTTCCGTCATTTCTCACTGCTGCTTCAATGTACGTCACACGATCTGTGCAACTTGAGCTGGCTGCCAAATGTTCCTGACGGTCTTCGATCCATTTCACCGGACATCCCACGAGACGACTGACTACAGAGCAAAGTACGATGTAAGGGAATATACCTGCTTTAATTCCATAGCTACCGCCGATATCTTTCGGAATGATGATCCGCAACCGGTTACTTGGTACTTTTAACGCACCGGCCATAATCGAATGGAGAACAAACGGACCGTGGAAATTCGCATGAATCGTGTAACTATCCGTACTTTCCTCATATTGCGCAATAATACCGTATGTTTCAACTGGTGTCGCCGAATATTTCGGAAAATGAAAGCGGTGTTTTACGATTCTGTCTGCTTGCTGAAATGCCTTATCGACATCTCCGTAGTGAAATGTTCGGTGATTGGCGATGTTCGAACCGACATTTTCATGCAAAATAGGTGCTCCTTCTTCGAGTGCACGCTCAATGTCTACAATCGGTTCGAGCGTTTCATATTTCACTTTGATTTTTTCTAAAGCATCTTCCGCAATATAACGGTTTTTTGCCACCACAACCGCTACCGGCTCCCCAACATAACGGACTTTATCAATAGCAATTGGATAGTATTTAACAGGCGCACTTACGCCAACACTGAAAGGGTTTAACAATGGCTGAACATCCTTGCCTGTCACTACCCCTTTTACTCCCGGAATTTTCAATGCTTCAGAATAATCAATGGAGATGATTTTTGCATGCGGATAAGGACTTCTTAAAATAGCTGCATGAGCTGTATTAGGCGGTGTTCCGATATCATCGATGTATTTTCCCTGACCTGTCAGCAGTCTTTTATCTTCCACACGTGTTACTCTTTTACCAATCACTTTACTCATTTAACTTACCTCCTTCCGAAGAAGCTGTTCATAGTCTTCCGGTGTATCAATATCACCTGGGAATGGTTTATCGATGCTAGCAAAACAGATTTTATGAGAGAACATTTTTAAAACAGATCTTGCACCTTCATCGCCTGTTACGTTGAAAAGATGCGGAAACATCGAGCGGTCAAATAGAACTGGATGCCCTCTTTTCGAGCGATATCTTGCTTGGACAATAGGTGAACTCCCATTCGATTCGTAGCATCGAATGACTGCATCTATATCATCCGATGTGACAAGCGGCTGGTCACCAAGTAATACAACGGCAGCGTCAGCCGTTAAAGGCAAAGTCGTCAATCCTGCTTTTAACGATATTGACATTCCTTGTCCTGCCTTTTCATTCAAAACTAGTTTGCTCACGCACGACCTGGAAACTTCATTTTTAAGCTCGGCAATCTCGGGATTGACTACGACAACCACACCGCTTAAACATGACTCCATACTTTCATCAATCACATGGCGGATAATCGGTTTACCTTTGTATGGAAGAAGCAGCTTCGGTTTTCCCATGCGCTTTGAAAAACCTGATGCTAAAATAATTCCCCATATGCTTTTTCTCGACTGTATAATAGATGTCACCTCCTTCATACAGAATGCGCCATGCACGCCAATTGCGACAACTTCTTTCCCGTTCCCCCTCTATATACCATCATGATTTCGGCCAAAATACTGAATGCGATTTCTTCTGGCGTTTTGGCTCCAATATCCAGGCCAATCGGACTGTGGATGCGATGGATCTTTTCATTGGACAAAAGTGTATTGCTCATCGCAATTAATCTATCGGTTCTTCTCCATGGCCCTAGTAGTCCAATATAGGCAGCCTCTGAATCCAAAATCGATTCTAAAATCTCCTTATCATGCAGGAAATTATGAGTCATAATGACCACATATGAGTTTTTATGAATGGAAACGTTTGGTACGCTTCCAGCAGGATATACATGAATGAAATCTGCTTCTGGAAAATTCTCTTCATTACAATAAGATGGACGATGATCGAGTACAGTAACGAGCCACTTCAAATTTTTCGCCATCTTGACGAGTGGAATCGCGTCCGGACCTGCACCGAAAACGATAAGATGTGGGGGCGGGCTTGTTGATTCATAGTACACATACAAATCTTGTTCGCCGCCTAGATAAACGATTTCATTTTTCAAATTCTTTTTTCTCTTCAAATAATCGACAGCAATCTCATGAACAGAGATAGGCAGGTCGTTATTGTCAAAAGCACCATCAATAACCCACATTTTTCCTTGCAGCGATTCATCTTTCGCTTTCACAATAGTGGCAGCGTGCAACGGTTTTTGGAGGGACTCCGAAAAGTACTGTTCAATAACCGCTGCCTTTTCAGGGTGTTTGGCAGGAAAATATGGCTGTAAAAAAATATTCATTTTTCCATTGCAACCAACCCCAAGTCCCCAAGCGATATCATCATCTCCGTAAAAATCGTAATGAATGACTGTCGGCTTTTCACTCTCAAGAACCTTCATGGCGTGTTCAATAATGTCTGATTCAACACATCCGCCGCTTAAAAGTCCAGTTAGCTTTCCATCTTCTGAAATGAAACATTTCGCCCCTGCTTTTTGATAAGTGGAGCCTTCTGTTGAAATGATCGTCCCAAGCACACCTGAAAGCCCTTTCTTTTTACAACGTTCTAATTCTTTTTTTATCGTGATCATGACCTCCCCCCTGTTCCTGAAAATAGAATTGCTCACGATATTCACTCGGCGTTTTTCCGACAATTTTTTTGAAAGCGGTCGCAAAGTAGCCAGGATTAGAAAATCCCGTATTATGAGCTATAATTTCAATTGGCAAACTGGAGAATCGAAGTAAACTTTTCGCTTTTTGCACTCTAACAAATGACAAATATTCCACAAACGTCATACCAACTTCTTCTTTAAACAATCGGCTGAAATAGGATGGACTTAAGTACACCTGATCTGCTACTTCCTTTAGTGTCAGAGAATATCCATAGTTCATCTGAATAAACTGAATAGCACTTTCAATCGGGTTTTTTAAATCTGAAGAAAATTTATTATTCCCATTGATAGTTTGATTGATCTCTCGATTAAGTCCCACAGGTAAAAGCCGCTCAAGCGTTTCATACAATTCATTTTTAGAAAGCGGTTTCAATAAATACGCTGAAAAACCTGAATTGATCGCTTCCTGTACAAATTTGAACATTTTCAACTGCGTCACTACAATAACCGGCAAATCCGGATACAATTGTAACGCTGACCTTCCGAATTTAATTCCGTCCATATCCGGCAATGAGATATCCAAAATTAGTATACTCGGCCGATTTTGCTTCAAAAGGATCATGCCTCTTTGAGCTGTATTGGCCTCGTAAATGGTAAGAAAACGATATTTGCTTCCCTCGATGAACGCTCTAATTTCCTTTCTTGCATACTTGTCATTATCAACAATTAATATTTCAGCCAATTGTTACCCTCCTTGCTTATATGATAGATAATAACATCCTTTCATTGTTTTAAAATTTTGCTTTTTTATTTTTAATTTTTTATTTTTATAATTTTCATAATATTGATAAAAAACCGGCATTTGAGTGCAAACAACAAATGCCGGTCAGTCATTCTACTATAATATTATGACATTTTGTTTTTATTTTTCAGCATACGATACATATAAGTTCAAGTTGAAAAACCGACATAAATAAAGCGTTTAGGTTCAGACAAAAAAAGTGGTTAAGACTTTTATATATGCCGGAAAATCAATCTATATTTATACATTCTGTCCGTTCCATAGTCCAATATGATTCTTTACGAAATGATAAGTTGTCGTACAGGGGCTGAAAAAACATTTCTTAATTTTATTTAAATACGTATTCGGTTCTATGTGTCTTTTCGAATGGATAAATCGACACCGATGACTCCGACAACCTGATTGTTATGGCAGATTGGGGCTGAAATAGTAATACAAGGGTTTTTTGTCAAGGCGGATGTATAAATGTCTGATACATAAATTCGTCCCTTGACCGCTTCGATAAACCAAGGACGCGCTTTAGCATTGACAAGTCCAGCGGGAGGGTTAGAATAAATAAACGTTCCATCCAATTTGTTTGACCAAACAGCCTCAATTTCTGTATTAGATTGTAAAAATTCATTTAAGCATTTTTTATGCTGCTCTCCATTCATTTCATAGAACGGATTGGATTGAAGAAGAGTAGAAATTTTCTTTTTCATGCTTTCAATGACCGTTTCGTCGATTTGGACAACAGTAAGCGACTCATCTTTTTTTATGATACTTTGAAGTTCATTGGAGGTTTTTTCCAAAGCATCATTTATGGACATCATTTGTTCGATACTTTGATGTTGTTCATCCATATCCAATGTGACCCTGTATGCATGTTCTTTATTTTTGAGCGCCATGCCCGAAATTCGGTCAAGCAACGAAGCAATTTCTTGAACGCTGTCAGATTGCGCCCCGGCCGCTTGTACAGAATCAGATACCATTGCCGTTATATTGCTTAGCTTTTCTTTAAAAGAATCAAGGATACGAAGCACATTCAGCATCTCCTCTGATCCATTTTCTATTTGTTCTGTTTCTGCCTTTACCATGTTTGTAGTCAAAGCAATTTCATCTTGAACAAACGAAAGAATTTCACGCGTTTGCTCAACAGCTTTAGATGTCTGACTAGCCAAGTGACCAACTTCATTTGCTACAACCGAAAAACCTCTTCCATGCTTCCCGGCCCTTGCTGATTCAATGTTTGCATTTAACGCGAGAATGCTCGTTTTTTGTGAGATGGACCCGATAGTTGAAAGAATTTGATTAATTTCTTGTGAACGGTTCACTAAGTTATCCATTTGTTTTAGTAAAATATGGTGGCTTCTCCGTAATTGATCCATTTCGTCTTGCAGCTTTTTTAATGAGTTCCATGAATGAATCAACTCTTCATAGAATGATTGACTGCTGGAATAGATTTCTTGTGAAGCAGCTGAGATTTTCAGAGCGGATGATTCGATCATTCGCATCTTTTCTGATACCCGCAAAGTATAATCCACTGTCTTTTCGATCTGTCCCATTAACTCCATCGTACTCTTTTTACTCGATGTGGATGTTTGATTAAGTGAGAGCGCGGCAAGCTTCATTTGTTCAATAACCCCTTTTAGTTGATCCGCTGCTACTTGAACTTGGCCGGCAAAATGTTGCTTGTCACTTTGAGCTGCTCTATTTTGCTTCTCGTTCTCATTTATTTTTGAACGTCGTTTTAATAAAAACATAAAAATCTCACCTTTCATGTTATATTTTATAACATGATTATAACATTCGATGAAAATAAATTAAATATTTATTAGAATTTTCTCACTTTTTCTTTATATTTATTCATTAAGATGGTAAATATCTTAACAAAAACAGATCGACTACTAAACAACTAAGGAATGAAAAACACAGCCAATATTGACATATAGTTATAAAGCTCTTGAGATTCAAGGAATAAGAGTACACACAGGCGTTTTGCGAAATCTTTTCTAGAACGCTTCACAAAATGAAGGGGAATTGATAAAACTGAAGTAGAATGGCAGATTTCCCGGAAATTTTATTCATTATATTTACAAAAACGCCTGCGAGACAAGGGGACAAGTATCTGAATGCATTTTATAACACATAATACTTAGTTATTTGGTAAAATAGGAAATATAATCAAATTAAGACAGATAGGAGATTTCGCAGTGAAGGAAAGAATATTTTTAATTTTAGCAAATTTATTTTGGGCGGGAAACTATGTATTTGGAAAGTACGTCGTTACCGAGATGAGCCCATTATGGATTACTTTTACCAGATGGTTTTTATCCTTAACTTTTCTCATTCCGATTTCTTATTTTATTGAACGGCCTAATTACCGCGAAGTGTTGAAAAGTTCTTGGCTGCCATTAAGCTGTATGGGGCTTCTTGGTGTGATCGGGTATAATCTCCTGCTTTATGGAGCATTAGAATACACATCACCGATCAATGCTTCATTGGTCAATGCTCTGAATCCAGCTATGATGGTTGTTTTTTCTTTCATGATATTGAAAGAGCGAATGACTTGGATGAATGTCGTAGGATTTGCACTTTCCCTTATTGGAGTGCTTTTCATATTAACAAAGGGGCATTTGGAATGGATTTTTCAAACAACATATAACCGCGGGGATTTAATGATGCTCGCGGCGAATTTATGCTGGGTCTTTTACTCGATTATCGGAAAAAGGTTAGCTGTTCCGCCTATTACAGCAACAGCTTGTTCCGTTTTTCTCAGTGTCATTTTTTTATTTCCATTTCTTTTTCTGCAACCGTTTGATATAACCCAATTAAGCGTCAGAGGAATTACGGGAATCATTTATATGTGGCTGTTCCCATCGGTCTGTTCCTTCGTTTTTTGGAATATGGCTGTAAAAAAAGTCGGGCCTAGCCATGCGGGTGTGTATTTAAATTTAATTACAGTATTTACTGCGATCATTACATTAATTTTAGGAGAAAAAATTCTCGCATCACAAATCATTGGCGGTGCCCTAGTGCTCAGCGGAGTTTATTTTGCTACAAAAATATCTAAACCGAAAGAGAAGGTCATGCAAAGTACGCAGGTGTAGAATAAAAATCATTAAGAAGGTGAAAAAATGTTAGCGCAATGGTTACAGACGTCCAAGTATACGGTTGTGCTTACAGGGGCTGGCATGTCGACAGAAAGCGGATTGCCTGATTTCCGTTCGGCACAAACAGGATTATGGAATCAAAAAAACCCGCAACAGCTAGCAAGTACATACGCACTTAAGCACAATCGAGATGAGTTTATTGCATTTTATCAATACCGTATTCGCACACTTCAACAATGTGAGCCGCATACAGGACATATCCTTTTAGCCGAGTGGGAAAAACGGGGAATGGTCCAAAACATTGTTACCCAAAATGTGGACGGATTTCACCAGCAAGCCGGCAGCAAAAATGTGATCGAACTTCACGGCTCATTGCGAACCGTTCATTGCCAACGATGTCATAAGGCGTACGCCAGCGATATGTATATAAATGAAGAATTTTACTGCACTTGTGGCGGTTTTCTGCGCCCGTCCGTCGTCTTATTTGGCGAGGCTCTGCCATCAGATGCGATTGAGAAAGCATGGTTGGCTGCGCAAAAAGCAGAATTATTGATCGTATTAGGTTCTTCTTTACAAGTATCGCCAGCCAACCAATTGCCTCTCATCGCCAAACGAAACGGCGCCAAGCTGGTTATTGTGAATATGGAACCGACGGAATTGGATGAATGGGCGGACTTGGTAATACATCACCGAAAAATCGGTGAGATTCTCAAAGAAATAGACAGTGAGTTAAAAGCGGGTGAATAGCAACATGAACGTTTCGGCCATTTTGCGGAAAGCGCTTGACGAAATAGGCGACCGAACAGCAGTCATCCAATGCAAAAACGTGTCTGGCGGCGACATTAATTCCTCCTATTATGTACAAAGCGAATGTCGTTCGTATTTTGCGAAAATAAACAAAAATGTTCCGCCCCGCTTCTTTCAAAGTGAAGCAGTTGGTCTTGAATTGCTTAGGAAAACAAATACTGTTAAAGTTCCAAACGTATATTATGTCATGGAAGCAGAAAACGGAGCCTATAGCTTGCTTTTGCTTGAATGGATCGAAGGGGAAAAAACGAAACAAACAGCCGTTTTGCTTGGCCAAGCAGTGGCTCAACTTCATCAATGTTACGGTCCGCATTTTGGTTTAGCCGAAGATAATTATATCGGTTGGCTGCCGCAAAAAAATGGATTATATGAAAACTGGATGGATTATTTTATCGAATGCCGGCTTCTTCCGCAAATTCAATTAGCAGAACAAAAAGGAAGAATGCCAACGTACAGAAGAAATAAAATCGAAAAATTGTTAGCTTCCCTTGAACGGTGGCTTCCCGAAAAATGTCGCCCTTCTTTACTGCATGGTGACCTTTGGGGAGGAAATTGGATTGCCGGAGCAAAAGGAATGCCTTATCTTATAGACCCTTCTGTGTTTTATGGGCATCACGAATTCGAAATAGCGTTTACAGAATTATTTGGCGGATTTCCAGCTCAATTTTATGAAGCGTACAATGAGATCCAACCGCTTTCATTAGAATATAAGGAAAGAAAAGAGCTGTATCAGCTGTTTTATTTGCTTGTTCATCTCAATCTATTTGGAGAAACTTATGGTTATTCCGTCGATCGAATTTTGCAAAAGTATGTTGGATAGCTTGCCTTTTTCATCTTTGTTGAAAGTTAATTCACACTATCTAATTAATTAAATTAATTAAAAATTGGGTTGTCTGCCGTTCTTCCACATTGGTTTATGTGTGTCTCCAAAAATCTTCTTGGTGATTATGAAAAAAATGAGGCTGTCTCCTAAGGGTCTGACCTTACGCGCGTTTCACAATATATCGTTCATTCATCTAACACGATGTCCTAGATCTGACCCTGGGCTTTTGGGACACCCTCATTTTTGTTTTGGTCATTTTTACCGCGATCGTAGATGCTTCAAATAATTTTTCTGCACTGTCTCTCTTAAACTGTATATAAAACGCATAATAATAAAGAAGGAGAGAATCCCCCCCTTCCGACGAACCGCAATAATACTAATCACTCGGTACAGTTACTTATAGAGCGGCTTATGAAAATAACTGTGGAATTTGGGTAATTAATGTGTAAATGCCCATATAAGCCATAACAATAACGACAATTCCTCCAAAAATCGTCATCCAAAGCGGATGTTTATAATCTCCAACGATATTGCGTTTGTATGCGGCAACCAGCATGACGCCAAGAGAGATTGGCAAAATCAATCCATTTAATGCTCCAACGAGAATCAACGTTTTTACCGGTTTTCCAATTGATATGAAAATAATAGTAGAAATAATAATAAAGACAACAATAATCCAACGATGATACGTTTCTATGCTTTTATGAAACGTACGAATAAAAGAAACGGATGTATAAGCTGCCCCAATGACCGATGTGATCGCCGCAGCCCACATCACAATCCCAAATAACTTATATCCAACTTCCCCTGCCGCTAATTGAAACACGGAAGCTGGAGGATTGGAAGAGTCGAGTGTAAGCCCTTTAGCAACAACACCTAACGCTGCTAAAAATAGCACAATTCTCATAATGGAAGCTACCCCGATAGCAGAAATAGCACTGCGCGTCACTTCCGGTAAAGCATCCTTCCCTTTGATACCTGCATCTAATAAACGGTGTCCACCTGAAAACGTAATATAGCCTCCAACAGTTCCGCCGACGAGTGTAACAATGGCAAGCATATCAATCGTATCAGGAACAAACGATTTTACTACCGCTTCACCTACCGGCGGCTTTGCTGTAAATACAACATACAATGTCAAGCCTATCATAATAATTCCCATCAACTGGGCAAAGCGATCCATTACTTTAGCTGCTTCACGGACGAGGAAAATTGCAACAGCAATCACCGCGCTAATGAGTGCCCCTGTTTCTGCTGAAACTCCGAACAGCACATTCATCCCGAGTCCTGCGCCAGCAATATTCCCGACATTAAACGCCAAACCGCCGAGAACAATAAGTGCGGCAACGAAATACCCTAATCCTGGTAACACTAAATTCGCTATATCTTGCGCTCGTTTTTCAGAAACAGCCATAATCCGCCAAATGTTCATCTGTGCTCCAATATCAAGCAAGATGGAAACAAGAATGACAAAGCCAAAGCTTGCGGCCAACTGTTGTGTAAATACAGTCGTTTGTGTAAGAAATCCCGGTCCGATTGCTGAAGTAGCCATTAAAAATATGGCACCTAACAATATACTCATGCGGGAAGATTGTTTTACAGATGGTATGACTCCGTTTTTCTTCGTTTCTTTTTCCATGCTCATCTCCTATTTCCCCTTTATCATTGACGAATAGATTGAACAACAATTCCAGATTCTGTTAGATCCTCGCGAATTTTTTTGGCAAATGTTAACGCATGCGGTCCATCTCCATGAATACAAATCGTATCTGCTTGAATATTCACATCGACTCCTTGCTGTGACCGCACTTTTCCTTCTTTCACCATTCGAATCACTTGCCGTATCGCTTCTTGTTCGTTATTAATCAAAGCGTTAGGCTCACGACGTGGTGTTAACGAACCGTCTTGTTGATATGTACGATCGGCAAACACTTCATTGGCTGTCTTTAAGCCAACCCTCTCTCCGGCTTTAATTAATTCGCTTCCTGCTAATCCAAAC
The DNA here is from genome assembly GCF_003259935.1 of Paranoxybacillus vitaminiphilus. Classification (GTDB taxonomy): domain Bacteria; phylum Bacillota; class Bacilli; order Bacillales; family Anoxybacillaceae; genus Paranoxybacillus; species Paranoxybacillus vitaminiphilus. The sequence goes on along the minus strand of NZ_QLMH01000011.1, from coordinate 28,763 downwards.
AACACTAACGTTGGATCAATGTCATAAACTGCTTTTGCAATCGCTTCTGAAAGTGCTTGGTCTTTTGCAGCCATATTGTACAAGGCGCCATGCGGTTTCACATGCTGCATCTTTCCACCTGCTGCCTTGACAAACGCATATAAAGCTCCTACTTGATAAACAATCAGATCATACGCTTCTTCCGGAGTAATCGCCATGTTTCTTCTTCCGAATCCGATTAAATCAGGTAAACCCGGATGTGCACCGATACTTACCCCTTTTTCTAACGCCATGTGGACTGTTCTGCGCATCGTTGATGGATCACCTGCATGAAAACCGCAAGCAATGTTCGCTGATGTCACGTAATTTAAAATATCTTCATCGTTCCCAATTCGATATACTCCAAAGCTTTCTCCCATATCGCAATTCAGATCGACGCGATACATCCTCATCCCCCCATTTTCGATATAATCGCTTTTTTGCATTGCTTAAGCTCAAATTCGCGTTGAAGATATAATCGTTGTGCTTCTTCAAATGAAATGTCGTGAAATACAATTAGTTCTCCCGGCTTCGTTTGTGCTAAAACGGGCAAATCGACAGCAATTACTTGCGCGATTTTCGGATACCCCCCTGTCGTTTGACGATCCGCCATTAATACAATCGGTTTTCCCTCAGCTGGCACTTGAACCGTTCCAAAAGTGACTGCTTCCGAAACCATTTCTGTTGACTGTTTTCTCTCAAGTGAAGGTCCGTCAAGACGATAGCCCATTCGATTCGATTGAGGGGTTACTTTATATAATTGAGTCAAAAACTGTTCCTGGCTTTGCCTCGTAAAATCAGCAAATTGTGCACCGCGAATGACACGGATTGTTTTTGGCGCTCCATAAAAATAGGAACGAAGCTCAAATGAAATTCCCCAGCTCATAACTATAAAAGGAAGAGCTGTTCTCCTCTTATCAAACAGCAACGAATCCTGATTTCGCCCCGGCTCCCGAAGCAAAAGCACATCGCCTTTTTCTAAAGCTCGTCCTTGAAAACCTCCGATACGTGCAAGTAAATACGTTGATTGGCTGTTCATCACCTTTGGAAGCTGAAAACCTCCGGCCACAGCCAAATAAGCTCGGCATCCTGCGCGACAATGTCCGATCGTAAGTACACTGCCTTGTTTAACCAAAATAGGACGCCATAACGGTACTTCATGTCCATCGATGCTTGCTTCAAATTCCCCGCCGCATATCGCAATCAGTGCATCTTCCTCAAAAACAAGCGTTGGACCAATCAACGTCATCTCCAGCGTACCTTCTGATTCTTCATTTCCGACAAGAATGTTTGCGATGCGATGCGCAAATTGGTCCATTGCCCCGCTCACAATCACGCCGTCCTTTTGAAAACCAAACCGGCCTAAATCTTGAATCGTCGTTAATAATCCGCTACGAATAACGCGAATCCCCATTGTTTTCCTCCTGAATCTGCTTATATTCTTCCTTTGTTATCGCTTGAAAGCGAACACGGTCTCCAGTTTGTAATAAACTCGGCTGCGGATGATGCGGACGGAATAATTGGAGCGGTGTTCTCCCGATTAATTGCCATCCTCCCGGGCTTTCAATCGGATATACTCCCGTTTGCATGCCGGCAATCCCAACAGATCCAGCAGGAATATGTAATCGCGGCGAATCTTTTCGCGGTGTGGCAATTTTTTCTGACATGCCGCCTAAATAAGCAAATCCCGGCGCAAACCCAATCATGTACACAAGATAATGGCCGTTCGTATGAATATCGATCACTTCTTCAGGTGTTAATTGATTTCTTCTCGCTACTTCTTCTAAATCCGGTCCAAACTCTCCTCCATAACAAACAGGAATCACGACTTCCTTTCCTTGAGGAGCATCGGCATACTCTAATGACGAAAGGATATTTTTCAGTACCGCACAAATTCTCTCAAAAGGCAGAACCTCTATATGCCATTTCCGGTTTGTATTCTTCGCGAACCGTACTGGATCATAATATACGGTAACCGTTGTATAGGCAGGAACGACCTCAATAATTCCTTCTACATGGTGCTCTATGAAATAGGTAGAAACTTGGCGGACTCGTTCATGAATGTCAGGAGTAATTTGTTCGCCAAATTTGATTACTAACGCATTCTCACTAAGCGGTATCAGCTCATAACTCAACATCTTTTCCTCCGATAAAACCAAGTGCTTTTGAAATTTGTTCTGCTGCATGCTTTAATTTGGGAACTAATTGTTCAATATAAGAAGGCTGAAAACGACTTTCCGGTCCGACAACACTTAATCCTGCTACAACCTTTCCTTCATGATTAAAAATAGGAACTGCAACAGCAGAAGAATGGTCGGCTAACTCCGAATGACTTACTGTATATCCTTTTCTCTTTGCTTCATTCACCACAGTCTTTAGTTTCTCACGATCGACAATTGTTTTTGAGGCAATTGGGATCAATTCGACACGGTCAAGATATTGCTTTTGTTCTTCGCTTGGCATAAAGGAAAGCAAGACGCGCGGACATGCCCCGGCATAAAGCGGGGCTCTTCTTCCCACCCTTGTATACACCCGAACCGGTTCTGATGTTTCTACTTTTTCTACATAAATGGCTTCATCGCCGTCCTTGACAACCAAATTAACGGCTTCATTCGTTTCTTCTCGTAATTGCTCCATAATCGGTAACGCTACTTTTCGAACATCCAATCGTTCCGCAACTAAGCAGCCAAACTGCAACAAGGACAGTCCAAGTTCATAAGCTTCCCCATCTTTTTTTAGAAATCCGCTTGCCACTAATGACTGAACCATTCGATAGACCGATGTTTTTGGCAGTTTCGTCAACTGTACCATTTGTTGCAGCGTTAATTGTTCGTATGCCGTAAACAACTGCAGTAGTTCCAGCGCTTTCACTACCGTTTTATTCATAAAAATCTCCTTTTGTTCTGAATATCGGAATTAATATTCTGAAAAATGGATATTTTTTTGATACTCATTATATTTATCAATCAAGAAAAAATCAACAAAATTTTATTTTTATTCAGAAATAATTCTATACGGTTTAACATATATTTATTGTTTGGCATAATGAATCGCTGTAGAGTGAATAGATTCCGGTAAACCAATAAAGCTTTTGATTCCCTGCGTTATATAAGAAAGAAAAGACCGATCGATTTGTAACAATCTCCAGTCATCCTCTTCTTTCAATCGCGAAACAAATAAATCGGAAAGATCCGGACTTCTTCTCGTCTTCACACGATATTTGTTATCAGCCAGAATGAAAATAGGTGTAAGATTAGCCCTTCCATAGACGGAAAAATCCCAAAAAAGCGGCAAAAGGACGATTTCAACGGGAATAGGAAAAAATTTCGGCCATGGATATTGTCCTGTTAAAGAAAGCATAAATTTAGCAAACATATGCACGTTTTCTATTCCACCCATTTCTAAAATCCGCTGTTTTGCAGCTTGCATGTTTTTTTCGTTTTTCTTGCGATATCCCGAATAGAGAAGCGCATAATAGGCTTCAACGGTTGCCGTTAAATTCCCTTCCCCTTCGTCATCAAAAAGCTTCCATGCTCCGTTACTTTGCTGCTTACTTTCGATTCTTTCCACTAACGCTTTGATGAAGTCTTCATCATTTATTTCCAACGTACGTAATAAGATGATCATATAAGCATCTGTTGAAATGCCTGTTTCAAAAGGATAACGCCATGAACCATCCGGAGATTGTTCATTTTTCAATTGATTCACGATTCGGTTGATCTCAAACCTCACACTCGCCATTCCTTTCATTTTGGAAAAATGAGCACTTATCTATACTTATTCCCGCACCTTGAAAACGATTCATCGAGGGAGTGGTAGACATTTTTGGTCTAATAAAGAAAAAGAAAAAGCCGGTTATCCCTCCATTTCTTCAGGAAATAAAAGAGGAGTTAAAGAAAAAAAGCAAAGGTTTAAAGATGGGAGCGATGAAAGAAACCGATTTAACCAAAGCGGAAAAAAAGCTAGTCCAACAAATACTCACTCAAACTAAAATAAAAAATGAAAACAACGTAACAAGAACGCAAGCATACTTTGATTTTTATCAGCGGCATCCGGAAATCCATTGGGCGCTTTTGGGACATATGGTATCAAGAAACGGCGGCTGGAATATGACCGATTTAAAGGGGGAGCTGTTAACAAATTTGTTAGCGGAAAAGGAGCAGCAGTCCTTCTTTTCCTTTTTGGAACGCGGAAATCGGCTTATTTTTCAAGATGTATATCCGCAATTTTTACTTTATGAAGAAAGCAAGAAAAGAAAAAGACCGCTTTTTTACCTTCTTCCTATTTTTCATGTATCAACATTTATGGAAACGATCTGGAGCCACTTTTGGCAATATCGTAACCCCTATATACTGGCCATTGCTCTCGTGATGAATGAACAAAGCTATTTGCAAAAACAAGTCATTGAAAATCACCTTTTTCAAAAGAAAGTATTGAATACGATTGAATTTAAACTTCAAGATTTTCTCTCGTTAAATCATATTCTTTTTCCATTCTATAACTCCGAACATGCAGAGCAAAATATAGGGCTCATTGGGCAAACGTTACATAAATTCGATTCGCTTCATGAACGGATCTTATTAGGAAAACGATTATATTCTTTACTTTTTCACAAGAAAGATATGTTGAATAAAGTTGTTCGTTGGGCTATGTCTCAGCCGCATACGGGAACTCGTAAAGATTACTGGCCCCACCTGTTTAATGACGTTTACGAATCAGCGCCAGGGCAGCCTTACAAACGCCGCATAAAGGATTGTCAAATACAACAAGGAAGCCCCCGGATATATAGTCCAAGATTAGCGTACGCATGGAAAAACGTTACACATACAGAAGCAGACATAGAGGATTGGTTCGATGACTGGACCATTATCGATTATTTAAACAAACAAGAGGAAGATGTGAATGGAGAGATTACCGATGAATACTGCCAAACACTCGAAAAAATGGAACTTGCAATTATCGCAAAGAAAGCCATTTTCCGCCCGCAGTAAACATTTTTCCGCTTATATTTCTACCATTCTGTTTGCCTCATGGCTCGGAACCTATTTAGATCTTTATTTTGTCGGAAAACAATGGTATAGCTTTCCGGTCCGGCCATATTCAAATATTTTTACCATTAACATTGCATTTACACTGCTTGGCCTGCCAATCTTAACAACTTTTTTTCTTTATTTTATCGAAAAGATGAAAACTTGGAAAAAAGGAGTTTTTATCGTCACGATTAGTCTAATCATGATGCTTAGTGAAAAACAATCAGAAGCAATCGGATGGTTTGTTCACAATGATCAATGGAAACATAGCTATTCCTTTTTTGGATATGTACTTTTTATGACAATCATTTGGAAGTTCTACCGATGGATGAGTTCCATGTAAATCATTGGACATTATTCATGAGGCAGGGGATTGGTTATAGTCCAACTATCTGTTAGGCGCAGTTTAAACAAAGGGCAATGCTGCTTCATCTGTATAACTTACTTTTTGATGCAAATGGTATATATTTCATATAAATACAAAAATTTATATAGTTAAGCTTAGCTCTCTGGAGTCGAGAAAAATGTGAAGAGATGTATGGAAGTGTTTATATAAAAATAAAGGAACCCAGCTCAAAACGATACGCATTTCAAGCTGATTCCTTTATTTATTTGAAAATTTGAGTTAAATTTTATTATAAAACCCCAAACTGTTCTTCACGTAAATTTGTAATAAACATATGACCTGGTGCATGGGTAATCATCAATTCCGGCTTCACTTGCATGGCTACCGCTTGGGGTGTCACTCCACATGCCCAAAACACCGGGACTTCCCCATCGTTGATAGGAACAGGGGCACCAAAATCCGGCTTCTGAAGATCGCGGATGCCAATTGATTCAGGATTCCCAATATGAATAGGTGCTCCGTGAACAGCTGGAAAACGGCTCGTTACCTGAACGGCGCGCACAACATCTTTTTCCGGAATCGGACGCATGCTAACAACCATAGGACCTTCGAAACGTCCGGCTTTAACACAAGGAATATTCGTTTTATACATCGGCACATTGCTTCCACATTCGATATGACGAACCGGAATTCCGTTATCCAGCAAAGCCTTTTCAAAAGTAAAGCTGCATCCAAGCAAGAAAGCAACCATATCATCTTCCCAATAAGAAACAATATGATCGACTTCTTCAACTAATTCGCCGTTTCGATAGATTCTGTATTTCGGGAGATCGGTCCGTAAATCCGCATCAGGAGCAACGAGCTGCGGAATCGGAGAACCTGGCTCTGTCACATCGATAACCGGACAAGGCTTAGGATTACGCTGGCAAAATAATAAAAATTCAAAAGCCAGCTCCTTTCTCAAAATGACTAAATTGGCTTGAGTGAAGCCATTGGCAAGCCCTGATGTAGGCTTCCGCCATTCATTTCTGCGAATATATTCACGAACTTTTGATGGATGCGCAGTTGATAATTCTTTCATTTCCTGCTTTTCCTCCTTCATTTGATTAAAAAATCCTCAAAGGTTTAAAATATTTATCTAAAAATTATGTATATTTTTTATTTTACTATATTTACTTGCCTTTTGTCCCCTAACGTCGCAAAATTAGATTAAAACTCAACATTGTTCATAAGTAACACACGAAGAGCCTCATGGTGTCTTTATTTCAGTTTTTAATATAAAAAATAAAGAAGAGTTGGCGATTGATTAGAATCTGTTCGGCCAACTCTTCTTCGCATGAATCCCTTTTTTACTTACTTTCTTTCAACCATTCAACTTGCTTCTGAATAGCAGCGACAAGAGGATGCTCCTTTTCTAATTGCGAGTATTGGAAGAGGGCTCCCTCCATTCCAACTTTTTTGATCGTTTCTTGCAGCTCGATGGCTTCAGGGTCCTCTTTATAATCAAACAATAACAGCGCGGCAATTCCTTTCGTCAAACCGATCGGAACTTCTTTGAATAATTCGTAATATTGCTTGGCCGGTTTCATTAAACGGTCATTCGCTCCGAGCTTGCGAATCGGGGAACGGGCTACTCTTACGATTTCATCTGAAATAGAAGGATTTGTAAATCGATGAATAATTTTTTCTATATATGCCTGATGTTCATTTTCATCCCAGCCGTACTTCTTCACGAGCACAGCACCTGATTCGCTTAGTGCCTTTTGTACATCAGAATAAATTTCCTCATCATCCATCGCTTCTTTAATTGTTTGAAGTTTTTTGTTATATCCTAAATAGGCAGCAATCGCATGTCCGGTATTCACTGTAAGAAGTTTTCTCTCAATATAAGGCATTAAATCATGAACAAGCTGCATGCCTTTCACTTTTGGAATGTCCCCAACCGCATTCTTTTGTTCCACAACCCATTCAAAAAACGGCTCGACTGTTACCGTCAGCGGATCGCTGTTTTTTTGATTCGGAACGATGCGGTCTACGGCGCAATCGAGAAAACCGTAATTTTTTTCGAATAAACTTTTTTCTTCTTCGGAAATTTTTTCGAAAACTTTTTCCTTCAGGAAGGTGCTTCCGCCGATCATATTTTCACATGCAATGATATGTAACGGTTTTGGATTGACTGATAATCTCTTGCGAAGCCCCTCAGCCAAGGTAGACGAGATGACTGGTAAAATATTCGGTCCGACCGCTGTTGTCACTAAATCTGCTTCTATTAAATAATGAATCACTTTGTCATATTCCTTTTGACTATTCACAGCGGAAACATTGCGAATGACTTCCTCTTTTCCAGATTCATCAGCAATCAGAACCCGATACTCCTTTTTCTCATTTAACAAGCGAACGATTTCATCATTTACATCGACAAAAACAACCTCATAACCCGATTTGGACAGCAAACTGCCGATAAAGCCCCTGCCAATATTTCCTGCACCAAAATGGACGGCTAACATATTAATTCACCTCGTTCAAAAGGTCGATGATCTCCTCTTCACTTGCTGCTTCTATGATTTTTTGAATATTTTCTTCTTCTGAACAAACAATAGCAATCTTTGAAAGAATCTCGAGATGTTCGTTGTTTTTTCCAGCAATTCCAATTAGTATTTTTGCAATATTTCCATCGCCAAAATCGACCCCATCAGGTATTTGGACGACGGAAATGCCTGCGTGTTTCACTAGGCTTCTCGCCTCCTCCGTACCATGAGGAATGGCAACAAAGTTCCCCATATACGTTGATGTTAGTGCTTCCCGCTCGAACATTTTATCGACATAAGAAGGTTCAACATAACCTTGGTCAACTAAAATGTTCCCTGCTAAACGAATCGCTTCTGTTTTATCTGCAACAGATGCACGTAAAATAATATTCTCTTTCTTTAATACTGGCATTGACAATTTTGTTCACTCCTTATGATTTTCAATATACTCGTAAAAAAATTTCTCTAAATGGTGGCTTAAAAAAGAATAAATTTTTTCGTCGTCTTCTGACGCGAATAAGGCTATACTTTCTTCATCTTTAATAATTAAAGAACTAATATGACTTAAAACAGAAAGCATCTCTTGAGCAGCAGACTCTGGTGCCAACAGCAATAAGATCTTGTTCACCTTCATTTGCTTTTCATGCATGCCGGTTACTGTCTGCCATTTCGTTAACGTATAAATGGTAAAGGAAGGAAGAATAATAGCCGGACTCCGAGTATGGTACAAAGCAAAAGGAGTTTCCGGTATTCCTAATCCCCCTATTTTTTCTCTGTTTAACAATTGGGTAAGAACTTGTTCCTTATCGCTAATAACCCCTCTTTGATACAGCCGGTGACACGCTTCAGACAGCGCTTCCTCAACAGAATCTCCATCTAATTTTTGTAAAACAAAACCATTCAAAATATTGACAATTGTTTCGCTCACTTTTTGAACAGATTTGAGCTTTTCTGCAACTTTCACAGCACCTTCCATCAGTGGATGGTCCGGTTCTTTTGGAGCTTTCACTTTTTGATTTTCAAGAAATTTTTTTATTGTTGTAATTTCCCTTTCTTGAAGGATCGGGCTCACGACAAAATAATGTCCTGTAAAGTTGTGAAGCGGCACTGTAGAAACAATAAGATCATATTGTTCCATATCCGCTTCTTTCAACTCAAAAACTGATGTATGTTGAATATGCACAATGTCAGGAATTTCTTTTTTCAATCTTGTTGCTAATATTTTTGCCGTACCTAAACCGCTTGAACAGATAACTAAAGCGTGCAACCCCTTTCTTTCTCTTAATAGAGCGGAAGCAAAGTGAAGAACTAAATAACCGATTTCTTCCCTTGGAACAGTCAGATCAGGAAATACTTCTTCTACTCCTTTTTCTAACGTAGAAAAAAGCTCAGGATAGTCTTGAACAATTTTGGATAAAAGGGGATTGGCAATCCCCATGTTATGTTGTATACGATAAATCGCCGGCTTTAAATGAACGACTAAATCCTGAAATAAAGGATAATCATCTGTTAAATCTACGTTCAGTTCATGGCTGACAAAGCGAATCAACTCTTGTGCTTTGATTCCTACTTCAAAGCTAGCTTCCTCTAACATATAATCTTGACGATCTCGAAGCTTCGCTCCCATCAAATGCATCGTAATATAGCCAATTTCTTCATTCGGTATCGTTATATCGAATACATTTTCCAGCGATCTTGCAATTTTTTCGGCTGTTTTGTATTCCTTCGTTACGCGAATGGTTTCTAAATATTGTGGATCAAAATTAATCGATTCTCCTTGAATAATCCGCTCAACAGCCAAAGCAAGATGGACAACTAAGGCAACATAGGAACTATCCGCAATCGTAAAAGGAAGCTCGTCTTTAATATTCTCGATTTGCCTTTCAATGATTAATAAGTTTTTCTTATCAATGAGTCCGAGGAGCTTCTCAGTCACGATGTTGAGAGTTTCTGCCGATCGTTTTTGAATGGATTCTTTCATTAACGAAAGAAATTCATATTCACCGAAATGATTGAATAATAACTCGCTCATCATCCTCCGTTTCGCCGATTCAGATCCGGCAATTTCGACCCCATATCCTCTTTTTCGAATAAGAGAAAGCCCGTATCGTTCAATGTTTTCACTTATTTTATCTAAATCATGGCTAATGGTTGCTACGGTGACATTTAAATCATTGGCAAGAGATAAAAGCTTTACAGGCTCTACTGCCTCCAATAAAGTAATGAGGACAATCGTTTGCCGCTCCTCCGGTGTATATTCGGTATGGGATAAATGAAAAAGATGTAGTTGCAGTTCTTTTTTATTGTGATCATCTCCAACTATTTGGATGCCGACTCCCGATTTTTTTACGAGTTGCAAATGATAATCTTGCAAAATGCGTTCTACACCTTTTAAATCGCGGTGAACCGTACGATTACTTACGTTAAGCTGCTCGGCAAGCTCCCTTACCGGAATCCCTTTATCATGAGACAATAAAATATCGAGTATTTTTCTCTCTCGTGCAGATATATACATAATTTCTTCACCCGTCCCGTTCGAGCAACCATGTTGACATGATTTAGAAATCATCTTTCCAAGCAAATTTTAGAGTGTTTATTCCTTTCATACAACAAATAGATATTTCTTTTTTATCCTTTTCATTGTTGCCATTTTTAAAAATGGCATCTACCACTTTAGTTATTTTCTTTCAACGTTTTAATTAACTCGTCATATTTCGGGCTATTTAGGAAGTTTTCAACTGAAACGTGAAATGCGTTTGGCAGTTTCTCCTTTGCGCGCTCTGTTAAATTTTGATGCGTAATTACAATATCCGCATCTTCCGGAAGCTGATTGATAGCTGTATTCGTTACTTCAATATCCAATCCTGCTTTCTGTACCTTATTTCGTAAAATCGAAGCTCCCATGGCGCTTGAACCCATTCCTGCATCACAAGCAAACACAATTTTGCTTACTTTGGATGGAATGGCTGCTTCTTTTTGCAGCACAGCCGCAACCTCACTCTTTTTCCCTTTTAATTGCTGCATTTTTTCTGTCGCCTTGTTCAAGTCTTCCTCTTCTTCATTATTTTTCGCAGATTTTAAGAAAATAGAAGCGACGAGGAATGAGATCGCTGCTGCAACAACTACCCCAGCCAATACTCCAAGGTGGTTCCCCTTTGGAGTCATTGCTAACAACGCGAAAATACTTCCCGGAGATGGAACGGCTACAAGTCCTGCATTAAATAATGTAAACGTTAAAACGCCGCTCACTCCGCCAGCCATCGCTGCTAAAATTAATATCGGTTTCATTAAAATATACGGGAAGTAAATTTCGTGAATGCCTCCAAGAAAATGAATGATCACGGCACCTGGAGCAGACTGTTTTGCCGTTCCTTTACCAAACAGCCAGTAAGCAAGCAAAATACCAAGGCCAGGACCCGGGTTTGTTTCAAGCAGGAATAAAATCGATTTACCTGTTTCAGCAGCCTGCTCGATTCCAAGTGGGCTTAAAATTCCATGGTTGATCGCGTTATTTAAAAATAAAACCTTCGCAGGTTCAATAAAAATATTGGCTAACGGTAATAGTTTGAGATTGACTATTGCCTCCACACCAGCGGCTAACGTTTTGTTTAGTCCTAAAACGACTGGTCCAATTCCTTTAAAGGCAATTAACGTTAAAATCCCGCCGATAATTCCCGCTGAAAAGTTGTTGACTAGCATTTCAAATCCTTGTTTGACTTTTCCTTGGATGAGTTGGTCAAATTTCTTGATCATGTAGCCGCCAAGCGGTCCCATTATCATCGCGCCAAGAAACATCGGAATGTCAGAACCGACAATGACCCCCATTGTCGCAGTCGCACCGACGACGCCGCCGCGAACATCATAAATCATCTTACCGCCTGTATAACCAATTAATAATGGTAATAAATACGTAATCATCGGGCCGACAAGTTTGGCAAATGCTTCATTCGGCATCCATCCTGTCGGAATAAACAATGCTGTAATAAATCCCCAGGCAATAAACGCGCCAATATTAGGCATAATCATTCCACTTAAGTAACTGCCAAACCGTTGAATTCTTACACGAAAACTTGATTGATTGTCCTTTGCCTGAACCATTTTTTCAAATCCCCCTTTTTTCAATTATTACAATTTCATCTTAAAACGCTTACAAAAAGGGGTTCAACGAAAAGTAAATATCATTTTGTCTAAAACATTATTGTCATTTTTTAAAAAAGATTGAGGAATAAACATGGTAAGTGGTGAGTATTGCAACAAGCAAGCGAATATGAACCGCTCTGTTTAGAGGGAGGAACATGTTAAATTTTATTAGTTAGGAACATACATCTTGGATGGAATGGTGTATGAATAGATCTTGTTATATTATTGTAGCCAACTTTAGGTTCCGTTTTGAATGACAAAATATATAATGAAATTTTCACCCTTATCTGAAAAAAAAGAACATATTTAATTTGGCTCTTACATTCTTTTCTTGATAGGTAAAAAATATAAAAAACCTGTCAATCCATATAACAAAAAATTAAAAAACAGAAGCACAAATAGCTTCTGTCGTGACTTGAGAAGTGACAAGATTTTTTTCGCCAACCATGCTTCCGGCAAGTTGAATAATGAGCATAGAGAGACTATGATTCGATAACAAACTCACGAATAAATGAGAAAACTGGTTTAACTCTGATTCCTTCCGACTAACCGAAATAGCTTTGACAGCTTTCCTTGCCGCTTGTGCACAGGTGATCGAGCTAATTTTCAGCTCTTTTTATCAGTGCCCTCCAAGATACGCTTTCTTTACTTGTTCACTAGCGGTTAACTCTTCCGCTGAACCAGACAAGACAACCCGGCCAGATTCAATGACATAGGCACGATGAGCCACAGAAAGTGCCATCTTCGCATTTTGTTCGACCAGCAATATAGTCGTTCCAAATGAATTAATCTCTTCAATGATCCGGAAAATCGTTTTAACAAGCAAAGGGGCTAGTCCCATCGATGGCTCGTCTAACAAAAGAAGACGCGGGCGTGCCATTAAGGCGCGGCCCATGGCCAGCATTTGCTGCTCTCCCCCTGACAACGTTCCAGCAAGCTGCTTTCTACGCTCATGAAGTCGAGGAAACAGATGGTACACCTTCTCAAAATCCTGACGAATTCCATCTTTATCCTTTCTTAAAAAAGCACCTAATTCTAAGTTTTCTTCTACCGTCATATTAGCGAAAATACGACGCCCTTCCGGAACATGGGAAATTCCTTGTTTTACAATCATCTGCGCTGCTTTGCCTGCAATGGATTGTCCTTCATACAAAATGTCTCCATGTTTCGGTTTTAACAATCCGGAAATCGTCTTTAGCAGCGTACTCTTGCCAGCGCCGTTTGCTCCAATTAATGTGACAATTTCTCCTTTTTGTACCTCAAGGGAAACCCCTTTTAATGCTTGAATATTCCCGTAAAATACATCGATACTTTCTACTTTTAGCATTATGAAATCTCCTCTCCGAGATATGCTTCAATCACTTTAGGATTATTCCTGATCTCTTCAGGTGTACCATGCGCAATGAGCTGTCCGTGATCAAGCACGTAAATACGTTCGCATACTCCCATCACAAGAGGCATATCATGCTCAATAAGTAAAATCGTTAAATGGAACCTTTCTCTTATAAAAGCGATCAAATTCATCAATTCCTGTGTTTCCTGCGGATTCATTCCTGCTGCAGGCTCATCAAGCAGCAGCAATTTTGGATGCGCCGCAAGAGCTCTGGCAATCTCCAGCCGGCGTTGTTGTCCGTATGGTAAATTTTTTGCTTTTTCATACATAAAACTTTCCAGCTTGAAAATCTTTAAAAATTCGATTGCCTTTTCTTCGATTTCTTTCTCGCCGGAAAAATGAGAAGGCAGGCGAAAAATCGAGCTAAAAATGGAATGACGGGCAAGAGAATGGTATGCAACCTTGACATTATCAAGTACAGAAAGTTCACCGAACAAGCGGATGTTTTGAAATGTCCGGCTAATCCCTTTTCTTGTAATTTGGTAAGGTGCCAAGCCGTTTAACTTGTCATTCCCAAGCACAATGCTTCCTTCTGTCGGTTCATATACACCTGTCAGCAGGTTAAAGAAAGTCGTTTTACCTGCACCGTTCGGTCCAATGAGCCCAACCAATTCTCCCGCATTTAATTCGATATTTACGCCAGACAATGCTTTCAAACCGCCAAAATGAATTCCAACATTATCGGCCTTAAGCAACGGTGTGTTTGTTGTCATTCTGCTTTCCTCCTACCGCTCTACGTAACCTGAAGAATGAAGTCAATTCTTGAGTACCTAGCAACCCTTTTGGGCGATACAACATGACCAATATAAGCACGATACTATATATAATCATTCGAGTCTCCGGATAATCCTGAAGGAACGTAGAAACAACGGTCAGCAAAATCGCCGCTATCACCGCGCCAGACATGCTGCCTAATCCGCCAAGTACAACAAAAATCAAAATATCAAATGATTTCAAAAAGCCAAAATTCGTCGGCTGAATAATATAAAAGTTATGGGCATAAAGACCTCCGGCAATACCGGCAAAAAAAGAACCAATCACAAACGCGGTTACTTTATAGTACGTTGTATTAATTCCCATTGAATCTGCGGCGATTTCATCCTCACGAATCGAAATGCAGGCACGGCCGTGAGTGGAGTTTGTAAAGTTGGCAATGACAATAATGGTCATAAGCAGACAGAAAAATACCCACGGCCAAGTTGTAAGGTGGGTTACTGTCATACCGCTGGCACCACCAACATATTCCACGTTTAACAGGATGATTCGTACGATTTCCCCAAAACCAAGCGTAGCGATCGCCAAATAATCCCCTTTTAGACGGAGGGTAGGAATACCGATTAAAAGCCCCGCTACAGCAGCAGCAACACCGCCGACCAATAAAGCAAGTGCAAACGGCATTTGCAGCTTCATTGTCATAATGGCAGACGCGTAGGCTCCCACGGCAAGAAATCCGGCATGCCCTATTGAAAATTGTCCTGTAATCCCGATAATGAGATGAAGGCTTACTGCTAGAATGATATTAATAGCCATAAAAAACAAAGTATTAATATAAAACGAATTTAGCATTCCTCCTGATATTAACAGCTGAACCACGGCAAAAAACACAAGCGCTAACACTATTGAGAGCCAAAACCCATTGATTCGCTTAAAGGCTGTCATGCTCTTCTACCCTCCTTATACTTTTTCTTTTACGTTTTTACCGAATAGGCCTGATGGTCGGAAAATAAGAATAAGTATAAGAACGATAAAAGCGACTCCATCACGCCAGAGAGAATATCCAAGACCGCTTACAAGTGATTCAATCACACCAAGGACAAGACCGCCGACCATAGCCCCCGGAATAATGCCGATACCGCCTAACACTGCGGCTATGAAGGCTTTTAGCCCTGGAATAATGCCCATAAGCGGTTCAATTTTAATATAGTAAACACCAAAGATGACACCCGCAGCACCTGCTAAGGCAGATCCGATTGCAAAAGTTGCCGAGATTGTATTATCCACATTAATCCCCATTAATCGGGCGGCTTCTGCATCATAAGAAACGGCACGCATCGCTTTCCCTATTTTCGTTTTATGAACGATTAACTGAAGCAAAATCATCAATACAATCGAAGTACAAAGAATCAATAATGCCTGACTGCTGATGGTCACGCCAAATATTTCAATGCTTTTCGCAGGGAGTAATGTACTAGGATATGCTTCCGGCTGAGCACCCCGTACATATATCGTTCCGTATTCAATCAAAAGCGAAACCCCGATTGCGGTAATAAGAGCGGCAATTCTTGTGGCGTTTCGCAAAGGTTTATAAGCAATCCGCTCAATGAATACACCCAATAAAGCGCATGCAATCATGGCTAATAAAAGCGCTGGGAAAAATCCTAGGTCTAAACTTGTAACCGCATAAAATCCCACAAACGCACCTACCATAAACACATCGCCATGGGCAAAATTAATAAGCCTAACAATTCCGTACACCATCGTATATCCGAGAGCAATTAGCGCATATATGCTGCCAAGAGATATTCCGTTAACGAGCTGCTGAATAAGTTCCATATTTGCACTCTCCTTGGGATATTTCATTATGAAGGATCAAAGCTAGTAAACTACCCTCCGCTTACCTTCGTTTAAAGCGGGGTTACATGCGGCTTGTATGCTATAGCCGAACGATAAGCAACATACAAGAACCCCTTTGCACTTACCCTCGTTCCGAAAACGATCGTTCTACCATCGTTACAGCACGTACGTTCGCTTTCACAATCCAAAATTCATCTCCCACTTAAAGCAACACTTTGCATGTCTTTGAAGTAGGAGAATTTTTCCAGGAGTTGGTTAAAAATCCGAAAGGGGGACATGCCCCCTATTCGACGCATACCATATGATGGTATTATGGATTCACTTTTGTTTTAAACTGTTGCACACCATCTTTATATTCAAGAATCGTTGCAGATTTAATTGGGTCATGATTCTCATCAAGAGTCAATGTTCCTGATACAAGAGAAAGGTCTTTCGTTTTTGCAAGGGCGTCTTTAATTTTCACCGGATCTGCATCTCCTGCGCGTTTAATGGCATCAGCAAGAAAATATGCCGTATCATATCCAAGCGCGTTAAACGCATCTGGAGACTTGTTGTTGTATTTTGCCTTGAAAGCTTTTACGAAATCCTGAATTTTGGAATCCGGATCATTAGAAGAATAGTGATTTGTAATAAATGTATTGTTTAGCGCTTCTTTTCCGGCAATTTCAACAAGCGTCGGAGAATCCCAGCCGTCACCGCCCATAATCGGAACTTTAATGCCAAGTTCACGTGCTTGTTTCACAATAAGACCTACTTCTTCATAATAACCAGGCAAGAAGATAAATTCCGGATTAGCCGATTTAATCCGTGTAAGAGTCGCACGGAAATCAGTGTCTTTAGCAACATATGCTTCTTCCGCTACAATCTTTCCGCCGTTTTCTTCAAACGCTTTCTTAAAAGAAGAAGCAAGTCCTTTTGAATAATCACTAGAACTGTCAATGAGCACAGCTGCATTTTTGACTTTCAAGTCATTAGTTGCAAATTTAGCTGCTACCGTACCTTGGAAAGGATCGATGAAGCATGTACGGAATACAAACTCGTTTACTTTACCGTCTTTATTTGTAATAGTAGGATTCGTGCCGGTCGGTGTAATTAACGGAATTTTGTTATCCTGTGTAACTTGGACTTGAGCAAGCGTATTTGTACTTGTTGCTGCTCCAATAATCGCTACAACTTTATCCTGGCTAATCAGTTTAATTGCCCCGTTAGTAGCTTCTGCTGCCTCAGATTTATTATCTACTTTTACAAGTTCAAGTTTTTTTCCATTAATACCTTCTTTATTAATTTCCTCGATCGCAAGTTCGAGACCTTCAGCAATGGATTGTCCATATGAAGCTACTCCACCAGACAATTCAAGGTTAGCACCGATTTTTATCGTATCGCCATCCCCGCCATTATTGCCTGATGAACTAGTTCCAGTATTTTTAGATCCACATCCTGCCAGCATACCGGCAGTGAGCATAAGTGACAAGAAAACGCCAGCTAATTTTTTCTTCTTCATAATTTACCCCCATAATAAAAATTTTTTGAAAAATCGTTGAATAACTACAATTATCTCATACACTTTTACACTTATACACACCCTTTCTATAAATTTTTACAAATAACAAAATAATAAAATTATTTTCAATCAATATAATATTACAAAAATTTTTTCTTTTCGTCTAGGTGTTTCCTTTCTTCTTTAATCTTGTATTTCCAATTAGTTAGTTGCGTCTGCAGTTCCATCTCCCACTCTCCTCTTCTGCCGTTTACATTATTACATCTGAATATTCAGACATATAGAAACAAAAGTTATTATTTATCTTTGGAATTCGGCACAACAATGAAACCTGCAACAATCATATCCAATTGGCGTCTCGAGTTGGCGGACAATTCCTGTTGTCACCGTTTCATAAAGAGAATTTATTTTCACTGTAATATTAAGCACAAAAGTTTTGACAGCGTGGTGGCTATGGTATAATAAAAAAAATTTTTGATGTGAAAGGAGACGAAACAAACTTTGAGCGCAAAGAATGAACTATTCTCCATAGAAGAAATCGAGCATTTTGTACACAATCATCATTTAGCATTTTTATACATATCGAAAACAAATTGCAGTGTTTGTCATGCTTTGCTGCCAAAAGTAGAAGAAGTCATGGCTGAATTTCCAAAGATTCAAATGGCCTTTGTCAGCGTCGATGATGTCCCGAACATAGCAGGTCACCTCTCCATATTTACTGCACCTGTTTTGATTTTATATGTCGATGGAAAAGAAGTTTTACGGGAAGCAAGGTTTGTACACATTGAGCAGTTTAAGGAGAAAGTGGAGAAAATTTATTTTTTAGCGGAGTAACTGATAGGAACTATTTTTGGAAAAGTGATAAAAAAATAAAATTATCTCCCAAGCTAGGGGGGATTTCTTTATGAAATTCCCCTGTTGTACCCGTTTTATTTTAAGAGTGGCTGTAAGGAGATTCAAAAGTTCAGTTAGCGCCCAATAACACAAAAAGAGCTGATGCTTGCTCACACCAGCCCTTTTTGCGTAAAATGATTTTATTATTCCGCCTTTGTTTTGGCTTCCATGATCAAACTGTTTTCACTTTCGTTTCCAAATGCATCCAGTGCTGTAACTTCGATTACATATGTTGTTCTAGGTTTTAAACCTTGAACCGGCAGTGTTAACAGATTTGGTACGGGATCATGATAAAATTCTGAGAAAGCCTTATATTCTTTCGCCGTTTCACCCGTTTCTTTTTCCTTCGCGTTCACTTTATAAGAATGCAGCAGTAAATTGTCAACCGCTTGCGTAAACGTTATTTCCAAGCTGCTTGCTGTTATCTTTTCCTCTGCTGCTGAAATACTGGCATCCTTCGGAAAAGAAGGTTTGATTGGATCTCTTGTTTCTGTATAATCAAATTGATTAACCTTTACTGGTAATTGGATCTCCCACGGTTCGCCTGTCCAATCATTTTTGTGGAAATCACGGCGCTTGATAACAACTTTGTTTTTATAAACTTCGACAATGAGGCCCTGGCTGATGTTTTGGTGGCCTGGAGGCAGTTCTCCTTGGAGATAGCCAGCTCCTGTCCATATATAACTTACAGAGGAAGTTCCAACTGACGTAAAATCTTTTTGATGGATTGTTCTCGGATCATCTAACGGGTAATGTGTATGGCCGGAAAAATGAATCACTTGTGGATATTCTTTTAACGTATTGTAAAGAAGTTCTCTGTTCATTTCAGTACTCCACTCACTGCCAAACACGGTATGTTTGATTGGGTGATGTTGAAAAACAAATATCGGTTTTTTCGGGTCATCCTTCTCAGCTTGTTCTAACTGCTTACCAAGCCATTGAATTTGTTCTTTGGAATAATATCCTTCTGTTAATCTGCTCTCTGTACCGAGGATGATGAAATGGTAACCTTTGATGACCTTATGATTATAAATGGATTCCATTCCGGTTTCAGTTAGAAACCTTTTTTGAGCGCCTGCTTCAGATAGTCCATTCCGGTAATCATGATTTCCGATGGTTATTAAGGAAACAGCTTTGGGGTGTTTTTTCACATTATAAAGAGAAAAGAAACGGTCATATTCTTCCTGTAACCCGTTGTCCGTTAAATCGCCAACCACCACAACAGCATCTTGTTTTGGTGCTTGCTCATTTAACTGCTCCAGCGCAACCTGAAACTTCTGCATATCGATTGTCCCGCTTTTTTTGATATGTACATCACTAATAACAGGAAACACAAGTTCAGGTTCCCTTTCTTGTCCACTTTTGCTGTTCTTTTCCTCAGCTTGTACATTCCACGACAAATCACCTGCAACAAAACGAATGACAATGAGAGCTAACCAGAATCGTTTCAGTTTTTCCAGTAATCTCCTTCCCATAATATAATCCTCCCGTTTGCTAGATTCTCCATAATCGTAACGATTGTATTTGATTTTTAAAATTTGTCATTTTCCTTCCAAACAAGGAAATAGACCAGTGTCACTTATCAAATCTCCTTAATCTCAGTACCTTCTCTTGCTAAAATCCTGTTCATTTATTTTACGTAATTTTCGAATATCTAATCGAATGAATATTTCTTTTCGTAAATCGGTTGACAAGCTTCTATGTCCATTTCAAAACCTTCCACACTATTTGCATGGAGGGAATTGAGATGAAACGGATTCACAAGACGATTTTACGTTTTCGTCACATCCATTGCCCCTACTCTTTAGAGTAAGAAACACGTTTTACATTCTTCTGTTCGGAAATTTTTAAACATATGCTATTCTAATGATATAAAAAGAAAAACAGAAAAGGTGTTTTGCATGAAATCATACATCGTCGTTGGCGGCGGAATTTTAGGAGCGTCTACCGCTTATCACTTGGCAAAAGAGGGAGCAAAAGTAACATTAGTAGATAGAGGTGACAAAGGCCAAGCAACGGATGCTGCAGCTGGGATTGTTTGTCCCTGGGTTTCCCAGCGCCGCAATAAAATTTGGTATCGCTTAGCGAAAGGCGGAGCGAGATTTTATCCTGCTTTAATAGAAGAACTTAAATCTTATGGAGAGACCGAAACGGGATATGAGCGTATAGGAGCCATCTGTCTCCATACAGATAAAGAGAAGCTTCAAAAGATCGAGGAAAGAGTATTACAACGTCGTGAAGATGCACCAGAAATGGGCGAAATTACGCGGCTGTCTCCGGAGGAAACAAAAGCACTATTTCCGCCATTGGCAGAGGAATATCGCTCCATTCACGTCAGCGGCGCCGCCCGCGTAAACGGAAGAGCCCTTCGCGACTCGTTGATTAAGGCAGCACAAAAGCTTGGGGCTACTTATATCAGAGGAAACGCAAAACTCATCCATGAAGGTTCTCGAGTAATAGGTGTCGAAGCAGAAGGAAAACAATATGTCGGAGATGCCGTCATTGCAACGGCTGGTGCGTGGTCAAAAGAGCTGCTTCTACCGTTAGGTGTTGAATTTTTAGTGGTGCCGCAAAGAGCACAAATCGTTCACCTTGAAAGACCAGAAGAAGATACAGACAACTGGCCCGTTGTCATGCCGCCAAACAATCAATATCTCCTTGCCTTTAAAGATGGCCGTATCGTTGTCGGAGCAACACATGAAGATGATGTTGGCATCGACTACAGAGTAACGGCTGGTGGACTGTACGAAGTTTTAGACAAAGCGTTAACCGTAGCCCCAGGGTTGGCCCATTGTACCCATCTCGAAACAAGAGTCGGCTTTCGTCCATACACTCCTGGGTTTCTTCCGGTCTTTGGAGCTCTTCCAGGTTTTAAAGGCATCTATGTCGCCAACGGATTAGGCGCATCCGGACTGACAGCAGGCCCTTACTTAGGTTCTGAACTGGCGAAGCTTGTGCTCGGAAAACCAACAGAATTAGACCCTCATGACTATGATGTCGCTGGAGCCATTAAGAAAATGGAATAAACGAACAGCATTTCATACGGAATTGTACCCGGATGAGCCTCTCTTACTTACATGGGGAGACTTGTCAGAAAACGAAAAAGCTGACCGTGTGGTGTACTCCAATACCATTTTGTACATTGAAGGCTTTTTGCCATGCCGAAACAATTCATCAGTTATATATAACTTCAATCATGATTTTATTTCATACCAATTTACATGAACTTCGAATGTTATTCATAAAGATAAAAATGGGGATTTCTATTTTATTAAAACGCTTTTGGGAACACTGAAAAAAAGAATGAGCGACAACAAAGGCCAACACCGCGCACCGAAAATGTAACAACTTATCCAACAATCAAAATCCGAGGACAACATTGCCTCGGATTTTTTTCAGCAACATTCAGGCGATGACAAATACGCACTCCGAGGAAAAAACGAAAAACAGAAATTTCAAATTCATTCTTATAAGAGTAAAAGGTTGTATGCTGCCATAAAGAAAGAGAGGTGACTGTCATTACAGTGCAACTCTCCTTCGCTTCAATACGATCAACCTTGGACAAGATTCGGGTGGCACAGGCACTTATCCCCTATCCTCTATCACTACGCGTTAAACTTCCCGTTGTTCTTCCCGGAAATACAGGTAGGATTTAACAAATAAATATACAACGCTGCTTAACATAATGGCTAAAAGCAAGATAAAACTCCGTATCCCTTCAATACATACCGTCAGCACCAATGCTAAGCTAAGCCCATGAACACAAACACTTTTCCGCCTATACGATGCGTCTTATTCCAAACCGTTTCATTCGCTAACGTTCAAAGTGTTCGAATCCCAACGAAGTAGTTATGTTTGAATTTTGGCATGTAGTTTCCTAATACAATCAATAAAACACCAATACCGATTGGCACAAATCGATCCACATCTACAGGAAACCCTAAGTTATAGGCTAATGTAATGATATGAAATGCGATAAACGCGTTGATTAAAAGATTATAACTCCCTTTAAATTTTTCATAGTTTGCTTTTTTCGGATCTATTTTTGGTAAAAGAGCCATTAACAACACGATCCAAGTCATGATGAAAGGAAGACTAAACGCCCCAAACCATTTGCTGCTGTATCTGTCCGCTTCACCAACCGTGTTCCAATGAACGGCCGCTTCATCCGGTAAATAGGGGATGGCAATCAAACTTAACAAATAACTAAAAAGAAGAATAGTCTCGCTTTTTTGCTTTATTTGGATGGATTGACCAAAATTTTAATTTGATTTTTGTTCTTCGTTAACGCCTCAAAACCTTCTGATACGATTTCATCTAAGCTGATATATTTGGTGACTAAATCCAATGCTTTGATTTGGCCGTTCGCAATTAGTTGAATGACTTGCGGGAAAATGTTACGATACGCAATAATGCTTGTCATTTTCCTTTCTGTCAAAATAAGATTGTTCAACGGAATAGTTGCCGCCTTTTCCCAAATGCTGATATTTACCACATTTCCTTCCATTTTTGTAGATTGAATCGCTGCGTTTAACGCTGCATCAATTCCAGCAACTTCAAATGTTACATCTACCCCTAACCCATCTGTATGAGATTTGATTTCGTTCACAACGTCTTTTTCTAACGGATTGATGACAACATCCGCTCCCACTTTTTTGGCAAACTCCTGACGTTCAGGTGAAATTTCCGCTGCGATAATTTTACTTGCCCCCGCCGCTCTTGCTGCCTGAATCACAAGCAAGCCGATAGGTCCTGTTCCAAATACCGCAACCGTATCTCCAAGTTTTAAATCGCTTTGACGAACGGCATGAACAGCAACCGCTGTAGGCTCTACCAGCGCTGCTTGCTCCCAAGACATTTGTTCAGGAATTTTATGCACCATGCTGGAAGGAACAACGCTGTATTCCGCAAATCCTCCATAACCGCCAGACAAACCAACAAACCCTAATTTTTCACAAACATTGTAATGCCCTTTTTTACAAGACGCACACTCACCGCAGCTGTAAATCGGTTCTACGCACACGCGGTCCCCTACTTTTACGTTTGTCACCCCTTCACCGACTTCTACTACTTCCCCTGCATATTCATGTCCCATCACAATCGGTGCTTTATCTTTTGAAAGCGGATGCGGTTCACTTACAGGAACAAAAATCGGGCCTGCCAAATATTCGTGCAAATCGGAACCGCAAATCCCACAGTACGCAACTTTAATTTTCACTTGTCCCTTTGCCGCTTTCGGTTCCGGAATCTCCTCTACTCGAATATCTCTTGCGTTATACCATCTTGCTGCTCTCATATCAAACACTCCTTCTATTTTTTAGTGTCATCGACATGTTTCTACAATTTTTTGTAAAATTCCTGCATCATTTTTACACGAAATTTGAACATTTTGTAAACGTTTTATGCTCTATATAAAAAATTGAGCCAGCTACATACCATTTAATTTCCAAAATGCTTTATTCATCATCATAGCTGCTACTTCTACTGCTTCTGACTTCGTAGCTTGCTATGCGTATAAAAAGAACCTGAACGGTGTCAACTCTGGCTTTTTACAAACCGAAAGTTTAGGTAAAAACTAAACTGCAAACATGAAAGAAAACTTTTTGTTCATCATTCATACACTTCTCTCAGAATAATGAAAAACTTCACTTTTTCAAACGTTACTGAACAACAAACAAAAATATCGAAATTTGTTGTCAAAAAGTTTACAAAGTGCTTAAAAAGGAATGGAATCATTTGCTAATGGCGTGTAAAATAAAAGCGGAAGGCAAACAGATGGGATATAGCATATTCATTGCTAGGCTTCTTCCCTTAGGAGGCTTAATGAGCATACCTCTTCGAAGTATAACAGCATCTGCCCCTAAATCACCTTCTAACAAAAAAGACAGGAGTGGGACAATGAAAACAGCTATTGTATTCGGAGCAACAGGCGGAATGGGAAACGCCCTTGTGGAAGCTCTTGTGAAACGAGGAATTTCCGTAATTGCTTTCGCGCGTTCAGAGCACGTCCTATTAGAAAAACAAAAAAACTGGGGAGCTTTAGCCATCCCAATGGTCGGCGATGCAATGAAACAGGAAGATGTCAAAGAAGCCGTCAGGAAAGCTGACCTTATCTTCCATTCTATAAACATACCTTATCAGCATTGGGAGCCTAACCTTAAAATCATTCTCTCGAATATTCTAGAATCATGCCGGATTGAAAATAAACCCTTCATCTATGTGGACAATATCTACTCCTATGGAATACAGGAACACAAAACCACTGAATCTGCACGAAAGAATCCACACACAAAAAAAGGAAAACTGCGCTTCAAACTATTGGAACAAATCGAGCAGTCTGGAGTCCAGTACTTAGTTGCACACTTTCCCGACTTTTACGGTCCAAACGCTGGAAATACGCTGCTCCACTTTACTTTTCAACAGATGCTAAAAAAGAACACGGTTTTCTATGTGGGAGATACATCCATTCAAAGAGAATTTATCTACATAAAAGATGGAGCCGAAGCATTAGTAGAGCTGTCGCTAAGAGAAGACTCCTTTGGACAGACATGGAACATTCCTGGAGCCGGCACAATTTCTGGACAGGAAATTGCCAAGATCGCTGGAGAATATTTAAAAAAAGAAATCCGCATAAAGCCGATCTATAAATGGATGATCCAGCTGGTTGGCTTGTTTGACCCTTTTATGAGAGAATATGCAGAAATGATGTATTTAAACGAAAAGCCCGTCATATTAGACGGCAGCAAGTATGAAAGATTAATAGGCCCCATTCCGCGAACACCCTATAAGATAGGAATCAAAGAAACATTAAAACAAATGAAATCGTAAAAAAAGCTGTACCCCCAAATAATATGAAGAGTCTAGGCATTGGATTCACAAATAAGCAGGCAATCGCATATATTACCAAATAACAGGACGCTAGGAGGAACTTTATTATGCCCTCTATGATCAACATTTATTTGATTAAAATTAACAATATATCTAACAATGGCTCGGTTAATATTGGAGAAACGCTTAATAATGCCCCTACAGCCAACAGCAAATTACAAGGACAGAATTCCTCATATGGAGATCTCTCTCCTACAACTGCGGGAATGGAAAATGTATTTATCGATCCTGATGTCAATGATCTGGGTGATATCGCCAATCCTGCTAATGTAAATGCAATCCAGGATTAAACAGGAACGGTTAAAAAAGGTATAAAACAGATTCATGCCCCTAAATCATACAGTGTTGAATTTTTATCTTAGAGGAAAGTTTCATAAAGGAAAATGCTTATAAAAAAGGAAGGAGGAGTAAGTATGCCTTTTGTTATCAACATTTTTAACATGAAAACAAATGGAGTTACACAAAATGGAAATATCGATATAGGCGGTACCGTTCATAACAGCCATACGGCTAACTCGAAAAATATAGGTACTAATATCTCGTTAGGGGATTTTTCACCTACTAGCTCATGGATGGCCAGCGGATATTTTGATACCGATGTAAGCGATCAAGATCAAATTCTGAACCCATCATTACCTGTAGCCAATCAATTTTAACCACAAAGGAGGTTAATGAATGTTTCCTTTCCAATCACTCTTTCCTTTTAAAGATGGAATTCAAAAATGGCTGCAACAATCACATTCCACGGAAATTGAAAAATATGTCCAAGATTCTATTTCCAAATCGATTACGAATTCCATGCAAATGTATGGACATCATGCAGAAATCTTAAAAAAACTGTTCAGAAACGGCGAACCCACAAGCTCTCACACGTCTGATCACTCCATCGTTGCTCCCACACTCGATGTAAATATATTCGAATCCCATGACGATATCTATTTAAAAATACCGGTTAAAGATTCCTCCCAATTATCCCAACTGAAAATTTTTCATACATCGAATCAAGCGATCATTGAAGGCATTCCTTCCCCTGAAGATCGCCATGTCATTTCCCTGCCATCCATCGTGAAAAAGAAAGGAGCTTCTACGAACTATAAAGACGGCATTTTGCAAATAAAAATTCCGAAGCGAATCGATTTTCAGTACACAGAAATAGACGTCCCTAATATTGATTGAGGACGTCTTGTCTTTTGTCAAAATTACGCCACTCAGCCAACAAGCTCTGGACTATATTTACAGCTGAAGCATTTTTAAAGGAATGAATCTTCAATCGAAAAATATGAATATTTACATAGGCACCAGCCAATATACCTTCCTCTTTTTCACAAAATATATGGAAGTTCCCGTTTTTTATGAGACAAATGAAGGAGGAGTGCGCCTTGGATTTTGAAAAATTAAAGCAATGGATGGAAATTGCACAGAAATACCATTCAGGTTATTTTTGGAATAATGTATTTGATCAAGATTCCTCCACAAAGTTTATGCAGGAAATGGACGAAGAGAGGGAAACAGAAAAACAGGAATGCAAAACTGTCCCCCATTTTCCGCGAACGGATATTTATTTAACAGATTCGCAAGTAATCATTTTGATTGAATTACCCGGATTCCGCAAAGATGATATTCAACTATTCGTATCCGGTAATCAGTTAGTCGTAAAAGGAAACGGTAAATCACCAATAATTCCTGTTTTCACTATCCAAAATGAACGGATATATGGAGAATTTCAAAGAACCATTGAACTTCCAGAACCGACAGAAGGTAAAAATATTACAGCAAGATTTGATAACGGACTGCTCATTTTATCTTATATGAGAAAATATAGTCATGCAGAACGCATCGTAATTGAATAATATCTCGCTTTTTTCGCTCTGCTTACCAAAAAAATCATTCCGAAGCAAGAAGGCATACTCCATCTACACTTTGCTCTTCAAATTCTTGTTTTTTGTTTATTGCATGCTTCCCTACTTGGAGTGCGTTAGCCATGGAAATATTGCTGTGTGTACTTATCAGTTCATCTTGATTACTATGCTTACTCCTTCTTCATTTATGTGGCAAAAATAAAAAAAGTGTGGGGAATGATATGCCTATAAAAAAGATCTTTAACAAAAATGCTCATCATGAAGGATTTAGATATAATCAAGCAAAAAATCGAATTTCTAGAAAAACAATTAAAAAAGCTTAACACGTTTGAAGTTCAGATTAAGCGGTTAGCCAACCTCGAAAAGCAGCTTGGCCCCCTCTCCGTTTTAAAAGAACACTTAAATAAGGAAAAAAATCATCCTATTCCTGAGCGAACCTACAGTCGCAAACAGCCTTCATTCGAGGAGTGGGAAAAACGAATACTTGCAAAAATAGAACAGCACATTGTCAGCAAGCTGGAGCCATATTATAGACACCTAACAGATGTAGAAAAACGTCTCTCCCATTTAGAAACGAGCCTTTCTGACCTGGAAAAACAAATGAAGACACACAGCTCCCAGCTTAACGAATTGCGAGAAGAAACCGGACATATGAAGCAACGACAAAACATGAACGAAAAATCAACAAGCCAGCCGGTTATCTTTCAAGAAATCAATATTGACAAAATACTTCTTGATAAATATGAACTGAACAACAATATTGCTCAACTAGGTATTAAAGACTTAAGCGGCAGCTTAAACATCGGAACGACTTATGAAAAAGGCATCATTCCTCCTGAGCTGGCCGAGGAATGGAAAGAAAAAATGGAAAAACTAAAGCAAACACACGATTCGTCCTATCAAGAAGAAGACTATGCAAAGATGACTAGTGAAAATAAGCCGCCATGTGGAAAAACTCTTTCCGAGGGAGCATCCAATGGTCAAAATGGCGGGGAATTTGACGCTTAAAAGTCTTTTGGGGGAATTTTGAGAAAAATAGAGAGGTTAACCTAAACAACTCAATACTCCCCTGCCAAATGAATCCCTTTCGAGCTTTTATTCATTTGATAAAGAAAACAAACAAAAAAGACAGAAACGCCACAGATTCTGTCTTCACTCATCACTTTTTTATCAAACTCTTTTTTCCAGCACGATTTTTCGATAGATCCCTTGCATCATCACATCCGTATCCTCCACTAAATGACATTCATGTTTCACGCTCTCATACATTTTTTCAAATGAAACGCCTATATCCGTTCCCAATAACTTGATGAAAGGACGAATGATTTTTTTTTACAATCGAAAGCTCTTTATGTCTAGGTACAAATTTGTCAAATATAAGAATGCGTCCACCTTTTTTCGTTACCCGCACCATTTCTAACAACGCTTTCTCAGGATTTGGTACAACGCTGACGATCAAACTGGCAACAATCATATCAAACGAATGATCTGGAAAAGTTGAACTACCACTAGGCTAAAGCCATAGTGGATTCCTAAGTACAGAGTTCTATCGAACTCTAATTGATTAGGCTATCCCCGTAGTTCCTACGGTT
>NZ_QLMH01000010.1 GCF_003259935.1 Paranoxybacillus vitaminiphilus | reverse complement strand
AACCGTAGGAACTACGGGGATAGCCTAATCAATTAGAGTTCGATAGAACTCTGTACTTAGGAATCCACTATGGCTTTAGCCTAGTGGTAGTTCAAATTCATGTGGAAGACAGCGGGATTGGTATTGCAAAAGAAGAGTGGGAAAAAATTTTCGAGCCGTTTTACCGCATTAAAGGAACTCATGCTGACGGCACTGGAATCGGCCTCTCCCTTGTGAAACAGCTTGTGCACTTGATGGGGGGAGAAGTGGGGATGGATAGCACGTTAGGAGAGGGAAGTGACTTTTGGTTCAGTATCCCCATCTCCAAAAATATTTACCATGATGAAAGATATGACAGAGAGATTGACAAACAATATCGAAAGCGACTTCAATCGATGCAAAAGAAAATTTTATATATCGAAGACAACGAGGCGAATTTGCAGTTAGTAAAGGAAATTTTTGAGCCGTATCCGAATATCACACTGCGATTGGCGATGAATGGACAAGAAGGAATTAAAGCTGCTCTCAATGAAAAAGTAGATTTAATATTGCTGGACATCAATTTGCCGGATATGAGCGGATATGAAGTGTTTGAAATTTTGCAGGGGAACGAAATAACAAAGTCGATTCCGGTCATTGCGCTAAGCGCTTATGCGATGAAAGATGAGCTTCAAAAGGCGTTGAAGAAAGGGTTTGCACAATATTTGACAAAGCCGATTCATATCGAACAGTTTTTAGAAACGATTGAGAAACTACTAACATAGTTTTATAGGAATCTGGACTTGCTTACCCCATGGCTTTTTCGTTTTCATGGCGATATAAGAGTGGAAGAATTTAATTTTTTGTTGCAAGATTGTAGTATATTCTGCTAAAATATTACAAAAAACTAGTATAAAAAAGCTAGTCTAAAAAGACTATGTTGTTGCGTAGTTTGCTTGTTAGATAAAAGATAGGAAAATATGGTGTAATATAGTTGCAACCCCGATAAAGGCAAACTTCGGGAAACCGGAGGACGCAAAGCTATAGGGGCTACGGTAGAACATTCTGCTATGCCAGCCAGCTGCCGAAAGGAGGAAGCGAAAAATGGAGTTGAAGCTGCGCTACTTTAGCATCCAAACCATGGATGCTAAACCGTAGCTAACACATAAATGAGGGGGGCTGTCCGATAAGTCCCTAAAATGAAGCAAGTGGAGAAAAACAATTCGTTTCTCTCCACTTGCTTTTATATTTTTTCGATTTTTATCTGAAAGTAGCTGGCGGATGCCGGCTACTTTCAGTATGTTGTGGGCTAATGCCACAATTCCAAACTCGACATGTACCTTGTCGAGACCCCGCAATGAAAATCTGCGGAACGACCGATTGCCCTTGATGTGACCGAACGCACTTTCTGCCTCGACTTTGCGTCGAGCATAGATGGCGGCTTTCTCTTCACATTCAAGGGCTGTTTTGGCCTTTGCTTTCATTTCTTCGAAGATGGGATTCCAGTGAACTTGACGATTTCCCTTCGCTTTTGTGCATTTCGCTTTCAATGGGCAATCGGTACAATCTTCACATTCGTATATTTTGAAGCTTTGCTCATAACCAGACGGATTCTTTTTGTTTTGATATTTTTTAAACGTTACTTTTCTTCCATTCGGGCAAATAAAACAATCATCCTCTTCACAATAGGTCCAGTTTTTCGCATTTTTGATGTCCTTTTTGTATTTGCGTGTCTGTTCTTGTACATAGGATCCATAAGGAATGAGAAAATCAAATCGAGGCTCTTTCTCATCACCAATCGCATATACATAGTTTTCTTCACTGCCATATCCTGCATCTGCGATGACTGTTTTGGGCATCGGTAATGAAGTGGACGCTAGCTTCTCCAAATGTGGGATAAAGCAACGTGTATCGGTTGGTCGTTGATGAATGGTATAAAACAAGATAAACTGATTCTCTGTCCCGATTTGCACATTATACCCTGGCTTCAGTTGACCATTTTTCATATGATCTTCTTTCATTCGCATAAAAGTTGCGTCTTTATCCGTTTTTGAATAGCTGTTACGATCGCCAAAGATTTCGTTCTGCTCCTTGTATTTGGCTAGTCGAGGTAAAAAATTTTCTCGAATCAGTTTTAAAGGTTTTTTCCATTTCTTGCGTTCTGCTCGTTTTTCCTTCCGAACTTTTGTATCGGATTCCTGTTCGATTTCCTCTGTTAGGATTTCGACTTTTTCTTCTAATTTTTGAGCGATGGCTTCCAAGTTCTGTTCCGTGATTTCTGGATCTTCTTTCGCCTCTTTTTGTGCTGTTCCTGCTTCTAATTGGGTTAATTCTTGAATGTACTGAAGTGTTTCTTGAATTTTTTCTCTTAACTTCGCTTCCAATTTCAAGGTTGATTTTTTCCACACGAAAGAATACTTATTGGCATTGGCTTCCATCTTAGTACCATCCAAAAAGTAGTTTTCCATCGTGATGTAATTTTCTTCAATCGACTTCAGAATCATCGCTTCAAATAACTCATCCATTAGGACCTTCATCCGTCCGCCTCGGAATTCGTTGATTGTCCGGAAATCTGGTTGTTGCATCGCTGAAAGCCACATGGCAGGAATATTTTCTTTAACGAGTTTTTCGATTCCTCGACAAGAATAAACCTTTTGAGAATAAGCATACAGAATGATTTTCAGCATCATTTTGGGATGATAGGAACTTCTGCCGCCGCCTTTATAATGAGAAAACAATAGCTCATCTGGTACAGATTCAACCATTTCATCCACTACTCGTGCGACGTGATGTTCGGGTATGAGGGCTTCAATATCAAAAATAACTTGAATTTGACGGTTGTCATAGGGTTTAAAAGTAGGGGCTAATTGTCTTTTAGAGAGCTTTTTTTCCTCTGTTTCTGGAAAAAGTGTCATTTGCGTGTTATAATTTTTAGTAGTAATCATTTGATTGCTCATAAAAAAATCGTCCTTTCTGTAATGTTGTGTCGCAACTTCATTTTACTAGAAAGGACGATTTTTTTGTGCATTTTTTTTTAAAAAGTGAAAAAATGAGGGGCTTCAAAAAGTCAGTTACCCTGACTTTTTGGACAGCCCCTTTTTACAACTGATGCAATAACAGATGAATGTTCCAATATAACACATTTTTACTAGTAGAATAGTTCGCTTATCTTAATTACACATCGTATTATTTTCACAACAAGGAACGTGGAACGCTGGTTTATTTTAGCTGGCATTATGATACCCTATTTCTTCAAAAAAATTCTTTGACAATCTTTACGCTGGTTGGCAATTAGTATCAGAGATGTTTTCGGAGGAATCGGCCTTATTCTCTTTATTGTGCGAAATTCATTGAGAGGGCAGCGAGAATGAAAGATAAAAACTGGTATACATGGACAATATTCAATATAGGAATTTTGTCAATTCTTTATATGATCTTCCACCTTCATATCGACCGCTGGCTTGAGTTTCTCATGATTATATTATTCATTTTTTGTTTAGATTTTTTCACAATTAACCTTCCGAGCGGTGATCGGTATAACGGAAATATTGTCGGTTTTTTATACGTATTATTTGAGTTTCATTGGACAGCGGCTGTGTTGGCGTTTAGTGTTAGTATATTAGTCTATAACTTAACACATTTTCCATTTCGACAAATTAAATGGTTCCGATTTGTTGTTTCAGTTGGAATGTACTCTATTTGTGGATTAGCGACATCACTTGCTATTGATATGACAAAAGAAATGCCTTTGTTTGTGCGCATCTTTCTCGCTATTTGTACGTTTGAGCTAACGAATCAGTTAATTTTATCCGGAATTTTTCGCACTGGCATGAATTTTCCGTTCTTTCATCATTTTAAAGCGAATTTACAGGAGTTTATCGTCCCTATTCTCGCTGGGATGATCGTTTTGTCTAAGCTATTAATGACCGATAGCGTACAACAATTGGCACACGAAGTGTTGTATGTATCTTTCTTTTTAGTCATTATTATCTTTTTTTCGGAAAATTACATTCAACAAGTTTTTTTGCGCCAGGATATGTCACGTGAAATGGTCCGCCTTCTTGAAAGCCGTATTGCTTCGCGCATTACAGGCCATGGGGCGCGTGTGGGGGCCATTTGCGAAGCGTTAGTTGAAACATTCGAATATCCTAAACGCCGGCGGCCTGATTTAATTCAAATGGCGATTATTCATGATATCGGCAAATCGTTTTTACCTTCTTATATGTTTGAAAAACGCGGAGCTTTAACGCTGTCGGAAGAACGAGAATATAAAAGTCATTGCGAAAAAGGTGCTGAAATTATAAAAACGATTTATCCGAAAGGTCCGTGTGCCGATTGGGTGTTGTACCATCATGAACGGTGGGATGGAAAAGGATTTCCGCAAGGGTTAAAAGGGGAGAATATTCCGCTTGAGTCGCGGATTTTGGCGGTTTGCAATCGGCTTGATCATATGATGGTGTGCCATCAGGACGATGTGACAGTATATCAGCTGCTGCAAAAGCAGGCCGGCACTGTTTTGGACCCGGGGTTAGTTCAAAAGATTGACTTAAGCTTGATTTCAAAAATTCGTGCTACAGTAGGATTTGAAGGAGCTGTGCCGGAAGAGGAAGAGCGCCTGAAACACAATATGAATCGAAATGAAGGAAAACAGTATAAGGAAAACAGTATATCGGACAATCCGCATTATTGCTCTATACAGATCATCTCATTAACGATACGAATTTACTATTGCCGGAAGAACAAATTTCACAGCTGGCGAGGCTTTCAAAGGAAAGCGGGCAAAAGTTCCATGAATTTATCGAACTTCCGGACAAAACATATGAAGTTTATTTTTCTCCATATGGTGAGGAAGTTTTTATATTCGTCCATGATCTTACACCAATGCTTGAGTTCAAAAAGAAAACAATGCTGCAAATTTTAAAGTCGTATCAAGATGTTATTCGTACACTGTCTAGCAATAAAATTCATCTTTGCATGCATGAGCAAGAACTTTTAGCTCATCTCGGCGATTATATTGATTCAATGCCGATTCATAATGTAAACGATGTTCCGCGTAGCCGTGCGTTTGTTTCGCAATATATATCTAACTATTCTATCATAAAATCGAAAATGGAAGTATTGCTGGCTGTGAGTGAAGCGACAACGAATCTAGTGAAACATGCAACAGAAGGTGACATTTCTTTATTTTTCAAAAATGATGTGTTTCAAGTGTTGGTTACAGATAAAGGATCAGGTATTCCGCTGCATGAACTTCCGAAAACGATTTTAGTTTCTGGCTATAGCAGCAAGCGCTCTTTAGGGAAAGGATTCTCATTAATGAGCACGCTTTCGGAGAGGGTTGTTGTCTATACTTCATCTGAAGGAACAAAAATTCTTTTGGAATTTGCTTGTCAACCTCATATAAATAATAAAGATTCTGAAGAAGAAAACAATAATCATGTCATGAACACATTAACCTCTTAATTTTGGGCAATTCTCTATATGCATATTACGTGCAAAAAGAGTGAGAATTGCCCATTGTTGCCAGATGCTGATGCATTTATAGCATGAATGGTTATGGTTTGTATGCATCATATCTAAACTTGACTGATTCAACAGATGTAGGAGCAATGATTCATACCATTTGCCGTTCTTAAGAAAAAATTTTTAAGCCCCGGCTTGAAGGAACGAATAAACCCGCTGAGCATATTTTTCAAACAGTAGGGTTATATGAAATTTTAGAAACAGTTCAGGGAGAGGTTACGTAATGTACTTCATTAAAGACTTATCGTTTGTTGCTTCAAAAATCTCTGCCGAAAAACAAATGATCGATAAAACATTAGAGCGTGAAATACATTTAGCGAGCAATATTCAGATGAAATTACTAAACGGAAAAATTCCTAAATTTGAAGGTGGAGAAGTTTTAGGGATTTCTCTTCCTGCGCGGCTTGTTGGCGGAGACTATTATGATTTTTATTTATTAGGCAATGGGAAGATTCGTGTTGTAATAGGTGATGTCATGGGAAAAGGAATTCCCGCAGCTATGTTGATGATTTTGACAAGAGGAGCTTTTCGAAGTGCATCCGAGAGCACAGACAGCCCAGGAAAGACGCTGACGGCTATGAACCAAGCATTATACGAAGATTTGCGAACATTGAAATCTTTTGTCACGCTCTTTTGTGCTGATTGGGACCCGCAGACAGGCATACTTACATATGCGAACGCGGGGCATAATCTACCGTTATTTATCGATGGAAAAGAAAGAACTGTAAAAGAGCTTCCAAAAGTATCAGGGATTATGATTGGCGGGCTTCCAAATCAAGTTTATAAAGAAGGAGCAATTCAGCTTAAAAACGATGATATTATTTTCTTTTACACTGACGGAATCTTGGAAGCTCAAAATAAAGATGGCCATCAATATAAAATGGAACGGCTTGTTCATACTTTAGTGAGCAACATTGATAAGGGGATAAAAGAAATGGGACAACGTGTGGTAGATTCTGTAAACTTGTTTACAGAAGGGGTTCCGCAAAAAGATGATATAACAATGGTTTTATTAAAGGTAATTAATGGTAACAATCAATATCGAGTTTGAATGATCTAATCACAAATTTGCAGGGAACTCCTATAATAATATAAATGAAGATAAACGAATAGCTGTAAAAATTTCTGTATAAGTTCAGATTGAAAAAACGGCATAAATAAAGCATTTAAGGTTCGGGCAAAAGAGCAGTTAAGACTCTTTTATATATGTCGGAAAATCAATCTATATTTATATGCTGCAAACAAACGGTAGAAAAGTTATCCTTACTTTTCAATAGATAATTTTCTTTTTACATCATTTTAAACCGATAAAAAAGTCAGCTTTTTTGCGTAATATGTCTTTTTTGAATGTCGATTAGTATAAAATTTTGTTTAAAGTGCTTCGAGTTTGTTAGACAAAAATGGATGAAAAAGCTATATTCTATTAATCGAACTACTTCTACTTTGATTGGGTTATACCTTGCTCATTCAGAAGGTGGAGTCTTCTCGCTTAAGATAACTAAAGTTTCCATTTTGGATAGAAGATGATCGTGAAGTTTCTGATGATATAAATTGCGAAAATAACTAATAAATTGCTGAAAGGAAGGATTCGTATGACGTTGTCAATTCAAAAGGAATCCTCAGGCGGAACGACTGTTTTAAAGATTCATGGAATATTAGATATATCAACAGCATTTATGCTCGAACAGTTCATTCAAGAGATGGAGAATGTGCGAGAGCTGATTATCGATTTCTCTAATCTTGAATTCATAGATTCTACTGGAGTAGGAGTCATTATGGAATTTATTTATTTGTCGCAAGAAAAATGTTTTACTATTCGATTTCAGGGGATCGATGAACAAACATCCGAAATCTTTGAAACAATCGGTTTGTTTAAAGTATTAGAGGTATTTCAGGGAGGTCACTCCAATGTGTTCTAATAGCTCTGCATTTTTAATGACCTCTCTGGGCTCCAAACAAAAAACTTTTTACTTATGCAACAGCTGGACATAACATGCCGTTATGTTTTAAAAGTAAAGAAAAGAAAATAAAAGATCTTCCAAAAGTATCATTATGGTTGGTGTTCTTCGGAATCAAGGATTATGAAGAAGCGAGCATACAACTCGAAGCAAATGATACAATTCTTTTTTATACCGTTGGGATTGTCGAAGCTGAAAATAAATTAGGTGAACCGTTTAAGAGAGAACGACTTACTTTTGTTTTATCGCAACATGGTGATGAAGATGTAGATGGCATTCAAAATTCGCTCATTCATTCTATTTATGAATTTACAGGAGATGTTATCCAAAAAGACGACATTACAATCGTTATTTTTAAAGTAACAGATGAACAAAAGGGGAATGCATCTACTTTTTTATAAAGGGGTAGATTAAAATGGGTCAATCCATTATTGCAAAAGGACGTACGATTCATGATGCTATTCATATCGGTCTTGATATACTCGGGGCAACGCGTGAGCAAGTAGAAATTGAAATTATTCAACAAGAAACAAAAGGGATTTTGCGCATCGGCTCAAAGCCGGCCATCGTAAAGCTAACAAAAATCGAGCAGGCAGAAAAAACAGTACCGGATATAGAGGATATGATTCAAAGCATAGATATAAGTGAAGATTCAAAGACAAATAATCCTGCTAAAGAGGAACATAAAGAAGTGATATCAGATGATCATTTAGAAGGAAAAGTATGGGTTCATAACGGGAAAATATTTTGCAAGACGTCACCCTTATATTATCCGACGATTACAGCCGGACGCGGAATAAAACTTTATAAAAATAATGAATTAGTGAACGGTACTATTGTAGTGACAGAAAATGATACGTTTGAAATCAAGACAGAAGAAGAGGTTGTTGAGACAAAATGGAAGATTATGATAGATGAGAATAAATTAAATGCGATTTTATATATCGAACCAGGGATGCGAAAAACGTATACCATTCAGGATATTGATCCTAGTCCGCATATTGAGCTTAATGGCGAAGAACATATTGAAGTGATAAACGACCTCGATTATGAACAAGTATTGCAAGAACTTCAGCGATTAGATATTGTTCACGGAATTAATCATGAAGCCATTCTGGAAGCGTTGAATGTGACGAAAGCTGAAAAGTTTGTCATTGCTAGCGGTATTAGCCCGATACAAGGGAAAGATGGCTATATTGAACTGTTGATAGAGATTGATTCAGAAAACAAAAAGCCAATGATTCGTACGGATGGTACGGTCGATTTTCGAGAACTGAACAATATACCTACAGTCAATAAAGGACAGGTCATTGCTGTTGTCCATCCGCCGGTACAAGGTACACCTGGCATTACTGTGACAAATGAAACCATTTTGCCGAAGCAAACGCAGCCTATTTTTGTTCAGCTCGGACAAGGAGCCGCATTTGTTGAAAATGGAACAAAAATTGTTGCAACAGAAACTGGCCGGCCATATTTCGAACAAAATGGACTTCTTGTAAAAGTATCTATTGTACCAAAACTTATTCACAGTGGAGATGTAAATATAACTACCGGAAACATTCGTTTTAAAGGTGATGTCGAAATATTGGGAAGTGTTGAAGACAGCATGAACGTACAAGCAGACGGAAATGTTTCCGTTTTAAAAAATGTAAATAAAGCGAACATTACTGCGAAACAGTCCGTTTATATTGGACAAAACGCCATTGGCAGCACGATTATTTCCGGAAATCATAATATTTTTGTTTCCGAAGCCGCTCATTTACTGATGCAAATTCAGATGCAAATGGAAAAATTTATTCTTTCCATTAAGCAAGTCATGAATGCATCCGCGTTTAAAGTGACCGATTTTCATAAAAAAGGGCTGCTTCCTCTATTCAAATTGTTATTAGATCATAAATTTCGCACGTTGCTGACAACAATAAAACAATATATCGAAATGTGCAAACGCGGAAACAATCTTCTCGATGCGAAATGGGCTAAATTAGGCGAGAATTTGCACAGCTGCTTCTTATCCTCTGTTCCAAACGAATGGCATTCGCTAGAACGGCTTAATCAGCTGCTCAATGATATAAAAGAACTGTTGGTCGAACATTCGATACCGAATGAGAAGTATTGTTCGATTGAATTAATGTACGCTTTAAACAGCGTCATTTATTGTTCAGGAGATGTTACAATATATGGTAAAGGATGCCATCATTCAAAAATACACGCCGGCGGAGTTTTAAAAGTGAATGGAATTGTCCGGGGCGGAGAACTATATGCCCGGTTAGGAGCGATCATAAAAGAAGCCGGTTCCGAAGGCGGAGCGCCGACACGCATCAGCGTTCCAGCTGACCAAAAAATAAGAATTGACCTTGTTAGAGAAGGAACCATTATCCAAATTGGAAAAATAAGATATACATTTCAAAAAGAAGAAAGATGGATTGAAGCATTTTTAGATGAACAAGACCGAATCATATTTCGTTAAAAAGGGAGAGAAAAGGGAGTATGTTTTCATATGAACTAATTGAAAGTAACGAAAGAGCAGTCGTTTATTTTAAAGGTGATTTAGACATTGAAGTAACAGAAATTATGGAAGAACAAGTCATTCCTCTTTTAAAAAATTATAAAAAAGTTGATATTAATATGTCTGAAGTGCTCTTTGTTGATTCGACCGGGATCGGTTTATTAATCAATTTAGTCGATACGTTAAGAAATACGGAAAATGGTATAAAAGTGACCATTTCCGATATTCAGCCTCAAGTGCAAGAAGTGTTTGACATCATCCAGCTAAAAGAAATATTAGGTGAGGAGGTTTTTGTGTTAAGTACGTGACAATCATGCAAAATCGAAAAGGGACAATAAAGGTGGAAACGTTAACGGTACTAATAGCTGATGATGATGCAGTTTCACGGTCCCTCTTGCGTCATTTCATCAACCTGTTGCCACAATATCAAGTGGTTGGTGAAGCGGCAAGCGGGGAAGAATTCATCCAACTGGTAATGAGGGAAAAACCGGATATCGTTTTAGTCGATATTCATATGCCTGATTTAAATGGGCTTGAGGCTGTGAAATCGTGCAAAGAAATACTTCCTACGCTGCAAGTTATTTTTACAACCGGCTATGATGAGTTTGCTGTAGAGGCATTTAATATATCTGCTGTTGATTATATTGTTAAACCGATTGAAAGAACCCGCTTATTCAGCGCTTTAGAGAAAGCAAGAACATTTATTCGTCTATTAAGGGAATCGAAATATTCTTCCGAAACGAATCAGAATAAAAAGATTGGCATAAAATCACAAAACGCATTCCTTTTCCTTCCAATGAAAGATATATTATTTATTGAAAAAGAAGGACGTAAAACGGTTATTCATACATGCGATGAAAGATATGAGACGAATGAGTCGCTGCAAGAACTTAGTGCAAAATTAGACGATTATTTTTATAAAACACACCGTTCATTTCTTGTAAATTTAAAGAAGGTTGTAAAAATCGAAAGTGTTGGAGAGACTTTTTTAGCTCATTTTTCAAACAGCAATAAAGTGGCTCATATTTCTAAGTTAAAAATTAACGAAGTTCAAGAGAAAATTCTTAAATATCACGATATATGATCGTTAGCGGATTTTTCATGCGAAATCATTCTGAACACGATTCAGTTTCCGGTGAGGCTGACCCAAAAGACGAGTGTCCGACCCCATAACACGATGGGACATATTTAGTGGTGCGTGAGGTCGGATACTCATGGGTCAGCCTTAATAATGATTGCTGAGAAGTTAACATTGCCAGAAATATTGTCCCCGTACTTTATCCTTCTTTATCGGCGATTTCCGCTTTTATCAACGAATTTTTCGGAATGATTTTTTGTTTTTTACATACAATACAAATATTGTCAAAATATTACTTTCTCGGAGAGGTGATTAAGCATGAAACACCCGTCCATTGATTTAATCAAAATTTCACAAGCGATCGACCATACTTATACTCTTTTACAAAAACATGACGTTGCAACGGAAGGAATCAAACAGATCGAAGTGGCCAAAGATGTATGGAAACAGGCGTTTACACATGTATTGTCAAATACGTTACGGGTATGATAGTGTTACGATTAAAAATAGTCAAACAGCTTTCAAAATACACTATTTTCTTGTCTTTTGCAGATGAGAACGTTTTTTCACTACCTATTGCATAAGGAGAGAATAAAATAGTTGAGAGCAGTTCATTAATAGAACAACTAAACATCAGAATAAAGCAAGAGGCTGTCTCAAGCCCAAGGTCAGATCCCGCAGCACAATATAGGACATCTAGGATAAATGAGCCTATATATTGTGAAATACGCGTAAGGTCAGACCATGATGAGACAGCCTCTTCAATTGTCATGGAGGGAAACAAACATTTTAGGGGGAATGATTTTATTATTGTTATTGACTTATTTGTAAATATCGATGATAATAATAGCTTGTTATTCTTAATTTTTTGGAGGGTTTTGTCGACGATGAGCCATGAGCGATATCCGTTTTCTGTAGGGAAAAACGAGAATTTTTTTGACAAATTAAATGAATGGATTGGCGATGTGTTTTATGATATTTTACCTGAAGCAGGATTTGAGCTGCGCGATGAACAAGTTTATATGGCCTTTCAGCTGGAACGGGCTTTCAAGGAAAAGAAAGTCATTTTTGCCGAAGCAGGGGTAGGAACGGGAAAAACGATTGTTTATTTGCTTTATGCGATTTGTTATGCACGCTATACAGGGAAACCAGCCATTATTGCCTGTGCGGATGAAACGCTGATCGAGCAGCTCGTGAAAAAAGAAGGGGATATTGCTAAGTTGTCAGATGTGCTACAGATGCAAATTGATGTTCGCTTAGCCAAATCCCCTGACCAATATTTATGTTTACAAAAACTAGATAACGCTTTGCTGGAAGATGAAGATATAGAGCTTTATGAGCAAATATTTGACGAACTCCCTGTCTTTGTGCATGATACGCAGCCATTACAAAGTTTTTACCATTATGGCGATCGCAAAGAGTATCCGCACTTAAACGATGAGCAATGGAGTAAAATTGCGTGGGATCCGTTCCAAGACTGCTTTACGTGTGAAAAGCGTCATCGTTGCGGACAAACGTTATCGCGCGAACATTACCGAAAAGCGGCCGATCTCATTATTTGCTCCCATGATTTTTACATGGAGCATGTGTGGACATATGAAGCACGCAAGCGGGAAGGGCAGCTTCCTCTTTTGCCGGAAGCGAGCTGTGTCGTATTTGACGAAGGGCATTTATTAGAGTTTGCCGCGCAAAAAGCGCTCACGTATCGGATGAAAGAAACAACGCTTGAAAAATTGCTGAGCCGTTTATTAGAAAATGATATTCGTGAAGAGTTAGCATATTTAATCGAAGAAACGCTGGAAATAAGCGCGCACTTTTTTGATGAGTTAATAAGATGCGGACGCGAAGTCGTTGGCTCAAATCGGCAAGAAATCCATTATACCGATGAATTAATTCGCTTGGCAAAACAGTTACATAGCAACATTGTGCAAATCGGTAACGAACTTGTTTTTGAAAGTGAAACATATACCATTGACCATTATGTATTAAATATTGTTGATGAATATTTAGAGCAAATTGAACACTCTCTCACTCTTTTCATTCATAATCGAGAAGCGATTACATGGCTTGAAGCGACAGAGGAAGAAAACACGCTTGTGATTATGCCGCGCACCGTTCAAGAAGTGCTGCGCGAAAGAGTGTTTTCCAAACGCATACCGTTTATTTTCTCCTCTGCTACATTATCGAATCAAAAATCATTTGCATATATGGCAGAAAGCCTTGGCATTGATGAATATTTATCATTTAGTGTTGACTCGCCTTTCAACTACGACGAGCAAATGACCATCTATATGCCGGTCTTTAAAAACGATGAAAATTTATTTGCGAATAAATATGAATATGCTCTCGCGAAACTTAGAGAAACAAACGGTCGCGCTCTTATCTTGTTTCCTTCTAAACAGGAACTGAAACAGTTTAAAAATGCAGTGAACGAAGAGCATCAATTTACGTTTTTGTTTGAAGGAGATATGGAAATAAGTGAACTTGTGAAAAAGTTCCAACATGAAGAAGAGACGATTTTATGCGCAGAGCATCTATGGGAAGGATTGGATGTACCAGGACCATCTTTATCGAACGTCATTATTTGGTCGCTTCCATATCCGCCAAATGATCCAGTGTTTCAGGCGAAGCGGAAATCAAGCGATAATCCATTTTGGCAGGTGGATGTACCATATATGATTTTGCGCCTTCGTCAAGGAGTAGGCCGCCTTGTGCGCAGCCACCAGGACAAAGGCATTGTTTCGATTTTTGTGACGAGCGATGAAGACGCAAAAGTCATCGAAACGATTAAAAACGTATTACCGACTGATGTAAGCGGCTGAGTCTAAAGAAAAGTGTCAGACCCCGTACCACGATAGGGCATATTAGTGGTGCGTGAGGTCAGACACTTTTTTATATTAAAAAAAGGATTTTTTTTCATTTTATCGAATGATCTGTTATGAGTGAGAATAGGAGGGACAGCATGGTGAATCGTATTCAAAAAATAGAAGAACAATTT
This sequence comes from Paranoxybacillus vitaminiphilus, assembly GCF_003259935.1. Taxonomy (GTDB): domain Bacteria; phylum Bacillota; class Bacilli; order Bacillales; family Anoxybacillaceae; genus Paranoxybacillus; species Paranoxybacillus vitaminiphilus. The sequence goes on along the minus strand of NZ_QLMH01000010.1, from coordinate 106,596 downwards.
TTAAACTATGTAAGAAAGATGATGAGCTATAATGAAGCAATTAGTTTAATGTATTGGGATTTGCGCACCGGCGCTCCGAAGAAAGGTGTCGAGCAGCGTTCTGAAGTGATTGGCGTGCTTTCGCAAGAAGTTTTTAAAATGTTGACATCAGAGGAAATGGCAGCGTATATCGCCAAGCTGTCGCCAAAAGATGTGCAGGAACAGCTTTCTCATATCACGCGTTATACGTTAAGAGAATGTATGAAAGAATATGAACGAAATAAAAAAATTCCTGCTGAGGAATATAAAGAATATGTTGTGATGCAATCGAAAGCTGAAGCGGTATGGGAAGAAGCGAAAAAAAGCGCCGATTTTTCCATGTTCCGGCCTTATTTGGAAAAACTGGTACAATTCAATCAAAAATTTATCCACTATTGGGGATACAAAGATCATCCATATAATACGCTTTTAGATTTATATGAGCCTGGCATGACGGTTGAAATATTAGACGACGTCTTTAGCTGCCTGCGTGAGCGCATTGTTCCGCTTGTTAAAGCGATTGTACAATCAAGCAATAAACCGAGAACATCGTTTTTATTTGCAAAGTTTCCAAGAGAGAAGCAGCGCGAATTAAGTTTAGCCTTGTTAAAAGAGCTTGGTTATGACTTTGAGGCAGGACGTTTAGACGAAACGGTTCATCCGTTTGCGATCGGCTTAAATCCAGGCGATGTGCGGATTACAACGAAATATGATGAAAACGATTTCCGCACGGCTTTATTTGGAACAATTCATGAGTGTGGGCACGCCTTGTATGAACAAAACATATCAAAAGAGCTTGTCGGCACCCCATTATGTTCGGGGACATCGATGGGGATTCATGAGTCACAATCGCTTTTTTATGAAAACTTTATTGGCAGACATTATGCGTATTGGAAACGAAACTATCGTTTATTAAAAGAATATGCCCCGGAACAGTTCGCTAATGTTTCACTTGATGAATTTTATCGTGCGATTAATGAAGCAAAGCCTTCACTCATTCGCATTGAAGCGGATGAATTAACGTACCCGTTGCATATTATGGTTCGTTATGAAATTGAAAAAGGATTGTTTAACGGAACGATTGAAGTGAAAGACTTGCCGGACATTTGGAACGATAAGTATGAAGAATATCTCGGCATTCGTCCTGACAATGATGCTGTTGGTGTGCTGCAAGATGTGCATTGGGCAGGGGGAAGTTTCGGCTATTTTCCTTCTTATGCGCTTGGTTATATGTATGCGGCTCAATTGAAAAATGCGATGGTCAAAGATCTCCCGCACTTCGATGAATTGTTAGAAAAAGGCGATCTTCTTCCAATTCGTGAGTGGTTAACAGCGAAAGTACATTGTTTTGGAAAAATGAAAAAACCTCTCGAAATTTTGCAAGAAGCAACAGGCGAAGGGCTCAATGCCGATTATTTAATTTCTTATCTGGAAGAAAAGTACAAAACGATTTATCGGTTGTAATAAAAACCCGCCCTCTTAGAGGACGGGTTTTTATTACCATAGCTTATAACCTTTGGAGCCTGGCGGAGCGTTTTGAATCATATCGATAAACGGAATTGTGTAAGCAATTAAAATGAGCGCTACGGTAATGCCAATCCAAAGTTTCCAGTTTTCAAAAACAAGCGGCGTACGTTCTGCTGTTTCTGCGACTTCGCCGACAGGGAACTCTGTTTCACCTTTAGGCGCAAAGAACGCTAAGTTAGTAACAATGATGAGTACTAAAATAATACCGATGAAAAGAATTGTTCCACCGATTGCTTGAGCGATTTGATATGGAATCCACTCCAATGCCTGCGGTGAGTTGCCGTATGTTGAGAACGCAGAGCGGCGCGGTGCACCAAGCAATCCGGCAAAATGCATCGAACCGGACATGAATAACATGCCAACTGCCCAAACAACAGTTTGTACAATCGCTAAACGATTCATTGTTTTTGTCATGACACGTCCTGTTAAGTGCGGAATGAGCCAATATGCCGCCCCGAAGAATGTTAAAACGACAGTTGTTGCTAATGTTAAATGGAAATGTCCTGTTACCCAAATTGTATTATGGACGACTTGGTTTAATTGGTGGGAAGCGTTTATAAGCCCACCTGCTCCAGCAGGAATGAAGAATAGCATCCCAACAAACGGCGCGAAGAACCGTGCATCGCCCCAAGGAAGTTTGCGCAACCAGCCGAAAAGTCCAGCAGCACCTTTTGAACGGCCGTACATTTCAAATGTCGCAAACATTGAGAACGCCGTCATTAAAGATGGAATCACAACCATGAATGTCAAAACAACCTGCAAGTATTTCCATGCCGGATCAATACCTGGTTCCACTAATTGATGGTGAAAGCCGACCGGGATTGAGAAGATTAAGAATAAGATAAACGATAAACGAGCTAATGAGTCCGAGAAAATTTTTCCACCAATGATTTTTGGAATGACAACATACCATATCATATAAGCTGGTAATAGCCAGAAATAGACAAGAGGGTGACCAAAATACCAGAATAATGTCCGGCTTACTAATATGTTAATTCGCTCAACAAAACCTAAAGACCATGGTAATAATTGAATAAGCACGGTTGCTGCAACACCAAGAGAACATACTAGCCATAAAATCATGTTCACAACAGACATAAATGTAAGCAGCGGACTTGTTTTTCCTGGGTTCGCTTTTTTCCATTTCGCATAATGAGCAAACATTGCAAAGCCGCTAAGCCAACTTCCGACAACAACGAGTGTTAAGCCGATATAAAAGCCTGGATGCGCTTGCAATGGAGCGTAGAATGTATAAAGGACAGATGCTTCACCAATAAGAATATAGAAAGCAGTTAACGCTGTACCGATTGTCATTACCCAAAAACCGAGCCAGCCGGTCGTGCGTGCCTTATCAGAAAGAGTGCCTGCTGTCCGGCTCACTGCTGCAAATTGGAAACCGATGATAAAAAATGTTGTTAACACAAGACCAAGCAGTACACCATGAGTAGTTAATATGGTATAATAATTAATGTTTGCCGGCAGAGTAAATTTTCCTGACCGGACTAATACTTGCAATAATCCGGCTAAGCCACCGAGTGCTAATGCGATAAAGGCAACGTATATATGTGCCATTGCCAGTTTTGCATCGCGGCGGTCGACTTTCATTGTTTCGTTCATTGTTTATCCACCACCTTTACTTTTGCTGTCATCAAGTGATGACCTGTACCGCAATATTCGTTACATAAAATCGTAAATTCGCCTGTTTCGTTAAATGTTTTTGTAAACGAGTTCACATATCCCGGTTCAACCATCATATTCACGTTTGTGCCTACCATCTCAAAACCGTGGATCACATCTTTTGTTGTCACATTGATGGTCACTTTTGCTCCTTTTGGAATTTCAATTTGATTAGGCGTATAAGCAAAAGCAGAAGCAACAATGTTTAATTGATATTCGTTATCTCCGGTTTTCACTAAACCTGGTTTGTTAAATGGAGGAGTTTGGTCTACTTTTTCAGGATCAATCGTTGTTAAACAGCTTGGGGGCTGATTTCCTTGGGCAAATGCGCTCACACCGACAATGGTTAAAAACAAGAATAATGAACCGATTCCGAAAAACAACCAAATCTTCTCATACTTGTGCATATGCATATCGTCTTACTCCCCTTTCTCTCATAGACGATCTAAAAACAGAAAATATACGCCAACCCATGTGAAAATAAGGAAAAATCCAAGTAAAAACACAGATGCAAGAGTACCTTTTAATGAGGAATGTTCCTCTGTTTTTACTTTTGTTTTCTTATCAGTAAGCTGTGGCATTGCCATCCTCCCATTCACTCCTTTCCGTTAATCCCCAAAAAAATCAACATCTACACTTTGATCATACAAAACGCTTTGTAAAATGCTAGGTGATTTTCAACGTTTCACAAATTGTTCATTGATCACTTTATCACTATGATAAACGTAAGAAATTGATATGATAGGGATTTTTCTCACCTATCGCATCATTTAAATGTGAAGATATTGTGAACATAAAAAATGGAGAAAGTGATGATTGGAGAGTTTTAAATGGTTGCCCTTTAGAAGGAAAACGCGTTATTGTACAGTGCGGAAAAATGAAAATGTATTTGCATCTAGAAAAATGCCCATTAGAATCAGTTGATTAGAGAACAGTTAATCGAAAAAAATAATTAATTAAACGAACATTAAACAGAAGTCTAAATTTTTTATTTTTGTCATCACCTCTCTCACTGTTTTTTGATACAATCTATACAAATGTTAAATTTTATGACTAACACGTCAAAAATAAGACACTTGGAGTGTTTCCAATCGTCTCAATGGAGGGCGGATATGGCACTTACAAATAATCACAATAAAACAGAACGTCATTATCAATTTAACAACTTAACAATAATCTGAATTACATAAATTAATTATAAAAAGGAGGGAGAAGCGGTGAATCGTCTTTCAAAGGAAGAAAAAATGGGGGTATATAAAGCGATTTATAATCGTAGAGATATTAGAACGTTTTTAAAAAATCCCATTCCTACAGAAAAAATTAAAAACATATTGCTGGCAGCTCATCATGCACCTTCCGTTGGTTTTATGCAGCCTTGGAATTTTATTTTAGTAACAGAAGATCACATAAAGAAGCAGTTAGCGGAAATTGTGGACAAGGAGCGGCGTGCATTGGCCATTCATTATGAAGGTACAGAGCGGGAGCTAAAATTTCTTGAATTAAAAATAGCAGGTATTACTGAAGCTCCTTTAACGATCTGTGTAACGTGTGATCCATTTCGGGGCGGTGATCACGTATTAGGAAGAAATTCAATCCCCGAGACAGATATTATGTCCGTTAGCTGTGCAATTCAAAATATGTGGTTAGCGGCATATGCAGAAGGATTAGCAATGGGATGGGTGAGCTTTTATAAAAAAGCGGACGTTAGAAGAATCCTTCAAATTCCATATCATATAGACCCAGTTGCACTAATTTCCATTGGTTATACCGAAAATTATCCGGAAAGACCAATACTCGAAATGAAAAACTGGGAAACACGCAAAGAATTACAAAAATTAGTATTTGACAATACATGGGGAAAAGAAACAGATATGTTATTGAATACAGATGAAACAAACGAGGTTAAATAATTTTAGCTCGGTTCATTTATATAAAAAACGTCATTTTCTTTTTCTGATAGATGAAAAGGAAAATGACGTTTTTACATTAAAAACTAATCCGATTCAACCGTTACAATAATTTGAATTTCTCCAATATTTTCAATAAGGATAGGAACACGGAACGCTTTCTTAAATCCGTACAGTTTCGCTTGCCCGACTAAAACAGTCGGCGGGGTAATATCCATTGTGATTCCTTGTTGAGATAAAGTAGTCGCAAGATTTCCGGCAATCATATTGCCAAGTTCGCCTGTAAACGATTGGAGCATTTCTCCTTCAAGTGCCATTCCGAACATCATTTCGCCGATATGGCTGAACGAAGAGACATCTCCTTCGATAATAAGCCGCCCGCGTACATCGCCTGTCATACCGATTAATACACCAATGGATGATTGAGTAAGCGGAGCGGTAAAATGAGAAGGTTTGTCGACGGTAAATTGAAGTGGAATTATTCCTTTTGCTGCTTCAATTGTTCCGTTTAAAATAATCATCACCTTGTCCCCTAAAGACATCATCACCCATCTCCCTTGTACACCATGCGAACTTACTTTATCATAACAAATATTGATACAGTTTTACATAGAAATTGACCAATTCGCAAAATTTTTTATATTTCATCAACAAATAGTGCCTTTTTTACGATCATAATTTACATAATTATTACATTTTTGGATAAAGTAACATTATAAAAAGCGTTGCGAGGTGTTGCCAATGCCAACTATTGTATCGGTAGGGACAGCGAAATTACCGCATCAGCTGAATCAAGATACGGTTAAGGAATATACGAAGCAGCTGTTCAGCCAAGCCTTTCGCGATATTGATCGCTTAAGGGGCATTTTCGATAATGGACAAATTGAATCGCGCTATTTTGTAAAAAATCTAGACTGGTATAAAGAAAAACATCGTTTTTCGGAAAAAAACGATACGTATATTGAGAATGCCTTGCAATATGGTTGTGAAGCCATTAAAAATTGTTTGCAAAATCCGCGTTTTTTACCGTCGCCCATTGATTATGCAGAAATTGAGGCGATTTTTTATATATCGACAACCGGGCTTGCAACGCCAAGTATCGAGGCAAGGTTGATGAACATGCTGCCGTTTTCGCCGCATACGAAACGGATTCCGATTTGGGGGTTAGGATGTGCCGGAGGAGCGGCGGGGTTGGCTCGCGCTTATGAATATTGTCTGGCTTTTCCGAACGCAAAAGTACTTGTGCTTGCGGTTGAATTTTGCAGTTTAACGTTTCAGCCAGAAGATCGTTCAAAAAGTAATTTAATTGGGACTTCTTTATTTGCTGATGGTGTTGCTTGTGTTTGCGTTGCGGGGGATGGGTCCGCTGCTCAGAGGAAAAGACCGCGTATTTTGGCTTCGCAATCGACGCTGTTGCACAATGCGGAGGATGTCATGGGCTGGGATATTCGCGATGATGGTTTTTTTGTCGTTTTTTCAAAAGATATTCCTTCTCTCATTTTGTCGTGGCTTAAACCGAATGTCGAACAATTTTTGCGCTTGCATTGTTTGACGATAGCTGACATCGACTATTTTATTGCTCATCCCGGTGGCAAAAAAGTATTGGAAGCTTATCAAACAGCGCTCGGAATCGATGAAAAGAAAACAGCTGTATCATTTCAAATTCTCAAGCAATTTGGAAATATGTCGTCCGTCACCGTCTATTTTGTACTGGAACAATTTATGAAGCAGCCGGTGAAAGAAGGAGAACATGGTTTGCTGCTTGCGCTCGGTCCGGGGTTCAGTTCTGAATTGGTGTTACTGCGCTGGGGGTGAAAACAATGGTTTTTTATGCATTCTTTCTGTTCATCATCGTTGAACGGCTTAGTGAACTGGTAATTGCGAAAAAAAATGAACATTGGCTGAAGGAAAAGGGAGCAAAAGAATTTGGCAAAGACCATTATAAATATATCGTCCTTCTCCATGTTTTATTTTTACTATCGTTTTGGCTCGAAGCAACGCTGCAGGGCGCCGAGATATCGCCGTTTTGGCCCGTCATTTTATGCGGATTTTTCATTACGCAGCTATTGCGCGTATGGACGATTTTATCACTTGGCCGCTTTTGGAATACGAAAATTCTTGTCCTTCCGAATGCGAAAGTAGTAGCAAAAGGACCTTACCGTTGGCTGCGTCATCCGAACTATGTGATCGTTGCCTTTGAATTTGTTCTCATTCCTTTGTTGTTTCAAGCATATTGGACAGCTGTCATTTTTAGCCTGCTAAATATCATTGTATTATCGGTTCGCATTTCTGTTGAAGAGCAGGCGCTATGCATAATGACAAATTATAAGAGTGAGTTTCATCAACGCAATCGCTTTTTCCCTGTTCGTCCCATCAAATAAACGGATGGGATTTGTTATTTTCTGTTGGGAAAATTGCGTAAATACAGTAAAATGAGTGTATACGATGTTAAAGGGGACAAAGGACAAAGGGGTTATGTTTTATGATTGGTACAAAAGAAACACCGTTATTGCAACAATGGATGAGTAAGTTACTTTATGTTTACGATGAAATGACAAAAAAAGGGGATTATGTAAACGCGGAAAAAGTGAAACAGTTGATGAAAAAAGTGAATAATGAAGAGTTTATCATTGCTTTTTGCGGGCATTTTTCCGCGGGAAAATCGAGCATGATTAATGAGCTGATTGGTGAACCGATTTTGCCATCAAGCCCAATTCCAACGAGCGCTAATTTAGTAAAAGTAAAGTCAGGAAAAGAATACGCCCGTGTATATTACAAAAACGAACCGCCCATTGAATATCCGGCACCGTACAATTATGACGAAATTAAATCATACTGCAAAGACGGAGATGCGATTGAAGCGATTGAAATCAGCCATCGTACCGACAGGCTGCCGCACGGTATTGTCATTATGGATACGCCGGGAATCGATTCAACAGATGATGCGCATCGATTAGCTACTGAATCCGCGCTTCATTTATCGGATGTTGTCTTTTACACGATGGATTACAACCATGTCCAATCAGAACTGAATTTTCAATTCACAAAAGAACTAACCGACCATGGAAAATCGGTGTATCTCATTGTCAACCAAATTGACAAACATCGCGAAGAAGAATTATCGTTTGCCGATTTCAAGCAGTCGGTTGTTCAGGCGTTTCGCGATTGGAACGTCAAGATAGAAGAAATTTTCTTTACGTCATTAAAGCAGCCGGATTTGCCGTACAATGAATTTAACCGCTTATGTAACTTTTTGCAAAAACTTTTTCATGAAAAAGACGAACGGTTTGCCTTAGGAATCAAAACAGCACTAAAGCAATTGCTGCATGACCATCTGTTCTTTTTGCAAGAACAAGACGCTTATGAGGAAGAACAATTAAAGGCACAGCTTCGTGATGAAATCCAGCTTGATGATTTGTCTGAACGAATAAGCCGCATTGAGCAGGAAATCAAAACAGTCGAAAAACAAGGCGGGGAGCTCGAACGGCAATTTACAGCTGAATTAAATAACGTACTAGAGCACGCCTATATTATGCCGTTTGAAACAAGAGAGCTTGCCCGATCGTTTCTTGAATCAGTGCAGCCGGATTTTAAAGTAGGGTTATTTTTTGCAAAAGCGAAAACGGCAGCCGAACGGGAAAAAAGGCTTCTTTCGTTTTATGAAAATGTAAAAGAAAAGGTTCGCACCAATATGGAGTGGCATGTTCGTGAGCTGCTCGTTCGTTTTTTGAAAGAACATCATATGGCTGAACATGATTTATTACAACAATCCCAACAATTAACCGTGCCGTTTACTGAGGAGCTGCTCGTACGCATTGTGAAAAAAGGGGCAGGAGTAACAGGCGATTATATTTTGACATATACGAGCGATGTCGCAAACGAATTCAAACGGCTCTATCGCGATAAGGCGATGCGCCTATTTGAACAATTTATCATGAAATGGCGGGAAAACGCGGAAGCCGAAATCAAAGCCTTAGAGAGCCGCTTGAATAAGGAAAAGGAACAACGGAACATCCAGGCTCGTTTAGAAGAATTGAGTCAACTCCGCAAAGAGGCGTACGAAAAACTTGTTGAAGTGATTGAAAGAGATGTCCCGCTTCAGGAACATGCGGAAGAACGGATCGCCCGTCTCGTTAATGAAACATTTGTCATCGGCGCAAGCAAACATCAAGAAAACACGACAAATGTGAAAAAAACAGAAGAGCGCCAAACGAATGAAGCGAAAAGCGGAAAAACAGCTGTCAAGCTCGAAGCAGAAAAAGCGATCGCAGATTTATATCATACTGTTGAGCTAATTAAAGATGTGAAAGGAATGAAGCGGTTTATCGACGAGTTAAACGAAAAAGCGCAACGATTAAAAAACCGTTCATTTACCGTTGCATTGTTCGGGGCGTTCAGCGCAGGAAAATCATCGTTTGCCAATGCGCTGATCGGTGAAAAAGTCTTGCCTGTTTCACCGAATCCGACAACGGCAACGATTAATAAAATTGTCCCGCCTGCGCCGGGCTATCCACATGGTACAGTTATTGTGCAATTAAAGACGAGAGAACAAATTTTTAACGACTTGCAAATGTCATTACGTTATTTTGGTCTTAAAGCAGAAACGTTAGAAGAGGCATTTAAATTGAGTAAAAAAGCGCTTGACATCGAATCTGTTGATGCCCGGGAAAAACCGCATTATTCGTTCATTAAGGCTGTTGTACATGGATATGAAGCGATTGAAAATGATCTTGGTACAAAGCTTTGTGTCGATTTGGAGGCGTTTGGGCAATATGTTGCCGATGAAACGAAAGCATGTTTTGTTGAATGGATCGAGCTGTACTATGCCTGCCCGCTTACGGAACAAGGAATTACGCTCGTCGATACGCCGGGGGCCGATTCTGTCAATGCGCGCCATACCGGGGTTGCCTTTGAATATATAAAAAATGCCGATGCGGTGCTGTTTGTCACCTATTATAATCATGCTTTTTCAAAGGCGGATCGCGAATTTCTCATTCAGCTCGGCCGCGTCAAAGATGCGTTCAGCATGGATAAAATGTTCTTTATTGTCAATGCCGCTGATTTAGCCCATTCACACGATGAATTGGCGGATGTGCTTGCGTATGTGAAAGAGCAGCTTGTTCGCTTCGGCATTCGTAATCCGCGGCTTTATCCGCTTTCCAGCCGCTTTGCCTTAGAAGAAAAAACAGGAAAGACAGGAGAAACAAACTACGGTATTTTAACGGAATCAGGCATACGCCGTTTTGAAGCGGATTTTCAACGCTTTATTATTGATGAATTAACTTCTCTTGCCATCGAGGGTGCTTATGCGGAAATGAACCGCGTGCGCCGGACAATTTCCGAATATATTGCCCAGGCGCAGTTAGATATGAATGCAAAACAAGCGAAATTACAAAAAATTAGGCAGGAACAAGCAGAGATGAAGGAGTTGTTTCAGGAGGCGGCAGCAGAAACGGAATTATATGCGCTTGAACAGGAAATTGCAGAATTAGTTCACTATATTAAGCAGCGTATTTTCCTCCGCTTCGGAGATTGGTTCAAAGAAATATTTAACCCGGCTGCCTTGCGTGAAGATGTCCGTGATGTAAAAAAGGCGCTTGAAGCGTGTCTTGACGAATTATTAAGTTCCATCGGTTTTGATTTAGCGCAAGAAATGCGGGCGACAAGTCTCCGTGTTGAAAAATTTATTGTCGAACAATTGCGTGAACGATTTAAAAGACTTTATGCGAAAGCAGCAGCGATTCATCACGGGATCACTTTCACTGATTTTGAACATTACGAGTTTGCAGCATTACAATTTGAAACAGGTTTACATAATATTGACCGTTCCCGATTCAAAAAAGCATTATCTTTTTATAAAAATGCTAAATCTTTTTTCGAGCGTGATGAAAAACGTTGGATGAGAGAGGAATTAGAAAAGCAATTACAAGAACCTGTTGACGATTATTTACAGGAGAATAAAGAATTTCTTTTACGTGTCTATCTCGAGCAATATGTTCATGCCGTAAACAGATTGAACGAACATCTTCAGCAGCAAAGTACGGACTATTTTGCCGGCTTCATTTCCGCGCTGACAGAGCCGGTCAATATGGAACATTTGCAATTGATTGAAGCAAAACTGGCCGATATGTCAGCTCATATAGAGACAGGTACAAATGATTAACCATTTAACTAAGCCGGAGGAATGTGGATGAACAATCGCTTTCGCGCCTGTGCAACCTGCGTTCATTATGGAATTATCAAAACTGCAGCCGGACAGCAATTTCTTTGCACACGTTTGGGCTATGAGACAAAGCCTTTTTACAAATTTAATTGCTGGGTGCCGAAAGAACAAGTAAAAAGGCGGATGGAGACAGAGGGATTATGAAAGGAGTATATAAATATGAGTGAGGTACATCATGCCATTACCGCGCATTCAAATAAACAACATATGATTGTGAAAAGATTTTTGCAGTTAGATACTGAACGTGAAAAATATATTGAAGAAGCGGTATCTCTCTGCTTAAAAGGAGAGCCGTTTACGGTAGATCGGATCAATGCGGTCACAAAGCAAATCAATGACTTGGCGAAACAAGGAATCGTTCCGCAGCGGAAGTATGTGACGCCTGCGATGGTTCAAGAATATGTCGAAAAATTGCGGATAAAGGGGGAGATGAGTCATGAAATATGTTGTGACAAATGAGTGGCTGGCGAATCGGTTAAATGACGAGCAAGTTCGCATTATTGACTGCCGTTATTACATGGGAGATGCATCGCGCGGACTGAAAGAGTATATACGAGGCCATATACCGGGAGCTTTATATTTTGACTTGGAAATCGATTTATCCGCCCCGGCGGGAGAGCATGGCGGCAGACATCCATTGCCGAATATGGACGAATTTATTGAAAAGCTATCGACGGCAGGAATCGATAAACAGACGATTGTTGTTGCTTATGACAGTCAGGCAAGCTCCATGGCTTCCCGTTTTTGGTGGATGCTGCGCTATCTTGGTCATGAACAAGTCTATGTGTTGGACGGCGGATATGAAAATTGGGTCGAGGAAAGTTATCCGGTGACAACGGATGTTCCGCTTTTTCCAAGAAAAACATTTGTCGCCAACATTCAGCCGCAAATAGTGGCTACCGTGGAAGATGTTCGGGAGGCAATGAAAAATAAAACAGCACTATTGATTGACTCACGCGAGCCGAAACGTTATTTAGGAATCGAAGAACCGATTGACCGAGTTGCGGGACATATTCCAAGCGCAAAAAACTATTTTTGGCGAGAAGGCCTAACAGAGGATGGGCATTGGAAAAAATCCATCGAACAAGAGCAACGGTTTGCGGATATCCCAAAAGATCAAGCGGTTATCGTCTATTGCGGTTCAGGTGTCACAGCCTGCCCGAATGTGCTTGCATTAACTGAAGCAGGTTACACAAATGTTAGGTTATATGTCGGCAGCTGGAGCGATTGGATTTCCTATCCGGAAAACCCAATTGCGGCGGGAAAAAATGAGTAACATAACTTGCCTGCACCCCGCTCATACTACAAATGAATTTCTTGACAAGGGGTGATTTGCATGGGACGCACAAAGCTTGGCAACGCCAATGCGCAGCGAAATAATAACGCAAAACAAAAAAACGGCTTTAACAATGAATTCGCTTCATATGCGGAAGTAGAAGCGGAAAAAATGAAAAATAAACATAAAAACATTCGTTAAATAATGAATGGGGCTGGCACTTTGCTTTTGAGTCAGCCCCATTTCCATGTTTGCTTGCATGTTATCAAGCAAAAAATACAACTTTTTTTACTTTTTATGATTAAATAAAAATGGTATAAAGATGAAGGAGAAAGTCAGCTCATGCTTCAGGAAACGATCCAATTGGGATCGATTTTAATCAAAGTTTCTTGGCTTGTCATTCTTTTTTCATTATTGTGCGCATATGCTGTTATTGTCATTTATTTGCGAAAGGACGAGCGGTTATTAGACCAATTAAGTTCCATTCTCGGCCATGCATTTTTTCTCTACGTTCTTATTTTCAAATTCAGCTTTTTACTTTTCCGTCCTTCTATTTTGCTTCATAATTGGAAAGGGCTCTTATTTTTTACCGGGGGAACAAAAGGAGCGATGCTGGGGCTTGCCATAAGCTTATTGTACATAATCGTTCAACTTTATAAACGCCGATTATTTGTGCGTAAAGTGTTATTGGCCCTGTTTTACGGAGGAATGACGGCATTAACAGCAGAAAGTACATGGATAGTTGTTTTGCAATAAGGAGGAAATGAAAGATGAAAAAATTGCTTGCAACATTATTGCTGCTTGGACTTGTTAGTTATGGGCTGTGGCAAGTATTGGCAGCGGGCAATGAAAAAACAACCGGACTGGATATCGGAAATGCTGCACCGGATTTTGAATTGAAAACTCTTGATGGGAAGTCGATTCGTTTATCTGAGTTACAGGGAAAAAAAGTAATTCTTAATTTCTGGGCGACATGGTGTCCGCCATGTCAAGCGGAAATGCCGGAGATGCAAAACTTTTATGAAAAATATAACGAAGATGTCGAAATTTTAGCTGTTAATTTGACATCGCAAGATTCCCGGGATAAAGTTGCTTCTTTTATTAAAGAATATGGCTTGACGTTTCCCGTTGTGTTAGATGAGGAGGGCGATGTATTAAAGCTGTATAAAATCTCGCCGATTCCGACATCGTATATGATTGATCGTGAAGGAACGATTCGCCATAAGTACGTCGGACCGATGACATATGAGCAAATGGTTGAATTCACGAAAAATATTAAATAAGAGAAAAAGGCGTCCGTTTAGGATGCTTTTTTATTATTTTCGAAAATTTGTAATAATTTTTATGAATTGTGGGAATTAATAAAATTATAATTAATAAATGAGGTGGGAAAAATGAGAAAAATACGGAAAGTGACGTTAGAAGAATTAATATTGGAAAACAAACAGCAGTTGTTAAATGATCGCGAGGCAATGGAAAGAATTGAAGAAAAGCTGGAAGAGCGGATATTGAAAAAAGTGGAATAGCACATACTGTGAATCTTTGCGGGCAGACTAGATGGTGAGGAGGCGAGAAAATGAGCAATCCAAAGAGACATCCAGAGCATTTCGTTCCGAACCATCTAGGCACACAACCGCGTGCGGCGGGTGGAAATAAAGGAAAGAAAATGCAAGACAATTCAGGACAACATGCACAAGTCATTCAAACAAAAGGCGAGTAAAATTTGTTAACATAATATATTTATTGGTAAATAAAATCTCTCATAAACTTCATCACAATGTTTTATACTACTTTTGTACTACCTTGAGCATACAGGAGGGTTATGATGGCACACAATCGACCAAATCCGGACGATCGCAGCGATAATGTCGAGAAATTGCAGGATATGGTGCAAAATACAATTGAAAATATTGAAAAGGCACATGAAACAATGCAGTTTTCAAGCCCGGAAGAGAGAGCAAACATTGAAGCAAAAAACGAACGACGCGAAGAAGCGATCGCCGCAATGCGCGCCGAAATGAAAGATGAAGCTGCCGCACGTGAGCATGGATATCAATAATAGCGAAATTAGCCGCCGATTTGTGCGGCTTTTTTCCTTTCTATCCTTTTTGCGGTGAATATGTTAAGATAACGTTAGTATATAAAAATGGAAAATGGGGGAAGAAGCTTGAAAGTCGCTGAAAAACAAATGGAAGTACGATATTCAGAAACAGATCAAATGGGTGTTGTTTATCATGCCAACTATCTCGTTTGGATGGAAGTAGGAAGAACACAATTCATTAAAGAATTAGGCTTTCATTATGCTGATATGGAAAAAGAAGGAATAATATCACCGGTCATTGACCTGCAAATTTCCTACAAAAAACCGCTCCGTTATGGAGAAACAGCGACAGTAAAAACGTGGATTGAGTATTATGACGGCATTCGCGTTACATACGGTTATGAAATTTTAACGCCTGATGGAGAGATCGCAGCGATTGCTACTTCACAACATGTTTGTGTCAAACGTGATTCATTCCGGCCGATCTCGATAAAAAAACATTTCCCTGACTGGCATAAAGCATATGAGCAGGCGAAAAAACAAACAGGAAGAAAGGGATAGAAGATGATGGAACGATGGAGAAAAAACACATTGTTGGAAGCGCTAGGGATAGAATTTATGGAAATTTCCGCCGGGAAAGTTGTTGCCACTATGCCGGTTGATGAACGGACGCGCCAGCCGTTTGGAGTCCTTCATGGCGGTGCGTCTGTTGCTTTAGCAGAGACAGTTGCAAGCATCGGTGCTTATGAGCTCGTTGATAAAGAAAAAGAACTCGTCGTTGGACTAGAGATTAATGCCAATCATATTCGCAGTGTTCGCGATGGAAAAGTGACGGCAACGGGAACAGTGCTTCATCGCGGCAGAACAACAATGGTTTGGGATATTAAAATCGTCGATGAAGAAGAACGGCTCGTTTCCGTTTCCCGCTGTACGATTGCGATTTTACAGAAGAAGCGATAAAAAAGAGGCTGTTTTTCATAAAGGTCCGGCTTCTATCCATCTTGCCGCTGCCGGGTCCGCCCTTCAGCCTCTTTAAGTATGTACATTATTCGTAAAGAAAAACAGGTTCGCCCCACTGTTCATCGAAATCAACAATTAAATTATGTTGATCAAAGTACCACATGTCACCTTCTTCAATAAAAAATGTAATCCCGTCGATGACCGTTTGCACTCCCGGAGACAACGGTGCTTCTTTATTAATTCCAAGGGAAAACCCTTTTTGCACGTTGCTGCAACCGCCATAGCGAGCGAAAAAACGCACGAAATCACCTTGCTTTAAATCCAGTTCCTCTTTATACCATTTGAACGCTTTCGGTTTAATGATAATCTTCATCTTGCAACACCACCTTTCAATATCTCCATTATAGAGAAAATGGGATGAGGATGCCAGAATTAGCTGCATAAAAAGAGACGGTTGCAACACCGCCTCTTTTTCACACGCGATTATTGGTTTTCGTTTGCTTCTTCTTCCGTATTTTCGTCCGTTTGTTCTGTTTGCTCTGCTTCTGTACCGTTGTTTTCTTCCTCCGCATTGTTACAAGCTGCCATGAGCATTACGGCAAGTAATGAAGCCCCGACTTTTAACAATAAACTTTTTTTCATTTTCATTCCTCTTCCCTCCCCCGGCGGTTTGATAGGCCAAAATGAATCGGCCTAATTCAGATTATATGGTAATTAATCTAATATTTGTATTTTTTAACCAAATTCATACAAAAAGATAACGAAATGAAAACAATATTGATTAAATGTTTAAATTTTTACATAGATTAAACATAGTGAAAGGAGTGGAAAAACGATGAAACAAAAGCCACATTCGATAAAGCTGAGCTATGAATCAGACGGGGTCATGGGAGAAAAAAGAACGGCAAAAGCAGCATCTAAGCAGCAAGATAAAGGAAAAGATTTTTTTAATACAACACAATCAAGCGAATAAAGCGGTCAGGTGTGTAGATTAACCAATAAAATCCAGATAAAGCATTTCTCGTGGCAGAAAAGCGTGAGTCACCGAGAAAATAGTTATAAATAATGGGTCATCAACACTCATGGTAAGCGGTTGCTATAAGGCAGCTGCTTTTTATTTTTATGAAATTAACAGAGAAAAGAAAAAATCGTAAAAATGATGATTTTTATTCGATTTTTGCTATACAAATACGCATTTGAATGTTATCATTAATCGAAAAAGACATTTTAATGAGAGGAGTGGAGTTTTCGAATATGAGTAGGCAAAGTTCATCAGAACCAGAACCAGAATCTTACGAGGAAGCACTCTCTTCTTTTCAAATGAACGAGCTACTCAAAGATCGAAAACGAGCTCCATTTGAAAAGAAAAGATAGAAGCCTTCCTCGTCTGTAAAGGAGGAAGCTGTCAATGATGAACATCTATTTATCAAATAGCGATGGCAGGCTAGAAGAAATTCATGAACTGCAAAATGGCTGTTGGATTAAATTAGTGGCGCCGACAGAAGAGGAAATTCGTTATATTGCCAATCATCTTGATATCCCGATCGATTCGATAAAAGACGCGCTCGATGATGAAGAACGTTCACGGGTTGAAAAAGAAGATAACCATGTTTTAATTATCGTTGACATTCCAATCATTACACATGATGAAGTGGATGGAGCCATATACGAAACGATTCCAATTGGTATGATTATTACTAATACATGCTTTATTACCGTCTGTTTACAAGAAAATCCGATTTTTGAGGAGTTTACAAAAAATAAAATAAAAAATTTTTATACATTCATGAAAACGAGATTTGCGTTGCAAATGTTATATATGATCTCCGCGTATTATTTACGTTATTTGAAGCAGATTAACCGCAAAACGAGCGAAATCGAAAAAGCGCTTCATCAGTCGATGAAAAACAAAGAATTATTTTCGTTATTAAGCATGGAAAAAAGCTTAGTCTATTTTATGACATCGCTTAAGGCGAATAATATTGTAATGGAGCGGCTCCTGCGGCTTAACTATTTGCGGATGTATGAAGATGACGAAGATTTGTTACAAGATGTCATTATTGAGAACAAGCAGGCGATTGAAATGGCTGAAGTTTACAGCAGTATTTTAAGCGGAATGATGGATGCATTTGCCTCTGTCATTTCCAACAATGTGAACATTGTGATAAAGTTTTTAACGGCCATTACCATTGTCTTGTCATTGCCGACAATGGTGGCAAGCTTTTACGGAATGAACGTGCCGATTCCATATCAACATTCCCCTTATTCTTTTATCATCGCGATGTTCATATCAGTATTGTTATCCAGTATTACGGCGTTTATTCTTTGGAAAAAACGTTATTTTTGAGCGGGAAAAGCAAGTCCTTCTCGTTCCATAAAAAATAGAGGATACGGTGGGATGGCAGCCTCATTTTTTTGCGGCTGTCATCCCGCCGGAAAGAACGAATTTCATTGCATCTTCAGGTTTTACATCTAAAACCTGAATTTGTTCTTTCGGGACTAAACATGTAATACCAGCAACTTGAAACGTTTGCGGAATATATACAGCAACATGATCTTTGAGCGGATCGAGAAACTTCCCTACTTCTTCTGATGTAATAAAGCCAATGCATTTCATTCCGGTATTTGGCAGCTGAACGAGCACGACTTTGGAAAATGAACGCTTTTCTCCGACAAATGAAGCGATCGTATCTTTTATAACAGAATAAACAGTTTTTATGAACGGGATGTTTTCTAACAGACGGTCAATGAGCTTAATAATACGACCGCTGATATATTGAGTAGAAAGCCAGCCAAGGAATGTGATTAACATCACCGTGCATAAAATGCCAATCCCCGGTATATATGAATCTTGTAAATACGGTTTTAAGTATTTTCCTAATAATCCATCAAAAAACGAAAACACTTTATAAAACACATAAACCGCAAGAATAATCGGAACAATCGTTAAAACCCCATTTAAAAAGTTTTTTAACAAAAATTTCATTCACATTTCTTCCTTTCCTGCGCATCTTCATGATTAAAGATTAACAATATTTCCTTTCATTCACAAGACAATCGCTCATAAATATTCAATACAGTTATGTAATTAAGTGGCAAAATGAACGATTAGCATTTCACAGACAACTGTAAAAAGGATGATAGTGTTAGCGCGTAAAAGTGAACATATAACCTTCTATATATCGTTAATGATGATCATCGGATACTTATCTTTGACCCGCATGAAAACGTGGCTGCTCATAAGTGTCTGATCATGTACGATATATGGTGGTTGAGGGGCTGATACGTTGTTTTTGGCCATCCTCTTATTTTTAACTAAAATAGTTAACTTTTATTTAATAAAGGTTGACAATTATAGCTTAGATGAAATACGATGATTGTAATAACGTGGAAAGGGGAGAAGGAGAATGGCAGATTGGTTAGCGTTGGCTGATCGCGTGCTAGAAGGCGGAGAAATAACAGATAAAGAAGCTGAAGCGATTTTAGACTGCCCGGACGAAGAGCTGCTTTTATTGTTGCAAGGGGCTTATAAAATTCGCAGAGCTTACTATGGAAACAAAGTAAAGTTAAATATGATCATTAACGCCAAGTCCGGCTTATGTCCGGAAAATTGCGGCTATTGTTCGCAATCATCCATATCTACAGCGCCGGTGAAAACATACAAAATGGTTGATAAGGAGACGCTCATACGCGGCGCAGAAGAAGCTTATCGTATGCAAGTGGGGACATACTGCATCGTCGCAAGCGGACGCGGGCCCAGCGAAAAAGAAATCGATACCGTCGTTGCCGCTGTTCAGGAAATTAAAGAAAGATTTGGTTTAAAAGTTTGTGCCTGTTTGGGAATTTTAACGCCTGAACAAGCAAACCGTCTAAAAGAAGCCGGGGTTGACCGTTACAATCATAATATTAATACTTCAAAGGAACATCACCCAAATATTACTACCTCACATACATATGACGACCGTGTGAGGACCGTTGAAACGGTGAAACAGGCGGGAATTTCTCCATGTTCCGGCGTGATTATTGGAATGAAGGAAACGAAACGGGATGTCATCAATATGGCACGCAGTTTAAAAGTGCTTGATGCGGATTCAATCCCGGTTAACTTTTTACATGCGATTGATGGTACACCGCTTGCCGGCACGAATGAATTAAATCCGAGATACTGTTTAAAAGTGTTAGCGCTGTTTCGCTATATTAATCCAACGAAAGAAATCCGCATTTCCGGAGGCAGGGAAGTGAATTTGCGCAGTCTTCAACCGTTGGGATTATATGCAGCGAATTCGATTTTTGTCGGCGATTATTTAACGACAGAAGGCCAGGAGAAGTCAGAAGATTTTAAAATGTTGGAAGATATGGGGTTTGAGATTGATTTTGCGAATAAGGAACACGCTGTTCAATTGTAAGAAGAGGCTGGCTCTGCATGGTGCAATCCCATGCTTGAGCCGCCTTTTTTCTTTATCGTCTTTATTTGTTTGTCTGAGATGATGGTTAGAACGGCAGGAAAAGAGGAAAAATGAATATGTAAATAAACTGATAAGCGGGAAGTGAAATGGTGAATTCTTCTATTTACGAATGCATTATCATTGGCGGCGGAATTGCCGGATTGCAAGCAGCGATTCAGCTCGGAAGGTATCGCCATCATGTGCTTGTGGTCGATTCTAATAACGGGCGTTCAAACCTTTGCCGGGCTTATCATAATGTACTTGGCTGGCCGGATGGGGTTAGCGGTGAAACATTGCGTGCTCTCGGCCGTAAACAGGCAGCAAGGCTCAACATTCATTTTGTAGAAGATGAGATTATCGATGCTGAAAAAAAGGAAGACCTATTCTTTTTACAAGGAAAAAGCGGCTGTCATTACTTAGGAGAACGGATTTTATTAGCGACCGGTGTGAAAGACCGCATCCCGCCGATTACCAACTTGCTCCCGTGCTTAGGAACGAGCGTATATGTCTGTCCGGATTGTGATGGATACGAAGTGACAAATAAAAAAGTGATTGTGCTTGGCGCAGGAATAACAGGAGCCAATATGGCCATCACATTGCTTTATTGGACAAAAAATATGATTTACATCAACCATGATGGAGAAGATTTATCGCTCAACCTAAAAAGCGAACTAAGACAACAACAGATTCAGTATATTCGCGAGCCTATTGAGGAAGTGCTTTTGAATAAAGAAGGACAATTTTCCGGAGTGCGCCTGCAAAGCGGAATAGAGCTGTCGGCGGAAAGAGGCTTTATTGCCTTTGGCAGCAACAAAGTCAATACGGAATTAGCGAAACGGTTGGGGGTGGAGCGGCTTGAAAATAAACATATTCCAACCGATCCGCGCACGAAGCAAACGAATATAGAAAATGTCTGGGCGGCAGGAGATATTGGTGTTCACTCCGAACTAGTGCCACTTGCTATGGCGGAAGGCGCACAAGCAGCGATTTGGATTCATAAAAGCATTTTAAATTTAAAAAAGAAATAAAATGATAAGGGGCTGATTCTGAACTGCACCCCAATTGTTAGACATAACTAACCATTGGAGGTGCAGTTTTTATATGACTAAATACAGTTTAGAAACTAAATTAGCTGCAGTTAAAGCTTATCTTGAAGGAGTAGATTCCTTTAAGGTAACAGCACAAGAGTACAATGTAAGTGTATC
The DNA here is from genome assembly GCF_003259935.1 of Paranoxybacillus vitaminiphilus. Lineage (GTDB taxonomy): Bacteria > Bacillota > Bacilli > Bacillales > Anoxybacillaceae > Paranoxybacillus > Paranoxybacillus vitaminiphilus. The sequence goes on along the minus strand of NZ_QLMH01000010.1, from coordinate 85,317 downwards.
GATGTTAAAAAAATGGGTGACTAAGTACAGAGAACATGGATCAGAAGCATTTCAAGAAATGTATACAAGAAGGAGACGCCCCCATCTTCCATTCCGAGCAAGGTTGGCATTATCAATTAAAAAGTATCAACACACATTAAAATTTACAGTCGATGTTTCTATTGTGTATGCGAAAAAGGGCGATCCATTTGGGAATTTAATTTACGACAAAAGCGCGCGCAATACGAATCCATCTGTTGCAATGAACGAGCCGAGAGTCTTAAAAAGAAACTATTTTAAATTTATGGATTAAAAAGCTTCACAAAATGCAAAAAAGTCATTACAATATGTAAAAATTAAGTATATAAGAGGTGAGAAGAAATGAGAAAATCGTTTTATCATTATTTGCTCACGTTTCGCGATGGTCAAAAAGATGATCCGTTTGTCAGCTTTGCGAATCATGTCTATCATGATCACGGTTTTCCAAAATTATCGTCGAATTATGATGAAATTAGCAGATATCTTGAGCTGAATGGAGATTATTTAGAGAGTATGAGCATATTTGACCAAATTTGGGATCGGTATATGCAAGAAATGTCAGTTGTTTATTGAAAGCGCTAACAATTATACTTTATACCCTGGCACAATAAGTGTCGGGTTTTTTTTGTATGCATATAATACTATACATCAACTGGAAAATTTCCATAGGGGGAGGGAAAGTAATGGATTTTGCGCAAAAGCCGAAGTTTGCCATAGGGGATATTGTTGTGAATACGTTATATGGCACCGTTGGAACAATTACCGATATAAAAATGCTCGATGGAACATTTTTATACGAAATTAATCATAGCAATAGTCTATTTCTTGAACATACATTAATATTACTTTCCGATTTTGATGGGCATTTATTAGTGATAGAAGAAATTGAAATCGAATTGCCGTATTTTTTTGGAGAAATTGTTCAAGTGAAAAACCAAGGTTCCGATTTATACAAAATCGTAGGCGTGCGTACAGAAATTTGGCGTTATCAAGACGAGAGATGGGAGGAAGTTATATACGAGCTCACACATCTTACAGATGGAAAAATGCTTGAAGCAAGTCCGGATGAACTCACACCAATCGCTCCTAACGATCACTCGCTTCTGTTTGTGCAAGATATTGCTTGGCTATCACCTGTTTCCAAAGATGAGCCGGAACGAGAGGAACGAATGTATATGTATAAAAAATCCGAACAAGAATGGCGGCAAGCAAAAAAAAAGTATAAAGAATTAATTGACGAACTTTTAGATACTTACAATGATTATCAAAGATTATATGAGTGGTTTCATGATGAAGAGTATAAAAAAGCGATGGAGATGACACTGAAAAATTTGCAAAATTTAGTCACTAAGAAACAGAATAGATAGAAGCTATATTTGGAAAAACTGGATAAGTATATACAGAAAATAAGGAATGCCGAAAAAAACAACGATTTTAAGCAGACACTCTATCATTTCTTCATCCATCCACTCCTCATTTGTGGCCTCAACATGCTTGTCCATTTCTTATATTCCTCCTTTCGTGTTTAGCTGCCACTAATTTATTTTGCTGGAATGGATATGATACATAAGATTCAAAAAAATTCTTTTGGCATAAAAAGATGTACATGGACATAAAACAATACTAAAGGGGGCGATGTTGTGAAAGAAATTGAAGTAGTGATTGATACGGAAGAAATTGCAGAATTCTTTTACAATGAGCTGATTCGTCGCGGCTTTTTGCCGACAAAAGCGGAACTGGAGGAGATTGCTGATATTACGTTCGATTATTTAATTGAAAAATGCATTATTGACGAAGAATATGAAATAGAAGACTAAAGCGGCTGATCCGGCAGTGTCTGACCTCACGTGAAATCCATCATATATAGTGTTCTCATCCAACTGTGCTATATATGGAGGCTGTGGGGCTGAGCTTGGATCAGCCCTTTTATATTGCCTATCCATGCTCGAACAGGCTTAACGATAGGAGCTATTAAAACAGAAGTTGTTTTGATAGGGCTAATGAAGATAACTCAATGATATTCGTTAAGTAGTTATCAGTGATGTCACAGTTTTTGACAACAGGAACTGTATGAAGATGTTTCAGCATTGATAAATCGCGAAACCAATCATCTTGCTGCGGATAGCGGTGCTTGATGTTAGGCCACGCATTCACCAGCTTCGGACTATAAATAGAAGCATTTTTCCGCATTTTTGCAGTGTGAAAGAAAAGGTGCGGCCAAAAGTCAGCGCGTGAGCCTGTATGCGGCGTGTTCAACGCAAACTCGTAAGCCTTGTTATATACCTTGTTATGATAAAATAATATTCCATATAGCGTTTTGCCGATGACGATGCGGTGGTCAACATTGGCAAAATCGTGAACAGTCGTTCCGACAAGCCTTACCTTATTTTTGGCGTAAAAAGGGATGATGACATCAGCAAACCCCAGCCATTGTTGAAGCAAAAATGATAATGTTTCAAGAACATGATTTTGAAAAAACGGCTCCTCAATAACATGTTTTTGAATATGCTGCTGTTCATTAATGATTAATGCAACAGTCAGCAACGATGAATTTTTTGTAAGTAAAAAATCCTCCCAAAACGGCTGCATAAACGAAGACACCGAAAAATGCGGCAATAAATGAAACATATTTTCTCCTCTTCGTTTACTTTCTTCATATAAAAGAAGCTGAGGATAAGCATCTTGAAAAATGAATGCATTCGCCCGTTCGAAACATAAAAAAAGCGGCTCGATTTGCTTTTTAGAAAGAATCTTTCCAATGATATCGCCTTTTAAATCTGTCATATTCCAGCCGCCATTTCTTGAAACAGTATGGGCTAAAAACGCCCAATGCACTTCTGGGCAGCGCTGAAAAAACGAAAAATATGCTTTTGTGCGCGTAATATTATTCAAATTGCTTTCTTCTGTTTGCTTTTTTATCAATGAAACGAGCTCCTTCTCTTTTTCTGCTTCGATGGAAATTTTTGTTTGCGTGCAATTGAAAATCAGCATTTTTTCTAATTGTTCGTTAATGAATGTTAAGTTGTCGTGTGCGGTGATGGTCCATTCTGTTTTTTTTATGAAAAGCTTTGCCAACGTATCGAAAGGTTTAGCAAGATAGGAAACCATTTTTGTTAAAAAATCCATTTGAAAAATCCCCCTAGAAAATGTTTGATGAGGTGAAACTTTTATCGTTGCGGTCCGTATATATGAATAGTCTGGTATAGAGGAGAGATTTTATGTTAAAGAAGCTATTAAAAGCGATTTTGCAAAAAAATTCAAGTCATCATAAACACCGTTGGAGCAGCAGCGATCATTTGAAAATGTACAATTCTAAAACACATCATTCCAAATATGGCCATCATCATTATAAAAAGAAATATCGTAGCGGAAGTTTCTTCTCAAGCTTCCTTGATAGCTGATGAAAAGATGGAGTTGGCTTTATGCAGGCATTGAGCGTTTTTTCGAGCGTCCGTATCGGGCTGGAAAGCTCATCAATCGCCGCTATCGTATAGAAAATTGTCTTGGAATGGGGAGTTATGGAATTACGTATATCGCATGCGACATTGTAACGAATCAGTATGTTGTGCTGAAACAGATGCGAAAAACAAAAAGAAACAAAGGAGCATTTTCCTTTCAACGCGAAGCGCAAATATTGAACATGCTTAAGCATCCGCGCATTCCAAAACTTTATGATTCGTTTATAATAAAAGACATTCCCCATCTTGTCATGGAACTCATTTCCGGAAAAACGGTCGAAGATTTGATTTTTAAAGAAGGAAAAACGTTTACAGAACGAGAATCTTTTCAATTGTTAATGGATATTTTGGCAATTGTACAGTATATTCATCAAAACGGAATTGTTCATCGCGATTTACGCATTCCAAACGTTATTATTAAGGAAGGAAATGCGTATATCATTGATTTTGGCTTAGCGCGATTTTTAACAGAAAGCGGGCGGGAGGATAGCGGTGATGTGCTCGAACAAAAGCTGCGAAGAGAAATCAGCGTAAAAAGCGACTTTTATGCATTAGGCCATTTTATGCTGTTTTTATTATATTCGACATATGAACCAACGGTGAAAGAAGAGCGGAGTTGGGAAGAAGAGCTTTCTTTATCGATGAAGGCGCGCTATATTTTGCGGAAGATGCTACAAATGGATGCACCATATGAAGATATTCATGAATTAAGCGCAGATATTCATCGTTTATTGCGAAACTGGGGGAATGGAGGGATAAATGATGTCATTGTTTAACAAAATGTTGGCCAGCATCGGAATTGGAGCAGCGAAAGTAGATACAAAACTGGTTTCTGAGCGTATTGCTTTAGGCGGTGAAGTGCAGGGAGTTGTGCAGATTATTGGCGGAAGCGTGGAACAAACGATTGATGAAATTTATTTGTCGCTTTATTCAACTTATACGGTTGAAGTCAATGACCAAAAGACAACGCGTCAAGCATTAATTGAAAAGTGGAAAATTACCGAGCCATTTACAATTGGGGTGAACGAAAAAAAGGAAATTCCGTTTTCATTCAAACTTCCGCTTGATACGCCAATTTCCGTTGGAAAAACGAGAGTATGGCTTCATACAGGGCTCGATATTAAAAACGCTCTTGATCCTGCCGATGAGGATTATATTCGCATTGAACCAACTCCGGTTATGAATGCCGTTTTAGCAGCGCTGGAAGGAATCGGTTTCCGTCTTCGTGAAGCAGACTGCGAAGAAGCACCGCTTCATCTTCGCCGCCGTCTTCCGTTCGTGCAGGAGTTTGAATACGTTCCAAAAGGAGGCATGTTCCGCGGGAAATTTGATGAAGTTGAAGTGATCTTTTTGCCGGAGTCCGAACAAGAGACGGAAGTGCTGATGCAAATCGATCGCCGTGCCCGTGGTCTCGGCAGCTTTTTAGCGGAGGCGCTCGACTTGGATGAATCCTTTATTCGCTTCCGCGTTACAAATGCGGACATTCCGAAATTGCGTGAAAAACTTTCAACACTCATACAGCGATATTGCTAATCGAAAACGAGGTTATCTGATAAGAGTCAGCCAGATAACCTCGTTTTTTATTGGTAAAATGGATAACGAAATAGCTCATTTGTTCGACAAAAGAAGCTTTATTTTGATGAAGGAATCGACAATCATGAAAGCTAATATATTCATAAAAAATTTGCTTGAAGGAGTGAATAAAGTTGGTGCGATTATTCATGAGCAAAATGTTGAAAGCAAAACAAACATATAATGTTACATTGTTTCAAACGCCAAAGTTTGGTCAAACGAAAGGATATCAACAAGTATATGACTTATCGGTCGACGCTTCTGACCATCAGGAAGCGTTAGCGATTGTGTACAAAATGTTTAATGTTCAAGATTTAATGCCAAAAGATTATCATGCCCGCTTTTTAAGTACTGGGGACATATTGTTAATTGATAAAGGAGGAAGAGGATCGTCGTGCTATAAACTTTGTCCTGGTGGATGGAAGAAAGTGAGCCGAATTTACATCAGTTAAAAATATTAAGAAAATTTAAATAATTATCTTGAAACAAGCGTTAATTATGTTATATTTTTATGTAAGATAAAGAATAGCTTATTTGCTTTCGGGGAAAGCATAAATGGGAAAGGAGGTATAAGTTGAGTACATGATGACATTAAGAGAACGAGAAGATGATAAGGCAAATTTCCCGATGTTTGCCCCTGGAATGGATGATGAGAAAGAACTCAATCAAGACGCGACAAAAGCAGAAATTGCATGCGGAGAGTATACGAAAGTTTATAAATTATCGTTTGATGAAGTAGAATCTTCACAATAAAGAGGCTGTTTGTCTTCAGCCTCTTATAAGTTCGGATCGGGTCCGTTTTTTCTGCCTGTAGCGGAATATTCTTTTGCATGTGCCGCTTCTTCAGCAAGTAATGCTTCTTTAGGGATATGGTTATTCTTCTTTTGTCCATTAATGCGATTGCGGTGCTTTTTACCCATGATCAATTTCCTCCTTTATCTTATTCAATGTTTAGTTTGTACGTTCAAAGCTGATTCATTTCCGGAATTTGTTGACAAATAGAAATGGAGAATGTGAAATGTGGGCGGTTTTTCTATCTATTTGTTTAGGCAGCATTTCGATTGTTGCGTCGTTGTATGTGAAATCAGAGTTAGAGCGAGCGTTTAATCGCCGCCGCAAAATATTTGCTCTACATATTGCAAATATCTGGATCATTAATATTGTCATTGCCGGTTCGTACTACATTTTTAGCGGCTTATTTTTAAAAGAAAACGGTATCGAAGTGGTAAAAGCATTTTCTTATATTTTTTTAGTTTCTCTTGAATTTTCAGTTCCGTTTTATATGATTGCCGCTTTTCTGTTTGAAGATTGGAAAAAAAGACAGAAGAAATATACAACAAGCGAAGATAAAAAAATCCTTTATATTAAAGAGAAATATTTATCTAAAAACAACCATTATAATTCAAAAACTTCATGAGTGGATTTAGATCTAGCCACACGAGAGAAGTTTCTATCCTAATGTTGTATGGGGGTCTGGCACTTCATTATGTCAGACTCCTTTTTGTTTACTAATTCTTGCTTTTGCCGGGAATCGTAAATATGGTAATATAATAAAGTGTTTGTTGATTAGATAAAACAAGGAGGAATAATAAATGAGTATTCATATTGAAGCGAAAGAACATGAAATTGCTGATAAAATATTGCTGCCTGGCGATCCCCTTCGTGCAAAATATATCGCGGAAACGTTTCTAGAAGGAGCGACATGCTACAATAATGTCCGCGGTATGCTCGGATTTACCGGTACATATAAAGGGCATCGCATTTCTGTACAAGGAACAGGAATGGGCGTGCCTTCCATTTCAATTTATATTACAGAATTAATGCAAAGCTATCATGTTCAAACGTTAATTCGTGTTGGAACGTGCGGAGCCATTCAAAAAGATGTGAAAGTTCGCGATGTTATTTTAGCGATGAGTGCTTCCACTGATTCACAAATGAACCGCTTAACATTCGGCGGAATTGACTATGCGCCTACCGCTAATTTCGAACTGTTAAAGAAAGCATATGACATCGGAGTCGCGAAAGGTTTAAATTTAAAAGTGGGGAACGTCTTTACTGCGGATATGTTCTATAATGATAATGCCGATTGGGAAAAATGGGCCCGCTACGGCATTTTAGCGGTTGAGATGGAAACAGCGGCTCTTTACACATTAGCAGCCAAATTCGGCCGCAAAGCGCTTTCCGTTTTAACAGTCAGCGATCATATTTTAACAGGAGAAGAAACAACAGCCCAAGAACGACAAACGACATTTAACGAGATGATTGAAGTAGCGTTGGAAGCAGCGATTAAAGAATGATAAATGGACCTATATCTGACCTCACATGCGCATTCGAGGCTGTCTCATAAGGGTCAGACTCTTGACTTTTGGGACAGCCTCTTACGGGGTCAGCCCCTTCGCTTTTGGGGCAGTTTATGTATTAGTAAAGAGAAAAAGGTGGAACGATGAAACGATTGTTTTTTTTGCTGATCATTGCTTGTTCCATTTTATTGAGCGGCTGTATGCCGTCTTACTTTCAGGGACAGGAAACAAACGATACAACTTACGTCAATTCAGAAACAGAAAGAGAACAAAAAGCACCGCAAACGCCTAAAAAAGCAGAGCAGGAGCCAGCGATTGCTCCCGATTTACTTTTAGAATCACAATATTGGAATGTCACTGAAGTACAAAACGGAATAAATGTCATTATGAATCCTGAAAACATATTGGCTCTTGTTAACAAGGAAAATAATTTGCCGGAAAATTACAAACCAAACGATTTAGTCGTACCGAACGTTCCGTTTACATTTGCTGAACAAAACGTAGAGAAGCGTTTTATGAGGACTGAAGCAGCCAAGGCGCTTGAAAAGATGTTTTCAGCCGCTAAACAGGCTGGAGTTTATTTAATAGCTGCTTCGGGGTATCGTTCTTATGAAAGACAGAAGTCATTATTTGAGCAAGAAGTAGAAAAGGCAGGGAAAGAAAAAGCGATTCATGCTGTTGCGCTGCCGGGACAGAGCGAACATCAAACAGGCTTGGCAATGGATATTACAAGCCCAAGCGTGAAAAATGAAATCACAATCGCATTCGGAGAGACAAAAGAAGGAAAATGGGTCGCTGCACATGCCCATGAGTTTGGCTTTATTATCCGCTATCCGAAAGGGAAAGAGCAAATTACCGGATATCAATATGAACCTTGGCACATTCGTTATGTCGGCAAAAAAGCGGCAAAAGTCATGTTTGAGCGCAGGCTTACGCTCGAAGAGTATTTCCAAGTGGTGAAAAAAATTTAATGCGCCAGTTTATGACGATATGTAACCAAGACTAGAAAAAATACGCTTCCTTTCATGTTATGAAGCATGAGAGGAGGCGTATTTTTGTTCAACACAAAAAGGAAAAAAAATACACGTTACAACGTGTATTTTTTCATATTGTATTGTCTGACATTTTTCAGGACAGCCTCTTCGCCAGCGTTTATAATACCATTGCTGCAATCCAGCCGAAAATAATGACGGGAATATTATAATGGATAAATGTCGGAACACAAGTATCCCAAATATGATTATGCTTTCCATCTGCATTTAAGCCTGATGTTGGCCCCAGCGTGCTGTCTGAGGCAGGAGAACCGGCATCACCAAGCGCTCCGGCAGTTCCAATGATCGCAATTGTTGCTATCGGACTAAACCCCAGCTCGATACAAAGCGGCACAAAAATCGTTGCAATAATCGGTACTGTTGAAAACGACGAACCGATTCCCATCGTGACTAAAAGTCCGACAAGCAGCATAAGGAAAGCTCCCAGACCTTGGTTGCCATCAATCAACCGTACCGATTTTTCCACTAGCAATTGTACATGTCCTGTTTCATTGATGACATTGGCAAATCCGGATGCTGTTAGCATGACAAAACCGATAAATGCCATCATTTTCATGCCTTCGGTTAACAAAACATCGCTATCTTTTAATTGAATGCTGCCGCTTAAATAAATTGTGATAATTCCTGCTAATGCTCCGAATATCATTGAATCAAATGTAAGCTGCACAGCAAGAGCAACGACTACTGCAAGGACGGCAAAGAAAATGTCTCGTTTGGTGAACGCCGCAGCGGCTTCATTTGTATACAAGTTGATTTGTTTCACTTCGCCATACTGCCGCGGCTTACGGTACGTAAAAAAGACGGCAATCAATAATCCGACAATCATTCCTAACGACGGAATCATCATCGCTTTTGGAATGTCACTTTTGTTTACGTTAAGCCCTGCTTCGGCCATATTTGTTTGTAAAATATCATGAAAAATCGCACCAAAGCCTGTCGGAAGCCACATGTATGGCGTGATTAACCCAAAAGTGATAATGGAAGCGACAAGCCGGCGGTCGACTTGCAGTTCATTGAGCACTTTCAATAAAGGCGGGATTAAAATCGGGATAAAGGCAATGTGAATCGGAATCACATTTTGCGAAAAGCAGGACATAAGTAAAATAATAAATAGAATAAGCGCCTTTGAATAATTTTTTTTATGGCTGGCTTTATTTGCACCGACCAATTTTAACGCCAAAGAGACGATTGCATCCGGAAGTCCTGTTTTTGAGATGGCCACGGCAAACCCGCCGAGCAAGGCATAGCTTACAGCTACTTCTGCGCTGTTCCCTAGACCTGCCGTAAATGTCTCAATCGTCTTTGTGAGGCTAAGACCGCCTGTTATCCCCCCAACGATGGCACCAATAATAAGAGAAAGTACGACATTGACTCGTAATAAACTTAATATGAGCATAATGAACACTGCTGCGATGACTGCATTCATGATGTACCTCCAACTGTTGTTGCTTTAGTTTGTTAAATTGGTAGAGTGATGAAACGCTAAAAACTTTATCATACTTCTCTTTGTTCGTCAACAAAAAAGAGCGAACTTCCCCTCTTACAATCACAAAATTAGATTTTCAAAGAGGGAAGCACTTGTATGCTCTCGGCGTTTCATTATACAGAGAGCCATCATTCTAGGCTTCCGGTTAGGTTATAGAGCAATTTTGTGTGGAGGAAACCTTTTTGGTATGATTAAAAAAAATTATCTATAGATGAAAAAGTTTGTTTTAATCTATATTCATTCATCAAGCCAATTTTGTTGCTGTAGACCCACATGGTGTCAACTTGGTAAACTAATACATGCAAAATACAAAATATGAATGTAAGTTAGGTGAACGAAATGAACAAAAATATGACACCAGAGGCAGGAGCTTGGCTAAGCATAGGGGCATATATCGGATTATCGGTTATTAAACTCATCGTTGGTTACATAGCGAATTCACAAGCTTTAAGGGCAGATGGACTGAATAACTTGAGTGATATAGTTGTTTCGGCAGCTATATTAATCGGTTTAAAAATTTCTAAAAAGCCGCGTGACCATAATCATCCATATGGACATTCACGCGCTGAACATATTTCTTCATTGGTTGCTGCTTTTCTTATGATGTTTATCGGCATGGAAGTTCTTATTGAAGGCTTTTATTCTATTGTTCATTTTAAAAAAGAGGCTCCTGAATGGTTAGCCGCATGGACGGGAGGGTTTTCGGCACTCGTCATGCTTGGGGTCTATGCATTTAATCGGCGTTTAGCGAAGCAAACAAAGAGTCAAGCGATGGAAGCAGCAGCGAAAGACAACCTTTCCGATGCTCTTGTAAGCATAGGTACGGTCATTGGCATCATTGGAGCGCAGTTTCAGTTATTTTGGTTTGACCCGCTTGCCGCGATCATCGTAGGTATTATGATTTGTAAAACTGCTTGGGAAATTTTTTCAGAAACATCGCATATGTTAACGGACGGATTTGACGAGCATATTTTAAATGAATACAAAAAAGAAATTGCTCTTGTTCAAGGTGTGAAGAAAGTAGCTGACGTGAAGGCGAGAATGTTGGGAAATGAAATTATTCTTGATGTGACGATTCAAGTCGACCCGCAGTTAAATGTCGTAAAAAGCCATGAAATTGCTGATCGAATTGAAGCGATGATGAAAGAACAACATAATATTCAAACGACCCATATTCATGTGGAGCCAGCTGTCCATGTTCCAAAAAGGAGCTGACCTAAAGCGTCTGACCTCACGTGCATAGATTGTGTTGTGGGATTGGCACTTTGCTTTAAGATCAGCTTCTTTTCTATTGCAAATGCAAAACTAAGTAATTTGAGTAAAATAGTTGGTCATTTACAAAAAAATCGGTATAATCATTTCGAAATGATAAATATAGAGGTTGGGAGAGACGATGAAACTTTACGATTCAATTCTTGATTTAATTGGCAATACACCGATTGTGAGGCTAAACAACATTCCTCATCCCGATGGAGCAAAAGTCTATATGAAATTGGAATCATTTAATCCCGGCGGGAGTGTCAAAGACCGTGCGGCTTTGAATATGATTCGCCGTGCTGAAACAGAAGGAAAGATTATACCGGGGAAAAGCACGATTATTGAGCCAACATCGGGAAATACAGGCATTGGCTTAGCGATGGTATGTGCCGCGAAAGGGTATCGCTGTATTATTACAATGCCTGATAACGCAACGGAAGAACGTGTGAAAATTTTAAAAGCATATGGGGCAGAAGTGCATTTAACCCCTGCGTCATTGCGAATGCAGGGAGCAATTGACAAAGCGGAGCAATTGGCGGACGAAATTCCGGACAGCTTCATTCCGATGCAGTTTGAAAACGAGGCGAATCCCGATGCGCATCGAGGTACAACCGCCGTGGAAATTCTTGAAGCGTTTGAAGGAAAACTGGATGCTTTTGTGCTAACGGCAGGCACAGGTGGCACTGTAACGGGAACGGGGGAAGAACTAAAAAAACATATTCCTGATTTAAAAATTTATGTCGTTGAGCCGTATGGTTCCCCCGTTCTATCAGGAGGACAGCCCGGTCCGCATAAAATTCCGGGAACCGGACCAGGATTTATTCCAAAAATATTAAATCGGGAGATTTTTGATGAAATTTTACTCATTAAAGATGAAGATGCACAAATGATGGCTCGGCGTCTTGCAGCAGAGGAAGGGATTTTTGTTGGAGCATCGGGGGCGGCAGCAGCCTATCATGCTGTTCAAATCGCTAAACAGCTTCCGCCAACAGCCCGCGTCCTTTGTATCGCTCCAGATACAGGCGAACGCTATTTATCATCAGATTTATTTGCTGATTGATGAGACCGTTTGAAAAATGTCAGACCTCACAATAAATGTCAGGTCTGACATTTTCTCTGAAATAAATCCTATAAAAACGATGTATTTTATTGTATTATTTTTGGTTGTAACATTGGTGCTTATTTTGACGGAATTGCTTCATTTAGTCTGCACGGTTGGCTTTGGTTTGCAGCCGCTTTTGCCGGCAGTATCATCGGGGTAAAACTGCGCCCATACTGCGCGTACAAAAATTAGCGGTGAAAACGTGATTTTCCGAAAGGAAAATCACGTTTTTTTATTGTAGAAATGAAGACACTATATACTAAAAATGGAAAGGGATTCATATGATGTTATGTTATAATGCCAATACAAAACAAATACAGAGTTTGAAAATGCTGCATTTACCTCAAGATCACGAAGTATGCTGGCTGCATTTTACAGAACGGACAAAAGAAACGCTTCCATCGCTGTTGGAGCAGCTTTCTCTTCATCCGCTAGCCAAGAAAGCGTTATTAGACGGAAGTGATTTTCCAAAAGTTGATCAATACGAAAAGTGTGCATTTGTTTCCATCTTTATTGTTAATGACCAGTTTCAAAAAACAGAGCTGCGAATCATTGCGGCCGAACGATATGTCATCAGCTATACAGAGAAGGAAATCGAATTAGTCAAGCAGCTGTTTATGCATCTTCAACACCATCCCGATGACCTTTCTCATCCGGGATATGTTTTATATCAGTTTTTAAATTCAGCGGCAATGGAGTATTTAGAGTTGGTCGATTACATTGCCCGCCATACTCAAGCGTTGGAAAAGCAAGTCTTTAAAACACCGTTTGCCAACGAAATTGGTCATCTTGTATTCCGCTGGAAAGTATGGCTGCATGAACTGCGGCAAATCGCTGAAGCGCAGGAAGAAATGATGAAAACGGTTGGTCATTCCAATTTTCCTTATGTGAATGAAGAAAGTAATCCTTATATTCAAGATGTCATTGCCCGGTTTGCCCGGGTAACGTCGGCTTTAGATACGTTCAAAGAAACGCTGACAGGCATCTTTGATTTACAATTATCGTTAAAATCTGACCATATGAATGTCATTATGAAAACATTGACATTAGTCAGTGTTGTATTTCTCCCGATGACATTTATCGCCGGACTGTATGGAATGAATTTTGAAAAAATGCCGGAATTAAAATGGGAATATGGTTATGTCTATGCGTTGCTGCTAATGGCGGGCCTTGGCGGCGGCATTGCCCTCTATTTTAAGAAAAAAGGCTGGTGGGGTGAACGCAGCAAACATCAAAAATAATAAAGTTTCTAAAAAGGTTGACCAATTGTTACGGTCAATCTTTTTTTCATTGTTAGAAAATATCATTTATCTTATATTAATGCACATGATGTTCCAAAATGCGAAAACTGTCACACGATTTTAAAGCCTGATGTTGTTCTTTTTGGCGATGCGATTCATCATTTTGAAGAAGCGCTTGATGCTGCGTATAAAAGTGATTTATTTCTTGTCCTTGGTTCTTCTCTTGAAGTAACACCTATTAATCAAATCCCTATCATCATTGCAACTGAAACAAATATTCCAACTGTCATCATCAACAAAGACCGCACCCGTTTTGATCATTTATTTGATGTATGCATCCACGAAAAGATTGGGAAAGTACTTCAGCAGCTGCATATATTATAAGATGAACTTTTGGATTCCATCTTCACTGGATGATCTTTTTATAAAACCTGCTCTTTTGTATAGGTAAATGCATATGTTATGTTTAAACGGTTACAGGAGGTGTGCGTGGTGAGCGGTGCTTACGGTGGGAACTTTACGTTAATAGTCGTCTTGTTTATTTTATTGATTATTGTTGGCTGTGCATGCATAGTTCGTTAATAAAAAATAAGGTGAACAGCAGATGTCGTATCAGTTATCGTCCTTATGGCTATGATTATCCACTTGCTTGATTCATTTTTTAATTTAACAGCAGTACGACAAAAGGCTGTCTAAACGGACGGCCTTTTTGTTATTTGTTAATGGTCATCGCTCCTGGAAACATGAGCGTGTTTTCTGTTGAAAAAGAAGATTATCAACTAATTTTATTGTCTCGTTCTATTTTTTGTACAGTTTTACATCAAAATATCGATTGATTGTTGACATTTCTTTATTTTGTTATACAATAAATATAAAATATATAATTCTGTTATAATACAGAAAAGGGTGATGAAAATGATTGATATGGAGAAATGTCAAATTGCATGGAACTTTTTCTTGAAAAATTGTGAAAGACATGGTATTTCAACAAATCTAAGTTTTTATCAATTTTTGCAATCCGTCACGATTGAACAAATTGAATCGATGGTGCAACATGCAGAAATGATTTCATTGTAAAGGACGATCTTCAAAATGAAAAATCCATTATTCGTTGACATATGAAAACACCTGTTGTCCAAAGATGGAAACAGGTGTTTTTTCGTGGAGAAAAAAATAAAAAAACATTATAATTATTCATATTGTATGATAACTAACATGAATAGAGGAGACTGAACATGAAAGACTCGATAAACAATGAAAAGACGGGAGTTTTATATGTGGCACTTGCCTATTTCATGTGGGGAGTTTTGCCGCTGTATTGGAAATGGTTAGATCATATTGCGGCAGGTGAAATTTTGGCACATCGTATTTTTTGGTCATTTGTATTTATGATTTTATTGCTTATGTTCAATCGGCAGCTGACATTGTTTTGGAAGCAATTACAAATGGCTGTGCAAAATCCGAAACAAGCTATCAGCGTGATTACCGCTGCGCTGCTTATAAGTATGAATTGGTTTATTTACATATGGGCTGTAAACCATGAACATATTGTTGAGACAAGTCTAGGTTATTACATTAATCCGCTTGTCAGCGTCGCATTAGGGATGATCGTTTTAAAAGAACGCCTTAATATTTGGCAGTTGATTTCTTTTATTTTAGCGATGATCGGTGTCTTGATGATTACAATTCAGTACGGCAGCTTTCCTTGGATTGCCA
Organism: Paranoxybacillus vitaminiphilus; assembly: GCF_003259935.1. GTDB lineage: Bacteria > Bacillota > Bacilli > Bacillales > Anoxybacillaceae > Paranoxybacillus > Paranoxybacillus vitaminiphilus. The sequence goes on along the minus strand of NZ_QLMH01000010.1, from coordinate 70,115 downwards.
TTTCGCTTGCTGTCAGTTTTGGGTTTTATGGATTAGCGAAAAAGGTAGCAACGTTTGATTCGTCTATTGGTTTAACGTTTGAAACGATGGTTGTTACGCCTATTGCGCTGCTTTACATTGTTTATGCACAGGCAAAAGGTATCGGCTCCTTTGATATAACAGATTGGTCTACTCTTTTATTGATGGGAACCGGTCCGGCAACAGCATTACCTTTATTATATTTCGCTAAGGGAGTAAAACGAATCCCGCTAACTATGATCGGTTTTTTGCAATATATTGCTCCGACGATCACTTTATTGTTGGGAATTTTCCTATTCCATGAAACATTTACAAAAACTCATTTGTATTCTTTTAGTTTTATTTGGGCTGCTCTCATTATTTTTTCTATTTCAAAGACGAAACAAATGGAATTACTGCAAAATAAATGGATAAATCGAAATTCCCTTCACACTTAGAGGCTGGCTCATAAGGGTCTGACCGTACGCGCGTGTCACAATATATCGCTCATTTATTCAACATGATGTCCTATATATTGTGCTGCTGGGTCTGACCCTTGGTTGAGACAGCCTCTTTTTTATCAGCAAACACCCATTTTTCTGAAATCGCCTAACCATTCTATGATGACTTGAATAGTCTACTATTACAGAAGTGAAGGAGGTGCTCAAGATGGGTGCAGCTTATGGTGGAGGTTTCTCTTTAATTGTTGTATTGTTTATTCTTTTAATTATCGTGGGTTGTGCATGCGTTGGTGGCCGGTTTTGCTAAGTTGAAAAATCTGAGTTTCATCAGTAGGAAATTTTCTTTCTTCTGATGTTACATTCACTAACATTGACTATAAGCTAGAAGTGTTAGGAGGTGGAATGTATGCCATTTGGTTACGGATATGGCTGGGGCGGCTATGGTTATGGCGGCTATGGCTATGGTGGATTTTTCGGCCGCAGCTTCGTGTTAATTGTTGTATTGTTTATCTTACTCATTATTGTCGGCGCTGCTTGGTGCTAGTATAATGAAAAAATGGAAAATAAGCCGGAAGATGCGGAAGAAGCCTTATTTGGATACGGCTTTTTCCGTTCTTTCTTTTATTAATTCGCGGAAGGAATGGTAAAATATTGCGGAGAAGGGAGCAGGGAAAGTGGATTTGCAGTTAAATGGAAAAAACGTATTAGTTACAGGTGGATCAAAAGGAATCGGTAAAGCCATCGCCAAGGCGTTTGTCGAAGAAGAAGCTAACGTTGCCATCATTGCCCGTGATTTAAGCTATTTAAAAGAGACAAAAAAAGAGATTGGCAATATTGTTCTGTATCAGGCGGATTTAACGGAAAAAACGGAACGCGAGAGAGTGTTCCGGCAGTTTATTCACGACTTTGGCTCATTGGATATTTTAATTAATAATGCGGGTGGAAGTAACGGAAGCAGCGTAATGGAAACAGATTTGTCGTTATTTTATGAGGCCATGGAACTAAACTATTTTTCCGCTGTGCACTTAAGTCAACTGGCCGTTCGGGAAATGATAAAAAAGCAATCCGGCAGCATTATTAATATCACATCCATTTACGGAAGAGAAAGCGGAGGCAAAGTTACATATAATAACGCGAAAGCAGCATTGATTAGTTTTACAAAAGCGCTGGCAAATGAAGTAGCGCCATATGGTATTCGTGTAAACGGCGTAGCACCGGGAAGCATTTTGCATCCAACTGGCAATTGGCAGAGACGGCTCGAAGAAAATCCGGAAGGAATCCGCAAATTTGTTCAAGAACAAATACCGGCAGGACGGTTTGGTACACCCGAAGAGATTGCTAATGTTGTTGTGTTTCTTGCTTCTGACAAAGCTTCATGGATTGTCGGAGCGACGATTAACGTAGACGGCGGGCAATCAAAAATGAATTTTTAGCATAAACTGACTTTAAAGCAAAGTGTCGGACCCCATAGAGTATAAGAACAATATATAATGAGGTCAGACACTTTTATTTATGCGGACTTTATATTCACAGATTGCTTTGAGAAACGCCGCTGAATAAAGAACAAACGCGTAAAAAGAAATAACGCACCGGCTGCTAGTCCGGTAATCAGCCCAATCCAGTAACCAAATGCATGAGCAGAAGTAAAATTTGCCAGTAAGTAGCCGAGAGGCAGACCAATCATCCAGTAAGAAACTAAAGACATAAAAAATGTTGAATTGACATCTTTATAGCCTCGCAAAGCACCTTGAATCGGGGCAGCTACTGCATCCGACAGTTGAAAGAAAATCGCATATAGTAAAAACTGTTTTGCTAATTCAAGCACTTCTCTTTCTTGTGTGTATATTGAAGCGACTTCTCCGCGAAAGAAGAAGAGAAACAGAGACGTCAAAACCGCCATGAAGACGGCAATGCCAATGCCTAGAAAGCAATATTGTTTTGCATCAACAAAACGCTTTGCCCCGACTTCAAAGCCAATGGCAATGGTTAGTGTCATCGAGATGCTTAATGGAATCATATAAAGAAGCGAAGCAAAGTTCATCGCACTTTGGTGAGCGGCAATGGTTACCGTATCAAATTCACTCATCAGCAAGGTGACAGCGGCAAAGATACTTGTTTCAAAAAAGATGGAAAAGCCGATCGGAATTCCTATTTTTAGTAAAATTTTCCATTCTTTAAAAGAAATAGCATAAAATTGCTTAAATATTTCATAGCCAACAAATGGTTTGCGGCGAAGGATAATGAAAATTGCCATCATGCAGCTGCACCAGTAGGTAATCGCGGTTGCATATCCGGCGCCAACCCCGCCTAATTTTGGAAAACCAAGTTGACCAAAAATAAGCAAATCATTCAAAAAGATGTTAATTGGTAAAGAAGCAAGAGTAATCGTCATTGTTACGCGTGTTTGTCCCAGCGCATCGATAAAACAGCGAAATACATTGTAAAGAAATAACGGAACGATTCCTATTGAAAGAGCAGCTAAATAATCATGGGCAACTTGCCGAACGACTGGTTCGAGCTTCATCTGCCTTAAAATCGGCTCGAGAAAAAGTGAGCCGCTGATAATGACAATCAATGATATGACGATTGCTAAATAGGCAGCCTGTATAACAGAAAAAGCAATTTCTTTTTTTCGGCCTGCGCCAAGATGCTGGGCAACGATCGGAGTCAACGCAAGCAAAATTCCGCTTAATCCGGTGTAAATTGGCACCCATATGCTTGAACCAATTGCTACTCCGGCTAAATCAGAGGAGCCGGCATGCCCTGACATCATAATATCAAAAAAGTTCATGGCATAAAGCCCGACTTGAGTAATGAGAACAGGAAGTAAAATTTGCATAAATTGCATCGTTTTTCCTTTAAGTGTAGGTGTATACTGCATAGGTGGTCCATCCTTTTATCAAAATATATATAACTATTATTATCGTTTTGGATAAAAGTTGTCAAAGACATAAAATTTATCTCATAATATTGACTGTTGGAGCGAAAAGTACAATGTAAGCAGCCCTCCAATGTTTTTTATTTGGAGGGCTGCTTTTTTATTACAGGTAACTCGATAATAAAGCATGTTCCGTCATTGCTGCTCTCGACTTTCATGCTTCCTTTATGTAGTTCGATAATTTTGCGGGAGAGCGAAAGCCCTAATCCAGTCCCCGTTTCCTTTGTTGAGAAAAACGGATCAAATATATGCTCGACAATCGCTGGAGGAATTCCCGGACCATCATCGCAAAACTTAATTTTTACCATATTATTGTTATGCAATTTACTTGAAATGGAAACGTTCATTGTTTTTGCAACTTTTGCTTCAATTGAATTGCGGAATAAATTTAAAAATACTTGCAGCAATTGATTTTTGTCAATTTCCACCTCGTAATTGGCTAATTGTTCATCTAAATGATAGTGGACGGTTACATTATGGAGTAATGCTTCACTTCGTAATAAAATGCCAAGGTCATCGCGAATAAACTTATTAATATGAATTTTCTCCGTTTTTAGTTCCCTTGGCTTAGCAATGTTCAAAAAGTCGGTAATGATTTCATTAGCGCGATCTAATTCAGGAATGAGCAGCTTATCGATCAAGTTTACGATATCCTTTGGCAATTGATCTTTGAAAAATTGCAAATAGCCTCTTACTGTTGTAAGAGGATTGCGAATTTCATGTGCAATTCCTGCCGCAATTCGTCCGGCTAACGAAAGTTTTTCCGTTTCTTTAATCATATTTAACGATTGAAACATACTAATAACCCGTTTAATCGTTCCATCAGGGTTATGAATAATCCGCGTATTAATGATTCCGTAATAACGGTCGAATACTTCTTGATTGTAAATCGGCTCATTTGTTTCAATCGTTTTTAATGTCATAATTAATTCATCCGGTAATTGTAATAAATCGCGTATATGTTTTCCAATAATAGAATCACGATCCACTCCCATATCGTTTGCGGCCTGCAAGTTGCATAAGGTAATCATCCCGTTACCATCGACAAATACGATATGGTGAGGGACTAAATCAAGAATGGGCGTCAAAAAGCTTTCAATTTGTTCAAATGGACAATCGATTTGTGGATCGATTTGAAAGTTGAACTCCGATGTCTTTGTTTCATCGGGATGAAATGAGTGAATGATTGGGTCAGGGTATTCCCGACATTTTTCTATCGAAAGACCTAGTTTATAATCAACGTATTTAAACGGAAAACAGAATTGTTTTAATAAGCCTTTATAAAGTTGCAATTCTCTCTCTAATGCAGCATATTTTTCTTTTAGTTGCTCATATGATAGCTCGGTCATATAGCATTGCTCCTCATTGTATCAACTACATAAAACTTCCTTTAGTAGTATACAACAAAACGTTGATTACTGGTAGAGTTTCAGCGTGTTGGTCAATACTTGTTTTCGAACACTCTCTACGCTTTTTTGATAAGCTTTGGCCACACATTTCACAGATTCAAATAATAATAGCGGTGATGTCTTTATATTGGCAAATGGACCTGTAAATGGCCAAGGGCCGTCTGTTTCCAATAATAATTGTTCAAGAGGGATGTGCGATAATAGTAATTGATCGCGCTGGCGATAGCATACTTCCGGTGTAACAGAAATATAATACCCAAGCTGAATGATTTTCTCAACAACTGGTAATGGGGCTTTTAACCAATGAAAATGTGCAGAGCTGATGTTGTATTTCCGTAAAATGGTCAGGGCTAATTCAGCATGTTCATGGACGGCATGAAGCACTAAAGGTAAATCATAAGTGTCTGCTGCTTCTGTCACTTTTTCAAGAAATTCAACATAGTTTGCCAAAGAAAAAGAAGATTGTTTAAGAGTATAATATGGCAGTCCTACCTCACCAATCGCTGATAGCCGATGACGCTCCGTTTTTACTAAGTGTAACCATTCGTTCCAATCTGTTTCATTTGGAAGCGTCTGTTCCGGATGAAAACCAATGGCTGCATAGACAAAATGAGGGAATTTAAGCTTTAATTCAAGTGTTCGATAACTGGAACGCAAATCGGTTGAAACAGCGACAACTCCTTTTATTCCCGCTTCTTCCCATTTTTTCATTTCGGCTTCAACATTTGGATACTGATCTAAATGAATATGAGCATCAATCACTTCATCATCAGCCTTTCCATTTTAATTTACAATGAGCTTATAAATGCGGCTGAACCTGTTGTGTTAGTAAATGTTATTTGCACCTGCCGTTTGTTACCTCTGCTTTTTCTGTGAAAATGTGCTTGTGATGTTATGCAATAGAGCCTTTTTGTCATTGTTACTGCTTCCTTTCTCCGGCCATCTCTTTTCATCATATCAATTTTATTGTGAAACTCCCATATTTATAAATGAAAATATACCTTAATCTGTTTTGCCGGGACATTAGTTCCAACATGATGAGATAGCGATTATTTTCAAAGGAAGTATCATAATTATATTTAGTTAAACTATGTTCTAAATAAAAACGAAAAAATATTTCGCAAACCGAAATAATGTGGTAAAATAATGCAACGAAGTATATTACAATGAATGGAGATTAGACAGTATGTGGCACAATCGAAATGTATGGTTGCTATTAGTCGGTGAATTCGTCGCAGGATTAGGGCTTTGGTTAGGAATTATCGGGAATTTGGAATTTTTGCAAAACCATGTGCCTTCTGATTTTTTTAAGTCTTTAATTTTGTTTACGGGACTGCTCGCGGGTGTAGCAGTTGGACCTCTCGCAGGAAGAGTGATTGACAGCACTAAAAAGAAAACAGTGCTTCTTTATTCCGGTTTTGCCCGGATGTTAAGCGTTGTTTTCATGCTGCTGGCATTGAAGTATTCTTCTGTATTATGGATGGTATGTTTTATGGTGGCAATTCAAATATCGGCTGCGTTTTATTTTCCCGCGCTGCAGGCGGCTATACCGCTCATTGTTACAGAAAAAGATTTATTGACGATGAACGGTATCCATATGAACGTAGCTACGATTGCTAGAATACTAGGTACTGCTCTTGGCGGTGCATTGCTTGTAGTGATGAACTTATATTCTTTATATATTGGTTCGATGGTAGCATATGCGCTTCTGTTTGTTTCTACTTTTTTCTTAATGATTCAGGAAGAAACATCACAGCATAAAAGCAAGCAGCACTCAAAAGAAAGTTTTAAAGACATTATCCCGGTTCTTAAGCAAACTCCAATCGTTAAAATTGCTTTAATTTTAATGATCGTCCCGTATTTGTTTATCGGCGGTTTTAATCTGATGGTCATCAATATAAGTGAACTCCAGCACGACACTTCGATTAAAGGGTTATTGTATGCGGCGGAAGGGATTTGTTTTATGATCGGTGCGTTTATTGTAAAACGTATTTCCGTAAATAAAGACTTACTAAAATTAATGTACAGCTTTACCATTACCATTGCCTTGGCGCATTTATCACTTTATTTTGCCTATATAAAAATCGCTTCAGTTGTTTCATTTAGTCTTTTCGGCCTTGCTGTCGGCTGCTTTTTCCCGATTGTTGCGACCATTTTCCAAACGAAAGTCAGCAAAGACTTTCACGGGAGGTTTTTCTCGTTTAAAAATATGTTAGATCGCGTCATGTTCCAAATCGTCTTACTAGGAACCGGTTTATTGCTTGATACAATCGGTTTACAGTGGATGGTTGTCGTATTTGGCGGCATTTCGTTAGCGCTTGTTTTCTACTTCATTGTAAAAAACAAAAAGGGACAGAGCGATTATGTAAGCCGGCCAAATACAATTGCTTAAACCTTTGTAAAGGAAAGAGGATTTGACCTCACGTATAGTGTTTCTATGATGATCGAGGGGGCTGATGCTTTGTTTTTGGTCAGCTCTTTTTTGCTAATAATCTTATAAAATAAAACTATGTTCTAAATGATAGAATAAAAATACAAACAAATCATTCACTAAAGAACCGTTCAAAAATAAAAGGCCAGCCCCCTCAACGACGACGAAAATGGACTTTAAATATTGTCGTGAGGGGCTGGCATTTATATCATTGTTATTTTTTCCTTTTTTGTTTGCCGCGAGAAGAGATAGAATAAAATGAATGCGCCAAATGATAATACAATGCCGGACACATACGGCAGCCCAATCATCATTGTAAACAGCCAACCTGCTATCGGCGGGCCGGCAATGCGGCCGAGCGAATCAAATGAAGACAAAAGCCCTGTCGCGCTTCCTTGTCCAATTGTTGAATGTTTCGTAATCAGTGACGAAAGGCATGGACGAATCACGCCGTTTCCGATGCCGAAAATCGATAAATATAAAGCGGCTGTCAAGAAATCTTTAATCAATAAAATTAATGCAAAACCGATTGCCGAAACGATAATTCCTCCTTGAATGACTTTTCCTTCACCGAACTTTTTAATCAGCTTGCCGATTAATCCGCCTTGAACGAATGCTCCTGCCAAACCCATAATCATAAAAATATATCCTAATTCCGTTGAACCAATATTTGCTCGTTTCGCAGCATAATAAGCAAATGTCGCCTCAAGACCAGATAGCGAAAAAGAAACGAAAAACTGCAATATGTATAAAAAAATAATTGTTCCGCTAAATGCTTTCCAAATGGATTCACGTTGCTGTGACTTTTCGGTACGCATTTCTTTTGGCAGCGATTCTTTTAAAAATAGGAAAACGAACAGGGACGTCATGAGTGAAAGAAAAGCGGCAATAAAGAATGGCATATTTAAACTTGTTTTTGAAAAAATGCCGCCAATCGCCGGTCCGAAAATAAATCCTAACCCGATCGCTGCCCCAATCATTCCCATGCTTTTTCCACGGTTTTCCGGTGTTGTTACATCAGCTACATAGGCCATTGCCGTCGGCATCGTTGCCGAAGAAAGCAATCCGCCTAATATGCGCGCTGCAAAAAGCATCCAAAGTTCAGTAGAAACAGCAAATAAAAAGAACGAAATCGTTAACCCGCTGATTCCAATGAGCAAAATCGGTTTGCGGCCATAACGATCTGACAGCCGTCCCCATATTGGCGCAAAGATGAGCTGCATAAAGGAATATACAGCCATTAAAAGTCCTAATTGTGTAGGATTTGCCCCCACTTTTTCAGCAAAGAAAGGCAATACGGGAATAATAATCCCAAAACCGGCCATGACAAGAAACATAACCGCGAATAAGAGCGGGAGATAACGTTGCTTTTCCATAAATGACACCTCATTATATGACATAGTTGCCTTTATATCATAATCGAAATGTCTTTATTTTTCAAAAGATGAATCATAATGCGTGCAAAAATGGATTTAAAATAGCGATGTTTACAATGAGTGCTTGATTGACCAAGTAAAGGGTATCTTACTTTGGGGCGGCATGATTCGGGATTGCTCGTTTCTCTTTTCGGTTTTTTCATGCAAATTATCCAGTACTTCGAAGCTTTGCCGCTTTTCTATTCCTTACCGTATGCGTCTTAAGTCATATTTTTAACATGTTCACCGAGAAGTCTCCCGCCTCCAAGCGAAGGGTAGGGGGGAGAGGTTCATGGAAGAAAGACGGAATAGGGAGTACAGCTTGCAGGATAAAATACACGAATGTTGCGGCAGCTACTTGATGAAAGCAGTAATATATCGATATAATGTATCTTTGGGATCGTTTAAACTCGTCAATTTTACAGATAGTTAGGTGATTATTCAAATGCTGACATTACATGATGTTTTGCAGGCTAAAAAACGAATGGAAAAAACGATTCATAAAACGCCATTAGATTACTCGTATACATTTAGTAAATTGTCCGGCAACGATGTGTATATGAAGCTGGAAAATTTGCAAAAAACCGGCTCTTTTAAAGTGCGTGGCTCATTTAATAAAATTATGTCACTTAGCGACGAAGAGCGCAAACGCGGTGTGATTGCCGCTTCGGCTGGAAATCATGCGCAAGGAGTGGCCTACTCGAGCAGCATGATTGGCATTCCGTGTACAATTGTCATGCCGAAAAGGGCACCATTAAGTAAAATGGAAGCAACGAAAGGATATGGTGCCGAAGTTATTTTACACGGTGACATTTTTGATGAGTCGCTTGAATATGCTCTTGATTTGCAGCGGAAAAGGGGAGCAACGTTTGTACATCCGTTTGATGACGAAGCGGTTATTGCCGGACAGGGAACGATCGCTTTGGAAATATTGGAACAACTTCCTGATGTGGAAGCTGTTCTTTGTCCGGTTGGCGGCGGGGGCTTGCTCGCCGGGGTTGCCTTTACTTTGAAAGAACATAATCCTTCGATTAAAGTCTACGGTGTGGAATCATCAGCATGTCCTGGTATGACGGCTGCGCTTCGCCATAATAAACCGATTGTCATTCAAGCATCTGATACGATCGCTGACGGAATTGCAGTGAAAAAACCAGGTGAATTAACTTATCAATACATTCAAAAATATGTTGACGATGTGATTTGTGTTGATGAAGCAGAAATTTCCCGCACAATGCTGTATCTATTAGAGCGTAATAAATTGTTAGTCGAAGGTTCCGCTGCATGCTCCCTTGCAGCTGTCTTGTATGACAAACTTCCTTTTAAAGGAAAAAAAGTGGTTTCTATATTAAGCGGCGGTAATGTGGATGTTACACTGATTTCCCGAATTATTGAACGCGGTCTTTTCGAATCAGGACGTTTCGTTACATTTACAACCGTGATTTCCGATAAACCTGGTCAGTTAAATAAACTGCTGCGAATTATTGCTGAGTTAGAGGCCAATGTTCTCTCGATTCATCATCAGCGTGTTGGAGCAAAAGTGCTGCCAGGACAAGCAGAAATTTATTTTTCATTAGAGACGAAAAACCAAGAACATATTGCGAAAATTCATCAAGTATTAACGAATGAAGGATATGTTATTGAAATACTCGGATAAATTAGGTAGGAGTTTGACAGCGAAAGAAGGAGACTGTTTCATAAGGGTCTGACCTCACGCGCGTTTCACAATATATAATTGTGTCGTAAGGTCTGAGCCTGGACTTGAGACAGCCTCTTTCTTTTTTATGCATATTTGTCATAATATTCTTTTTTTTGTAACTTTTTATCTTTTCTATCCAGTTGTAAAATAATGATAGAATGCCATATAAAATAAGGGGAATTGCCAATGAAGCGGATACTTGTGACAGATCAAAATCGGCTAAGACAGTTACAATATACCGGAGTTACAGAAGAAAAGCTTCAATTAATCTATCATCATCGAAATCATTTAATCCCTTTAATTGATACAATTGTCGATGAGCTATATGAAGAAATCATGAAAGTAGAAAAACTTAAGAAACTTATTCATGAACATTCTAACCTTACTCATTTAAAAGAAACACAAAAAGAATATTTGAAAGAATGCTTTTTAGCAACAATAAATGATGAATATATACAAAAACGATATAATATCGGACTGAAACATTCGGAAGTTGGCTTAGAGTTGAAATGGTATTTGTCAACCTATACAAAGTATGCGGACATTATTTCTATTCATTTATCCAGAACAATACCGAATGTCGCTTTGCCTTTATATAATGCCATTCACGCGCTTTTCTCGTTTGATATGCAACTAACACTCGAAGCCTACAGCAAGATCGAACTGCAAAAAGCCGCACATCCTCTTCGTTTCGAATTTGAAAAAGTTCGCCAAATAAATGGATTCACGGATGAAGATGTACAAAACCTAAATCAATTTAGCGGTTATATTTCATTCCAAGTGGAGCAAATTATGACCTATTTCAGGGATATATTTTTGCAACGTATTGGCAACGAACGTGTCTACACATTCGTGGAGTTAGAAAATTTTTTTGCTTATATTAAAACATTCTTACTGCAATTTTTTCAAGAAAAAATATACCAAGATTCTGAAGCGTTTTTTCGAATTATTCGTGATTGGAGCCGCGTTATCATTGAGAGCAAATATCACGAAAATTTTTTTCAAATTACCGGGGAAACGCTTTGCGATGCACTGAGAAAAGTTTTTATGACAAAAGAATATTTGGCTAATCAATATATACTACAATATATTCATTCATTTGAAAGGCTTACAAAGTTTACTTTGTCAATGATTCACGAAATCATACGGCCATATTTATTTTTGCGCGATTTTGATTTTCTTGAGATTTATGCGTACGAAATTAGCACGATTGATTTCGGTCGTCTTACATGGACAGATGAAAAAATGAAACGGTTCGTAAAATCGTTGGGAATGACTGGAGATTCGCCGATTGGAAAGCGCTGCTATGAAGTGTTGCATAAACGTACTGTGCCTTGTTCGGGATGTCCTGTATTAGAAGGAAAGCAAGAAACGATGATGACAACAGTTGAAAGTGTTGATGGATTGCATTATTATAAGGTGCGCCCGCTTCCACAGAACAAAATATTCGAGCTTTCACGTGCGCTTTTAATTATTCAAGATATAACAAGAGAATCAAAAGTCATGTTCCATACAATTGAGAAACTTTTACAATTAGCAGAATATCGTGATGATGATACGAAAAATCATGTTGAACGAATTGGCATTCTTTCTGGTATGCTTGCCCGTTTAGCAGGATGTGATGAAAAATTTGTGGCAAACATCGAAATTGCTGCGAAGTTTCATGATATCGGGAAGGTAGGAATACCTGATTCGATCTTAAATAAACCAGGAAAACTGACAAATGAAGAATGGGACTCAATGAAAACACATGCTCAAATTGGACATCAAATTTTATCTAACTTGGATTTGCCTGTCATCCAAATGGCTGCATCGATCGCCCGTACGCATCATGAGTGGTGGAACGGCCAAGGATATCCAAACGGCTTAAAAGGAGAAGAAATTCCCCTTGAAGGAAGAATTGTCGCCATTGTCGATGTATTTGACGCCTTACTTTCGAAGAGAGTATACAAGGATGCATTTCCTCCAGAACAAGTAAAAGCGATTTTAATGGATGGAAGCGGCCATCAATTCGATCCTAAGTTAATTGATTTATTTATTATGATGTGGGATGAATTTATTACAACAAGGGAACGCTTACTGAGCAGGGACTAATGCTTGAACGACTCCGTACCTACCCCTGCACATTTAGAAATTGAAGTCTTCTCACTAATTGAAAAAGGGCTGATCTAAAAGCAAAGTGTCAGACCCCGCAACTACAATATATGGTACATAATACGTTATATAGTGCGTGAGGCCGGACACTTATAAATCAGCCCTTTTTCTGTCTGTTTTACCTATTTTCCGTTGTTGATGCTGTTTAATGATATCTTGGTTCATTTACAAAGTGGAAGAATGTAGATGATTGTTCATTGCCGCTTCTTCATTAATTCTTTCTTCTTTTCTATAACGAATTTCCCTTCATTAATAATGTAGTATTTGCTCAGAAGTATATAGAACTTTCATAGCGGATTTGGGGGATAAGATTAATTCGAAAATTAATATCACGCGATCATGAACAACTTTTTTTACAGGAAGAAACCTCGTTTGCAGTTATTGACCATCTGCGCCATTTTGTGTCACTTTCCGAATGTGGTCATCTTCAAATCCAGTTGCTCTTGCTTTGTTCACCTTATCATCAACGAGTTTCTTTTGATTTACTTCATTGGATGGAGTTTGCTTTTTGTTTGCCAACGAAAAAATCCTCCTTCATATATCAATCCATTTGATGTTGCGCTCGTTTAATAAACATTTCAGGGGTTTCAATGAGCCCGCAAGCAGCACATTGAACGCGGTAGGATGGGCCACGGTATGGCATATGAAACGAATCCAGATTTCCGTCTGTATATTCCTGCTCAATTGCGCCTGTTTGAGGGTTGATTTTAACAGCTTTCGGTGTTTGCTCGATAATGTTAAAGCGAGTGCGATTTGTTTTACAATTTGGACATAACATAGGCTCCATGAAAACACCTCCGTTTATATTGTTTAGATAGAAAGCGGTGATTATACATAAAGGCAAATGAAAATTCCCCGGAAAATCCGGGGAATTTTCATTTTTATAGGTTCTTGAAAAATTTATTCCAGTGATTAGCTTGAACAATCGCTCTTTCATCTTGCAACACTTCATCAGGAGCGTTGCCTTCACCGATAATATATCCTATGTATTCAAGACCAACAAAGTTGAAAATATATTGAAATTGTTGAATGAGCGGCAATCCTTTCATATCAGGGTTGTCCCCGCCGCAAATGACAACGAACCCTTTTTTCATGCCCATCTCTTTTTTAAAATCAAATCGTTTGTCTCTTAAACTTTGTGACCAGCGATCAATAAAGTTTTTCATATATCCGCTCATGCCGTACCAATAAAGCGGTGTAGCAAAAATAAGAATGTCGTGTTCGAGTACGGATTGAATAATTTGATCGTAACCATCATCGACGGGGCTAAATCCTTCTACTGTATGGCGTTTATCGATAATTGGTTTAATGACATAATCCCTTAGATGGATATGAGCATGTGAAATATTTTCTAGCATTATAGACGTTAATCGTTCTGTATTTCCGTTTTCTCTTGAACTCCCGTTAATGACAAGAATTTTACTCATCTTTTCATTCCCCTTTTATTCATTATTAAGTTACTACGTAATTATAACACTAAACGATTGCAGTAAATAGATAACTAAATGTTAGCGAACTATTGAGTCATTTTTATAAAAATGAACGATAAAACAAAAAGTATAAATTTTTTCGGATGCTTCTGTTTTATTCACTTATTTGCTATAGAACTGGCAATAAAACTAGGGAAAACCAGTAATTGAAGTATATATTTGACATGATAAAATTCCTATTTTTATAATCAATGTAATAAATGAAAGATGATTTTTTATAAAAAATAAAAAATTGTACTATTTTTCTGAAAAGTGTGTTAATATAAAAGTAAAGGGGATTTATATGGCAGAGAAGCAGTTAAAAGAAAGAATTATAGAAACCGCGCTAAATCTTTTTGAAAAATACGGTTATCACGGTGTCACCGTTGATCGCATTGTTACGGAATGCAATACTTCAAAAGGGGGATTTTACCACAATTTCAAATCGAAAGACGAGCTCCTTTATCATATCCACGATGTGTTTATTAGTTACGTATTGAATAAAGCACAAGAAGCATATGCAAAATATCAAACTCCGACAAAGCGGCTGTGCGCCATTATACAATCGTTTGTAAAAGTATTTGATTTATACAAACCCCACATTACAGTCTTTTACCAAGAAAGCACCTATCTTAAACCAGAATATTCCGAAAAAATTAATGAAAAGCGCGAACAATATAAACAAGTCATTTTTCAAGTTATTCGTGATGGAATTGAAGCAGGAGAATTTAGGTCTGAACTTCCTGTAGAAATTACCGGTATGTCGATTATCGGGATGGTCAACTGGACATATAAATGGTATAAGCCAAATGGTTCAATGACGATTGAAGAAATAGCAAAAATTTTTACGGATTTAATTTTGCATTCCTTACTTACGGAGAGTGCTAAGCAAAAAGAGGAGATTGCGGCATTCTTTTTAAGAAATTTCTCTCATTCTTAAAAAAATGGCTCTTTCATTTATTATGATTTATTGAGATATCAGACCAACTAGTCGGTCTGATATCAAAAAGGACCGACTAGTTGGTATAAATATCATTTTTCACTCAAACAAAGGGGGAGAAAAACATGAATTTTGAATTAACAAAAGAACAGCAAATGATTAAGGAAATGGTAAGAGATTTTGCTGAAAAAGAAATTAAACCGTATGCAGCAGAATGGGATCGCACCGCAAAGTTTCCAATCGAAACGTTTAAAAAGATGGGGGAGCTAGGTCTGCTTGGGATACCATTTCCTGAAGAGTATGGCGGATCAGGCGGCGACACCATCTCATATGCCGTTGCTGTAGAGGAAATCGGTCGTGCCTGTGGAGGAACAGGGCTTAGCTATGCAGCTGCTGTCTCATTGGGGGCGAGTCCCATTTATTATTTTGGGACTGAAGAACAAAAACAAAAATGGCTTGTCCCAATGGCGAAAGGGGAAACGCTAGGAGCATTTGGTCTTACTGAGCCTAACGCAGGTTCTGATGCAGGCGGCACGCGGACAAGAGCCGTGCTCGATGGGGATGAGTATGTCATTAACGGGGAAAAATGTTGGATTACAAATGCAGGCTATGCAAGACAAGTGATTGTAACTGCGGTAACAGGAAAAGACGAGAACGGGAAAAATATTATCTCTGCCATTATCGTTCCAACGGATACTCCAGGTTTCAAAATCCATTGCAATTATGACAAAATGGGGGTTCGTGCCTCGAACACATGCGAACTTGTTCTTGAAGATGTACGTGTACCAAAAGAAAACTTATTAGGCGATCCGAAAAAAGGCTTTAAGCAGTTTTTATATACGCTTGACGGCGGACGTATTTCCATTGCTGCTCTAGCAGTCGGCATTGCCCAAGCTGCGTTTGAAAAAGCATTGCAGTATGCAAAGGAACGAACACAATTCGGTCAATCGATTTCCAAGTTCCAGGCCATTCAATTTAAATTGGCGGATATGGCGATGCAAATTGAATTGGCAAGAAACATGGTTTACAAAGCGGCATGGTTAAAAGACAACAACAAACCGTTTACAAAAGAAGCCGCTTTTGCGAAATTGTTTGCTTCTGAAATGGGATTTCAAATTTGCAATCAAGCGATTCAAATTCATGGCGGCTATGGATATATGAAGGAATATGAAGTGGAAAGACATCTTCGCGATATGAAGCTGATGGAAATCGGTGAAGGAACTTCCGAGGTGCAGCGAATCGTCATTGCCCGTCAACTAGGATGCTAAATTTCGTTGTTAAAGCATAGTTTTTTAGTATAGATTCGTAGAATTGTACTAAAAAAGGAGGAAAAACTATGGCTGATTTACTAAACATTACTGTTGGAAAATTGTTGGAGGAAAAAGCGAAATTGCATCCTGATCATGAAGCGGTCGTCTATGCCGACCGCGGGCTTCGTCTGTCGTACAAGCAGTTTGATGATTATTGTCGGGTGGTTGCCCGCGGATTGATGAAGCTTGGAATCAAGGCTGGCGAACATATTGCTGTTTGGGCAACGAATAAGCCGGAGTGGCTTGCTTGCCAGTTTGCAACGGGAAAAATGGGAGCAGTGCTTGTTACCGTCAATACAAATTACCGCACTGCCGAATTAGAATATTTGCTGAAGCAATCTGATTCGACGACGCTCATTCTCATGGAACAATACCGCGACTCCTCTTATATTGATATGATTTATGAAATCGCTCCGGAATTAAAGACATGCGAACCAGGAAAACTTCAGGCAAAACGTTTACCTTATCTGCGCAATGTCATTGTTTTAGGTGAAAACCGCTATCCAGGAACATATTCATGGAATGACCTTATTAAAATGGCAGAAGAAGTGTCGGACGAAGAATTGGATCAGCGCATGAACTCATTGGACCCGCATGATGTCATTAATATGCAGTACACTTCCGGCACGACAGGGTTTCCGAAAGGAGTCATGTTAACACATTACAACATCGTAAACAATGCCCGCAATATCGCGGAATGCATGAAGTTAACAAAAGAAGATCGTCTATGTATTCCGGTACCGTTCTTTCATTGTTTCGGTTGCGTCCTCGGTACGCTTGCCTGCGTCTCTGTCGGAGCGACAATGGTTCCGATTGAAGAGTTCAATGCGAAACGAGTGCTGCAGACGGTACAAGATGAGAAATGTACCGCATTACATGGAGTACCGACGATGTTTATTGCTGAGCTGAACGATCCGGATTTTGATAAATATGATTTATCTTCGCTTCGTACCGGCATCATGGCCGGCTCCAATTGCCCAATCGAAGTAATGAAAGCGGTCATGGAAAAAATGGGAGCAAAAGAGATTACAATCGCGTATGGACAAACGGAGTCTTCTCCGGTTATTACGCAAACGCGAACGGACGATCCAATTGAACTGCGTGTTGAAACGGTCGGGCGCGCTCTCCCAAATGTAGAAGTAAAAATTGTCGAACCGGGAACGAATAAAGAAGTTCCACGCGGTGTACAAGGTGAATTATGCACGCGCGGCTATCATGTCATGAAAGGTTACTATAATAATCCAGATGCAACACGTGAAGCGATTGATAAAGACGGATGGCTGCATACAGGAGATTTGGCGGTGATGGACGAAAACGGCTATTGCCGCATTACGGGCCGGTTAAAGGATATGATCATTCGCGGCGGAGAAAACATTTATCCGCGCGAAATTGAAGAATTTTTATACAAACATCCGAAAATTTTAGATGTGCAAGTAGTCGGAGTACCTGATGAAAAGTACGGTGAAGAAGTGATGGCATGGATTATTTTAAAAGAAGGTGAAACGGCTACGGCTGAAGAAATTCGTGAATTTTGCAAAGGGAAAATCTCGCGCCATAAAATTCCGCGCTATATTCAATTTACAAAATCTTATCCGATGACAGCGTCAGGTAAAATCCAAAAATTTAAGCTTCGTGAACAAGCGAAAGAAGTGATTGAACAATTGAAACAAAATCCAGTGTAAAGGCATGGAGGTGATTCGGATGTTTTCAAAAGTGTTAATTGCTAACCGCGGTGAAATTGCTGTAAGGGTGATTCGCACATGCAAAAAATTAGGCATTCAAACAGTCGCAGTATATTCAGAAGCGGATGCAGAGTCGCTGCACGTTCAATTGGCAGATGAAGCTTATTTAATCGGAAAGCCGCGCGTCAATGAAAGCTATTTGAACATTGAAAAAATGATAGAAGTGGCGAAAGAAACAAAAGCAGAAGCGATTCATCCCGGGTACGGCTTGTTATCAGAAAATCCTGCTTTTGCCCGCCGTTGTGAAGAAGAAGGCATCATCTTTATTGGTCCAAAAGGGGATGTAATCGCGCGAATGGGAAGCAAAATTGAATCGCGGAAAACAATGGAAGAAGCGGGAGTTCCTGTTGTACCGGGAATCTCTTTTCCTCTGGCTGATGTGGAAGAAGCAGCAAAAACGGCGCTGGAAATTGGTTACCCGATTATGCTAAAAGCGTCTGCCGGCGGTGGAGGCATCGGCATGCAAGTCGTCCGTAACGAAGAAGAATTGAGAAAGGCGTTTGAAGGGAATCAAAAGCGCGCCGCCTCTTTCTTCGGTGATGGTGCGATGTATATGGAAAAATATATTGAAAATCCAAGGCATATTGAAATTCAAATTCTCGCCGACCAACACGGAAATTACTTGTATTTATGGGAGAGAGAATGCTCGATTCAACGCCGTCACCAGAAAGTCATTGAAGAAGCTCCATCTCCGTTTTTGGATGAACAAACCCGCCGAAAAATGGGGGAAACCGCTGTGAAGGCGGCAAAGCATATTGGCTATACAAACGCGGGTACGATCGAATTTCTTGTTGATGAGCAAAAAAATTTCTATTTTCTTGAAATGAACACAAGACTTCAAGTGGAGCACCCCGTCACAGAGGAAATTACCGGTCTGGATTTAGTTGAAGAGCAATTGCGGGTTGCCGCAGGAAAAACGCTGCCTTATACACAAGAACAAATAAAACAAGATGGTCATGCAATTGAGGTGCGTATTTATGCCGAAGATCCAAAAACATTTTTCCCGTCTCCTGGAAAAATTACTGTTTTTGAAACGCCAAACGGCGAACATATCCGCAATGAAACAGCGGTTACGAGCGGCTCAACCGTAACGCCGTTTTATGACCCGATGATTGCCAAGTTAATCGTGAAAGGGCAAAGCCGCCAAGAAGCGATTGAACGTATGCTGCAGGCGCTTGAAAACTATAAAGTAGAAGGAATTAAGACGAATATTCCAATGCTGAAAGAAGTTCTTTCACATCCTCAATTTCAAAAAGGAAATACAACAACAAATTTTGTAAATATATATCTAAATAAAACAACAGTTAAATGATAGAAACAGGAAATGGAGGAATTGATGATGAGTCAAGTAGTTGCAACAATGGCAGGTAATGTATGGAAAATTGTCGTGAGTATTGGTGAACAAGTTACAGAAGGTCAGGATGTGGTCATTTTAGAATCGATGAAGATGGAAATTCCGATTGCCGCAGAGACGTCCGGTACAGTGAAAGAAATTAAGGTACAAGAAGGCGACTTTGTCAACGAGGGCGATGTATTAATTGAGCTTGAGTAAAGGTGGGATGAAGATGAGCAAATGGCCCAAGCAAGTCACGATTAAAGAAGTGGGCCCCCGTGACGGATTGCAAAATGAAAAGGCTTTTATTTCTACGAAAGACAAAATTGCTTGGATTAATCAACTGTCAAAAACGGGATTAACTTATATTGAAATTACTTCTTTTGTTCATCCGAAATGGATTCCGCAGTTAGCCGACGCGGCTGAGGTGGCAGCAAACATTGAGAAAATACAAGGAGTCACTTATGCCGCTCTTGTACCGAATTTAAAAGGTTTAGAAAGGGCGCTGGCGGCTGGCGTAGACGAAGTCTCCGTTTTTATGTCTGCAAGCGAAACGCATAATCGAAAAAACATTAATAAATCCATTGCTGAAACATTTCCTGTTTTGCAGGAAGTCGTGATTCAAGCAAAGAAAGTCGGAAAAACGGTGCGGGGCTATGTCTCGACCGTTTTCGGCTGCCCATACGAAGGTTCGATCGATGTGGAGCAGACAATCAAAGTAGCTGACAAACTATTTGAAATGGGAATTGATGAACTTTCATTAGGCGATACGATTGGCGTGGCAAATCCGCGTCAAGTACAAGAGGTGCTCGAACAATTTCTGAAGAGATTTCCAAAAGAAAAGCTGGCCATGCATTTTCATAACACTCGCGGTACAGCATTGGCGAACGTTCTTGCCTCGCTTGAGATGGGAATCACGACGTTCGACAGCGCGCTTGGGGGATTAGGAGGATGTCCGTATGCCCCGGGCGCTTCGGGCAACTTAGCGACCGATGATTTGTTATATATGCTCGACGGGATGGGCATTGCCACAGGAGTTCAAATGGAGCTGTTAGTAAAAGCAGCGCTTTTTATCCAAGAAAAAATAGGCCGAAAACTAAACAGTCATTATTTGCAGACATTAAATGAATCGGAATGCCAACTTAGCTGAGGAGGAATTTATACATGTCCACATCGGTACTCTATTCCGCGTTAGATAATGGTGTCGCCATTCTTACATTAAACCGTCCTGAAGCGGCCAATGCACTGTCCTTAACAATGCTTAATGAGATAAGGGAGATACAACAGCAGTTAAAATTTAATCGAAATGTACGTTGTGTCATTGTCACAGGAGCTGGAGAAAAAGCATTTTGCGCTGGAGCCGATTTAAAAGAGCGGGCGCAAATGAATGAAACAGAAGTGCGGCAAACCGTATCGCTTATACGGGAAACGATTCATGCATTTGAACAACTGCCGCAGCCGGTTATTTGCGCCATGAATGGAGCCGCATTCGGCGGTGGTTTAGAATTGGCTCTTGCTTGTGACATTCGTATTGCTGCTGATACAGCAAAAATGGGGTTAACAGAAACATCGCTTGGCATTATTCCGGGCGCCGGTGGAACGCAGCGTCTGCCGCGGCTTATCGGAACAGGACGGGCAAAAGAGTTAATCTATACTGCAAAACGGATTACTGCGGCGGAAGCGGAACGGATTGGATTAGTGGAATATGTTGTTCCACTGCCGCAACTGCTGGAAAACGCCCACGAGATTGCCAATCAGATTGTGGAAAACGCCCCGATTGCCGTCGCTCAAGCGAAATTAGCAATTAACCGGGGCTTGGAAGTGGACTTATATTCTGGATTAAAACTTGAACAAATGGCCTATGAAATTACCATCCCTACAAAAGATCGTCTTGAAGGCTTGCAGGCGTTCAAGGAAAAAAGAAAGCCAGTGTATAAAGGGGAATAGGAGGGACTTCAGCGTGAGTACAAACGACGTAATCAAACAAACATTGACAGAAAAATTGGAAGAGCAAATCAAGAAAATCAAACAAGGCGGAGCGGCGAAATATCATCAAAAAAATGCGGAACAAGGGAAATTGTTTGTTCGCGACCGTTTAAAACTATTATTTGACGATGGACTTGAGTTCGAGGATGCGTTTTTTGCGAACTGTTTAGCTGATGGTTTGCCTGCAGACGGAGTTGTCACAGGAGTCGGCAAAATGAACGGACAAACCGTTTGTGTGATGGCAAATGATTCAACGGTAAAAGCAGGTTCTTGGGGAGCAAGAACGGTTGAAAAAATTATCCGCATTCAAGAGACGGCGGAAAAACTGCGTTGTCCGATTCTTTATTTAGTGGACTCTGCCGGTGCAAGAATTACCGATCAAATTGAGATGTTCCCTGGCCGCCGCGGTGCAGGCCGCATCTTCTATAATCAAGTAAAACTTTCCGGAAAAGTGCCGCAAATTTGTCTGTTATTCGGTCCATCGGCAGCAGGCGGCGCCTATATTCCGGCATTTTGCGACATCGTTATCATGGTCGAAGGGAACGCATCGATGTACCTTGGTTCCCCAAGGATGGCGGAAATGGTCATTGGCGAAAAAGTAACGCTTGAAGAAATGGGCGGTGCGCGCATGCATTGTACCGTTTCCGGCTGCGGCGATGTTCTTGTTAAGACAGAAGAAGAAGCGATTGCTTTTGCGCGAAAATATTTATCGTACTTCCCAGCTAACTATAGTGAAAAACCGCCGGTAGCAGAACCAAAATTGCCGAAATCTTTCGAAAAAACAATTGAAGAGATTATTCCGCTAAATCAAAATGCGCCGTTTAATATGTATGATCTGATTGAGCGATTGATCGACGAAGATTCTTTCTGTGAAATTAAGAAGCTGTTTGCCCCTGAACTCATTACCGGCCTTGCCCGTTTAAATGGACAGCCGATTGGCATTATTGCCAACCAGCCGCGTATGAAAGGCGGAGTGCTGTTTCATGATTCGGCAGATAAAGCGGCAAAGTTTATCACTCTTTGCGATGCGTTCAATATTCCGCTTTTGTTCTTAGCGGATATTCCAGGCTTTATGATTGGGACAAAAGTTGAGCGCGCGGGAATCATCCGTCACGGGGCAAAAATGATCTCTGCTATGTCAGAAGCAACTGTTCCAAAAATTTCCGTGATTGTCCGCAAAGCATATGGTGCCGGTCTTTACGCGATGGCCGGTCCAGCATTTGAACCTGATTGCTGTTTAGCGTTTCCACATGCACAAATTGCTGTCATGGGTCCGGAAGCAGCAGTGAATGCAGTGTATGCCAATAAAATTGCTGAGCTGCCGGAAGAGGAGAGAGCGGCATTTATTGAACAAAAGCGGGAAGAGTACCGAAAAGACATCGATATTTACCGGCTCGCTTCAGAAATGGTCATTGACGGTATTATTGCCCCAAATGCGCTTCGTGATGAACTAATTAAACGGTTTAGTGCATACATGTCTAAATATACGACATTTTCTGAACGGAAACACGGTGTATATCCTGTTTAATGCAAAAACTTCAAGAAACTTACAATAAACCTTTAAACCTTTTCCATACTGATACAATGAATCTAAAGTAGATGAGTGATCAGTATGGAAAAGCAACATTTATCAAGGTGATCTTAAGTCTTAATGATCATCATATGGGGGAGTAGGAATGGCTTTAGAAAAGGTGGAAGGAAAGTTATTGTGGGAGCCTTCGCCACAATTGCAAGAAAAGTCCAATGTGAAACAATTCATGACATGGTTGGAAGAAACGCGGGGACTATCCTTTCAAACATACCACCAATTATGGGAATGGTCTGTATCAGATCTGGAAGGATTTTGGGCGTCACTATGGGATTTCTTTCATATCCAAGCGAAAACACCTTATGATGAGGTTCTAGAGGAAAGAAAAATGCCGGGGGCGCGGTGGTTTTCAGGAGCAACCTTAAACTATGCCGAGCATATATTCCGGCACGACCTTTCAGAAGAGATTGCCGTTATATATGAAACGGAGATACGCCCTCAAGGGAATGTAACCTGGGATGAGCTGAGAAAGAATACGGCTGCCGTTGCCGAATATTTAAAGTCGTTGGGGGTCAAACGCGGCGATCGTATCGTAGCGTATGCTTCCAACATTCACGAAACATTGACGGCATTTTTGGCGTGTGCAAGCATTGGCGCCATTTGGTCAAGCTGCGCACCGGAATTCGGAATCATGAGTGTTGTTGACCGTTTTAAACAAATTGAACCGAAAGTATTGTTTGCTGTTGATGGATACCGCTACGGCGGCAAGGATTATGAGCGGCTAGAGTTAGTGAAAATGATCCAAGAAGAGCTTCCGTCATTACAGAAAACGATTATTATTCCTTACTTACATGAACACCCTAATGTAGATGAATTAAAAAATGCTGCATTGTGGAATGATCTTATAACGAAATATAAGGGAGCTACATTAACATTTGAGCCTGTTCCTTTTGATCATCCTCTTTGGATTTTATATTCATCTGGAACAACTGGCAAGCCAAAAGCGATTGTTCATAGCCAAGGCGGTATTTTACTTGAACATTTAAAGCTTCTGAGCCTCCAAATGGATTTAAAAAAAGGCGACCGCTTTTTCTGGTATACAACGACTGGATGGATGATGTGGAATGTTGTTGTTAGCGGGTTGTTAACGGGATCAACGATTTTATTATATGACGGAAATCCAGGACATCCAAATTATAATGTATTATGGAAATTTGCAGAGTCAACGAAAATGACCGTGTTCGGAACGAGTGCAAGTTTTTTAACGGCGTGTATGAAAGCGGAAGTAAAACCGAAAGAACATTTCGACCTCTCTCATTTAAAAAGTATCGGTTCAACGGGTTCGCCGCTTCCTCCGAGTGGGTTTGAATGGGTGTATGAAAATGTAAAAGAAGACGTATGGCTGTTTTCTACGAGCGGTGGAACCGACTTATGTACAGCATTTGTTGGCGGAACACCGTTATTGCCTGTTCATGCAGGTGAATTACAGGCATGTGCGCTGGGAGCTTCTGTTAAAGCGTATAATGATCAAGGAGAAGAAATCATTGATGAGATCGGTGAACTCGTCATTACAGAACCAATGCCATCGATGCCCATCTATTTTTGGAACGATGAAAATGGAAGACGGTACAAAGAGAGTTATTTTGATGTATATCCTGGAATTTGGCGGCATGGTGACTTTATTAAAATGACGTCAAGAGGAAGCTGTATTATATATGGACGTTCAGATGCGACGATTAATCGCGGCGGAATTAGAATGGGAACGAGCGAAATATACAATGCCCTTGAAAGCATTCCAGAAGTGGTCGATAGTTTAGTAGTGGACCTCCCTATAACAAGTGAACAATCATATATGCCGTTATTCGTCGTTTTAAAAGAAGGTGCACAACTTTCTGATGAATTAAAAACACGTATAAAACAAGCGATCCGTGAAAACTGTTCACCGCGTTATGTTCCAAATGACATTTTTCGCGTTGAAGAACTGCCAAAAACGCTGAACGGCAAGAAGTTGGAAATACCAATTAAGAAAATATTAATGGGAACGCCTGTCGATAAAGCGGTAAACCTAGGTTCATTATTAAATCCGAAGGCGTTACAATACTTTGTAGAGTTTAAGAAGAATATGGACGGCAGTTGAAGTTGCTGAAAGGTATACAATCGGAGGCGTGCAAGCGACAACCGATCGATGAACATGTAAAATGAAACGCATATTCATTGGTTAAGAAAGCGGTGTTTTTCAACATCGCTTTCTTTTATTGTCTTAATTCGTTCATAAAAAGACGAATTTTAACTCAAATTAATCATAACGTTCCATTAAGGAGGAGTGTAGGAATGAATAGTAAAATGAAAAATAATCATGAAAACTTAAAGGTTGCCGGAAAGCATTATGATCCATCTGACTATAAGAGCCATTCTGTTTTATCGTCTGGTCTCGCGGTGACCCATGAACAAGTAAGCGATGCTTATGTTGAAGGGACAGTAGATGCAGTCATCGACAATCCGGAAATATCGAAAGAAGACAATAAGAATAAATAACGACATTTTTCTCTTGAATAAATAGTAAAAAAGGTATATGATAATACTTGCCCGCTGCGTTGTGCGTTAATGAATGAAGTTTCAACCGTTGACTGTAAATAGGGAGTTCTATATCGGAATAGGAATGTCATGCCTCTTTTTAGACATGGATGAGGACGACAGGAATATTCCTGCGAACACCCACTTGGTGGAGTGTGGTTCGAAAACTCCATTCGAAAACGGCAATCGCGGCATATCGAATCATAAAATAAAAAAGCCGGATTCTTGAATAAAATCCGGCTTTTTTATTTTTACAAGTTGAAGTAAATTACCAATAATTTATTTGTTTAATTTTCGCAAAATTGTTCATGATAGAAATATACATAATTAGGGGGTGATAACGATGAAATCATTTACAGTTGATTTTCATAGCGAAGATCAAATGGAAAGCATAACCGTTCAGAAGTTAAATGAGGATGATTATCATAAGGCAACTGAAGGCGGAACGAGGCATTTGTTTGATTTGGACACAAACATTGGCTTTTTTATATTTTTTGATGCGGAAGATGTGAATGGTGCCGAATCCTATCTTGTTCTTCATTATGAAGATGACAACGAAGATCCAAGCGGATGCTATTCTTTTGAGCTAAAAGATTTTTACGAATTCGCTGCACTTTATTTAAACGACTTGGAATTTAGCGAGGAAGCAGATGAGGAAGAAGAGGAATACGGTCCAATTCATCACTTAGCTCACCTTATGTATCACATTGTCGAAGAAGGAAAAGCGGTAGAGGTGTAATGGGCAAATGGTAAAACGGGTCTGACCCATATAAGTGTCTGATCTCGCACGCAATCCATAATATATCGTGTTTTATATTGATTATATTATAGCTGTGAGGTCTGACACTTTGCTTTTGAGCCAGACTAGTCAGTTTGTGTACGATAATAGGGACGGATTCTTCATCCAATGTGCTTCTTCTGTTCTTTTTGACTGCTATGCCTCCTTCTCGGTGACATGTTAAATCAATTATTACTTCATTGAATAGAATACATCTTCCGTTTCAACGCGAGTAATTCTCCCAGCCTCATACCACACACGGCTTCCGGATATGGTTTGATTTCCTGTTTCACTCGTTTGAACAGTTCAAAAAACGCTTGATTGTCGTGAACGTTCGCTGCCGTCGCGTAAGGCTGTAAAATCTACCTGTTACGCTCACACGAATAAGCAAACACTCGCCTTGCTTACTTTTGTTTCACCGTGGTTTCGGTATAGCGTCTATTTTCTTCTTGGAGCGGTCGAAGCATTGTTCTTTCCTTCCATTCTCCTTCATCCTGCCTTCATAATAAAACAGCTTGTCGACAAAGTCGACAAGCTGGAAGGAAGAAATTTTATATTTCTTCCCTGCTCCTATTCTCCAAGTTTCTAGCAATCTCTTTTAGAATTTGGTTTTTCTCTTTTAGTGTTTTTATTAAACTTACTGCGAACCACACAAAAAAGACCATCAGAACAAGATAAATAATAAACGGAATAAAAGCAAATAACGCAAAAAAGCTTTCAGCAGTATCCATGTTAGACCTCCAAAGTATTTTTGGATAATTATACCACAAAAGGTGAATAACAATGACTCAAATTTATAGTTTTTTAGAATCTTTGACAGCCAATAATGTATAGGCGTGGCATACAAGAAACAAAAATTGTATGACGTATGAGACTATCTAAATGGAAGGAAAATCGGTGGTAACACGTATGCATGGAATGAAAAAGAAGCGATCAAGAAGGTTTTAAAATGGCATCCCGGAAGCCAATCTTGTTGGATATAAGATTAAATATCGGGTGGTGAGCACGTATCAAATGTTAGGTGGCACTTTCATTTTAAAGGAATTCTCCATGCACAAGGGCTATTTTTTTTATCTAGCACCACAGGTAAAATAACTATAGGTGTGCCAATAGAAAATTAGGCTAGTTTTCATAAACATTTTTTAAGCCGCAAGCAAAAAATTTAGTTTTTTAGCGGAATTTCACAAGTTTTTCAGGTAAAATAATAATATCATACTACGCTTCAAAAGGAGAGAGAGATGATGATTCATCATACTTGGCTGGAACGTCCAACGATTAAAAAAGTAAAATGTGTTCATACAAATGCGGAAAAGTACATAGTGAATCATGTTTTAACACCTGGAAAAACATACGAAGTGAAAAACGAAACAGAAGATTTTTATTTCATTATCGATAATACAGGAAAAGTAGGCGGATTTTACAAAGATTATTTTGAAGCAGTCGAGGCGGAGTAATATCCGCCTTCTTTTTTCGTGTGATAGGAGGAGAACGCTTGGGAATACTACTATAGGGTGATTGAACATGATGTGCAAATCAGCTGAAGAATTGCAACGATTTGTAGATGAAGCGAAAGACTATGCGAAATTCGGGAAAGTAGCCGGTTACATCCCTGCGCTTGGAAAAGCGGATCCAAATGATTTATCTGTTGCTATTTATTATCCGGATGGTACTGTCGTTTGCGCCGGTGACAGCAAACGAAAAGTCACGCTGCAAAGCATTTCGAAAATTATCAGTTTAGCCCTTGTTTTAATGGAATATGGTGAAAAAGTTGTTTTCCAAAAAGTGGGGATGGAACCGACGGGAGACCCATTCAATTCAATTGCTAAGCTTGAAGAAACCGCACCGGTAAAACCATTAAATCCGATGATTAACGCTGGTGCATTGGCAGTAACTCATATGATTGACGGCCATTCAACAATTGAACGTTTAAATAAATTATTAACGTTTATACGTCGCCTAGCAGGAAATCCGACCATTAGCTATTCAAAAGAAGTAGCTCAGTCGGAGTTTGAAACAGCCTTTTTAAATCGGTCATTGTGTTATTTTTTAAAACAACACGGAATTATTGACGAAGATGTTGAAGAATTGATGGATTTGTATACAAAACAATGTGCAATTGAAATGACATGTTTAGATTTAGCAAGAATCGGGCTTGTTTTTGCGATGGATGGGTTAGACCCGCTGACAGGCGATCGAATGATGCCGCTTCACATCGCCAGGATTTGTAAAACGTTTATGGTCACTTGCGGAATGTATAATGCATCTGGAGAATTTGCGATCAAGATTGGTATACCGGCTAAAAGCGGTGTTTCTGGCGGAATTTTAGGGGCTGTTCCCGGACGGTTTGGTATCGGCATTTTTGGACCGGCATTAGATGAAAAAGGGAATAGTGTTACAGGCATTAAACTTCTGGAGTTATTATCAAAAACATATTCCCTAAGCATATTTTAAAGTAATGAATGAGAGCTTCTTTTCTACATCATTTCCTTTCATTTTTTGGATATCATTAACAAGGATACACGGTTGGAAAACAAGAGAAAGCCAACGTTAATGAAGCGAAAAAAATGAACGGCGTCTGGACCATAAACCGAAGAAGCATGACTCAGCCGTCTCGCTCGAACCGTTGGCTTGCGGACAAAACGATCATTTAGTAAGGAGTTTTTCTTAGTACACAACATGTATTCATAATGTTGTGACAGAAAACGCTCGGCAATCA
Source organism: Paranoxybacillus vitaminiphilus (assembly GCF_003259935.1). Classification (GTDB taxonomy): domain Bacteria; phylum Bacillota; class Bacilli; order Bacillales; family Anoxybacillaceae; genus Paranoxybacillus; species Paranoxybacillus vitaminiphilus. Next base: position 41,238 of record NZ_QLMH01000010.1, on the reverse strand, counting down.
AGATGGTTGCCGAGCGTATTTGTGCGCTTGTTTTAAGGCCTCGTCTTTCGACAGTGTTCATGTAAACAGACGAAGCAAACATTTAGACGATATCGGTCAGCTACGATTTAAATTTCTGTTTTCCAGATGTGTCAATGGAAATTTTTACTTTAATATTTTTTAAAATTTCGTCTGTTAATGGAATCTTGCCGTTTTCGGCAAACTTCTTCCAATCTTCTGGCTTTTTGCGATACATTGCTTCAGAGAGGTTAAAGATATCAATATCGTATTTTATCCCTAACTTGTAGAGGCTTCTTATTTCATCTTCCACTGTTTTTTCTGCTAAGCGGATTAATTCTTTTTCTGTTAATTTTTCCTGTAGCTCAATCACACTTCCTTTACTGGATACCTCAATGTGAAACACTGGAATATTATCTTTCATTTTGTAGAAAATTTTTGACTTTGGATTAAGAACGGAGATAGATGCAACTACTTTGTTTCCTTTTTTTACGTAAATGGGAGTTCTGCTTATATCTTTTTCAAACCACCTAATTCCTAGCAACTTAGAGCGATCGATACATTTTTGAAGTTCATAACGGTCAACGAAGCAAATTCCTTGTAAATTTAACATCGGTTTTTCTTTTTTATCTTCCTCCCAATTACGCTTAGTAATGCTGAGATAAGGGAGCCGTACAGTTTTTGAATCTTCATTCATATCAGCGATAAAGCGATTTAAGCGAATCGACCGAATAAATGAACTTTGGTTAAAAATTTCTTCCGGATGTGTTAATAAAGAATAGTATGGAGTTGTATGCAAAAATGGCGTTGTTCCAAAAAGTTTTTTTAATGGCTCATCTGTCGCATAAACCCATATGGAAGGCTTAATTTCGTTATATCGGGCTATAACATCTAAGACGTCTTGAATAACCACCTTCTTAAGCGCTCTTTTTGTAAACACTACACTTTTCACATGTCCCCATGATACCATTCGTTGAATAGAAGAATACAACTGGTCGGTTGCCATATTAAACGTTTCGCCTATGGCTCTTCCAATGGCAACGGTGGCTTTTTCTTGGGTACCTCCCGTCTCGACTTTTGCTAATCCGGTGAAGCTCATGAGCTGCACATAAACGATAAACTGATCATCCTTATAATCAACACCTATGGCATCAATATAAGCAAGATGATCAATATTTTGTGCTCCCCAGCACCCTGTCAACAAGAATATAGAGATGATAAAGGGAAAGACGGTTTTCAACTTCAATTCGTTTCCCCCTTTGGTGTATCGTCCTGCGGTTTTACCAACCCTGCTCTCTTTCTAAATATTTTCCAGCCATTCGGGATTAACGGTTTGAAAATATCCATGGTTGGAGGAGAGAGCGGAGTAAGATAAGGAATTCCAAATATGGTTAAATTGGCTATATATGTTAAAAGTAAAAATAAAGAAGCGATAAACCCAAATAACCCTAGTACAGTAGAAGCGGCTAAGACAATAAAACGAAGCAATGTCACGACTCCCGACAAGTTTTGATTGACTAATGTAAACGTCGCAATCACGGAAATGGCCGCAACAACAAGGCTTCCCGGTGTGGATAAGCCAGCGTTGACAGCCGATTGCCCAATAATCAATCCGCCGACAACCGATAACGTTTGCCCGATCGCTAGCGGCAAACGCATGCCCGCTTCTTTAAAGATTTCGAACAACCCCACCATGATAAACATTTCTAGTGGAACAGGCAGCGGTACTCCCTGCCTTGAAAGTACAATGGTTGCTAAGAGAGTGAATGGTACTTGATCTTCATGAAACGATAATAAGGAAACCCAAAATCCGGGTAAATAAATAGACACGGAAATTCCCATTAAGCGAAGGAGTCTCTGAAAAATGACGAAGACAGGTGATGTAACATTATCTTCGGACGTATTTAGTAAAAACAATAAGTTTCCTGGACCGATAATGACGGTAGGAGCACCGTCTATTAACAGGATAAATCTTCCGTTTAATAAACAATTCGCTGCAAAATCTGGGCGTCCTGTGTATTGAAATAATGGAAAGAGTGAGAACTGTCTGTCGCCAATAAGCTCTTCTAACTGATTGGTACTCGTCATGGAATCAATATTTATATTTAAAATTCTTTTTTTAACTTCATTAATCATGTCGCGATTTGCGATGTCATCGATGTACATTAAGCCCACTTTTGTTTGACTTCTCGTTCCGACGATAAATTGTTCATAAAAGAGCTTATGAGATTTAATCCGCTTGCGGATGAGCGCTACGTTTTTCGAAATTTCCTCAATAAAACCGTCTTTTGGACCGCGGATGGACACTTCCGTGTTCGGCTCTTCCGGATTGCGGTTCGGCGGATTGGCAAGCGTTAGGGAGTATAAAACATCCGCTTCTTGAAAGTAGACTAATAAATCGCCGTTAAAGAGAAGATAGTTCAGATCATCAATCAGCACTTCTTTTCCGAGCAGTTCCATAGGCATCAGTTTGTTCGTTTCTATTTCCTCAACCGACTGGCAAGGATAGTCGCGGCACATTTCGCGAAACATTGGGAAGATGACCTGTTTCATCAGCTGGGTGTCACACAGCTCCTCACAATAGACGAACACTAAAGTAAGTGTACCGTTTGCCGTTTTTGCCGGTTGAATCGTCGAGGTAAGGATTGCGACATCTTTACAATAAGAAAAATGATCGCGCAACGTTTGCTCGGAAATGATGAGCGTTTCCTGTCCGCTATGATCATTTTTATTATTTCTGATTTGTGGTGCTCTTGAAGGAATTGGCATGGTTAAGCTCTCCTCTTTTTTAAATATGAAATGAATGACAATACCCCAATGAACAAAGAGAGAGATAAAATGAATAGTAGCGAAAGCGGTAGAACAAACCTATATAGCAAATCTAAAAATTGGTCGTCGCTGATTGGAATCAATGATAATAAAAAAATGGTGATATAAATCACAATCAGAATCCATAATCGTGCTTGTTTATCCGTTACATGAAACAGTTCTGGTATAAGCGCAGTAACTAAGGAAATGCGGATAAACGCTCCAGACATCCACTGATAAATAGAAAGAAAATCAAGATATTCAATGTACGTTCCTAATTTGATTAATTGCCATTGCTCAAAGGCCGGGTAACGTAAATCCGTTGCATGTTTCGGTCCAAATTCAATAATTGCACCAATCGTTGGACCAATGGTTAAGCTTGCGGCAAGAAAGCTAATGATGAAAAGTGCTTTAAACGAAAAACGTGCTTGAAGATGATGTTGCATGAATAAAATAATAAAAATTTCAACATATCCGGCAGCGGCGTAGATTATCCCTTTTAAAACGGGAGTAAAGCCATTCTCCATCATTGGCTTTAACAATGAATAATCTTTATGCGGTGTAGTTGCGATCATCACTAAAATCCCAAAAATAACGACAAACGGTAAAATAATGACCGCTGTCTTTGCGATCGATGGTATACCATAATAGGCGTTATAAAAGCATATCGCTATAATGGTTAGCAATACGGCCCAATCGGGTGTATATGTTAAGTAGGTAGTAGTAGTAAACGTAACTGTGTCATTAAGCGTAACATAGCCTATAACAAGTAATAATAGACTTCCAAGAATAGCGACAAAATAGGCAATGGCACTGTTAAATTCAGTTTTTAACCATAAGAATAAATTCGTTTGCTTGGATTGCTTCATGACAAAGTACAAAAGCGGAAGCCATAATGGCAATGCAACAAGGGTGATGATTGCCGAAATCCATGCATCACGACTGGCTGCTTGTAACAGCAACGGGATCACAATGACATGATTCATTAGCCCGATTGATAACATAAATACGCAAGCCAGTTGTACGGCACTTAACGAATGATAATTCACAGCAGACACCTTTCTTTGGGTGAATTACTAACTATGCTGCTATTTTTTCCAAAAACAGCAACGCCTATTCTTTTTCACAACATACATGGAATAATATTCAAAAATAGTAATGTGTATTTGACGATCATTTGATACAATGAAACAAAATGGAATGATATAGAAAAAGGGTGGGAACGATGAGAATTTATTTCTATTTATTAGAAAAATATCGACCTGCTGTTTGCTTTTAAGACGGGGGAGCATCTAAATAACCCCGCCTTGTCTTAATTCCCTGTGAAGACGGAGGGTTATTTGAATGAGAAATACATTTTTCGGCGCTTTCTGTTTATCTCTGGCAGCCAGCATTTGGGGCGGAATGTATGTTGTCAGCAAATATGTACTAGACTTCGTTCCTCCCATTACATTAGTGTGGCTTCGTTATGTGATTGCCTTTATTGTTTTGTTTGCGATTTTGAGAATCAATCATCTTAAACATGAAGCGCACACGACTTTTCGGAAAAAGGATTGGCTTTTGTTAGGGTGGATTGGTTTTATCGGTTATTTTGTCTCCATATCGTTGCAGTTCATCGGAACCAAATTGTCCGATGCGCATACGGGAGCATTAATTACATCAGCTACACCGGCATTTATTGTTTTATTCGCGAAACTTGTGTTAAAAGAAACTTTGACAATAAGAAAAATAACAGCTCTCCTGCTAGCAACCATTGGAGTAGTTATTGTCATTGGCTTCGATGGAAATGCAGGAAAATCTTTTTGGGGGAATATTGCTTTATTAGGGGCAGCGGTTACATGGGCATTATTGTCTGTATATGTGAAAGCCGCCTCCTCCCGCTTTTCTATATTAACCATTACGACGTACGCGATTTTTTTTGCTATCTTATTCACCACACCTTTTATGATTTGGGAACTTCAATCAACTGACATGATGCTTAATCACTCTTACGTCATCCTAGGAATCCTTTATCTCGGTATTGTTTCCACTGCCGGTGCATTTTTCCTTTGGAATAAAGGGATGGAAATGATCGACGCTGGAATTGGTTCGTTATTTTTCTTTTTTCAGCCGCTTGTTGGTTCCTTTTTGGGATGGCTATTATTAAACGAACATTTAAATGAAAGCTTTTTTATTGGCGGACTGCTTATTTTAGCTGGAGCGTTGATAGTTATAATAAATAAGGAACAATAACAGTGCCTAAAAACGAAGGCAAAAAGTCTGTCTGCCTTGCCTTCTGCTTTTAGAGGAAATTAGGCATTGTTAAGGAATGCTTCGATTAATTGAGCCGCATTTTAAAGAAACATTTACATAATTACAGAAAAAATCATCACATAAGAGTAGAGAGGGATACAGAAATGGAATTAGCACATAAAATGCCCAACCGGGTCAAGGGGCTCATGATGGTCATCAGCGGGGCTGCACTTTGGGGATTGTCGGGCACGGCTGCTCAAGTACTCTTTCAAGAAAAACACATTACCGCTGAATGGCTTGTTGTTGTCAGAATGATGATTTCAGGTATCGGTTTGTTGATCGTGAGCGCATGGAAAGGATTAAAACCGCAATCCATATGGGCGGATAAAAAACATCGAATTCATTTACTTGTTTTTGGCATCGTTGGCATGCTTGGTGTTCAGTATACGTATTTTGCTTCCATCGCTGCGGGAAATGCTGCGACTGCAACTTTATTACAATATTTAGCGCCCGTTTATATTGTTCTTTATACGATGCTTAAAGAACAGACAAAGCCGTCCAAAGAAGTTTGGCTGGCTGTTTTATTGGCACTGCTCGGCACGTTTTTATTAATTACGAACGGTTCAATAGCAGGGCTGAAAGTCTCGCTTGTCTCGATTGTATGGGGGATATTATCAGGTATTGCTTTAGCGTTTTATACCCTCTCATCGGCCTGGCTTTTAAAAAAGTGGCATTCAATGGTTGTGGTTGGATGGGGGATGCTGATTGGCGGTGCCAGTATGACTTTTATTGCCTTCCCGTCTACTGTTTCAACCATTGTATGGGGAATAGATACATGGCTGTTAATTTTATTTGTCGTCTTTTTTGGTACACTATTGGCTTTCTGGTTATTTGTTGAGAGCATTCGTCATTTATCGCCGACTGAATCGAGCCTGCTATCGAGTGTTGAACCGTTATCTGCCGTGCTCGCTTCGATTGTATTTCTGAATGTTTCGTTTGGCATATTTCAAGCAATCGGGGGAATATGTATCATCATTACAGTATTTATTTTATCAGTCAAAAAGAAAAAAAGCGTCTCGTTTAACGATAGTTATAATGTTTAAACCTAGTCCAAAAATGCTGTATAGTAGCTTTCTTTATGTTATGATATATGTAGTAGTACACAATTCCTATTTTATACATCTGTTGCAATAGGAATCATCTGTATAACTGCTATATGAGTTAGGGGAAAACAAGGGGGGAATTATGATGTTGCGGATAAATGCATTAAAAAATTACAGTTATGTTACTTCATCCTATGTCGATATTGAAACGGCGGAACGCTTAAAAGAAAAGATTGAATTTTTAAAAATTACATCCGATCGTAGAGAAACGGTAAAAAAGTTAAAATACATTTATTTAGATGACAAAGATGAGATTCTTGATTCGTTTTTGCAACGTATATTACCACATGAAATGCTTGGTAATCGCATATTAAAACACGCATCGACCGAAGAGATAAAACAGTCTTGTCATCACTATTTGATGAGTTTGTTTGAAGACGAGCTAGACCTTTATTACGTATTCAAACGCCGGATGGCAGCTGAGCTTTTTGCGAGGTACGGAATTTCCCCTGAATGGATTTTAGCGTCTTTTAGCGTTTGGAATCAGACGTTTATTCCTTTTATTTACAAAAAACTTGCAAAAAAACCAAAAGTGTTTTTAGATACTCTTTTAGCTTATGAAAGCATGATGAAATTAGATCAGGAGATTATTACGGAAACATATATTGAACTTGAAACAAAAACATTAATTACGAATTTAGCGGAAATTATTTCATATAACGCCAATATTGACGAAATTAAAACACTGCTGCATTTTCAACATCGTCAGCAAGAAGCAACCTCCTCCATCAGTGCCGCCATGCATCAATTGAGCGCCGGAATACAAGAACTGGCATCTTCGATTGTGGAAATGTCTGAAACATCGAAAGGAGAGCTTACAAAATTATTTGACCATATTCATAAGCTTGAAAATGTCATTCATTTTTTGAAAGAGGTTGACGAGCAGCAAAAGCAAGTGAATACATATGTACAGCAACTAACGGAACGAGTAAAAAGCACGGAAAAAATTATGAAATTTATTCAAGAGATTGCTGATCAGACGAACTTGCTTGCATTAAACGCCTCCATTGAAGCAGCACGCGCCGGGGAACATGGAAAAGGATTCACCATTGTAGCTGAGGAAGTAAGGAAGCTCGCCGATCATACAAAAACCTCTGTTATGTCCATCCAACAAGATATGAGTGAACTAACTTCCATCACGAAACAAATGACGGAAACGGTGAACTCCTCTACAACTAAACTTCATCAAGGGGTAGAAGACGCTCAGTATGTATCGGAGCATTTATCATCTTTGACAGAAGCATTCCATCATTTGGGGGAACGTTTAGAAGAGTTCTCAACGGTCATTGAAGAACAAGCCGCAACGGCCGATGATATTTCGATGCAAAATCAGACGATCGCCGAATTAACTTCCGAGGGGGTAACCATTGCGGAAAATACGGGAAGAGAGATATACGAATTAAGCAAAATGATTGATCAGCATCGAAACTCCTCTATATCACAAAATATAAAAATCAGCCAGGAGGATATTGTTCAGCTGGCAATTACTGACCATTTATTATGGCGCTGGCGGGTATACAACTTAATCCTCGGTTTTGAAAAAATGTCTGAGGAACAAGTTGCTTCCTACCGGGATTGCCGTTTAGGCAAATGGTATTATAGTATAGGAAAAACATTTTTTGGAAACGATCCGGCATATATTGCACTTGAAGAGCCGCACAAGCAACTGCATGAGACGGCGATGAAAGCCGTGCAGGCAGTCAACTCTGGAAACAAAGAGAAAGCAGAAGAATTGCTCGAACAGATGAAACATATATCGGAGGAAGTCATACATTATCTTAATCAATTAAGAGATAAAATCATTAATCAAAAGAACCATTACAAACAAAGTGTATGGAAATAATGGTGATTATCGTATTGATTGCAAGAGGCTGTCTCATAAGGGGCTGACCTCACACGTGTTTCACAATATATCGTTCATTTATCCGACATGATGTCCTATATATTATATTGTGTTCCGGGGCTGACCCTGGGCTTTTGAGACAGCCTATCATGATTACACAATATATCGTTTATTTACCCATGTGTCTTATATATTGTGTTGCAGGGACTGACATTGGTCAGCCTTATTTTTTTGCAACTTCATCATCTCATCAAAATTCCTTCATATTTTTCACACATGTTGTTGGTAATGTAATAGTGGGAAAATTATAACGGAGGGAGTCAGTCATGAAGAAATTCATGTATGCAGCACTTATTGGTGTCAGCAGTATCGGGATTCTCACAGCTTGCGGGGGACAGGATGAGGCTCAATCAACGGACAGAAAAGGGGAAATAACCGCAGCGAAAGAAGCAAACGACAGCACGGCAGTTCAGCACGAGGAACCAAATGAAAACACAGTATGTGCGTTCTGTAATATGAAAGTATATACGAAAGAAGAAGAGATGGGGAAGTTTACTGCTAAATTAGTGAAAGCGGATGGGGAAACATTGTTTTTTGATGATATCGGCTGTATGTTAAACTATGAACGTGATATGGAAGTAAAAAACAATAAGAAATATGTACGCGATTACAAAACGTACGATTGGGTGGAAATGAACGAGGCAACGGTTGTTAAAGCCGATATTCAAACACCGATGAAGTATGGTTTTGCTTTCTTCAAAGATAAAACGGAAGCAGAATCTTATGTAAAGGAAAACACGAATCTTCATGCCGCTCTATCTAATTGGGAGCAAGTCGAAAAAATGGCGTTAGAGCGTTACAACATGAAAAAAATGAAACAAGACGCGGATGGTAACGATGGCCACACTCATGGAAATAATCATATGAATTAAAAAAGGACAGCCCCGTAAGTGTTTGATGTCACGTACATTTCACAATATCTCGTTCATTATATTGTGTTATGAAATCTGACACTTTGCTTTAGGGGCTGCCTCTCTTTTCTATTGGAGAAAAGGTTCCTTTCCGAAGAAAAGTTGATATTATAAGCCTCTCCCACCTGCACTCTGTTTAGAGGTGGAAGATGAATCGGTGAACATGTTAAAAAATACACGTTCCAGCGATTTATTTTGTTGTCGTAAGTCGGCAACCGAATCGCAAACGAACATGTTACCGCGATGAATAAATGCTGCTTGATCGGCGATTTCCTCAATAATGGATAAAATGTGCGTTGAAAATAAAATGGTCGTTCCATTTCGTTTCTGCTCCATCATCATTTCTTTAAATCGGTATACCCAATAAGGATCAAGTCCGTTTGTCGGTTCATCTAAAATGAGAATAGGAGCGTTCGGCAGCAGTGCATGTGCTAAAGCAAGCCGTTGCTGCATCCCTTTTGAATAATATTTCATTTTTTTATGACGCTCTTCATACAATCCGACCGCTTTCAACAGTTCATCCACTTTTTCTTTTTCGATGTTTCGCAATTCAGCAAAAAATAACAGTACTTCATATCCTGTCAGCATATTTGAAAAGAGAAGATGGTCAGGCATAAATGAGAACTGCTTTTTGTATTCGTTGTCTTTGCCAACTTTACAGCCATTCAAAATAACTTCCCCGGACGTTGGTTTCATTATGCCAGTTATCATTTTAATAATCGTGCTTTTTCCTGTGCCGTTTTCACCGCAAAGGGCGAAGCATTTCCCTTTTTTTACGGTAAATGAAATGTTTTCGATTCGGTTATATTTGTTAAATATTTTCGTTAATTCATGAACATGGATCATAATTATTAAACCCCTTTTTTCATCAATAGATAGGCGATAAAGAGCGGGACAATCATCCATATAATCGTTGCCGCAATAAACATGATTTGTCCGTAAACTCCTTCTGCCCATATCGTAAAGTCATAAAGACTAGGACCGAAAATCGTACCGCTTTTTAAGGAAATAATGGTCCAAACACGCACTAATTCTACCGGATTCAAAAAGACAGATGTACTGATAATCGGTAAAACCATTGTTTTATGGACAAAAGAAGTAATCGCGATGACAATAAATTCATAAAACAACACACTTAATGCCCAAGAAAGTAAACTTAATCCTAAAGCTTGAAAACGGGTTGTTGACATCATTCCGATGACAAGTGAAACGGATAGAAACATCAGCATTAATAATAGACTAAAAGCGAAAAATAAAAATAAATGTGTTGAAGCTTGTCGAAACAATGCGGCGACAATGATTCCTATCGTTCCGTATCCTAAAGAAATGACGGATAGAAGTGCTAGTAAAATGCCAATATATTTTCCAAATATAATGGAAAAAGGGGAGATGGGAGCGCTTAACAATAGCATAAATCTCCCATCTTCGCGCTCACCGGCTAAAAACATACTTCCTGTTAATAAGGTTAGAAGGGGAATTAAAAAGAGTGACAAATTTAACAAACTGGCCGTCATCCGATTAAAACCGGAAAATCCGCTTTGGTCATTCGTGCTGCCAAAATAAACGGTAATGCACGCTAATGATGTAAACAAAAGGGCAAAACTCACAATCCATTTGCTGCGCATTATTATTTTTAGTTCCTGTTTCGCAATCGTCCATGCTTTCATCATTCAAAACCCCATTTATGGTTTAAAAGCTGATTAAAATCGAAAACTTCTCCTTTGCCTTATTCAGCGACAAACTTTTCTGCATCTTCTTTCTTCGCAAAGCTTACAACTCCATAAGCCATTGGTGTCCAAAATTCTTTATGATAAGCATAATAGGCATCTTCTAATTTTATCCATTTACCCGAGTTCACATCTCTCACATATTTAGCGGCAATGGACTCTTTCTCTTCGCCGTGCTTATGCATATATTCCATCATGCAGCCAATGTCATCAAACTTATAAATTTCGCCATCTTTCATAATCATTTCTGTCGCATAATTTTTTTCGGTGATACTCATGTTGCATACAACGCAAACATCAATATCAGGATTGATTTCTTCTGGTTCGATTGATACTTCGCGACTGCAAGCAGTTAAAAACAATAGCGAAATCATCCATATCGCTTTCTTCATTTTGTTGTCACCTTTCCTATGCGGAGTATGAAGAAACTGGTTATACAAAGAAGAACGCTTATCATTACGACATAAACATTTTTATTTCCATCATTGTTGTTTGCAACTTTTTGCCCTGAAAATGGAGTAATCTTTGGAAAACGGTCGATGTTGTCTGATTTGCGAATAGATGGCAATATTTTTTCAGTCGCACTCCATAGCTTCATCGCCGGGCTTTCAAAAAAGAAAGGCAAATAAGTCACTTCTCTTTTTACATTTTTATAAATTGTATAAGGTTCATATGGTATCTCCCCAATCCCGTCATTTGTTAAATCATAAGAAGAATAATCATCCCAGTAGTTGCCGTATTGTCCGTCATCTAATTTCACGCTATTTTGTCCGGGCTGAAATTGTACTAAGTTGCCAACAACATTGTTAGCACTTATGACAGAATGTTGGTTTTTTCCCGTCATTTGTATTCCGATGTAGTTGCCTGCTATGAGGTTATTTTTTATTGAAACATTTTCTGTCTCCTCTAATGCGAATCCGGTATGGTTGCTTATAAATTCATTGTTTGTAACATCAACCGAACTTGAATGATAAATAAGCGCTCCATAGCCGCGGTAGTCAAGATGTTTCTTCACTTCATTATTTTTGAATTGTAAACCGCTGCTTTCCATTACCATCAATCCGGTCATATTACTGCTTAAATGGTTTTGAGCAACGGCCGCCGCTTGTGAAAACATAAAGTGCATTCCGTAGCGGGATTGGGTAATGGAATTTTTCGAAATGTGCTGCTTCTTAGAATGATCAAAGTAAATTCCGTCTTGAATATTTTGAATAGTATTATCTTTAATTGCGATATCTTCTGTATAAAATAAATGGATTCCGTTCCCGCGCCGAGAAAAATGAATGGGGAAACTGCTAATTTGATTGTTGTGAATCTGATGGCCTTTGCCTTTCTCAACATAAATTCCGTATTTAACGTTTTTAATCCGATTCATTTCAATCACACTGTTTGTTGTATGATCCAAAAAAACCCCGGCATTATTTTCTATATTGCCGCTATGTTGAATCGTAAGACCTTTAATCGTGACATTTGGAGCTGTCACTGTAATAACGTTTTTTTGTTTGCCTCCGTCGACAACCGCTCCGTTTTCTCCAATCACCGTTAATGTTTTTGTAATGGTCAAATTTTCTTTATATATTCCTGGGGAAACGAGAATCGTTGATCCATCTTTCGCTTTGTTGATCGTTTGTTGGATGGACATTCCTTTTTCGACTTTGTATGTTTCAGCATATGTCGGAGTATTGAGCAAAAATAGGCATGTTCCTAATGCGATTACACAAGTTGAGAACCACATGTTTTTCATTGCATTTCATCCTTTTTCCGTTTCATGATGTATTAGTGTAAGCAAGAAATGTGAGAAAATCGTGAAATAAATTTTATAGAATTTTGAAAGCGACTTTATGTATATTCATTAAAATTACAAAACACGATTGAAATTTTTGTAAAATTCGATATAATTATAACTGTATCAAATAAAATAATACAGTTAATACAGATCATACAGGTATTCATATCCATAAAAAGGAGGGAAACGATGCTTGACTTAGACGTTCGCAGCCGTAAGCCGATTTATGAGCAGTTGGTGGAAAAGCTGAAAGAGTTAATTATTCATGAAGTATTGAAAGCGGATGAACAGCTTCCATCTGTCCGCGCGCTCGCAAAAGAATTAACCATCAATCCAAACACGATTCAAAAGGCATATCGTGAGCTTGAGCATCAAGGTTATATTTACTCCGTTCCGGGGAAGGGGAGCTTTGTTGCCCCGCAGGCGATAACGATGAACAAAGAAAAGGTGGAAAAAATGAAAAATGACTTAATTAAACTCATTTCCGAGGCGCTCTATTTAGGAATGAAAAAAGAGGACATTTTGTCATTGATTGAAATCGCGGAACAGTCTGTTAAAGGGGGGACAAGTGATGATCAAAATCAGTAATGTCCGCAAAGAGTTTGAAGATTTAGAGGTGATAAAAGGGCTTAACCTTCATATACAAAAAGGTTCGATTTACGGATTACTTGGTTCAAACGGTGCCGGAAAAACGACGCTTTTAAAACTGATTGCGGGAATTTATAAACAAGATGCCGGTGACATTCTCATCAACGATGAGCCGGTTTTTGAAAATGTCAACGTGAAGAAAAAACTCATTTTTATGCCGGATGCTTTATATTTTTTTCCGCACACTTCAATCCAACAAATGGCACACTTTTATAAACATATATATCCGTCCTGGAATGAAGAACGATTTCAAAAGCTAAAAGAAGTATTCCAAATCGACGTTCATAAAAAAATCCATCGTCTATCGAAAGGGATGCAGAGGCAGGTGGCGTTTTGGCTCGCATTTTCGGCGATGCCCGATGTATTTGTTTTAGACGAGCCGCTCGATGGGTTAGATGCGGTGATGCGGCAAAAGGTGAAAAACTTGCTTGTGCAAGATGTGGCGGAAAGGGAAATGACGGTTGTTATTTCTTCTCATAATCTAAGGGAAGTTGAAGATCTTTGCGATTCGATTGGGATTATGCATAAAGGTGAACTCATCATTGAAAAAGCATTGGATGATTTGAAATCGGACGTTCATAAAATTCAAGTTGCGTTTAAAGGAAATGTCCCTTTGCGCTTTTTGGAAGGATTAAACGTTTTATATAAAGAACAGCGTGGAAGCGTTCTTTTAAGCATCGTCCGCGGAAAGGAAGAACATGTTGTATCACATGTGAAAAAATTCGAACCTGCCATCTTTGATCTGCTGCCGCTTACATTGGAAGAAATCTTTATTTATGAAATGGGGGATGTCGGTTATGCCATCGAAAACATTATCGTTTAATCGCGGAATCTTCGTGCAAAATATGAGAAATGTCGGCTGGATTGGGCTTGTCCATCTTCTTGTTTTATGTTTTGCCTTGCCTTTGCAAATTTTAATGGTTTACACAAACGAGCGCCGGCCGTATTATGAGACTTATTGGAAAAATGTCTTTTCCATTTCACAAGAATTTCAAGTGTTGATTATGTTTACGATTCCTGTTTTATTAGCGATTTTTATTTTTCGCTATTTGCATGTCAAACTCTCTGCTGATTATATTCATAGTTTGCCGTTTCGGCGTCCATCCTTGTTTTATTATCACTTATGTTTTTCACTGCTCGTATTATTCCTCCCGATTGTCATAACGGCAGCGATTCTGTTATTCTTGCAAAGCGCTTTGGACCTTGACTACTTTTTATCTGTTTATAAAATTGCCCGCTGGATCGGGACGACATTTTTAATCGAATTGCTTGTTTTCTTTGCCAGTGTGTTTATCGGAATGGTTACGGGAATGTCAGTTCTGCAGGGAGTTTTGTTTTATATTATGCTCATATTTCCGGCCGGCATTACCGTATTAGTAGTAATGAATGTAAAATATTTCTTATACGGCTTTTCCGCGGAATATTATTTAAATCAAAATATTGAAAGAATTGTCCCGCTGTTTCGTGCGTTTGAACTGGCACATCGGCCGTTAACGTGGACAGAAATTGCTGCTTATCTTGTCCTCATTGTCGTATTTTTTGCGTTATCTTTATGGGGGTATAAAAAGCGTAATATCGAAGCAGCCGGCCAAGCCATTGCCTTTCGCTCGCTTCGCCCGATTTTTAAATACGGAGCGGCGTTTTGCTTTATGCTTGTTGGCGGGTTATATTTTGGCGAAACACAAAATCATTTCGCGTGGGTTTTGTTTGGTTATACGACAGCCTCAGCGCTCGGTTATTTTGTAGCGGAAATGATCTTAGAAAAAACGTGGCGCGTCTTTCATAAATGGAAAGGATATCTATATTTTGTGATTAGTATGCTGGTCATTGGTATTTTTTTAAAGATTGACATGATAGGATATGAAAAGCGCCTTCCTTCGCTAGCTGAAATTGAACGAATTTATTTTAGCGAAGAGATTTACTATCTTGCTGAGGAAAAAATGGTTGTTACATACAACGAGCGTTCTGGATATGCTTTTCCTAAACCGTTTTTTGCGACAAAGGAAAATATGAAAAACATTTATTTGCTTCATCAGCAAATCATTAAAGATAAAGAGTTAGTGAAGGAGACAACATTTAATAGTCGTCCGGTTGTATTTGGCTATGAGTTAAAGGACGGCAGCAAAATGGTCCGCTCATATGTCATTCCGTTTGAAAAATATAAATCTTTCTATAAACCGATTATTGAATCAAAAGAATATAAGCAAATTCACTATCCATTGCTAAAGAAACAAGATGTATCAGGCCTTGATAAAATTACGATTCAACCGCACAGCGGATGGACGGCAACGACGTATATCACAAATAAAGAGCAGATGAAAGAGTTCGTTGCCATCTTGAGATCAGAATTAGAGAGTGAAACAGCGGAGCAAATATTTGATGAACGTTATCCGTGGGGAGATATCGAATTAGTTTGGGACAATAACGAACGAATGAACGTTACTTGGAAAAAATCGTACGCTCGCCTCGATGAATGGCTGAAGGAAAATGGGTTTGCCAAAGCAAGAGAGACGGCTGATGATTTCACGCATGCCGTTATTATAAAAAACACGGAAGGCAATCGATATGGAGAAATCAATTTCGAACAAGCCGCTCAACATCAAGACGCATTGCGTATTCACAATTCCCAGCAGCTTGAGGAATGTTTACAGCAAGTTGGTTCTAACGATGAAATACCGGAGTATATCATTGGGTTTTATTATAAGGGAACTTCTAACATAAAAATTGAACCAATCGATAAACAGTACGCACCTGAGTTTATTCGTAAACATTTTGCAAAATAAGCATCTTTAATAGCAAAAGGGATGTCTCACAACTTGAGATATCCCTTTTTGCATAAGGAATAGCATTAGAAATTCATGAAAATTCACTATAAATGGAAAAAATAATCTAATAATCATTTGAATATATAATTGACAATGAAAAGAAAAAACATATACAATAATATTAAAATGAATATTTGAATGTTGAAGGTGATAGGATGGCAAAAGAAACGGTAAAACAAGGGGATACATGTGAAATCTTTTGTTTTGATGAGCAAAAAGTCAATGCATTAAAACAGCGCATTGACGAGGTGGATGGGGTCGAACTGCTGTTTAAAGCGTTATCGGATGCGACACGCTTAAAAATTGCTTATGCATTGACGCTGGAAGAGGAACTATGCGTCTGTGATGTAGCGAACATTATCGGTTCGACAACGGCCACCGCTTCCCACCACTTACGTTTTCTGCGCAACATGGGGCTAGCCAAATACCGCAAAGAAGGAAAATTAGTGTTTTATTCGCTGAAGGACGACCATGTTCGTCAGTTAGTATCGATCGCTTTGTTGCATGCAAGGGAGATGGACTAAAATGGAGGCAAAAAAACAAGTATACCGTCTTCAAGGATTATCTTGCACGAATTGCGCGGCACAATTTGAAAGAAACGTAAAAGAGATTGAAACGGTTGTCGATGCCCAAATTAATTTTGGTGCTTCGAAAATAACGGTTTTTGGCGAAGCGACGATTGAGCAGCTTGAGAAAGCGGGAGCATTTGACGGAATAAAAGTGATACCAGTCAAGCAGCGTGCAGAGGAACAACAAATACCATTTTGGAAGAAACGTACAAACATCACAACCGCTATCTCTGCTTTATTTGTTTTGTTAGGTTATAGTGCACAGTTTACCGCTGGTGAAAACAGCGTTTTGTCGATAGGCTTGTTCGCTCTTTCCATCATGATCGGTGGTTATGAATTATTTAAAGCCGGGATTTTAAATCTTATCCGTCTCCGATTTGATATGAAAACGTTAATGACCGTAGCGATTATCGGCGCTGCTCTTATTGGTGAATGGGGCGAAGGAGCGGTTGTCGTCTTCCTGTTCGCGTTAAGTGAAGCGCTTGAGAGATATTCAATGGATAAAGCGCGGCAATCGATTCGTAGCTTGATGGATATTGCCCCGAAAAAAGCGATCATTCGTAAAGCGGGTAAAGAGTATGAAGTGGATGTCGAGGATATTCAAATAGATGATATTATGATTATCAAGCCGGGACAAAAAATCGCTATGGACGGAATTGTTGTGAAAGGGCAATCTTCTGTGAATCAGGCTGCGATTACCGGGGAGTCCATCCCTGTTCATAAACAAGCGGGAGACGAAGTGTTTGCCGGAACATTGAATGAAGAAGGTTCATTAGAAGTGCGCGTTACGAAACGGGTGGAGGATACAACGATTGCCAAAATCATTCACCTTGTCGAAGAAGCTCAAGGCGAACGGGCACCGTCGCAGCAATTTGTCGACCGCTTTGCGAAATATTATACCCCGGCTATTATGCTCATTGCGTTATGTTTGGCTGTATTGCCGCCGTTATTATGGAACGGTGATTGGTCAGAATGGATTTATCGCGGATTAGCGGTCTTAGTTGTAGGCTGTCCATGCGCCCTTGTCATTAGCACTCCGGTTGCCATCGTAACAGCTATTGGCCATGCCGCACGCAAAGGAGTTTTAATTAAGGGCGGCATTCATTTAGAGGAAACAGGGCGTTTAAAAGCGATTGCTTTCGATAAAACCGGGACGTTAACGAAAGGAACGCCAGAAGTAACGAATATGGAGTTAATTCAAAAAGATATAGACGAAGTAGAACTGTTGGGAATCGCCGCCGCGATTGAAAGACATTCGCAACATCCGCTTGCTTCCGCGATTCTTCGTGAAGCGGAAAGAAAAGCGGTTGATATCGAAAAATGGCAAGCAGTCGATTTCTGTTCTATTACAGGAAAAGGTGCGAAAGCAAATGTAAACGGCAATGTTTACTATATCGGCAGCCCAGCGTTATTTGCCGAGTTTCTCACTTTACCAGTTCATGTACAAGAACGAATTTCCTGTTTACAAGCTGAGGGGAAAACCGTGATGCTGCTTGGCACAAATAAGGAATTGCTCGGCCTCTTCGTTGTCGCTGATCAAATACGTGAAAGTGCCAAAGCGGTTATTCAAGCGCTGCACAAACTTGGGATTCATAAAACGATCATGCTGACAGGGGATAACGATAAAACAGCAACAGCCATTGGCAATGAGCTGAAGTTGTCAGAAGTAAAGGCGGATTTGCTGCCGCAAGATAAACTAACGACGATTAAAAAGGTGCGCGAAGAGTTTGGCAGCGTTGCGATGGTAGGTGACGGCGTAAACGATGCACCGGCATTGGCGGCTGCAACAGTAGGCATCGCCATGGGGGGTGCAGGCACGGATGCCGCTTTAGAGACGGCTGATATCGCCTTAATGGCAGATGATCTAACCAAATTGCCGTACACGATTCGCTTAAGCCGAAAAACGTTGCGAATTATTAAAGAAAATATTGCATTCGCCTTAGGGCTTAAAATGTTAGCGCTCATTTTAATCGTCCCGGGCTGGCTCACATTATGGCTTGCCATTTTTGCCGATATGGGAGCAACGCTCATTGTCATTATCAATTCGTTGCGCTTAATGAAAGTAAAAGAATAAAGCGCAACTTCATCAGTGGAGGGCTTCATTCCCCACTGATGTTAGTTGAACTTATCTAAAGCTGTTCCTCAACGCGAGGAGCAGCTTTTTTATATAGTAAGGCAATTATTTTTATTTATAAAATAAAACTATGTTCTAAATCATCAATAAAAATCAATCCAAAAAAGGGTTTCATAGATCTAGTACCGAAAATATATCATTATCCATTTTTTATGTACATAGCATTTTTAATAAGTACTTTTCATGAGAAGAGGGTTATGAAACAATGAAATTTATGAGTGGAATTTTTATGATTGCTTTATTCACGTTTTTATGTGCCTGCAGCACAATGACCAATAAAACTGAAGACCTTCGTACACAAACAACAGTCGACAAAACGACGAAAGAATCTTCACGAAACGAACCCGAAGAAAACAAAGAACGAGAAAAGGAACAATTACAACGAGAAGAACCGAGTGTTAAGGAAACAAGTATCACATTGAGCGCTGCGGGTGACGTAACGCTAGGTCGTGATGGAAATTACGAATATACAAACTCCTTTGATCATGAAGCAGAAAAAAACGGTATTCACTTTTTTACGAAAAATATAGAGCCGATTTTTAAAAGTGATGATTTTACAACAGCTAACCTAGAAACAACTTTAACAGCATCCACACAAAAAGCGGTGAAAAAATTTCGTTTTCGAGGCGACCCGGCATATGCAAAAATTTTGACATTAGCAGGAATTGAAGCAGTCAATTTGGCTAATAACCATACACATGACTATTTACAAAAAGGGTATGAAGACACGATTGCAAGCCTTAAAAGAGAGAATATCGGTTATTTTGGTTACGAACATAAACTGTTAACGACTATAAAAGGAGTGAAAATCGGCGCGCTCGGTTACGAAGGATGGAATGATGATGATATGATTCGCACGCAAATTTCCAATGATATTCGCTTATTGAGGGAGGAAGGGGCGAATATCGTTCTCGTTCATTTTCATTGGGGCGAGGAAAGAAGCTACGTTCCTAATGAGGCGCAAAAGTCATTAGGCCGTTTTACGATCGATAGCGGAGCGGATTTAGTTGTCGGCCATCATCCCCATGTCATTCAAGGGATCGAAGAATATAAAGGGAAGTTTATTGTTTACAGCTTGGGGAACTTTATGTTTGGCGGAAATAAAAATCCAAGTGATAAAGATACTTTTATCTTCCAGCAAACTTTTTATTTTCAAAACGGTCAACTAACCAATCAAAAAGAGATTCATATTATTCCATTTCGCATTTCCTCTGTTACAACAAGAAACAACTATCAGCCAACTCCGTTAGCAGGAGAAGATGCGCAAAGAGTAAAAACAAAAATTGTCAATTTGTCAGCAAAAATTAACAAACCTACATGGGTCGCTTATGAAATGAAACATTAACATAGGGACAGCCGGTTCGTTTTGGCTGTGTTTTTTTAGCTTTTTTGAGCATGGAGCATGCACTGCATTGTTATATTTACAAGAATATTATTATGTCAACTTATGCTAAATGTACGAATTCCTCAATTGGAAAGCCGCATATAGGCCTATTCTTATTTTTTATCAAGAGACAAGTTCTTTTTATTTAGGACATACATATTAAGTAGAAACAATGCCGCATAAATTAGGGAGAGAAAAAATGATGAAAAAAGCCATGGCGATTATTGCAGGGAGTATTTTGTTAGGACTCGGAATTAATGTATTTTTAGTTCCGTATGAGTTGCTGGATGGGGGAATGATTGGCATTAGTTTAATCATTAAATACATATGGAATGTAAAAGTCGGGCTGACGATTATTTTGCTGAGCATCCCGCTTTATGTCATTGCATGGATTTATTATCGGCCGTATTTTTATAACAGTTTGCACGGTATGTTATTTTCGTCGTTTATGATCGATGTCCTCTCTCCATTAAGGGGAAGTCTCAAACTCCCTATTCTTTTCAGCTCCATCATCGGCGGAGTACTCGTTGGGGCAGGAATTGGTCTTATGCTGCGCCATGAAACGAGCACAGGCGGAACGGATTTATTAGCACAGTTCATCTCTAAACTCACAAACTATAATGTCGGCATTCTCATTTTTATTATCGACGGCATTGTCCTTTTTTGCGGAAGCTGGATTGTCGGACTTGATATTTTTCTATATTCGCTAGTAGTAGTCACTGTCGTTGGAGTGGTAACAACCATATTTACTTCCATCAATCGAAAAGCAGGAGGAATCTTCACTTTCTGACAAGTATCATGTTTGCCGTTAAAATACGTAAGGTTAGCGGTAAATAACAAAGAAAGAATGAAAAAACAGCGCGATTAATCGCGCTGTTTTTTCATAAGATTGCAAATGTAAAAATTATAAAATGGTAATGTATTAATATGCGTATTAACGATGTGGTTTATATAAGGAACATCGCTTTAAAGGATAATGAAATGGTTTTAAAATAACATAGTTATGATGCAGATATACGAAAACGCTTTCGGTTGAAAAGTTATAAAAATACAGAAAAATTTATAGAAAATATATTGTCAAAGATGAAGTGTTTCAATATAATAGAGTCATGTAAAAAAAATAGACGCAAGAATGTGAGGTTACGTAACATGACGAAAGCAACTCTTTCTCAAGTAAACAATGATACGGCGATTCTTGAACAAATTAAAGAAACGATCAAACAAAAAAATGTTGAGCTTCTTCATTTGCAATTTGTTGACATCGAAGGGATTTTAAAGCATGTGACAGTGACAGCCGAGCAGTTAGAAGACGTAGTTGAAGGGAAAATCATGTTCGACGGTTCTTCAATCAAAGGATTTTCTCCAATAAATAAATCAGACCTCTACCTTCTTCCTGATTTAAATACGTTTGCTGTGTTGCCTTGGACAGTGGAAGATGGATATGCTGAAGCTCGTTTCCTTTGCTCTGTTACCAATCCTGATGGAACATTATTTGAAGGCGACCCGCGTAACGTGCTAAAAAAGACGGTTAAACGTGCAGCCGAAAAAGGGTTTACAATCTCTGTCGGTCCAGAGTTAGAGTTCTTCTTATTTAAAGCAGACGAAAACGGTAACCCAACAACAGAATTACATGATAGCGGCGGGTACTTCGAGCCGTCTCCAAAAGATCTTGGTGAGCGTGTTCGTTTAGAAATTTACCGTGCATTAAAAGCAATGGGCTTTACGATTGAAGCTTCTCACCATGAAGTAGCGGAAGGGCAGCATGAAATCAATTTCAAATACGCCGATGCATTGCGTTCTGCAGATAATGCAACAACGTATAAATGGGTAGTCAAAACGATTGCAAGCCAATTTGGTTTACGTGCAACATTTATGCCGAAGCCGGTGTTTGGAATTAACGGTTCTGGTATGCACGTTAACATGTCTTTCTTTAAAGGAAGTGAAAATGCGTTCTTTGATCCGGCCGATGAAAACCAACTTTCTGAAACAGCTTACCAATTTATCGCCGGATTAATTGAAAACGTCAAAAGCTTTGCGGCTATCACTAATCCATTAGTGAACTCGTACAAACGTCTTGTGCCGGGATATGAAGCGCCTTGTTATATCGCTTGGTCCGCTTCAAACCGTTCAGCGTTAATTCGTATTCCAGCGAAAAAAGGTTTAGCAACTCGCGTAGAGCTTCGCTGTCCAGACCCATCGGCAAACCCGTACTTAGCATTTGCCGTCATTGCGGTAGCAGGTCTTGATGGTATTGAAAGAGAATTACAGGCACCGGCGCCAATTGACGAAGATATTTTCCACATGACAGAAGAGCGTCGTCAAGAGCTCGGAATCGAAAATTTACCTGGCAGCTTAGGAGCAGCGATTCAAGAATTGGAAAACGGTACAATCGGCCGTGAAACCCTAGGTGAACATGTATTCAGTGAATATGTAGCGATGAAAAAAGCCGAGTGGGACAGCTATCGCACAGCTGTACACACATGGGAAATCAAAAACTATCAGGCTAAGTTTTAAATGCGAAGTACATTTATACAAAAAACGAGTCACTCATTGAGCGGCTCGTTTTTTTTTGCTTTCATGCAGTTTGTAAGATGATGCACATCAATTTTATAATCAAGTTTATACTTGAGGTGAAGCACACTTAGTAAATGCTTTATCAGTGCCGATGATGTATGATGAAACTAAATGAGATAACGCTATAGCATGAAAGGATGGTTCTGTGAAAGTGAATGTGGTGAAAATAATCGCCGCTCTCGCAATTTTTTCAAGTGGATTATGGATGGCAGGGCTTGGACTTGCGATAAAAGATCAATTTTTTTATGAAGCATCATCACCAGTGAAAAAAATTTCGTTAGAAAACGTTGCTGAAGAAAAAGAGGATGGCTTCCATATCGTAGCCCTTGGAGATTCGTTAACCCGGGGAACGGGGGATGAAAGCGGAAAAGGGTATGTCGGTTATGTAGCAGATGAGCTGCAAACAAAGACAAAACAAACGATCCGCGTGAAAAACTTAGCCATTAAAGGACAACGTTCCGCTGGTTTAGTTTCTCAGCTTCAACAAATCGAAGTACAACGACAAATCAAGCAGGCCGATATTATTCTAATGACGATTGGTGGAAATGACTTGTTTCAAAGCGGAGAAGCACTAAGTAACTTTTCGCTTGAACGAATGAATCAAGCAAAAGCTGATTATTTGCGAAATCTCCATACCATTTTCAAAACGATTCGCCACTTAAATCCGGATGCGGTTGTGTTTTACATAAGCCTTTATAATCCGTTTAACGACCTTACGGATGCAAAAACAACCTCGGCTGTGGTGCGTGAATGGAATTTTCAGTCAGCAGAAGCTGCCGCAAACTATCCGAATATCATTGCGGTTCCAACCTTTGATTTGTTTGAACTGAATGTAAATGACTATTTGTATAGCGATAAATTCCACCCGAACAAAGAAGGATACAAGCTGATTGGTGAACGTGTGGCATCATTGATTACGTTCACGGAAGGGGATGAGAAAAATGACTAACGGAAATGCGACTCTTGTCGTGAAAGACTTAAGAAAAAAGATTGGAAAAAAAGAAATCATTAAAGGCCTTTCGTTTGAGTTGAAAAAAGGTGAAGTATTCGGCTTTTTAGGCCCAAACGGAGCAGGAAAAACGACAACCATCCGCATGCTTGTCGGACTTGTCAAGCCGACTTCGGGACAAATCCTGCTATGCGGTTATGATTTGCACCGGGAATTTTCCAAAGCGGTTCGGCAAATTGGCTGTATCGTAGAAAATCCTGAATTATACCCGTATTTGACCGGATGGGAAAATCTCGAACATTTTGTGCGGATGGTCCCCGATATTCCTAAAAATCGTATCAAAGAGGTCGTAGAATTAGTCGGACTGCAAAACCGTATTCATGATCGCGTCAGCACTTATTCATTAGGAATGCGTCAGCGTCTTGGGATCGCGCAGGCGCTGTTAGGTAAGCCGAAAATCCTGATTTTAGATGAGCCAACCAACGGATTAGACCCTGTCGGTATTCGCGAGATGCGGGAATTCATACGCTTTTTAGCAGAAAAAGAAGGCCTCACTGTACTTGTTTCCTCTCATTTGTTAAGTGAAATTCAGCTTATGTGTGACCGTGTAGCGATTATGGCAAAAGGGGAAATTATCCGAATTGATACAGTGGAATATCTCCTTGCAGAACAGGAACGCGTTATTTGGAAAGTGGAGCCGCTCGAAAAAGCAAAAGCTCTTTTAGAGGAAGAAACGGTGATCATAGGGGAAGAAGACGGTACGTTGATCACGCACTACGATGCGGAAAAAGTTTCATTATGGAACGAAAAGTTAGTGAAAGCAGGAATCAAAGTGAGTGAAATCCATACAAAACTTCCAACGCTTGAAGATTTATTTATCGAGCTGACGGAGGGCGAGACGATTGATTAATTTAGTTTATAACGAAATGATAAAAATTGTTCGCAAAAAACGTTTGTTGATTATTGCAGCGATTATTGCCGTTCTCGTTGCTCTTTTTACATACGCTCAATTGAAACGTGTTCAATCCATACAAGAGCAATTAGGAACAACCGATTGGCGTGCGCAGCTCCAGCAGCAAATCATTGATACGCAAAACCGGCTAAATTCGAGCGGTTTATCGGAAGAATGGCGAAAGTTTTTACAAATCCGCCTGCAGCAGCAACAATATTATCTCGATCATGATATTAATCCATCTGCCCCGGGAGCACCGACGTTTATGCGAATGTTTGCCGAAAATTCGATTGACCTTTTCATCCCGCTCATGGTGATGGTCATTGCCGCAGATTTAGTTTCCTCGGAGGCAAGTGGCGGGACGATTAAATTATTATTAACTAGACCTGTAAAAAGATGGAAAATATTATTGAGTAAATATATCGCTATGATTTTATCGGTTTCATTTATTTTATTGTCTTTAGGAGCGCTCTCTTATCTTATTTCTGGAGTTGTATTTGGATTCAGCGGGTGGACATTGCCGCTATTGACCGGCTTCTCTGTACATGGAGAAGAATTAGATACAGCAAACGTCCACTTAATTTCGCAATGGAAATATTTATTAATGGAATTCGGACTTGTTTGGTTCGTATCGCTCGTTGTCGGAACATTGACGTTTATGCTTTCCGTTCTGATGAGAAGCACAGCTGCTGTTATGGGGATTATGTTAGCGGCACTCATTTCCGGAGCGATTTTGTCCACTATGGTATCATCTTGGGAATCAGCAAAATACCTGTTTATGGTGAACTTACGGCTAACCGATTATGTGAGTGGCATGGCGCCGCCAATCAATGGCATGACACTTGGATTTTCCATGACCGTTCTTGCCGTTTGGGGACTGGCTGCTCTTATCATCTCATTTATCGTCTTTACGAAACGCGATGTGTATTAATGAGGGGAAGAAACGAATTCTTCCTCTATTTTTTTAAGTGTATGTTAATGAATATTGTTCATTTTCATCTATCAAAAAAAGAGAGTTGCGTTTTACGTCCACTCTCTTCCATTCATTGTAAGATGATGATCTGTTTGAATTTCAGGATTTTGGTTTAATAGTTGACGAATAAACTCATCTTTATTCCTCGGAGAGATAGTAATTCATTTCAATTTTATCCATAGATAAAGCAGGTGCTGTAAATGGATTTTTCGTTGTCCTTACACTGTTTATTTCTTTGATATTTATTGTCTTCTGAAAAGGTCCATATTTAACTTTAATAATGGAATCTTCTATTTTGTATCCCGTTCCAAACCAAATCCATCATACAGAAAAGCTTAGTTAAACAAGGAATTTTGATGGATTTGTAGAATATTTTATACAGTAAACAAATCGTAAAGGTACTGAATTTGAAAAGGATTCAAGTATTTATTATATTCTGCAACATTTTTCATAAAACCTTCATTTGCTAGAATTGGTATCCAAAATAATTTATAGGAGGAAAAAATATGAAAAAACCGATTGATTTAGGGAATGGGGTTTCATTAATTGATGTTTATGATTTAGGAGTCGCCCAACGAACAGGTACATACGTATTTCATGAAGAAGAATTAACGATTATCGAAACGAGTGCAAGTCCGTCGATTCCGTATTTACTAAAAGGATTAGAAGCATTAGGGCTTGAGGCAAAAAACATCAAAAACATTATTGTCACCCATATTCATCTTGACCATGCGGGCGGGGTCGGTCTTTTACTTGAGCAATGTCCGAATGCCAACGTCTTCGTCCATCCAAAAGGGAAACGGCATTTAGCCGATCCGTCAAGGCTAATTCAAGGTGCGAAAGCTGTTTACCGTGAGAAATTTGATGAATTGTTCAATCCGATCTTGCCTGTTCCAGAAGAACGTTTATTTGCCATGGAAGATGGCGATACATTACAGATTGGCGAAAACCGCACGTTGACATTCCTTCATACACCGGGGCATGCCAACCACCATTTTTCCATTTATGATTCCCGTAGTAACGGCGTTTTCACCGGCGATACCGTTGGGGTATTTTACCCGCAATTGCTTGAGTATGGACTAGAATTTTATTTACCTTCGACCTCACCGAATCAATTTAATCCGGAAGCGATGTTCCATTCTGCTGCACGTCTCGAGAACTTAAATATTGACCGCGTTTACTTTGGACATTTCGGTATGTCGGAAAATCCGCATGCTGTCTTTGAACAGCTGAAACAGTGGCTGCCGAAGTTTGTCGAAGTGGGAGAAAGAATGGTGAATGAACAGCCAAACTCCTCTTTTGAAGAAAAGACAAATGCGGTCTTTAACGGGCTTTTTGCCATGGTTTGCGCCTTTTTGGACGAACAGCGTATACCGCGCGAAGCAGACGTTTATGAAATTATCCGCTTAGATTTAAACGTTTGTGCGATGGGAATTGTCGATTATTTACAAAAAAGATAGCATCACGAACAAGCCGTACAGGAGCGGGGATGTCTGTTTTCAAACGATTTCCCGCTTCTTGATTTTTCGAATCAAAAGCAAAAATCTGTAAAAAACAATCATAAACAGTTAAAATAAAATGAACAGTAACTTTTGTTTGGGGGTTTTACATGTTTGGGGTGCTATCGTATTTAAAACCATATACGAAATGGATGATATTGGCATGGGGGCTTATGCTCATTGAGTTAGCCGTTGAGCTATGGCATCCGTTGCTGATGGCAAAAATCATTGACGACGGAATACTGCAGCACGATTTTTCTGTCGTGTGGAAGTGGGGTGCCGTCATGATGGGCACGTCCCTTATTGCTTTTATGGCTGGAATTGCCAATTCTTTTGCAGCTGCCCACGTTGGTCAAAATTACGGATTTGCGTTGAGAAACCGTTTATTCGAAAAAGTTCAGTCGTTTTCGTTTGCCAATTTCAATCAATTCCCGACTTCTTCTTTAATTACACGGATGACAAACGATGTCACGCAAATCCAAAACACCGTATTTATGAGTTTGCGTATTATGCTGCGGGCGCCGCTGTTAGTGTTGTTCGGTACGGTGATGGCGCTCTATGTTCATTTCAAGCTCGCGCTTATTTTCGTTTTCACGGTTCCGATTTTATTATTGTTTCTTATATGGATGATGAATAAAGGGATGGCATTATTTAAAATGGTGCAGCAAAAACTCGATGAAGTCAATGAAGTCATGCGGGAAAATTTAGCGGGAATGAAACTCATTAAAGCATTGATGAGAGGGGAACATGAACAGCGGCGCTTTATAAAAGCGAATGAAGATTTGATGAACCGCACCGTTCAATCATTGCAAGTCATGGAACTCTCAATGCCTGTGCTGTTATTCGTTATGAACGCTGGGATTATCGTCATTCTTTCGTTTGGGAATATGAGCATCCAAATCGGCAGCGCAAAAGCGGGAGAGGTGGTAGCAATTGTCAACTATGCTACACGCATTACCTCGGCTTTATCGATTTTTACGTTGATTCTCATCGTTTTTTCACGGGCGAAAGCATCGGCACAGCGTATTTCAGAAGTTCTGGCAGTAAACAGCGATCTGTCGGATCGTGAAGAAATCAATCATAAAACAACAGTCAAAGAAGGTAAAGTCGTATTTGAAAATGTTTACTTCCAATATCCAAATACTCATGCACCTGTTTTAAAAAATATTTCGTTTATTGCCCATCCGGGGGAAACAATTGCCATTTTAGGAGCGACCGGATCGGGAAAATCTTCTTTATTGCAACTAATTCCGCGGTTGTATGATGTGAATAAAGGCCGGGTTTTGCTTGACGGCATTGATGTTCGCGACATGAATCAAGAAATGCTGCGGAAAGAAATCGGCTTTGTTCCGCAAGAAGTTTTATTGTTTTCCGGAACGGTAAAAGAAAATATTGCTTTTGGAAAAGAAGACGCTTCGATGGAAGAAATAATGGAAGCAGCAAAACATGCGCAAATTCATGAAACGATTATGAAACTGCCAAACGGATATGATACGATCGTTGGCCAAAAAGGGGTCAACCTCTCCGGCGGGCAAAAACAGCGGCTTTCCATCGCAAGAGCGCTTATACGAAAGCCAAAAATTTTACTGCTGGATGACAGTACAAGTGCACTCGATTTAAAAACAGAAGCGGAGTTATTCAAAGCTTTGAAATCATATACATGTACAACGTTCATTGTCACCCAAAAGGTAAGCACGGCAATGAAGGCGGATACGATTTTACTTCTCGATGACGGGGGTTTATTAGCAAAAGGGAATCATGAGTGTTTATGGAAAAGCTGTGCTCTTTATCAAAAAATTGTGCAATCACAGCTTGGCAGTGAGGAGATATACATATGTTGAAGCCGCAGCATCATTGGAAAAAAACAGCGGAACAAAAAACAAACAATTGGTTTCGAACATTAAAGAGAGTAGCAACGCTCCTTTCAAAGCAGAAAGGAATGTTAGTACTTGTTTTTCTTATGGTTATTTTCAGCTCTTTTTTAAGTCTGTTTGGCCCGTATTTCATCGGGAAAATCATTGATGAACATATTGTCACAAAAAAGCAAGACGGGCTCATTCAGTCGTTAATCATACTGGGTGGAGTGTATCTTTTTCTTTCTCTGTCTCTTTTTCTGCAAAACTATTGGATGATTGCAATTGCCCAAAAGACGGTTTATTCGTTGCGAAAACAGCTTTTTGAGAAGCTTCATAAACTCCCAATCCGCTTTTTCGAAAAGCGGCAGCATGGAGAGCTCATGAGCCGAATTACAAACGATATCGAAAATGTGAGCCAAACATTAAATAGTTCGATGATTCAATTGTTCTCAAGCACTCTTACGCTTGTTGGCGCGGTTTTTGTCATGGTTTCGCTTAGTCCGCTGCTGACGGTTTTGACGTTAACGATCGTTCCAATGATGTACTTCGGCATGAAGTGGATTACAAACCGTACGCGGATGTTATTTAAAGAACAGCAGCGCAATTTAGGAGAGCTCAACGGTTTTATTGAAGAATCCATTTCTGGTCAAAAAATCATCAAAATGTTTTCGCAAGAAAGAAAGATCATTTCTGAATTTCAACGAAAAAATGAAAAACTGAAACAATCCGGTTTTTGGGCGCAGACGTATTCCGGTTTTATTCCAAAGCTGATGAACGTATTAAATAACATTAGCTTTGCCATCATTGCCGGGATAGGAGGAGTGTTCGCGTTAAAAGGTCTCATTTCGATTGGGGTCATCGTTATTTTTGCGGAATATTCACGGCAGTTTACTCGGCCTCTTAACGACCTTGCCAACCAATTTAATATGCTGCTGTCGGCGATGGCCGGGGCGGAACGAGTTTTTGAAATCATCGATATGGAAGAGGAAGAAGACGAAAAAGAGGCCGTTCATTTACCAAACGTAAAAGGAGAAGTGGAGTTTCATCACGTCTCGTTTTCATATGAAAAAAGTCGGGAGACGATTCAAGATATTCATTTTCGCGTTTCTCCTGGTGAAACGGTGGCATTAGTCGGTCCGACAGGGGCAGGGAAAACAACGATTATAAATCTTCTTTCCCGCTTTTATGACCCGGATAGCGGACAGGTGTTCATTGACGGCTACGATATCAAACATATTAAAAGAGCAAGTCTTAGACAGCATATGGCGTTCGTTTTACAAGATACGTTTCTTTTTCAAGGAACAATTCGGGAAAATATTCGTTACGGCAGGCTTGATGCCAGTGACAAAGAAGTGGAAGAAGCAGCCAAACTAGCAAATGCCCATTCGTTTATTATGAAGCTTCCAAACGGCTACGATACCGTTTTAAACGAAGAAGGAAGCGGCATCAGCCAAGGACAAAAACAGCTTTTGGCGATTGCAAGAGCGATTTTAGCCAACCCGTCTATCTTAATTTTAGACGAAGCAACAAGCAGCATTGATACGATAACAGAGCTGAAAATACAAGAAGCGCTGCACCGGCTCATGCAAGGGAGAACAAGCTTTGTTATCGCCCATCGTTTAAATACGATTCGAAATGCTGATCAAATCCTTGTGCTTCATGAGGGGCGCATTGTTGAAAAAGGCACCCATCATTCCCTATTAAAAGCAAAAGGTTTTTATTATGAATTGTATCATGCCGGTACGGATCCATATAACATTTCGGTAGGAAGATAAATCGTTTTCTGTAAACAGCGAATAGGGAATCCGCTGTTGCCATTCGTTTTCAAACGTGATGAAAAGCATTTGCATGTGACGATGCTTTATTCGGCAATGAAGGAGCCTATATTCTTGATTACGATACATATATTAAGTATGAAGGTGAAGTAGGAAATGAGGGGAAAACGATGAAATATAAAACAATTATTGACAAATTAAGCAATCGAACACCGACTTTGTTAGGACATGATCAGTTCAGTAAATGCTCAGTACTTTTACCGTTAATCGAAAAAGACGATGAGCTTCACGTCTTGTTTGAAGTCAGAGCGTTTCATTTAAACAGGCAGCCTGGAGAAATTTGCTTTCCCGGTGGAAAAATGGATCCAAATGACAAAAACGCCCAAGAAGCAGCCATTCGGGAGACAGTCGAAGAATTAGGGATCGAAAAAACGAACATCACTGACGTTTTTCCGTTAGACTACATCGTGTCTCCTTTTGACACGATCATTTATCCGTTTGTTGCGACGATTCGTCATCCTCACAAAATGAAACCAAATAAAGAGGAGGTCGCTGAAATATTTACTGTTCCGCTGTCTTTCTTTCAACAAACGGAGCCGGAAGTTTATTACGTCCACTTTAAAGCAGAACCTGAACCAAATTTTCCATTTGATAAGATTCCGAACGGAGAAAATTATCATTGGCGCCCCCGGAAAATGGATGAGCACTTTTATTATTATAAAAATAAAGTTATTTGGGGATTAACGGCAAGGATTATTTACCATTTTATTGAATTGATTCAGAAAGATTGAAAGAGTTAATCGAAACATATTGAATTCAAATCTAAACAACATCAACTGAAAACAGGAGGAGAGGCCTTTATGAAAAAACAAAGTGTTATTTTTAAGTTCAGCGGACGGAGCTTCCGAGAGTGAAATTAAAATTACTGCCAAAGAAAAACTCCGCGTTCTTCTGTATGCAGGCGAGCCAATAAATGAACCTGTTGTCGCATACGGACCGTTTGTCATGAATACAAAAGAGGAGATTCGAAAGGCCATTATTGATTATCAAACAGGGAAGTTCGATGAATGACTATTAAAAGATGGTGATCATGTTTGGATAAACGATACAGAAATATGGCCATTCCGTCTGGCAGAAGATTATGTTTATGCATTTTTATTAAAAACAAACGATAAAAAAGTCTTAATCGCTCTTGATGAACTGAATAACTGGAAACCTGCTCAACAATTGCAAAGTGTTGATCTTGCCATTTTGCCTATCGGGATTTTTGAATATCATCCATTTACAGGGGAAAGATTAATCACTTCAGAGCATCCTGTATTAAAAGAAGAAGCCACTTTTGTTGAAACATTAGAAATTATTAAAGCACTTAATCCTAAGAAAACGATATTAATACACATTGAGGAAATGAATGGGCTAAGTTTTGATGAGCTGAAAGAGATGGAAAAACAGTTAAACGAAGAAGGTCTAAATATTGAGATGGCATATGATACGCTTGTTGTGGATGTATAATGTTACAAAGTGTTAATATATGTAAGTATTAGACGTTTAAAAAGACTGCAGCCGCTCGAAGCAGCAAGCAGTTTTATTAACAAATTTGTTCGGATTTCAGTCCGAATGTTCACGGGCAGCGGAAACTATTGTGATTAGATTAGAGGTGTGGGAATGTATTTGGAAGCCGAAGTATACGGAATGCTCAATTGGGGATTTGCGATCGTAATGACGATTGAACTCGTTGTTCTAATCGTCCTTTGGTTTCATTATAAATTCAACAGAAGAGCTTTCAGCTGGTTCATCGGACACATGGTTTTCTTTGCTTTTGCAGGGTACAAGCTTTTAGAAGCCATAAATACCTTTGAACATCAACATCCGATGGGATCGGAAAACGCATCATTGAGTATGGGAATTTCCGGAATTTTATGGGCCATTAGTGTAGCCTGCTTATTGATTGGCCTTGCCCGACTTCTTTCCCATCAAGCTGCAAACAGACAGTAGGGAGAGTATTTAGGCGATGAAATGAGAAATGTAATTAACTAATAATAGGAGAGATGAGTATGACAGCCGCTTTCATTAAAGAACTGCAGACGGATCAAGAAATTTTACAGGCATTTCCCGTGATGAGGCATTTAAGAACACATCTTGAGGAACATTCATATCTTGCATTAGTTCATGAGGCCCGGGAAAAAGAGGGATATCGATTATTCGCCTTTTATGATCATAACAAAATCGTTGCCGTTGTCGGTTTTATGCCGATGATCACTTTGTACAACGGGCGGTTTATTTGGGTTTGCGACTTAGTGACAGAACCAAGCGAACGTTCAAAAGGATACGGTGAAAAACTCTTATCATACGTACATCAGTGGTCTAAAGAAAATGGTTATAAGATCGTTTCATTATCATCCGGATTACAGCGTGTTGACGCGCATCGTTTTTACGAAGAAAAAATGCATTACGATAAAGTGAGCTATGTATTTCTTAAACGACTGTCATAAAAGCGGGGATACTTTTGCTCTGCAAAATATCGCACATCTTAACATTTCCGTTGATGGTAGTTCATTTTATGATTCTTTATTTTTGGATATTTGACTGGAAGAAGTTGGTTGAAGAATTGGGTTTGCCATCCTTGGTTTAGCTCCGATGGTTTTAGGCGTTTTCTTTTATTTATTATATCCGGATAAATAAAAAGCTGAATCTAAAATCATTTTTTATTTATTAGAAAAATATTGTTTAACTCTGCTTTCATAACTGTTATATTGAGTTTACTTGTCATAGCTGTTGAAGCAATTACCAATTCAATACCATAAAAATAGCGAAAACGGGGCTTTTGTTGTCAAGAATTATTGTAAATGTTAACATTTTAGACAAATCTTCTCGACAACTTTTTGAATTTGTTCTACTGCGGCTTTATATAACAAAATAGAATAGCATATAATATTTTACGAAAGGATTCCTTTTTTAAGTACATGGGAGGGAACAGATATGAAAGCTGCAGTAGTTGAGCAATTTAAGGATCCATTAAAAATAAAAGAAGTGGAGAAGCCAACCATCTCATATGGCGAAGTATTAGTCCGCATTAAAGCATGCGGTGTTTGCCATACTGACTTGCATGCCGCGCACGGCGATTGGCCGGTCAAACCAAAACTTCCTTTAATCCCTGGACATGAAGGGGTTGGAATTGTTGAAGAAGTAGGTCCGGGTGTAACCCATTTAAAAGTGGGCGATCGAGTTGGTATTCCTTGGCTGTATTCTGCCTGCGGCCATTGTGAATATTGTTTAAGCGGACAAGAGACATTATGTGAACAGCAGCAAAATGCAGGTTACTCAGTCGATGGGGGATATGCAGAATACTGCAGAGCTGCTGCGGACTATGTTGTTAAAATTCCTGATAACTTATCGTTTGAAGAAGCGGCGCCTATTTTCTGCGCCGGAGTTACAACATATAAAGCTTTAAAAGTAACAGGGGCAAAACCAGGAGAATGGGTAGCGATTTATGGTATCGGCGGCCTTGGACACGTTGCCGTGCAATATGCGAAAGCGATGGGGCTTAATGTCGTTGCGGTTGATTTAGGTGACGAGAAGCTTGAACTTGCAAAAGAGCTTGGTGCCGACCTTGTTGTGAACCCTATGAAAGAAGATGCAGCACAATTTATGAAAGATAAAGTTGGCGGGGTACACGCAGCGGTTGTAACAGCTGTATCGAAACCAGCTTTTCAATCTGCATACAAATCGATTCGCCGAGGCGGAGCGTGCGTTCTTGTCGGCTTGCCGCCGGAAGAAATGCCGATTCCGATTTTTGATACCGTATTAAACGGAATTAAAATTATCGGTTCCATTGTCGGTACACGAAAAGATTTACAAGAAGCGCTTCAATTCGCAGCAGAAGGTAAAGTAAAAACGATTATTGAAGTGCAGCCTCTTGAAAAAATTAATGAAGTATTTGACAGAATGTTAAAAGGTCAAATCAACGGCCGTGTCGTTTTAACATTAGAAGATAAATAAAAGATTGAATACCATTTTTCCGCATCAACAGTGAATAGCGATGTTATGAGACTGTCTCGTATGAGATAGTCTCTTT
Organism: Paranoxybacillus vitaminiphilus; assembly: GCF_003259935.1. Lineage (GTDB taxonomy): Bacteria > Bacillota > Bacilli > Bacillales > Anoxybacillaceae > Paranoxybacillus > Paranoxybacillus vitaminiphilus. The sequence continues at coordinate 6,498 of NZ_QLMH01000010.1, read as the reverse complement.
TTATTTGTGTTCCTATATACAAGGGCAATGGAACAGAACTTTCATCGTTTTTCACAATCAGATGATACAAAGAAATGTAGGATTTGCTAAAGAAATATAGAAAAAGTTAATTTATTAGACGTTCATTTTCATTAAAACATAAGCGATGTATAGTCATGTTTCTTGTCAATGTTGTATTTTTTCCTTAAAAAGTTCTGAAAAGGAAGGGTGTTTCATTTGCAGGAAATTCATAATACTGCACTATTGGCGATATTGTTGTTCATTTTTGTGCCGATTTTCGTTTCGTATAAACAAACATTAAAATTAGAAAAAGACATCCTTTGGTCGTCATTAAGAGGGTTTGTCCAGTTATTATTGTTAGGTTATTTTATTTCCTATATTTTTTCTTTTGAGCGATAGTACGTTATTTTAGGTTATGTGTTGATCATGGTAGTCGCTGCTTCTATGAGCGTCTCTAAAAGAGGAATCGAGTTCAAACGGACATTTTGGTTCGTGTTTTTAGGGATAACGGTATCTGTAAGCTCATCCATATGTTTGTGGCTTATATTTCATGTTATCCCGTTTCAAGCGCAATATATTATACCGGTTGCGGGGATGTTTTCCGGAACGGCAATGGTCGCTTCTGGAGTGGTATTAGAGTCGATGAAAAAACAAGAAGGCAAGGATGAAAAAGAAATAAAAAGAAATGCGATCAAAATCGCGATGATCCCAACTATTGATACATTAAAAACAATGGGACTTGTACAAATTCCTGGCACGATGACGGGAATGATATTAGCTGGTGCAGAACCTATAGCGGCTGTTAAATATCAAATATTTATTGTTTTTACACTCCTTGTCGTTGCGTCAATCTCATCGATGATTGTTTGTATATTGAATTATCGAGCCTTTTATAAAGCAAATTTTATCGAGCAAACTTATCAAAACAAGCTATCAATTTAATCACAATTATTCTTGACTTTTCATTTTTTATTGGTTATGATAATATAAATACCATTTAGTTCGTTATATCATGGATCCGCTATAAGTCGTACCTCATTTGAAGTGTAGGCGATCTTATAAGGCCTGCAGTTCATGAGTGTGCGGCTTTTTAATTTTGAATAATGAAGTAATGGAACAATGGTAAATATTTTTCATTTTTAGGAGGAACTTACATGAATACTGGTAAAGTAAAATGGTTTAATTCAGAAAAAGGATTTGGATTTATTGAAGTGGATGGAGGCAATGATGTATTTGTTCATTTTTCGGCAATACAAGGCGAAGGATTTAAAACGTTAGAAGAGGGACAAACAGTGACTTTAGATATTGTCGAAGGCAGCCGCGGTCCTCAAGCAATCAACGTACGAAAAAGCTAAAACAGAGTAATTGCTGAACACAAAAGGTGATGCTGCTTTGGTGGCATCACCTTTTCTGTTGAACAGGAAGTATTGAAAAGCTGAAATCACACTGGCGCGGTCTCGGAACTGCAAGGATGGAAGAGAGGAAGGGCTTTCATTGTTTTAAGTTTTTCAATACTTTTTTCAAACTCCGCAAGTCCTCATCAATGAACCTCTCTCCCCCTACACTTTGCTTAGAGGTGGGAAACTTCTCGGTGAACATGTTAAAGAAATGGGATTTAGTTTGCAAGAAATCAAAAGCATTCTCGCTCACCCTAACTTTGATCAAAATGAAGCGATGCACATTTACTGTGATCGTCATGAGAATGAATAATGGTCGTAAAAATCGATAGCAAAAGCAAACTACTCATAGAAGGCTGTTTTTTATTTTTAAAACCTACTTGACAAATAGGATTAGTTAATATTAATGTAGAAGTTGATAAAATTATTCAAAAAATTCGAATATCCAGATGCTGATCAGACAAACTGAAGGCACTGAGTCGTTACATGCTAACGAATCAGTGCTTTTTTTAATGAAAGGAGGAAACATGAATTATATCGCTTTTGAGAAGCGTGGGCTTTAGATGACACATCTCAAAATACTTTGTACGTTTAGATGTTATTTATGAATTCCTTCTAGTTCATTCATTACAAAAAAATAAAATGACATTGGAGGTGTTGAAAACATGAAAAAGTTGATTGTTTTTGTAATCATTGGATTTGTTGCTCAACTGATTGATGGATCGCTTGGGATGGCTTATGGGGTGACTTCGACGACATTGTTACTTACCTTTGGCATTGCACCAGCAGTAGCTTCGGCCTCTGTTCATTTAGCAGAAGTCGTGACAACAGCAGCTTCCGGTGTATCTCATTTGAAGTTTGGAAATGTTGACCGTCAGATGATGTTAAGACTCATTCTTCCCGGTTCCATCGGGGCGTTTTTTGGAGCATGTTTTTTAAGCAATCTTCCTGGCGACCTTATTAAGCCATATGTTTCACTTTTTCTTTTAGTGCTTGGTTTTTATATCATGTATCGCTTTCTCTTCCTTCGTTCACCACAAGAACAGACAAACCATAAAAAGCTGCCAAACAAACAGCTCATTCCATTAGGTTTACTAGCAGGCTTTCTTGATTCGACCGGCGGAGGAGGATGGGGACCTATTACGACCCCGATTCTTCTTGCAAAAAGAGGAATTGAAACACGTAAAGTGATTGGTACAGTAGATACTGCCGAGTTCGCTGTTGCTGTTTCTGCTACGCTTGGATTCTTTATTTCATTAGGCTGGGAAGAAGTCAACTGGTTTTGGGTCGGAACGCTGATGCTGGGAGGATTAGTGGCCGCACCGATTGCCGCATGGATCGTTAAAATTATGCCATCCCATTTACTTGGTGTTCTCGTTGGGGGACTCATTATTTTAACTAATGTGCGTACATTGTTACATTCTTGGGGGATTTCTGAAGATTTGCATACATCCGTATATGTAGCAATCTTATTCGGATGGAGTGTCTCTTTATGGTGGGCGATTCGAAATCACCGAAAAACACAATTATCTAATGAGATATCCTCGTAATAGACTCATTCTGAATTCTACACTAGAAAAGAAAATGATTAATGCTACAAAGGGCAATGCACTCTTCATGTTAGAGGCTTGCCCTTTTTTAACGTGATTTCGAAAGAAGTATCCCGCTTCAAATTTACGTTAGCTAATTAAATAGTAAGTTAAATTAAAAATCGAATATTTAAACCCTTTGATACGCAATATAAGCAAGAATCTTATCGTTTGCTTACGAAGGGAGATAATGGTACATTTCAAGATAGTTAACCGAAAAATTTGTTTAGGAGTTGATTATATGAAAGTGCTAACGATTGTCTCACATCCTAGAAGAAAGTCTCTTACTTTTGCAATTGCCGAACGTTTTGTCCAAGGACTAAAAGATGCTGGCCATGAAGTTGAAGTTTTGGATTTGTATGGTGAGGAATTTAATCCGCTTGTTTACGAACAAGATGAACCTGATTGGGATAACCCTAATAAAACGTATTCTCCGCGTGTTCATGCAGAAATGGAAAGATTGAGAAGAAACGATGGATTAGCCTTCATCTTCCCGCTATGGTGGTATTCATTACCGGCGATGGTAAAAGGATATATAGACCGGACATGGAACTATGGTTTTGCTTATGGAGAAGCACGTCTTCCGCACAAAAAGGTATTGTGGATTCCTCTTGTTGGAGAGACAGAAGAAAGCCTTAAAAAAAGAAATTTCGATACGATGATTTCTCATTATTTGAATGTTGGTTTAGCTGGCTATACAGGCATTTCTCAGTCTGAAGTGGCCTTTCTGTATAATACATTAGCAGAAGATATCGAAAATGAAGATGAAGTCAAAAAGCATTACGCAAGTCTCTTTAATCGAGCGTATGAGCTGGGGAATACATATAGTCATTCATTAACGGAAAAATAGTGTGTCAACCAGATAAGAGTTTTCCGGCTTATTACATTGAACTCATAGTCCAATACAGTCCAATTGTATAGGGCCTTTCAGTAAAGTGAGCATCCCCGCAAAAAGCTCGTTTCTTGACGCGGCTGTGGAACTGTCGGTAACAAAATAACAGATGAGGATATAGCACCATTTGTTAGATTTAGAAAGGTGTCTCCCATTGGTAGAGGCATTGCGATTTTCGTAATGTCTCTTTTTTTATTTTTCGAGCAGATGGCAGCAAGATGACTGCCAATCTAAAAACCATGTTAAATTTGATTATCGGTATTTTCGTTTTCTGAAAAAAGCGGGACTTTCCCATCATTCATGTTTTTTGGAACAATCTTCAGGATAAAATAATAAGTCGAATTATGAGTAAATTTGTGAAACATGTTTTATCTGATTTTTATAAATTAAAATAATTATAATTTAATATTGACTTTAATAATAAAATATTTATAATTAATTATAAAAAAGGAGCTAGTCTTAGAGAATGGTGGATTTCCTTTTTTACACATTGAGTGATGGGAATGAAAACAGCTGAAGAGCTGTATAAATTAATAGAGGTAAAATTACCTACAGTTAGTCTCGCCACGATTTATAATAATTTAAAACTTTTTCTAAAACATGGAATAGTTAAAGATCTTCCTTACGAGAATGGATTAACAAAATATGAGTGGAATTCAGAAAAAGAACATTACCATGTTACATGTACAATTTGTGGTAAAATGAAGGACTTTTATTATCCTGTTATAAAAGAGGTTGAATTTTTGGCTGAATCCATATCTAAATATAAAGTTCACAAACATCATTTGCAATTTTTTGGTATATGTAATGACTGTGCTGAACAAGAGGTGAAACGTTATGAAAAAACATAAAATGGGCTTATTAGTAATGGCTTACGGAACCCCTTACAAAGATGAGGACTTAATTCCTTACTATACTCATATTAGGAACGGCAAAGCACCATCAGAAGAAATGGTAGCGGAGCTAAAAGAAAAGTATGACTATATTGGCGGTGTTTCTCCTTTAGCGGAAATAACATTAAAGCAGGCGAATCTTCTGGAAAAGCATCTAAATGAGATTCAAGATATTTTTGAATTTGAAGTTTATTTAGGATTAAAACATATTCATCCATTTATCGAAGACGCGGTAGAAAAAATGAAGGAAAACGGAATAAACGAAGCGGTAAGTATTGTTTTAGCGCCTCATTATTCTACTTATAGTATAGAAATTTATAATAAGAGAGCAATGGGGCATTCGCAAAAAATAAACGGTCCTATGATTTACCCAATAAACAGCTGGTACGATGAGCCGAGTTTTATTGAATACTGGACGATGAAAATAAACGACATTCTTAGCCAAATGACAGTAAGTGAAAAAGAAAAGACAATGATTATTTTTTCTGCCCACAGCCTTCCGGAAAAAATACTTCAGTATCATGATCCATATCCATCGCAGCTGCAGCATTCTGCTGATTTAATTGCTGGAGAATTGGGGTTTGCTCAATATACGATAGCTTGGCAGAGCAAGGGAAATACACCTGAATCATGGTTAGAGCCGGATGTATTAGATTTGACAGCAGAATTGCATAAAAGTGGATTTACATCTTTTATATATGCGCCAATTGGTTTTGTATCTGACCATTTAGAGGTGCTTTATGATAATGATTATGAATGTTTCGCCTTAACTAAGCAATTAAATGCAAAATATTATAGACCTCCTATGCCAAATACACATCCTTTGTTTATTAGCTCTCTTGCAAACAGTGTTCTCAATGAAATATGTAAACAGAAAAAGGTGGCAATATAAATGAAACAAACAGTATGCTTTAGATGTCACAAACCGGTTCGTCGTCTGAAACATTCTATAATATGTAATTGTGGAACGAAAATACTGCTTTCTGATTAGTAAGAGAATTTAGTGCCTGTGCACAGCCTGAAATTTGTCGGAACTGAAAATTCGACATTTTCAAGAATAGGGGAATGACCTATGACCTTGAAAGGAGACAGTTATTTTGATAACATCAGCCGCACCAGTTTATAGTCACAACTGGTTGCTGCCAATACTAAAGTTTAGTTTTAACCATCCAATACAAGCTTTTTAAGTAGTAACTTTAAATACGGAAAATGATCGGCGCGGAACAATTGGGAGGTTATAACAATTGAATCTAGAACTTTGAAACCGGTTTTCCTTATACCTGCTACGCAATTCATGAACCTCTCCCACCTACACGTTGTTTAGAGGTGGGAGATGAATCGGTGAACATGTTAAATAAACCTTTGTTCAGTGAAATAAATTCCTTGATTTTGCTTTTTAGAGAGGAATAGGGGAAAGGAAGAAATGAGGAATAGCAAGGCTTCAAGTACAGGATTGTTTTTAGGTATAAAAACGAAAACTCCTTATAATTAGGGAGGTTCTGACCAAATCCCTAATTATAAGGAAACCTTAATGTTGGACAAGTCTATCAGATTATGCGACGCTACTGTTTAACAATATATCTTTTTGTAACTCCCTCTAAAACTTTTTGCCATTTTTTGAAGTATGTTCGCTGATGTATCTAAATGTCGGGCTGTATTTACTTGTTCCTCAACAGCCGCACTTAACTCTTGGGTGCCAGCGGAAATTTGTTGGGCAGAACTTGCGA